>NZ_LNCD01000138.1 GCF_001542405.1 Rhizobium altiplani
CTGTTCATCGGTTACCTGTTCGGCGTGCGCTCGGAGCGTCAGTTGGTGCGCGAGATCGAGGTCAACGTCGCCTACCGCTGGTTCTTGCGGCTGAAGCTGACGGATCCCGTGTTCGACGCCTCGACCCTGTCGCAGAACCGCCGCCGGCGCTTCAACGACACGTCGGTGGCCCAGGACATCTTTGATCATATCGTCAGCCAGGCGATCGCCCACAAGCTGGTCGATGGCACGGTGCTTTACACGGATTCAACGCATCTGAAGGCGAATGCCAACAAGGGCAAATACGATCTTGCGATGATCGAAAAGTCGCGGGCCGATTATTGGGCCGATCTCGACCGGGCGATCGAGGCGGAGCGGACGCTGCACGGGCAAAAGCCGCTGAAGGACAAAGAGCGTGAGCCGCAGGTGAAGGAAATCAAGGTGTCGCGCACCGATCCCGACAGCGGCTACATGGTGCGCGACGGCAAGCCGAAGGGCTTCTTCTATCTCGACCACCGCACGGTCGACGGCAAGCTTGCGATCATCACCGACACCCATGTGACGCCGGCCAATGTGCATGACAGTATCGTCTATCTCGAGCGGCTCGACCGGCAGCGGGAGCGGTTCGGCTTCGAGGTCGGCGCCGTCGGCCTGGATGCCGGCTATGCCACGTCCGGCATCGCCAAGGGGCTGGAGGACCGCCAGATCCTAGGCGTCACCGGCTATCGCAATCCGACCCCACCCAAAGATGGCATGATGCGCAAGTCGAAGTTCGACTATGAGCCCGAGACGGACGGTTATCGCTGCCCCGAAGGCCAACTGCTCGCCTATGCCACCACCGACCGCAACGGTTATCGCCACTACACATCCGACCCGGCGATCTGCCAAACCTGTCCGCTGCTCGCCTCCTGCACATCAAACACCAAGGCGGTGCGCACCATCACCCGCCATGTCTGGGCCGATGCGCGCCAGCGCACCGACGCCAACCGCCTGACCCCTTGGGGCAAGGCAATCTATAAGCGCCGCAAGGAGACGGTCGAGCGCTCGTTTGCCGATGCCAAGCAGCTTCACGGCCATCGCTATGCCCGCTTCCGAAGTCTCACCCGTGTCGCATGCCAGTGCCTGCTGGCCGCAGCCGCCCAAAACATCAAGAAGATCGCAATGGCGCTCACCAAGCCACCCAGACCAGCCATGGCATGAGGGCCAGAGACCGCCAACTTCGCCGCGCCGCAGAACCCAACTTAAAACAACCAACGTCCAAAAAAACAAACCCGCCGAAAATATCGACGGGTTTGTCAGCGGTCTGGGGGCGCATCGACGATGCGCCCCTTTCCTGTGCAGGTCCTGCCGCCGCACCTCAGCCTTCGCCGTCCTTGATGTAGACATCAGCGAAGTTGGACTGCACACCCTCGGCCCCGATCGTGTGGTTTTTGACCCGCTTGTTGAAGACGGTGACGTTCTCCAGTGAAATCAGGTTCACCACCGGCACTTCGTCGGCAACGATCTTCTGGAAGGCGAAGAATTGCTGCTTGCGTTTCGCATCGTCGATCTCGACGGATGCGGCTTCGAGCAGCTTGTCCACCTCCGGGTTGTTGTAGTGACTGGCGTTCGAGAAGGGCAGGCC
Organism: Rhizobium altiplani; assembly: GCF_001542405.1. GTDB lineage: Bacteria > Pseudomonadota > Alphaproteobacteria > Rhizobiales > Rhizobiaceae > Rhizobium > Rhizobium altiplani. The sequence continues at coordinate 1,604 of NZ_LNCD01000138.1, forward strand.
GAGCTTGAAATTCTTCGACCAGTAGATGCGCTGCACGCCAAGCGTTGGATCGAACTGGTTGCCGAGATATTCGGCCGTCACGTCGAAGGCACGGTCGGTGTAGACCTTCTTGATGTAGGTGGAGAAGTCGTAGGAATCGATCGTGGCGTTGATGCCGATGCGCGTCAGGTTCTGCTTCAGATATTCGGCGACCCGCTTGAAGCCTTCGTTGTAGGAATTGTGGGTCAGTCGCAGGTTGAAGCGGACGCCGTCCGCTCCGCGCTTGTAGCCGGCCTCGTCGAGCAGCTGTTCAGCGGCTTTCAGGTCGAAGGCGTAGGGCTTGATCGAGGTGTCGAGATAGCGCGGCAGGAAGGTGCTGATCGGGGTCGGCGAAACATGGCCGTAGCCGTACCAGACGGTGTTCAGGATGACGTCGAGGTCGATGGCGTGGGCGATCGCGCGGCGAACGCTGACATTCTTCAGATACTCGTTGTCGAGATTGAAAATCAGCTGCGTCTGGTCGCCCTTGGTTTCGTAGCCGCGTGAATCGACGGCAATGTTCGGCAGTGCCTTCACACGTTCGAGATCGCTCAGCGGAATGGGATTGTCGCCGCCGATATCGAATTCGCCGGTCTCAAAACCGGCGGCGCGGGCCGCGCCATCAGGCACGAAGCGCACAATGACCTGGTCGAGATAGGGTTTGCCGGCGTCCCAGTAATCAGGATTACGCTCGAGGATGATATGCGATCCGCGTACCCACTCCTTGAAGACGAATGGCCCCGTGCCGATCGGGGCACTGCCATTCGGATTGGTTGGGACGTCAGCGATCTTGACGCCGTCATAGACGTGCTTGGGCACGATCGGCGACTCGGCCCCGTAGAGAGCACTCAGCAGATAGGGCGCCGGTTTGGAAAGCCGGATCACGGCGGTCAGCGGATCGGGCGTTTCGACCTTCGTGACATTGGCGAAGGTGCCGCGGCCACGCGGGTGGACCTGCTTCAGAAGCTCGATGGAATAAGCAACGTCGTCCGATGAGAAGGGCTTGCCGTCATGCCACTTCACGTTCGGGCGGAGCTTGAAGGTGTAGTTCAGTCCATCGTCGCTGATTGACCATTCCGTGGCGAGCTGTGGCTTCGGCGTCAGATCGAAGTCGTAGGTCAAAAGACCTTCGGTGATCTTCGGGCTGACCTTCTGGGTACCGCCCGCGGTGTGGGCCAGCGTCAGGATCGTCGGCGGCTCCGGCTCGACGATGAAATTTAGCGTGCCGCCCTTTGTCGGGGCCGCAGTCTCGGCGAAGGCGCTGAGCGGCAGGAATGCGGTAAGGCCCGTCGCGGCGAGAAGTTTGTTGAGCTGGCGTCTGCTGATGTCCATGAATACCCCCTGAATTGCGATTAGAATGCCTCTGTCGAAGCATCGTCGCGGCAATCATCGGGCAGCGTGGAGCAGAATTGGAAGAATGTTTTTCTCCGCGTCCGGGAAAGGAAAACTTCGCGCCAGTGCGTCGGTAGGTAGCCGATCCCTTTAATCTACTAAAAATATATACAATTTCCAAAAATGAGTTTTTGCATCTCTGATCGAGGTCTGCAGCGCAAGAAAATGTTCCGCCGGCAGGGTTGGAAGGAAAGGCGGTTCTCGTCTTCATAGGCAGGTTTGTGGTGCAATCATCTTATGAGCACTTTTGCCGACTCCCGCAGAAAAGCAATCCAGCCCACGCTTGCGCGGCTGCCGCCGCTGACATCGCTGCGGGCCTTCGTCGCGACGGCGCGACATCTGAATTTCGTTCGTGCTGCCGAAGAGTTGCATGTGACGTCGGCTGCGGTCGGTCAACAGATCCGCCTGCTGGAAGACTATCTCGGCCAGCCGCTTTTCAACCGGGTGCGTGGCCAGTTGCATCTGACGCCGGCCGGGTTGGCATTGGTGCCCGGATTGACCGGTGCCTTCGATGCTGTTCTGGCCGCCATGGCTCATTTCGTGCAGAGCGATCATGAACAGCCGATCCGCGTTTCGGTCGCCCCGTCCTTCGCCAGCAAATGGCTGATCCCGCGCCTCGATGCGCTGCGGCGAGCCGCTCCGGGCCTTCAGATCCTGGTCGACGCGTCGACCCAGCTGACGAACCTCGATGCCGGCGACGCCGATTGCGTGATCCGCTACGGCAGAGGTCCATATCCGGGGCTCATCGTTGACCATCTCTTTTCCGAAGCCGTGCTGCCAGTGTGCAGCCCGGAGTTTGCCGATACGCATGGGCTGTGGGGCAAGCCGCAGGCGATCGAAGACGTGCCGCTGCTGCATGAGGAGGGCGCCGAGCATGATCAATCCTGCCCGGATTGGGGTGGATGGTTGCGCGCCGCCGGGCTTTCCTACCTGCCGTCGCAGGGTGGTTTTCGTCTCAACCAGTCCTCCCTCGTCCTTGATGCAGCGCTGGCGGGGCAGGGGCTGGGGCTCGGCAAGATCCGGCTGGCAGAAGCAGAGATCCGCTCCGGGCGGCTGGTCTGCCCCTTTGGCGTACCGCAGCCGGTCAGTTCCTCCTACTTCTTCGCCACCACGGCGCATACGGCGCGACTGATGCGCGTCGATCTGTTTCGCGAGTGGTTGCTTGCCGAATCGCGGGCCTTGCAGACAATGGACGAGATCATCGCGCGCCGCATCCGGCCGGCCGCCGACATGATGGCGGCCGAGTAACGTCGTCCCAGACGCCTTGCCTCTACTTGAGTGGGAAGCCCAGCCTGCGCGCGGCCGCGGCTAGCACGTGCCGGCCCTTCAGCGCCTCGACCGTGCCAATACGATTGCGGACCTGATCGGTCCAGTCGATCGCCGGCATCGCCTGCTCCGCCTGAAAGCTTCTCAATGCCTTGTTGTAGCCGGTAAGATCCCGCGCCCGGGCGCCATCCGCATATTGCTCGCGATGCAGGGCCGTCGATTGCGGAAGGCGTGGCTCTACGCCGGCAGGTTGCGCCGGATCGGGAAACCCCACAGTAAGGCCGAAGACCGGGAAGACACCGTCCGGCAAGGCGAGTTCCCGGGCCACCGCTTCCGGATCGTTGCGGATCGCGCCGATGTAGCAGGTCCCGAGCCCGAGCGATTCAAAAGCAACGACCGCGTTCTGTGCTGCAAGAGCCGCATCGATCACGCCAAGCAGAAAGCTCTCGATATAGTCGAGACCTTCTCCCGCCGAGCCGCCGTCCGCTGCGATCGCCCGAGGCCGGGCAAGGTCCGCGAGCCAGACGAGCAGGAGGGGTGCCTGGGCGATTTGGCGCTGATTGCCGGCAACGGCGTTCAGGCGGCTTTGCCGCTCGGGGTCCTCGACGGCGACGACACTCCATGCCTGCAGGTTGGAGGAGCTGGCAGCCGACTGCGCGGCGGCAACGGCAAGTTCGACAGCGGTGTGTGGGACCGGATCCGGCAAATAGCTGCGCACGCTGCGGTGGGAGAGCAGCGTATCGATCGTTTCATTCCAGTCGCTGCCGAGGTGCTGCGCCTGGCGATAGCGTTCGGCTGATAGCGCCGCCAGCCGGTCGGTGCCGGTTGGCTTTGCCGCAAGGGATGGTGTCATGGGTGTGTCCTTTTCCGGGTCGCTATTCCGCCGCGCTGGCGTAGGGGTTGTGTGGCCGCGTTAGGCCAAGGTGATCGCGCAATGTGCGACCGGTGTATTCGTGCCTGAACAGACCGCGGCGACGCAGGATCGGGACCACTTCATCGACGAAGACTTCAAGCCCATGCGGGAGCACATCAGGCATGAGGTTGAAACCATCAGCCGCACCGGCGGTGAACCATGTCTCGATATCGTCAGCGATCGCGGCAGGCGTTCCGACAATCGTGCGATGCCCGGTGCCGCCGTTGAGCGCGCGTATCAGGCCTCGAACGGTCAATCCCTGCCGCCGCGCCAGCGCCAACGTGGCGTGGAAGAACGTGTGCCCGCCGTCAGCCGGCAGCGGTATGGCCTCAGGTAATGGCTTGTCGAGTTCGAGCTTCTTCTGATCGACCTGCAGGACGCCGGCCAGCCGGGCAAGGCTGTACTCCAGCGGAATGAGGTCGCGCAGCTCTTCCTGTCTGCGCCTCGCTTCGGCTTCCGTGCTGCCGATGATGGTGGCGAGGCCCGCGAGCACAAGGATGCTGTTTTCCGAGCGACCGTAACGCGTGGCGCGACGGCGCAAATCCCTGGCGTAATCCAGCGACTCTTCGAAGGATTGCGAGGCGGAGAACACGGCCTCGGCATGCTCGGCGGCGAGCGCGCGCCCGTCGTCTGATCCGCCCGCCTGCACGAGAACCGGGTGCCCCTGTGGCGGGCGTGGAATATTGTGCGGCCCATGCACGCAGAAGTGCTTGCCGGTGTGAGCGATCGGATGCACGCGGCCGGGATCGACGAAGCGTCCGGTCGCAACGTCGCCGACAAAGGCTTCTTCCTCCCAGCTGTCCCAGAGCGCCTTGACCACGGCGGCGAATTCGCCGGCCCGCTCATAGCGGCTCGCATGGTCCACGGGCTTTTCGAGGCCGAAATTCCGGCTTTGCGCCAGATCCGCGCTGGTGACGATGTTCCAGCCCGCGCGCCCGCCCCTGGCATGATCGAGCGTCGCGAAGCGCCGGGCGATATTGTAGGGCTCGTTGTAAGTGGTGGAGGCCGTGCCGATCAGCCCGATCCTTTCCGTGCTGGCCGCAACAATCGCAAGCACGATCGTCGGCTCCAGCGAAGTCAGTGGGCGGAAGTCGATGCGGTCCGATATGGCCGCCTGGTCGGCCAGGAAGACGGCATCGAAGGTGCCTCGTTCCGCGATGCCAGCGACCTTGATGTAGTGGTTGATGTCGAAGGAGGCTCGCGGGTCGCTGCCTTCCATGCGCCAGGCCGCCGGGGAGAACCCCGAGTGCAGGATATTGATGTTGAGATGAAGCTGCCGTCGGCTCATTGGAATATCCCCGGCTCGGGATAGTCGCCAGTCAGGAACCAGGAGCCGACATTGCGGGTCTTGTACTCTGCCGGATTGTGGAGCGTATGGATGCGGACGTTGCGCCAGAAACGATCGAAGCCGTAGGGGCGCACGGCCGAACGGGCGCCCATCACCTCGAATATTTCGCTGGTGACCTCGAGCGCCACCTTGCCCGCCAGGACATTGGCGGAAGCCACGGCGATTGCGGTCGCGCCGCGCTCCTCAGCCGTAAGCGCCGGGCCTTTGGCATAGGCCGTATCGATGGCGACCGCGGCTCTGTCAGCCAGTGCGGTAGCGGCCTGCACCTTGGCCCAGAGTTCACCGTACTGTCGCTTGATCCATGGATCGTCAGAGTGGCGTTCGACACCGGAATAGATCCACGGCCGAGATTTCGTGATCGTATAATCCCGTGCTGCGATCAGGGCCCCTTGCGCGCTGCCGATGAAGACGTTGAGGAGAACGCTCTGCTGTTGCTGCGGTATGAGAAGGGCAGCCGGATCCCTGGGGCGTTCCGACGAGATCTCCTCATCCTTCACCGTGACGTCCTTGTAAAATACGCGGCCGCTGCCGGTCTGCCGTTGGCCGATGCCATCCCAATCGTCGGCGATCGTTATGCCGTCGCGATTGGCGGGGATGTAGGCGAAGCTGCGCGCGTTCGTTTCCTCGTCTTCCCATGCGACCATCAAATAGTCGGCGACATGCGAGCCGGAGGCGAATGGCCGATAGCCGTTCAAGAGGACGCCACCTTCGACCTTCTTGCCGAAGAGGCTTTTGGAGAAGCTGTTCGTGGTGTTGCCCCAGAACCACCGACCCTCGGCCGATTGCCGCAGGATCGCGGCCGATCGTTCGTCGCTACCCCCCGTCAGAGCATTCTGGATCGGGCTGAAGTGATAGCCGAACAGGTGGCCAAGCGAGCCGTCGACCTTGGCGAATTCCCGCACGATGCGCAGAGCCGTCGAATAGGGCTGTCCCTCGCCACCGAATTCCTTGGGAATGAGCAGATTGACGAGACCGCTCTCCTTGAGAAGCCGGACCTGCTCTGTCGGCCGCCCGCCCTGTTGATCCCGCTCGACGGCATCGACAGCGAAGATGTTCCTGAGTTCGACCGCCTTGGCGAGATAGGGATCGTTCTGGTCCGGCTCGAAGAGAACGGGAGGTAGCAAGGCTGGTTCGAAGCCTGAGGGCTTTACGGTCATCGTCTTTACTCCATCAGTCGTGAAGTCGCGGAAAACCATGCCGCTCGGCAAGCAGTTCGAGAATGCGGCTGGTCTTCGACACGAAGCGCTTGCCTTTCCAGTCGGCAGCATCGGGCGGCGGGTTGGATGCGAGGACCAGCACCGGCAAGGACTGGTTTTCCTCGCCCACCGCCTCGATGACCTGCGTGCGCGGGCGAGGGAAGGGAACTCTCCGAACCTCGATGCGGGCAGCAAGCTCGGGAAAACTCGAAAGCAAGCCCTCGATCGCGTTGCAATGGGGGCAGACGAAGGTCTGGCCGGGGTGCTTCGGATCCGAGAAGCCGGGGGCGATGAGAAAGAGAGTGTCGCGGCTCATGTGTTTCCCCTTACTCGGCCGCGACTGAGCCGCGATTGACAGCATGGCTGTTATCGGGGCGCTTGAGGCCGAGGTTTTCGCGCAACGTCGTGCCCTCATATTCATGGCGGAAAAGACCGCGGCGGCGCAGTTCCGGCACCACAAGCTCGATGAAATCCGCAAGGCCACCCGGCATGATCGGCGCCATGATGTTGAAGCCGTCGGCGCCATAGTTTTCGAAGCGCTCTTCCAGCGTATCGGCAATGTCAGTTGGCGTTCCCACCACTTGCCAATGACCGCGCGCGCCGGCGATGCGGAGGTAGAGCTGCCGGATCGTCAGGTTCTCACGCCGGGCGAGGTCCAGAACCAGCGCCTGACGGCTCTTGCCGGCATTCGTCGCAGGCGGATTTTCGGGCACAGGTCCATCGAGCGGATAATCCCTGAGGTCGACGCCGGATAGCTGGGAAATCAGGTTCAGCCCGACCTCCGGCTGAATGAGTTCCTGAAGGGATTCGAACTTTTCCTGGGCCTCCGATTGTGTGCGGCCGACGACCGGGAAAATGCCGGGTAGAATCTTCAGATCGTCGTGCGAGCGGCCGTATTTGGCAAGCCGTCCCTTGACGTCGGCGTAGAAGCTCGTCGCTTCCTCCAGCGTGATCTGGGCGGCAAAGATGGCTTCCGCCGTGCGCGCGGCAAGCTCCTTGCCGGGTTCGGAGGCGCCCGCTTGGACGACAACCGGTCGCCCCTGTGGCGAGCGCGGAATGTTGAGCGGGCCGCGGACCTTGAAATGCTTTCCATTGTGATCGAGGCGATGCAGCTTGGCCGGGTCGAAATAGCGGCCGCTTTCGCGATCCCGCAAGAAAGCATCGTCTTCCCAGCTGTCCCAGAGGCCGAGCACCACATCAGCAAATTCCTCGGCTCGTTCATAGCGGTCGGAATGGAGGATCTGAGCCTCGTGGCCGAAATTGAAGGCGGCGTCAGGGTCGGAGGAAGTCACGAGGTTCCAGCCGGCCCGGCCGCCGCTCAGCCGGTCGAGCGAGCCGAATTGCCGCGCGAGATTGTAGGGATCGGAGTAGCTGGTGGAGGCGGTGGCGATCAGCCCGATATTGCGGGTAACGCAGGACAGCGCGGAGAGCAGGGTGATCGGCTCAAAGGGATAGACACCGCTGTGAGCCTTGCGGCTCGCAGCCTCGACATCCTTGATGCGCGCGGCGACACCGTCTGCGAAGAAAATCGTGTCGAACTTCGCCGCTTCGGCGAGCTTAGCCAGTTCCACATAGTTCTCGAATTCGGTGCCGACGGAGGCTTTCGGATGACGCCATGCGGCCACGTGATGCCCGGTGAAGAGTAGAAATGCGCCGAGTTTGATCTTGTCCTTGCGTCTCGCCATTGCGGTCCCTTTCAGCGATAGATGGCCGGCACGGGAAATTCACCAGTCAGCAGCCATGTGCCGACGGTGCGCTTCTTGTACTCGGCGGGATTGTGGAGCGTGTGCGTTCTGACGTTGCGCCAGAAGCGGTCGAAGCCGTTGGCATTGGTCGCGGAGCGGGCGCCCATCACCTCGAAGATCTCGCTGGAGACGGCAAGTCCGACTTCACCTGAATAGACGTTGGCCGTCGCGACATCGATCGCGGCTGCGCCACGGCCCGCGGCGGTCAGCGAAGGCCCTTCGGCGTAGGCAACATCGAGGCTGCGCGCCGCCTTGTCGGCCAGCTCCGTTGCCGCCAGCGTTCGAATGTAGAGGTCGCCATATTGGCGCTTGATCCAGGGGTCGTCGGTGTGCCGCTCGACGCCGGAATAGACCCATGGCCGCGAACTCGTTGCCGTATAGCCGCGGCCTTCCTCCAGTATACCCTGCGCACTGCCGACGAAGACATTGAGGAGCACGCTCTGCTGGAGGAGCGATGTGAGGGAGGAGTAGGGCGTCAGCGGCACGTCGGGCGAGCTGATCAGTTCGTCGTCGTGAACCTCAAGATTGACGAAGCGGACCGTGCCGCTGCCGGTCTGCCTCTGGCCGATGCCGTCCCAGTCATTCACGATGACAATGCCTTCCCGGTCGGCGGGAACTGCGGCGGTCAGCCGGGCGCCGTCGGCATTTTCCCAGGAGATCTGGATGTAATCGGCGATATGCGTGCCCGAGGAGAATGGGCGACTGCCGTTGATGATCCAGCCCGTTGCCGTCCGTTCGCCGCTCGACGTCTTCGACAAGGCGTTCCCGGAATTGCTCCAGATCCAGCCGCCGGCCGCCGAGCCGGTCAGCCATTTCTCTTTCTGCGCCGCCGAGCCGCGAAACAGGATGAGGTTGAGCGGCAGATGATGGTAGCCGAACAGGTGCGCGAGCGAACCGTCGGTCTTGGCAAACTCCCGGACGATACGCAGGATCGTCAGCCATGAGGCGCCCTGGCCGCCATATTCCCTGGCGATCTGCGCGGAGGGCAGGCCGCTAGCCTTCAGAAGCCTGATCTGCTCGACGGGGCTGCCGCCCTGTTTGTCTCTCTCGACGGCATCACGGTGGAACGCCTGGCGCAGCTCGGCCGCTTTTGCCAGCAGCGTGTCGTCAGCATTTGTTTCGAACGGCATTTTGCCTCCGGGAATGACGGTGAAAGGGGCGTTCACCCCTCTATTTCCCGTCAACGGTTGGCTGGCCGGCGGTTCAAGTCCAGAAATATCTGTTTGATTTCACGGAAAGAAATTCTTTCGCCGGCGCGCTCAATTCCTGCGTTTCGTCGGGGTGCTCATCGACGAAAACATCATCCCGTCAAATCGCGGAAATTGAGTAGCTGTTCCTCTGTGGTGCGCCGACTTCGAACAATCGTTCAGACGCAATTATTCTTTCCCGGACGAGAAGAAACTTTCACTTCGGCTTTCGAGGCACAGAACTGAAGCTTCCCCTCAGCGGACCACAATCCAAACCCGAGAGGAGCTCTTCGCGTGTCCATCAACCGTCGCAGTTTCAACCAGCTGATGTTGCTTGCAAGCGCCAGCACCCTGCTCCCGTCGATCTCCTTTGGACAAGGCGCTGCACCGGCGACGGGCGGCACCTTGAACTGGCTCTACCGGGTGGATCCGGGCAATGCTCTCTTTGCCATCAACACGTCGTCGGGCACCGGCCAGGCGATCGGCCCGAAGATCGTTGAGGGCCTGCTCACCTTCGACCTCGATGTCAGGCCGCAGCCGCTTCTGGCAACGGAATGGGCGGTCTCCGATGACAATCTTCGCTACACGTTCAAGCTGCGTAAGGGCGTGAAGTGGCACGACGGCAAGGACTTCACCTCCGAAGACGTCGCCTTCTCCATCTTCCGGCTGAAGGAAGCGCATCCGCGCGGTCGCATCACCTATCAGAACGTGGTGGCGGTGGAGACGCCGGATCCGCTCACCGCGGTTATCGTGTTGTCGAAGCCTGCTCCCTTCCTGCTCTCGGCGCAGTCGAGTTCGGAGTCGCCGATCGTGCCGAAGCACATCTTCGAGAAACTGGCGCCGGGTGACGGGCAGACGCTGCAGACGGCGATCGGCACAGGCCCCTTCAAGCTGACGGAATGGGTGGCCGGCAGCCATCTGATCTTCGAACGCAATCCCGACTATTGGGATGCCGGCAAACCCTATCTCGATCGTATCATCCTGCGTGTCGTCACGGATCCCGCCGCGCGGTCCGCGGCGCTGGAGACAGGTGAGGCCGACATCGGCGACAATCCAGTGCCGCTTGCCGATCTCGACCGGCTGAAGCAGGATCCACATCTCGTGGTCGACACTACCACCTACGCCTATTCCGGTCCGCAACAGCAGTTGTTTTTCAACTACGACAATCCGCTGTTTGCCAAGCGCGAAGTCAGGCTTGCCATCGCACAGGCCATCAACCTGCAGGAAATCGTTGACGTCGCGCTCTATGGCTACGCGCAGGTGTCGCCGAGCCCGGTCAGCACGGCCTTGACGAAGTGGTACGACAAGAGCGTCGTTGCCCATCCCTACGATACGGCCGCAGCCGAAAAGCTGCTGGATGAGGCAGGCTATCCCCGCAAGGCGGATGGCAAGCGCTTCGATCTCCGGCTGACCTACAACTCGTACCTGCCGCAAGGCTATGCCGATGTGCTGAAAAGCCAGCTGGAAAAGATCGGTATCGGAATCGAGATCAGGAAATACGACCTGCCGACCTTCCTGAAGACAGTCTACACCGACCGCGCTTTCGATCTCGTCGTGGAGTCGCTCTCCAACACCTTCGATCCGTCGCTCGGCATCCAGCGCGCCTATTGGAGCAAGAACTTCAAGATCGGCCTGCCGTTCTCGAATGCCAGCCACTACACGAATGCAGAGGCGGATGCGCTGCTCGAGGCGGCCGCAACCGAGCCTGACGAAAAGAAGCGCTGGGAGGTCTGGAGCAAGTTCCAGCACCTCATCCACGACGAAGTCGCCTCTGTCGACCTCGTCGCCGCCGGCGCACAGATCGTCGCGAACAAGCGGGTGAAGAACTACGTCACGGGATCGCAGGGGCTCAACTGGAGCTTTGGCGATCTGTGGCTTGATCCGAACGCCTGATATCGAGGAGCAGGAAACATGTCTAAATATTTGATAGACAAGGCCACATTGATCGATTGGCTGGGCGATGAGCTGGAATTGGCGGTGCTTGATATCCGCCCGGCCGAAGACGTCGGCTATGCGTCGCCGCTGTTTGCGACGAACCTGCCGGCCGCACGCCTGGACGTCGAACTCGACCGCTTCGTGCCGCGCCGTAGTGTTCGCACGGTTCTGGCCGATGGCGGCGACGGCAATGCCGAAGCGGCGGTCAGCCGTTTGCGGCAAGCGGGCTGGACGGATATTCACTTCTTGGAAGGGGGCATTCCCGTCTGGGTGGAAGGCGGCGAAGAGCTTCCGACATTCGATATTCCCGGCGTTCCCTTTGTCACCAGGGTGCGTGAGGAGAAGAAGACGCCGGTGACGTCCGCTGTGGAACTGAAAGCGCTGCGCGATCAGGGTCAGGACGTCATCGTCCTCGATACGCGCACGCTCGCCGAATACGAGAAGGCTCATGTGCCGGGCGCCGTCGGCGTTCCCGGGGCCGAACTGTTGCTGCGCTTCCAGGACCTCGTCCCCTCGGCGAAAACAAAGGTCGTCGTTTCCTGCGCCGGCCTGCCACGCGCCATTCTCGGAGCCCAGACGCTGATCGATGCCGGCGTTGCAAACCCCGTCTCCTATCTCGATGACGGCACGCGTGGCTGGACGGATGCGGGTTTCGAACTGGAGACCGGGCGCACCGCCTCTTACGGTGAGCCAAGCGAAGAGGCGCGCCAATTTGCGCTTGAGCGCGGGGATAGCCTTTCTGCAAAGGACGGCCTGACGTTCATCGATCGACAGACTGCCGAGCGATGGAACGCCGATCCGGCGCGCACGACCTACCTGCTCGATGTTCGCACGCCGGAGGAATTCGCGCGCGCGAGCCTTCCCGGATCGATCTCGTCCGAGGGCGGGCAGCTTCTCGGCGTAGCCTATAGGACAATCGCCGTTCGCGGCGCCCGCGTCGTGTTGATCGACGATCTGCTGGGATCTCGTGCCCGCATCGTCGCCCACTGGCTGGCCCGCCGCGGCTTCGAAATCGTGATCCTGCTTCACGATTTCGAGGCGGAGAAGCGGGCAGCCGCTTGAGGCGAGGCTCGCCTTGGCCGGAACGGTAACCGAGCCTCGGATACCGCCGTCGTCAGCCGGCGGTAGTGCGGCTTTGAACAGGAAACAACGTCATGACTGATATCAATGGGGCCTGGGGCGCGCCGCCCAGCGAACGCTTCGAGCGGCTCGCAGAAACCTTCAGGTCGGTTTTCGCCCGGATTGGCGAACGTGCGGTCGATCGTGACCTCGCGCACGAATTGCCATTCGATGCCTATGAGTGGCTCAAAACCTCCGGCTTTTCGCGATTGCGGCTACCAGTCGCGAACGGTGGCCTAGGCGCGACCTTGCCGGAACTCTTCGGCCTCATCATCGAGCTCGCTGCAGCCGATCCGAACCTCACCAATGCCTATCGGAGCCACTTCGGCTTTACCGAGGATCTGCTGAATGCACCCGAAAGCGCCTGGCGCGATGCTTGGCTGAAGAGGCTTGGGCAGGGCGAGACGATCGGAAGCGGGTTCTCCGAAGTCGGCGACACGCCGCTTGGCAGCTATTCGACGCGACTGGTCCGCAATGGCGCCAACTGGCGGCTCGACGGCGAGAAATTCTACACCACCGGCTCGCTTTACGCGGACTGGATCACGCTCGGTGCGATCGACGGGGACGGGCAGCCGATCGGCGCGCTGGTGCCGACATCGGCGCCGGGCGTCGAAATCATCGACGACTGGGATGGCTTCGGCCAGTCGCTGACAGCGAGCGGCACTGCCCGTTTCCGCGACGTCGAGATCGCCGACGATCTGATCAAGCCAAGCGCGGTGCGATTCAGCTATTCCGGCGGGTTCTTCCAACTGGTCCATCTCGCCTCGCTCGCCGGCATCGGCCGCGCTGCGGCAAACGATCTGGCGCGGCATGTCGTGGCGAGAAAAAGGGTCTATAGCCGTGGCAATGCGTCCCGATCGGCACAGGACCCCCAGGTCCAGCAGGTCGTGGGGAAGGTGAGGGGCGCCGCCTACAGTGCCGGTGCGATCGTACTGCAGGCGGCAAGGGCCCTGCAGCGGGCCCATGAGGCCAACCAGGGCGGCGATCAGGAGCAGATCGCGCTGGCCGGTCGCAATGCCGAACTCGAGGTCAGCCAGTCCGTGACCGTCGTCACCTCGCTGATCCTTGACGCCAGCACGGTGCTGTTCGACGCGTTGGGAGCATCCGCCGCCAAGCGCGGCCACGGTCTCGACCGCCACTGGCGCAACGCCCGCACGATCGCGTCCCACAATCCACGTATCTACCACGATCGCATTGTCGGTGATTTCGCCGTCAACGGTACGATCCCGGGCCCGCAGGCGGGCGTGGGCGTTGCAAGAGAAGAAGAGGCAGAACGGACTGACGCATGAGCATTGAAAAACGTCGCATGAACCTAAACGTGGGGCTGAATTCCACCGGCTATCTCGCGAATGCGTGGAAATATCGTAGCGGTGGTCGGCATGACATCAACGATCCCGCCTATTACCGGCGCTTGGCGGAAATCGCCCGCAAGGGGCTGTTCGACGCCGTGTTCTTTTCTGACCATCCCGCGTTGATGACGGAACCGCTCGGTCGCCCCTTCCACACGATCGATCCGTTGATCCTGTGTACGGCGCTAGCCGCTCAAGTACCTGATATCGGCTTTGTCGTCACGGTCTCCTCTACCTACAATTCGCCCTATAACTTCGCCCGGCGCGTCCAGTCGCTCGATATCGTTTCGGGCGGGCGCCTGATCGTCAATATCGTCTCCTCGTTCAATCCCAACGTCGCCGCCAATTTCGGCAGCGCGGCGCTTCCGCCACGCAACGAGCGCTATGCGCGTGCGACCGAATTTCTCGATGTGGCGAAGAAGCTGTGGTCGAGCTGGGACCCACGCCGCGAGAGTGAGGTTGCCTCCGATCGCTTCTGGGATAGCGCCAGCGCAATCGCGATCAATCACGAGGACGAATTCTTTCAGGTGCGCGGGCCGCTCAATGTGCCGCGCGGACCGCAGGGACATCCCGTGATTGCCCAGGCCGGCGCATCGGACGGCGGCATCGAGCTTGCGGCGCGGCACGGCGAGATCATCTACTGCAACATCCTTTCCAAACCCGCAGGGAAAGCCTTCGGCGACAAGGTGCGCGGCAGAGCTGCTGTGCTCGGCAGGGATCCATCCGGGATTCGTATCGTTCCGGGCCTTGTTGTCATCCTGGGGCCGAATCGGGAAGAGGCTCTTCGCAAGCATGAGCTTTACAGCGGCACCGGATCGGAAGATGGCCTGCTTGAACGCTTCGTGCGCGAGCATGGCTTGGACCGTGACCGTTTCGATCCGGATGCCGTGTTGGACTACGAACGCTTCGTCCCCGACCCGAACAGGCAGCAAGCAGTGGGAATGGGGCTTGGTCTATCCGACCTGCTGCGCCACGAGAAATTGACTGCGCGGCAGGCCATACGTCGTTCAGAGGGGCATCATCGGCTTTTGCTCGGCACTCCGGAGGAGGTAGCAGGCGAAATGATAGACTTTTGGGAAGACGGCACGGTCGATGGCTACACTCTGCAACCGCCTCGGGCGCCGGACGACATCATTGAGTTCGTAGACAAGATCATCCCGATCCTTCAGGATCGAAACGTGTATCCCCGCCAATACGAGGGGCAGACGATACGCGACCGCTACGGTCTGCCCAATCCGCAGTGAAACGAAAGAGAGCGAAACTTGCTTCCGGGCGCATACGTGAGGTTTTCCTCTGCCGGTAAACATTGCAAGTCTCCGTGCAATCAGGCCCCCGCAACCAAAACAAACTTGTAATTTCTTCCCGATAATTCTCTTTGCCGGCGCACCACAAGACGTCTTTCGGAAACCACGCCATGCTCGTCTGGAGCAGTTTCTCGGTACTTATCCTGATCGTGGCGCGTTGATGTTGCTTTGAGGAAAATAGTGCTTAGTGCACCTGGCAGGCGCGCCGTCCAGTCTCTTCATGCGATGGCCGCAGGGCAAACCCACATAACAGTGGCATTGTGGGTGACGACGTCATGGACGCCGTCACCCGTGAGTAAGGAAGTCAAGCAGCAGCCCCGCTCGCGACAGCCGGGCTGAAAACCAATAGGCTCAGGATCTCGAACAATACCTGCGCACCAGCCTGTGCGGTGTTGGTGGTATTGTCATACTGCGGAGCCACCTCCACGACATCGCCACCGACGAAATTGAGACCTTTGAGGCCGCGCAGCAGTTCCAGCGCCTCACGGCTCGTCAGGCCACCAATTTCTGGCGTCCCGGTGCCCGGCGCGAACGCAGGATCGAGACTGTCGATATCGAAGGACAGATAGGTCGGGCCATCTCCGACGATCTTTCGGGCCTTCTGGATGATGGCGGGAATACCCATGCCACCGACCTCTTCGGCGTGGATGACGGTCATTCCGGACTCGTAGGAAAACTCCCAGAGATATTCGGAAGGCCCCCTAATGCCGATCTGGATCGTGCGGGTCGGATCGAGGACGCCGTCCAGAACGGCGTTGCGCATCGGGCCGCCGTGATGGAATTTCGTCTGGTCGAACGGGCCCCCCGTGTCGCAGTGGGCATCGATATGGATGAGGCCGACGGGCTCTCTGGCGCCGACTGCCTTGAGGATCGGGTGTGTGATTGAATGGTCGCCGCCGACGGAGAGCGGAATGACGCCGGCTTCGACGATCTTGCGGATCGCTGCCTCGATATTCTCGTGGCATTGCTCCAACCGATAGCGGCTCCCGAACGGGATATCACCGATATCGGCAGCGCGTAGATCATAGGCCGGTGCGCAATCGAGCACGTGATTGTAGGGACCGATGCGTTCGATGCCGCGCACAGCCCTCGGTCCAAATCGCGAACCCGGCCGATTGCTGACGCCGAGATCCATCGGAATGCCGACTGCCGCGACCTGCAGGTCGCCGAAGTCAGGGGCCGCGAAATTGACCTCCCTGTAGGGCAAGCCTGCGAAGGTCGAAATGCCCGAATAAGGTGCAGCGCGTGTGCCGCCCCTAAAGATCTTCTCGGCCACACGGCGAAAGCGCGGATCGAAGAATTCGGCGCTATCGGCGAACTTCTTGCGTAGATCCTCAAGGTGCTTCTTCAAGTCAACCATCGTTCTGTCTTTCCTATGAAATTACCCGGCAATACGACCAAGGGGCGCAGACCTGGGTAAAAAGCGTTGTGGGCGTTCCGATCGTCGCCTCAGGGCTGCGGCGAAAGATGCTCGTGGATCGCCAGCCATTCTCCGCTCGCCTGCTTCTCGAAGACGATCGTCTCGCGCTCGGTGCTTGTCGACGGCTCACCGTTGAAAGCAAGATCCGTCTCGACGGAATGAGTGAATATGGCGACGGAGCCGGCAATCTGAACATCCTGATCGCTGGAACGGCAGGCCCGCACACGAAATCCGTCGCGCGTTTCCCACAATGCCCATTCGGCCTCATATTCCGCACGCGTATGAAGGCGGCGGTCGAGATTGTGAAATATGAAGGTGGCGGCGGGCGCAAAGGCCGCGAAGTAGCTATCACGATCATGCCTGCCAAAGGCTTCGACGAGGCGATCCGCTGCGGCAAGCACAGCTTGTTGCTGGTGTTCCATCCCTGATGTTCCCTGTTATTGAATTTTGGGGCTGCTGATTAAGACGGCAAGCGGCCGGTTCTGCCGTGCTACGCGTTCCTTGAGCCTATCCAGCGTCATCGCTTCGTCTTTGACGAACTCAAGGAACATCATGTTGAGGTTATTGAAGACCATCTGGCCCACCGCAATCGCATCGATCCCAGGCATGACAGCGCCGCGAAGCTGCAATTTCTGGACCAGCGTCGAAACCTGATCGCACAGGCGCCCGTCGAGTTCGGTATATCGACGGCTGAATGGGCTCTCGGGTTGCTGGATGGAGATCGCCATGGCCGTACGCCACATCTCCTTGCTGAGATAGACCAGCGAATGGTCAAAATACTGGTCGATCAGTACTTGCAGGGCTTCGAGCGTAGTGGTCGGCGGATTTTCAACGATGTCCTTGCCGGACGCCAACACTTCCTCGACTTCCATCGAAACGGTGGCGACGAGAATGTCGCCCTTGTTTTCGTAGTAGTTGTAGAACGTGCCAACCGACACTTCCGCGCGCTCGGCAATGTCTTCGATGCGGGCGCTGTCATATCCGACCTCCCGGAAAAGGCTCGTCGCCGCCTCCAGTATGCGGCGATTGCGATCGGCTTTCTGCTTGGCGCGCAGTCCCGTCATTTGCGACTCTCTCAAATAATGAATGTCCTCAAAAATCATATTGACTAAAAAAATGAACTCATTCAATCTTTTTCATGAAGGCGCCGAAATGAGCGTCACCGACAGAGGGCCACATGATGATTGATATTGCCGAAGGCGCTTTTGCGCGCAGACTCCTCGCCTCCGCTGCCATCCTCGCATTGGGTGCCGCAACAATAACGATCACCCCGGCGCCGGTAATGGCGCAGGAGGAATTGAATGCGCTTGTCTGGTGCGATCACACCGATCCCGCACTGATCGAGCCCTTTGAGCAGGCGAACAACGTAAAGGTCAATTTGAAGGAATATGAGGGTACCGGTGCGGGTCTCTCCATCATCGACCAGTCGCGCCCGGGAGACTGGGATGTGCTCGTTATCGATGGCGTCGACGTGCAGCGCGCGGTCGACAAGGGCATTCTCGCGGAGATGCCGGCCGACGCGCTTCCTAATGCAGATATCTTCCCTGAAGTTCGCATGGAACCCAACAACACCCGCGACGGCAAGACCTATGCGGTCACCGAAAAGTTCGGCTACAACACGGTTTCCTATGACAAGACAAAAGTCGATCCGGCCGACATGAAGGATATGTCGAAGCTCTGGTCCGACAAGTACAAGGGCCGCATCGCGGTCTATGACTACTACCTGCCGATGATCGGCCTGACCGGTATCGATCTGGGCAAGGCAACGGCCAGCCTGACGGACGCCGACCTGCCGGCAATCAAGGACAAGCTGTTTGCTCTCAAGGCCAACGCCAAGCAGGTGAGCGACGTCGTCTCGTCGCAAACGGCACTTGCGACAGGCGAGGTTGATATCGTTTTTGGCGGAGGCGAGTGGCTGACGGCCGGTCTGGTGAAAGACAAACCCAACCTCGAGTGGGTCATCCCTGAGCAGGGCGCAGTGCGCTGGGCACAGTCGATCGGCGTTATGAAGGACTCCACGAAAAAGGACCTCGCCCTCAAATTCGTGCAGTACATTGTAAGCCCGGAAGGGCAGGCGCGACTTGCGACATCCTCTTGCTATTGGGCGATGCCCGCAAATGCCAAGGCCGGCAACCTGCTGAGTGCCGAACAGAAAACCGCTTTGCGCTGGGACGAGCAGGCCGACTATCTCAAGCGCACGCAGCTTTATCCGATCCCAAGCGCGGAACTGGACGCAAAGATGCAGGACGCCTGGACCGAAATGCTGCAAAACTGACAGCTTCGACCCTTCTATACTGAACCACAAGACCCTCTCCCCGTGGATGGGAGAGGGAAGTCGGAGACTTGCCTGTGGCTGCTCATTCACTTGAAGATGCCGAACGTCGAAAGGCCTGGGGTTTCGTGGCACCGGCGCTCGTCTGGACGATCGTCTTCTTCGTTGCTCCTTTTCTGTTCATGGCGGCAATGAGCCTCTGGGCGCAACAGGGCGGCTCGATCGTCCGCGTTTGGAACCTTGGCAACTACATCGCCTTCTTCGAGAAGGATGCGCTGTTCCGTGGGCTGACGAATTCCCTCGAGATCACCGCGATCGTGACGGCTCTCTCCATCCTGCTCGCCTATCCCCTGGCCTGGATCATTGCAGAGCGGGTGCCGCAAAGGTTCCAGCGAACGGCGTTAATTCTTGCGGTCCTGCCGTTCTGGACCTCTTACGTTGTCCGTTCCTATTCGTGGCTGCTCGTGCTGTCGCGCAATGGCGTCATCAATCAGGCACTCATGAACATCGGCGTGATCAGCGAGCCGCTGGAGCTTGCCAGCAACCGTACGGCGACCGTTATCGGCTTCGTCCACTTCTTCGTCATGCTTTTGACGCTGACGATCTACGCAAACCTTGTGCAGCTCTCGCCAAATTACCGCCGCGCTGCTGCCGACCTCGGCGCAAATGCATTTCAGACGTTCTGGCACGTCATCTTGCCCCTGACCATGCCGGGCATCATGACGGGAGCCTTCCTCACCTTCGTGCTCTGCATCGGCGACTATGTCACGCCGCAGATCCTGGGCGGCAACAACGAACTTGTCTTGCCTCAGATCATCATGTTGCAACTTGGTCGCCGCGCGGACTTTCCGATGGCGGCCGCGCTCTCGATCATTCTGATGCTAGCGGTCACCGCAGCCTATGTCGCTTGCGCGCGCTGGCTGAAGATTGAGAGAACGTGATGATACGCAACCGGATCACTGGTATCGCCTGCAGCGCCTACGCGGTTCTGATCTTCGGCTTCATCTTTTTGCCTGTTATCGTGCTGGTGCTATTTTCGTTCCAGGATGGGCGCCTGCCGGTACCGCCATTCAATGGCTTTTCCCTGCAATGGTATGAAGCAGTCTTTGCCGATCGCAAGCTGATGTCGGCACTGCTGCACTCCTTCTTGGTGGCGACGATATCGTCGTTCGTCGCGTGCCTCCTCGGCTTCCTGGCGGCCTATGCGCTGGCCCGCTTCAAGCTGCCGGGGTCGGCCTGGCAGCGCGGCTTGCTGATCGCGCCAATGACAGTCAGCTACCTCATCATTGCGCTCGGACTGCTGACCGTCCTCAACGCGTTCGGAATTGGCCTATCGCTATGGACGGTCGGTATCGGTCACGTGGTGATTAATCTGCCGCTGTGCTTTGCAATCATCTACTCGTCGATGGGGGACCATCACATCAACATTGAACGCGCCGCACGCGATCTCGGCGCCAGCGATATCAAGGTGATGGTGCTGGTGACGGCGCCAATGCTGCTGCCGTCGCTGCTCGCCTCCTTCTTCCTGTCGATGACGTTTAGCTGGGATGAATTCATCATCGCTTTTCTGCTGTCGCGCTTCGACGTCACGCTCCCGGTCGAAATCTGGAGCCTGCTTCGTTCGGGCCTCAATCCTAAGACCAATGCCATCGGATCGCTGGTGTTCCTCGTTTCTGTCACCTTGCTGATCATGCTTGAACTGTTCCTGTTCAAAAGGACGAAAAAATCGTGACCGCTCCGGTTTTAATCGAAAACGCGACGAAGACTTTCGGCAGTTTCACCGCTCTCGACGATGTTTCTCTCGACATTGCTGCAGGCGAATTCATTGTTCTGCTGGGACCGTCCGGCTGTGGCAAGACGACGCTTCTGTCCATTCTCGGAGGCTTTCTGTCGCCGAGCAGCGGTCGAATTGCCATCGGTGGCAAGGAAATGACCCACGTTCCACCGGCAAGACGTCCAACGACGACGATGTTCCAGGACTACGCGCTGTTCCCGCACATGAAGCTAAAGGACAATGTCGGGTTTGGCCTCAGAATGCGCGGCATCGGCAGGGCCGAGCGCGAGGAGCGCGCAAAGAACTTTCTCGACCTCGTTGGGCTCAAGGCTTCAGCGGACAAGAAACCACATGAGCTTTCGGGTGGGCAACGCCAGCGTGTTGCACTTGCCCGGGCCCTCGCCGTCGACCCTGACGTCCTGTTGCTCGACGAACCGCTCGGCGCGCTTGATCTCAAGCTTCGCCGGCAGATGCAGGATGAGCTGAAAGCCATCCAGAAGCGTGTCGGCACGACGTTCGTGCATGTAACCCACGATCAGGAAGAGGCCATGGCAATTGCCGATCGGATCGTGGTGATGAACCAGGGTAAAATCGAAGACTTCGGACCACCGTCGGAAATCTACATGCGGCCACGCTCGTTGTTTGCGGCAGGCTTTATGGGCGAGGTCAACTTCGTTCCCGGCAAGATCAGAGATGTCGATGGCACCGGGGCAGTCGTCGAAACAGCGCTGGGGAAGGTCACATTGCCGAAAGCCTGCTTCACGGCTGGCTCGCCGTCCGCCGGGCAGGGGACAATGCTCTGCATCCGGCCGGAACATTTCCGCCGTGCCGGCGAAGGCGATGGCGCCGTTACGGCGCTCGGGCAGGCCACGGTGTCCAACAGCGCCTTCTTCGGAACCCACTATCGATGCCACCTGGCGCCCAATGGCGCTCCTGATATCAGCATCGTCGCGCATATGCCGCAATCAACCGTCGTCGCCGAAGGTCAAGTGCTCACGCTTGCGGTCAGCGTTGGTGATATCGTCGCCCTGCCGTCGAAACAGGCATAGGCACAGACGATGGAACGGATCGCTGCCCACAAATGGTATGAGCTGAAGCGGCTGGCCGACGATGTCACGCAGATTTCCGAGCCCTTCATCCAGGAGTTCTATCGCTGCAACATCTGGCATGTGCGCGGACGTGATCGCGATATGCTGGTCGACAGCGGCATGGGCGTCGTTTCGCTGCGCGAATGGGTGCCGCTCGTCACCGAGCGGGATCTCATTGCCGTCGCGAGCCACACCCATTTCGACCATATCGGTTGCCATCACGAGTTTGAATGCCGGGCCGTCCATTCGGCGGAGGCCGATCTGCTCGCCGACCCTACCCGGCAAAACACGCTTGCTGATCCTTACGTGACCGACGATATCTTCGACGCGCTGCCGCCCGAGCCCTATTGCTCGAAGTGCTATGGCGTGAAAAAGGCGCCGGCCACGCGTATTCTGGAAGATGGCGATGTGATCGATCTCGGCGACCGTAGGTTCGAGGTTATCCACACGCCGGGTCACTCACCAGGCGGAATCGCGTTGTGGGAAGCCGAAACAGAAACGCTGTTTTCGGGAGACATCCTCTACGACGGGCCGTTGATCGAGGACACCTACCACTCGAACGCCGATGATTACCTCGCATCGATGGAGCGGCTCCTGGGAATTCCGGCCAGAACGGTACACGGCGGCCATTTTCCAAGTTTCAGCGGTGAGCAGTATCGCCGCCTGGTCACGGACTGGCTGAACGCAAAACAGAACAAAGTATGACGGGAGTGACGACATGCTCGACAAGCGCAAATTCTATATCAATGGCGAATGGGTAGCGCCGCTTGCTGCCAACGATCTGGAAGTTATCAATCCGGCGACCGAGAAGCCGGTCGCGGTGATTTCCATGGGCACGCCCGCCGATATCGATCGTGCGGTTGCTGCGGCGAAATCCGCGTTTGCCACATACAGTCGCACGAGCGTGGAGGAACGACTTGCGCTTCTCGAAAGGCTGCTCGACATCTACAAGCGCCGCTATGAGGAGATGGCACAGACGATCACGCTCGAACTCGGCGCGCCGATCACCATGAGCCGCGAGCAGCAGGCAGATGTCGGCGTGGGTCACCTGCAGGGCTTCATCGATGCGCTGAAGCAATTGAAGGTGCGCGACGTGTTGTCGAACGGAGACGTGCTCTTGCGGGAGCCGATCGGTGTCTGCGGCCTCGTTACCCCCTGGAACTGGCCGATCAACCAGATCGCGCTGAAGGTGGTCCCGGCGTTGGCAACAGGCTCGACCTGCGTGCTGAAGCCCTCCGAGTTCACTCCGCTCAACGCCATGCTCTATGCGGAGATGGTACATGAGGCGGGCTTCCCAGCCGGCACCTTCAACCTCGTCAATGGCGACGGTGTTAATGCCGGCGCCGCCCTTTCTCGGCACAGGGACGTCGACATGATGTCCTTCACCGGGTCGACGCGTGCTGGCATCGCCGTCAGCAAGGACGCAGCGGATACCGTCAAGCGTGTCACCTTGGAACTCGGCGGCAAGTCTCCCAACCTCGTCTTTGAGGACGCCGATCTCGAAGACCGCGTCACTGGCAGCGTCCTCGAATGTTTCAACAATTCCGGACAATCCTGCGACGCACCAACTCGTCTACTGGTACAGAAATCGGTCTATGACAGGGCCGTCGAGATCGCTCAACGCGTCGGCGGCAGTGCCACCGTGGGAAGCCCTGCGGAGGAAGGTGGCCACATCGGGCCGCTTGTCAGCGACGTCCAGTATGGCCGCGTGCAGGCATTGATCGAGGCCGGCATCGCGGAGGGCGCGCGCCTCCTCGTCGGTGGTGCCGGCAAGCCGTCAGGCTTCGAAACCGGCTATTTCGTCAAGCCGACGATTTTTGCCGACGTCAACAACTCCATGCGGATTGCCCGGGAGGAAGTGTTTGGTCCGGTCTTGGCTATCATGCCGTTTGAGACCGAAGAGGAGGCGATCGCAATCGCCAACGATACCAGCTACGGGCTGGCTGCATACGTGCAGACCAGCGATCCAGCCCGCGCCGAGCGTGTGGCAGGACGACTGCGCGCCGGCATGGTTCATATCAACGGCGCGCCCCATCGCTATGGGAGCCCGTTCGGCGGCTACAAGCAGTCGGGCAACGGCCGCGAAGGCGGGGTGTTCGGATTGGAAGATTTTCTAGAGGTGAAAACACTTCACCGTCCCGACGCTGCTTAATCTAATGGCTGGCTCAGTCGTGAAGTCGGCCGTGACTGACCTGGCGTGCCGATCACTGCGAAAGCTGTTCGCGGTTCCGTTGCTGGGGGAGGGCCGGCCATTGTATCACATTCTTCATCGGGTCAGGGCGTCGAAATAGCCCGCGTGTTGGCTCCCGTCGTCTTAGATTACATATAGGAGTTCGACGCCCGGTCGCGTATCTGAGGGAAAGGTAGTCTGATGGGTGCGAGCCCATGCGTCCAGCCAGTTGGCGGCCGTCCTCCAGAAGGTGGGTGGCGAAGCTGTGGCGCAGCGTGTGCGGCCCGACCTGCTTCCCGATGTCGGCGGCCTGCGCCGCCTCGACGACGATGCGATAGAGCTGCCGCGTGCTGATCGGCTTCATCGCGTGTTGGCCGGGGAACAGCCAGCCGTCGCGATGCATCACACCTTGCTGCCGCCCGACCCTCCACCACTGCCGCAGAAGCGTGAGCAGGTCCTCGGACAGCATGGCATTGCGATAGCGCCCGCCCTTGCCACGCTCGACACGCAACAGCATGCGCTCGCTGTCGACGTCGGCGACATTCAGCATCGCTACCTCCGCGACGCGCAGGCCCGCGCCATAGACGACCGACAATGCGGCTTGATGCTTGAGGCAGGTGGTGGCGTTGAGTAGCCGGGCCACCTCGTCGCGGATCAAGACCACGGGCAGCCTGCGCGGATGCGCCAGACGGACGAGCCTGCGCGCCAGGTCCGGGCGGTCGAGCGTGTGGGTGAAGAAGAAGCGCTGCGCCGACACGATGCTGTTCATGGTCGGAACAGGAACGAGGGGCATCGAGAATGGGATGTTGCATAGTCAGGCTCCTTGTTAAAGAAGCCCGTCATGCTCTGCCCCCGCAGAACCACGCACAACGCGAGCGCGACGCCCGTCTCGTGTCCTCTACCTCAACCCACGCGCCCTCCCGCGCAGCGGGTTCGTTCGTCGGCCCCTTTGCGGACAAACGCATTGCCGTTTATCCGACACGTTCTCCGGGAGAGCCAGTGTCGCTGAAAAACTTGGGCGACTTGCTTGAGACAGGCGGCTCGCAAGTGCTGGGCCACTTGTCAAACTGGGACCTCATCAGGGCATCGCGCACCGGCTTAAGACGTCGTCAACCATATTTCGCTAATTTGAGGGCACGGCGCGGGCCAGTTGAGTGGCATTAACCGCGAGTGCGAAGCGAGCGCCGATGCGAACACATGACTACTTGAATGACGCATGCCGAAAAATCCTGCTGGCGACAGATCGCCCTCTACACCCTTCTCTTTGCTGGTTTATTCCTCGGTGCACTTTCGCTGCCGCGCGGGCCATTTGTCTTGGTGGTGACGGATCCGCGTCTGCCTCCGTCTCATATGATGGATGTTGTCGGCCAGGCAGGAGGAGCTTTTGTCCTCGCTGGTGCCCGA
Source organism: Rhizobium altiplani (assembly GCF_001542405.1). Taxonomy (GTDB): domain Bacteria; phylum Pseudomonadota; class Alphaproteobacteria; order Rhizobiales; family Rhizobiaceae; genus Rhizobium; species Rhizobium altiplani. Next base: position 26,504 of record NZ_LNCD01000138.1, read on the forward strand.
CCTTGGCTCGCTGTCGCCTATTCGGACACGGCCGGCTTTCCCGAGCGCTTGCGTAGCGCCGGCGCCATTCTCGTTCTCAATCACATTCTGGCAGTCGGCTGCCGGGCAGGAGCCTAAGATGGATGCTTTGGAAAAACTGCGCGCGCGCGCCTCGTTCGGGATTGTTGGTTTGCTCTGGATCAACCTTGTCGCGCTGACTGTCAGAAATCTGGTCAGAGCGGAAAGCTTCGACCTGCCTTCGGTGGTCGCTGCGGCAATCATAACGATCATCGCCAGCTTTATCTGGTGGCGTGACCGCTCAGCGCCAGCAACCCGAATTATCACCTCCATGGCAATGGCCACCAGCGTAGGCTTTCTCGTCTATGGCTTCGAAGGCTCGTCGCTGCAGATCGACTTGCATATGTATTTCTTCGCGGCGTTGGCGATTTGCGCGGCATGGGTCGATTGGCGCGCGATCGTCGCCTTTGCCGGGCTCGTGGCGCTGCATCACCTCGTTCTCTATGTCGCCGTTCCTCTCGCTGTGTTTCCCGGAGAGTCGCATTTCAATAGGGTGGTTCTCCATGCTACCGTTCTTGTGTTGCAGGCCGGCGCGCTGATCGCTCTCACGTCGGCCATGGTCTCAGCCTTCGCAATAGCGGAGCGGTCCGTTGCGCAGGCTCAGACGGCGGGCCGCAAGGCGACAGAAATGGCGGAAATCGCTCGGCACGCTGACCATAAAGCGGCAGCGGCGCGCGAGGCCCAGGAAGAGCTGCGCGCCAAGGCGCATGATTCAGTCACCTTTGCGGTTACCTGCCTGCGCTCGGCGCTCTCCAAGCTGTCCAAGGGCGATGTGACCGTGCGTATCGCGGAAGAGCTCGAGGGTGATTTGAATGACTTGCGTCATGCCTTCAACGAATCCGTCGAACAGCTCGACGCTGTTTTGAGGCAGGTGGGCGACGTTGCAAATTCTGTGCGCAACGGTACTGCGCAGATCAACAGTGCCAACTCCGATCTGTCGCAGCGGACGGAAAATCAGGCGGCCTCCCTATCCGAAACCGCCGCATCTCTTTCCCATGCGGTGGAGACGGTCCGCCAGACCTGCGCACTTGCGGAAACTGTTGGTTCAATGGTGCGCAAGGCGAAAGACGGCGCCGAAGATTCGAGCGCTATCGTTGCCCACGCCGTTGACGCAATGCTCAAGATTGAAGGCTCTTCGCTGGAGATCACCCAAATTATCGGCGTGATCGACGACATTGCGTTCCAGACGAACCTTCTCGCGCTGAACGCAGGCGTGGAGGCGGCGCGTGCGGGAGAGGCTGGCAAGGGTTTTGCAGTGGTTGCCCAGGAAGTCCGAGAATTGGCTCAGCGTTCTGCTTCCGCTGCCAGCGAAATCAAGACGCTGATCAGCGCATCAGCCGATCACGTCAAGCACGGCGTCGCGTTGGTCGACAAGACGGGCCAGGCGCTTCACGGAATTGCTGGAGATGTCGCGGCCATCAGTGGCCACATCGCGGAGATCGTTGAACGTTCGCGCCAGCAGTCTACCGAGCTCAACGGCATCGGTAATGCGATTTCCGATATCGACCGAAACACCCAGAAAAATGCGATAATGGTCGAAGAATCTGCGGCCGCCATTGGATTCGTCGCCGGTGAGGCGAACGTCCTTGAGCAACTCATCCGACGCTTCAAGGTTGGCGCAATCACATCTCACAACCGCATCCGCGCCGCGGCATAGCTGTAGCTGAACCGCATTGATTCGATTGACGGCGAGTGTCGCCCCCGCCATCCATGGCGGGGTGACACCAGCCTGGCCGCTTCTGGCGCATTGCTGCCATCTCTGTCACGGCGGTATAACTCGAAACGGCAAGACGCTCCTGGTCAACGTGCGAGGCAGACAGCGCTTACAAAAAGTCGATGCTGCCCCTCCATGTGTGGTGTCAGGCAATTGGTTGCCGAGCTAATGACGCATTGAAGTCCATGAGTAGCTCGGGGAGGCAGGCCCATGTGAAGCCATCACATACTGCGCATGCTTGCCAGCCGAGGTCATTTCGCTGACGGCCGGAAACAGGCAGGGTCATGAAAAGTTCTCCAGCACCGCCATAAACGTGTGCCGATCGCCTTGTCCCTCCGTCAGTCGCACTCGCCCTTCGATGTCCGCGAGATGGTGATCCATCAGATCCTGAGCCTTGGTCAGGTTCTTCGCTTTAAGCGCCGCAACGATCATGCGGTGGTGGTCCGCACCACAGTCGTCCTTGCGGTCTTCTTCATAGAGCGACATGACGAGGGAGAGGCGCGCGACGATCTTGGAGAGCATTTCCGTCAGCACCGAATTGCCGGCAAGGTCGGCGAGGACGATGTGAAACTTCCCCGAGAGCACTGTCTTCGACTTCTCGTCGCCATGATGATGGATGTGCTCTTCTTCGTCCGTCAGGCGCTCCAGCGCATCGAGCTGCTCCGGTGTCGCGCGCATGATGACGAGTTCAAGCAGCAGTCGTTCCAGTTTGCGCCGTGCCTCGAAGAGGCTCTTTGCCTGCTCGATGCTCGGCTCTGCGACGAAAGTCCCGCGGTTTCGCTTGCGTTCCAGCAGATGGTCGCTTTCGAGCACGCCGAGTGCGCCGCGGACGACGGTGCGGCTGACCCCGAAATGCTCGGCGATCGCCTCTTCGAGGATCTTGGTTCCCGGCTTGAGCGCGCCTTCGCCTATCGCCGCCGCCAGCGTGTTGCGAATGCGTTCGGACACGTCGTCGTTGTCAACAGTGTCCGCAGCGCCGTTGGCGGTCGTGGACGGTTTCAGGCTTTGACGACGCGTCTTCTTCATCATTCCTCTCCAGGCTTAGCGGCAGCCTCCGAGTCGCACCGGAAGCCGTGACATATCCGATATCGGTGCGTTGTAATTTTTTCCATAAGAAAGTTTGTGCGCAACTTGATATTTCCAGCGTAAGCCGGTGATATCAGGCGACCGAAGCCCACCGCCATTTCAGGCGATCAGGCGGCCTTCCTGTCAGCAGTTGCCGAATTCAACGTGATGCCCTTGTCCTTGCAGACCGTCTCGATATGACGTGCCGACTGCTTGATGAAGGCGATTGCCTCGTCGAAGCCGTAGGACTGATGTTCGTAGCTCGGATAGCCGTACTGGCTGGCTTCGTAGGCCTCCCAGTCCGGAACATCGCCGGATGCGACGCGCTGTTCGTAGGCATTGACCAGTGCCATGTAGGCGTCGAGTTCTTCGGCTGTCAGATCGGGATGGCCGGCGCGCCAGATCGGATCGTCGATCTGGATGCATTGGCGCGGGTTGACCTTGCGCGGCCTGTCGGCGACGGAGGCAGCAACCTCCAGCGACAGGTTGAGCGCAGGGTTGGCTTCCGCGAGGATCGGCAGGATCGTATCGAAATCGACGATGCCGCCGCCGACTGGGCGGGTCTGGAAGTCGAGGCCGCCGGGCGCGCGGCCGACATAGGCGTCCTTGATATGCGTCTGACGGACATAGGGGGCGAGGCGCCTGGCCGCAAAGACCGGATGCTCGGCCCGCTGCAGACCATTGGCGGTGTCGAAAACGGCGCCGATGCAATCCGGACCGACCTTCTCGATCAGCCGCAGGATCTCGAAGGAGGTGATCTCGTCATGGGTCTCGATGTTTAGGTGCGCGCCATGCGCGCGGGCGACCGGCGCAAGCTTCTGCAGCACCTTCTCGATGCCGATCAACTGGTCTTCCCAGGTGATGTCAGTCCGGAAGCGGTCATTGGCCAGCCGGCCACGATATTCGGACTTGAAGTTGCCGGGGGCGACCCAGAGCTCGAAGCAGCCGATGGCGGCGCTCGCCTCGATCATCCGCGTGAAACCGGCAATGATGTCGCCACCGCCGGCAGCCCTGAGCGCCGGCTCCTCGGCGCTGCAGTAGGGATTGATCTTGCCGACACCGCTTTCGAGGTAGAGACCGAGCTCGTCGGCCTTCGCCCTGATGTCGAGCAGTTCGCCCATGTCGAGCGTCGGACTCATGTCCAGCGCCGTCGAGAAGAAGATGCCCGAAAGCCCGAGTTCCTTGACGTGATCGAGGCTGCCGAGGGGGCCGCGCTTCTTCGATTCCGGCAGTTTGATATTGTCGATTCCAAGCTTCATGATGTGCTCCTTGTCGTTTCCTGACAGGCCTCGCTGCTCTGGCGAGGCCCTTGGTTATTGGTTGGTGCTCAGGCGCGTTTCGCGCTTCGGGCTTTGTCCGCGCCGTGGCGGTACTTTGGCTGGAGGCTCTTTTCGAGATAGTGCTGGCCGATCGAGGCTACCGTCGTGATCGCGAGGTACCAGATGGAGGCGACGAACAGCAGTTCGATCACCAGGAAGTTGCGCGCGTAGATGACCTGCGCCTGCGTCAGCAGGTCCTGCATGCCGATGACGGAGACGATGGCGCTCGCCTTCAGCATGCCGATCGCCTGGTTGCCGGTCGGCGGGACGATGAGGCGCGCCGCCTGCGGCAGGATGATCGTCCGAAATGTCTGACGGGGCTTCAATCCGAGTGCCGTCGCCGCCTCGCGCTGCCCGCGGTCGATGGCAAGAAGGCCGCTGCGGATGATTTCCGACATGTTGGCAGCTTCATGCAGCCCGAGCGCCAGGAAGCCCGCGAGCGCTGGCGTGACGAGGTCGTTGATCGAGATGCTGTAGGGTCCTGCCCCGACCTGCGGAATGAAGAGCGCAATATTGAACCAAAGGAAGATCTGCACGATCAGCGGCACGCCGCGAAACCACCAGACGAAGCCTGCTGCGATCGCTTTCAGAACGATGTTGGTCGAGGTTGCCATGACCGCGAGAAGGCAGCCGAGGCCGATGCCGAAGACCATGGCGCCGGCCGTCAACTCCAGCGTCAGAAGTACGCCGCGCAGGATCGAGGGATGCACGAGATAGCGCGGAATCTCGGACCACTGAACGCTCTGGCTCTGCGCGACGACGCTGCCGAGGAGCACCAGCGCGAGGATCGCGCTGGCACCGATTGCGAACTGTCCCCACTTGATCGACCTCATGGCCGGTGGCGGCAGGCTGATTGTCGTTGTCTGCGTGGTGAACAGTGCCATGAGCCTCACTCCGCCGGCATGCTGGCAGCGTCGTTGACCTTGACGGTTTTGACGGCGAGGGGGCCGAGGCTCCACTTTTTCATGATCGTCTCGTAGGCACCGCTGTCGACCATCTGCTGCAGGGCGGCGACCACGGTGTCACGGAGCTTCGGATTGTCCTTTGCTGTCAGCATGCCGAGATAGCCGACGGCGAGACGGATATCGGGAAGCGCCTGCAGACCTTTGCCATTGCCGGTCTGATGCTCGGTCGTATAAACGCTGGTCGCATAACCGTTGACGGTGGCGTCGGCGCGGCCGGTGCGCACGGCCTGCAATACGTCGGGCATCTTCGGGATCGCCATGATGTCGATCGGCGTCTTGCACTTCGCCGAGGCGGCCTCGACCATCTTGCCCTGGAAGGTGCCGACCGGAACGGCGACCTTCTTGCTGCAGAGATCTTCCATCCTCTTGATGCCGAGCGGGTTGTCCTTGATCGTCATGATGGTGGTGGCGTCGTACATGTAGTCGATGACATCGACCTGCTTTTCCAGTTCGACATCGTCATTGATGCCGGAGATTGTCATGTCGAAGCGCTTGGACAGGATAGCGGGAACAATGGCAGCGCCGGCACCAACGTCGGTCATCTGCACATCAAGGCCCAGGATAACGCCGAGGGCCGAGGCGATATCGGCATCGATGCCGACTAGCTTGCCGTCATTATCGTGGAAGCTGATGGGCGGCGTCAGATCCGTTGCAACCTTCAGAACGCCTGATGTCTTGATCGCAGCAGGAAGGCCGTCCGCCAGCTTCTTCGTCAGCACCACGCCGGGGAGCTTGGCGACGTCAGCCGCGTCCATCTTCTCGGCCGCGCTCTCCGCTGCGTAGGCGGACAGCGACATGAGGGTAACGAGCGCGGTGGCGATGCTGGTCTTCAGAAGTGTCTGCACGTTTTTCATGGGATCCCCTTTTTCGATTTGCTGTGCGTGAATTTTCTGGGACCATCCAAGCAATCACCGTGCCAGTCTTATCTTCCCTGCATCAAGTAATTGAAGTTGAACAAATAATTCTTCTATCAAAACTGTCCGAACAAAGTTTCGCATATTATTGCGTATGATTATTCGAAATAATAGTGATTAAAAAATCATCCCTCCGTCGATTTTCTGAGCGAAATTTGCCTGAAGTCTCGCCCTTCTCTTCATCCTCATTCCCTTCGCGATGGCGAGCCGCCCGCGGAATTGTGTGTTTCATGCCGGTCGCGCCGTGCCAGCGGTCTATAAATGAGCAGAATCCTGCACGACATCGAGCCTTCATGGCGAAACTTTAGACAAACAAACTTCCGAAAAAAATATCGGAAAGATACAATACGAAGTATGCGAAACTTTGTAAATCATAAAAAGATTATTATAATCAGATACTTGAATTTATCCATCTCGCCAGATTTCGGATCTGGCACAGCCCTTGCAATTGCCTTTGCATGAACATGCTCCGGTGTCGGAGCGCTCGTCACAACCAGCAAGATCAGGGAAGCGACATGCTAGACATCGCAAGGACGGCCGATCGCAAGCGGCTCAGTGTTCGGGGCGTTACCCATAGCTATGGCGGGCAGAATGCCGTCAGCGACATTTCCTTCGATATCGAGGCGGGCGAGATCATCGCGCTTTTGGGGCCGAGCGGCTGCGGCAAGTCGACGGTGCTGAGGGCGATTGCCGGCCTCATCCAGCCGAAGACGGGCAAGATAGTGCTGGGCGATGACGACCTTGCCAATGTTTCCGCCCGTGCGCGAGGAATCGGCATGGTCTTCCAGAACTATGCGCTGTTCCCGCACCTGACCGTCGCGGAAAACATCGCCTATCCGCTGGCCTGCCAGAAGGTACCGCGCGCCGAACGAAACGCACGGGTAGAGGAGATGCTCTCGCTTGTCCGGCTCGATGGCTATGGCAACCGCCTGCCGCGTGAACTCTCCGGAGGCCAGCAGCAACGTGTGGCCGTCGCCCGCGCAATTGCGGGCCGCCCGTCGCTCCTGCTTCTCGATGAACCCTTCGGCGCGCTCGATCGGGCACTGCGCTTCGACCTGCAGGTCGAGCTCCTCCATCTCCAGAAGACGCTCGGCATCACCACGCTGATCGTCACTCATGACCAGGAAGAGGCGCAGAGCCTCGCCAGCCGCCTGGTTCTGATGAACCGGGGCAATGTCGAGCAGATCGATTCGCCGATTGCCGTCTACGACCGGCCGAAGACCCTGTTCGTCAACACCTTCATCGGCCAGACGAACCTTCTCCACGGAACCGTTGCCGCGCTTGGTGACGACAGCACCGTAATCGCCCTGAAGAGCGGCGAAAATCTCGTTCTGCCGCGCCGTCTGAGCTTCACCGCGGGCTCGGATGTCACCATCACTTTCCGGCCCGAAGAGGTGCGCCTGATGACGCAGCCGGGCGTGAACGCGCTTGCCGCACAGATCACCGTGTCCGTACCGCTCGGGCCGACGCTGATCCACGATCTCGTGCTTGACGGCGGCACGGGCCTGCGCGCCTCCGAGGTGCGCGGTCCCAGCACCACCATTCCGGAAATCGGCGCCCAGCTTTTCGCAGAGATCGACACCCGCAGGTGTCACGTATTTCCGGCTGAACCGGAAAGCATCCAGTGAATGCCAATAACTGAATGACATCAACAACAACCAACAGAGGTGAGAGCATGAACGACTTCAAAATGACCCGCCGCCATTTCGGCCTCCTCGCTGCCGGTGTCGCCGCAGCCTCCGCAATACCCTTCGCTGCCCGGGCGGCGACAGGCGAAACCGCGGTCGCCGCGACCTTTCCGGGCAACTGGGAAGATGGCTATCGCACCGTTCTGAGCCCGCTCGTCAAGGAAGCCGGTTACGGCCTGACGATCGCCCCCTCGATGGCGCAGGACCAGCTCGCCAAGGTCATGGCGAGCCCCGGCAACCCGCCCTACGACGCGCTGCTGATGTCACCCGGCCAGATGGCCGTCGCCATCGACAACGACATCATAGAGAAGATCGACCCGAGCCGTCTGAAGAACTGGGGCATGCTTGATCCGGCCTTCCAGGGCGAATACGGCCCGACCGTCACGATCGAAGTCAACGGTATCGCCTACAATCCCGATCTCGTGCCGCGCCCGAAGGGCTACCGCGACCTGTTTGAAAACCCGGCCTATAGCGGTCTGGTTTCCTGGACCGGCTTTGGCTCCAACACCGCCGTCATGGCCTATACGGAGATGGCAAAGATCTTCGGCTCCGGCCCTGATGACATGGACGCGGTCTTCAAGGTCTTCAAGGAGCATCCGGAACATCTGAAGGGCGTCGTTGACAGCACCAACCACCAGATGACGCTATTCCAGCAGGGCGAAATCGCCGTCTTCATGTGCTCGACCGGCAACGTCGCCCGTTTGAAGTCGATGGGTCTCAAGGCGGAATATGTCGCTCCGGAAAGCGGCGCGCCGGCAGCGCCGGTCAACATCCACCTGACCAAGGGCGCTAAGAACCTCGATGCTGCCTATGCCTATATGGACGCCGCCATCTCCAAGGCTGCCCAGGACAAGCTGAAGCTGCCGCCGACCGAGATGTTCCCGACCAACAAGGACGTCGCGCTGACGCCCGAGATCGAGGCCTATGTGACGCGCGAGCAGCTCGGCAACATGGTTTATCCGGACTGGGTCGCCATCAACAAGAGCCGCGCCGACTGGATCCGCCAGTTCGACGCTCTCGTCGCAGGCTGAGGAGAGCACGATGAAGGCGGGCGGCTTTCCATACGTTGTACCGATGCTGTTGCTCTCGGTGGCGTTCTTTGCGACGCCGCTCGCCGTTCTCGTCGGTTTCAGTTTCACCGGCCCGGACGGGGCCACGCTGGCTAACTACATCAGGTTCTTTGGGGACGCGTTCAATTTCCGCGTCCTGCTCAACACGGCACGGCTCGGTCTGTTAACCGTTGTGGCCACGACGCTGCTCGGGGTGCCGATCGCGCTTCTCTACTGGCATAGCGGCAAGACGGCGCGCCAGCTCATCATCTTCCTGACACTCATTCCAATGCTGACCAGCAACGTCGTGCGTACCTTCGCCTGGATCGTCATCCTCGGCCGGCAGGGTCCGATCAGCGAGGCGCTGCTCTGGCTCGGGTTGATCGGCCGGCCGATGACCCTGATGTTCACCGAATTCGGTCTCGTCATGGCCATGTGCCAGATCGACCTGCCGCTGATCATCCTGCCGCTGGTAGCGATCCTCTCCCGCACGCCGGTTCAATATACCGAAGCCGCACAGGTTTCCGGCGCGGGTCCTTGGCGCATTTTCGTCACCGTACTCATCCCGCTGATGCTGCCGGGTCTGCTGGCCGGCTGGATTCTGGTCTTTGCCAGCACCAGCAGTTCCTTCGTTACGCAGGCCGTCATCGGCGGCGCGCGTAACGTCTATGTTCCGCAGTTGATCTATCGCGAGGTCGGGACCTTGTTCGACTGGCCGTTGGCTTCGGCGATCGCCGTCGTCCTGCTGCTCTCCACCGGTTGCCTGCTGGTCGCGATGACCATGATTTCCCGTCACAGGAGGCTTGTCGGCCATGGCTAATCCCAAGCTCAATCACAGGCGCGAAAATCCCATCCCTGGTCTGCTCTACAAGCTTTTCGTCTTCGCTTTCGGCGTCTTCGCCGTGATCTATCTCGTCGCGCCGATCGTCATCGCCCTGACCATGTCCTTCACCTCGGGCCAGACCCTGAAATACCCGCCGGAGGGCTTTTCGCTCCGCTGGTACGAGGCGCTGCTCGATCCCGTTCGCTCTGCGACGGAGCATGCGGCCGCCATCAACTCGCTGAAGATCGCAGGCCTTGCGGTTCTGGGGTCGCTGCTCTTTGCCGTGCCAGCGACCATCGGCATGAGCCGAATGCGCAAGGGCACTGTCGGCGCGATCGAGCCCCTGCTTCTGTCGCCGCTCGTCCTGCCCAGCCTCGTCTATGGTCTGGCGGCGCTGATCGTCGCCAATTCCATCGGCTTCCAGCCATCGCTGTTGCTGACCGTCGCCGGCCATGTCGTCGTTTTCGGGCCGCTGATGTACCGCGCCGCCTCCGTCGTCGCGCAGGGCCTCAATCCGTCGCTCGCCGAGGCATCGACCGTCATGGGCGCATCCTGGTTCACCACGCTTCGCCGCGTCACGCTGCCGCTTCTGATGCCGGGCATTCTCGCCGGTGCGTTCCTGGTCTTCATCCAGTCGCTGGACAATGTTTCGATCTCGCTCTTCCTCGCGGATGCCGAAACGACTGTCCTGCCGCTCCGGATGTTCGCGCTGATTGAGGAATCGCTCGACGTTCGCGTCGCCGCGATATCAGGCATCCTCATCGGCCTCACCCTGATCGTCATGCTCGTCGCAAGACGCGTTCTCGCGCCGCGGCAGGCCTGACAAAAACTCAAGAATAATCTGGAAGGAAACACCCATGACCCCTAGCGCAACCAAGTCAGGCTCCTACCGCGTCGGTTCGCTGCTTGCCGATTTCCAGCCGGATTTCGACTTCGACGCGCCCCTGCCGCTGCCGGTCGAAGAGTTCGAGGATCGCCTGCGCCGCATCCGTCGTCAGGCCGTGGAAGCCGGGCACGATGCGCTGATCGTCCATACCGGCGGCGTCGGCTGGTTCCACACGTCCAACCACTATCTGCGCTATATCTGCGACTGGATGCGCGAAGGCGTTCTGATCATCCCGACCGACCGCGACAAGCCGCTGACGCTCTTATCCTTCTTCACCCAGTCAGTGCTGCTGCCGCCGGGCGGCGAACCGGTGCTGGTCGAGGACATCTGGCAGATCGGCCCGATCGGCCGGGAATATGCCGACCGTCCGGGCGACAGCATCGTCAAGACGGCCGAGAAATGCGCCGAACTCTTGGCCGGCATGGGGCTCGCGAAGGCGCAGATCGGCCGGATCGGCGACCGCACGTCGCTGACCTTCTGGGCGGCACTCGACGAACTGATGCCGAAGACCAAGTTCGTCGCCGACAATGCCATTGTCGACCGGATGCAGAAGATCCGCTCACCGCGCGAGATCACCATGTTCCGCGCCGCCGCCCAGCTTATCAGCATCGCCACCCAGGCGGCCTATCACGTCGCCAACCCCGGCGTCACGGACCATGAAATCTACGCCGCCTTCACCCAGGCGCAGCTTTCCCATGGCGGTGAGACCGGCGACGGCTACCAGATCGGCATCAACGAGTTCGGCACCCATTGCGGCAAGCCCTACGGCCATGTCGTCCGGACGGGCGACCTGATCAACCTCTATGTCTCCAACGTCACCTATCGCGGCTATACGGCCCAGACCGCCCGCATGATCGCCGTCGGCCCGATCACGAAGCGGCAGGAAGAGGTGCTCGAAGCCTGCACCGAAGGCGTCAAGCGTGCCGAAAAGCTGATCCGCCCCGGCGCCCTGATGCGCGACGTCAACAATGCCGCCTTCGAGCCGATGATCGAGCGCGGCATGCTGGGCTCGCCCGAGGCTCGCAGTATGCCCTACAACTGGGCCCCGATGGACGATGGCAGCGCGCGCCTCATCCCGCGCCAATATGTGAAGAACATCGACTGGGAGGCTCAGGGTCGCAAACTCATGCATGTCTACCCGGCGACCCACGGGCCGCATAACCCCAATCTCGGCCACTCGGTCGGCATGGCCGGCGGGCAGAACAGCTTCAACATCTCCTCCCACAATTACGACCGGATGGAGGAGGGCATGGTCTTCGTGCTCCATACCCAGTGGCTGGAGCCGCTGTCGGCCGGCTGCAATGTCGGCGATATTTATGTCGTCACCAAGGATGGCTTCGAGAACCTCTCCCGCCACACCCCACTTGAAACCCACCGCATCGCTGCAGAGGGCTGATATGTACGATCACGTCCATTTCGACTTCTCCAGTCTCAACGAGCGCGAGCGCTACAAGATTCTGATCGGCACCGTGATCCCGCGCCCGATCGCGCTGGTGACGACGGTCAGCAAGGACGGCCAACCGAACGCCGGCCCCTTCAGCTTCTTCAATGTGCTCACCCACGATCCGGCCATCGTCGCCATCGGCGTCGAGAATTACGCCGACATGCGCTTCAAAGACACCGCCCGCAACATCCGCGAGACCGGCGAGTTCACCGTCCACATCTGCGACAATGCACTTGTCGACAAGATGGAGGTTTGCGCCATCAAGTTCGGCCCCGAGGTAAACGAGATGGAGGAGGCGGGCCTTGCGACCGTGCCTGGACAGATGGTCCGCAGTCCGCGAATCCTAGCAGCCCCTGCAGCCTTGGAATGCCGCCGCCACACGACCCTGCAGGTCGGCCCGGCCCGCGAGATCATCCTCGGCGAGGTCGTCGGCGTCTTCGTTCGTAGCGATGCGATCAATGCATCGAACCTGCATATCGACCAGCAGATGATGGACGCCGTCGGCCGCATGGGTGGCCATACCTATGCCCGAACGCGTGACCAGTTTGATATCAAGACGCTCACGCCACAGGAGTGGGAAGGCCGGAAGGCTGGCGTGAAGGCCGCGGCTGAATAAGCGGATGCTGAGCGCCACTGCTGTCCATACAGAGACTTCGGCATCGCGATCGCGCTTGGAAGGGAGGTCATCCGCCAAAACTACACGGTGCTGTTCACTACGGCGGAGGCAGGACGCCTGATAGGTCAAGCCCGAGAACCACGGGTGTGCGGCAATTCCTTGATCTTGCCACGCTGTAGCAATGGCTCGCGTGGTAGGCGTTCAGCCTGGCTCATGTGCGTCAGTCCAAATTCGCGAACAGGCTGACCGCGCTTCAACCCTGACGGCCTTGGTGCCAGGCGCGCACGCCATCGGTCACACGTTCATAAAAGTTCGTCGAACCCACCGCAGCCTCCACTCCTCCCAACTGCATTCCCTCTCGTACTTGGTCACGCACGCGGGCGAAGGCAACAGTGATGCCCTGCCGTTGGAACTCAGCAATGGCATTGAGCAGAGCATCGCAGGCGCTAGTGTCAATGAAGTCTACCGAGCCTGCGTCGACGAGTACGTGCTTCACTGCCGGGCCGCTCGCGGCCAGGGCTGTCTTCAGCTCCGCGTCAAGGTGACCAATGCTGGCGAAGAACAGGTCGCCGCCAGCGCGCCAAATCAGCAGGCCGGGGAAGGTCAACGCGTCGGGGTGCAGCGTGACGTCGCGATAGGCTTCCGTGCCGGGCAGTTGGCCGAGCACCGCGCCTTGCGGATGGCTTGCTCGATAAATTAGCATAAGCAGCGCCAGCATGACGCCAAGCCCGATACCTTGCAGAACGCCAAGGGTCAGTTCCCCAGCGATGACGATCGCTGCCACGGCGAACTCGGAACGACTCCTCGCATACAGAACGCGCAAATAGTCGGGTTTCGAGAGGTGCAGCATGGCGGCGATCACGATTGCGCCAAGCGCAGGGTGCGGCATGTTTCGAAACAGGGGCGTCAGCAGAACCAGAGTTAAAAAACAAAAAATCGCGGCGACGAGATTAGCCAGTTGGGAGCGAGCTCCAGCGGCGATGGCCACGGAGGTCTTGGATAGGCTGCCGACCGCGAGGAAGCCACCGAAAAGGCCGCTCAGGACGTTGGCGGCCCCGTGTGCGACCAGCTCTTGATTTGGTTCGATGTCACCGCCACCCTGCACTGTTGCGGCCTTCGCCGCTCCGAGCGCCTCGGCATAGCCGACCAGCACGATGGCGAGAGCACCGGGCGTTAGTGTCCACAGTGTTGCAGGGTCAAGCTGTGGCAACGCAAGCGGCGGCAGGCCGGATGGGAGGTCGCCGATCACCTGGATACCGGTGGCTTCACCGCCGAGCAGACCGACGCAAATCGTGGCAAGGGCCGCGACAACCAGGGCAGCGGGTATGCGAGGCACGAGGGAACGAAGCAACCACATCGCAGCTAGGCTCAGCAATCCGGACACCGCGGGCGCCAACGCGACATCCTGGAGATGGCGGACCACGAACCAAAGCTTGGTGAAGAAGTTACCGGACGTTCCGGCGATGCCAAGCAGATGTGGCACCTGGCCGATGATGGTGACGCAGACGAGGCCCTCGATGAACCCCCGCATCACTGGCGTCGGGATAAAGGCCGCCACCCAACCCATCCGCAGTGCACCGAAGAGCAGGAACAAAGCTCCGATCAAGATCGCCAGCGTGGACGTTAGTCCATTGTATTCCGCAGCCCCCCGGGCTGCAATTGCGCCCACGGTCAAGGCTGAGATGAGGCCGGTGGCGGTGTCAGGTCCGACGACCAGCAGGCGCGAGGTGCCGAGCAGCGCGTAGCCTATCAATGGCGGGACGATGGTATAGAGCCCCATGATTGGCGGCACCCCGACGATCCCGGCGTAGGCCATGCCCTCCGGCACCATCACCGCCCAGAGGGCAAGACCGGCCATGAAATCGGGCAACAGCCAGTCACGGCGATAGGAACGAATCCAGCCGAGGAAGGGCAGCTGCCGCTTTGTGATGGTGGCTGGGTGGGCGCCTGAAGGCATCGTCTCTATCCTTCATCCACCGAGCCCGATGGCGACGGAAACCATGGCCACCCCAAGCAGCATGATTGTCAGTCCAACGAGCCACGGATTTGCGTCCGTGTAGCGCCCCCACCAGTAGCCCACCAGAAACAGCAACAGAATCTGCAGCATGTTCGACAGGTGAAGCGCGAGATCGGGAACCTCAACGAGAATAAACGGCATCACCGCCGGCAGCGCCGCCGCCGACACCAATAGAAAGACGGCAAACGCAGACAGGAAATCGCGGGGTTGCAGGCGCGCACGGGCAGGGGCAGCTCTTGTGGTGACGGCCAGCATGGCTCGATAGAGAGTGGCTCGATCCTGAATGCCCACAGCAAGGGGTTCATCTTCCAGACCGAATTCCTCCTCCAGTGCGGCCAAGGCTTCGACATCGTTGCCTGAGCTTTTCAGGATGCGATAGAAACGCGCACGCCGGCTTCGATGGAACAGGCCACCGAGCACAAAAAACACCGCATCAATCACTCCCCACGCTAAGTTGCAACCGATGATCGTTGCGATCAGCTGATGCACATTGAGCGGGGCGCTCGTTGCGGCCAGGCGCGCCCCTAGAGTGACAGTAAGCGCCATGATGAGTCCGAACAGAACCTCGCCCAGACTGTCACCTGGATCGAGATGGCGGTGGATTGGTGTCCCGTTGTTCATCGCGACTTGCCCCAAGGCGTCATTTAACACCACCAGCTATAAATAGAGCACGTTTAGGTTTTCGAATGATTCGGTAAAAGGTTGCTGACGCTTTGGAGGTGCGAGGCTGGCCTTGCGGGCGAGTCTGGCCTTGCGGGCGGAGCCGGCGAACAGGCCGTAGTGGCGGATACGATGGAAACCACGCGGCAGGGCATGGAGCAGGAAGCGGCGGATGAACGCGTCGGCTGCGAGGGCCATTGACCTGTTGGCGATCGGCGCCGTCGCGGCGATAGTCCTTGTAGCGAAAGGTGACGCCGCTCTCGTCGCTCCTCCGCGTAAGCGTCGGGGTGCTTTTGTTTGTTTCTACTCCGTGTCGAGCTCGCCGGCCTCCAACTTGCCGATGAAATCCACATGCACTTCAGCGACGAAACGGGTTGATTTCGTAATAGAGTTTCTGTCTAGTTGTAGGAATAGTAAGTATATTTCAAATATTGAAGTATATTTGTTGGATATGTTGTTTGGGTGGATGGTATGCGCATATTTTCGGACGAGAACCTTGAGGTGATACATCGTCCAGGATCATCTCCATATCTTCTGGTCACCTTTAATGAGATGGAAATGAGGGCGAACGGGAGCCGGTTCTGGGCGCAGCGATTCTGCGAGAAAGCCGATATTTCGGCGCTGGGCTTCATCAGTCGACGCCCGAACTGGTTTCCGGCAGCGAGCATCGTCAAGGCAGTCGAAGCGGCCGCGCCCATTCTTCGCGCGGCGCCGGAGCGAGTACTTTACGGGCATTCGCAGGGCGGTTACGCGGCGTTGCGCTACCGTGGGCGCTTCAACGCCTCCGTTGCCATCGCCTTTTGCCCGCAAGTTTCGATAGATCCGAAGGTGGCTCCCTTCGACGGGCGGTTCACACGGCATTTCTCGCCCGACCTGCACGCCAATATGGGGATCGCTCCGGATCACGCGGCCGGGCGCGCCTATCTCTTCTTCGATCCGTTCCACGCCGTTGACCACCGCCACGCCGCGCGGATCGCGACGCTGCAGGAGAGGACGCACCTCGTGCCGGTCCACATGACCGGCCATGGCACCGTTCGGGCTTTCACCGGGACCGAGCGCGCGCTGTCGTTGATCGAGGCCTGCCGCGGAGACGATCTTCGGGGGCTACGCGCTCTGGCCCGAGCTGCCCGCGTGGCGGCGCCGATGCGACCCTATCAGATCGCTGTGACGGCGATAGCCCGCCATCCTGCGTGGGCCGACCGATTTAATGCGCGCTTCGGTTCGTCGTTTTCTCCGGTCGAGCGAGCAAACTTCCTCTATCATCGGGCCAACCGTCATATTCGCGACGGCGAGCTCGCGACAGCGCGGACCATGCTTGTGGACGCCATGACGTGTCAGCCGGAAAATGCTGGCTTCGCCGGCCGGCTTACGGAACTGGACGGTCGTATTGCACGCAGCCGCAGGGCGGATGGCACCGCGCTTTCGTGATCCAAATGTTGCCAAGCCTAAAAGACAAGATGGCCTTCGCGGTGGGTGAAGCCCATCTCCGATCCACCCGCGGGCTGGCCTTCTGACCAATGCGGGTCTGCCAAAAGAGTGCACTGGATTTTAGAACTACGAGCAAAAAGGGCAAAGACCGGAAGCAGATCCCGTGATCCTCAAACGCGACGTCCTTCGAATGCGCTGTTCGGGTGACCGAGGCCACCTAGCGGCGAGGGGCCCGATCTCCATGCTGACGGAGGAGCCGACGTTGGCGCGGGTGAGCGTGGTCAAAGCGCGTGCGAAAGAAGCGCAGGATTTTCCGCCACGGCGGCATCGCGTTTCTGCCGCAGCAGCGTGCGGTAGAGCTTGAAGTGCTCGCGCGCGCAACCGAGGTGGTCGGCGGGTTGTCGCATGGACGCGCGTAGCCGATCCCAGGTTTGGTTATCGCCCAATACTTCAACGATGCGGTCCGCGAGATCCTGGCTGCTTCCTGCGCGGAAGTGCAGGCCGTCTTGTCCATTCCGCACCTTCTCGGCCATGCCGCCGATGTCGGAGCAGATCATCGGCCTGCGATGTAGCAGGGCCTCCTGGATCACAACGGGTGAATTTTCCCACCAGACGGACGGTAGAACCACCCAGTCGACCGAACGCATCAGGCGCGGTACGTCCGCGTTCTGGTAAGCGCCATAGAATCGGACGCGCTGGCCGGCGTCTGCAATAAGCTTCTTCATCCGTTCCTGGAATTCGGCCGGCTGTCGCTCGAGGTTGCCGCCGAAGATCATCAGGCAGGAGTCGTCGCCCCATATGTCCTTCGGGATGCGCAAAATAGCGTCAATCAGGACGTCGACACCCTTGAATGGGGTCATCTGGCCGAAATAGGCAAAGCGGTTGCGACGCGGCTTGAGACCTTGCAGTTCGCGCGCGGGGGCAACAGCTTCCAAAGCGATCCCGTTTTCGATCACGCAGAGCTTGTCCTTATCAATGCCCCATTTGATGTAGCGCTCTGCAAGAAACCGGCTGGGCGAAACGAAGGCGTCGGCAAGGCCAAGCATCCCGCGTGCAAACAACTCCCGCTTCAGGAAATGCGAGACAGGGATGTCGGGAAAACAGCCGTGGCAGGCGATGGGGGAGGCCGTTTCGCAGAGTTGGCCGGAAGGTCGCTTCACCATTTGCCCGTGATTGTGGCAGATCGAAAGGTATTCGTGGAACGTGACCAGTATGGCCGCGTGAGGAAATGCCTCTCTAAGGGCATAGAGCGCTTCGAGACCGATACCGAGAACATGATGGAAATGCACGACATGGGGCCTGAGATCCCGCGCGAAGCGCAACAGGTCCCGAGTGATCGCCTGCGTATCGCCATTAGACAACAACAAGTGGTCGTAGTCGTCCGTGTGAAATAGTAACTCATCTTCGGCAAGGCGATAGCTCATCAGCGCGGACGCGGCATGCCGGGGTACCGGGTGGCCGACCCGGGCCAGATAAACCGACCTAACGTCCGGCAATGCGTTTAGGCCACGATGCAGGTTGTGCGAAGCGATTTCTGCCCCACCGAGCGACACTGTCGGGTGAGCATGCGAGACGACAAGGACACGAAGCTGCTCGTTCATGCAGGCCTCTTTTCTGGGCGTTTTTCACCTACGAGGACAGGCGACCATTGGCTCTTGAAGATCTTTTGATCTATCTCTGCCACCAGAGCCGCCATTGCCGGACTTTTCCAGTCGCATGCGTCGTCGCAGCCCCATATCTGCACCGATGGCAGCAAATAGGAGTTGATGCCGGACCGACTGAGACGGAGACCGAGATCCAGGCCTTTTTCCTGCACGCCCAGATAGCCACCGGAAAAACCGCCCAAGCGTGTCAGGGCGTCGCGGGGCGTGACGCAGCATTCGAGCGAGGCCGCCGCGATGCGGATCAGTTTCATTTCGGTCACTGCTTTGAGCGGATATCCGGCATAGCGACCCACAACTTGCTGATCGCCGTTGTCAACATCGATCCAGTTTCCCGCCCAGCGAACGGAATGGTCCTCGTAAGCCAGGACAGGCGAGATGATGCTTCCTTTCACGGTCAAAGCCGTGGCCAAGAGCTTGCCGTACCAGCCTGTCCCGCGCGGGACCAGTGAGGCGGAGAGCGACACGACCGTTTCACAGGAGAGTGCCTGCGTGCCTGCTTCAAGCATGTCGTAGAAGTCGCCTGCGCCCTTGACCGATACGAACCTGGCCGAGAGGCCATAGAATCGTACGAGTTCCTTGAGGCGGGCGGCTTGTCTGCGAAAGCGATCGGCAGGCATGGCGATCACGATCGGCGCGCGTCGGGTCTCCGGATCCAGCGCGAGCAAGGCCAGCAGCGGGGCGATGTTCTCCTCTCCCTCCCCAGCGCCGATGACGATCGGCGGGCTGCGCTCCTGATCGAAGGCGCCAGCGTCCAGGACTGCGTCGGTGACCGGCGTCGACCGTGCGGATCCGCTGAGGAACGGTACAATTTGTGCGTCGACGATCGCAGCCAACGCACAGTTCGTCGGATCGATGGAACCGATCTGGCGCAATGCCGCCAGGCGCGCCGAAACCCGCGTTGGTTTGACTGGCAAGAACGCACGACGCGAATCGCGTAGCGTCAGTTCGAAGTAGAGAGGCGCACCATGATCGTCACTCGGCAGATGGGCGTGGGCGATGAACCCATGGGCACGCTGTTCACCTCGAATGCTCGGCGCGAAGTGCTGCTGGTCATTGAAACTGTCGGTGACATCGGGGCGATCGAGGCGCGTCCAGCGTTCGTCGAGGCAAGCCGCGCCGTCACCTCTGCGAAGTCTTACCGCCGTGACGTGGGCGTCGGGATCATAAAGCCAACCGGAGACGAGAAGTTTTCCTCCATCGGCCTCAAACATATTGTCTATTCCCATCCGGACGGGAAACGGCAGGCTGGAGACGGTTTCTTTGCCATCAAAGCTGTTAGCGGTCGCTCGCAGGGATAGGAGCATGTCTGGCGCACCGTGTGCGCGCGGCAGGATTAACCTGACGTGTTCGGGCGTCTCCAGCGGGCCGAGGATGCGCTTTCGGGGGTGGACTGGGGCATACCTCCAGCCGGCGCGCCCCCGAAAGACCAGACCTTCGATGTCGCGCGCGCCGACATCCTTGGTTGCCGCGAGAAGACCGACAAAACCCGGGGCGCCATCGGGCGCATCCTGGCGGGAAAAGACGGCGATGCCACACTCCGAGGCCACCGGTGTCGCGTTGCCAACCACCGACACCCGACAAGGACCGGGCACCATGCCGCGGCTCCAGCCCTGCAGGAACGTCGCGCCTTCATGGCTTTCACCAATCAACTCGATGAAACCATCGTTTGCGTGGGCTGCCTGTAGAAGCGCGGCGATGGTCAGAAGTCCACGGCGGTTAGGGTTGCCGGCCATCATAACGTCCACAAGGCGGTCAATGACGGCGGCTGACTGAGGTCCAGCGGTTTCGGCCACGATCGCGGCTGCTTCCTCCGCGGAGGCAAGTCGGGGCGCAAAGATATAGCGTATGCCCGCTTCCTCCTCGCCGAACCATATCGCAGTCATGGCGCGGTCTGTGCCCTCGGTCGGCAGAAGAGCCGCGAACC
The DNA here is from genome assembly GCF_001542405.1 of Rhizobium altiplani. Classification (GTDB taxonomy): domain Bacteria; phylum Pseudomonadota; class Alphaproteobacteria; order Rhizobiales; family Rhizobiaceae; genus Rhizobium; species Rhizobium altiplani. The sequence continues at coordinate 46,737 of NZ_LNCD01000138.1, forward strand.
CGTGCTTGGCCCTTGGGGAAGGAGCGGTCAGTCGCCATTCCGAGACAAACGCGCTTCGCGTGCCCGTTTGATCGCCGTCGACGCCGACTATCACTTCGCCGGCCACCGCTTCGCCTGCCAGGACACGACCGAGACCGATGATCAGCAAGGTGGTCTCGTCTACGCGGCAGCCAATGACCTTTCCAGGGCGCAACGTCCTGCTGGCGCCATGCTTGACCGCCATGGGGTTCGCAACCGCGGGGGACTGTTCTGTAACCAGCACGCCTTAAACTCCCCGTGTCAGATCCTGGCCATCAGCGCGAGGCCGGCGCCCGCGGCAAATCCCACAAGAGCGAACAGCAACAGCAGCAAGGGTTTCAACTCGCCGTTCTTGCGCTTCTGCAACACGCTCAGGTTCTTCTCCAATCCCGCCACCACACCATCCAGCCGCATCAGGTGGACATCGAGATCATTCAGCCGTTGGCCGATATTCACCCAGAGACTTTCGACGGCATTTCTGACGTCGGTCAGGCCGGTCTCAGTCTGGTCCACATCAGGTGCGCGCTGTAGGGCGCGCTGCGAGACTTGCAGTTGCCGCTGGGACGCCATCAATAGGTCGAGCTTGTCGAGCACTTTCGCTAGCGGCGCGGCGATCAGGGCTTCGGCCGCCTGCTCGTCCGGTTGGGGAACGCGCAAGGGCTGCTCGGAACCGCTTCCGTTTCGTGCCACCACCACGAGATCGTTCGTGCGCGACTGGACGGGATCCGGAAGTGCTATTTCAAATGCGTGATTGCCGTCGCCAATACCGTTGCGCCGCAGGTCGGGTCGATTGCGATCGGCAACCGTTTCGGCAATCACCTTTCCATCGAGCAGGACTCGGATGGTCAGTCGTTGGTCCGGCGAAACCGGGTCGAACGCCCAGCCGAAGATCCGGCCCATGTCGATGGCATCCACCCGGCCGTTCATCGGCTTGGCGTTGTCCTGTTCGGATGCGGCATCCGGTCGTTCAGCGGGACTTGCCATGAGTTCTCCTATGCCGGAAGCAGTGCCGGCTCGATCCGCTTGAGGTAGCGACGGGCGGTCGTATCGATGTCATCGGGCTTGCGAGCATTTTCGGCGAACTGGCGCAGCAGGTTCGGCTGTTCCAATATGCTCCGCATAGCCGCGGCGAGTGCTCGCGCATCGTTGGGTGGCACGGTCAGGCCGTTGACTCCGTGCTCGATCATTTCAGCCATGCCCCCGATATTGCTGGCGATGACCGGACGCCCCTTGGCCTGGGCCTCCTGAATGACCAGCGGCGCGTTCTCCCACCAGATGGAAGGAACAATGGTGCAATCGACCGCGGCCACCAGGTCGCCGATATCTTCTCGTCGATAAGGACCCCGGGGCTGAACGCATTCCGCCGTTTCGGCGAAGCGGCGATCGACCTCGTCGACGAAGGTCTTGCTCTGGAATGGCGCGCCGCCATGGACGCGCAGCTCGAATTCGTGGCCATCGGCCAGAAGCTGGCGCGCGGCGTCGAGCAATACGGTCACCCCTTTCCAGGGATTGAGATTTCCGAAATAGCCGAAGATAGGCCGCCCGCCTTCGAGCAGCTCCCGTTGCGCGCCGGCCTTTCGGATCGGGATGCCATTCGGAATGACGCTGACCGCATCTTTGTCCAATCCCCACTGCACGAAGCGATCCTTTAGAAAAGCGCTTGGTGATACGAAGTGGTCAATCGTGCTCATAAGGGCCTTCAGGTGCCGTTCGCGCAGGACAAAACGATCGAGGGGAATGTCCTTGAAGCAGCCATGGCAGCGGTCCGGGCTGGCTTGATGGCAAAGCTCCTTGCTGCCGGTACGCACCATCAGCCCGTCATGATGGCAAATCGGATAGTAGTCATGGAGCGTCATGACGATCTGGCAGTGGGGCAGGGTGCGGCGGATAATGTGAGGAAACTCAGCGCCAAGCAGCAACAGGTGGTGGATGTGGACCACATCCGGCCGGAACTCGCGCAGCAACTCCGTTATATCCGGCACCACGCCATAGAGGTCGATCTGGCTCATGAAAAAATGGTCGAAGTGTCCCGACCATAGCAGGACCTCGTCTCCTGCCGGGCCGATGCCCTGAAAGCTCGTGCCCGGCCTCGCCTCGCGATGGATCTGGTTCGTGGCACCGAGAAACAGAGCCTCATTACCCGCGCGCTGATAGGCGCGAAACAGGTCGTGGGCGAATATCTCCGTTCCACCCGGATGGAGCGACGGATGGTTATGGGCGGCCACCAGAATGCGCTTGCTCATCGACCATTTCCCCGGCGCTTCGCCACGATGAAGTCCTGATGGTGGCCAGCGCTTGTGCCGCGCCAACGGCCAAGCGATTTGAGCGCGACGGAGAGACCGGCCCGTTCCAGCGCCTTGTCCAGAAAGCCATCTTCGAACCCGATCGCGGCAAGCGGTGGCTGGTTGGGTACGAACCAGCATGGGCTTTCGCGATAGCGACGGAAAGCAAGACGCGGATCGCGCCGTCCGGTTTCGTTTGCCGCGGCGATGCCGTCGACCACGAACGCGGTCATGAACAAGCGCCCCCCGGGTGAAAGCACTCTGCGGACCTCGGCGAGATAGACAAGCACCTCAGCGGGCGGCAAATGAGTGACGACGGACGTCATGATGACGAAGTCGAAATGACGATCGGGAAAGGGCAACGCCAACGCCCTTCCGTTGATCTTGCCGTTCGGGTTGTAGAGTTCGTGCGCGATATCCAGTCGCTGAAAGGCGAAATTGGGGTAGACGGGCGTGATCGTCCGCTGGCACCAGCCGATGCCGCCCTCGACCGGATCGATGCCATCGTAGCGGCTCCCTTGCGGATCGAGATACTGGGTGAGCGGCACGGCCATCCGGCCGATACCGCAACCGATGTCGAGCACGCGGCTGTCTTCGCGCAGGCCGCCGATGCGAATGAAGTAACCGAGGAACTCTGACCCTATCGCGCGAAAATCACCGTCTCCGACGACGACGTCGGTCGAATCCGGTTGCGGCAGAAAACGATTGCACCGAATGGATTCGAGGAGCCAGCGAACACGGTCTTCATCGATCAGCCGCGCCGGCGCGGGATGCATGAGTGCCACTTGCGTCATGCCGCGTTCCTCTCCCGGATTCTCCTACCCGCGCTGGCGGGTTGATCCGGGTCTTTGCCAAATCGGTTCGCCATCAGCTCGGTGATGTCATCATCCCACCGCTGGGTATGCAGCCACGAATTGTATTGGCTTGCAACGCCGCGCATGTAGTCCTGGCTGCGGCGGATCGAGCGACGCTCGAAATGATACAGGCACGCTGCGGGCTCATAGACGATCTGGAGCCCGAGGCGACGGATCTTGAGGCACAGATCGCTGTCTTCATAGTCGCCGATCACGTAGTCCTCGGTGTAACCGCCAACGCTCTCGTAAGTGTCCCTGCGGCTCACCAGGCAGGCACCGGTGACGCCGGGAACCTCGCGAGCATGTTGCGCCGGCGCGTAGTCGCGCGGCATGCCCTTGTGGAAATGGTGGTTCAGCCAGATCCCGCGCTGGTCGCGGCCGAAGTAGAGCCCGGCATGCTGCAGTGATCCGTCTTCGAAGATCAGCTTCGGGCCGATCGCGCCTAGTTTTGGGCGTTCCAGCAACGGACGCGACAACACCTGCAGCCAGCCTGGCGCGGACGGCACAACATCCGAATTGAGCATCACCAGAATGGCGCCACGTGCAAAACGTGCGCCGGCATTGCAAGCGCGCGCGTAGCCGCCGTTGCGGTTCATCACCACGAACTTCATCGCTAGCCCGTGCAACAGGTGCAGGCCACCCAGCAGGTGCTCCGTCTCGTCCTGAATTTCCGGGGAATCAAGGACGTAGATGATTTCTGCGTTCTCGGCGAGCCATGGATCCGTCGCCATCCCGGACAGCTGGAAACGCAGGAAGTCGAGGACCCGGTACAGAGGGACTACGATGGAAACGAGCGGCGCACGTTTTGGAGTGCCGTAGTCTTTGGTGCGGTCGACCTCGATGGACTTGCCCAATCGGGCCTCGACGGTCTGCAAGGCGGGGGCGAGGATTGTACGGAAGGCGCGGTCGACCGCATGCTGTGGGGGTACGGCGCGCAGGACGTGGTTTCGTTGCATTGCTGCCTCGAAGGCCTGCGGATTCGGCACGAGAGGCCTTGCTGCTCCGGAAGCGAGGCGCATCTGAAATCGGGGCTGCAGGAGCGGCCCCGGCGATTCCGTCAGAGGGACCCAGGCAACGAAACCGGTCACATCGGTCTTGCTCTTTTCCTCGGTCCCTTGCGCCCAAGCCGGAAATTCGTAGCTGTTCCCGTCGAGGGGCACGGCCGTACCGTCCTCTTTGACGTAATCGATGCCGGCGAACGCGGTTGACGGCGCATGGAACCAGCCGCCGGCCAAAAGGCCGCCGTCGAGCGCCAGAGCAAGATCGACCTCTCCGGACGGATGCATCGATGACTTGGCGATCCGGCTTGGCGCCAGCGGTGCGCGAACTTGCAGGTCGATCGCCGTGGCGGCGCCGCCTTCCGGCAAGGTGGCGAGCCGACGGACAATCATTTCGCGCAATTCGACCGCTTGCAGGTTTTTATCCCACCAACTCTGAAGGCCGGAATAGCGAGACTTGCTGTCGGCGAGCTGGCGGATGGCAACGCCATTCTTGCTCAGAAGGACGATGAGAAACGGAGGGGAGGGGGACGGCGCCTCAGTGATGAAATGGCACGACCGAGAGCCGTGTTTCCCATTCCGCCCAAGGACGACCCTTACGGCCAAGCGTGTGATCGACGCTGCGCCGACGGCATAGATTGCTGTGATGTCGCCCAGATCCGGATTGATGGTCGTCTCGATCAGATGGCGCCCTTGCACAACCTGGCACACGATGCTGGCGGGTTGCGGTTCGGGTACGAGCAGGTGAAGGGCGTCTTCAACCACCATGCTGAACAGATCGTCGCTGGCAATGCGGAAGGCGCTTCGCCACACAGTCAGGAGGTTGTTGACGAACTTGATGCGAGCATCTGGCGCGAGATCAGCGAACAATGCCTCAATATCGAGTGGCGCAAGTGTGCGCGCGGGCGGCATCACGATGGTATCAATGGTGCAGCCGTCTTCAGTACAGATATCCACGTTCGCTGGCTGGTTTCCCGGCCTCATCGCCCAGAACATGCGTTGCCTCCCGTTGCGAAGCGGGAGCGTCATGCTGACCAGCGGTACCGGTGACTGGTCCATGGACAACAGGCACCTTGTGGCGGCGGGAAGGGCTGGGGGGAGATCCGAGATAAGGACGGCCAGGTCGGCGCCGAGCCGAAAAATCTCCGCATTCCTGAAATCGCCCGTGGCGTCTATCGATACGTCGAACGTCACACGCTATCCTCTGAATTGGAATGGCGCGCCCCACGGGAGGAAGCAGGGCGCGCGGTTCACGCTCAGTGAACTGTGAAGTAGTGCTCGGGATTTGCCTGGATGTCGTCGGCATCGACATTGACCAGGGTGAGCGTATCGCCATGTCCGAGATCCACGACGACATTGCCGCCGACCTGGGTGATGCGCGAGGCCAGGTCGTCGGGCGAAGACACGTCGAGGCCATTGATGCCCTTCGAGATCTGCAGCAGATCCTCGCCCGCGGTAAAGTCGAGAATGACGTCATTGCCGCCGCCGCCGTCGAAGACGAAGACGTCATGGCCAGCACCGCCTGCCAACACATCGTTGCCGGCGCCGCCGTCGAGAATGTCGGCACCGTCACCGCCATAGAGGATGTCGTTGCCCTTGCCGCCGGACAGAAGGTCGCTTCCTTGTCCGCCGAACAGGGTATCGTGGCCCTTGTCGCCGTAAAGAAGGTCATCACCCCAGCCGCCGACGAGGTTGTCGTTGCCGTCTTCACCGTTCAGCAGGTCGCTGCCTTCGCCGCCGAACAGGGTATCGTGTCCCTTTCCGCCGAACAGCAGGTCGTCACCATCATCACCGAACACGATGTCGTGTCCGTTGCCGCCGCTCACGAAATCATCGCCCCCATGGGCGCGAATGAAGTCGTTGAAACGGGAGCCGAACAGGGCGTCGTTGTATGCACCGCCTTCCAATGTTGCCATCTGCCTCTCCTCTTCGGGTTTCTATGCACGCGTTGCTCGCACGGGTGCGGCAATTGCGCGCCAGGAATGTGCATTGCAACAAAGAACAACGCAAGCGTCCCATGAAGAGAAAACGTCTATTTTTGAGAAATAAATTTCCTATTTTACGTCATATTGGTACATTGTTTCGTAAATACCGGAGTTTATGAAGTAAAAATTCAGCAAATTAATTGGAAAGAACTTCAAAAATCGAAACAAAATACATACGGTTTGTCCTGAATCTATTTTCAGTTCCTAATCTTCTCTGAAGGCGCGATTGAAACTCTCGACGACGGGAGAGGTAAGGTACTCGATTGCAAGGCGTGACTTGTGGATGATCAGCACCTCCGCGGGCATGCCGGGATAGAGGCGGACATCGGGGTTGGCCTTGAACGATGCCGGGTCGATTTTGGCGCGCGCGACGAAAAACGCCGAATTTGACTTCTCATCGACCGACTGGTCCGCGGCCACATATGTGATGGCGCCTTCCATGGGCAGGCGGGAACGCTGATTGTAGGCTGTCAACCGGATCTGCGTTTTGGAGCCCACGGCGATGCTGTCGATGTCACGAGGATTGACGCGCATTTCGATCAGGAGGGGCTCATTTTCCGGAACGATCTCGAGCAGAGCCTGACCGGGCGTGACCGCGCTGCCAGGGGTGCGCAGGAAGATGTTGCTGATGATCCCGTCTTGCGGAGAGCGGATCTCAAGACGCCGCAGCACGTCGTTTGAAGCCGTGATCTGCTCTTCGACATCAGCGAGCTCGACGCGCGCCGTCGTTATTTCGCCGGCAATCGTCGACTGAAACTCGCTTTCTATTCCGGTCAGCGCAAGCTGTGCGCCCGCTCCGGCCTTTTCCGCCCGGGCCCTGTCGCCTGCGAGCTCGCCCCGCTCGCGTGTCACCCCGCTGAGCCGGGCCTCGATCTCGATGAGTTGCGTGCGGGAAACGGCGCCTTTTTTCTCCAATGTCACCATCGCCGCCCGCTGCTCGTCAAGCAGGCCGAGCTGCTGGTCGGTCGCCTGGATTTGAACGCCGAGTGACTTCGCCTGTTCGAGGTGCTCCTCGATGGTCTTTCTCTGGACCTCTATCCGCCCCGCCTGCATCTCGCGCCGCTTTTCGAAAAACACCGTCTCCGCCCTGATGGCGTCGTCGACGGCGACGTCCTTTGCATCGCCAAGTTCCTGGGGAAAGGTGACCCGCGGCATGTTGGTCTGTTCGTCCTTCAATCGCGCCAGTTTGGCAATCAGGCCGATGCGCCGGATCTGGAGTGACCGCAGGCTGGAACGGGCGCGTGTATCCTCCAGCTCGATCAGGGGCTGGCCGGCGGCCACCTTGTCGCCCTCCTGAACCAGCAACCGGCTCATGACGCCGCCTTCAAAGTGGCTGACGGTCTTTCGCTTCGAATCGACGATGACCGTGCCGCTGGCGACCGTCGCGCTGCTGAGTTCTGTCGAAAGTGCCCAGGCAAAGAATCCACCAAAGGACAAAAGGATCGTGGCTATCCCTGCGATGACAAGGCGGCGGAGCGGCGAGCGGCTATCGAATGGCTCGAATTCCAGGTGCGGAGGGCTGACACTCAGCGGCACGGGCTGATGCGTCTGTAGACGACGTTCGGAAAGGTCGGGGCGGGCTGCAAGGGGCTTATTCTCCGTCATTTCGCGGCCACCTCGCGTACTTCGCCGGGCGTTGGGACTGGGATCACGTCCGTTCGCGGACCGAACTGAGCGACGCGGCCGTTTTCAAGCACGAGCAGTTTGTCGGCGACCTGCATGATGGCTGGCCTGTGAGCGATTATGATGACGATTGCGCCGTCGTCACGCGCGTGCCGGATCGCGCGGATAAGGGCCCGCTCGCCAATCGCGTCCAGATTTGCGTTGGGCTCGTCGAGGACGATGAAGCGAGGCCGGTTGTATAGGCAACGCGCCAACGCTATGCGCTGCCGCTGTCCTCCGGAAAGCGTCAGGTGGCCGTCGCCGACAGGCGTATCGTAGCCGAGTGGCAGGCGGCCGATCATGTCGTGGATGTCGGCCGATCGCGCCGCGTCCAGCACCTTGTATGGATCGCTGTCCGCCATCCGCCCGATGTTTTCTCGAATCGTGCCTTCCAGAAGGGAGACGGATTGCGGAAGATATCCGACCACCTGACCGAACGAACTGCGCTCCCAGAGATAGGTGTTGTTGCCGTCGAGGAAGACGCCGCCGGACGTGGGGCGCAAAATACCGACGAGCAGCCGGGCGAGGGTAGATTTGCCCGCCGCGGAGGGACCAACCACACCCAGAACCTCGCCTGGAGAGAGGGAGAACGAAATGCCCTTGATGATCGGTACATCCAGGCCAGGGGCTGCGTATACCAGTTTGTCGACGACGATGTCGCCCGACGAGTGCGGCGTCGGCATCGTTTGGCGGATGGCAAGATCGGCCTTGAGGGTGGCTTGAAGGCGACGCCAGCCTGCGATCGCCAGCACCCATTGCCGCCAATTGTCGATGACCGAATCGAAAGGGATCAGGAGGCGTCCGACAAGGATGCTCGATGCCATCATCGCGCCGGGCGTGATTGCCTGCTCCAGCACCAGGAACGCTCCGGCCGCAAGGGTGATGATCTGGATGCAATAGCGGAGGCTGCGGGTGACGGACGACATCGCCTTGCTCCTGCTCCCGCTCGCTTCAAAGCCGTCGAGAGCCTGCATTTGCAAGGCGCGCCAACGATTTGCCAGCGCCGGCAGCATGCCCATTGCCTCGATAGCCTCGGCATGCCGGAGTGATGCGCCAATCTTCGAGATGGCTTCGACATTTGTCTGGTTCGCTTCCTTCGTGAGTTGGCGCGTCAGCATGTCGGTGATCAGACCACCGCAAACGAGCAGCGCCGCCGAGACGGCCCCGATGAGGCCGAATAGCGGATGCAGAACGAAAAGAGCGCCGAGAAAGATCGGCGACCAGGCTGCGTCGAGAGGCGCTGTCACCGCTGACGAGGTCAGGAAGCTTCGCAGTTCCGTGATGTCCCGAAGCGATTGGGTCGCTCGCGACAGTCCCTGGTCGACCGAGGCCTGAACGGCGGCGGCAAGGACTGGCATGTTCAAACGGCGCACGAGTGCGCCACCGATGGCTTGGAAGGAGAGGGCGCGGATGAATTCCAGGACCCCGAGCACCACAAGCGCGCCGATCGCCAAAATCATGAGCATGACCAGCGTCTCCATGCTCTGACTGTTGAGTACCCTGTCATGAACCTGCAGCATGAACAGAGGCATCGTAAGTTGTAGCAAATTCAGGCACACGCTTAGCGCCGCCGCATAAATTAGCCCGGACAGGAATACCCGCTTTGCTTGAGCGATCAGCAAGCCTGGGTTGTTTTTGTCGTTGCCTCCCAATATTTGACCCTTGCTTCTTGTCTCATTTTGAACAGTATCACGCATGGCGATTTGCCTCGAATTAACGTTATGGCTATCTGCTGGAGGACGGAATTGGTTATAACCGGGCGGGAGTGTAGTATTGCTTCGGCCAATCTGGCATAGAAGGGCGGGGGTGTGCAAGGTCACACTAATTGGGGTCGATGGACATATTTGAATATTACTTCTAATTTTGAAGTATTTTTCCAACGCGGAGAATATAGTGAACGACGATAGTGTGCTTAATCTTTCCGATCTGAATGACGATCTGAGCATTGGAAATAGGGGGCGGGCTGTGCAAGCAGATCCCGGGCATGCTCAAGATCTCGAGTTCGGTGACCTCCGGCAGATTACGTATTTCGAGCTCGCTCGTTTGATGGAGCGAGCAAGTCGACGGTTTTCAGGCTTGATCCGCGCGGAGCTCACCAAGCTTCGTGTAGATGATGTTGGCCCGGCACAGGCGATGATACTGCTCGCAATCGGCGATTCGGAGCTTTCGGTCGCCGAGCTATTGGAACGTGGGCATTATGTTGGTTCCAATGTTTCCTACTATTTGAAGCAGCTTGCCGACGGCGACTACATTGATCGCGTTGCCTCCCAGCGCGACAAGCGGTCCGCACGCATCAAGCTGACGGAGAAGGGGAGCCAGCTTAGGGCAAATCTCCGCGACGCGGCGATGGCCTACGAGCGTGCGGTGAAACGTGGTGATCAGGATCAACGGATGCTTGAGACGGCCTTCCAGACGCTGCACGAGCTTGAACTGGCCTGGGCCAACGCTTCACGATTCGGCGTCTAAGCGGTGAGTGGTGCCGCGGGACTGGCCAAAGCGGACTAGACGCGATGCATGTGGCGTTTGTCCATCGCAGGGGCTTCGGCCAGTTCGCTGCCCTGGCCACTCAACTCGCGCAGGCGGGCAATGAGGTCAGCCTTATCACCGAGACCATAGACAGGAAGATCCCATCCGTTCGGGTCGTTCGACATCGAACGGAACCAGGCCCGCGCGCAAATCCGCACATGGCCCGGCACATGGGTATTCCCGATCACCACGCGCGGATCGGCCATCGTGTTGCCGAAACGCTCGATGCCATGGTGCGGCAAGGGCTAGCGCCGGACGTAGTCGTCGGCCATATCGGCTGGGGCAGCATGATGTTCTTGAAAGACGTGCTGCCACAGGTGCCCGCATTGGGATATTGCGAGTTCTTCTACCGGCCGGAAGGCGCCGACATCGGGTTTTCGCCCGACGATCAGCCTGATCTGGAGACGCGCAAGAGGCTGCGCCTGCGCAACATCGCGCAGCTCTTGTCCCTCGAGGCCATTGAGGCGGGTATCAGCCCCACCCATTGGCAGAAAAGCCTGTATCCCGTCGATGCCCAGGGCCGCATTTCAGTGTGCCACGAGGGTATCGATACGGTGCGGTTTCGACCGGATCCGACAGCATCGGTGACGCTTCCGGATGGACGTGTGCTCACTGCAGGCGGGCCTCCCATTGTCACCTTCGTCGCGCGCGACCTCGAGCCGTACCGCGGATTTCCACAGGCCTTGGAGGCTGCCGCCAAGGTTGCGCGGCAGTGTCGGGATGCGCTCTTCGTATTCGTCGGCGGAGATGGCGTCAGCTATGGTATGCCTCCGCCAGGCGGTGGGGCCTGGAAGGACCATCTCCTCAAGACGCTGGATATGCCACGGGAGAATATTCTCTTCCCCGGCGTGGTGCCGCATTCCGTTTTGCGGCGGCTTTACCAGATTTCGTCCGCGCACCTCTACCTGACCTATCCATTCGTTTTGTCTTGGTCGGTGCTGGAGGCAATGGCGTGCGGAGCCCTGGTCATTGGGTCGGATACCGCTCCTGTCCAGGAAGTCATACGCGACGGCCGGAACGGCCTGTTGGTGCCATTTTTTGACACAGACGCGCTTGCCAAGGCCATTCTCGACGCCCTGAAGGAGCCGAAACGCTATTTCGGGATACGCGCAGCGGCGCGCCGGACGGTCGAAAATCGCTTCCGGCTGACGGACTGTCTCGATCGGCAATGGGGTATTCTCGAAGGGATGATCGGAAAATCGTTTATCCGTCGCTCATGAATGGAAAATAATCAGTTATTACTTTGAATTTTAAAGTATATCTGAAGTTCTTTTCTTATAAGTCGTCGCTTTTTCTTATTGTGCACCGCAATCGTAGTTGTTAGATTCTTGCTCGTGACGCCGCGATGATTTGAGAAAGAAGCTGATTGTCTGGTGTCTTTGGTTTTTGTTCCGAAACAATTCTTCAGAGGTCGTAAGTGCGAGAGTTGATGTCCTCCGGCATTGGAAAACGACTGGCGACGAGAAAGCTGATAGCAGCATCGGATCGGGATCGGTCATGCTTCGAAGGCAGCGATATCGAGCATCTGATCGTTCACCTCGAGAATGGCTACTCTTCAGCGACATTGCAGAATGCATTTCCATTGATCGCCGTCGCCTTTTCCGACGATGGCGAGGCGGATCTGCAGGAGCGTCTGGCGCTGCTTGGATCGCTGGGGACGGTCCCCGCGGTTCCCCTCCAGCGGCTTGATCCCGTCAACAAGTCAGACAGTTTCGCGCTTCTGCGGGCGCTGGCCGAGGGTGGCGTCGGCCGGCTCGCCCAGTACAGCGCCTCGATCACCTCGGAGCTCGCGATCCTGCGCCGGGAGCGTGAAACGCTGCTGGAAAACTACAGGGCCCTTGAAGATGCGTTCCAGGCGCGAAACTGGGAGCCGGTTTCCGAGATTTTCTCCCACGATCCCTATGCCGATCCAAAGGACGACGGGATCGGGCAGCTGCTTGCCACCGCCTTTGTCGAGCAGCTGCTGCCGGTATCCAGCCTTGGCGTGGCCGGTTTTGCTCTTCACCTGCATTCGGTGCCGAGGGTCAGTGGAGAGCTCGTCGTCGCGCTGAGCTACCTCGAAAGCGGCGAAGGGGTGGCCGAGTGGACCGTGCCCTATGCGCAACTCGTGCCGAACTGGAATTTCTTCTCGTTGCCCCGTGCCTGCGGAGGGGCAGCGCGCACGCTTCGGCTGCGAATCTCCGCGACCGGACCCGAGACCGTCGGCGTTTCGCTCGGCTATCCGATCGCCGGCGAGCGCTATTCGGCGCGGTCGGAACTTCCGCATCCGGATCTCGACCTGCGCCCGCTGGCGTTCAAGGTGTTTACGGGACTGCCCGGCGTCAAGCCCGCCAACGCACTCAACATGATTGCGCCGAGCAATCTGCTAGAAGGTCAGTTCATCGTCGATTATCGTTTGCCGGTCGACACATTGAGCCAGATCGCGGACGTTTCGGTCACACCAATCGTCCCGGAATTCCAGACCGTGCGCTTCCTTGAACATGAGCATGCGATCGTCTGCCACCCGTTGCCGAGCGGCATATCCGCGGGCGCGGTCAGCCGCGCCATCGAGCCCGGAACGATATCCTTCTCGGCAAGCGCAGTCATTGATCATCCTCAAGGTCAGCCCGCGGCGGTCAGCTTCCTGCTCGCCCCGGCGAATTCGAATGCGCGTTCCGAAGTGGCCGAGCTCGCGCGAAAGGGCGCGGCCAGGCCATCAGCATTCTTCAGCGGATGGCGCGAAGTCACGTCAAATCAGGTCGTCAACATCAACATCCAGCTGGAACAGCCGGTCCGCGGCCCGATGGATCTCATGATCCTCAGCCGCGCAGTGACGGATTCGGTCGATTTCTCCTGGCTCAAGGTGTCCGGCTTCAGGCTGGTCAAGCAATCGATGGAAGCCGCCGATGTCCGGTAACAAGGAGCTCCCCGAACTGATCGCCGTGGCTATGCCCCTCTATGGTCACGCGGCACTCGCCCTGGAGGCGATCGAGTCCGTCCTTGCCTCGAATCTGAGTAGCTGCCGGGTCGTCATTGTCATCTCGGTCGACGGCGATCCGCGGCATGAGACGTTCGACCAACTGTTGCTCTATGCCGCTGCCCATCCTTGCGTCCATGTCGTGATCGGCCAGAACGCCGGTCCGGGCGGCGCACGCAATCGCGCCATCGAATACGTTCTTGAGTGTTTTCCCGAGGCGAAGGCCGTCTATTTCCTGGATGCCGACAATCGCGTCCTTCCCGGCACCATCCAGACGCTTTACCGGCAGCTCCAAGCCAGTGGTTGCGGGTGGGTCTACACCAATATCGACACGTTTTCCGTCAGCTGGCGCGCCCACTACGGCAACCGCTATTCGCGGTTGGTCCACTGCATAACCGACAATATCTGCGACACGGGATCGATGATCTCGATCGACGTTTTCCAGTCGGGCGTCCGCTTCAACGACGACAGGCAGAACGGCTTCGAGGATTGGGAGTTCTGGCTGTCCTGCATCGAGCATGGCTTCGTCGGCACGCCCTGCCATGACACGGTCTTCGAATACAGGCTGCGGGCGGAAAGCCGCTTCAAGGAGGCGAACCGAGACCGCGCCACGTCGGTGAGCTTCCTGCGCAAGCGCCACAAATCACTATTCCAGCGACCGATGCTGGTGGACTTCGAGCATGAGGAGTGCCCGCGCTACCTGTTTGCGCGAACGGAAGATACTGCGATCTCCTTCTTCACCGATCCCACCAAGCCACCGGCGATGCTTCGCCTCGACGACATCATCCCGGCGTTCTGGGCCAACATCGGCGAACCCGACAATGAACACTTCCCGCCATTCATGGTCGCCGGAAGCGGCGCGGCGCTCGACCTGCTCCGGCGTTCGCGCATGCTGCCGAACGTGCTTGCCCATCTTGAGCGCCTGAGCGAGAGCAGCAACGTCGTCTTCGTCCAACTTGCCAACGATGCCGCCCAGCGCAAGCTCGAGCCGATCGTTCATGGAGCGGGCGCAGAACGGATCGGTTCCGCCGATCTCATCTTCCTTTCGACCCGGCTCATCCAAGACGTGGTCCAGAACAACGCGGTGGACTGGTTCGCTTCGATTGGCAGCCAGCAAGTATGGCCGACATCGACTGTACTGAAAGTGCGCTTCCCGTTTCCAAGAAGTCTCCCGCGCCGGTCTCTCATCACGCCTCAGCAGGTGATGATCAATTGCGTCAACGCGATTTCCGCGAGCCCCCTGCGCGAGACGGCGGGCAGGCGGTGGACCTGGCGCCCGGCACGGCTCGTGCCCTACGCCGATCTGCACAAGGCGCTGCGCAAGGAAATTGGGGGATCACCGGTTCTACCGCTCGGTCACAGCGACGGCAAGCGGACCGTAGCACTACTCGTGCCGAACGCCTCCTTCGGCGGGGCCGAGAAAGTCGTCTACGCGGCAGGCCGGGAGTTGAAGGCGGCGGGTTACGAAACCCATCTCTTCGTGCTCGGCACGTCCCGGATGGATGTGATCGATGAGTTCGATTCCAGCTTCGACTACATTCACTTCTGGGACGCGGGAATTCCGGCCTGGGGAGGGTCGGGTTCCTTCCTGGGGCAGGACTTTATCGCCGAGGGGCACGCGGTCGATTGGGAGGCGCTGAAGGGACAGCTTTCCGGGTTCGACCTGGTCATCAACAACCACGTGATGGCCGTCCATCCCCTCATCGCACGACTGCGCGCCGAAGGCACGCGCACCGCCTGCTATCTTCACGTTGTCGACAATACGGCCTTCAAGAGGCCCGCTGGGCAGCCCTTCGCAGCGATTGCCCACGAACATTGCTACGATGCCTTCCTGACCTGCTCCGAACAGCTCAAGATCTATCTGCACAGCTACGGCGTCCCGCATGAGAAAGTTTTCGCGGTTGCCAATGGGGCGAGTTTCACGGTGCCGCCCAAAGCCCTGGCGGAGGTTCTGGCGGTCAGGCGGATCGAGCGCAAGGACGACCGGTTGCGGCTTCTCTATATGGGGCGGCTCGATCAGCAGAAGGGCATCGATCGACTGGCGTCGACGCTCGCGGAACTGCGAGCCTCCAACGTTTCCTTCGACGCCCGGGCCATTGGAGGGGAAATCCTTGCCGATTCCAGCTTGTCTTGGAGCGAGCGATTGAAGGACCTCGGCGTCGACGTGCGTCCGCCCGTCTTCGCCAGCAAGGATCTGATCAAAGCGCTGGGCTGGGCCGACATTCTCGTCATGCCGTCACGCTGGGAGGGCGCGCCGCTGATGATCGCCGAGGCGCAACAGCTCGGCTGCGTGCCAATCGCGACTGCGGTCGGCGCCGTGGACGAACTCATTTCCGACGGCGAGGACGGTATACTCGTCAACGCGGCTTCCGATCCTCAGGTGGTGAGGGAGATGGCGCGGATCATTAAAGAGGTCGCGCACGATCGCGAGAGGCTCGCCCCGCTCATGGAGGGCTGCCTCCGGACTGCAGCGCGCCGGTCATGGGCTTCCTCCTTCTCGGACTTCATCGCGTGGAGCGATCGCTCTGTGAATAACTCATCACTGTCCCGCGCCGCAGTCTTTCGCGAGCCGCCAGTGACAAATCCCGAGGTTGCGGCGATCGGCTGATTGCCGGGCCGCCCCCCTGAAACAGAAAGGTCTAGTCGAATGCGTCCACGAATTCTCGTGACGGGTATTCCTGGTCACTACACGCGCCTTGCCAATGGCGCCCATGGCTTGTCCGTCTCCTATGCAGAGCGGCAGAAGCAGCCGGAATCGAAAGAGGATTTCCTGCAGGAGCTGCGCAACATCAGCAACACCGGCAACTACCTCATCGGCGAGGGCGCTCTGCGCGCACTTGCGCCGCATGCGAAGCAGGTTCCCTTCTGGCATCTCTACAATTTGAGCAAGAGCGGCGGCGGGTTCGACGAGTTCAACGCCAACTTCGACATCTGCGTCTTTACCTGCGCAAACCTGTTGCGCAAGGGGCTCTCCGCGGACGCCGAGGCGGAGGTCCTCAGCCGGCTCAACATGCCGATCGTCATGTTGGGCATCGGCCTGCAAAACCGCAAGGACCTGGAGAACAATCTTCCTGAAGGAACCAAGCGGCTCCTGGCCATCCTGAAGGAGCGGGAGCACTACTTCCTGACGCGCGGCCACGAGTCGGCCGGCTTCCTGAAGGACCAGGGCTTCTCCTTCGTGCGCCCGACCGGCTGCCCTTCCGTCTATTTCATGCCGGACAACATGCGCCGGTCCATGACGAAGCTGTCGAGCGTTAAGATCGGCAAGGCGCGGACGATCTTTTCAGGTTACCTCGGCGGCAATCAGGATGCGATCCTCGACGCCAATGCGCTGGCCCCACAGGACACAGTTCCGCAATACGTCGTTCAGGACGAGTTTCTCCACTTCGACATGAAGGTGGAGCCCAACGAAGAGGGTCGCGTCTATGATTCCGCATCGGGCCTGATGATCGGTGATCTGGCGTACCCCGGCACTGAGCGGGAGAAGCAGCGGTTCGAGGTTCGAACTTTCTACGACACCAACCAGTGGCGCGCCTGGGCCTCGTCGATGGACTTCAATCTCGGCCGTCGTTTCCACGGATCGATCATCGCCATGCAGGCGGCGGTGCCGAGCCTGATGGTGGCGGTGGACGACCGCATGCGTGAGATGCTCGGCTTCACCGGCCTGCCCGCCGTCGACATCAACGAGATCGACAAGGCGGAGAACCGCGCCGAGTTCGTGGCCGATCATCTGGCAAAGCTCAACACGAGCGAACTTGTCGACCGGTACTCCGACCGTGAACGCGCCTTCCGCACCACGCTACGTGAAATCGGTATCGGACTCTAGCGGCCCCAGGGCCATCTCTTTTCGGTTCAGAGGACAGCTATGCGTATCTTGCTTACGGGAATCCCATCCTACCTGCAGCGGACGATTGCGGACGTCTCCGGCACGACCGTCATCTATCGGCCCTATTTCGACGAGGCCAGGACCAGGAAAGGCCTGATCGCGCAGGTCAGGAAGATCGCCAACACCGGCAACTACCTGATCGGCGAAGGCGCGGCCGAAAGCCTGCGCGGCCATGACGTTACCTATCTGCCGTTCTGGCATCTCGCCAACAATCGGGATTCGAACGAGCTCTACGAACGCGTGAACCGCGAATTCGACTTGTGTGTCTTCGCCTCCGCCAATCTCCTGCGGCCGGGTTATTCCGCCGATCTCGAAGCGGAGATCTTCGCCAAGCTGAAGATGCCGGTCGTGGTGATGGGCATCGGCATTCAGCGCAAGGAGGGCCTCAAGGAGCAGCTGCCGGCTGGCACGCTAAAGTTCCTGGAGGTCTTGAGAAACAAGGAAAGCTTCTTCCTCACGCGGGGCTATTTCACCGCCGAGTTCCTGAGAGAGCAGGGAATGAAGTTCGTCAAGCCAACCGGCTGCCCGTCGCTCTACTTCTCGCCGAACGACATGAAGCGCTCGCTCTCGGCGCTTGCCAATCCGGGACTGTCTGAAGCCCAGAAAATCGCCTTTGGCGGCTATCTCGGCAGCGTTGCCGATACGATCGTCGATGCCCACGCGCTTCTCAAACCCGACAGCGTCGCAAGCTATGTCGTCCAGGACGAAGTGGTTGCTTACAATCTCTCTCTGACCGGCGACGACAACGACATCGTCTATGATCGGGCGAGCGGGCGTATCACCGGGGGGACAGAATACAAGCATTCGGAGAAATGGCAGCGGAAACACGAGCTGCTGGTCTATTTCGACACGAACCAGTGGCGAACCGCGATGTCCGAGCGCGATTTCTGCTTCGGTCGTCGTTTCCACGGCTGCATTATCGGCATGCAGGCCGGCACGCCCGCGCTCATGATCGCGGTCGATGACCGAATGCGGGAAATGCTGGAGTTCATCGGCTTCCCCTATATCGAGGCGGCCACTTGGAACAGGGAGGTGGACAAGCGCTCTTATCTCTCCAATTTCCTCGGAAAGATCGACACGCAGGCCGTGATTGACCGCTATTCCGCCTGCGAGGCGAATTTCCGAAATGCTCTGGGGCAGATCGGACTTTGAGCAGATGACGGCGAGGCTGCGCTTGCGCGCGCTACTCGCTTGCGCGCTGGCAGCGCTCTGGGCCCTAGCCCCGGCGCGGCCGGCGGACGCGGAGGATGCGCTCGCCGGTCGCATCGGCATAAACCGGGTAAACCTTGCCTGGCTTTCCCGCGCCGATCAGGAGCGGGTGCTGAAGGAGATAGCGGCAAGCGGCATCACCCATGTCCGGCTTTCACTGTCGAGACCGGTGGGCAAAAGCATCGAAGCGCTCGAAATTGCGGATCGGCTCGGGCTGAAGATCCTCCTCGAGATCCAGCTCGGGAACAAGGACTACTATCCGCCAGAGACGCGCCCTCGGGCCGGTTTCGGCCGCGTCTGGGACGTTCAACGGCTTTCGGATCTCGACCTCGATCTTTACCGTGCGCACCTGCGCGCGGCGCTTCGCCGGATCGACGGCATGGGCATCCGCATCGACGCCGTCGAGCCCGGAAACGAGATAAATTTCAGCGCCTACAATGGCGACCTCGTGGTCTACGAAAAACCCGGACGGCGCACGCCGCGCAGGGTTTCGGAAGTCGCAAATCGCTCGGCGTTCGAGCGCGGCCTCGACGCCTATATCGGCACCGTCCGCGTGACCCGGGAAGAATTGCAAGCGACGGCCCACAGCCGCGACGCGCTTCTGATTTCAGCCGGGCTTTCCGACGTCGGCACTGCCGAGGCAGATCGCCGTGGCATGGAACGGCTCGATCCCTCCGCGGTTATTTCGCTGCTGCGGGGGCGGGGGATTGACGCGCTGGTCGATGGCTACGGCATCCATGTCTACCCAGGGCGCAAAGGCAACGCGGCACTTGCGCGCTACGTGACGACGGTCCTCGATTTTTGCCAGTCCGAAGGGCAGGGCAGGCCGTGCTGGGTGACCGAATGGGGCATTGCCAACACCGCGCTGTCCTGCCCTCTCGACGACCGTGAGCGGGAAGAGGCGGTCCGTGCCGTGCGCCGCGGCTTCTCTGAGATGATGGAGGAAGGGAGGCTGGAAGCAGCCTTCTACTACGACTGGGACACGCAACCGGTCTACAGCGTTTGGCGCTGCGGCGTCTTAGGCCCAGCCGGAGTCGCGGCCACCGAAACCAATACCGGTGGTGGGGTGGCAAGAGGATCGCCATAGCCGGGAACCGGGCCAGGTCGCCTCGCTTTGACTCGAGCTTTTTACCTTGGGACCCCCAGAGTTTGATCCGGCCCGGTCCGAGACCAGCCTGCCGGCGTCTATGGGATCAACGCGGTTGGCGGCGCGGCAGTCGCCGGGGCGGCGAACCGTCTCGCCCAAAACTCCGCGGCGCGCCGTCGACAGGCTGCTAACGCGAATATGCCCGGCGGCCCGAAAGCCCTCTCACGAAAACAACTCCCGGAAAAGGAGGGGGCCAGCCTCTTCCTCCGCGAGGGCCGCGCTGTTGGCAGCCTCGCTGAGTGCCTGGAAGGCGGATTGGTCCTCGACCCTGGTGCCGCCAAACCGCACCGTCACGGATATCTGCCGCTCTTGTCCGGCTATGAAGGTGGTTTCGTATACCCGAGCGCGGATGCGCTCGCAGATTTTGTCGACATTTTCCATTGTTGCACTTGGCAGATAGATCCCGACTTCGTCGGAGGCAACGCGGGCGACGAGATCACCATGGCGCACGGAAGAATGGACGATCCAAGCAATCGATTGAAGCAGTGTATCTGCCCATTGCGGTCCATAGCGACGACCGATCTCATCAAAGTTGCCGACCCTGACAACGAGAATGACGCCATCCGGGTTTTCCCCGGTGCTCACGCGCCTGCGGTCTATCGCATGCTCGACGGGGGTCGCAACTGAGTCGGCGCACAGTGTGACTATGATGGGATCATGGTGGAGGGCGTCTTGAAGTTCTTTCTGGAGATCACGAAGCGCTTTTTTGCGTCGTTGAAGCGCAAATTGCAGCGGAAATGTAACAGCCACCGATATCAAC
Source organism: Rhizobium altiplani (assembly GCF_001542405.1). Lineage (GTDB taxonomy): Bacteria > Pseudomonadota > Alphaproteobacteria > Rhizobiales > Rhizobiaceae > Rhizobium > Rhizobium altiplani. The sequence continues at coordinate 67,020 of NZ_LNCD01000138.1, forward strand.
GCCACAGCCGTTAATTCTACCCAAAACGGACGTTCGGGGACAAGCAGGCTTAACAAGCAAACGACCGCGGTCATCCCAGCCGCCGAGGTAAGGGCGCCGAGCGTTGCGCTCTTGATATGCGCGACTATTGCGGCTGGGCGAAATCGAAATTGCAGGGTCATCGGTAAAACGGAGCCATTACAGTGGTCGCTATATTTGACAGATTCGCCGAAAATAGCAGGTGAATAAATCCGACGGCATTTTAGCTTTAGCCACCCAAAATTTTATGGTCACGCCTACTGATCGCGGCCTGACAGGCCAAGGCATATGCGCTCGTTCAAAATACCCATTCGCACTTCGACGTTGGCATCCTGAATGTTTGCTCCTAGCACATGAATCCGTGGAGCCCCGGTTCGATTGACATTGACGTGAGAAAAAACAAGGCTCTGTGGGCTCAGGCCCCCGCAACCAGATTTATCTGCAAATTCTCTAACCTCCGGATTTTGCACCGAAGCTCCTCCGCATAAGCGTCGAGGAGCTTTTTCTTTTTGGACGCTGTGTCTGCTCACCGATGGGCAGCTTCTCGATGGAATCTGCGTTTAATTCGGCAACGAAATGGCGTTCCATGAAGTCCAGCACATCCATCTGTGCGAGGAAGGAGGAGAACAGGCTGGCAGGTCTCGCCGCTCAGGAAGGCGCCGGCCACCACAGCGTCTGCAGATTCTCCACAATCCACTCTACGCGGGCGCGCCTATGCCTTCGGAAGCCGTGCGCAGCAAACAAGCCATATAGTGATATCTGCTCCCGAAACCGGGCAGCGACCGTAAGATGGTCGACATCCTGGCGTAACCTTCCCCTCAATCCCCTTTACCTGCGAGCTACTCCACCCCGCCAGTCGACGGCAGGTCACCGCCGCTTTGGCCATGTCCCCTCACAGCCTTCTTTCTCAGAGAGAGGCCAACGATCGCGGATCTATCCTTAGCCGGATACGTGTTCATGCCTGAGGGCACAGGATCTAGGCCGTTGCGCCAGGATTGCTCAGTGGAAGGAGAGACTCGGGGCATGGCCCGGATGGATGCATCCCTATGACCTGATGCCCGGACCCACGCCGCCTCTCGGTCGAAGGTTGAGCTGTTTTAAAGGAGAAACGACTGCGGCGCTCGTCTTCCGGGCACTCAAAATCGGCGCACATTCTCCGATAAAAATGTGAAAGTCTTGAAAAGTGTTGCAGTATTGCAGAACTTCGTTGCAGTTTTGCGCACGTCTTTGCCCCTGGAAACGCATTTTTCGAGATTTTATGCGAAGGCGGTTGATTTTACCGGAACCAATGGCTGGATGTTGGCCAGGTCGACCGGGCAATCTTGCAACACCGGACCCGACAGCGAGAAATGATGTCAGAAGAAAACGCACACTTTTTGAATGGAGTGCCGCTTTTCATCGATTGGATCGATGAAAAGGGCCGGATCGTCAAAATGAACGCCTACGAGGCGCGCGAACTCTCCATTGAGCCAACCGACGCGGACGGCGGTGTTGCTCTCGAGCAAATCTACAGCAGCGAGTCTGCCAGTTTCCTACGGTTGCTCGCGGCTGATGGCGTACAGGAAGCACATAGCTTTCCGGTCTGGGTCAACGCGTCGGCGTATGATGAGACGCCGATGGTCGCAACGGCATTTCGCGACAAGGAGCGGGGGATTGCCATTGTCAAGCAGGCCCTGACTTCGGCGGCTCTGGGTACCGCTCCGGAACTTGCTGAACGGATCGAAATTCTCTCGCAGATGATTGGTGCGGCTACCGAGGCGTGTTGGTGCATCGAGTTCCTCGAGCCAATCGACGTCTCGCTCGCCGAAGATGAGATAGTGGACCGCGTTTTCTCCAATCAAAGCCGCTGGCGAGCGTGCAACGACGCCATGGCTCGACTCTATGGCGTGCCTGAGTCTCTCGATTTCAACACACAGCCGGTATCGCGCTATTTTCCGGACACCAATGTGAACCGACAGATGATCCGCGACCTGGTGCGATCGAACTATCGCCTCGATCACGCCGCGGCGATCGACCGCAGGCACGACGGCTCTGAGATGCTCGTCGAGAACGACTTCCGGGCAGCCATCAAGGACGGTCTCCTCGTGCGCCTGTGGGGAACAACACGCGATATTGGTCCACATCGTCGCCGCGAGCAGCAACTCTCCGATAGGGCCGCTACGATGCTCGACATCCTGAGCGCCACGCCGGATCCGATACTCGTCATGTCCGAGGAGGGGAAGGTCCTTGCCGCGAATCCTGCTGCAGAGTCTGCTTGGGGCCGGTCGGCAGAACAGATTTTAGGCAAGCCTGTCGATCACTTTGTCGAGGGCAGGGATGTGGCAGCACGGCTGCGGCAGGCAGCGGTTGACGGAAGCGAAGAGGACTACGGCTGCGATCTTGCGGTGACGGCTGCCGATGGCTCGAAGGAGATATGGCGCTTTCGGGCGGCAGGCATCGAGGGAGAGATACGTCGCTACGTTCTTACAGCCCGTCGCAAGGCCCGTCGCCGTGCGCGTACCGCCGTGATGGAGGACGGACGATGAAATTTTATGGCAACGACGTCGCAACTCTTTCCCCCCGTCGCCTTCGGCCCGCGTTCATCGACGATCCGCAGATGGCCAGCTTCCTCGAGGCTCTACCGGACGGCGCGGCCCTTCTTGAAATTGACGGTACGATCAAGTTGGTCAACACCAAGCTCGAGGTTCTGCTCAATCTCGCCAAGAGCGCGATGGTTGGAACGGCGCTCGGAAAGCATGTCAAGACGGCCGGACCTGTTATGCAGAAGCTGGCGGCATCGCTGCAACAGCTAAAGCGGATCGAGGTTTCCGGAGTTCTAAATTCACAGCGTAGCGTCGTGGCGTCTGTCAGTATCCTTAGGACATCGGATGGTGGTGCCTACGGCGCGCTCTTGACGATGCGTGAGTCTGCACGCGCTACGAAAGCCCCAGGTTCGGAAGGGTTCCGGTTTGAATCCGAGTTGCCGCTTACGGAAGTGGCGCAGTACGTTGAAACTGAACGCCTGGGCGACCTGCTGAGACGGGCCTCCAAAGCGATTGATCGCGGCAGTCCGGTCCTTCTGACAGGTGATAGCGGCACTGGAAAGACCGAGTTCGCCCGGCATCTCTCTCTACGGTCCGAGGCGGACTCCACCCCCTTCGTGCATGTTAATTGCGGTATGCTGTCGGCTGAAAATTTCGACATTGAAATGTTCGGTATCGAGCCCGGATCCGAGCTCGACGCATCAACAAGAGGCAAGTTGGGTTACGTAGAGGCGGCGGACGGCGGGATTCTGTTCCTCGATCAGATCAGCGATCTGCCCCACTCCGCGCAGATGAAGCTCGTTGCGCTTCTTGAAACCCAGACCTTCAGCCGTGCCGGATCGTCTCAGCGACGCAGGATCCGAATACGCTTGGTCGCGGCGACAAACGAGGATCTGAACGCGCTCGTCGAGGCCGGAAAATTCCGCAAGGACCTCTTCTATCGAATATCGGTCGTGAATATTCCTCTCCCGACTCTGGCCGGAGATCGCGAGCTGCTTGATTTGCTTATCGAGCGTCACCTCCAACGGATCAATCAAGGGCGAAGTCCCGCGCTCAAATTGTCTTCGGGCTTCCGCGACCGCCTCCTCGCACATCCCTATCCCGGCAACATGCGGGAGCTAGTCAACATAATTGATAACGCAGCCGCGGCAGCAGACGACGTGGCGCTTCCGGAACATTTCTGCGTGCCGCTGGAGGGCGCGACGTCTGCGGGCGCGAATCCCGGCGCGGTCGAAGCGGCATCAGGTGCGTTTATGGCGCGATCCTTCAAAGATCTCGTCCACGAGTTCGAGACCTGGGTTCTCGAGAAGTCCATCGCCGAGAATGGAAGCAAAAGAAGCGCCGCCAAGGCGCTCGGCATCGATGTCGCCACGCTTGTTCGTAAGACCAAGCGCATTCAATGACGTTCTAAACAACAAGGGGAACGAAGAATGAATAGAATGAAAACAGTAATAGCCACGTTGGTAGCCACTGCTTCAATATTGCCACAGGTGGCCACTGCGTATGCCGGAGACCTCAACATTCTTACCTGGGAAGGCTACGCGGCGGACACTTTCATTCCCAAGTTCGAGAAGGCATCCGGTTGCAAGGTGACCGCCTCCTATGTCGGTTCGAATGATGACTTCGCAGCAAAACTCGCAGCGGGCGGTGGAGTGTACGACATTATCACCCCGTCGCTCGATACCGTTCCGATGATGCAGAAGGCCGGCTTTGTTGATCCGATCGATACTTCGAAAGTCGAGGGGTACAACGGAGTCTATCCGGAATTTTCTAAAGCCAGCGCAGTCACCGCCGAAGGCGAGACATGGGCCGTACCGTTGATCTGGGGGTCCGTGTCGCTGATCTATCGTGCCGACAAGGTCGCTGGAACTCCAGATTCGATCAGCGTGCTGTTTGATTCGAAATACAAGGGCAAGATCTCGTTGTGGGACGATAAGTCGGCCCTTTACTGGACGGCACGATATCTCGGCTACAATGACATCTACGACCTTACGGATGAACAGCTTGAAGCAGTGAAGGCAAAGCTGATCGAACAGAAGCCGCTCATTCGCAAATACTGGGCCTCGGCCGGCGAACTCACCGAGTTGATGGCCAATGAGGAGGTCTACGTGTCGAACGCGTGGACAGGGCTCACCAGCAAGGACGTCAACGGCCTCAACAAGGGCTTCAAAGTGGTTGAGTTCACTCCAAAAGAAAAGTCGGAAGGCTGGATGGACTCGATGATGATCGCGAAGGGGTCTGCTAACACCGAGTGCGCCTACAAGTTCATCTCGTTCATGCAGTCGCCAGAGGGCCAGTGCGGGATTGCTCAGTCTACCGGTTACTTCCCCGTGAATCCGGAGGCCGTCTCGTCATGCATGGACGAAACGTTGAAGAAGGAGCGGCAGGTCGGCAACATCGGCTTCGTGAAAAGCCTGGTGATGTGGGAGCAGCCGAAGCGGCTCGACAAGTATCTCGAGGTCTGGAACGCTGTAAAGGCTGCTCCGTGATGGGCTGAGACGTCGAAAATTCCGCATGCTGAGAGGTCTTCCTCGGCATGCGGAATCCCACTCTATTCATCAATCGGAAAAACGCATGACTTCGCGACCAATCGTGACGCTGAACGGCGTGACCAAAACCTATGGCCATTTCACTGCCCTGCATGAGACCAACCTGGAATTGAACGAGGGCGAATTCGTCACTCTTCTGGGACCGTCCGGCTGCGGCAAGACCACGACACTGCGGCTGGTGGGTGGCTTCGAGCAGGCCAATTCTGGCACCGTTACCATAGCCGGCTCAGACGTTACCACCAGCCCGCCCTATCGCCGTCCCGTCAATACAGTGTTTCAGGACTACGCTCTGTTCCCGCACATGACGGTCGCGGAAAATGTCGGATACGGACTCTCCGTAAAATCGAACAATGTCCCCAGAGCGGAACGCGCGAACCGTGTCGAGCAGGCCCTCGCCCTCGTGGGCTTGGAGGCGTTCGGTTCGCGGCGTCCCGGTGCGCTCTCCGGCGGGCAGCGTCAACGCGTGGCGATGGCGCGAGCTATCGTTAGGCGCCCGAGAGTGCTTCTTCTGGACGAGCCGCTCTCCGCTCTTGACGTGAAGCTCCGCGAGTCCATGCAGGTCGAACTAAAACGGCTACATCGCGAGCTCGGGATAACATTCTTGATGGTGACCCATGATCAAGATGAGGCACTCGCTCTTTCTGATCGCATCGTCGTGATGCAACAAGGGCGTATCGTGCAGACGGGAGCGCCCACCGACCTGTACGATAATCCGAGAACGACCTACGTCGCGGACTTCATCGGCGCATCCAATCTGTTTCCCGCGACGCTCCAGTCACGATCGAAAGACACGGAAGCATTCACTCTTCAAAACGGCTTGATCTTAAAGCGAGAGCGCATCGCCGGCCAGGCGGATGTCGCCGCATGTCCGGGCACGCGCGTCCAACTCGGAATAAGGCCGGAACGGCTGCGGCTCGATCCGGTGGCCGGAGCAAATGAGATCGAAGCAAGAGTGGTCGACAGCCTTTTTCACGGCGACAGGGTGCGTCTCGAATTCACGCTCGTGGACGACACCAAGCCCTTCTTTGCCGACGTTCCTCGTGCTGCTGCACGATATTTCGCCTTGGAACCGGGATCCCCCGTCAAGCTTCACGTAGAGCCCCGCGATGTGATGTTCTTCCTGGAGGAAGCGCGATGAACATGGTGGTTCGCCGAAACTTCCGGTCATTCGCCGCACTGTTCGCCGGCCCGTTCGCCTGGGCTTTAATCTTTATGATCATACCCTACGCGATCATGATTTCCGTGAGTTTCTGGACGCGGCAGTTTCCGTTGTTCGTGCCTGACTTCCAATGGGGGAACTTCTCCCAGATCTTCAGCGACCCGCAATACGTGACTGTAATTCTCCGGACGTTGAAGATCGCCGCACTCGTCACGATCCTCTCGACGATGCTCGCCTACCCGCTTGCGTATTTCCTGGTTTTCACTGTTACTTCCGGCGCCTTGCGCAGTCTGCTCTACATGTCGGTGATCGTTCCGCTATGGGTTTCCTACCTGCTTCGAGCGTACACCTGGAAGATTATCCTCGGCACGAACGGCGCTGTGAACTCGCTCCTGATTTCCGTCGGACTTATCCGGGAGCCACTGTCTGCGTTCTTGTATAACCAGACCTCGATGGTCATCACGCTGGTCTACATTTTTATACCGTTCATGGTGATGCCGCTGTTTACGGTACTGGACAATATCCCGAAAGCTCTCGTTGAGGCGTCCGAAGACCTGGGTGTCGGGCCATTCCAAACATTCTGGCGGGTCATTTTCCCGCTTTCCATCGGGGGTCTCGCTGCCGGCGCGACTATGACTTTCTGCCTGTCGTTTGGCGATTTCGTCGCCCCAGTCCTGGTGGGAGGACCCGACGGAACCATGATCGCCAACCTGCTTCAGACACAATTCGGAGCGGCGCTGAATTGGCCTCTCGGATCTGCGCTCGCGACGCTTGTTCTTATCCTCGTGCTCGTCGTCCTCAGAATTTCCAGCAGGTTCGATCGCGTCGGCCAGCTCGACATGCGATAGGAGAGAAAACATGCGCACTCTTCAATGGTGGCAGCGCGGGCTGGCAGGCGTGAGCATTCTCGTTCTGGCGTTTCTTTATGTGCCGATCGCGATCCTCGTGATGTTCTCGTTCAATGATAGCGCAGTGACATCCTTTCCGCTCTCAGGCTTCACCTTGCGTTGGTATCAGGCGTTTCTTTCGAATGGACAGATGTTGGCCGCGCTAAAGAACAGTCTTCTAGTCGCGTTGTTCGCCACCGCAGTCAGCGTGACCGTCGGAGTGACGGCGGCATTGGCGATCGACAGGTATAACTTCCCAGGGCGGAAGCTTTTCCAGAACGTCATACTTTTGCCGCTCAGCCTACCAGGTATCGTAACCGGCATTGCGATGCTGAACTTCTACAAGCAGATCGGTATACCCCAGAGTCTCTTCGCTGTGGTCATTGGCCATTCCACGGCTCTGCTGGGAGTAGTGGTGTCGCAGGTACTCGCGCGACTTTCGAAGCTCAACAGCCGTATGCTTGAGGCTTCCTCCGACCTCGGAGCGGCGCCGCTCGAAACGTTCTGGCGCGTGACGCTGCCCAATATCAAAACGTCGGTCGTCGGCTCGGCACTTCTTTGCTTCACGCTGTCGTTCGACGAAATCCCGGTCACGTACTTCCTGACGGGCCGAGATGTGACGCTTCCCATCTACATCTATTCGACCCTTCGGCGGGGGATCACGCCTGAAATCAACGCGGTCGGCACGTTGATCGTAGCAGCTTCGTTCGTGACGGTGGTCGCCTCGGTGGTCCTTCTACGAGATCGAAAAATAAACAGTTAGCTAAAGGAGAACGGCTATGGACATGGCAACTTACACGACAGCCTTCTGGCACGAAAAGGTGAGGGCACTCAAGCTCCGGCCCTTGCACTTCATCGACGGATCCTACGTCCCGTCGCAGGATGGCAGAACATTCCCCACCATCAACCCCGCGACCGGCGGTACCATCGCCGACATCGCGAGAGGCGGTCAGGTAGAGGTCGACAACGCTGTCAGAGTGGCGCGCAAGGCGTTCAAGCATGGCGTCTGGTCGCGCATGGACCCAAGGAACCGTATGGCAGTGCTGGAGAAATTCTCTGCGCTAGTCGAGCAGCATGCGGAGGAGTTTGCGGTGCTGGACAGCATCGACATGGGTAAGCCCGTGATGGACATGTTGAATATCGACATTCCCGGCTCGGTAATGGCGTTGAAGTTCTTCGCGGAGACCGTCGATAAGATCGAAGGCACGGTGACCGCGACTGCCAGCAGTGCATTGCACTACATTCTCCGCCAACCTCTCGGCGTGGTCGGTATCATCGTCCCATGGAACTATCCATTGATGATGGCGGCATGGAAGCTCGGCCCGGCGCTTGCCACCGGAAATTCTGTCGTTCTCAAACCGGCGGAGCAGTCACCACTTTCGGCAAATCTGCTCGCGGAACTGTTCATGGAGGCCGGCGGCCCCGCGGGGGTATTCAACGTGGTGCATGGCCTCGGCGAAGAAGTCGGGAAGGCGCTCGCGCTTCACAACGACATCGATAAGATAGGGTTCACAGGTTCGACCGAAGTCGGCAAGCTTCTGATGATCTACGCCGGCCAGTCGAACATGAAGCGGGTAAGCACCGAGTGCGGTGGCAAAACGCCTCAGATCATTCTTGGCGACTTCGATGATCTCGATACAGCCGTCACTTACGCGGTGAACGGAATCTACGGCAATCAGGGCGAGGTATGTAACGCTGGCTCCCGCATCTTGGTGGAAAAGAACATCCACGATGATTTCGTTGAACGGTTCACAGCCAAGACGCGCGAGAATTTCGTACTCGGCGACCCGCTCGATCCCTCGACCACGATTGGCCCGCTCGTTACCTCGTCTCATCAAGCGCGGGTGTTGAACTACATCGACATTGGTAAGAAGGAGGGCGCCGTGCTGAAATTCGGCGGCGGCACACCGTCGTCACTTTCAGCGGGTGCTTACGTCGAGCCAACGCTGTTCACCAGTGTGAACAACTCGATGCAGATCGCGCGTGAGGAGATTTTCGGACCCGTCGCGACCATCATTCCGGTCAGTGGCGCGGAAGAAGCTGTCGAAATCGCGAATGACTCGATCTATGGGCTCGCTGCCTCGATATGGACGCGTGATGTCGGGAAAGCTCATCGGTTCGCACGCGACGTCGAAGCTGGCGTCGTCTGGGTCAACTGCTTCGACCACGGCGACATGACCTCGATCTGGGGCGGGTTCAAGCAGACGGGCAACGGTCGCGACAAGTGCCTGGAGGCACTTACGCAGTATAGTCAGACCAAGTCCGTGTGGCTGAGCATCGACTAATGCTTCGAGAGCCAGACGGACTCTACCTCCTTCTGGCTCCTTCTTTTCATCGAAAATTGGAGACACGGCATGACCGCCTCTATGGAACTAAAAACGCGCCAGAACTCGGCCGTCGCAACCGGCGTCGGCACACGCAACATCTTCGTCGAGAAAGCGCAGAACGCCGAGCTTTGGGACGTCGATGGCAACAGGTTCATTGATTTCGCAGCTGGTATCGCGGTGAACAATACGGGTCATAGGCATCCTGTCGTGATGCAGGCGGTCACCGATCAGGCGCTGAAGTTTACCCATACATGTTTCCATGTTGCGCCCTATGAAGGATATGTGCGTCTTGCGGAACATCTGAACGCGATCGCTCCGACGGGTGTTGAAAACCGGACCATGCTGGTGACGACTGGCGCAGAGGCCGTGGAAAATGCCGTCAAGATCGCCCGTGCCTTCACGGGGCGCTCTGGAATTGTCGCATTCTCAGGCGCGTTTCATGGCCGCACGATGCTTGGGATGGCGCTCACCGGCAAGGTCGTTCCGTACAAGAAGAACTTCGGACCTTTTCCCCCCGAAATATATCATGCGCCATTCCCTAACGCTTACGTTGGCATCTCGGTCGAAGAAGCACTCTCGGGTTTGGAGCGCCTCTTTGCTGCCGACGTGGATCCTGAGAGGGTGGCCGCCTTCATTATCGAGCCGGTCCAGGGAGAAGGCGGCTTCAACATCGCCCCGACCGAATTCCTTGTGAAACTGCGCGAACTTGCCGATCGCCACGGCATACTTCTGATCGCTGACGAGGTGCAGGCCGGCATGGCCCGAACGGGCAAGATGTTCGGTATCGAGCACTCCGGCGTAAAGCCTGATCTCGTCACGTTGGCCAAGGGGCTAGCCGGCGGCTTTCCGTTGTCGGCGGTGACTGGAAGAGCCGACGTAATGAATGCCGCCCATCCCGGTGGTCTGGGTGGAACCTACGCCGGCAATCCCCTTGCCGTAGCCGCAGCAAATGCCGTGCTTGACGTAATCAATAATGAGGCGCTTCGCGAACGCGCGGTTGAAATAGGGCGTCGAGCTATGACGCGGCTTCGTTCTGTGGCGGAGCGACAGGGAATGGAGCGCATTGGTGACGTCCGAGGTTTGGGAGCAATGATCGCTTTCGAACTCGTGGACGACCGGGAGACAAAGGCCGCGTCGCCATCGTTGACAAGCCGAATTGTCGCTGAAGCGGAGCGTCGTGGTCTTATCCTTCTGTCCTGCGGCACGCGCCAGAACGTCATCCGCCTGCTTCCCCCGCTGACAATCGAGTACGAGATACTCGAAGAGGGTCTCGACATCATCGAAGAGTCGATCGAGGCAGCAATCGCGTCGGAAGCGGCTTCGGTCGCATAGTCGGATGAAGCACTCTCCGTCCATCCGTCGCGGACCCTGCCTGCGGCGGGTGGACACTCACTTGGGCGACTTGTTGAAAGCCTCGACGCGGTCGAACAACCAAGACCTAAATCTGCCCACAGAGGAGTCGTTGGCCTTCTCGATGGGGCACACGAAATAGTAGGACACCGGACTGTCTACGGGCAAGTCGAGGGCCTTCACCAATCGGCCGCTTTCGAGCTCGCTGGCGATAAGGAATGATGGCATCAACGCCACGCCCAAGCCAGCACGGCATGCTTGGGAAACGTTGATAAACTGCTCGAACCGCATGCCTTCGCGATATCGCTCCGTTATACCAAAATGTGAAAACCACAGCCTCCACGCCTGAGGCCGCGAGGCCATTTCCAGGAGCGGGATCCGCAGGAGTGCGGAGGGGCCGTCGAATGGATTTCGCTGCAGGAATTCCGGGCTGCATACGGGCACAACAGTTTCCTTCAGGAGAAGCTGACAGTCGCATCCCGGCCAATCTGGTCGGCCCACATGTATCGCGGCATCGAGCTCCTCCTTTCCGAAGTCGAACTGCCCGATACGAGTGGAGAAGTTGATCGTGACATCGGGATGCCGTTCGACGAAATCAGGGATGCGCGGCAGGAGCCACCTTGTTCCAAACGTAGGCGGAATCGCGAGTTTTAGGGTGCTAGCGGTGCCCTGAGCCATAGCTTCCAACGAAATCAATCGGATCTTCTCGATGACCTCGGCGACGCCCTTCGCATATTGCTCACCCTTCTGGCTGAGGTTGACGCCCTTGTTGTTACGAACGACGAGTATAGTTCCCAGTTGCTCTTCTAGAGAAGCGATCTGTCTGCTTATCGCGCCAGGGGTGAGGTCAAGCGCGGCGGCGGCGGCCGACAGGCTCCCCAGACGGGCGACGCAATCGAAGGCCGTGAGTGCAGCGGTGGAGGGGATAAGGCGGCGCTGAAAAGTGCTCATCTGTTTTGCATATTACTCAAAGCAGCTTGAGTAAATATGGTTTGTGCGTCGGCGAAGGATAGGGGAGGCTCGGAGCCACAAACCGGGAGCTGAAATGAGTACGCAAGCGCACTTCCAATGGGACGATCCACTTCTTTTCGATGATCAGTTGTCCGAAGAAGAACGGATGATCCGCGACACCGCCAAATCGTTCGCGGACAGCGAACTCCGTCCCATCGTTGACGAAGCTTATCTGCATGAACACACGGATCCCGCGCTGTTTCGGAAGATGGGAGAGACTGGCCTTCTTGGCGTCACTTTGCCGGAAAAATATGGCGCCGCCGAAGCGAACTATGTGTCGTACGGACTCGTCGCGCGGGAAATCGAACGGGTGGATTCCGGATTTAGGTCTATGATGAGCGTGCAGTCTTCGCTCGTGATCTATCCAATCTACACTTACGGCTCAGACGAACAGCGCCAGAAATACCTGCCGGGGCTCGTGTCGGGCGAATTGATCGGATGCTTCGGGCTAACGGAACCCGATGCAGGCTCAGACCCCGGCGGAATGAAAACCAGGGCGGAAAGGATTGATGGCGGATACCGCCTTCGCGGTTCGAAAACCTGGATCTCGAACTCCCCAATAGCCGACATATTCGTAGTGTGGGCCAAGTCCCAGGCCCATGACAACGAGATTCGCGGCTTCATCCTGGAAAAAGGTATGAAGGGCCTCTCGGCGCCCAAAATCGGCGGCAAGCTGTCGCTTCGCGCCTCCATCACGGGCGAGATCGTTCTGGACGGCGTCGAAGTTACGGAAGAGGCGTTGCTACCCAACGTTTCGGGCCTGAAAGGCCCCTTTGGATGCCTTAACCGCGCGAGATATGGCATCTCGTGGGGAGTCTTGGGCGCCGCGGAAGAATGCTGGACGCGGTCTCGCCAATACGGCTTGGACCGACTGCAGTTTGGTCGCCCACTCGCGGCCACGCAGCTTTTCCAGAAGAAGCTCGCAGACATGCAGACGGAGATCGCCCTGGGCCTCCAAGCCTCTCTTCGCGTCGGTAGGCTGATGGACGAAGGCAGGTTCGCGCCCGAAATGGTCTCGCTGGTCAAGCGCAACAACTGCGGAAAGGCGTTGGATATCGCGCGTACGGCGCGCGACATGCATGGAGGCAACGGCATTCAGATTGAGTACCAGGTAATGCGCCATGCACAGAACCTCGAGACGGTCAACACTTACGAGGGCACTCACGACGTCCATGCACTCATACTCGGCCGTGCCCAGACCGGGCTGCAGGCCTTCTTCTGAGGAAACAAGAATGTCCTCTCCACTAGAAGGGCTGCGTGTTCTGGAACTCGCCCGAATCCTTGCAGGACCGTGGGCAGGGCAGACGCTTGCCGATCTCGGCGCCACCGTGATCAAGGTCGAGGCGCCGGAAGGCGACGATACCCGTCGATGGGGACCTCCGTTTATTGGCACTGAGGCCGAACGAGCTGCGGCCTACTTTCATTCCTGCAATCGCGGAAAAATGAGCGTAGTTGCAGATTTCCAATCGCCATCGGATCTGCAACGGGTGAAGGAACTGATCGCCCAGGCTGATATAGTGATTGAGAACTTCAAGGTGGGCGGTCTGCAGAAGTTCGGGCTCGACTATGAGACCGTCAGCCGAGAAAACCCTCGCCTGATCTATTGCTCAATTACCGGGTTTGGCCAGACTGGACCCTATGCCCACCGTGCGGGGTACGATTTTATCGTGCAAGGTATGGCGGGAGTGATGCATCTGACTGGTGAACCAGATGGCCAGCCCCAAAAAATGGGGGTCGCGTTTGCCGATATTTTTACTGGTCTCTATTCGGTAATCGCCATTCAATCTGCGTTACTGATGCGAAACCAGACGGGCAGGGGCCAGCACATCGACATGGCGTTGTTCGATAGCACCGTCGGAGTACTGGCAAATCAAGGGATGAACTTTCTGGCCACGGGTGTCTCACCGGTGCGGCTTGGTAATGCCCATCCGAATATTGCGCCCTACCAAGTCTTCCCGGTCTCCGACGGATACGTCATAGTTGCTTGTGGTAATGACGCTCAATTTGCTCGCCTAGCTTCAACGCTGGACGTGCCGTTCCTTGCCGGTGATCCGCGCTTCGTCAACAATGCCGAAAGAGTGAGAAATCGCCAGGAGCTCACCCAAATTCTGGAAGATAGAACGAGGACGATGACGCGAGACGAATTGTTGTCAGTGCTCGAAACCGTCGGGGTGCCGGCTGGGCCGATCAATGCACTAAACGACGTGTTCGCTGATCCGCAGGTTCGCCACCGTGAAATGGTGCTCGGGAACGATGGCGTCCCAGGATTGAGGACTCCGATTGTCTTTTCCGGTGCAGAGCTTTCGCTCACCCGACGTTCGCCTCGGCTCGGAGAGCACAACAAACTTGTTTCGTTCGAATGGCCCTCCGACGAATGACATTCTGGTTCCGTCCCTCTCCATCGCTGGTGCGACTGCCGTCAGATCGCGCCCGTTCCATCACCGTACGATCGATCATAGGACAGGTTCGCACGGCGGAGGCGAATGGCCATCATGCTGGTCGCCTTCCTTTCGACGATCTGGAACCGCTCTTGCCCCTGGCATAACGCCCTATCAAGGAGGTCGCATGATGGAAGAACAGACCCGTACGGTGGACATCATCCCCGTCGACAGTATCAACCTTCTCAATGTCGACAGTATCAACCTTCTCAATCCTCGGGTGCGCAGCAAGAACTCTTTTCGCGAGCTTGTTGACAGTGTTGAGACGGTCGGGTTGCAGCGGCCGGCGGGCGCGCTCAACATCGTCTCGAACGCGCCAGGCGAAGCTTCGGCAATCGTCGAGACACTGATCGCCCATCCGTCAAGGATCGGAGGTCGGAACCGCTGAAACCAATGGCTCCGCCGAAGCTCTTGGAATCGCCGGTGCGAGAAAGAAGTTCCATAATTCCTGTTATGCCGCTTTTTGATAAGTATCTGAAATAAAACGATAATAATACCTGACGCGAAGCGCAATCGAAGCGGAACTTATGCAGTGCCCAGTGTCATTACATTCTCTTTCGTGAAGTTGATCTGGCAGCCCGGCGCACCGATTGGCACGCCGGGCACTGAGTGCTCTGAGACCTCATCGAACGTTTCCGCTGAACATCCCTCCTGCGAAGACGGGAGCTCTCATGTCCGTCGTGAACAGCAAGAGGTCCGTATTCTGTTGCGCGCTTATCTGGAGAGTTCGTTCGTCAAGAAGGAGACTCTCGCCGCTGACAAGTTCGACACCATCTAAGACCACACGTCCGGCAAAAACGTAGAGCAGCCTGGCCGCTCCCTCGACGGGTTCCACGGGAAGCGAGGAAAGTTGGGCCTCCTTCAGACGCATGTCATGCACCCAGGCCGAAGTACGGAACTCCAACGGGGCCTCGCCATCCGGGCCGGCAATCATGCGCCATCGGTTGACACTGAGAGGCTCGCCGAAATCATGGAACTGAACCTTCGGCTCGAGGCCTGGAGACCGCGGACGCATGAAGATCTGGAGCGCCTCTATGTTCTCCTCGCCCAGCATGAGTTCCTCATGTTGGAAAGTGTGGCCCGCGTTCATCAGCATCAGGCGCTGGTTAGTGACGATCTCCTGATGACCGGCGGTGTCCCGATGCAGCATCGTTCCTTGGCGGACGTAGGTAAGGATTTCATCATCGCGATGGGGGTGCATCGGGATGAATCCGCCCGGCTCGATTTTGGCCTGGTCGATTCTTCCAATCGCGCCAATTCCGCTGTCGTCGCCGTCCAGCGGAAGGCCGGGATAGAGAACCTCAATCCCGAACTCCCCGCTCCTGTGCCCGCGCTTGACCGATCGGTCTAGCTTGACGTGAAACATTACGCGGCCGCCGTTCCAGAGGGATAGTCGGTGTAGCCTCGGGCATCCCCTCCGAAGAATGTGTTTCGGTCAGCCGTATTCATGACTGCGCCGCTCTTGAGCCGCTCCGCGAAGTCGGGATTGGCAAGCGCATGCTGGCCATAGGACTCGAGATCTGCCAGTCCGATCTCGACATCGGAGCCAACCTCGTCGAGAGGACGTCCGGGGCGATTGACGATAAGGGCCTGGTGCCAAAGCCGCCGGATGTCCGAGAGCAATTGCTCGTTGCCCAGATGCATGATGTGGACATAGGCGAGCTTAAGCCTGTTCAACTCCGCGATCAGGTAGCGGTAGAGAGCGGGACCGTCTGCACCTTCATCCAGGCCGCCGAGAGTGGCACCGGGAGACAGCCTGATGCCGGTCCGCTCCGGCCCGATTTCCGCTGCGATCGCTTGAGCGATTTCGATGGCAAAGCGCGCCCGGTTTTCGATGCTACCGCCGTACTGGTCGGCACGATGATTGGCGTTCGGTGCGAAGAACTGCTGTATCAGGTAGCCGTTTGCACCGTGGATTTCGACGCCGTCTGCACCTGCGGCGACCGCATGCCGGGCGGCGTTGCGGAAGTCGGCGATCGTCTGCCGGATGTCTTCTGCCGTCATTTCGCGCGGCTCGGGAACGGGCTGCATTCCCGTCATGGTGAAGATCTGGTCCTTCGGCGCGATCGCCGATGGTGCGAGCGCCTGTCGGTGATGCGGCGTGTTGTCCGGGTGCGACGTGCGCCCGACATGCATCAGTTGGATGAAGAGATGCGATCCTTCTGCATGCACGGCGGAAGTGATCTTGCGCCAGCCCTCGACATGCGCATCGTTGTAGATGCCAGGGGTCATGGTGTAGCCCTGCCCATCGTCGGAAGGCTGCGTGCCCTCGCTGATGAGAAGTCCGAGGCCGGCACGCTGAGCGTAGTATTCGGCTGCCAGTGGTCCGGGTGTTCCGTCATACTGGGCACGGCTGCGTGTCATCGGAGCGAGTACGAGCCTGTTCTTGAGGTCGATCGTTCCTACCCGAGTCGGGGACCAGATATCGGTCATGTAGTGCTCCATCTAACTATCGGCCGCACCACAGTTGGGCGGCATGGTTTCGCTTGAAGACGAGGAGATCTCCTGTCGTCTTGCCACCAAGTTAGGGATTTCGTTTTTGGGATAATAGCTATCAAATTGGAAAAGACTGCTTCACAATTGGATCAATACCCATTTTTGGGCCGAACCGTGGGCGCGTGGCCGCAGAATAGAATTGCTCCATTTTTGAAGCAATGTATCCAGTTTCGCCCACATTGATTAGGATCCGCGCTACCGCATCTTGTGGTTCATGAAAGCGGACAAGCCGCATTTCATCTTACGCAAGGAGAACCGATATGTACGAACGCTTTACCGGAGAGAACTCCGCAATGCTCCTGATCGACCATCAGGTTGGAACAATGGGTTGGGTCAAATCTCTTCCTTTTGAAACCATGAAACGACATGCGCTGATGCTCGCCAAGACAGCGAAGATTCTCAAAATGCCAGTCGTCCTCACGTCGAGCATGGAGGAATATGCCCAGGGCCCTCTCCTCGAGGAGCTCGGTGAGATTCTTCCGAACGAGTTTAACGGCCGCATCAAGCGTCTGGGCATCGTCAATGCCATGGACGATGAACACTTCGCGGCCGCAGTGAAGGGAACGGGAAGAAAAAACCTGATCCTCGCGGGCGTCACCAACGACGTTTGCACAGTATACCCGGCGCTGACGTTGGTTTCGCAGGGATTTCAGGTTCAGGTCGTGGCCGACGCGGGCGGGTCGCCGTCGCAGATCGCCGACGACATGGCGCTACGGCGCATGGAGAAGAACGGCGTCACCCTGACCAGCACCAACCAGGTTATCGCGGAACTTGCTGGCAACTGGACTTCTCCAGAAGGCTCGCAGATCGTTCAGGTGGTAATGGAAGGCATGACGGCCTGAAGCATCTGCCGCGACAGGGACGTGCTCTTCATGCCAGCCCTGTCGCGGTTGCAATCCATTATTTCTGGGATAAAAGTGCCTCTCCGAAACACCTTTGCTCAACCGGTGGAATAATGGCCCTTTTTCTGGACGACATGGCTCTTTTCGTGGAAGTCGTAAAAGCCAACAGCTTCAGGCGGGCGGCAGACGTGATCGGCATGCCGAACTCGACTCTATCCCGCCGCATTGCCATACTCGAGCAATCGATCGGGCTGCGTCTGCTTCATCGAACCACCCGCAAGGTAGAGCTTACGGAAGCGGGCCAACTGTACTACGAGCGAAGCAGGCGGATCGTCGAGGAGGCGCGAATCGCTCACGAGGAGCTGGGCGACATGGTGGCCCAGCCGAGTGGCGTACTGAGGGTGTCGCTTCCGGTCGACTTTGCCACAACCTATATCGCCCCGCTGCTGCCGGAGTTCAGCGAGAAATATCCGGGAATCACCTTCGACCTTGACCTTACGCCGCGCAACGTCGACCTCGTGGGCGAACCTTTCGACCTGGCAATCCGCATGGGAGCGCCCGATGCAGCGGGGCTTATCACAAGGGTGATCGCCAGGGTGTCACCGCGGCTGTATGCCTCTCCCGTTTACCTCGACAAGCATGGAGAGCCGGGCACGCCAATGGACTTGGCAAGGCATCACTGCCTCGCGATGTCAACGCAGTCGACATGGACGCTGCACAAAGCGGGCGAGTCCATCGATGTGCGCGCCTCGAGCGGTTACCGCACAAATAGTGTCGCGATGATCCGCAAGCTCGCCGCATTGAACATGGGCATTGCGTTCCTCCCTGAGAAAGTGGTGGCGGACGACCTTGCGGCAGGAAGGCTGCGCCGGGTGCTTGGCGAGTGGGTCGGGGCCGTCAGTCCCGTCTATGCGGTTACCGAAACGAGGCTGCTCCCCGCCAAGACCCAACGCTTCATCGAATTCGTGAAGGAAAGGCTCCGCGACATGGAATAGGCGGGTAGTCGTCAGCGGAACAGACCGTTTATTCGAGGCCGTCAGACCCAAGTTCCCTTCATGGATTGTTGGCGCTCCGTCTGCGACCGCGATGAGACGTGCCTAACCTTAGAACGGCTTCGCCTCGATCGATCTCCCCAACGGCAGTCGCGTGTTCTTACTCCTTCCCGTTTCGACGTCATTCCTCGCCCACTAACAAACATGCGACTGCCGCCCTCCGTTTCATTTCGGCCAAATAGGTGCGGTCCGATCGTCTACGGACTCGTGACTGTCATCGAGGCCGCGATGGGCGCGGCCGGAAACAACGAAAGGAACTTAGAATGGCAACCATCGGCACCTTCACCTCCACCGAGAACGGATTTACGGGTTCGATCCGCACTCTCGCCCTCAATCTCAAGGCTCGCATCTCCCGGGTCGAGACTCCCTCCGAAAAGGGCCCTCACTTCCGCATCTATGCTGGAAATGTCGAGTTGGGCGCTGCTTGGCAAAAGACCTCCGAGCAGGGCCGGGATTACCTCTCCGTCAAACTTGACGACCCGAGCTTTGCTGCCCCGATTTACGCGACACTCGCCGAAGTCGAAGGCGGAGGAGGCCTCCACCTTATCTGGTCCCGCCCGAACCGGGACTAGCGAGTGACCCGGCTCCGCCACAAGGCGGAGCCGGTTTCCAGCCGTTGCTGCGAACAGAGGGAGTATAGCTGCCCAATAAAGCTTGATCGGCTGTCAGCTCCCCGACAATGAGCGGTTTTCCCGATTGTGCGGAGCCTCTTGAAATAGGCTTCCCACCAGCTGGCGGCATCGGAATTGATGCGATCCCCTGCCCCATCTATCGCCTCACTGGCAGCGGTTGTCGTCCTTCACGAACTTCAGGAGACGAAACGATGACCAATTTTATCGAACAGCAGATCGAAGAACTGCGCGCCGAACTCCGCAATGCAGGTTGGGCTGCTGGGCGTCGTCAAATCGTAGCCGAGCTCGAAATTGCCAGAGCAGAGCTTGCCGTCGCCATGGCCGAACAGTTAGATATCGTGCAAGTCGAGCCACCACCCTTAGGGCGCTCACTTTCGTCTCGAGTGCGACCCGGTGCACATTTGCTGCGGCTCTCGTTTCATCGCGATTAGGGACGATGCCTTCCGCGCGTCGTGCTTAAAGCTGGCAGTCAGAATTCTGACGCGAGGTCCTTTGCTCTTCAGTCGTCTTCAGGATGAGCGACGCCCACTGGCGACCGTGGCGTACCCTCTCTTTCGCTTAAGCCGGATCAGGTCCAGAAAGAGCACCACCGCATCGTGCTCTCGCTCGAAATGGTGGGTCATTGTCTGTCCTTTGGCGCCTATACGTCCCCATCGACGGGTGAGGCAAACGTCACCAAACAGAGTAGCGTCAATCGACATGGCATAAAAGCGAGCCATGTTGCGGGTCGGATCGGTGCGCTCGATGTAGAGTTTGTAGGGTTGCGAGATCATGCACACAGAATCGCGCTTTGGAGATTCCGGGTCCAACGACAGTTTTGAATCGGTTCCGGCTCACCGATTCATTTCAGTGATGTCGCAAGGCGACGCGGGCTATTTCGAGCTCACCTTCAGGGTCCGCCCGACGCGACTGAAAACCGGCTCGCCCGAACGCATTGCCGCATGTCCTCACGTCGGAACCAGATGGCGCGGCCGCAGCGAAGGGGTGGCTTGCCGGTGGTAAAGATGATCTGCTCGTCGGCTCGCATGCAAAGAACTTCGTGCGGCTGAATCAGTGGCCTCGGCGCCAGTTGCTTCGATCGCGTGCGCGAGGATCCGCGTGACTGGGAGCTCAAGCTGACTTGATCGATCTCTACCGTGGTCATGCCGCAGCGATGTGAGATGTAATCTGCCGTTTCAGGATCATTAATCGCCGCAAAGGAAAGCCAGCTTGCGCTCTCAAACCACTTGCTTGATGCATCACGGCCACCGTAGGTTTCACGCAACTGACCGATCGACTGGTAGATCATCATCAGGGTAATGCCGTACTTGCGACCAGCGTCTCGCGCCGTCTCTAGAATTCGCATGTACCCAAGGCGTGCCACTTCATCAAGAAGGAAGAGCGCGCGCGTATTCATCCTGCCATCCCGATTGTAGATGGCGTTCAGGAACGTGCCGATGATGACGCGCGCAAGCCCGGAGTGCATTTCGAGCGTCTTGAGATTGATGTTGATGAAAACATCCGTGTCGCCGTCGGCAATCGCATCTGTCATAACGCTCGATCCGGATACCAGCGCAGCGTAGTTTGGGTAGGAAAGCCAATGCGTCTCTTTGATTGCATTCGCATAGACACCGCTGAAGGTTTCCGGTGTCATGTTCACGAAAGAGGCCACGTTCTCCTTCACGAAATCGGATTTGGAGTTGTCGTGAATCTCCTTCAATCGCTGGCGCAGTTTCGGCTCCGGTTCCGCTAAGTTGCTGCGTACCTGGCGAAGGGTCTGTTCTTCGCTCTTCGTATGGCCGGACAGGCAGACATCGGCAATGATTGCGGTGAGGAGCTGAAGTGCCGAAGCACGAAAGAAGTCATCGCGCACGCCCTGTGCTCGCCCATTTTCGCTCATGATCCAAGATGCGACCGAGGCTACGTCTTCCTCTTTTGTGCCACCGAAACGTCCGATCCAGTCGAGGACATTGATCCCGATGTCTGGGTGCTTTGGATCGAGGACAAGAATGTCCCTGCCAGCCTTTCGGCGATGTTCGATCACGATAGGCGCAACCTCGTTCGATGAATCAAGCACGACAAGCGCTCCGCCCCATTTGAGCGCGGTTGGAATGGTGATTGAAGTCGTCTTAAAACCACCGGACCCTGCAAAGACGATGCCGTGGGACGATCCGAAAGATCCATCGAAGCACAGCAGCGGCGACTTGCCGCCAACGCCCCAGGACTCAGGATCGTCTACCCGAAATGGATGTGAAGCAACGTCGTCACGATCGACGCGGTAACACTCTCCAATCACGATGCCCCCGCTATTCGGGAAAAGCTGCGCCGCCTCCTGCATCGTCATCCAGTCGGCCTCCCCATGGAGGGCGCGTTTGCCCATAACACGCCTTGGCTCGGCGCGCGGGAATGCCGCATTTCCGAGAAGCGCAACCCTCAGCGCGAAACATCCAGTCATCAGTGCAGTCACCGCCCCAGCTATCGTCCCTGTCTCAAGATCGGCAACCATGCTGCTGCCTCTGGGCAATTGGTTTGCAAAAACAGAAAGGAGAATCACCTCGCGGGCAAATGCCATCAGGAATGTGGCGGCGGCTCCGGCAACGACGCCCCAGGCAGCAGAACGAATGTTGACCGAGCCGCCTGCGGCGAAGAGGACGATCACCCCGGCGCCTCCGCTTGCGACGAAGGGCGCGGCAATACCTAGATGCCTGAGCGCGGCCTTGGCCGCATCGGTGTTGCCGAACGTTGCCAGCCATTGCTCGATGCCAGTGGTGCCAACGGTAACACCAATCATCAACATGATCGGTATGAAGAAGAGCACCACCCTATTTGCTGTCATGGAGGAATGCCTCGTTGCCGATGGCCATCAGTCGCGCTCGCTCGCCATCGTCGATCCCGAGACGGCGATTGAGATCGATCAGAGCGCCGAGAAGAAGTGCGCGATTCTCGTAGCGAAGGCCCGCCTTGACAATCAGGCTCCCGAGTTCGATCTTGTCGCGTGTATCCTTCTTCCGCGCTTGCGAGTTTCTTGCGCGCTGCATCCGATCAATCCTCGCCAGTGCTGACTTGATCTGCTTCAGGTCGGTTCGACGCGCTTTGCGGGGTTCCACCTGCCCCGCTTTTGTCCTTTTCTGTCGACGCGGGTCTGGTCCCGCAAAATCGTTTGACGAGACCTTCGAATGCCGTCTGAAGGTCAGACTCCTCGATTTCCATGTCGCCTAGCCCAGCCTTGAGAGCGACGCGACCAATGCGCTCGGCCTCCCGCGTTTCGGCTTGCTTCAACTGCTCCTGGAGACGGACGATTTCTTCGCGAATTCTTGCAGACGGTTTTTTCATTCCCGATCGGCCCTTCATGCGGTTTCGACTTCCTCAAGCAGAAAGGTCCCGCAGATTGGCGAGATGATCTACTGACAGATATGCGAGTTGGCGCAGCCAACACCTTTGAGCATGATCCCGACCGTTCCGAAGGAGCGGATCCGAAGGGCGCAATTATACGTCGCTGACGCGACGCTCTGCGCTTGGCCTTTTCGGGCCGCCGCTCCTGACGAGCTTATTGAATTCGATTGCTCGAAGGAGCTGGTTTCACAGTGACCGTCCCGCATTTTTCAGTCACGATCGTTGCCCGCGGGTCCGGCCGCAGCGCAGTGCTGTCGGCTGCCTACCGCCATTGCACCAAGATGGAATATGAGCGGGAAGCCCGGACGATCGACTACAGCCGGAAGCAGGGTCTGCTTCATGAGGAGTTTGTCATTCCAGTCGACGCGCCGGGGTGGTTACGCGAAATCATTGCCAACCGCTCGGTATCATCTGCGTCGGAAGCCTTCTGGAACAAGGTCGAGGATTTCGAGAAGCGCTCTGACGCACAGCTTGCCAAGGACGTGACGATCGCCTTGCCGATCGAACTCTCGGCTAAGCAGAATATCGAGCTTGTCCGCGATTTTGTCGAAAGGCATGTCATCGACAAGGGCATGGTGGCCGATTGGGTCTTCCACGATGCGCCTGGCAATCCGCATGTCCATTTGATGACCACATTGCGGCCGCTGACGGAAGACGGTTTCGGTGCCAAGAAAGTGCCCGTGCTCGGAGCGGACGGCAATCCCCTCCGCAACGACAGCGGCAAGATCGTCTATGAGCTTTGGGCTGGAAGACTGGATGATTTCAATGTCTTTCGCGACGGCTGGTTTGCCTGCCAGAATCGGCATCTGGCAGTTGCCGGTCTCGACATCCGCATCGATGGCCGTTCCTTCGAAAAGCAGGGTATCGAGCTGACCCCGACTATCCATCTCGGTGTCGGCGCCAAGGCAATCCAACGGAAGGCGGAAGGCTCGGGCGAACAGGTCCCGCTCGAGCGGCTGGAATTGCAAGATGAGCGCCGGGCCGAGAATGCGCGACGAATTCAGCGCAATCCGGGGATCGTACTTGACCTGATTGCGCGGGAAAAGAGCGTCTTCGATGAGCGCGATGTCGCCAAGTTCCTGCATCGCTATATCGACAACGCAATCCTTTTCCAAAGCCTTCTTGCTCGCATCCTGCAGAGCCCCGCGACCCTGCGTCTCGATCGGGAGAGGATCGACTTCGCCACAGGTCAATGTACCCCGGACAAGTACACAACCCGTGAGTTGATCCGGCTGGAAGCCGAAATGGTCAATCGAGCAATCTGGTTGTCGAAGCGATCGTCGCACAAGGTTCAAAAGACAGTGCTCGGCGCGACCTTTGCGCGCAATGATCGCCTGTCCGATGAACAGACGAGTGCAATCGAACATGTCGCCGGTGGCGAAGGTATCGCGGCAGTGATCGGTCGGGCCGGTGCTGGCAAGACCACAATGATGAAGGCCGCTCGACAAGCATGGGAAGCAGCCGGATATCGCGTCGTTGGCGGTGCCCTTGCCGGCAAGGCAGCGGAGGGTCTCGAGAAGGAAGCAGGCATCATCTCCCGCACGCTTTCGTCGTGGGGGCTCCGTTGGAGCCAAGGCCGCGATCAGCTCGACGACAAGACGATTTTCGTTCTCGATGAGGCGGGCATGGTCTCGTCGCGGCAGATGGCGCTGTTCGTTGAAACAGTCACCAAAGCCGGCGCCAAACTCGTTCTCGTCGGCGATCCGGAACAGTTGCAGCCGATCGAGGCGGGCGCTGCCTTCCGAGCGATTGCCAATCGTATCGGCTATGCCGAACTCGACACGATATATCGCCAGCGCAAACAATGGATGCGTGACGCCTCGCGCGATCTTGCGCATGGCAACATCGGCAAGGCGGTCGAAGCCTATCGGTCGAATGGAAGGATGATCAGCGCCGAGCTGAAGATTGACGCGGTCTCAACCCTCATTGCGGATTGGAGCCGCGACTATGATCCAGCCAGGTCTTCCCTGATCCTTGCGCATTTGCGTCGTGATGTCCGGACGCTGAACGAGCTCGCGCGTGCCAAGCTCATTGAGCGCGGCGTCATCGATGGCGGGTCTACCTTCAAGACAGCCGATGGAGATCGCAACTTCGCGGCCGGCGACCAGATCGTTTTCCTCAAGAACGAGGGATCACTTGGTGTCAAGAACGGCATGCTTGCCAAGGTCGTTCAAGCAGGGCCCGGCCGCATCGTTGCCGTCATCGGCGAAGGCGAGCGTCGCCGCCAGATCGCGGTCGAGCAGCGCTTCTACAACAATGTCGATTACGGCTATGCCACTACGGTGCACAAAGCCCAGGGCGCTACTGTCGATCGAGTGAAGTTGCTGGCATCTCTTTCCCTCGACCGTCACCTCACCTATGTCGCCATGACCCGCCACCGCGAGGATCTCAGCGTCTATTATGGCCGCCGGTCCTTCACAAAGGCTGGAGGCCTCATCGAATTGCTGTCCCGCACGAACGTCAAGGAAACGACGCTCGACTATGCGCAAGGCAGCCCCTACCGACAGGCGCTCCGATTTGCTGACGCACGCGGTCTTCATGCCGTCAATGTCGCCCGAACGCTTGTTCGTGACCGGCTCGCTTGGACAGTCAGGCAGAAGCACAACCTCATCACGCTCGCGTCGCGCCTGGCCGCTGTCGGATCCCGACTCGGCCTGGTCGGGCCGGCGATGAAATACCACGCAATCAAGGAGGCAGAGCCCATGGTTTCCGGGATCACCACTTTTTCGAGGTCGATCGGGCAGGTCGTCGAGGACAGGCTCGCGGCCGACCCGGGTTTAAAAAAGCTATGGGAAGATGTCTTCGTTCGGTTCCACCTCGTCTATGCCCAACCTGAGACCGCATTCAAGGCCATCGATGTCGCTGCGATGCTGGCTGACACGACGAGGGCGTCAGCGACGCTGCTCAAGATCGCCGAAGAGCCGAGTAGCTTCGGTGCCCTCAAGGGCAAGACGGGTTTGTTCGCCAGCAAATCCGACGAGCAAGATCGGGATACGGCGCTCGTCAATGTCACTGCGCTGGCGCGCAATCTGGGCCGCTATCTTGAAATTCGCGCCAATACAAAACGAGAGTATGAGACAGAGGAGTGCGCCGCCCGCCAGAAGAGCGCGATCAATATTCCCGCTCTTTCTCCGAGCGCCAGATCGGCGCTCGAGCAGGTTCGCGATTCGATCGACGGCAGTGACCTGCACGCAGTTCTCGAGCACGGGCTCGCCGACGAGAGGGTGAGGCTGGAGCTTGAGGGGTTTGCAAGGGCTGTTGCGGAGCGCTTCGGGGAACGGACTTTCCTAGGGATTTCGGCAAGGGACTCGAGCGGGCAAACCTATCGATCTCTCACGAGCGGGATGAACTCTCTGCAGAAGGCAGAAATGAAGACGGCCTGGAATCTTCTGCGCGCGGCTCAGCAATTGTCCGCCCAAGAGCGATCGACATCCTCTCTGAAGCAGTCCGAGGCCTTGAGGCAAACGATCAGTAAGGGGCTTTCACTGAAATGACCCTTTTGCACGATCAGCGCCGGCAAACATCGCGAATTTGGCGTCGCGTGAGTTTGCCTGTCGCACTTATTGCAGCTCTCTTAGCTCTCATCGTGACCGGAGGCGCGCTTGGGTATCGGATCAATTTAACGCCGAGCGAACCTCTCGGGATCTGGCGAATTCAAATGCCGGAAGGACCCTACAAGATTGGCGATCTGGTCTTTGTCTGTCCGCCGCCGACGCCCACCATGCGAGAAGCGTTTGACCGCGGTTACCTTCGATCGGGGATCTGTCCCGGTGGCTATGCGCCGCTCATCAAAACCATCGTTGCGGTGTCATCACAAAGGATCGAAATTGACCGCTTGGTTAGTATCGACGGCCTTGCATTGCCGCATTCCGCACCGGCCGCGCGGGACGGCAGAGGTCGGAGCTTGAGGCGATTCAGCGGAGGAACAGTACCGACGGGCTACGTGTTTCTTCACTCTGGTTTCATCGGGTCCTTCGACTCTCGCTACTTTGGTCCAGTGCCTGCCTCCGGGGTGCTCGGCCTGGCAAAGGCGGTCCTCACCTATGCGCCGTGACCTGGTCCGCAACAGTGTCCTTTTGGGCGCGGCACTAGCGGCTGGCTGGATCGGTTGGTGCGGAAATCCCCTCGCCCTTCCTATGTCTGCCGCCTTTCCGTTTATCTGGTCCGTGGCGCGCGACCGGCCAAGCGCCGCCATGGCGTCGGCGACCTATTTCCTTGCGGCATCTCGAGGTTTGCCGCATGGCGCAGTCGCCTTCTATGGTTCAAATCTCTTGTCCGGTCTGTTGCTCTGGTTGATAGCGTCGGCGGCCTTCGTCAGTGTCCACTCCGTCCTGTGGACCGAGAGATCGGGATGGCGTCTTGCAATCCGTTATCTCTTGGTCATGTTTTTGATGGCAGTGCCGCCCTTTGGGATTTTGGGCTGGGCTCACCCGATCACCGCCGCCGGAGTTCTGTTCCCCGGCTGGGGGTGGGTCGGTCTTGGCGCAATGGCAGCCAGCCTCTTGATCATGACGACCAGGCTTCGGCCGGCTGCAGCCATAGCCATTATTGGCTTGTGGCTCTGGTCCGCTGCACAGTGGACGACGCAGCACCTACCCTCTTCGTGGTATGGTGTCGAGCTTACACTTGGAGCGTCGCTCGGCCGAACCAACAATCTCGAACGGCAGCGTGGCCTTGTTGCAACGGCGCGGGCAGCAAGGCGCGGCAAAGGCGCCGTGGTTGTGTTGCCAGAGAGTGCGATCGGCTTCTGGACACCAACGGTCGAACGGCTATGGCTGCGTGAATTGCGAGCAAGCGGGTTGACGGTCGTCGCAGGCGCATCCGTGGTCGACGAGATCGGTTACGACAATGTGCTCTTGGAACTTTCCGAGTTCGGGGCGCGAATTATCTACCGCGAGCGTATGCCGGTACCCGGTTCGATGTGGCAGCCCTGGCAGTCACTGATTGATGGCGGCGGCGGCGCACGTGCGTATTTCTTCTCTAATCCCGTCGCCGAAATCGCAGGCAAACGGGTTGCGCCGGTGATTTGCTACGAGCAACTCATTGTCTGGCCGGTCGTTCAGTCCATGCTTTACGACCCTGATATCATCGTCGCCGTTGGGAACGGCTGGTGGACAGGCAGCACGTCTATCGTGCCCATCCAGCGTGCCAGTGTCGAGGCTTGGTCGCGTCTCTTCCACAAGCCGCTTGTCTTCTCTGTCAACACGTAGTTCCGGGAGCCCTTCATGCTTGATCCTGCCCTCATAACAAAATGTGCCGATCCTTCCTTGAAGCCGGCGATCGTCGAGCAGTTCGTCAAAGCCGCAGGGTCTTCCGATCCCCTTGCTGTCACCGTGAGAGCGGGAGGGCGATTGGTCCTCGTTCCGAAGGCTGGAACACCCGAGGAAGCAATGGAAATCGTCAGGCAGAATGTCGGACATTCAGTCGTGCGCGTCGGCCTCACGCAGTTTCCTGCAGGTGTTGGCGTAAAAGACATTTCGGAAGTGACGTCTGGTCTTGTCGATCCGTGCGTGAACCTGCGCCTGGGAACGAGAATGTTCGCCAAGATTCTTCGCATTGTCAGCAAATGGTACGGAAACCCCGAAAGCGCTGAAGCTTTCCCGCAAGTGTTCGAGGATGCCATTGATGCCTGGAAAACGGGCGAGTTCGAGGCTCAAAGCGTATTTCAGGCCGAAGATCCCAGTGGATTGATCGCAGGTCAACGCGAACTGGACGATCCAAATGGGGGGTATCCAGGAAAGCCCGCCTCATCGAGCTCGTCCGAACCACCCGGTGAAAACGAAGTCGGCCGCGCAGGCATGCGGATCGATCTATCTCGAATCCTTGGCCAGTAAGTCACGTGCATTGAAAGTCTTGACGACCCATTGCGTACGGCGATTCACTTGCCCTTCGAACACAACGGTCGCAGGCGGCGCTAGTTTAGACCGGCGCTTCTGGCGGCAGAAATAGGTGGAAAAATCATGTGGTCATTGACTGGAGAAAGGTTGATCACGTCCTGAATTCGAAAGCGATATCTGGCGCCGCAGGCGTCGGCATAGAGGTACCTTCCTCTGAGGTGGAGGTTTGCCACCAGAAGATCACGTTGATCATCACGGTCAATTACCGACAATACAAACATTCGAGTCTTTATCCGCTTCAATGAAAATCAGTTTGAATAGAGTTTAGTTAAAGTATTGATAAAATAATGTAGCATATAAAATTCCATATGCGTCTGGCGTGCAGAAAAATAGCGTAAATAGTACTTTCCTATTGATTCTTCTGTCGGGCTCCTTCCTCCCGAACCCGCCTCGTCGGCACCATGCCCGCTTTCCTTTGAACAGAGGTCCACGGGCCAACTACACGTTCACTTTGGCTTTTCCGATTTCCCTCGACGTCGGCGTGCGTCCGATCATACGGCCAACGACCAGTACCAGAATTGCTGCAGCAGCCAGGCAGGCCGCGAGGAAGAACATCGGGGCAATGGTGCTGCCGGTCGAATCCTTTATCCACGGCACGACGTTCTGCGCGATAAATCCGCCCAGGTTTCCGACAGAATTGATTGCCGCCAGACCTGCGGCTGCACCCGCCCCTCGAAGGAATCGTGATGGTAGGCTCCAAAAAACAGGTTGCCCGGCAAAGATGCCCGCTGCCGCAACACAGAGAAAGGCAAACTGAAGCAGATGGTTCGGAATCACGGCGGACAGAACCAGGCAAACGGCGCCGACAACCGCTGGTACCACGATATAGGGCGTCTTCGACGAGGCTTTGTCTGCGGCTGACGGGACCGCATAGAGCGCGATTGCCACCAGCACCCATGGGATGATGTTGAGAAAGCCGTTGGCCGTATTGCCGACCCCAAAGCTCTTGACGATGGTCGGAAGCCAATAGCTGAGACCGTATGCCGCTAGGGGAAACCCGATATAGCAGATCGCCATCAAGAGAACCCGCGGATTGACGAGCGCCTTGAAGCCATCGCTGGCGGTCGCCTCCATGCCAGCGTTCTCCAAAGCAAGGCGGTCCTTCAGCCAGGTCTTTTCCTCGGAATTCAGAAACGTCGCACTTTCAGGCCGATCTGAGAGGTAGATCAATGTAACGAAGCCCGCGACAACAGCGGGAATTCCCGTCACCAGGAAGACCCACTGCCAGCCTGCATGACCATAGAGACCATCCAGATCGAGCAACATACCGCCCAGTGGCGCGCCGACGGCATTCGCGAGAGCGCTGAAAATCATGAACAAGCCGACCATCCTTCCGCGATAGGCGGACGGATACCAGAGAGTCAGCAGATACAGGACACCGGGAAAGAAGCCCGCTTCGCATGCCCCCAGCAAGAAACGGAGGATGTAGAACATCGTCGCATTCTGCGTGTAGGCGAGCGCTATCGTAACCGCACCCCACGACACCAGGATTCGCGCGAACCATTTGCTGGCCCCAAACCGGTCCAATAGAAGATTGCTTGGTACTTCAAATATGAAATAGCCGATGAAAAACAGCGAGGCGCCAAGACCGTAGGCGTATTCACTCATGCCGAGGGCGTCGACCATGTCTAGCTTGGCGAAACTGACGTTCTGGCGGTCGATGTATGCGATTAGGTAGAGGATGCCGAGAAACGGCATTAGTCGCCACGTAATTCTGGAAATGAGTTCTTTTTCGACAATCACGGTCTGCCCTCCGTATGCATTCCAATGACTGAGATAGGGCGTTAGTGCACTAATCAACCTCCACGTGAGTTCGCGCGAACTGAACCTGAAGTTCGCTTCGATGAATTCAAAGGAGATAAACGACCCCATCGCGGGTGCGACGGGCAGGTCGGGGTGATCACCGTCGAGAGAGGGGTATAATGCCCTTAATCAAATATTCGACGCGATGGCGGAAGAAATTGGCCTGGTCTGTCGCTTCACGCCAAGCTACATGACTGTATTGCCCCCCGAATGCGATCCGATCTATCGCCCACGAGCAAGCCAGGATACCGAACAGGAAGAGTAAGCCGCGCATGCGGATACATTAGTCGCATTCTATTTAGAAATGACTAACACAGGCTCGGCCCAGCGTCTGGGATTGGTGAGCTTTGCAAATCCTGCATTGCACGACCGGCGGCCATAGCCGAAGTCCCGATCGATCCTCCCGGGTGGATCTATAGAGAAAATTCTGACGACAGCCTCCATCACCTTACCAGGCCGCGCGTAGCGTTGCGCCGCTGATGGGGTCAACGCGGTGACCCGGGACGCTGCTTCTTCGCGGAACGAAAAGCGCATTGTCGCAGCATTCGGCGTAATATGAGTCTCGTTAGCCACGAACGAGCGGCATCGGAATTCTCGCTTAACCCGGCCTTGGACCTGTGCTTTTCTATGCGGGTATCCGGCCGGGAGCTGACTGGGCCGACTGTCGGGGGAATGGAGGGGAAGCTTTGGAGCGAAGGCTAGCCGCAATCCTAGTTGCCGATGTCGTCGGTTTTTCACGACTTGTCGAAGCCGATGAACGCAATACGCTTGCGGTTCTGATAAATTTACAGACCTCGGTGTTTCGTCCACTGATTGCAAGACATGCCGGCCGGCTGGTCAAATTGATGGGCGATGGGCTGATCGCCGAGTTCAGCTCGGTGGTTGAGGCTGTCTCGTGCGCAATCGCGATCCAGAACACACTGGCGAATGAACAGGAGCCGGCCGGTTCCGCAAACAGGATCATCCTTCGCATAGGCATCAATCTCGGTGATGTCGTGGTGGACGGTGACGACCTGCTCGGGGATGGTGTCAACGTTGCGGCCCGACTGGAGCAGTTGTGCCATCCGGGTGATCTTCTGATTTCGGGGGCAGCCTACGAACAGCTCGCTGGAAAGGTTGACGCGAATTTCGACTACGCTGGTGAGCAGCACCTCAAGAACATCGCGCGGCCGATCAAGGCATACCATTTGCCACTCACCGGGTCTGCCTACGCTTCAACCGAAATTCCAAAATCGACGGGGCCTGCGATTGCCGTACTTCCATTTGAGAACATGTCCGGTGATCCGGAGCAGGCTTACTTCAGCGACGGAATAACTGAAGACATCATCACGGAATTGGCACGGTTCACCGAGCTTATGGTGATAGCGAGAACCTCGTCATTTGCGCTACGCGGCCGAATGCTCGATTTGCGCGAGGTCGGCAGGACGCTCAGCGCGGGCTATGTCGTAGAGGGGAGTGTAAGGCGCGCTGGTAACCGTGTTCGAATTACGGTCCAGCTCGTCGAGACAGCGAGCGGGACGCACCTATGGGCGGATCGATATGACCGATCCCTTGACGATATTTTTTCCACTCAGGAGGAGATTGCGCAGAGCATCGTCGCCATGGTCGCACAACGCGTCATAGACGACAACGAATTGACGTCACGACGCCGGCGACCGGAAGACATGCGGGCATATGATCTCTTTCTGCAGGGCAACCGCCTCTCTGACGACTTCAGGCCAGGAGCGCAGGAACGCGCGGAGGCGCTTTTTGAGCGCGCCGCTAAAATTGATCCGACGTTTGCCAGAGCCCATACAGGCCTTGCCTACATATACCTCAACCGCGCGTCGGACGGTGCTATTGGCATTCCAAGACAAGAGGATGAGAACAGGATCAAAGCGCTGCGTTCAGCCGAGATCGCTTTCGCCCTCGATCCGAGCGATCCGCGGGTTCAGTCCACACTGGGATACATTTGCTTGACGTGGCGAGACTTCAAACGAGCTGAACATCATCTTGGCCTGGCGAAGTCGATGAACCCCAACGATGCTACCATCCTGATAATGTGGGCATGGATGCAAGGAGCGATTGGGCGGGCTGAGGAGGGCTTGGCCGGTGCGGAGATCGCGTATCGACTGAACCCATTATATCCCAGTTGGTACAACTATTATAAATCCCGCCTCCTCTTCCAAACGGAGCGATACGGCGAAGCGGTCGTCCTTCTCGAACAGCGAACATTCGCCACGCCGGAAAGGGAGCCGCGAGACATGGCGTGGCGCGCGGCCGCCTACGCTTACCTCAACCGGATCGAGGATGCAGAGAAATGCGGCCGGGTCTTCCTCGATGCTGTCAACAGGCGATGGTGCGGAGATGCGACCGCGGGTCCGGTTGACTATGTAAACTGGCTTGTAGATGTCTCATACCTCAGAGAAGAAAAGGACGTTGATCGGCTGCGCCAAGGATTGAGGCTTGCGGGTCTACCCGCGTGAGGGGCGAAACGCGAACCCGCTGCCATGCCATCAATGAAAGTTCCTCGCCTTCACCCTCAAGGTATCGATATGCAGGTCCGGGACGAAAATGTCCCTCGGCTTGGCCGCCCCATCACGTGAGTCTGGGCTGCCTGGCGAACCATGCGCAAATTCATCGCCCCTACCTGTCGGCAACTTGAAGTCCAGATCGCGATCAGTCAGCTCGCCTAATTCACCGGACAGGTCGAAAAGCTGCTGCGCGACAAGATGTGCGACCTCTCCCTCGCGCTGAACGCGACCGTTTATCGCCATCATCGACGATCCGAGGACGATCCGACGCCGGCGTTCGAACAGGCTTGGCCAGACGACGAGATTGGCCGGCCCAGTTTCATCCTCGATGGTGATGAACATCACGCCTTTCGCCGAGCCAGGCTTTTGTCTTACAAGGACGAGACCTGCCGTCATCAACCATCGACCGTCACGAGCGTTCATGGCTTCGGCACACGTGACGATGCGGCGTGCCGCCAGCTCCTTTCTGAGGAAGGCAATCGGATGGTCGCGCAGTGTTAGTCCGACATGACTGTAATCTGCGACAACGTTATGACCCGCGGTCATCTGTCGGAGTGCGACCTCAGGCTCCTGCTGCTCGGTGATCGCACGTGCTTCACGTTCGGAAGCGGCGGCGAACAGAGGAAGAGGTTCGTCACGCAGGGCCTTGATGGCCCAGATCGCATCCCGGCGCTGGAGCTTCAGCGACGGCAGGAAGGCATCGGCTTCGGCAAGTTGTACAAGCGCTTCCGTTGGGACATGCGATCGCCGCCAAACATCGTCGACCGTTTCGAAGGATGCGTTCATCCTGGCGGCGACGATCCGGGCAGAATCGGCTACGGCCAGTCCCTTCACCAAGCGCATTCCGAGGCGGACCGCGTGGCGATTGGTTCTTTCGATACGCTCGAGTGTACAATCCCAGCGCGACTGGTTGATGCAGACGGGCCGGACTTCAATTCCATGGGCACGCGCATCCTGGACGATCTGGGCAGGCGCGTAGAAGCCCATCGGCTGCGAGTTCAGCAGAGCGGTGCAGAAGACGTCGGGGAAATGGCGCTTCACATAGTTCGAGGCATAGGCGATCAGCGCGAAGGAGGCAGCATGGCTTTCCGGGAAGCCGTATGAACCGAATCCTTCGAGCTGGCTGAACGTCTTCTCCGCAAACTCGGCCGAGTATCCATTCTTGATCATCCCCGAGACCAGCTTCTCCTTGAAGCGACTGACGCCGCCGGTGAACTTGAATGTGGCCATCGACTTGCGAAGCTGGTCGGCTTCGCCGCCGGTAAAGCCAGCGCAGACCATCGCCACCTTCATGGCTGACTCCTGGAAGAGTGGCACCCCCAGCGTCTTTCCGAGAACGGCTTCCAGTTCCGGTGTCGGGTACTCGACAGGCTCCTTGCCCTCTCGGCGTCGGAGGTAGGGATGGACCATGTCGCCCTGAATCGGACCCGGGCGGACGATAGCCACTTGGATGACAAGATCGTAGAAGGTCCTCGGCTTCATGCGCGGAAGCATGGCCATCTGTGCACGTGACTCGATCTGGAATGTTCCGAGTGTGTCCGCCTTGCGGATCATCGCATAGGTGGCCTTGTCTTCCTGGGGGATTCCCGCGAGGTCGAGGTCCTCGCCTTTGTGCTCGCGAAGCAGATCGAAGGCCTTGGACATGCAGGTCAGCATGCCGAGCGCCAGAACATCGACTTTCATGAACTTTAGAGCCTCTATGTCGTCCTTGTCCCATTCGATCACCTGACGGTCGGCCATGGATGCCGGCTCGATGGGAACGAGATCGTCGAGTCGGTCATGGGTCAGCACGAAGCCGCCCGGATGCTGACCGAGATGACGGGGCGCGCCCATCAGTTGCTGGGCGAGCTTGAGCGTCAGAGCAAGCCGCCGGTCCTCAGGATTAAGGCCCTGTTCCCGCAGGCTCCGGTCGCTTGCCAGTTCATCCGACCAAGACCACATGCCTGCCGATAGCGCCTTGATGATATCCTCCGGCAACCCGAGCGCCTTGCCGACGTCGCGGATTGCGCCCTTGGCTCGGTACCGCGTTACGGTCGAACAGAGGGCTGCCTTGTCGTGACCGTAGGTCGTGTAAATCCACTGGATGATCTCCTCGCGACGCTCGTGTTCGAAGTCGACGTCGATATCTGGCGGTTCGTCGCGCTCCTGGCTCACAAAACGCTCGAACAGGAGATCGTTGGTCTCGGGATCGATCGAGGTGATCCCCAGAATGTAGCAGACGGCCGAATTTGCCGCCGATCCCCTGCCCTGACAAAGAATACCCTTTGAGCGCGCGAAACGAACGATGCTGAACACTGTCAGAAAGTACGGCGCGTACTTCATCGTGCGGATCAGGTCCAGTTCGTGTTTTATGGCCCTGAGGACCTTCTGGGGCAAGCCTTCCGGATATCGGATTGGGATGCATTCGCGGACGTAATGCTCGAGCGACTGCTGCGCGTCCATGCCCATTACGACCGCTTCTTCGGGATATTGGTAGCTCAGCTCTTCAAGAGAAAACCCGCAGCGTTCGACGATCTCCATCGTCCGCGCCAGCGCCTCGCGGTAGCGTGGGAACAGGCGCTCCATCTCCTCGGGCGGCTTGAGGTATCTGTCAGCATGCCGTTCGCGCTCGAAGCCGATCTCATCGATCGTGGTGTTTTTGCGAATGCAAGTGACGACATCCTGCAACTGGCGGCGGCCGGGCTCGTGGAACAGGACATCATTGGTGACGACGGTTTTCACACGGTGACGCGCAGCCATCTTCGAAATCTCGTGAAGCCGCATCTGGTCGTTCGGTCGGCGCCTCAGGCAGAGAGACACATAGGCCCGATTGCCGAATACCTCTGCCACCTTGCGAAGCTGGGCAGCGCAGTTCGCGTCCGGCAGATCGGGTAACAGGATGGCCAAAAGTCCTTCTGAATAAGCAACGACATCATCGAGCCCCAGGATGCACTTGCCCTTTCCGCCTCGGCTCTTGCCAAGTGTGAGCAGCCTGGTCAGCCGCGAGTACGCGTTGCGATTGGTTGGATAGACAAGGATCGACATCCCGTCCTGCAGGTCGAGCCGACATCCGACAACAAGGCGCAAGCCTGTCGCGCGCGATGCCTCGAGTGCCCGGACAATCCCGGCAAGGCTGTTGCGGTCAGCAACGCCGATCGCCTCGATGCCAAGTGTCTTTGCGGTGGCAAACAGCTCGTCGGCGCTGCTTGCGCCACGCAGGAAACTGAAATGGGTCGTGACTTGGAGCTCGGCGTATCTCATCCGAATATTCCGTGCATGAACCATCGATGGGATCCTGTCTCGGAGTCGACCCCGTCACCCGACCTGAATACCCAAAAACGCTCGCCGCCTTCGTCCTCGACAACAAAGTAGTCGCGCACTGCCTCTAGTTCACTGTCGCGCTTCCACCACTCGCCGAAAACGCGTTCAGGACCATCAGCGCGTTTGACCTTTCGTCGTTTGCCACGCCAAGTGATACTCGCAGGCGGATGATCAGGCAGGAGTGCGATAACTTCGATCTGGTCTGGGCGGGCGAGCAATCGCACAGGCCGGGGCCAGTGGTGCGCCCACGTTTCCTCGACATCTGGAGCGGCAGCCGCGATCCGCAGTACACTGCGCTCGGGAACATCTGAGGCGAACGGCGCAACCCGGTAGACCCGTTGCCCTCTATTGCCAAACACGTCGATCAGCGGCGTGATGTCATCGTCCTGCTCCTCTATCAGGTCAGAGGCTCGCTGCTCCCCTTCAAGCGGCTGCGTCATAACCGCCGCCAATGTCATCTTTTCGATTCCGAACCCCGGTTCGATTCTTTCAATACGATCTCGAAAGAGCTTCGACAGCCAGGCAACGTCGCGAGCAGGTTTGGCGGTTCCTGCACGGATTGCCTGGCGTGTACCGTCAACTTTCTCAACAATGAGATCGGTTCGCCGCACGCCAAGACCCTTGCGCTCCAGTTCGGCGACGAGCTGCACAACGAGCCGAGCAACATATTTGTTAATGGTTTCTGCGGCACCGATCGGCTCGGCAAAGACCCTGCTGACCTCTATCAGCTCAGGTACCCGGATCGGATCAATCGGCTCGGCGACCCGATCAAAAATCTGATCCAGGCGACGTCCAAGTTCCGGACCGAAGCGAAGGGTCAGCGGTGCTCGGGGTGTTGCTGATAACTCCCCAATCGACTTGAAACCGAGAATATTGAGATCGCTAACGATCTTGGCCGGAAGCCTGAGCAATGAAAGAGGAAGGTGTTCGACGGCCCCGACCGTCTGTCCAATTGGAACTATGACCGTCCGCGTTCGGATCGCGCGAGCACAAGCGTGTGCCGCTCCCCAAGTGTCGGCCACAGCAACCCGCGCTGTCAGTCCTTTCCCATGGAACCGGTTGGCTATTCCGGTCAACATCGGCAGCTCCCCACCCTGAAGATGGTCAGCACCTTCCGTGTCCATAACAATGCCATCGGGCTCATCAACGGCGACGATCGGGGAATACTGGCTGAGTGCCCAAAGCGTGATCCTTGAGAGAGCTGCTGCGTCGGCCGCCGGATCGGCGTCGATCAGCATCAAGCCCCTGAAGATGGCCTGGGCTTTTGCCGCCGCCATCCCAACACGGACTCCCGCTTTCTTTGCTGCGGCGTCGGCCGCCGAGACCCATCGCTTTGGGCCGCTCTTTGCGATTACGGCAACGGGTTGCTCAACGGGAATAGAAGGGTCGTTGCGACGTATTCGATCCGTCGCCAACTCCGGCAGATAGATGGATACGACCCTGGACATCACACGCTCCTACGAAAAACTCAGCGCACTCACCCGCCTTCACCCGCATCAGTTCCGGAAACCATCTCGGCCTTGCCACACCCCGAACCGGAAGCTCCTCCGACGGCACGACGCTCACACGCCACCTGGTCGCTGACGCGGACGGTTGGCCGAGGTCGGAGGCCTCCGCCTGTCGCCGCCAGCGTCGAACGACCGGACCCATGGTTCCCGTTTTTCGGCGGAAAGCTGCAGCCTGCGGGAGGCTGTCATCGGCAATCGGACAAGTTCGGCCGACCGCTCCGAGACCGCCGAACGAAAGGGTCTCCTCCATGGAAGCAAGCACGTCTTCCTCCTTGTCGCCTCGACGAAGACGACGCGGTCTGGCTGAAGGCCAGCCTGAGCCAAAGCCGGAAAGAGGTCCGGCCTCGTCAGGCACCAGATGACCTTGCCCTTGGTACGCGCGGCTATCCCGGCGGCAAACAAAGCGGCTGCCGCGCCGTCGGACGGTGCCCGATCCTCCGCCAGCGAACTCATGCAACGCACCGAAGGACAGTCCGCCTCCAGGCAGGTGCTCATCGATCTCGTGAACACCGAACGGCAGAACCTGATTGCGACGCACTAAGCCACCTTCGAGGTGCGCGATACGCTCCCGAAGTTCGGTGATGACAGGATTTGCGCCTCGTTGCGCCATCTGTAGCCTTCGTCAATTCAAGGGTTCCATCTCGTTCAAAAGCGAGTATGTTCTACATTTGTTCCCTTCCGGATTTTGAGTCAACGGGCGCGTTTCAGGTGGATTTTGAACCAACAAGCCATCCACAGAAGCGCGGCGCGACGATCCATGAGGGAATTCAATGCGCTAGCAAACGCTGGTCGACAGGGCGTGCAATATCTTCCGGATGAGAAAAAATTTCTGCGATGAACCAACGCTGCGAGATTACCGAGGCTCTGTCGTCACCCTCGACTGCGCTGCGTGTGAGAGAGCGACCGATCTCGACCGGAAGGCCCTCGTCAGACAATATGGAGCGAGCCTGTCCTTCCGGCAGCTCCGGCGGCGGCTTGCCGTTGGCTGTTCGCGAATGAATGGCGTGGATGGCATCGACCGTTGTCAGGCCCGGTTTCCTTGCCTGGTGCGTACTACAGAGACGCCCGATGAGTGATCCCGCTGCAAATCTGTCAATCGAGCGCCCACGCAAGATCATCCACATCGACATGGACGCCTTTTATGCGTCCGTCGAGCAGCGCGACAACCCTGACCTTCGCGGTCGTCCCGTCGCAGTCGGTGGTTCCGAGGCGCGCGGCGTGGTGGCGGCGGCCA
Organism: Rhizobium altiplani; assembly: GCF_001542405.1. Lineage (GTDB taxonomy): Bacteria > Pseudomonadota > Alphaproteobacteria > Rhizobiales > Rhizobiaceae > Rhizobium > Rhizobium altiplani. The sequence continues at coordinate 105,930 of NZ_LNCD01000138.1, forward strand.
GCTACGAGGCCCGTAAGTTCGGCGTCCATTCTGCAATGCCTTCAGTGACGGCAAAGCGCAAATGCCCCGACCTGATTTTCGTGAAGCCGCGCTTTGACGTCTACAAGGCTGTATCAGCTCAGATCAGGGAAATCTTCGCCGAATACACCCCAATGATCGAACCGCTGTCGCTCGACGAAGCCTATCTTGATGTCACCGAGAACCTGAAGGGCATGGAGATCGCGACCGAGATCGCGCTTGAAATCCGGGCGAAGATCAAGGCGGCAACCAACCTCAACGCATCGGCGGGAATCTCCTACAACAAGTTCCTGGCCAAGATGGCGAGTGACCTCAACAAACCAAATGGCCAGGCGGTCATCACGCCGAAGAACGGACCAGCTTTTGTGGCGGCGCTGCCTGTCAAGAAGTTTCACGGCGTCGGCCCGGCGACTGCGGAGAAGATGCATCGTTTCGGTATCGAAACTGGAGCCGATCTAAGAGAGAGGGATCTCGAGTTTCTGGTTCGGCATTTCGGCAAGTCCGGGCCGTATTTTTACGGCATCGCACGTGGGATCGATGATCGTCAGGTAAAGCCAAACAGGGTCCGAAAATCTATCGGAGCGGAAGACACGTTCACTGTGGATATTCACACCTACGAGCCTGCCCTGGAAGGATTGAAGCCCCTGATTGCGAAGGTCTGGCACTACTGCGAGGCAAATCGGATTACCGGCAAGACCGTCACGCTCAAGGTTAAGTACGCCGACTTCATGCAGATCACCCGCGCAAGGACGATTGGCCATGGTTTCCGATCGAAAGAGGAAATCGAGGAATCCATTTGCGTGCTGCTGGGAGCCGTCTTTCCTATCAGGAAGGGAATACGGCTGCTCGGCGTGACAATCTCCTCGCTCGAGCATCTGGCCGACACGTGCGTTGAACAGCTGGCCCTGCGTCTATGATGGGCAGCGGCTTGACAATCAGTTTCGCTCCCGCATCGCTACCACGCGGTACGAGCCGTACCCAACGCGAACGAATTCATCGACTGTACGTGGGCGACGTGCGGTTTCACCGTCACAACGCAGTTCCCCGGGTAGCTAAGCTTATGCTGGGCAAGGTGTTTCAGCAATTCCACAACATTACGCTTCTCGGTAAGCGGAAACGAAAAAGTCATCCAAGTTCCTCCGTACGGCACGTTTCGGGCGCCATTTAGGACTTGGTTTCTTTCGCTCCGCAACATGAAATGTTTAATAATAAAATTAAAATCGATTAGTTCTTCCGCTCAACTTTTTAAAATCGATTTAAAATCGTCTAGCGCCTGGCTCGTCGTCCACACCACGGTCGCGGCGTCTGTGGGCACCTCGTTTCACTACAGACGAAGGGTACAGCGAGCCCCTCGCCCACCAAGATGTTGCTGACATTCCGTCCACCAGCATAGAGAACGGCGCAGGAGCGGCCGTAATTGCATCGATCCGTTCCTTCAGTCCCGGGCTCGCACGCGCAGGAAACCCTCGTAAGCTCGACCGGTCCGGCTGCGACGAGTTCCTTCAGGCGGTCCGTTGCACGGTCGCCGAGTTCCTTCTCAAACGTACAACGGGGGCTGAAGACCTCGGGCGCGTTATATCCAACGAGCCGTGTGCCGTTGCTCTCGCCTTCTACATGAATTGTATCGCCATCGGTGACCGAAAACGTCGACGAAACAAATTCGGTCCTGGTCGATGAGGACGGCGAACTCACCGCAGCAAACTCGCTGCCAGAAAAAAACTGAAGGCTTGCAATCAACGCGAGGACCACAATTGCCGTCAGAAATCGTCTGTCGTTCCAAGTCAGTCGATGCGAACGCCGCTTGGCAAACTTCGAGCGAGGGTACTTCGGCGAGCGAGGATGACGGGGCAACGTCTCCCGAAACTGAAATTGGGCCACGTTTGAGCGATCTGCAAGAATCTCGAAGACCTTTCTCCACTGCTTGTCAGTAAGAGTGAACCTGTCACCACTGCAGTCAATGCGCGTCAGAATATCGGTCAGGAATCTCCGCTGCCAGTCATTGAGATGACGGTCGCGTAGTGCGATCTCGATGTCTCTTTTGAGATTGGTTGCTGTTTCCATCGTTCACCAATGCCGATTGATGGAGTTTAGCCCGCAAACAGCTAAGGGATGCTTTCAGCGGCAGATCGACTTATAGTCAGTCACGTGTAAGCAGCGCGCGTCCAACCACAATGCGGACGCTGAACGAATTTGGCCCCTCTTGCTACGCAGGCTGGAAAGGCCCTGACGCCTCCCTCGAGTGGAGTTTCATCGCGCTCATCAAATCGGAAAGGAAAAAAGGGGCCACGCAAGAATACCGTGGCCCATAAGTTGTGAAGGTCGAAAACCTCCAGAGGGGAACAGCTGCTGCGCGGAACTGGGAGGAGAAGCCGCTATATGCATCAGCTGCCACCGTTATGATCATTTTTTGACCAATTGGAAAACATTTTTTGTGCAACGCTGCCATGCAAATGTGGATACTTGCAGCAAACCGCGCCGGTACCTCCGCGCTGTTCCTCCATTGGTCGTTCCGTTTCGCTGAGTTCAGCGCCTTAATGACCGGACACTTTGTCCGACACAACTTCGTTTCGACGCCTAGCCGCTTCGTGGTGCCTTGAAAGTCCGAGCCAAATGGCTGACCTTCGGTCCCCAGAAAAGGGAGGCGACTACGGCATGTGTAATCTCTACCGCATGGATGATCGCGACTGGGTCAACAAATGGGCGCAGGACGTTGAGAGCCTGATCAACCTGATGCCCGCCTATCAGATCAACCCGGATCAATGGGCACCCGTCATCCGAAACACCTCCGACGGTAGGAAACAGCTCGCGAACTGCCGATGGGGCCTGCCCTCTCCGATCTACTTGCAGAGGAAGGCAGCCGAAACCCGCGCTGAAAAGCTTCGTAAAAAGGGCCTTCCAGTGGACATGGACGAACTCCTACGGATGGAGCCGGACAGCGGCGTTACCAACATTCGTAACTTGACTTTACCCCATTGGAAGCGATGGTTCGGCGTTGAATGCCGATGTCTCGTGCCCGTGACGGCCTTTGCTGAGCCAGACCCGGCGAGCAAGGAAGAAGGCGGCAGGACTCCAAACGCGTGGTTTTCTGCAAGACCCGACAAGGCGGTCATGTTCTTCGCTGGCCTCTGGGTGAAGCAATGGAAGAGCGTCCGCAAGGTCAAGGATGGGCTGACGACTGATGATCTCTACGCAATTCTGACAACGGAGCCGAACGACATCGTCCGGAATGTGCACGAGAAGGCGATGCCGGTCCTTCTGCAGACTGCTGAGGAGATTGAAATCTGGATGCGTGCACACTGGGAGGAAGCCAGACACCTGGCTCGGCCGCTGCCAAACGACCGCATCGTGATCACGTCACGGGAGCCCTACGGGTCCACGATTGTAACCAAGGCCGGCGAGCCGCTTCCCGAACCGATGGTGCTTTAGAAGATCTCTGATCGCGGGAGACAGTGACCACTTCATAAAGTGTTGGAGCGCCTCTCATATGCAGGTGCTGCGCAAGGCAGATTCGGAAGTAGAACCAACGTCTAATTGTCCCGCGCCGAAAATGGAGCAGGAATACCAATCTGATCCGTGCGCTAGGGAACGGACACGCGGACATTGATCGCGATAAGTTGTCGTCGGCAACACAAGGCCGACGAGGATACTAACGCACTGGGAGGAGCAGATGAGTGCATCAGCATTTGCGCGGCATGCCAACTTAATCCAAGAGGCGATCGGCTCGAACGCTGCGGCCAGGTCCGCACTTGTCGCATCCTGGTGCAGATCGGCAGACCTTCACCGGCTCGACCCGACCGAGAGCAATCGACCGAAACGACTGACGGATTTGGAGTTGCGCTTTGCTCGCCAGAAAATCGAACCGCTGATCCGGGCTGCCTGCATTAGCCTTGATCGACTGTACCATGCGGTTGGGGGCATTGGCTGCTGTGTTCTTCTCGCCGACCGCGACGGCATCCCGGTTGAGCGGCGTGGCGCCGTCGCCGACGACGAGACATTCAGGGAATGGGGGCTTTGGACGGGAACTGTCTGGAGCGAAGAAAGCGAGGGGACAAACGGAATCGGCACGTGCTTGGTAGAGAAGCGCGCTGTGACCATCCACCGAGATCAACATTTTTACTCCCGCAATACGCTTCTGTCCTGCACGACCGCGCCGATTTTCGATCACGAGGGCAAGCTCGCCGCCGCGTTGGACGTGTCCTCTTGCCGCGCGGATTTGACGGAGGGCTTCGTCAATTTAATCACAATGGCCGTTCGCGACGCGGCGCGAAGGATCGAGGCGGAGAACTTCCGTATCGCCTTTCCTGAAGCACGCATTATTGTCGCTTCGACAAACGAAAAGATGCCAAACCCTCTTCTCGCCGTCGACAGCAATGATTTGGTGATCGGCGCGACCCGATCTGCGCGCATCGCATTCGGAATCACGTCGGAATCGCTGATGCGGTCCCTTCCAGCCGCTGATCTTCTGGGGGATGAACCTGGCTATGCCGGAAATTTGCGGCAGGCCGAGCGCACCGTCCTGGAGCGCACGCTCGCCAATACCGGCGGCAATGTAACGGCGGCGGCCGAAATCCTCGGGATTTCACGGGCCACGCTTTACCGAAAGCTCGGCAAATTTGGTCTGCGGGGCGCTCAATAGGAATTTTGCAGGCCACAGTGTCTCAACCTTGAGACACTGTGGCCTGCCGAACTGCCGCGCGCGGGCTGACATTCCGTCGAAAGCGAAAAACACTCCCACAAGGCGTCGCGCAGGGCGGCGCGTTTTGGGAGGAAAGCATGAACAAGGTCGAATTCCATCGCACGGCCAAGGTGCCGTTTGCCAAGAAGTACGACAATTTCATCGGCGGCAAGTGGACGCCCGCGAAATCAGGCAGGTACTTCGACAACACGTCTCCGGTCAACGGCCGGGTCCTTTGCGAGATCGCCCGTTCGGAAGCGGTGGATGTCGAGGCCGCTCTTGACGCGGCCCATGGCGCCAAAGACGCCTGGGGCAAAACCAGCGCGGCGGAGCGGGCACGGCTGCTCAACCGCATAGCCGATAAAATGGAAGAGAACCTCAACACACTGGCGCTCGCGGAAACCTGGGACAACGGCAAGCCGATCCGTGAGTCCACCGCGGCCGACATCCCGCTCGCCATCGATCATTTCCGCTACTTCGCCGGAGCCATCCGCGCACAGGAAGGTTCAATCGCCCAGATCGACGACGATACGGTCGCCTACCATTTCCACGAGCCCCTGGGGGTTGTCGGCCAGATCATTCCCTGGAACTTTCCGATCCTGATGGCCGTGTGGAAGCTGGCACCTGCACTGGCTGCTGGCAATTGCGTCGTGCTCAAACCTGCCGAACAGACGCCGGCATCGATCCATGTGCTGCTCGAGCTGATCAGCGACATCCTGCCGCCGGGTGTTCTCAACATCGTCAATGGATTTGGCCTCGAGGCAGGCAAGCCGCTCGCCTCGAACCCGAGGATCGCCAAGATTGCGTTTACCGGGGAGACGACCACCGGACGCTTGATCATGCAGTACGCCTCGCAGAACCTGATCCCCGTCACGCTGGAGCTCGGCGGGAAGAGCCCGAACATCTTCTTCTCGGATGTGGCAGACGAAGACGACGATTTCTTCGATAAGGCAATTGAAGGCTTCGTCATGTTCGCCCTTAATCAGGGCGAGGTCTGCACGTGCCCCAGCCGCGCCTTGGTTCACGAGAAGATTTATGACCGCTTCATGGAAAGGGCATTGAAAAGGGTCGAAGCGATTGTTCAAGGTGATCCGCTCGACCCTGCGACCATGATCGGAGCCCAGGCCTCCAGCGAGCAGTTGGAGAAAATTCTCGCCTACCTCGACATCGGAAAGAAGGAAGGCGCTGAGGTCTTGATCGGGGGTGAGCGCAACGAACTCGCCGGAGACCTTGCCGGCGGTTTCTACGTCAAACCGACTGTCTTCAGGGGCACGAACAAAATGCGCGTCTTTCAGGAGGAGATATTCGGGCCGGTGGTTTCCGTCGCAACGTTCAAGGACGATGCCGAGGCCCTTTCAATCGCAAACGACACCTTGTACGGCCTAGGTGCCGGCGTGTGGACCCGAGACGGCACGCGCGCCTATCGGTTTGGCCGAGCAATCCAGGCAGGCCGCGTCTGGACCAATTGCTATCATGCCTATCCCGCGCACGCCGCCTTCGGCGGCTACAAACAATCCGGCATCGGGCGCGAGACCCATAAGATGATGCTCGACCACTACCAGCAGACGAAGAACATGTTGGTGAGCTACAGCCCGAAAAAGCTTGGCTTCTTCTGATAACCTCCCAAGCGCATGCGGTGTGGCCATCTCGGCCACACCGCCCCATCCCCGGAGGTCACCATGCAGGACAAAGTCTATCTCGGAAGAGTAAGCGCGACGCCGGCGGCGATAACGCTTCTGGACGAAATCATCACCGACCATGGACCGGTCCTGTTTCACCAGTCAGGTGGCTGTTGCGACGGGTCTTCGCCGATGTGTTATCCCCGCGATGATTTCATGGTCGGCGATCGCGATGTCCTTCTCGGCACCATTGGTGACACGCCGGTCTACATCAGCGCATCCCAATACGAGGCCTGGAAGCACACTGAATTGACCATCGACGTCGTCCCGGGCCGGGGCGGGATGTTCTCCCTCGACAATGGCCGCGAGCAGCGCTTCCTGATCCGCTCCACAATTTGCGAGGTGTCATCCCAACCGCTTCCGTAGAGACCACGGGCTCCGAATTGCGATGCTTCAGCCGAGCCGGATCAAGGTATCACCGGACAAATGGCAGGTAGGCTTCCGCGGGGCGGCAGCAACACAGTGGTGTGCAAGGGCCTTGCGATCACACGTGCAGGTTTCGATTGAAGTCGTTCCTGAAGAAGGAGCTGGCCAATCGACGACGTCGATGTGGAACAATTGCCACACTGGCGCGCGAACACCGTCTGCTGCAGGAAGAATGGCGAGCGTTTGCTTTTCCTTTTTTAGCAATGTCCCATAGCCTGCATGTGCCCAGATGGGCGGAAACGTCGCCAATGCCTGTCGAAGGCAATAGCAGAGCATTGGCGGCGTTTCGTTCGGTTGGCATTCTGTTCGCATTGCTTCTGAGCGGTTTCGGCCGGCGCGGATCCTATTTTCGCAGCGTCGCCAGATAGTGCTCGAGTGCCTTGATCGCCTTGTCGCGGTCCGCGCCTTTCAGTGCCGAGCCGATATCCCACTGCAGGTCGCCCTCCCTGTTCGAAAACACATCCTTTTTCGCTTCTTGGGCGGTTCGAGCGCCGATCACACGGTAGGTCTTGATGGGATAGGCGAAGCCCTTGACGGTTAACGGAGGCAGTTCCTCGGCCTCGATTTCGTCCTTGACCAAAGCGTAGGTCTCGCCCGCCAGCAATATGCCGCCGAGGTCGGCATGGCTCTGCAGTCTCGAAGCGAGGTTCACCTCGCCGCCGATGATGGTATAGTCCATCCGATCCTCGCTGCCGAAATTGCCCACGGTGCAATAGCCTGTATTGATGCCGATGCGCAGATGGAACGGCAGGGCAAAGCCGGCTCCTGCCCATTCCCCGCGCAACTCCTGCATCCTGTTCTGCATGGCGATCGCCATTCTGACGCAGGCGACAGCGTCTTCCCTCGTGCCCCTGGTTTCGGGATCGCCGAAGAACACCAGGATTGCATCGCCGATGAACTTGTCGATTGTCGCGCCGTACGTGAGAGCCAGCTTCGCCATCTCGGTCAGATAGTGATTGAGCAGATCGGTCAGTTCTTCGGACTCGAGCTTGTCGGTCGTCGCCGTGAAGTCGGCGATGTCTGAGAAGAAGACGGTCAGCTTCTTTCGGGTGGACGAAATCTCGACGTTCTGCTTACCGGAGAAGATCGAGGCGAAGACCTGTGGCGAGAGATATTTCGACAGCTTGCTCGAGACCGCTTCCAGCGCCCGGTTCTGCTCGCCGATCCGTCTGCTCGCTTCCTCCGCTTCGCTCTTGGCAGCTTCCGTGGCCGTGTGCAGCCGCGCGTTTTCCAGCGCAATCGAGGCAAGTTGCCCGAAACGCTTGAGAAGCTCCACCTCTTCGGTGCCGAACTCGAGGGCCGAGGCGTCGTCGTAGGCGATGCCGAGGACACCGACCACCCTGTTGTCGGATTTGAGTGGCACGGCCATGATCGCCCTGATTGTCACATCGAGCTGGGCGGCGGCGGCCGCCCTCCCCGGCCACGTCTGGTATTCGTTGATCACAAGCGCCTCGCGCGTATGCCAGACCGTCCCCGCCACGCCTTCCTTGCTCTCCAGTTGCTGACCCGCGGCCTGTCCCGCATAGACACCGACGCCGACCATGCGCTGAAGCGTTTCTCCGGCTTCGTCGACAAGATAGACGTATCCATGTTGCGTGCCGAGCAGACCTGCGGCGCGCATCGTCAAATCCGACAGGAGTCCGGTCAGGTCCAATCTCGCAATCAGGCCGAGCGACGTATCGTGAAGGGCGCCCAGATATTCGCTCTGCCGGCGAAACTGCAATGCCAGCTGCTCCTGTTCCCTGCGGCGGTTCTCGAGGTCGCCGAGATTGGAGCCCAACTGCGCCGTCATGTCGTTGAACGTTGTCGCCAGCGTGCCGATCTCATCGCCCGATTCCACCTTCGCGCGCGCGGCAAGATCGCCTTGGCGAACCCGGTCGGCAACGCCCGTCAAGCGCTGGATCGGCCCGGCGATGCTTTCCCGGAAGATCAGCCCCAGGATCAGGCCGAGAATGGCGGCGGCCACACCACCTAGGAGGATAATGCGCTGGGCCTTCTGGAGCTGGTCGCGGCCGCCACCGAGATCCGCCTGCAGCCGTTGTTGCTCCTCATTGGCGATCTCGTCCAGAATTCCAAGCATGCCTTCGGCAAGGGGGACGGCCTGCGTGCGGAAGATATAGAGATCCTCACGTGCGTGTTCGCCTTCGACTGCTGTAAACATCTGCGCGGGAAACTGCAGGAAGACTGCCCGGGTCTTCGACAGCTTGTCGATCAATATTTTCTGGTTCGGCGTCAGGGCGACGGTTGCGTCGGTGATGCTCTTCCAAGCCGCATCGTTGATGGTGAGGTTAGCCTCGTATTCGTATTTGAAGCCGTCTCGCCTGGTGGTCACATAGCCCCGCAGCCCTGCGACCATCGCATAGAAGGAGCTCTGGAAGGACGCGAGGTCGGCCAGATAGGCCATGTTCTCGGGCGTCGCGTCTCGCTTCTGCTGCGCCAGGATCAGCGCCGTTGCCGTCCCGACAATCGTGGCGATCATCGGATTTGCATCCGTCACCAGCAGCTTGAGGGCGGGTTCGCGTCGAAGCTGGTCATTGCGTAACTCGAAGAGCTGATCCGTCAGCGGCTGCCAGGAGGCAAGCTTTTCGTGGAGCTCCCCCATCCGCTGTTCGACGTCTGCGGCCGGGTCGGGCCGCGGAGCTGTTCTCTCCTGGAGCAGACGTTCAAGCGACTGCATGTCCCCGAGAAATGCGGTTTTCGCCGAAGCGTAATCGTCGCGGTAGCTCTCCTCGCCGAGCGCAAGATAGCCGCGAACGGCGCTCAGCATCCGTAGCAAGTCGGCTTGCGCCCGCGCCGAGGCGACCGCGCTCGGGGCACTCAGGTTGGTCGTTCTGTTGATGCTTCTGACTGCATCGAGGCTGCCCAGATAGTTCAAGCCGACAACGAGCAGCGTCAGCGCCGCCAGAATGCCAAATCCGACCGTGAGCTTGCCGCCGATGTTCAGGTTTCTGAGAACCGGTGAAGCTGCGCGGACGAGCGCATACAGTGGGGCGACATAGAATGGGCGATTTCTTGCGACCACAGGCTCCTCGTGCTCCATGCCTTCAGCTTCGGCCCCTCATGGCTTGCGCCGCCAGTCCGCGATGTTCCATGTCTCGGAATCCCATGGCGTGGGATTGAATCCGACGATATCGTTGCGAAGGCCGGGGACGTTTGCCCACTCGACAATGGGAATGACCGCGGAGTGAGCAATCAGCAGGTCGTTCATCGCCACGAACAGGCCAATCCGCTTTTCCGGATCGATCTCCGTTTCCGATGCGTGGAACAGCGCATCGTACTTGTCGCTGCAATAGCGGGACTCGTTCAGCCCCGACCAGTTGTTGCTTTTCTGAGCGGCCTGCGCGCAGGTCCACTTGACCATATAGCTTCCCGGATCGGGGCTCTTGTTGCCAGTCGCGAATTCCTCAAGATCCGCGTAAAAATGCTGGCTGGTATTAAGGATATCCGGTGAAGGCGAGAAGAAGACACTCGAATCGATCTGCTTGTCCTCGACCCTGATGCCGATCGCCGCCAGATCGGCGCCGATGATCGCCTGGGTCTTCTGCCGGACCGGGTTGACCGAGGTCTGGAAAAGAAGGGTCAAGGGAACGCCGTTCCTGTCGCGGATGCCGTCGCCGTTCGTGTCGCGCCAGCCTGCCTCGTCCAAGAGCGCGCGAGCCTTGTCGGGATCGAATTCCCAGGTGGTGTTGGGAGAATTATAGAGAACGGGGGCGACCAGGAGGTTTGCCGTTGGCCGTCCAGTCCTCCCGTAAAGCGCGGCGATCTTGTTGCGGTCGACAGCTTTCGCCAAGGCGAGCCTCACCTTGGCATCGGCAAGGATCGGGTTGGGAAACTGCAGGCTCGCGCGCTCGCCATCCGATGTCTCACGGTTCGGGTCGGTGAAATTCAGCATGAGGCGCTCGACGTAGGAGCTAAAGTAGAGCGCCACCTTGCCTATCTGCTTCGCCTCAAGCTCCTGCAATTCGGCATCGCCGATCTGCAGGTTCCACGCGTAGTCGACGACGCCCGTGCCGAGCACGGCCTTGGCGGCCGTCTTCGCGTCGCCGCCACCCTGCAAGGTCACTTCGTCAAATCCCAAACGCGCCCGGTCCCGGTATTCAGGATTGGGCTCGTAGATGATCTTGACGGTGTTGACGACGTCGTCGCCGATCAGCAGGACGTCCTCCGTACGGAACTCCTTAAGGCGATACGGCCCGGTCCCGACGGGGGCCAGGTTGGGAGGTGCGTTAACCGCGGCCTTGTTGTTGTAGGGAGCAAATATATGCTCTGGCAGGATTGTTCCCTGTATACCGACGAAGGGGAGCGCCCAGGCGGGATCGACATCCTTGAACGTTACCTTGACGGTCAGGTCGTCGAGTGCTTCGACCTTGTCGACCGACTTGTAGGTTCCGATACTCGAGGAGCCCACATCCGGATTGGTGATGTAGGCATAGGTGAACACAACGTCCTTGGCGGTGAAGGGGACGCCGTCCGACCATTTGACGTTCGGCTTCAGCTTCCAGGTGACCGACCGCCCGTCGCCCGCGACCTGGCCGTTCGTCAAGGAGGGAATTTCCTCAGCTAGAAACGGAACCAGATGTCCCTCGGCGTCGAAACTCGCCAGCGGTTCATAGACAACGCGGCTGGCAGTCTGATCCTTCACGCCGGGGGCGAGATGCGGGTTGAGGATGCTGGGCGCCTGCCAGAAGAAGAGTCTCAGTGTGCGATCAGCCGAATGGGCAGGGTGTGAGACAACCGCAAACAGCAGGGCTATCACCAGAACGAAAAAGCGTTGCGCTCTACCCATGTTTGCACGTGCCTCCGTCATTTGTGATGCCAACCGGCGATGTTCCAGGTTTCGGAATCCCAAGGTGTCGGGTCGAAGCCTTCAAGGGAGTTGCTTATTCCGCTGACATCGGCCCAGTGAACCAGAGGAATTGCCGCGAAATCCGAAACGAGCAGATCGTCCATCTTCACGAAGATCTGCCGGCGCTTGGCCGGATCGACCTCGACGGCCGACGCCCGATAGAGCGTGTCATAATCCTTGTTGCAGTAGCGGGCCCAGTTTGACCCGGACCAGTTATTGGCCTTTTGCGCCGCTTCGCCGCAGGTCCAACCGATCATATAGCTGCCGGGATCGGGGCTCTTGTTGCCGTAGGCATATTCTTCCATGTCGGCGTAGAAATGCCGCCGGGAGTTGGTGCTGTCAGGCCCGGAGCCCAGAAAGATGCTGGAGTCGATCATCTTGTTTTCGACCTTGACCCCGATCGCCTCCAGGTCTGCCTTGACGATCTCCTGGGTCTGCTGGCGAACGGAATTGACGGTTGTCTGAAACAGGAAACGCAGCGGCACGCCGTTCTTGTCGCGCACGCCGTCGCCGTCGCTGTCTTTCCACCCTGCCGACTCGAGGATCGACTTGGCTTTGTCGGGATCGAACGCCCATTCGCTATTCGGCGAATTGAAGATTTCCGGGGCGACTAAAATGTTGCTGGTCGCACGGCCCGTGCGGCCATAGAGCGCCGCGATCTTCTGTCGGTCGATAGCAAGTGCGAGTGCAGCGCGTACATTGCTGTCGGACAATGTGGGATGCGGATATTGCAGGCTCGACCGTTCCCCGTCGGCGGTTTCTCGGTTGGGGTCGGTGAAGTTCAGCATGATGCGCTCGACATAGGAGCCCCAGGAGACCGTCGCCTTGCCGACACCGTCCGTTTCGAGCTCCTTTAGCACGACATCGTCGACCTGGAGGTTCCAGGCATAGTCGACCACGCCTTCCTTCAGCACCGCCTTGGCCGCGACCGAAGCGTCGCCGCCGCCCTGGAGCGTCACCGCATCGAAGGTCAGCTCATCCGCGTTGCGATAATACGGATTGCGCTCGAAGATGGCCTTCACCGTGTTGACGACATCCTCACCTATGACAAGCACATCCTCAGTCTGAAACGCCTTCAGCCGGTACGGGCCTGTGCCTATGGGGGCCAGATTCACCGGTGCCGTGACCGCATCCTTGTTGTTGTAGGGGGCAAACACATGCTCGGGCAGGATCATACCCTGCACGCCGACAAACGGCAGCGCCCACGCCGGATTGACGTCCTTGAACGTGATCCGCACGGTGTCGTCGTCGACCGCATCGACCTTGTCGATTGCCTTGTAAGAGCCGACACTCGCCGAGCCGACATCCGGGTTTGTGATATAGTTGTAGGTGAACAGCACATCCTTGGCCGTGAAGGGCTGGCCGTCGGACCATTTGATACCGTGCTTGAGCTTCCAGACGACGGAACGACCGTCGGCGCTCACGCCGCCATTCTCGAGCGTCGGAATGTCCGCAGCAAGGAAGGGAACGAGATGTCCCTCGCGGTCGAAGCTGGCAAGAGGCTCATAGACGATCCGGCTGGCTGTCTGGTCCTTGATGCCCGGAGCCAAGTGAGGATTGAGCGTGCTTGGAGCCTGCCATAACAGCAATTTCAACGTCTTGTCGGCCGACATGGCGTGTTGTGGGACAATCAAGATCGACAGGAAGAGAATAGTCGGCAGAACGAAGCGCGCTGTCTCCAGGAACGCTCCGCGTTGCAACCGGCACCGAGCTTCTCTCCGCATCGCACTCCCCCACGATGGTATTGCCCGACGGCGGCAGGACCCGCTGCGCGTCAGTATCCTAGAAGTCCATCAAATTCCTTCCATGCGTCTCGGCAGACGCCATGTTGATCTCATCATGAACAGTTGGCAATACCCAGGGTGGTAGAGCGAGAAAGCCTAAAGCTTGTCGAAATTAGACGCTTTTCGACATTGCTCGACGAACAGGATTGCCAGGCTGACAGAGGCTTCGCCTTATCCTAACTGAGGCAGGCAAAGACTTCTGCGAAACGCGCGGCCCCGGGAGCAGTGTCTGCAACGGGCCTGAGAGCGGTCAATGCGTGACGTGAGTTCCGGCGTTCCAACCGCCATGCCCAGGTCGCGCCAGACACCACGTCGCCAATACCGCGCATTTTAGCAATCCGACATACGAACAGATAAACCCTAGCGTGTTAAACTCTGGAAGAATTTAGGAGTGAGACATGAAGTTTCCAATGGTGGTAGCTTTGAGTTCGGCAGCGGCATTCCTGGGAACCGGCGGCTACGCCGTGTTGCCCAAATTTGTGACCGCTCCGATCCAGCGTTCGTTTGCTGCACCGACGCAGCCGATGATCATCGACAACGGAGTGATCGTGCAACGAGGCACGGCCTGCAACATCAAGGGCAACGTCAGCATCGAATCTGGCGACCGCATCTATCACGTGCCGGGCCAGCACTATTACGAGGCCACAAAGATATCGCCGCAATATGGCGAGCGCTGGTTCTGTTCCGAGCAAGAAGCGCGTGAAGCTGGTTGGCGAAAGGCCGGATACTAATCCCGCTGAGTGAAAAACCGTTCGTTGCTACTTGGAAATTGACCTCGACCCCCGCGTCTTCGCGCCAATGGTGCGTTTCTCTCACTCGCAAGCGGAGCCATCGATCCTATAGAAATGAACGTCAGCGCTGTCACTGTTAAACCATCGTTCCAGTCGTGACGGCTTTGCGCCACGTGTAGACCATGTTGATCTGGAAGCACGTTGCTGGCATAGAAGCCGATACGGGAATGGTGTCTCCCTATAACCGCGCTGTTGCTGATGACGCCTGCTGATCAACGCCCCATTCGGGCGAGCAGGAGGCGTGCGTGGGATATTTCATCGTGTTTATCGGATCAGGGCTCGGCGGCATGCTTCGCTACTCAGTGGGCATGCTTTCAATTCGTGTCTTCGGGACGAATTTTCCGTACGGAACGCTCGGCATAAATGTTCTGGGCTCTGCCCTCATGGGCATTGTCGTAGGTGTTTTCACAACGACCAACCTAACGTCGCAGGACACCAAGTTGTTTTTGACCACAGGAGTCATTGGTGGCTTCACCACGTTCTCGACATTCTCACTTGATGCAGCTGTGCTGTGGGAGCGCGGCCAGCATTTGGCTGCTGCAGCGTATGTCGTCGCAAGTGTCATCGTATCGCTTATGGCTCTGATCCTGACCATGATGGTCATCCGGCGACATCTATGAAGGTCGGCTTTGGGGCCGTCAGCCGCTTCTGGAGCCTGGAAAACGAAAGCGGTCAAGCATCCGTCGTGTGTTGGCGCGTGGAGCTGGCCCTAAGCGGACGTTGGAAGTGAACGGCAGATTTGCGTCGGACACCGCTGAGAAGCGTCAGATAGAGGACCGATATCTAGAACAGCGTTTCCCCCATTGAAAGCTTCCTGAGAGCGACGGCGATGTTGGCAACCAGCCGCTCCTTGGCGGGTCCATGATCCGGATATCGGGTCAAGTTGTCGCCGTTGTGCATGAAGACGTAGCCTCCACGGCCGGTCTCGGTCGGATACTGCCAGATCCAATCCGCCGGTTTCGGGTCGTTTTCAGTACCGACATCGGTGAGCCAGATCGCACCGGGCGGCGGATCGGTCCATCCGCGCGCATACTGCCCGAAAATGCCCGCCCAGCCGTCGAAGTCTTCTCCGAGGTCGGCGAATATGCCGAACCGGTCCTCGCGCACGCGAACCTTGATGTTCGCGAAGGGACGCGACGGTACGGCGTGGAACGGCGCCATGAAGGGTAGCCACGGCTGACACGGCTCCGCGCATATGATGAGGTTTCCGCCCCGCGCCAGGAAGGCGAGGAGATCATCGGCCCGGCTTTTCAGGAAGAATTCGTCATGGCTGCTCGGAATGTAGAGCGTATCCGTCTTCTCAAGCAGGTCGAGTCCGAGTTGATACTGTGGGGCGAACCGGGGCTCGAAACCGGCAATCCCAAGGCTTTCCGCGATCCATTCCGGATGCCACTCGGAGGGAACATGCGAGCATTGCAGATAGGTGAAGCGGTTTCTGGCCGAACGCTCGATGCCGAGCTCGCGGTTGAGCCAAGGATAGAAGGAGCGCAGGAAGCGCGTGGTCGCCGGCATGAAGCGCTGGCCATTGTGCGAATGGGGGTCCAGAGTCGCGAGCAGCAGCCGCCCGCCGCCCGGCAGCGACGGAAAGTCGAGAAACAGGCTGCCGCGCCCGTCGTCGATCTCCATGATGGAACGCGCACCTTCCGGAACGTTGTAGGAGCCGCCCCAATGCCAACTCATATGCGACAGCGGCAAGCTTTCGGTAATCGGATGACGTGGCACCGACAGCTTGACCTCGAGCTTTTCGCCCTTTGTCCACCACAGCCAGTCGCGACAGTTGCCGGGCGTCCATGTCAAGCCGGGAATATCGAGCCAGTCGGCATGACCCTGAAGGCAGACGACCAAAAAACCGCCACCCTGCAGGTAGGCATTCAATTGCCAGGCATGCGGAAGCGGCGCGGCCGAGTCCATCGCATCCGGCATGATTACTGCCGCGTAGGAGGAGAGGTTCACCTTCGGTAGATCGTGGATGTAAATGCAGTCGTCGATGTAGTGACGGAAATCCTGAAAGCTTCTGAGCTGCCAGCTATTGCCCCAGTGAATATAGGCAATCCGTTTCGGGGGTTCGATCACTTCAGACATCGAAACGAACTCCGTCATGGCGGAACACCGGCGCGTAGGTATGCTTGGCGAGCCCGCCGAAATCCGCGCGCGCGATGGGCAGGTCATAGAGTACCGTCAGGTTTGCGGCGGTGAGCGCTTCTTCGGTCTGCCCGCAGACATATTTACTGCCGCTCGTCATCAACAGCACGTCGCTGGCGATCTCCACGGCGTGCTGCGGCATATGGGTGGAAAAGACAATTGTCATCCCGTGCGTGTCCCGAAGGTGTTCAAGCAGGCCGAGGACCTTGTCCTGGTTCTTGTAGTCGAGCGCCGCGCAGGGTTCGTCGAGCACCAGCAGATCGCATTCCGAGGTTAGTGCCTGGGCGATCATGACCAACTGCCTCTGGCCACCGCTCAAAGAATTGAATGCCCGCGACTCGAAATCTTCGATCCCAAGCATCTGGAAGTAATGCCTGACGATCTCGTAGTCCCGTTTGCCCGGCGCGCCGAACAGGCCGAGATGACGCGCCCTTCCCATCAGGGCGATGTCGAGCGCGGAATAGGCGAACGGCACGTCGAAGAGTTGCGGCACGAAGCCCACCTGCCCACCGATCGAAAGTCGCCCGGATTTGGGCTTCAGAACGCCGATCAGCGTGTTGATGAGGGTAGTCTTGCCGACACCGTTGGCACCGAGCACCGACAGTATCCGCCCGCGCTCCAGGCTCAGACTGTAGTCCCTCAGGATGATCCGGCCGCCACGTTCGACGGTGAGATTGCGTGCTTCAATCACTGGACCAGCCCCCCTTAGCATGCAGTTGGCGCAGGATTACCGCGAAAACGGGAACGCCGATTAGCGCGGTGATGATGCCGAGCGGAATCTCAGCCGTGGTCATGGTGCGGGCGAGGTTGTCGACCATCAGCAGGTAGATCGCGCCGAGAACGCCTGCGACAGGTAGCAGCCGCTGGTGGTCGGCGCCGACGAGCACGCGAGCGACGTGCGGAATGACGAGCCCGACCCAGCCGATGATACCGGAGGTCGCGACCACGCCCGCCGAAATCAGCGCCGAGGCGATGAGGATGATCCACTGCACCAGCACGACCTTCGTGCCGAGCGCCCGTGCCTTTTCCTCGCCAAGTGAAAGGATGTTGATCTGGAAACGCAGGAGATAGATGGCAACGGAGGACGGTACCACGGCAGCGGCGACCAGCAAAACATCCAGATAGTTGGTGGAGGCGATGCTTCCCATTAGCCAGTAGGTAATGGCAGGCAGCTTCTGAAAGGGATCGGCCAGCAGTTTTGCAATGGAAATCGCCGCCGAAAAGAAAGCCGATATCACCACGCCCGCCAGGACCAGCGTCAGCATGCTGGTCCGCCCCCGCACCGTCGATAAGAGCTTGACGAGGAAAACGCCGCCGATGCCGAAGAGGAATGCCATCGTCAGCAGGAAGTATCCCTGCAATCCGAAGAGAATTGCCAGCGTTCCGCCGAAACCCGCGCCAGACGTCACACCGATGATGCCTGGATCGACCAGTGGATTGCGGAACAGGCCTTGCAGCGCCGCGCCCGAAACCGACAAGCCGAAACCGACAATCACCGCCGCCAGGATACGCGGCAAGCGCACCTGCTCGACGACGACCTCCTGCACCGGATCCCAATAGGGAATGGTCAACGGGTGGACGTTGTCCATCAGGATATAGGTGACGTCAGTGACGGAAAGATCGTAACGCCCAATCGTCACGGAATAGAGAACCGCAAGAATGAGAAGGCAGATCATGACGGGAAGGACGGAAATCGAAGCCAGTTTCCGCCCCGCCCAGCCGGATGCGCTGCCGGCCGCCAACGCCTTAACCGAAGATCTCGACATATTTCGTCGCCGGAGCGTTGCTTTCGGATTCGAGAATCGCCTTCACCTGGTCGGCGGACAAGTCGGCGCCGTAGATCAGCTTATAGGTGTCGGCGATCTGCTTCTTGAATTCGGGCGCGAAATCGATGCCATGGGCAATCGCAGCGAGCCATTCCGACGTCAGGAAGATTTCGGGCGCATCGGGCGTGCGAGCGAATACGGGTTGCTTATAGACCCGCTTTTCCTTGACCGCCTTCAGGCTGGCCAACACCGGGTTGTCGAAGAAATCCTTGGGGTTGAGGTCGCTGGCATAGGCCGGAATCACGATGATGTCGGGGTTCCAGACGAGCAGTTGTTCGAAATCGACGGTACGCCACCATTCGCCCGTATTGTCCGCCGCCGGGTTGGTTACGCCGCTGAGCGAAAGGTCTTGCGAACCGTTGGCGATGACCTGGATCTGGTCGGCCACCTTGTCGATATGAAGTACACTGGGAAGCTTGGACTTGTCGAGCTTGCCTACCTTGCCGTCGAGTGCCTTCAACGTATCCGCCTGCGTCTTCAGGATCGCCTGGGCGCGGTCGTTACGGCCGGTCATGTAGCCGGTTAGCGTGATGTAGTCGAGGCGGTCTTGCTCCGTGCAGCACTGCCAGCCCACCACGGTGAGACCGACGCGCTCCAGTGGCTCGATAATCTTTTCGTCGTGGGTCCACTGGATTACCGCGTCCGGCTTCTGCGCGAGGATCGCCTCGACATTGGGTACGAATCCGTCCTGCGCCGCGCTGGAATTGATCTTCGCCATTTCCGGCAGCATCTCGGCGTAGATGCCCTTCGTGAAATAGCGGTCCAGCGAATCCTTGTTCATCCCGGCGATGTTGCCTGCCTTTTCGTCGACGGCGCGATAGATTATCGGCGCGGACCGGACGATGGCGACAACGCGCTCCGGTGGCTTTTCAAACGTAATCGTTTTCCCTCGGTGATCGGTAAACGAGCTTTCGGCATGCAGCGTCGCCGGTGCAAAAAGTGCCAAGGACATGGTGAATGCGGATAACGTACGAAGGCGGCTGGACATGATCGTCTCCTGGAATCAAACCCAATTTGTTGCACAATTGATGAGTGTCGTAGTCAAGTTTAGTCTGCATGTCTACTGCGCGCGGGGTTCGAAAATAGTTCCTCCATCCAGCCGAAGGTCTGGAGACGCTCGTTTTCAACCAATGGCTATCCAGGTGGGGAGCTTCGGCTGGCGGATAGTGACACGCCGATCGCATTGGCGCGGCGGAGCAGCGTTGTCAGCGTTGGCCCCGCATGGCGGGAGTCGCTCATGCGAAAGCATTCCTCGAGTCTGGTGGGCGCGTGATTTGACGCGAAGTGGACGTTCGGTCGCCCTCGGCCGAACGCACGCGCCGACGCTTCCCTTCGGAAGTTCGAAATCTCTGGTTTCAGTCCCATCATTTCAGCTATAAAATGGGAGACATCGCTCAAAGGGGATTCAAGACCCATGCCCACAGAGAAGGAGGGCCGTGCGCCTGTTGCGCTGGAACAGCGCGACGTAAGCGCCGACCAGCGGATGTTTTCGCCTTCCGTTGCGCGAAATTCGGCGCCGATCCTCGCGGTCCTAAAACGTGTCCTTCCAACACATGGCGCCGTGCTGGAGATTGGTTGCGGGACCGGCGAGCACGCTGTGTGTTTTGCGGACGCAATGCCCAATCTCACCTGGCAGCCGAGCGATCCGGATGCCGACGCCCGCGCCAGCACGTCCAGCTGGATCAAATTCGCAGGGCTGGAGAATGTGCTGGCACCGCGGGATATTGATGTTTGCTCAGGACAATGGGGCGTCGAACAAACGGAGCATTTTGACGCCATCCTGTCGATCAATATGATCCATATCGCGCCATGGGCGGCAAGCTTAGGATTGTTCGCAGGAGCTGGCCGCTTGCTTCGCGCTGGTGGGCTTCTTGTCCTCTACGGCCCATTCATGCGCGACGGCGCACACAACGCCCCCTCGAATGCTGCTTTCGACGCGGCGCTAAAGGAGCGAAACCCATCCTGGGGTGTGCGTGATATCGCTGATCTTGAACACGTGGGTGAGGCCGCGGGACTTAATCTCCGCGAGACGATCGAGATGCCTACCAACAATATGTTGCTGGTTTTCTCCACCGGCAGTGCCTGAACGACAATCGTCACAGACCCGGAGATGGCCGGACCGCAAAGGTGCCAACGATGCTGCCCCTGTGACAAGAAATGGGAGGACGCGTCATGTCCACGCTCCTCGTTAGCAAGAATGGTGTGTTGCGTTCATCCCTTGAGCCCACCTCCGATAGCGGTTGTCCACAGGCTCACAGGAGGCTGCATCCTCCAAGCGGCAATCGCAGAGTTTTTTCAACGCCACCACTGAAGCGGTAACGGGTTCCGGGATTTGCTGCCATGCTCGAGGTACTGCAGCTAGAAATCAACGTCGGATACACTCGCCGCTGCACGATGCTTAATATTATCAGTGAGTGTCCAACTGCCCAAAACGTCGCCGCACGTCTCCATTCTCCACACTCAAAAAACGTCGGTTGCCGAGACAAAGGCTATTAGTTTTCAACATACTGCGAGGGAAAGATAATGTCCTGATCGACCAGAACATTGAATTTGTAGCCAGGCCTGATCCGAACTGTCGGCTGAACGTTCAGATTCTTGGAAATGGTTTGCTCGGCCACCCGACCGAAGGTTTCCGCAAAGTTTCGTCGCACAGCATCGGAGGCCGTGTCCTGTGTCGCAAGCATTGAACTCTCGGGTATCGCCATATCGATCCCGGTCCCTAGCAGAGCGATAAGAACCGCCGACCCAAAGGTAGGCCAGAGGTGACGATCGGTTTTGTCTTTGAACCCGCCGTATCCTTCCGCGTCGGTGCCCGCCATGCCGCCGAGCTGCAGCGTTGACCCATTCGGAAAACTGATGTCGGTCCACACAACGAGGACGCGTTGCTGGCCGAACGAGACCTTGGAATCGTAGCGTCCGAACAGCTTGGCGCCTTGCGGGATGAGAAGGCGGTAACCGGTTGCGCTGTCGTAGACATTTGCGCTGACCTGAGCAATTGCCCTCCCGGGTAGGTCGGAATTGAGACCAGTGATGAGAGTTGCCGGTATCACAGAACCGCGCTTCAGCTCATATGGCGAGAACTGCGGCACGACCTGCTTTGAGAGGTAACCAAGGTCCTTGATGTCCTGATTGAAAAAAGCCTCCTTCGAGACCTGACCGCTCGGATCAAAATTCTGGCTGATCAAGCCCGGCTTCATCGCCGCCGCATAAAGATCGGATGCGCCACTTGTGCCGTCGTTAAGGTTCTGTGGATCACCGGTTTTGGTGCCTGTGGAAGTCTGCTCAGCATCGGAAATATCCACTTTCAACGGAGAGTCATAGGCGGTCACGCGTGCCTGAAGGCGTGCCATGCGCTGCCTTTGTGCCTCGCGCAAGAACTGTTCGTCCTGTTCGCGCTTTAGCCGCGTCCTCCACTCCTCCTCAGATTCAAGTCTAAGTCGCCGCTCTTGTCGGTCAATCGGTTCATGTTCGGCAACCGGCTGCTTGACGGGCTCCTTCTCGATTGCCCGCGGCGTTGGCTGGAATATTTCCTGCCTTTCCGGCTCGCCGATGATGCCGTCGGAAATACCTTTCTTCAGCTGGTCTGCGAAATTCGTTGCCGGCGTGTTCGACGTGGTGTCGAAATCATTCCCACCATTGAACGTTGTCCCACGCCAGGAAAGTCCGACCACCACGACACCGAGGAACAGCACGGTGATGACAATGGCAATGACGATCGGCAGGCGATTGAGGCGGCGCATACCTTGTTGATCGACCGCATTGCTCGTGGCGCCAAGCTGAAGCGACTGGACCATTGTTGTCTCTCTTACTGTCGTTGCATGATGGAGAGCGGGCTTGCGGGCGTGGCGCCCGCGGTTGTCGTCGCATAAGCGCGGCCAAGCGCGATCGACGGTGTCATCACGCGAGCAAGGACCTCGCCATTGAGGCTATCGATCGAGTAGGTGAGTTGGATTGGCTTGTGGTTCTTGCCGACTCTCCCGTCCGTGATGACGACAAAACCCCATCCCCTCAGTGCTGCCTCAAGCGCGGTTGCATAGTCCGAGCCGTCCGCATCCATCTTGATGGGTGTCCTCACCGGTCTGTCGATCTGCTCGGCAAACTGGCTTGCCATATCGCCTGCGATGGCACTTGCGGCGACTGGCCCGACGGCGGCTCCCGGTGCCGAATAGGTGTCAATCGGTCCGCCAGCCGCCTGGCATCCAGAAAAGAGGCTGCACGTGATAAGCAAGCAGGGGGCCAATTTGTGCATTGATCAGCCTCCGCGCCGAATAGTAATTCTCTGCTGGTGCCAACCGACGCCCGATACAAGGATTGCTTCGTCGAGCGCGTAATCGACGACCATGATGTCGTTCTTCATGCGATAATTGACGATCCGGTTCTGCCCACCGGAAACGACAAAGAGTACAGGGGCGTCTTGACCCGCGATCGACTTTGGAAATTGGATGTAGGTCTTGGCCCCGTCGGAATAAACGCGCTTTGGTTTCCACGCCGCCGAACCGCTGAGCGAATAGGAAAAACTCAGTCTCTCAGGGGCTGCGCCAAAGTTGCTTCCAGTTTGCAGTCGTGCATTGACGTCGGCCAGCTTGGTCGATACGTCTTCCGGATACTCGAAACCGACGCGCGCCATATACTGGCTTGGGTGCGATTTGAGCTGGATATGATAGGTCCGGCGGGACGTCGTGACGACCATCGATGTGAACAGGCCAGGCTCCGACGGCTTCACGACAAGATGGATCGCCTGCCCACTGGTTGCACCTGATGTCGCAGGCTCGACGTTCCATCGGACAGTATCGCCGACGAGGACGTCGCGTACGATTTCGCCCCCCTGAAGCTCGATGTCGCAAACCTGCAGTGGAGAACAGACGATCGAGGGCTGGGTTTCGCCAAAGAGAAACATGACCTTCCCGTCCGGACCCGTTGCAACAAGGGCCGGCGTTCCTCGCCACTTCCTCGAGACGTCCGTCGCCTTGACCTCATTTGGCGTCATGCCTTGCGCAAGCGAAGCGCCTGCGAAGACGAGTCCGACCATGCAGCCGAAGGCTGCCATCAGTTCTGTTTTGTACATTCGGAAACTCCCCTGCCCTTAAAGCTGTGCCGTCCAGTCGAAATCCCGAACGTAAAGGCCGATCGGGTTAACGCGGATGATTGCCTCATCCTGTGGCGCGGTCAGTGCAACCGTTGCGATCCCGCGAAAACGGCGCGTGCCGGTTTCTTTGCCCTTGCGGTCCCTCTCGTACTCCGTCCAGTCGATCTGATAGGTTTGCTGCGAGAGTGCCACGATGTTGTTCACCTCGATGGCAACCGTCGATGTCTTGGCCTTCTCGAACGGCGAATTGCCGCGAAACCAAGCATTTACCTTCTGCGTCGAGGGGTCGGAAGTTCGTAGAAGGGCATAGGTGCGATCGATATATTGCTTCTGCACCACGGCATCCGGCGTAATCGACCGGAAGCTGGTTACAAAATTGCCAAGTGCCGCCCTGACCACGCGTGCGTCGGCATATTCGATCTGCTCCGGGAAACCTGACGTGACCGAGGTGCCAAGTTTATCCACCTCGACGATGTAAGGGACCAGCTTGACCTGAGTGCTGAGGTACAAAGCATACCCAAAGCCCGTCACTGCCATTGCGAGAGCGAGGATCCCGACGGTCCGCCATGCAGCAGCGGCCTTGACGTAAGAGCCGTAGCGCTCGGACCATTCCTGCCTGGCGACAAGGTACGGGTTTTCGGAAGGCCGGTTTGCTGCCATTCGATTTCTCTCCTAAGGATCACGGTTTATCGCTGCGTTCGGGAGGTGGCTTAAAGCCAGCGCGACCGCTCAAGCCGGCATCGAGTTTGGCATTGGCAAGGCCGAGGATCGAGCCGGCATAGGCACCGGGCGAGCCGATCGCCTTTTCCTTCGCTGCCGATGCGACTGCTTTGCCGGCGGAGCTGATGCCAGCACCGATGCCGCGCGCGGCAGCCCCGGCAAGCGAGGACCCGGCGGCGCGAGCTTCCTTTGCAGCAGCAAATCCTGCGATGATAGCGCCCGTACCCAGAAAGAAGCCGGCCAAGGCGACTGAACCGGCCTGACCGCCGTGTCGAATGACCTCCATACCGCCCGTAACCGAGGCTCCCTGCACGACACCCTGTATGATGTTCGGCACGTACATTGCGATAATGAAGACAACGACAGCTATGCCGGCGATCGCGAGCGCAGTTTGGAAGTGATTGCCAAAGTCCGGGTCATCGGCCAGTCCGATCAGGACCTCGGACCCGATGCGCGAGATCATGACAAGTGCCATGAGTTTCATCCCGACAGAGAACGCGTATACGAGATATCGTATGGCGAAGTCTTTGGTGAAGGATGACCCTCCAAGACCGAGCATGATCATGCCTGCGAGCAAGCCGAGGTACATCTCGACCATCACGGACACAAAGATCGCAGCGACCAAAGAGAAAGCAATGACGCTCACCACCATCGCAAAAGCCGCTGAGATCGCAAGCGCGGTCTCGTGGAACGGCCCGAAGCGAACTTTTTCCGCCATCTTGGTCGCGACGGTGAGTCCGGTATTGAACACGTCTGCGGGCGAGGCCGCCTCACCCCCGGCTCCAATCTGAAAGAGGCTGTCGACGACGGCTTTTGCAAATGTTGGTCCTTGGGCGAGGACGAAGGCAAAGAAGCCGACGAACATGATCCGCCGAACGAGTTCAGCGAACCAGGCGTCCAGTGAAGCCGCTTGTAGCGCGAGCGATATGGAGGCAATTCCGATCTCAATAGTCGCCAAGATCCAGAAGAGCGAGCGAGCGGCGTCCATGACCTTCGTTTCCCATCCCTTGGCAGCGGAGGTGATTTGAATCTGAAGTGAAGTCAGGGCAGCCCCCTCTTGGGCAAGCGCGGGATGCACCAGCAAGATTGTGAAGGCCGCGAGTGCTGCAGCGGTTCTGATTTGGGCAAGCGCCTGGTTCATGGGATCACCATTCCACCTTCATCTTCTCGCCACCGGATGTAGGCGGAGCGATTGAATGGAAGAATTCCTCATGCAACTTCTGCGCCAGGTCATTCTTGGTCTGTTCTGATTGAAGCCAGGTTCCCACCATTGTCATCTGTTGCGAAACGAGGCCGCGCAGTTTCTGCATCTGGGCGACTTGTTGCGCGGCAATCTCGTGGCCGATCTGCAGGGCTTTCATTTGCCCGTCCGCCGTCTCCGACATGCTGCGGAGCGAGCGCATCGTGCTCTCTTCGCCGTCGAACTGGTCGGCGGTCAAACTGGCCGCCTTTAATGTGCCGGCAATGGTGTCCCGGTTGGTGTCGGACCAGGTCTGGTATGTTGAAGAAAGATCCTCGCCCTTCAAAAGGGCGCCCTGAAGCTCGGCATAACTCTTGAACCGCTGCTTCAGCACATCGTCCGCGCTGCCCATCGAAAAGGCGATGCCCTGCCCCTGGTCAACGATGCCGCGGAGCTGGTTGAGGTCGTCTTCCACCCGCCCCCAGATGTGATCGGGAAGCGATGCGGTGTTTTGCAGCATGTTCTTGTAGATATTCAGTTGGTTTTGAATTTGCTCTGCCAACTGGCTGATCTGCCTCAGTTGATTGTCGACCTGAAGGCCCGAGCTTTTCAGAAGATCGACGAGCTGGGCGTTGTTGGCGAGCTGTGTCCATTCGGTAGCCGCGCCAGTGACCGAACCTGCAGAAGCGGTTGCGGCCGAACCCAAGATGAGCGTGCAGGCGATTAGTCCGACAAGCCTCTTATGCGATATTGAATAGCGATGCGGCATCGTGGACTCCTCTCGATTCAAGCCATCGGACTGGCCAGTCCTCACCATGATTGGACTTCAATACGCGGATGCGCTTGAGGTCTTCCTTGCCTGAGACCCCAACGAAACTAAGAGCAATTGGACCGAGCGACATGTCGAACAGACGTCGCCCTTCCGGTGATGCGACGTAATATTCCCGCTTCGGGATCGCGCTCGCGACGATCTCGATCTGGCGTTCGTTGAATCCAATTCTCTCATAGAACTCGCGCGTGCCAGGTTCACGGGCGGCACCGTTCGGAAGGCAGATCTTTGTCGGACAGGATTCCTTCAGAACGTCGATGATTCCAGAGCGCTCGGCATCAGAAATGGATTGCGTGGCGAGAACGACAGCGCAATTCGCTTTCCGGAGAACCTTCAGCCATTCGCGAATCTTGTCCCGGAAAACGGGATGGCCAAGCATCAGCCACGCCTCGTCAAGGAGGATCAGACTTGGCGAGCCATCGAGACACTTCTCGATTCGTCGAAAAAGGTAGCTGAGAACAGGGACAAGATTGCGCTCGCCGCGGCTCATCAGAGGTTCGATCTCGAAGCACTGGAATCCACCAATTGCCAGCCCGTCCTCTTCGGCATCGAGCAATTGACCCATTGGTCCGTCGACCGTGTAGGGATGAAGAGCATCCTTGATTTCACGGACCTGAACACCAGACACGAAATCCGAAAGCGATCGGCCGGGAGCAGTCGCCATGAGCCCAATCTGACGGGAAATCGCGTTGCGAAGATCCGGGGTGACGGTAACCCCCTGAAGTGCGACGAGCATCTCGATCCATTCGATCGCCCAGGCCCTATCACCGTCCGTACCGAGATCAGATAGAGGGCAGAACGCACGCGCCGGCTTTTGCATTTCGCTATCGCCGATCTCGTAATGATCGCCACCACAGGCAAAAGTCAGTGGAAGCAGAGAACGACCTTTATCAAAGGCAAAGACCTGTGCTCCCTCGTATCGCCGGAACTGAGCAGCAATGAGTGCGAGTAGCGTCGACTTGCCTGAGCCTGTTGGACCGAAGATCAGCGTGTGACCGACATCGTCGACATGAAGGTTCAGTCGAAAGGGCGTCGAGCCGCTGGCGACTTGCATCAACGGTGGAGAGTTTTGTGCGTAGAACGGGCACGGTGCCGTCGGGTTGCCAGACCACACGGAGTTAAGGGGAATGAGATCTGCGAGATTACTGGTGTTGATAAGCGGTTCACGGATGTTGCAGTACCAGTTGCCGGGTAGGCTGCCGAGATAGGCGTCCGTTGCATTCAGCGTTTCGATCCTCGCTCCAAAACCCTCTGCCTGCACCAGCCGGCGGATTGCCTCGGCTTTTTCTTGCAACGCCTCGATGTTCCCGTCGAAGAGGATGACAACCGGCGTGTAGTATCCGTAGGCGACAAGCCGGGATGAGGCTTGTGCGATCGCGTCCTCCGTTTCGGCCACCATGGCCATAGCGTCCTGATCTATGGAGCGGCTTTGCGTCTGAAACAGCTGATCGAAAAAGGGTCGTACCTTTTGCTGCCATTTCTTCCGGGTGCGCTCGAGTTTCTGGCGGGCTTCTTCCGCGTCCAGGACAATGAAGCGCGATGACCACCTGTAGGTCAGCGGCATCAGATCGAGAGCGTTCAAGATCCCCGGCCAGCTTTCGGCGGGCAACCCGTCGATCGCAACCACACCGAGAAATCGGTTCTCAACCTTCGGCGTCAGCCCATGTTCAAGCTGTGCCGTTACAAGCCAGTCAAGATACATGGGCACATCCGGCAAGCGGACGGGATAATTGTCACCCGTGATGCAGAAGCGGATGAATTGCAGAAGTTCGTCGTATCGGGCAACCGTCGTCCCACCCCGGTCGCTTGTCTCACGTGTTTCCATGCGTCG
Organism: Rhizobium altiplani; assembly: GCF_001542405.1. Lineage (GTDB taxonomy): Bacteria > Pseudomonadota > Alphaproteobacteria > Rhizobiales > Rhizobiaceae > Rhizobium > Rhizobium altiplani. Next base: position 133,763 of record NZ_LNCD01000138.1, read on the forward strand.
GATAGAGAGCGTATTGGCAAGATACTGTTCGATCTCTCGCACTGCATTCTTGAAAATGGCGAGCACTGTATCCGCGTAAGACCTCTTGCGGCTTTCTTCGTCAGAATAGATGTACCTGCTGAGCGCGGACTTCTTAGCCTCAAGTGGCCGATGGGTCAGGATCACTGCGTGCTTGCTTTCAAAATGCCCCTGTTCTCGTACGAAATGAGCGCGGCGCTCGGCATCGATTGCTCGCGTGACCGCGTCGGGAAAATGGCAGCGGTCCTCGCAGGGGTAGTCGACGGTCGGAACACGGATCGCTTCGACCTGGATCATCCATCCACTGCCAAGTCGCGACAGAACGGCGTTGATCTGTCGCGAAAGCTCATTGCGCTCCAGATCGGTCGCACTCTCTGAATCAGGTCCGGCAAAGTACCAGCCAGCCATAAGGCTCCCGTCCTTGAGGAGTAGCACGCCGTTGTCGACAAGGCCTGCATAGGGAACAAGATCTGCAAAAGAGGGACCCGTGATCCTGAATGCGCTCAAAGCAACCATGCCCACCTCCTCAGTATTTGCGCCACGGCGCGGTGGTTGGTTTGTAGAAAGGCTTGTATGAAATGTGCCTGATATAGACCTGACGCATGAGCGGATCCGACTTCGCCAACATGCGTAGCAGGCCGATGACGACAATCCACACCGCGACGCCGAACACTGCAGAGTACACAGTCAACACCACGAAGATGAGAATGGCTGCTGCCAAGCCAGTAATCAGCACCAGTTCGCGGTCAGCGCCCATCAGAAGATTTGGGCGAGACAATGCACGATGGATGCGGTTTCGTCGCAAGCCGGACAGGGATTCAGCCATTTGCTTTCTCCTCTCGATCCAACACCGTCGATGAGGAGCGTTGATCATCGATCCATCCGATCGATGCGCCTGTTGCACCGAACAGACCGACAATCCGCGTAGCGCCAAGGAGGATACCGGCCACAAGGACCACGTACACCAGACGTCGCGCAAAATCGTTGAGTTCGCCGCCGAAAATCAGCATCCCCCCGGCGATCGCGACGGCAGCCAGCGCAATGTAACCGGCGACGGGGCCCGTGATCGATTGCTGGATCCGTTCGAGCGGGCCCTCCCAGGGAAGCTCGCCGCCGGAACTGGCGAGCGCGGGCATCACTGTCACGAAAAGGAGTGTTGCGCTGAAAAAAGCGATAGCAAGCGGAATTTTCCTATGTGGCACGGCGACGCTCCTGCTCTTCGGTTGGTTGGTCGGATTGGATTTCGTATTGGCCATTGACGAAACGTCTGACCCGAATGATGTCGCGCACACGTCGGCCCCGCGGAGTGCGTTCAATAGAGACAATCAGATCGACTGCCTCCCCGATGACCGCCTCCATTGGCTGCATGCTTGCCTCAGCGGTAAGCTGCTCCAGACGGCGTAGCGCCGAGACTGCGGTATTGGAGTGGATCGTGGCCACCCCCCCAGGATGACCGGTGTTCCATGCCTTCAGCAATGTGAGTGCAGCACCGTCTCTGACTTCACCAACAACGATACGGTCGGGGCGCAGGCGCATCGTGCTCTTCAACAGCCGGGCCATGTCAACAGCGTCGCTGGTGTGCAGCAGAACCGCATTGTCGGCTACGCACTGGATCTCGGCGGTGTCTTCGAGCACAACGAGGCGATCCTCAGGAGCGCACTTGACGATCTCGTCGATGACAGCGTTCGCAAGTGTCGTCTTTCCCGAACCAGTTCCGCCCGAAATGATGATATTCAAACGCGAGCTGACCGCATTTCGGATGGTCGCGGCCTGCGCTTCTGTCATGGTACCCGAGCTGACATACTCGTCCAACGGGATGAGTGAAGACGCCCTTCGGCGTATCGTGAATGTCGGCTTTGCGACTACCGGAGGCAGCAACCCCTCAAAGCGGTGGCCGCCAATCGGGAGCTCACCCGAGATGATGGGGTGGTCGGTGTCGACAGCGCACTGCAGCGCGTGTGCGACCGTACCAATGACGATTTCTGCTGCCGCTGAGGCCACTTGGCCGTGCGGTGAGAACCCCTGGCCTAACCGTTCGACAAAGACCTTGCCATCAGGGTTCAAGACGATTTCAACGACACTCGGGTCATCAATTGCGGCACACAGGCGGTCGCCCAGGGCATGACGCAATTTGCTGATCAAACGAACTTGAGCAGGATGTTGCATTGTCACCATGCGACCTTCGGTTGGAGTGCAATTTCGTTCTGCTGGTTCGCACCGGGAAAGTGCGGTTGGAGGTGAAAATTGCCCACTTGCGATCCGATATCCACTCGCAAACTTGTTAGTGATTTCTCGTCGGCGACGTTTCGTTAACCCGCGGTCCGTGGGCGGAACTTGGCCGACGTCGGAGCGCGACGCTGGCGAGGAGCCGGGCCGGGCGCAGGCATTAAACGATTGGTTCCGATCCATTTCAGAAACTAATGACGGCAGAAGCGCTCGACCCGTTCGGGGTCCTATGGCAGGCCAATTCATCTGCGCAGCACATGAATCGTTGAAATCCGATATTGGACCACTGGCGGTCTGCTGAAGACCATTCCCATGGGAACAACGCCAAGAAGCGAGATCATGTCATGGGAAGAACAAGGCGAATTTTCACTGTGTCGGCCTTCGCGGTCGCAGCTATTGCCACGCCGCTGCGCGCGGAAACGCTTGTCGTCAATAGCTATGGAGGACCTTACGAAGCCATCATCCGCAAGGCCATCATCGAGCCATTCGAGCAGCGAACTGGGATAGATGTCATCTATGATCCCGTCGGCTCAGCCTCGCAGGATTATGCGAAGATCAAGGCGACCATGGGCCGGCCCGGCTTTGACGTGGTCGTCATGACCGCCTCTCAATCGCTGCAGGGCTGTAAGGACGGCGTTCTGGAAAAGCTTGACGCAAATAGCATCCCGAACCTTGCGAAACTCTCGCGACGACTGACGGAAACGGCCGGTCCCTGCGGTGCTGTGCACGAGGTCCAGTACATGTCGTTGCTTTATCGCACGGACAAGTTGGCAACGCCGCCGGTATCTTGGTCAGCACTTGCCTCAAGCGACCTCAAGGGTCGGGTCGTGCTGCCGACATTTCAAAACACCATGGCCATCTACCTTGTCGAAATGTTCTCACTGATGAATGGCGGCGACCTCGTCGACAATCTCGCACCTGGGTTCAGGGCGGTGGCCGCAATCGCCAAGCAATCGATCGGCTTCGAACAGAGTTCCGCAATTCTCGAGAGCTACATAAAGGATGGAACGGTCTGGGCGATGCCTTTCTGGAGCGGCCGGGCGCAATTGCTTGTCGATAGCGGCTTGTCTGTGGATTACATCAAGCCAAAGGAGGGCACCATCCCGCTTGTCGCCACGCTGAACATTCCAATCGGCGCCGAGCATAAGGATGCTGCGAGAAAGTTCATTGACTTCTTCCTGGAGAAGACCAGTCAGGAAGCGTGGGTGGGTGGTTACAAGGTGGGAAGCGCCCGCACCGACATCGATGTTCCGGCCGCGGTAAAAGCACGCCAGATCACCTCAGATGCAGACTTGAATTCCCTTCATTTGCCGAACCTGACTACCGTCGCAGAACGCCTGCCCAAATGGGCGGAACAGTGGGAACGCGACGTTGTCGCGCACGCAAATTGAGGGGTCCTATGACTATTATTGCCTTGGAGATGCCTGGCAAACGGCGAGTGTTTGCCAGGGGTTGGATCAGGTTTCTGGGATTGTCACCAGCGACCTGTCTGCTGGTATTTTTCTTCGCTCTGCCGATGGGAATGATGATCGGAATGAGCTTTCACAATCCATCATCGCAGGGAATGAGCCTTCTTAGCTATTCGCGTTTTTTTACCGACGGCCTGTCACTCCTCGGCTTTTGGAGGACAACTCTCATGTCGAGTCTGGTTGCGATTTCGGCAACCTTGCTCGCCTATCCAGTTGCCTACTATCTGGCGCGTTCGAGAGGGTGGCGGCGTTCAATCGTGTTTGCCATCGCCCTCGCGCCCGAGCTTGCCGGTGTCGTTCTGCGAACCTATGGCTGGCTCATCATCCTGGAAGACAGGGGTTTCATCAACGATGTCCTACTTCACGCGGGGCTGATTTCGTCACCGCTTCCCTTGTCGAAGAACTTGTTTGCGGTGGTCATCGGTCTGACCCATGTCGTGTTGCCTTTCGCAATCCTGTCCTTGACGACAAGTATCCAAGGCATAGACGACAACCTCGAACGTGCAGCCCAGATATTGGGAGCGCCGCGTCATGCCGTTGTCTGGCACATCCTGCTTCCTCTGTCGGTTCCGGGTCTCATAAGCTCATTCCTTCTTTCCTTTACAATGGCTGCTAGCGCCTATGCGACGCCGGCGCTGCTCGGCGGAGCCAGCTTCAAGGTCCTGGCGACCATGATTTCCGAGCAGGTCCTCTTCTATATCGATTGGTCCTTCGCAGCCGTCATGGCGAATGCGCTGCTGATCCTCATGCTCGCAGTCTCATACGCCGGGGTTCGTTTCGAGGCGGGTTGTCGCCAAAAGCATCAGAGCGTCGCAGGAGGTATGAAATGAACAGAGTGATATCCGCGCTGTTTTGGTGTGCTCTCGCACTGGTAATCGCCTTCATCGCGCTGCCAATAGTGGTGGTCTTTGCAGCGTCTCTCAGTCCAACCGGCGACGTGACATTTCGGCCGTGGGAGTGGACGGTCAAATGGTACTTCGATCTTGCGTCGGAGCGGTGGCTTGGACCGTTTTGGCTAAGCGTCAAAATTGCCATTGTCGTTTCTGCCGTAAGTGGCGCGATTGGAACCGTTGCTGCCTATGTCGTCGTTTACGAGAAGTTCGCAGGAAGCGAGGTCGTCATGGCCGCACTCCTTTCGCCGCTTTCCGTGCCGCAGATCGTAAAGGGTGTGGCAGTGGTTCTGTTTTTGTCCGTGATCGGACTACAGCCGTTGCTCGGAACGCCGGCTCTCATTGCCGGTCACTGCGTGCTTGCGCTTCCCTTTGTGGTTCGCATGGTTGCCACGTCGATTGCAAACTTTGACTGCAACCTCTTCCGAGCGGGCCAGATTCTCGGGGCAAATCAATGGCAGCGGATCAGGTTCATCCTCCTGCCTGCGATCAAGCCGGGTGTTCTGTCAGGGGTGACATTCGCATTCATTATCTCATTCAACAATATTCCGCTCTCGGTGTTTCTGGTGCGACCGGGAGAAACCACGCTGCCGATCACCGTCATAAACTATCTCGAATACAGCCTCGACCCCGTCATGGCTGCGGTCAACGTCGCATCCATGGCCTTCATTCTGATCGTGATTTTCAGCTTCGAAAAACTCGGCGGTTTTTCCGCCCAACTGCATGGTGGTAGCAAATGAGTGCAATCGACGTGGAGCTGATCTCCGTCAGCAAATCTTTCGGTCCGATATCGGTCGTCACAAACATTGATCTTAAGTTTCCGAAGGGAGAATTCGTCAGTATTCTCGGACCTTCCGGGTGCGGGAAGACCACAACCCTCAACATGATCGCCGGGTTTAGCGCGCCGTCGGGCGGCGACATCCGCATTCGCGGCCGCAGCCAGGTTGATGTTCCTCCCGAACGCCGAAACATTGGCCTCGTTTTTCAGAACTATGCGCTTTTTCCACACATGACCGTCGCCGAAAATGTTGCGTTCGGTCTGCGTATGAAGGGCACGCCAAAGAGCGAAATTGGATCAATCGTTCAGTCTTCACTTCGCAGGGTTCATCTCGACACACTGGCAGACCGCTATCCCAGAGCGCTGTCGGGCGGACAACAGCAACGCGTCGCCCTGGCGCGGGCGCTTGCGCCACGACCCTCGGTTCTTTTGCTCGACGAGCCTCTATCGAATCTTGATCTGAAACTGCGCGAAGCAATGCGTGCGGAACTGAAAGAGATGCAGCAGGAACTGGGCATGACCTTCATCTATGTCACCCATGACCAGGAAGAAGCGATGGCAATGTCCGATCGCATCGTCGTCATGTGGAAAGGGGCCGTCGCGCAGCAAGGGGATCCCGGTTCCATCTATGGCGATCCACAATCGACCTTTGTCGCCGACTTCATCGGGAAGTCCAATATTCTGACATTGAGGGAGGTAACGTCGACTGGAGCCGCATGGGATGCTGCAATCGACAGGTGCGACATAAGACTTCGCGCGACGCGCGGAAAGGGAGATGCCCGCTATTGTGTCATTCGACCCCAAGACATCCAACCGCTTGTCGACGACGCTCCGGTTCCGGAGGATTTCAACGTGCTTAGAGGTATGTTGCGAAGAGTGATAAATCTTGGGGCATCGCTCGAGATGAGCATTGAACTCGCGCCCGAAATTCACGTCAGCGTTTTGGTTCCTTCCGCAGGGTCGGACGCATTGCCGGCCCCTGGGCAACAGCTGAAGCTCGGCATTCCTGCCTGTGCATTGAAACTCCTGGCCGATTGAGCAGCGATCGATAAAGCAGCCGCATCAATGCCTCGGGGTTCATATTGGAGATCTCCCAGGGGCCCGCTCTAGGATCACCGTGACCTAATCGAGAAGGTCACTATAGGAGATGAAAATGCTTACAAAGGAGCGGCTTAAGGCCATTCAGCATTCCAGCAACGTGTGTGCTGATATCGAGGGTTTTGATTTCGACCGATACGACAGCCGCGACATCGAGGCGATCCGAGGGTACTGGCTGCAGTATGGGGTGATACGGTTCAAGCAGACCCGCATCACAGACGCGCAGCAGGTGGCATTCTCCCGGCATTTCGGCGAGTTTGTCATCCACCCGAAGCAGTTGCAGGAAGGAGGACATCCAACGCATAGGGAAATTCTTGTCATCAGCAACGCAATGACCGACGGCAAGCCCAGTGGAGCCATGGGAAACAGTGAGGCCACCTGGCATACGGACACATGGTTCTACGAGAAGCCTCCGGCTGGGGCGATTTTGCGTGCAGTTCAAGTCCCTCCCTCAGGCGGTGATACCTACTTCCTGTCGACCTATCTTGCCTACGAAACACTGCCGGCGACACTGAAAGCAGCCGTCGATGGACGGCAGATCTTCTTCCAGAACGTCTATGACAAAACGGGCAAGCTGCGGCTGGGAAAATCGACCCCGAAGAGCCAGGACTATCGCGAGTGGAGCGGCGTCGTGCACCCACTTGTTCGCACTCATGGCGAGACGGGTCGCAAGGCACTTTATCTCGGCGGAACAATTGACGGCGCATGGATCGTCGGAATGAGCCGCGACGAGAGCGGTGCGCTGTTGGCCGAGCTGTGGGATCACACGACCAGCACCAAGCAAGTCTTTGTGCAGCAGTGGGACGAAGGAGACATCATGATGTGGGACAATCGATGCACGATGCATCGTCGCGATTCATTTGATCCGGCCTTCATCCGGGTCATGCACCGTACGACGACCTCAGGCGAACGCCCAGTCTGATCCCCAAAACGAAGAGCTATCCGTGACAATGTTCTATCAATTGATGGATCGCCATCCACCCCTGAATCCTGACCTGATCGAACTATTGTCATCGGTAGAGACGGCGACGATCGGCCACGTGGAGCATGTGGGATTTGTGGGAAGTCAGGTCCTTCCGCTGTTCCCGGCTCATGCGGCCGGAGTTGCCGTAACCGTCGCGGCCCCCGGCCGCGACGGTTCTATCATCTACAGGGCGATCGACCAGCTCATGCACGGCGATATGCTTGTGATCTCTCGTGTCGACGGTGATGACATCGCCTGCGTGGGAGGCGGGGTGGCAATGGCGGCCATGGCGAAGGGCGCCGTTGGCATCGTCGTGGACGGTCCATGTACTGATGTCGAGGAGATCGTGGAAGTTGGATTGCCGGTCTGGTGCCGGGGTGTGTCCTCCAAGACCACCAATCGTCAATTCAGCATCGGTGGTTCCTTGAATGTTCCCGTCGCCTGTGGACGTACCGCCGTGTTGCCTGGCCAGGCAGTTCTTGCCGACCGTTCCGGAGTGTTCGTCGCCGATGCCAACCGGATGCGCCAAATTGCTGAAGCAGCAAGGCAACGCCAGCAAAGATCGGTCGCCGTGCGAACGCATCTGGCGGCAGGCAGATCGATTTTTGAATTCCAGCCGGAGACCGGATCGTGAAAATCGCGTTGATTCAAATGAACTCGCAACCGGACCGCCGCCAGAATCTGGTTCAGGCCGAACGGCTGATGAACGAAGCGATGCGCGGAACTCCCGACCTGATTGTTTTACCTGAGCACTTCGATTGGATGGGAGGAACCGCAGATGACAAACGGCGCGCCGCCGATCGCGTCCCAGGCGGCGAGGCCTACGGTTTCATCGAGCGTTTTGCGAAGGACAATTCAGTCTGGATACATGCCGGCAGCTTGCTGGAACGGCAGCGCAACGACGGGCCCGTGTACAACACGACGATCGTGTTTAATGCTCGCGGCGAGGAGGTCGGCCGCTATCGGAAGATTCATATGTTCGACATAACGGCGCCGAACGGGATGACATACGCGGAATCGTCGGTTGTGACACCAGGCGATGATCTTCTTATCTACGAGTTGAATGGATACAGGATCGCATGCGTGATCTGCTACGATCTTCGTTTCTCGCGCCTGTTCGATCGGCTGGCCAGCGAGATGGTCGATATCTTCATTCTCCCTGCTGCGTTCAACCGCCAAACCGGACGCGCGCACTTTGAGGTCCTATGCAGGGCGCGGGCGATTGAGTATCAGGCTTACTTCGTCGCATGTGGTCAATGTGGCAGTTACCCCACTCCCGGCGGCCCGCGTCGGGAAACGTTAGGCCGCTCTCTTGTTTGCGACCCCTGGGGAACGGTGATTGGCAAAGCCGGCCACTTTCCGGCAGTTCTCCAGGTCGAAATCGATCCGCATCGCCTTGTCGAAGTACGGCGCCTGATTCCGATGTCAGAGCATCGGGTGCTCCTTGATGGCAAACACCTCCACATCAAGCCGGAACGCATGTAGCGCCGGCGTTTCGCAAGCGCTTTGCTTCCCCAGAAATTTATCCAAGCTTCATCCTGCCGTTTCCTCCGGATCGCTAGGTTCTTCCGATTGGCGAGAAGGAGAAACCGTCCATGCAGGAACAGAACATTCAAGCTAGTCGCGATGTGAAATTTCTCAATTGTGAAGAGATCCGCGGCGCAGGCGCCGACCTGACCACGCAGGAGCTTCTTGACGCAACAGATGCGGCTTGGCGGGACATCCGGTCAGGAAAGTCGTTTGGTGGCAAGTCCGTGCTGTCGCTGCCAGAGGAAGCCTTCTGGGAGGTCGAAAGCGTCGCTCCATTCAAGTCCCAGTTTAAGAACGAGCGGTTGGGATGGAAATTGTCGTGCCTCTACAGCGTCAATGATCAATTCGGCGGCGTCAAGATCATCGGTGCCAACGCGTTCAACCGCAATCTCGGCTTTCCGCGATCGACCTCGACCGTACTGCTGCTGGAGAAGCGAACCCTGCGCCTCGTGACTGTGATGGAAGGAACCGCAATGTCCGCCCGGCGCACGGGCACATATGCAACGACGGTTCTGGACATGTTCACGAATCCAAGGGACAAGCTATCAGTCTTCTTGTTCGGGTCGGGCCCAATCGCCCGCAGCGTGATTGAGTGCCTTGATTTCCGTTTCGCAGACAGGATCGAAGAGATCGTGGTGCGTGGGCGTAGCAGGGAGGGCCTTGAGGCACTGATGGCAGATATCGCGGGTTGCACGACGATCCCAGTCATCCCTGCAAGCGACACCACACGCCTACCGTTCTGCCGGTTTGTGATCACGGCCACGAATGCCAGAACACCTCTGTTTGATGATTGCGCCCTTCATCGACGCGCCATATCGCTGCATCTCGGTGGAGATGAGGTCCCAGAGACATACCTCCAGCGAGCACTTCGATCGGGTCTTGTCGTCTGCGATGACGTAGCGACCGTCTCTCGCCGAAATTCGCAAAGTATTGCGCTGCATTTCTCCAGGCGCGGCCTTTCCCTCGAGCAAGTCGGCCCGTTGATCGGAGTAGCAGAGCTTTCGAGCTCCGGTGATTTGCACGTCGAGCAGGAAGGACCGACCTGCGTCACCTGCGTTGGCCTCCCGATGCTCGATCTTTATGTCGCACAGGCGACCTACAAAAAATACCGTGCGTACAACGATCACATGCTGGCAACCCGGACTTGATCAAAGGGAGGCGGTTCATTGTACCTTTCCGAAATACTCGCCGAACATATCTCGACTGTCGCCGCTCGACCTCCCCTCGCCGAGACGCGCAACATGGCAATCAAGTGTGTTCTTGATCTTATCGGTGCTGCCATCGTCGGTCATTCCTCCGACAGTGCAACGGCAGCGCGCCGATCCGCAGCAACCCTCTTTGGCAAGGGCGAGACGCCGATATGGTTTTCGGGACAGGAATTGGCCGCTGTCGGCGCCCTTTTCTGCAATGCAGCAGCGGCCTGCGCCCTTGATATCGACGACGGTCACCGGGCAGCACGAGGCCATCCCGGAGCCTCAGTGGTAACGACTGCCCTTACCATCGGCTCGACGCAACGGCTTGACGGCGACGACATCATCGCTGCAATTGTCGCAGGCTACGACATTGGAGTGAGGACGGCAGCGGCACAGAACCCGCAAACTATTTCCACGCGGCAGTCGGGACGCTGGGCTGCCATCGCATCCGCCGCAACCGCGGCGGTCTTGCTCAAGGCTTCACCAGCGGTGACCGCTCAGGCGCTTGCAATTGCCGGCGTGCTCGCCCCGAACCAGCAGGCAAATGGTAGCTCGGGTTACTCGAAGATGACCGGCAACGATGTCAAGGAAGGCATCCCGTGGAGTAGTGCCACGGGGCTTATGGCTCTCGAGCTTGCGCGTCGCGGTTTTACGGGTCCTTCAGATCTGTTTGATCACCCTGACTACTACGACCCGCGGCTGCTACTCGGAGAACTCGGTCACCGTTGGGAGATCCTCGGCACTTACTTCAAACCCTATGCGTGCTGCCGCTACATACATCCGGCTCTCGATCGGCTTCTTGAGCTTGTTGAACGCTATGGTCTGACGTCAGAGACCCTCATCTCGATCGATGTCGAGACGTTCGGCTGGGCGCTCCGGCTTGCAAATCGCACGTCGCCGGAGAACCTCGTCGATGTCCAGTATAGTCTTCCCTACTGTCTCGCGATTGCCCTTGTTGACGGCTCCTCCGGATTGTTGCCGATAACGACCAAATGCCTTGCACGCCCGGATCTCGTTGCTGTTGCAAAGAAGGTTCAGCTCGTGGTTCATCATCAGAGCGACCGCCTCTTTCCGTCCGAAACCCTGGCACGTGTCACTGTTCAAACAAAAAATGGTAAGTTTGCTTCCGACTTGGGTGGCCCACTCGGAGATCCCGGTTTGCCGCTGCTGTGGCACGGCATAGAGGAGAAGTTCTGTCGATTGACAGCCGCCAGGATTACGCCGGGGAAGCGACAAGCCATTGTCGACGGTGTGCTGGCACTGGCGCAGGGTGAGGCAGGACCGCTATTTGCGGAAATGCCACAGTATTTGGACTTGCGCTAGGACTGACAGGGTTCATCGCAATGTGCGCGCGTCGTGTGGGCACACTGCGTCGCTGGAACCGGACGTTTCATGGGTGTTTGAGGATTTTGTCGCTTCTCGCACCGTTCCAAACGGCGAAGCGGCCATTGATCATCAGGTGCCGCACGCGAGCAAGATTGTGGCTTTCGACAATCGCAACATCGGCACGCTTTCCAGGCGCAAGAATGCCCCTGTCTCCCGCAAACTCGGGGAAAATCCGAGCAACGTTTCCGGTTGCAAGCGCTATCGCGCCAGGCAACGTCGTCTGCTCTCGTTGCACCATGCGGTTGATCGCTGCAAGGATGCTGTCCCAATCGCCGCCGGCAAAATCGGTAGACAAGGTATCGACAAGCCCCTCGCGGACCAGGAGGTCGATGTTGGTCGCGTCGTTACGCCAACGGGTTGTAATGCAGTCGAGTGTTGAAACGTCGATGACGACGCCACGCTTCTTGAGTTCGCGTGCGGAGGCAACACATTCATCCGGACGAAACGAGGGATGGTTGGCGTGAGCCGCCACAATGCGGGCTGATGGATATCGCACTGCCAGGTTCAGTAATGTTCGTGCTGTTGGGAGCGCGTGGTGGAATATGCCTGGCAGGCCATAGTGCGCACTGGCTGCGGCAATCTCCTCGAGTCCTCTCAAGGAGAGCGCGACAGGGGGCATGACGGTTTTCGTTATCAGCTCCACAAGTTTCTGGGTGGACATGATCGATAACAGACCGCATTCGGCGAGAAGTGCTTCGATCAGTTCAGTTGGGGCTGCGTCCTTACCGTCGAGGGTGCGTCCGAGGACTGCTTCTTTGAGACTTCGCGCCCACTTTGGGGAGAGCCTGATGCCCGATAATGCAAATATCGCGTCCGGTATGAAGCGATAGTCCTGGGCCCCTCCCCCAAGCGTTTGACCACCGCCGGCTTCGCCAAGCGCTCGCACCCCGGCACTGATCATCGTCGAGATGGTCGCTGCATGATGACGGTCGCTGAGACCGGCGCCGTCAATTGCAAGTGCGGCGCGAAGGTTGCTCGGCGTATGCGCGCTCGTGATATGTATGTCGAGAGGATGGTTGTTTCGCGTACCATTGTCGATTTCATCGGCAAGTGCGAGGCCGCAGACATTCAGGAGAGTAGAGGTGCCGGAAAGCAGGTGTCGGTTGCGAAAGTAATCGACGTCGCTCGACCGGAAGGGCTTGGACCCGCTCGGCATCGAGGGGCCGTGCACGCACCCATGCGCATGCGCGTTGATAATGCCGGGAATGATCGTGTAGCCGTCGGCGTCGATGACAAGCGATCCCGCGGCGGCCGCAAGCTGACCCTCCGCGACCTGCACAATCGTTCTGCCGCGAACACGGACGCAACCGCGGGTGTGAACTGTTGATCCATCTCCCGTGACAACGCGGCCATTGAGGATCAAGGTTTCGCACGCCATCGCGCTCTCCTTTCGGGCAAGGACGGATTGACGGAGCCGATGCCATAGCCGATGCCGCGCACCGTACGAATGGGGTCAGGGGCTCCCCCAATCCTCAGACACCTGCGCAGTCGCCCGATGTGGACGTTCACCGTCTTGCAATCGACGTATATTCCACTTGGCCAGCACTGCCTGATGATCTCCCTGCGGTCGGAAATCCTGTCGGGCTGAAGAAGGAAGTAGCGCAGGATGGCAAACTCGATCCGTGGGAGGTAGACGGGGCAATCGGCACGCCACACGCGCCGCGCCGCCATGTCCATCTCGATGTCGCCATATCTCAGGCGCTGTGTCGTGCCTTGCATCATCAATGCCCGAAGCAGATGACTGGGCGGAACCGGTCGGGTAAAGACTTCATCGGCGCCCGCGTTGAGGAAGGCGAGACCCTGGCCATGCGCCCCCGGGTCGACCAGGGCGACAATGATGATCGCGCTGCCTGCTCGAAGATCGCAAATCTGCGCACAGGCCGAGACTGCGTCCCTGACCCGGCCGTCAATCAGAAGCGCACAGACGCTGTCTTGGCGCGCAGCGATAACGATGTCATTGGCTTCTGACTGCAGGCTCGTCGCAAAGCCGGAATGCTCTAGGAGGTGGCGGGCAATGAAGCACAGATCGCCGTCCCCTGAGCCGATAACAATCGTCGGTCTCATGGCATACTGTCGCTGTTGTTGCGTTTTGGCGCCCCTACAATCTCACGAGAGAAGGTGCGCTTCAAACATTGATGTCCAGCACTCGATTAAGAAATATTTCTTCGATGTTCACACGACATGGAAGAACGGGACGGAGCAGACAGCACCTGTCGGACATTACGCCTTGGCATCCCCAAGTGCTGGTTTTCCATTGATATGAATGGCCAATGAATTGATTTGTCGTGAAATTGGAGGCTGCAAAGGAACGGCTGCATAATTTTGTTCTCACCTCGTCCCTCCGGAGAACCAGATGTGTACCTCTTTGGAAATGTCGAACTTGCCGTCGGAAGAAAGCAGACTGGAGGATGAGGAGCACTGCAATGATCACCATGTGGCAGCAAAACCCCTACCCTGCCTGACCTGTCGCAACCTCTCCTGTAAAGGACGCAAGGCTCAGCAGCAGCTGGACGGCGCCGCCAAAGGCACGGCCGTCAACGAATGAGCCCATCGAGTGATAGTGCCGATCATCTTGAGTTTAGTCTTCCCGACATAAGTAACACGCAAAGGTTGCCAATCGCCTTTAAAGATTAATCGAAAAGCCTTAGAGGGCGGGATTAGCAATTATGCGAGTTGGCAAGAGCAAATATTGACCGCAACCTTAGAGGGATTATCGTCGGACCTGTCATACGCTTCCGACATGGCATTCAATCCATAAGGGCAGGCGGAGAGAACTCATTCAAGCGAAGATCATCTTTGCGGAAAACGGCGGCACGGATGCTCATCCAATCTTTGCTGCAATCGAAAGGGAGGCGATGGCTGTGTCGGTGGTACACTCCATCCTTCAACTGCGAAGGCATCTCTATCGATCGCAATATGACGCGGTGATCGTCGATGCCGTTTCATCGCCAAACGAAGCAATCGACTTCTGTCGGCAAATCAGGACCAGCAGCGCCATCCCGATCTTCCTTATCGTGGAGCCCTTCAAGGCGGATCTGATCGTATTGGCGCTAGAAGCCGGGGCCGATGATTGCATGTCACCTCCCGTCTCGATCCCTGAATTTGTCGCCAGGATCAACAACCTTCTGAGACGTTCCGCGTACGCCCGCATTCCCACACATCGGCAACCGTTAGCATTCACTTTCGCCGGCTTTCGTCTCAGTGTACTTGAACGCCAGCTTTGGGGTCCGGACTGCCAGATCGTTGATCTCACCTCTGCAGAATTCGACCTTTTGCTGGCACTGTGCCGGAACCCGGGAAGGCTGATGCGACGCGAAGAGTTGCTGACATCGACGCATGCCGGTGTTGCAGGACCCGTGACGCGCAGCATCGACGTCCACATCAGCCGTCTGCGTCAAAAAATAGAACACGATCCGCCGAACCCTCGCCTGCTCAAGACAGTGAGACTTGGAGGATATGTTTTCACAGCCGACGTGATGGCGGGCTAGGCCATGTCCGCGAACTATTAAGTTTTGTTTCCGGACACCGTTCCAATTGATGCGCGAGAACCATGCAACTAATCGTATGCACGCCTGATCGTCATGGACGGGCTGAAAGCTGGGTTGGCGTCGCCCAGGCGACGACGGGGTTCATTGAATTGCGCAAGGGTGGTCGTCGACATCAGCGTCCACATGGAGCTTTGCGCATCCTGGGGGAGCTTATCGGCTATGAATATGCGTACTCTTTTTCACGACATGATCGATTCAACCGCGACAACGTCCACGGAGGATTCGCTTCGCGCCGCCGTTGCGAGGATCACCACCAAGTATGGTTTCGAGCGCTTCGCATATCTCAATCTCGACGCAGTAAGCGCCAGGAGCTTTGCCGTATCGAACTATCCGCAGGACTGGCAGGCGATGTATTTCGGCCGCTCATACATGGCGCTGGATCCCGTCGTCACTATGGGCAAACGAATGATGCGGGCTTTTCAGTGGTGCGTCGATGAGCAACGACGACGGGCGACGAAAGACGAGCGCGGTTTCTGGGACGCGGCGTCGCAGTTCGGCATTCGCGCAGGGGTGACTGTGCCGATACGCGTCTGCTTCGGGCAGGTTGCAATGCTGACCCTGGCTACCTCTCAAAATTTGCGTCCAAGAGAATTCTGCGAAACCGAATGCGCCGTCGCCGCAACCTCGGCAACTTTTCTGCATTCGCGTCTCGTCTCGACGAATTGTCCGACAACCCAGCGCCAGCCCGGTTTGTCCGACCGCGAGGCGCTGTGCTTGGGATGGATAGCCGCGGGGAAGTCGATGCAGGACATCGCCGAGATCCTTGGCTTGAACTACCACACCGTTCGCTGGGATCTCGACAACATCCGCGCGAAACTCAACGTAAAGAACCTGAAACAGGCACTTTCCCTGGCGCTGCAACTGGGTTTGATCTGACAGTTCCTATCGAAGAACCTGTTCGGCCACAGTGGCCGAACGGTCCTTTGGCGGTCTCTTGATGGCGAGATGAACACATCCCTCGAGTGCGGATGCTCCGGTCGCCGATCCAATGTCTGCCTTACGCCACCTTCACCCTTTCGACGAATTCAGAATGGTAGTCGGCGGGACAGATCCGCTCGACGGTTGCCTGGTCGGCGGCGAGAACACCCGCAACACTAAGCGTTTCGTTGATGAGGCGGGGTTCTCCCAGACGTCTCATCGGCCAACCGGAGCGATTGAGAAGTCGCTCGAGCCGGACATCGGTTACTGTGACGATCTCGTTGTAGCCGTTGAGAAAGGACCATTCCGCAATCGCCGCAAACATGGTCCGGGTCGCCAGATGCAGCGGACGCCCCTCTATTCCGTGACAATGGTCGATGTCGACACAGAAGCGCGAGCTTTCGATCATGGACGCATGAGGGTGGAACGTGTCACCACCCCCAAGCAAGCATGAAAATAGCGTTTGCAGCATCGTTGGGCCACAGGCAGGAAGAAGGCGCGCGCAGCCAACGACATTGCTTTGCTCATCGATTGCCAGAATGTAGGTCGGTTCAAGCGCGTCGAATTCGTCGCACTCGCGCTCGCCCTTACACGCGACCCAGCCTAACCGTTGCGCAAAGACACGGGCGCGCAGCCGATACATTTGTTCAAGGAGACCTAGGTCACGGGATGTTCGGGGTTGACTGAGTGCGACTGCATGCATGATCAAAATCCTCCGCAAGTTGGGTTACGCAATCAGCGTGAACGGAGGTGACAAAGATTTGAACTCGCAGATTTGCGGGTCGAGACAAACGCCTGCGCCGAGACGGGAGAATTTCGCTCAAGGACGGACCGAGCTGGTTGTATACGATGAGCACGGGAAGTCGCAGGCGCGATCCCATTGGATAGGCCCCGGTGCCCCCTGACCCCGTTCCATGCAGAAAAGTGGGGATACTGCCCGTCACCGAGAAACACCTGGCTTTGCATTGATGTAATGTGGGACGACCGCCACGTTCTAAAATGCGGCTGAGCTGAACGAAGGACTGAATGACCAAACAACTCGATATGTTTGCTTCGACGCTGGCGGTCAGCGAACTGCAAAGCGAGCGTATTCGCCGAACCGATCGAAAGTCGATCGGTTGGAGTGCAGAGGAAATGGTTGAATGCCTGGAGGCAACCGGGGACTACCGCGTGTTACGCAGGCTTGCTGCCCGTTCCGCTCCTACCCTTCGCCGACCGGAATTTGGACGCTTGGGCGTTCTCATCGACACCGAGACGACCGGCCTTGATCACCGCAAGAACGAGATCATCGAGATCGGTGCGGTAAGCTTCACGTTCGATGACGAAGGCCAAATCGGGGACATCGTTGATGTCTATTCTGGACTGCAGCAGCCACAAACCGCGATTCCCCCGGGCATTACCCAACTGACGGGGATCACCGACGAGATGGTGGCGGGGCAACAGATCGATATGGCGTCGTTGCGGCGGATTATCGAACCGGCAGATCTCATCATTGCCCATAATGCCGGCTTTGACCGCCCTTTCTGTGAGAGGTTTTCTCCGGACTTCAAGGACAAGGCCTGGGCGTGTTCGGTCTCTGAGATCGACTGGAGCGCGCGCGGTTTCGAGGGCACAAAGCTCGGCTACCTTGTCGGTCAGGCAGGCTATTTCCACGTTGGCCATCGCGCCGTTGACGATTGTTTCGCGCTGCTGGAAGTCCTCGACCATCAGAAAGCGGAAGCTGAGAAGCCCTTCGCCGAACTCCTCAGGGCCTCCGAGCGATCGCGCGCTCGTCTGTTTGCTGAACACAGTCCTTTCGACATGAAGGATCACCTCAAAGCACGGGGATATCGTTGGTCTGACGGGAGCGACGGTCGTCCGAAGTCCTGGTGGATCGAAGTCGACGAGGATCTTCTGGCAGACGAACTTCACTTCCTGCGAACTGAAATATACCGTTGGGACGATGCCGACCCGCCGGTCCAGCACATGACTGCGCTGGAAAGGTATAAGGCGTAAGCTTCTACGCCTGGTCACTTCCTCTAGCCGCCAGGCATGCAGCAAAATGCTCATCCCCTAGGATGCGTCAACAGGTTGTTAGGACTTTGTTGACCATAATTGCCTCTCGCATGCCTGGCTTTGCAAACCGTCTGCACGCCTGCCGGGCCAAAGGGTTGAGGTTGGCCATGTCTGATGATCCGGAAAGGCGGTTGACGCCGCGCATCGTCGGCGCTGTCGTCAGAACGCTATGGTCGATCGCCGGACGCGCTCGGCAAGCGGCGATCGCAACACTCGCCGTTCTCCTATCAGGAATGAGCGCCGAGGCAGAGGATCGTGCCTTGAAGCTCTTTTTTACGCACACCGGAGAGCGAACCACGATTACGTTCAAACGCGACGGAAGATTTGATCCGAGAGGGCTCGCGCAGATCAATCGCTTTTTGCGTGACTGGCGGAAAAACGAACCCACGCGGATGGATCCGCGTCTGCTCGATCTCGTCTGGGAGGTTTATCATCGCAGCGGTGCGCGTGACTATATCCACGTGGTATCAGCTTACAGATCTCCGACGACGAACAAGATGCTGCGCTCGCGTTCTCGAAGCTCCGGCGTTGCAAAGACAAGCCAGCATATGCTTGGCAAAGCGATGGACTTCTACATCCCTGGTGTGAAACTGCAGACATTGCGGGCGCTTGCCATGCAGTTGCAGATCGGCGGTGTTGGATACTATCCCCGTTCCGGGTCCCCCTTCGTGCACCTTGACGTCGGCCGAGTAAGGGCGTGGCCGCGGATGTCGCGGCAGGAACTCGCAAGCATATTCCCGAATGGCCGCACCATGCATGTCCCGGCTGACGGCAGACCCCTTCCGGGCTACGCCCAGGCCGTCGCCAACCACAACAAGCGCATTCAATCGGGCTCGATCGAGAATGCTGCAACAGCCGATGAGGAAGATGCTGTCGAAACCGGCCAGCCGAGCCCTTCGGCCGGCCCCATCGAGGTCGCACTCGTGCCAATCCCATCCAGCCGCGCCGAGACGGCCCTTGCCCACCAGGCAGGCCAAAATTCCGTCACTGCCCGGGCGAACGGCCAGGCGCCAATCGCGGATCTTTCCTTGTATGCCGTTCCGATCCCGAATTTCCGGCCTCCGGAAGAGGCGGTGGGTGCAGCGATTGATCCAACTCAGACGGCATCTATCGGTGCCTCGGACTCAAAGCAAAATACACGAAAGTTCCTCCCTATGCTCAGGGAAGCTCCGACGTCTGGCTTCACGCTGTCGGCACGGTCCGCTGCCTCGTTGCCGATGTCCGGATCGTCCGAACTTCAAGCTGGTATTCGGAGCGTTTCGGAAAGGCGGCTTTTAAGTTGGGCTCTGCATTTGCCGGACAGGGCGCCGGGCCTTTCTGCACCGTATGGTCATCGACGCCTGATCATTCTCGACTGGGATCGAGGTCCATACAACGCCTCTCTTGCGACTTCACCTTAGTTTGAAAGTGATGGTCCCAAACGTCTGGCTGCCAAGCATTTTCGGCAGCTCTAGCGAACGACGGTCATCATAGATCCCGATTCCGTCGCCCGTCTGGATGAGGACTGAGCGCGCATCGCAGGCGGACGCATTTCCGTTGATGTCAGACATGCCCTGACGGCGACGATGTAATCTCCACCATCGTCGATTGGCCAGGCGGCCGGCAATGCCTCGGCAATTTCGCCAGGATTGACCAGCCTGTATTTCCAGCGCCAGGCAAGCGTCATGGGGTCGGAACAAGAGCAGTTTAAAATCGTACGTTGAGGTCGAACGGATCATGAACTCTCGCAAACCCGCATGATGGTCTGCCGGCTTCGGGTCGGAAGAGGAACTGCTCCTCAGATACGCTTGGGTCCTCGCTTAGAGTCAGAAGACCACGGCGGCGGCGAGGCAGTTCTTGGCGAAATGGTCGTAGGGGTAGTGACCCGCCGGCCGCTGCGTTCGTCTTACTGGGAGGCCTACGATTTCTTGGGCATCTCGACGCTGGCCGCCGATCTCGCCCGTTCCTCGTCCACTTGGGTTCGCCATCGTTTCGCGAGATCGCGGCGACGGCCGGGATAACGCTCCTCGATCAACTCGAGGCGCTCGATCCGATCGACGCGGAATGTCCGGAAGTCCTTGCGCAGTTCGCACCATCCAGCGACGAAGCGATTGGCCTCGATGAAGCCGAGCATGATTGGCCAGATGATACGTTGAGTCTGCGCGCCCGTTGGATCGCGGTAGGCGACATAGAGCTTGAACTGCTCGCGCATGGCCTGGCGCAGCAGACCAAGATCGACTGCCGCTGACTGTGGTCTCGCGCGGCCAACGTGGAAGGCGTTGTCGGTCAACAGAGGCCGCAGTTCGGAAGGAAGCACCGAGCCGATCTTGCCGATGGCGTTCTGGGCGGCAAGTGCCAGACCGTCGTCGGTCTGGCGGCTTACCCATTGCGCGCCTAAAGTCAGCGCGTGCAACTCCTCCTGCGTGAACATGAGAGGCGGCAGCAGAAAGCCGGGCTTCAGGATGTAACCGAAACCCGGCTCGCCCTCGATGTCCGCGCCCATCGCCTGCAAGGTGGCGATGTCTCGGTATATGGTCCGCAGCGAAACACCGGCTTCGCGCGCTAGATCAGTGCCGGGCACGGGACCGTTGCGCCGACGCAAGACTTGCAGAAGATCGAATAGCCGGTTGCTCTTGGACATCGGACCAATCTACCAGCCAATGCCATATTTTGGCAGTAGCCTGTTCACTACATCGCTACCACGACCTTGCCGTTGTGTTTGCGACCCTGTTCGAGGGCGATGACCTGCGGGATCGCGTCACGAAGCGGTACGGTCACGGCAATCGGAAGCCGCAGCCGCCCTTCGCCTGCCGCCTTTGCGAGGCCGTCGAGGATGTCCGCCCGCGCGGTGCAGATGATCGGCTTGAGCCGCCCGTTGACCAGCGCACGGATGAACTTGCCTGGCGTCGGATTGATGTCGAGGAACACGCCGCCCTTGCGGAGAAGGCCGAGACCGGTTGCGACAGTCATCATACCGGCGGTGTCGTAAACGACGTCGAAGCGCTCCTTGACCTTCGAGAAATCGGTCGTTCGATAGTCGAAGATGCGGGTCACTCCCATCTGCTCCGCGCGTTGCCTCTGCTGAGCACTGCAGCTTCCTGAGACCTTCGCCCCAAGCATCCGTGCAATCTGGACGGCGGACTCACCGACCGCGCCGGTGCAGCCGTTTATGAAGACCTCAGCGCCCGATTGCAGGTTCGCCTTGTCTATGAGACCGTTCCACGCAGTTATCCCTGGGGTGCCAAGGCAGGCGGCTTCCTCGAAGGACACCTCCGCCGGCTTTTTGGCGAGAAATGATTCTGGCGCGATCACGGCCTCGCCAAGGGCGCCGCTGTCCTTGATCTGCGCTGACCCGAAGACGGCATCGCCCACCTTGAAGCGGGTAACGCCAGGCCCAACGGAAATCACGGTGCCTGAGAAATCGCTGCCTAGACCGCGGGGGAATTTCTTGCCGGTCACCATCTTCAGGTGACCGTTGCGGACCTTCCAGTCGATCGGGTTGATGGCGGCGAAACTGACCTTCACATCCACCTCGCCCTTGCCTGGCGCGCGAAGCCCGAAATCCTCGAGCTTCATCACTTCCGGGCCACCATATTTATGATACTGGATGCGCTTCATAGCAGGCCGTTCCGCTTGAGAGTGGCGGCGACGACATCGATGAGCGGCGTGCTTGGCCGGCCCAGAAGACGAGGCAGGTCCTCGCTCTCGGTGTACCAGTCGCCGCGTGTCGCCGAGAAGCCGGCGTCCGCGATAATCTCCGCCATGAACTGAGGCATGCCGCTGGCAACGAGCATCTGTGTGTAGGCGTCGATCGGCATATCCTGGTAAAGAAGCGGCTTGCCGGTTAGCTGTGAGATGGCCGCGACAAGGTCGGCCTTCGTCCAGGGTGTTCCGCCCAGTTCATAGATCTTCCCGGTCTGATCGTCAGCGCTGGTCAACACCATGGCCGCCGCTTCGGCAAGATCATCACGGCTCGCGCCGGAGAATCTGCCGGCACCTGCCGAGCCAATCAGCGTGCCCGAGTTGATGGCATAGTCCATGCCGCCAAGATCGCCAGCGAAGACTTCGATATAAGGACCGTTGCGCAGCATCACGAACGGCGCGCCGGACTCGCGGATGAAGGCCTCGATCTGCTTATGCGCCTCTCCCAGCCGGATCGTGCTGGCGTCGGTGTTGACGAAGCTCGCATAAGCGACGAGTCCTACGCCCGCGTCGATCGCCTCCACGACCGCCCGCACCATCTGGGGATGGCGAAGGCCGAAATCGGCTGACGGAATCAGCAGGATCTTGTGGGCGCCGGCGAAGGCGCTCGCCAGCGTCTCGGGCCGATCGTAGTCTGCCTCGCGGACTTGGACGCCCTTGGCGGCCAGGTCGGCCGCATTCTCGGGGTTGCGAACGGCGGCGACGATCTCGTTGGCCGGCACGCCACGGCGCAGCAGAGCGCCAACGACAAGCCGCCCGTAGCGGCCCGTCGCAGCAGTAATGGTAATCATGGAAGATACTTTCTTTTTGGGGCTGCGGTCAGCGCGGCCGGATCGTTGTCACTGCGCGCCGAACACGCTTTTGTCGAAGACGGCCTTGAGGGCGGTGATCTTGCCGTCCTCGACGGTGAAATGCTTCGATGAGAGGACGCTGGGGACAGGTTGCGTGTGGGTGTAATACATCAGTAGCGCCGTTTTTTCGTCGCCGAATGCTGCGATCAGCGTCGCGCCTTTGAGGATGTGCGTTAAGCCCGATTCACCCTCGTGCAACGCCGCGCCGCCTTCGACCGTCCCGAATGGAGACTCGTTGACCACGTTGTCTGCGACGAACTTCATCGCGGTTGCGTGGTCGCGATTCCGCCAGGCGTCGTAGTAGGCCATTGCGACTTGAAGCGCGGGGCTGATGGTGGTGTTGCTCATCGTGATCATCCTTTGCTGGTTGGAATGATCAACCTATAGCGCATGGCAGTGACAGATTTTGTCAGCAGGATGCGAGATTGACCAAATCGGCAGCAAAAGCCATGTTCCAGGCGGTCACTGGCTCTGATATCTGAAGATGAACGGATTAGATGATGAGGCTAATATGAAGCTTGTTTATAAGATTGTTCCCGAGCTTGCCTGGAAGGAGACTGAAGGCCAGAGCGAATTCAAAGGATTCGGTATCGATCTAAACGATCCATTCATTCATCTCTCCGACTCAGATCAAGTAGAGAGCACACTGGAAAAATTCTTCAAATCCCAGGCCGGTCTGGTTCTAGTCGAAATTGACTCAGATTCCCTCGGCGACTCAATCGTTTGGGAGAAATCTGAAGATGACAATCTATTCCCGCATCTTTATGGAAGCCTGCCGATCTCATCCGTGAAAAACGTTTATCCTATTTCCCTTGGGGCAGATGGGAAACATGTTCTTCCAGCGCCATTCTGCATCTAAATACTGCTCAGACAGCCATCTCCCGGCAGGCCCAAGCGGTTGATTGTGGCGGCTAATCAACGCTATCGGGAAGTCGCGCGTTGCGTCCGTTCGACCTTAGCGTACGATTTTAAACTGCTCTTGTTCCGACCCCGTCATGCGAAGATCGCGGTCGGAGTGACAGTCTTCCAAATCGCAGTGGTAGCGGCACGACGCCGTGGGTCCGCACATGCAGCACCGACATAGACGCATCCGTCCTTGAACATGATCTTGGCATCGGTACCTTCGCGTGTCCTGACAGACAGCGTGCTTGCCGTCGCGGCTTTCGCCCGCGTGCGAAAGATATGATAGTGAAATTCACAATGTCAGCGGACAGGTCAGACCGCGCATCAGCGAGCGCGCCGACACCGGATTGGCAGGCCCGGCGAAGGACATCTGCAGATAGGCGCGCGCGCCCTTGGCGCGCACATCGATCAGGAACCGCCGGCCGGCGTCGCGAGGCCGCAACCGTGATCCGTCCAGGAACCGCAGGAGGCCCCATGGTCCGGCTTCACCCTTCTTGTCGACTGCAATGCCGTTATCGAAGGATATCTCAAATCCGCGCGCTGGTGACGCTCCTGGCCATTTCAAGGTCACTGCCTCCCCCGACGTGACGACCGGAGCATGAGCGCCGCCGATTGAGACAGTCGCAGCTCCTCGTTGGGCGAGCGCCTCCAGCACGATCGGGACATTGGGCGGTGTTCCCTGTTGGAACAAAGCCTGCCCAAGGGCCACTGCCCGCTGCAAGAATGCTGCGCTTTCCGGTGTATAGCCGGAAAGCCGCGCCTCCGGTCTCCAACGCCAGGGTGTCGTCGACGTGTCCATCAAATGTGCCAGTTGCGCCCGAAAATACTTTTCTATCGTGCCCTCCGGCGCGAAGATCCGTGCGACCTCCGCCATGTCCGCGTCAGGCCCATCGAAGAACGGATAATGGCCATTCACGGCGGCCCGGCAGGCGGCTGAAACCTGGGAACCCCAAGGTGACTGGGACTGGGACTGGGGCTGGGACTGGGACGGGGGCTGCGGCACCTCCTTTGCAACTTGATCCGTTGCAACGTCCGGCGCCTGATCCAAAGCTGGTTCGGCGGCCCTCGGGGCAGCCGTCTGGGAAATCACGTCCTCGACGATTTGCACGACCAGAAGAGGTGCTTGCTGCAAGGCAACGATGGAGTTTGCACGCTCCTGTGCGTCCATGAGGGATTTCTTGCCGATCTGTGCATCTGCATCGAGAACAGCAAGAGCGACGTTCAACGATACGAAAAGCTGCGAGATTTCCGACATCCGCCCCTGCTCGACGAACTGGATCGCCGGCCCCAACGCCGCCGCGATCCGAAGCTGATTGGCGTGGCTTCGGCCACGATCCGTCCCGCCCGACTGGCGCCAGGCCTCACGGATAAGTGCCGAGAGCGGCGAGTTGCGTGCGCTTAGCGCACCGCTGATCACGACCGCCGTTGGCTGGTCGGTGAACGGCCTGACGCGTAGCTCACCCAGATACTCCGTCCATACGTCAAGCGTACGCTTTTGAAGCAGATCCATCACCGCCTCTTCGGTCGTCGTGCCATTGGAGGCAATAAGAGTAGCGGCCTCGGACCTTGCCCTGCGGATCGCCTCGCCTGCACCGTCGGACCGCGCGTAGCTCCATCCAGCCTCCGTATAGAGGCCGGCGATACCGCGCCCGATCGGTACGCCTGACCGGTGGATCAGGATCGTCTCGAGACCTGGCACTGCCTGGGAAAGAGACCAGGGAGGAAGTGCTGCGGCCTTTTCCGAACGGGTCAGTTCGAGCAATGCGCGCTCGCTTGCCGAACCTTCAGCAGCGAACTGCCGTGCCTGGGCGACCGTTTCGGGATCCGGAGATGGAAGTCTCGGCTGTGGCCCGGACATGGCGGCGACATGCTCGGCCAGCAAGGCAAGTTCGGGAAAGGCCTCGGCTCGGTCGGCAACCCAACCAGCAAGAAACCGAGGCTGCCAGTCAGAAGTGCCCTTCAGGATCGACCAGGCGCGTAAGGAATCGTAGAGTGCGTTGGCCTCGCCTTCGGTGGCAAGCGCAACACCGAGCGCCTCGGCGAGTGGCTCGGCAACAAGGTCTTCGGCCGCCTCGCCATAGCGACGACGTGCAGCCGCTGCCGGGTCGAGCATCTCAATATGATGAATCAGGCCAAGCGGAGACTGGCCCGCGTCCTGCTCGACAAGCCGGACTGCCGCCAGGAACGCATCGAGTTGGGCCGCCCGCGCAGCCGGTGTGGCGTCCTTGCCAGCTTCTACAACGCTTCCAACGGCTGGCAATTGCGCCAACAACCGCTCGCGAAACCGCCATTCCGCCCATCCAGCCCAGCCGACGAGCATCGCGAAAAAAAGGACAATCGCAAGCAAGACGAGTCCACGGTCTGCGCGCGTTCTATGCTGCTCCGCCTTCGACTGCGCGGCTTGCACTGCCTCATTGCAATGCCCGAGAAAGCGGGCCAGATCGCGCCGCGCCAAACCTCCTTTCGCGGCCTGGGCAGCGCGTTCGGCGAGCCCATCGGCGCCAATCATGTGGCCAATTGGAAGGGCGGCCGCAAGAGCACGTTCCCATCGCTTGGCCGGCAGCGCCGGATTGCTGCGAGCCCGCACGTCAAGCAGCGCGACGAGCGCGTCGCGCGCATCCAGGAGCCAGTCAGGAGGAACGTTCCTGCGGCGTCCCTCTTTCTCGAACTCGGCCACAAGGAGGCGGGCAGTCGCTGCCAGCTCCTGCGGATCGGGCCGCTTCTCGCTTTCGGCGCGCTTGGCGAGGCTCAGCAGCGGCTCGGCCAATGCGGGAAGCATGTCCCCACCCGTGACATCCCGACCCGGCGGTTGGCCATGGTCGCTCACAGCTTGCCCTCCGCAGCCCATTTGCGCAGCAGTGCCTCGCCGACTTCAAAGTGCATGGAATCTTCGCGACTATAGCCGGCACCCCAATACCAGCCGGCATCGTTGAAAAACTCCGCAAGCACAACAAGTCCGAACTGCGTGTTGTCATCGCCCATCCGGTCGAGGTTCTTCTTGAGTGTCAGGTCGACGGCCGCGCCCCAGGCGTGCGAGGAGACGGATTTCGTGGAGCCGCGCACATAACGCGCGCAAAGCGCACCGGCCGTTCCGATCGCGGCGTAGATGTCTGGCTCTTCCTTTCGCAGACGCTCCATGATCTGCCCCAAGGAATCGAGCGCAGGCCTGATCATCGTCAGGCGGAAATGCCCTATGTCCCGGCTTTCCAGGGTTCTCAGTAATTTTGGGTTGGTGACCGGCTGGCAGCTAGTGGAATAGACACTTCGTGGTTCGCCAAGGACCTCGCGTAACACTGCCGGGGTCGGGCGAATGACACGCTCGTTGAAGCGCTTCTTCGCCAACTGCATGGGCTCCGTCATATTTTCGGTTTCTTCCGGCGGCGCAATGCCACCGAACTGATCGATCGAAAACGACTGCGGGCTCACAGGTTCGCCGGGCGGCGGCGAAACCGCAGAGCTGGGCGGGACGGGTTCGGGACGAGGCGCCTCTGCCAGTTCCTTCACCTTTCCTTCTAGATCGGTCACCCTTCGCTTAAATGAGTTCAATTCAGCGCGCAGGTCCTGGATTTCCGCATCCTGTTTGGCAAGCTGTTGCGTTGCCCGATCAATCCTTCCCACATTCGGATCGAGCTCGGTATTTCGCAGCAAGTCTCCAACCAACGCGAACGCGACCGCCGCAAGAATGATGCTCATTCCAATGACCACGGCTGCAATCGGATCTAGTGGCCTCAAGGCGCTGCAGCTCCGTCAATCCGAACGACCACCACAGAGACGTTGTCCGGAGCGCCGTTATGGAGAGCGGCGGCTATCAGTCGCTGGCAGGCGACGTCAGGGTTTGGCGCGCTCAACTGTGCGATGATCTCTGGCTCGGCAACACAGTCAGTCAATCCGTCGGAACAAAGAAGCAAATAATCCCCCGGCTTGAGAGGGACTTCGACAGAGTCGACATCGAGCCGTTCGGCGGCACCGATCGCGCGGGTAACAACGTGCGCTTGCGGATGCTGCCAGACAGCGTCAGGCGTCAAACGTCCATCATCGACAAGTTCCTGCACGACCGAATGATCGCGCGTGAGCTGCAACAAGTCCCCTGCCCGCAAACGGTAGGCCCGGCTATCGCCCACCCACGCGATCGTCGCTGTTCCACCATCAATGAGAGCGACCACCACTGTTGCGCCCATCTGCGCGACGTTGGCCGACGCCGCCCAACGACGGATGGCGGCATTGGCTGATTGCAGTGCAGCGACGAGGTGAGCGCCGGATATGGGAGCATGCGGAAGGAGGGCGAGCTGTTCGATGACCAGGTCTGCCGCGACATCGCCGTGACCGTATCCGCCCATCCCGTCAGTTACCGCCCAAAGTGCGCCTGAGGGGTCAATGAGAATAGCGTCTTCGTTGTTTGTGCGCACATGCCCGGTATGGCTCAGTCCCGCTCCTTGCGGCCTGGACGGCCAGCGCGTCGAAGGATTGTCCCGAGAATCCGGGGTCATGATCGGATAACCCCATTGATCGATCCGTCGTGAGCGCAACTGCCGGATCGGTTGCAGCCACAATGATCCTATAGTATTTTCAAGGGGGGCGAAACCTTTTTGCCAAGGAGCCTGAGATGAAGCGCCTGATGACCACAAAGCTGACGGTGTTTCTCGCTCTGTGCGTCGTGACACAAGGTGGTTTGGGTGCACAGGAACTGAACGACTCCGCGCTCAAGGAACGATTCCAACGACAGATCGACTTGTTCAAGGCGGCACGCCTCGGAGCGACGCGCGGCCTGGTTCTTACCAACGGCAATGCAGCGCCCAACGCCCAAGCCGTCCCGATGACAATTGCAACGCCCGAGACTGAACCCGCCAAGACCGCTCCAGCTCCCTCTCCCCATGCAACCGTTGAGTCCCAAGGCATCCAGACTGCTCCAGCGGCCCCCAATACAGCTCAGCCATCTGCCCCGAAGCCGACGGCGACATCGTCGGTAACGGCAGCGTCTGCGGCCGCGGCGACGACAGACCCACAGACATACTGGAAGCTCCCGCCTGATGACCAGATCAACGTCCGGGTGAATTTTGCATTTGATTCTGCGGCGATCGCTTCGGAGCAAAGACCAATGCTGAGGCAGCTTTGCGAAGTCGTAAAGGACATGGACATCAAACTCGTCCGTATCATCGGTCACACGGATTCTGTCGGAGGCGCGAGCTACAACCAGCATCTGTCGGTTCTGCGGGCGAAGGAAGTTGCGCGTTTTTTCACGGATGATTGCCATATCGCGCGCGAGCGGCTCGAAGCGGTTGGTGTCGGAGAGCAGTTTCTTCTCAACCAGGAAAACCCGAAGGCCGACGAAAACAGGCGCGTGGAATTCCAGGCGGCGAGCTGACGGCGCTCCCCGGCAGCTGCGATCGACAGCCACGTCTTTGCCTATTCGAATGCGTAAGTGAAGCCTTCCGGGGATGTTCCGATCCTGGCCTTGGTGAGGCGTTTACCCTCGAGGGACCAGTTCAGAAGACCCTGGCTGAGGGTCGGCAGAAGTGTGTTGGTCAGGATCGCGTCTATCATGCGCCCCCCGGATTCGACCTCGGTACACCGTGCCTTTATCAACTCCAGGACCCCGTCTCCGATCACCAGCTCGGCGTCATGGTTGGCGCGAAGCCGGCGCGCGATCTTCGCGAAATGATGTTGTGTGATCGCCTCAATCATTGAATCCGAGAGCGGATAATAGGGAACGACAATCACACGTCCGAGGAAGGCTGGCGGGAACACTTTCAACAGTGGTGAGCGTAGCGCGCGTTCGAGCTCGTCGGGCGGGGGCCGCCTCTTGCCGCCGTCGGCAAGCTTCATGATAACATCTGAACCGACATTCGACGTCAGCAGAATGAGACTGTTCCTGAAGTCGATCCGCCGGCCTTCGCTGTCGTCCATCATTCCTTTGTCGAAAACCTGGAAGAAGATTTCGTGCACATCGGGATGCGCTTTCTCCACTTCATCGAGCAAAATGACGGAATAAGGCCGCCGACGCACGGCCTCGGTCAGCACACCCCCCTTGCCATAGCCGACATAGCCGGGAGGCGCGCCCTTAAGGGTCGAGACCGTATGGGCCTCCTGGAACTCCGACATGTTGATGGAGATCAGGTTCTGCTCGCCGCCATAGAGGGTTTCGGCGAGAGCTAGCGCCGTTTCTGTCTTGCCGACGCCCGACGGACCGCATAGCAGGAACACGCCCACCGGCTTTTCGGGAGAGGCCAGGCCCGCACGGCTGGTTTGCACACGCCGGGCGATCGATTCCATTGCGTCCTCCTGGCCGACGACACGCTCGCCCAGAACCGCGGCAAGCTTTAGCGCCTTTTCGGTCTGGCTGGTCAGCATCCGACCGACAGGAATTCCCGTCCAGTCCTTTACGACAGAGGCAACAGCGTTCTTGTCGACGGAAAGGAGAACCAGCGGTGCCTCGCCCTGAAGTCCGGCAAGCTCCGCCGTCCGGGCCTTGAGCCGTTCGAGCTCGGCGCGTTGATCCGATGCATCGGTGGCCTTCCGCCGGGCATCTTCTGCGTCGGCGGCACCCGGCAATTCCCCGCCTGCCTCCCTTTCAGCAAGCGCGGCATCGAGCGCAACTCCTCTTCCTCGCAAGCTCGCTCGCAGACCAAGGATCTCGTCGACCATCGACTGTTCGCTTTCCCAACGAGCCTTTGCAGCAAGCAACGCGGACTCTATTCCGGCGAGAGCGGCTTCAACTTTGGACTGGCGCTCGGCGACTTCAATGCCGATTGCCGCTTCACGCCCGATAATGCCCTGCTCGATCTCAAGGGACTGCTTGCGCCTCAGAAGGTCTTCAACTTCAGCCGGCGTCGCGTGCTGCGATACCGCCACGCGCGCGCAGGCCGTATCGAGCAGGCTGACTGCCTTGTCCGGAAGTTGGCGGGCAGGAATATAGCGATGTGACAGGCCGACGGCCGTCTCGATCGCTTCGTCCAGGATCTGCACCTGATGGTGTTTTTCCAATACACCGGCCACCCCACGCAGCATCAGGATGGCAGCTTCTTCATCAGGTTCTTCAATCTTGACCACCTGGAACCGGCGGGTCAACGCCGGGTCTTTTTCGATATGCTGCTTGTACTCTGCCCATGTCGTTGCGGCGATTGTGCGAAGCTCGCCGCGCGCCAAGGCTGGCTTGAGAAGGTTCGCAGCATCTCCCGTTCCCGCTGCCCCGCCTGCCCCGATCAAAGTATGAGCTTCGTCGATGAAGAGGATGATCGGCGTCTCCGATGCCTGTACTTCGTCGATGACCATCTTCAGCCGCTTTTCGAACTCACCCTTGACGCTTGCCCCCGCCTGCATCAATCCGATGTCAAGCATGTGTAGCGCCACGCCCTTCAGCGGAGGCGGGACATCGTCTGCTGCAAGGCGAAGCGCAAAACCCTCGACCACAGCTGTCTTGCCTACGCCGGCTTCACCGGTCAGGATCGGGTTGTTTTGTCGCCGTCGCATGAGAATATCAACAATCTGGCGGACCTCGGGATCGCGGCCGACGACCGGGTCGATTTTCCCATCGCGCGCTCGACGGGTGAGGTCCGTCGCATACTTCGCCAATGCGGAGTCACCGCCTGTCGGGCGTTTTTTCCGGGGCTGTTCTTGGATCTCGGCCTTGCCGGCATTTTCAAGTGATCCGGCAAGCAGGTCATCCAGCCGGGGAAGTATCGAATCCGCCTCGATCCGATCGAATTCGGCGCTGATCTTCAACAGAAGGCCGTCAAGCACCGCAACCTTTCTGCATGCCAGGAGCACATAAGCCCCGCGGACTTCTTCGGATCCAAACTGCAGGCTTGCCAGGCTCCAGGCTTCCTGGATGGCATGAAATATGTGATCGGAAAACTCTTCGATGGAGGTCGCGCCATAAGGCAGCTTGTCTATCGCCCTTGCCATGTCGGCAGCAAGCCGGCCAAGATCGATGCCGGCATCGGCAAAGAGAAGCTGAAAATCCGCACGATCCACCAGAGCCAGCTGTTCGACCCAGTGAACAAGTTCGACGTAGGGATTGCCGCGAAGCTTGGCCGCGTCCGCCGCCGCCTTGAACGCGCGCAGGCAAACGGGATTAAGTTTTCCGACCAGTTCCTTGCGCTTGAAGCTCTGCGAAGACATGTTCTGCTCCATGTCGATCGGCTCCTGCCCAGGTGATCTTAAAGAGGTCCCGAGCCTCGTCTTTGATCGCTGGTCACAGCGTGCCACATTAGAGTATTCTTGACAAATATTCAGGGCCACGTGTTCCTGGTGAACAGTCTCGCGTAATTTCCACTGGGTGCGCTGGGAGGCTCCAGATGATCGATCCGCTGCCTGGCGACATCTTTCGCAAAGCTCAGGTGCTTAACAACACTTACGAGATCGAGGGTATCCTCGGCCGCGGCGGCACAGGTGAGGTCTACAGGGCAAGCAACCGGATCACAGGCCGTGTGGTGGCGCTAAAGGCGCTGAAACGCGAGCTATCGGGAAACGCCGGGTATCTGGAGCTCATGAAGCGTGAGGAGGAGATGCGCAACATCTCCCACGATGCGGTTGTGCGCTACACCGACTGCAGCCAGACCGCAGACGGCCACGTCTATCTGGTGATGGATTACGTCGCCGGCACACCTCTCAGCGAGTGGCTCGAACGCGGCGGGGCGTCGCCTCGGGATCTGCTGGTCGTGGCCCACAGAGTGGCCGAAGGCCTTGTCGCGACGCACGAGCGCAAGATCGTTCATCGCGACCTTTCCCCTGACAATATCATCCTTCGCGACGGCAGGCCGGAGGAGGCCGTTATCATCGACTTCGGCATCGCGAAGGACAGCAAGACAGGGGCCCGTACAATCGTCGGCAAGGAATTTGCGGGCAAATACGAATATGCGGCGCCGGAACAGTTGCATGGGCAGGCGGAGCCACGCTCTGACCTTTATGCCCTGGGCGCTTCGCTGCTTGCCACCTTTCGAGGAAGGATTCCTGACGTGGGAACAAGCCCCGGCGAGGTTGTCCGTCACAAGGAACGGCGACTTGATACCTCGGGTGTTCCTGAACCGTTGAAGACGCTGATCGACGATCTCACCAGGCCGGACCCCGCCCACCGCCCTCCGAGTGCTGCCGCAGTCGTCAAGGAAATCGGCAGATTGCTGCAGCCTGGTCTCGCCAAGGCACGGCGGGAGACAGGTCATCAAGCGGGGCGCAGGTGGCGGCCATGGCTGGCGATCCTGCCCCTGGTGGCGCTGGCGGCAATCGCCGGGCTTTGGTTCTTCGGGGTTTTCGAGCATTTGTCCCCGACTGCGCTTCCGATCGCAACCCCTTACAAACTCACGGCCGGGGTGGATGCCCAAAGCCGGCCCATGCTTGCGGGTGTTGCTCCGGATGCTGAGCAGCAACAGGCAATCCTGTCGGCCTTCAACCGAACGGTCGGGCTTCCTCCGCCCAATGGCGCTCTGACGCTTGCCCAGGGTGCTCCATCCGAACGGTGGGCGCAGGACATTGACGCCTTGTTCAAGGCCGCCGCTCCACTCGTCGAGTGGAAGCTCGAAGTCGCTGATCGGACAGCTCGCCTCACCGGTCTGTCGGCGGACAAAGCTGCACGCGAAGAAGTGGTCGCCCACTTTGACGCTGCAGCAAAGGCGACCGGTTACCAGAGTATCGTGCGGATCGCGGCCGGTCCGCGGGACCTGTCGTCTGACCAGTTGAAACCCCTTCTCGTGCCACTTCAAACCTGCGGTCCGCTCCTCGTTCAACCTCCGGCGAGCGGCAGCTTTCCTCTCGGCTCGACAGTGGTCGTCCGTGGAAATGTCGCCTCCGGCGATGACGTCGAAGCTTTGAAAAAGACGCTCGCCCCTCGTGTCGGAGATCGCGAGCTACGCTTCGACGCCACAGTGCTCAACAGCCAGCTGTGCGTTGTTCAAGAGCTGCTGCCAGATGCACCGCAAGGTCAAATGTCGATCGTTCTCGGCTACGGCGACAGGACCGAACCGAACATGGCAGGCGTCTATTCGGTCGGCGACAACCCGGTCATTGACGTAATTGCGCCGGCCTCGCTCGACAAGGGATACCTGTGGGTCGTTATCGCCGACGTCACCGGCAATCTTTTCAATGTTCTTCCGAACATAAAGAGGCCCGATCACGCCCTTGCCCAAATTGGCTCCGTGTCGGGTGGCATGCGCACTATCCGTGTTGCCTACCCCGCCGCAGAGGGTGCAGCCGATCCTTCCAAGCTCTCCTTTTCCGTCGACGCCACGTTCGGCAGAAGTCTGATAATTGTCATGCAGACCGACCAGCCACTTTTCTCACAGCTTCGACCAACGACGGAGTCCACCAAGTCGTTTGCCGAAGATTTACGCGCTGCGATAGCTAATGGGCAGGTGTCAATTCTCTCGATGAGCACCCGGCTGATCGACACCCGCAATTAATTAGAAGCCGGACATACACGGCATTAGTATAGACCGGGAAGTTGTGGTAAAAAGCAAATTGCAAGGGAATACTAGTCGGTTAACGGGGGTTCGGTTGTTCGACTCTGCTCTCTGGTTAAGTCCGCTGGACGGTGTGAACCCGTCAGGTGAAAGCTTGCGGAATGACGGACGGTTTCACGAGCTCGAGCGCCTCGTGCAACCGCAGATAGAAATTAGCCGCGACGAGCGCAATAACCCCGTTTCACGGACCGAGGTCCCGGTCGACTGGTCGACAGTCCTTCGAAAATCTGAAGAGTTGCGCCCCCATGGACGGGATCTGAGGCTCCTGGTGATCGTGACGCGCGCGCTTGCCAACGAACAGGGCCTTGCCGGGCTCGCTGACGGGCTGAACCTGATCACTGGAACCTTCGACATGCATTGGAAAACGATGCATCCAGAACTTCGCGAGGGCTTGCCACTCCGCGACGCCGCCCTACGTCGGATCAACGCTCTTCTACAGCTCCAGAACGACAAGGATGGCTTGCTCGGCGATCTTCGCAAGATGACCTTTTTTACGCCGCGCGGCGTCGGTCCTGTGACAGGGCGCGATCTGGATCGCGGGGCGATCGACACACGAACCGTTCTCAGCGAGGCCGCGCCCGGACTGAGCGAAGCAGAGAAGGCGTCGCTTGTCAGCGCCCATGACCAGTTGCTGAACCGTGTAAGGATCGGTTGCGCTGCCTTTGCAGAACAAACCCCCGACGAGGCGATTGCGCTTTTCGAGAGCGCAAAGGCTGCGGCGGCCGCAATGGAGGCGCTTGAAACATCGCTCAATCGGCAAATCGGGGAGGATGTACGTGTCACATTGCCGGATTTGAGCCGGTTCCTGCAGCGAGCGGTTTCCACGCTTGAACGAGTAAAGCCGAGCCCCAGGCAGGAAACCGCAAACGATGAAGTCCTCGACAGTGAGAGTGCGCCCGCAATAGCCACCACCGCCGCCGCTCCGACTTACATCGGAGCTCCGGCAGTCTTTCCGTCACGGCTTGCATCGCGCGAGGATGTCACAAAGTGCATCGACCTGATCATTGCCTTTTACGACCGTACTGAACCGTCGAGCCCCATCCCCCATCTGGCGCGCAGGATCAAACGCATGGTGCCGATGGATTTTCTGGAACTCATGGAGGACCTGGCGCCCTCCGGTTTGAAGGAATTCCGGCTTCTGGCCGGCGTGCCGGAAAGCAAGAAACCTGTCCCTGGGACGAAAGGTGACCATCAATGAGCGAAACTAAGGCCAAGGTGATTGAAAGAAACCGGGCGCCTCGCGTCCAGATAGCTTACGAAGTCGAAACCTACGGCAGCCCGACAACCATTGAATTGCCGTTTGTAATGGGCGTGATGGCCGATCTCGCAGGCGCCTCCCAGACGCCGGAGGCCAGCAAGTCCGTCCGGGACCGCGCCTTTGTCGAAACGGACGCAAACAGGTTTGGCCGCTTCATGGAAGCGCTCAGTCCACGTGTGAAAGCTCGCGTGAAGAACACCCTTCCCCAACCCGAGGGTGAAGAGCGCGACGAAGAGCTTGCAATCGACCTGACCTTTACCAGCATGGCTGATTTCGCGCCCGATCGTGTGGCCGAACAAGTCCCGCAGCTTGCAGAACTCTTGAGAATGCGCCGCCAACTCGAAGAATTGCTCGGCTTCATGGATGGACGCGTCGACGCTGAAAAACGCATCGCGCAACTTTTGAACAATGAGCCCCTGCTAGCAAAGATCGCCGACCAGGCGCTCGACGATAGCAGCAAGTCGGAGGTCTGAACCATGGCCGAACAGGAAAAAGCCGCTACCACTGGTGTCGCGGAAGCCGAGGGAGTCGACCTTCAGGAATTCAGCGATCTTCTGGAGAAGGACTTCAAGGTCAAGAAGGATGACAGCGACAAACTTCAAACCTTGGTCAGGAACCTGGCGCTTGCTGCCCGCGGCCGCGCGGAATCGACCGTCATCTCATCGAACGCGATCAAATCGATCAAGTCCTTGATCGGTGGCATCGACAAGCTTTTGACCGAGCAGACCAACGAAATTCTGCATGCGCCTGAAGTGCTCCAGATGGAAGGGACATGGCGCGGGCTGTGGTACCTCGTCAATAATACCGAGACGGATCAGAAGCTGAAGATCCGCGTCATGAACATTTCGAAGGAGCAGCTGGCTGATACGCTTGAGGATTACGAAGGTCAGATGTGGGATCAAAGTCCCATATTCAAAAAAGTCTACACCGACGAATACTCGATGCTTGGGGGTAATCCGTTCGGCTGCCTGATCGGCGCCTATGAATTCTCGAACCACCCGAAGGATGTCGGTCTGCTCCGCAACATGTCCGGCATCTGCGCCTCGGCGCATACACCGTTCATAGCAGCCGCCGCCCCTCGTCTCTTCCGCATGGAAAGCTGGCAGGAATTGCCGAACCCGCAAGACCTCCAACAGATCGTCTCGTCGCCGGCCTATGCCTCATGGCAGTCGCTCCGCGAGAGTGAGGATGCCCGTTACATAGGCCTGACGATGCCGCGCGTGCTGGCAAGGCTGCCTTACGGAGCAGAAACCGTTCCGGTGAAGGGCTTTGCATTTGAGGAAGAAGTCCAGGGCGATCATCATAAGTATGTCTGGATGAACGCGGCCTTTCCGATGGGCGTCAACATCAACCGCAGCCACAAGCTGTTCGGCTGGGGCACGCAGATCCGTGGTGTCGAGAACGGCGGGGCAGTGATCAATCTGCCTGTCCACAATTTCCCGACCGACGACGGCACGGTGGCGATGAAATGCCCGACCGAGGTCGCCATTGACGATCGGCGAGAGGCCGAGCTCGCCAAGTTGGGGCTGATGCCGATCCTCCATCGCAAGAACACCGATATTGCCGCCTTCATAGGCGCCCATTCACTGCAGGATGACGAAACGAGGGCCGGCCGGCTGGTCGACCCGGATGCTCAGGCCAACGAGAGATTGAGTGCAAACCTGCCTTACCTGTTCCCGGTTTCGCGGTTCGCCCATTACCTGAAGGCGATCGCCCGGGACAAGATCGGCTCGTTCAAGGAACGTGCCGACATGCAGATCTGGCTGACGGAGTGGATCAACCGCTACGTTCTCGCCAACCCTGTCTTTGCCGACGAAAAGGCCCGCGCAAAACGTCCACTTGCTGCTGCCGAGGTTCAGGTTGACAGCGTGGAGGGCCGTCCCGGCTGGTACAATGCCCGGTTCTATCTGCGGCCCCACTACCAGTTGGAAGGTATCAACGCTTCGCTCCGGCTGGTTTCGGAGCTGCCGTCCATGAAGTCATGAGCAACAGATAGCTGATGGGAGGTTATTCATGAAAATTGACGGATTTCTCAAAGTACCTGATATCACGGGACCCAGCGTTCGCGATGGCCACGAGGAAGAAATCGAGGTCTACGGAGTGGAGTTTGAGATGATAGCTCCCTTCGACCCCAATTCATTGTCGCGCAGAGGCCGCGTCAGCTTGGGAATGGTCAACTTCATCAAGCATTACGACAAGTCCTCGCCCTATCTGAAGAAGGCTCTCTTCGACAACACGCCTCTGGACGAGGTCAAGTTTTCGGCGCGCAGAACGATCGAAGGCGAAACGAGCGACTACCTGGTCATCACGCTGAAGGAAGCTTCGGTGACCAACTACCACATGAAGCCAAGTGCCGATGAGCCAGACGTGCTCGAAGAGCGGATCGGTTTCGCCTACAAGAACATCACGTTCAACTATGACGACAAGGACGAGGTCGAAATGGATGTCTATGTCGGCAAGTGACAGCTGGCAAAAAGGATTGGGACGGGAGGCAAGACCGCCCGGAGGTCACCCGCGGGCAACTCGCGAAGCGATCCAGCCGTCACTGTGGGATCGCCTTGTGAACGACCTGCCGGGGCTCAGTTCGGAAATCCATCAACTCCGGCAGGCGATCCAGAACGAAATGCACGAGGAACGTCTCAACGCGCTGATTGCGGGAGGCCTCCACCAGATCGACGCTGCCACGGATATCAGTTCCGAGCAGAAGAAAAACATCCACCGTCTGCTCTCTCTGGAGCGACGGCAGGCGGAACTGGAAAGCCGTGGCGTCGTCGTCTCGATCAATGTGCTGCGCGAAGCAGTGCGACGCGACATAGAGGCGCTTTTTAATGCGCAACGCTTCGAATCCTCGCCACTCTTGACCGACTTCGAGGCCGATCAGGCAGGAGACGACCCTCCATCGCTCGAGGACTTCCCGGAGGTGCGCCGCAGCGTGATCAATTATGGCGTCCCGCCTTTTTCCGGCCGTTCCTCGCGTGACTTCGACCGCGATGAACTGGCCAAAGAGATCCGAAGCGTGCTCGCTGCATTTGAACCCCGGCTCAAGGAAAGCGCGACGAAAGTCACCGTCAGTCTTGGCGACAGGGCAGCCGGTCTCAGGATCGACATCGACGCGCTGCTGCTTACCTCCCCAGCACCAGAGCGGCTGCTGCTGCGCACAATACTCAACCTCGATAACGGTTCGGCGCGGACTGAGCTGAAGGACACCTGACCATGGACCGGGTCTTCCTGGAGTATTACGAGGAAGAACTCACCCACATTCGGGCACTCGCCTCCGAGTTTGCGGGAATGCACCCCTCGATCGCGCGCAACCTCTCCCTGGACACGATCCCGTGTCCCGACCCCTTCGTCGAACGCCTTCTGGACGGTGTGGCCTATCTTGCTGCGCGCACTCGCCAGAAGGTCGATGCCGAGAGCTCGCGTTTCGCACGAAGCGTGCTCGAAAATTTCTATCCGGACCTGATCGCGCCTGCCCCCGCAACCGCCATGGCTTTGCTGAAGCCGGGCCAACAGGTCCAGACGATGCTTGCAGGGCACCTGGTAAAGCGGGGAACCCGACTGGTCTCGAGCGTCCGTCCTGGAGTGCCCACCCGGTGCATTTATACGACGGCCCAGGACGTAACCCTTTGGCCGCTGGCGATAAGCTCGGTTTCCTATATTCAGGATCGAAGCGCGCTTGCAGCGGCCGGGATAGGCCCAATTGAAGGGGCAAGCGGTTCGGCGGCGCTGAGCGTCATCGTCAATCGAACCGGCAAGGGCAAGCTCAGCGAGTTGTCGCTCGACTGTCTGGATCTGCATTTTGGCGACAAGAGCAAGGCGCCCCTGCTTTTCGATACGCTCTTTGGCGCTTGCGCGGCCGTCGGCGCCCGCCCTGAAGGGCGCGATAACATTCTGAGCGCACTTCCGGATCCAGAGATGGTCGGGATCTGCGACGACGAAGCACTGATGCCGCGCACGCGCCAAACATTCGAAGGCTACAGGCTTTTGCGCGAATACTTCATGGCGCCGGAAAGATTTCACTATGCGCGCGTGAGAAGCCTGAAACCGGTCGTTCGGCGCTGCGCGAGCGGCTTGGAATTGGTCTTTCTGCTACGGCGTCCCGTTCCGGAGCTTGCGAATATCACGGCAAAGGATTTCGAACTCTTCGTAACGCCAATCATCAATCTGTTCGAGCGCAGCTGCAACGTCATTGAACTCGATACACGCCGGACCCGGCAAGTGCTTCACGCTGATCGCACGCGCCCACGTGACTTCGAAATCTATCGCACAATCGGCGTCGAAGACGCCGACGCCGAAGGCCCTGATGCCGAGATACCGGCACTCTTTAGCTTGGGCCAGAACCGTGGAAACGGCTGGGTCTATTTCGCCGAGCGCCGTCCGCGGCGGCCGGGCGAGGACGAATTGCGCCAAGGACAAACTCGGACATCCTATACGGGCGACGATGTCTTCCTAACGCTTTCGCGCCCTGCCAAGTCAACAGCGGCCCGGCAACTGAAGCGGATTGAGGTTAGGGCGCTTTGTACCAATCGCGATCTGCCTATCTTGGACGACACACCGTCCCTTTCGCTCGAAAGCGGCGACCCGGTGGAGACCATCCAGCTCCTTGGGGCGCTGCGGCCGCCGTGGCCTTCGATTCCAGCGACGCTTCCGGCTGGAGCGGTGGAAGGCTCGAGGGCCGATGAACTCGCCTGGCGGCTCATCGCGCAACTTTCGCTGAATTTTCTCAGCCTGGCGGAAGAAGGTCGCGGC
Organism: Rhizobium altiplani; assembly: GCF_001542405.1. Lineage (GTDB taxonomy): Bacteria > Pseudomonadota > Alphaproteobacteria > Rhizobiales > Rhizobiaceae > Rhizobium > Rhizobium altiplani. Next base: position 173,729 of record NZ_LNCD01000138.1, read on the forward strand.
GTGGATCCGCTTCATGCGCTGCTTGAACTTTACGCGCAGCGCGGGGATCCAAGCCTGAGCAGGCACGTTCGCGCGATCGCCCGCGTCGAGGCTCGGCCTGTGATCGAGCGCCTGGCAATTGCCGGGCCGATGTGCTTTGCGCGCGGCACTGAGGTTACGCTTCACATCGATCAATCTGTGCTTGCCGGGCACAGCACCTTGTTGCTTCCAGCGCTGCTGTCGAAGCTTTTTGCGCGCTATTCGGCAATCAACGCATTCGTACGCACCCGCACGCGCATCATACAGAAACAGGAGGATGTGCTATGGCCGATAGCGCCGGGCAACCGCTTCCTGATCTGACGAAGGAAGCTACTCCATCCCTTGAGGCATTCGACTTCTTCGAGCTCCTGCGACACCTCGAAGACGACGGACAGCTCTTTGGCCAGGCCGGGCGACCGGACCGGGAGCCGGCCCGGCTCGGACAGCACGTGCGGCTTGGTTTTGCCGTGCAGGATGTCGCAAAGGTCGAGCCGGCCACGGAAAACGCGCCGGCCCGTGTCACGGTGGCAAATATCGGCTTGCTGGGGCCAGAAGGCCCGATGCCCCTCCATCTGACGCGCTGGGTGCTGGACCGACTTTCGCAGCGGTGGTTCGCAAGGGCGGACATGCGGGAGGTCTCCGATACAACATTCGTCGATTTCGTGAACATTCTTCAGCATCGCATGATCGCACTCTTTTATCGGGCCTGGGCGGACGCTCATCCGCCGGTTCAGGTCACACGCAAGGACGGCGGCCGCATCCGCGCGATGTCGGCAGCCCTGGCGGGTCTCGGCTTGTGCGGAACGGGGCCCGGTGAGCCCTCGGAAATCGACGCCACCAAGATCTCCCACGCATCGGCCCTCGCCCATCAGGTGGATGGACCAGAGAGACTTACGCTGTTTCTCGCCGACCTGCTGAAAGTGCCGGTTCGTCTTCGCGAATTTGTCGGCTCCTGGACGTCGATACCGCCAGAGCTTCAGTCACGGATTGGCGGCGTGCATGGGCAACTTGGACGAAGCGCCACGATTGGACCGAGGTCGTTCCAGCGACAGCAGAGGATAGAGCTCTCGATCGGCCCGCTGACGTTTACCGACTATGTCGCTTTTCTGCCAGGCGGTGAACGGCGCGAAACCTTGCAATCCGCTGTTCGCGATCTGGTGGGAGACGGGCTCGACGTCGATGTCAGGCTGGTGCTCAAGCGGGACGACGTTCCCGCGGCCAGGATCGGAGCCCTGCGGATCGGACACATCGCATGGCTTGCTCGACCGAAAGATCGCGGTGACGCAGATGACTTGTGCATGCGCACCATCATTGGCTGGCGGCCAAAAATGCCGGAGGCCGCGGCATGAGCCTGATCCTCACCCTCGAACACTCACCCCGACCCCAGGCTGTTCGCCAGATGCGGCTTGTTGATGGCGAGCTCGTCATTGGCCGCAGCGCAGACGCTGGCTGGCGGATCGACGACCCCGACATGTATATCTCACGCGCTCATTGCACCATCGGTTTCGTTCGCGGCCGGTATGTGGTGACCGACACCTCCAGCGGTGGGCTTTTCATTGACGGCTCGCGCACGCCGCTTGGACTGGGGAATTCCGCCCCGCTGCATGACGGAGCGCGCCTGCAACTTGGAAATTACGTCGTCCGGGTTGAGTTCCAAGCGACACCGTCGGAGCGAGCTTCCGAACAGACGGCTCCTCTGCCACAGGGTGGGCTCGAGCGGGACGACTTCTTCGCCGAGCGCAAAGAGCCGACAGTTCCTACCCCGCGGCCGGTTGGACTACCGGACCCGTTCGAACAACCAGCCCCGGGTGCGTTTGTCGCGTCGGACAGGGCCGAGACAGCAAAGAGGACGCCGATATTCGACGATCCCTTCAGCCTCGATCCTCTGCCAGCGTCAGACCAGGGCAAACCCGCCTGGGATTTTTCCTTGCCGAGCACGCCACCGCAGCCCGTCTCCGAGCCCCCGCCCGAACCTCGTTCTTCCCCAGTCCCGCAGGCGACGCCGACGCCGAAAGAGACCGGACAACCCGAAACCGTCTTGCGCGACGCCTTTCTGCGCGGACTGGGACTTGGCGCTGAGGAGTTTGCCGCATCCGATCCGGTTGCCCAGATGGAGAATTTCGGTCGCGAATACCGGATGATGCTGGAAGGACTGATGCATCTCTTGCGCAAACGAGCCGAAGAAAAGGGCGAAGCAAGAATCGCCCAGACTGTGGTTGGCGCATCCGAGGTCAACCCTCTCAAATTCCTTCCCACAGTGGATGATGTAATCGCAACCTTCCTGGCTCAGCGCAACGCAGGCTTTCTTTCTCCGCAGGCCGCCATCGGCAATTCCATCCGCGATCTCGCCCACCACCATGTGCGAACGTGGCGTGGCGTCCAGGCAGCGCTTGCCAGGATGATAGACCGCTTCGACCCGGCGGCGCTGGAAAGCGAACTGAAGTCGCACTCAGCGTTGGATGCCCTGTTTGCCGGTGGACGGCGGGCGAAACTCTGGGAGCTCTATGAGAACCGCTATCGCGAAATCGCCAAGAGCGCGTCGACGCGCTTCCTCGGCGAAATCGGGAGCGACTTTCGGGATGGCTATGAAGAGAGGGAGGACAATTGATGCTTAACCGACGCGGTTTTCTCATTGTGACCGGCGCGACAGGCCTGCTTTCCGCTTGCATGGGCGGTCCACCCAAATCCTCGACCGTAATTGTCAGGGCGACGGGACAGGCCGGAATGAATGCTGCCGCCGGAGGCGGGGAGCGTCCCGTAACCCTGCTCGTTCTCCGGCTGAAGGATGTCGGGAAATTCAACTCCGCTGACATTTTTGCTCTTCAGTCAGATCCGGCCGGTGCGCTCGGCGCAGACCTCGTCGGATCCGAGCAATTGACGGTCGCTCCCGGTGCAACCGCCTCAAAGACGCTGGCGTTCCCGCCGGAGGCCACTTTCCTCGGGGTTGTCGCGCTGTTCCGGGAACCCGGCAGCCGTACGTGGCGAAGGAGTGTTCCGATCAGGCCGGAATCGACGGTGACGGCGAATGTCGTACTCAGCCGCGGCGGTATGACGCTCGCGCTCGCCTGAATGGAGGGCGTTTAGCATGACGGATACCAACAAGGTTCTTTGGTCCGAGGGGCTCTTTCTGCGAACGCAGCATTTCCAGCAGCAGGACCGCTATACAGAAGCGCTGGTGCGCGGCTCGCTGCAGGCTGGACGGTTGCAGACCTTCGGCTTCAAGTCCCTGATGCTGGATGCCGCGCAGTTGGAAACCGGACGGATAGCGGTGACGTCGGCCCGTGGCATTTTCCCGGATGGAACCCCCTTCGCAATACCCGAAACGATGGACGCCCCCACCCCATTGACAATCACGAACGACATGGGCGCCGGCGCTGTTCAGCTCGCCCTGCCGCTCGAACCTCCGGGAGGTGCCAGCTTCGATCCGGCCCACCGAGATCCCACCGGTGCGAGGTATAGAGGAAGGATCGAGTGGGTTCGCGATGCCGTGCATGGCGGCGCTGATCCCGAAGAGATCGAGATCGCCCGTCCGCAAGCCCTGCTCCTTTCCCCGGCGCAGGCGACCGGCGGCTACACCGCAATGCCGGTGACCAACGTTACCGGGCTCCTTTCCGATGGCAGGGTGGCGATCTCCGAAAACTTCCTGCCGCCCGCACTCGCAACCGGTACCGTGCTGTTTTATGGCCAACTCCTGCAGGAGGTCATCACTGGGCTTGACCGCATAGCTGAAGCCCATGGCAAGATGGTGCTCGGCGGCCCCGGCCGCAGCGTAGAAAATCTGCTGGTGCTCGATCTTGCCAACAGCGCGCGCGCACGGTTGGCGCATATGCTTCCTCAGGAGGTTTTTCATCCCGCCGAGCTCTTTCTGGAGCTCAGCGGACTGGCTGGCCGGATGGCGACCTACGGGTCAGGCTCCCGGCGACTGAGTGAGCTTCCCATTTATGAGCACATGGCGCCTGGACCAGCTTTTGCTGCACTCGCCGACACATTGCGCTCACTGATCCTGAGCCTGCGATATGTCGAGCCGAAGTCGCGGGCGCTGCCTGTTTTGAAACATGCCACCAATGTCTGGAAGGTCCGCATCGACAATCCCGAACTTCTGACGGCCAGCCGCATTGTCGTGCGGGTCGGATGCGACATGTCCGACGAGGCGCTGCGCAAAATCTTCGTCAACCAGGTTACTGTGGGTGCTGCGGACGAATTCGAGGCGCTGTGGAAGTCTCGACTGCCCGGTATCGGCCTCAAACCTCTTCACTCTCAGCCCCGCGAAATTCCCTACGACGGAGATCGCCTCTGCCTCGAACTCGATCAACGCAGCGAGCACTGGGAGTCGCTTCTACGCTCGCCCGGTTTTGTGATTGGAGTCTCCGGTGTTTTGCCCAACGAACCACAAATCGACTGCTACTCGGTAAACAGGTAGTACCATGGCAAGTGAGGATCCATTCGGCCTATCGGAAGATCAGGGTCGTACGCGTATCCGCCCCGTCCCCCCGGGCGCAATGCCGGTCATTGCCACCGGCACACTGGCTCGACGCGCCCGATCCCATCCCAATCCATTGGTCAATGCCTTCGCCAGGCTGTTCGAATTTGCCCCCGAACTCGAGAATGCATTGCCACCCGGCAATCCGGAAGCATTGCGAACCAGGCTGATGGAGGAACTCGTTTCGGCACGCGATGCAGCCGTGGCGTCTGGCGAAAGCCTGGCCCGTGCTGACGCAGCCGCCTGGGCTGTCGCCGCACTGCTCGACGATCTGGCACTGAACACGCCCTGGGGTGGATCCAGCGCATGGCCGCGCCAGCCGCTGGTCGTCATGCTACGCGGCGATGTGGACGCCGGGGAGCAGTTCTTCGCCAGGCTGGAGGAGCTGGAACGCCATCCCGGCCGCGATCGTGAATTGCTGGAGCTGCAGTATATGTGCCTGGCGCTTGGGTTCCGCGGCAAATATCGGGTGCCGGGGCGTGCAGGCGATCGCTCCATCAACGCCGTTCGCGCTGCAGCCGCGCGCTTCTTGCGGGACGTGGATGCCGAGGGTGCGCCGCTTTCGCCGAGGTGGGAGGGCGTTACGGCGAAAGACGAGCCTTCCGGCTTTGCCATTCCGATCTGGGTGCTCGCTGTCGTGGCGGTCGCACTCGCGACTGCGATCTACGTGCTGTTGTCGACGCGGTTGGGCTCCAAGGCGGAAGAGCTTGCGACGCTCGTTCGGGCGCTACCACCGCCGGAGCGCGCCGAAATTTATCGCCCGGAGAAACGCACACCTCCGCCGGGCGCGCCGCCAGTCGAACCCGTCGTCCTTGCGCTTTTGCCAGAATTCCGTGCCGCCGCGCCTCCTGCGCTTCTTCCGGCTTTGAAAGGCAATGAAAACGCCTCTCGGGTCACACTCCTGCTTCAGTCGAGCACTCCGGAGCTTTTCCCTTCTGCCCGGGCCGAATTGACAAAAAGCTTCGAACCCCTCGTCGCTTCGATTGCGGCTGTGCTCAAGGACAACGCCGAGCTGATCAGAAGTGTCACGATCGTCGGACACACCGACAATGTTCCGCTCCAGGCCACCAATCCCCTGTCCAACAATCAGCGCCTCTCAGAGGCGCGCGCTGCAACGATTGCCGCCTTGTTGCGTTCCAGCGGCCTGCCGCCGGATCGCCTGAGGTCGGAAGGACGTGCAGCAACGCAGCCTCTGGCCGGAAACGACAGTCGCGAAGGCCGGGCTGCCAACCGCCGCATCGAGCTCCTGATCGAAAAGGGGCTCTGAGATGGCGGTCTTCCGATTCTTCTGGGCAATCCTCACCTCGCGCTGGCTCTGGACCTTCATCGGGCTCGTGCTGCTGTCCCTGATCATCTGGATCTTCGGCCCAATCATCAGTGTCGCAGAAAGCGCGCCATTGGCTTCTGAGACGGTACGACTGGTTGTCATCGGCCTTCTCTTCGTCCTCTTTCTCATCTGGTGGATCGCGGCGCAACGCCGGGCGATCAAGGCCAATCGCATTTTCGTTTCCGAGATCGCCCCTCCACCGGAAGCGCCACCAAGCCCTGCGGAAGAAGGGGTCGCCTCTGTCGGCGCAAAGTTCCGGGAGGTGATGGCGGAGCTGAAACGCCAGAAAGTCGGCGGCCGAAAACTTCTACGGGAGATGCCGTGGTACGTCATCATCGGGCCCCCGGCAACCGGCAAGACAACCGCACTGCGGCAGTCTGGACTGAGTTTTCCCATTGATCTGTCGGATGATTTGCATGGGGTCGGTGGGACGCGCAACTGCGACTGGTTCTTCACTGAAGAGGCTGTGCTGATCGACACTGCAGGCCGCTACGTTCAACAGGAAAGCCAGCCCGATGTCGATGCAGCCGAATGGCTTGGCTTCCTCGATCTTCTGAAAAAGCACCGGGGCCGCCGAGCCCTGAACGGCGTCATCGTGGCGCTCGCAATCGACACGCTGGCGGAAGGTGACGCGGCCATTCGGGCACATGGCCGCCAGATCCGAAAACGCCTCACCGAACTGCAGGAGAGGCTGGAAATTCGTCTGCCCGTTTATCTGATGCTGACCAAGGCCGATCTCATCAAGGGGTTCGAGACTTTCTTCGCGGGCCTGTCGACGGCGGGACGCGAACAGGTCTGGGGAGCAACCTTCTCACCCGGAGCTCGCATCGACGGCAGCGAAGTCACGCGGGAACTCGAGGCATTGGCTGGCGTGCTCGAACGACGCCTCATTCCCCGTCTGGAAAGCGAAGAAAACCTTAACGCCCGCGCGGAGATCTTCCGCTTCCCGGCGCAGGTCGAGAGCCTTTCCGAGCCTATTCGCATGTTGGTGGAGACCATTTTCGGTGAAAGCCGCTATGCAGAGAGCGCCTGGCTGCGCGGTATCTATCTGACCTCCGCCACTCAGGAAGGCACCGCAATCGACCGGCTGACAGCAGCACTTTCTTCTTCTTTCGGCCTGCCCGCACAGCCCGCCACCCCAATGCCGCGGGTTGAAACACGCAGTTTCTTCCTGAAGGACCTGCTCACGAAAGTGATCTTCAAGGAAGCAGGTCTCGGTACGTTTGATCCAGCGGCGGAGGAACGGCGCATATGGATATGGCGCGGTGCGGCAGTGGCCGCGGCGGCGTTGGTTCTCGTAGCCGGCCTGTTCTTTACGATCTCCTACAGGAAAAACAGCGCCGCGCTTGCCGCACAGGCCGAGCAGCTCGAAGCCCTGCAGATTCCGCTCACTCCGATTGCTGCACGTCAGGCGCCCCTCGAACCGCTCGATCTGGATGTGGCGCTCGAAGCTGCAACCGAAGTCTTGAATGCCCGTACCGAGCCGCCAGGCGGCATGGCTGCCTTGATCGGCCCTTCTGCGGCAACCGAGATCAGACAGGCGCAGGCCGACGCCTACGATCGCTCGCTGCGCAACATATTGGAACCACGAATGGTCGCGCTGCTCGAAGCGACCATGTGGCGTCAGATCCGCGACCCCGAATACCTGCTCGGAGCGCTGAAGACATATCGCATGATGACGGGCTTATCGCCGATGGATCCCGAATTCGCCAAGCAATGGTGGACCGAACGTCTGCCCGAATTCGCACCGGTTCCACCGTTCCGCACCGACATGGCCGCCGATCATCAACTTGCGGCAATCGACAACATGGCGGCGGAGCAGGCCCTAATCCAACCCGATGAGGCGCTGGTGAGCGAAGCCTTGCGCGCTATCTGTTCAATTCCGCTTCCAGTGCGTGCCTATAATGCACTGCTGTCCGACCCGGAAGTCAGGGCGCTCAAGGAATGGGTGCCGGCAGATCATGTCGGCCCGAATGGCCTCAAGGTACTCGCTCGCCGCTCGGACAAGACCCTTCGGGTAGGCATCAGCGGCGCCTTCACCTATGACGGCTTCCACAACGTCGTTCTTGCGCGGCTGGAAGACGTCGCCACGCAGGCTGCGCTCGACCGCTCTGTTTTCGCCGGCGGTTGCTCGGAAAGCGCCACCCCTTCTGTCGCCGCGCTGTCGCAGGACATCCTCAAGCTTTACTACGACGATTACATTGCCAAGTGGGACAGCTTCCTGCGCGACGTGAGGCTCGCTCCACTGACCGACCTGCAGACGGCAAGCGAAAATCTCAAGGATCTCTCCAGCGCTGACTCTGCCATGAAACGGCTTCTGGACGCCGTCGTGCATGAGACGGAACTGACCCGTCCCGAAGATGAGGGGGGCGGAAAAGTCCCTCCTGCGGCAACCTCCAAGCTCCTGTCCAAGCTCGGCAAGATTGGCAAGCTTGCCAAGACGGGCGTGAAGTTGATGCCGGCCGGCTCCAAAGCCGAAGTGGACCTTTCGGGCGCGCCGGTCGCCGAGCACTTCAAATCCATCAAGGGCGCAATTGCCGAGGTCGATGGCCAGCCTCCGGCACTCAATGATGCCGTGGCCGCGATGACTGCGCTTTCGAACATGCTGCAGACAGTATCGGCGAGCCCCGACGCCCAGGATGCCATAAAGCGGCAAGGAGGCTTGGCCGAGCTCACCGGGGCAGTGGCAAAACAGGCCATAACCCTGCCTGATCCACTGGACGACTGGCTGGCCGGCATCGCTGGCGATACAAGCGGCATTGCGACGAAAGCCGTGACCTCGGAACTCAACGCCATCTGGCGCGCTGATGTGTTGCCTTTCTGCCAGGCAGCGCTCGCCAACCGCTATCCATTCATTGCTGACAGCGCAATCGATGTGAACGTCGTCGACTTTGCACGCGTCTTTGGCCCGAACGGGCTGATTGACAGCTTCATCAACAATCACCTGATCAACTACATTGACGTGACCCGCCACCCATGGAAATGGCGAGCGGACATCCGGCTCGATTCATCGTCTTTGGCAGCGTTGGAGCAGGCCCGCCTGATCCGCGACAACCTTTTTCCTGGCGGCGCCGGACCGATCCTGACCTTTACGCTCGAACCGAAGGATCTCTCTCCGACCGTCGGCCGTGTGACGTTAAACGTCGACGGCCAGAGCCTCACCTATTTCAACAACCCGACCCGCCCGCAGCCAATGACCTGGCCAGGCAAGGACGGGACCGGTGTGATTACCCTTGCCTTCCAACCGCTCGACGGCTCACCGGAAGTGATGGTCAGCGAAACCGGAAGCTGGGCTTTCCTGCGCATGTTGCGTGCCGGTCGTCTGAGCGGAACGGAACTACCCGAACTCTACAAGTTGCGGCTTGCCGCTCAGGGCCATTACGCCGATTTCGAGCTGCGGGCCGCAAGCGTGGCCAATCCCTACGATCTGAAAATGTTTGCGAGGTTCTCATGCCCGACGAGGCTTTGATCCTGCCAGGCTTCTTTGGAAAACTGCCCGCGATGGGGGATTTCGTGACGCGCGGTCTGCCTGCAGTCTTCGTTGGCCCGTGGGATCGGTGGATCAGCCGGTATCTGGTTCAGCGATTTTCTCAAGGTTCGATGACCTCTCATCCGGTGTTGCGGTTTATCCTCGGATCCAAGGCCTTTGGCCCCATGACGGGCATCGTGATGTCAAGTTCCGACCGCGCAGGCCGCCGGTTTCCCTTGACCATCGCGGCCGCGCCGCCGACGTTGACGACCGAAATCGCCGTCTTCGCCGCAGGCTGGTTCGATGCACTGGAAGCCGCAGGAAGATCTGCGCGCGACGGCGCAATGGACGGCGATGGGCTCGCAACCCTTCTTGCGACCCTGCCCTATCCCGCGATCAAGATATCAGGCGATGTGGTCCGAGGCATGGCATTGTGGACACAGCCTGGCGAGCCAATCGAGATTGATCCTGGTGCACCTGAACCAGCGCTTCGCCACCTCTTCCCCGAAAGTCTGGAGACGAGCTGATGCAGATCTGGAACCAGACAGGCTTCCCGACCGAATTCACGATGGGGATGGACAAGGAGGGCCGCGAGTACATCGCCATCGTCGTCAAGGGAACCTTCGACTTTCCCGAGACGCCAGGTTCCCCCGTGCAAAAATCATCCGTGCAGACACCGCTGGTGATGGCCGACACATACACGGGCACACCCGGTTTTTCGGCCACCCTTTGGGAGACCGACTTCGCCTTTCGCAAGCCGCGCTGCGACGTCATCGCTAACGGATGTGCCTATGCCCCCGGCGGGCGTCCAGTCGACCGCGTCAGTGTCGGGATCAAGATCGGCAACTGGTCGAAGGTCTTTGATGTCCTCGGCCATCGCGAGTGGCGTGCTCGCGGCCCGCTCTTCGTTGCCACGAGTGCGCAATCCTTCCTGCGCCAACCTTTCTCCTACGACACGGCGTGGGGCGGTACGGACCGCCTCGACCCGGAGGACAAGCTTCCGGCGAGCTATCAGCTCAACCCCGTCGGCAGGGGATGGGCGCGACCGAAGAACCAGCATCTGATCCCCGGTCTGCCCCTTCCAAACACACAGGCGATAGGCGAGGAAATCCGCTCGCCGTTTGGCGACTACCGGCCAATGAGCTTTGGACCATACGGGCGCGGGTGGCCGGGCCGCATTGAATTCGGCGGCACGTATGATCAGAACTGGATCGACAACATCTTCCCGTTCCTTCCGCCCGATTTCGACGAGCGCTACTTCCAGATGTCGCCGCCCGACCAGCAGATAGAACATCCGAAGGGCGGGGAGGACGTGGTGTTGGTCAATCTGACACCGGCCGGGCGCGAGAGTTTCCGGCTTCCAGCGACCAGTCTACCGATGACGTTGTTCAAGGGGCGCGAGAAAGTCTTCGAGGGCGCTTTGGCGCCCGACACTGTCTTGTTCGATCCGGAGAACAGGCGCTTCTCGCTGGTCTGGCGCATGTCGCAACGCATCCACCGAACGATCCTCGACTTCAGCGAGTGCTGGGTCGGACCGCCGACCCAATCGATGCTGAGGGCGCGGGCCACGGGTCGCACCTACGTGCGCGCGAGCAGTGCGCCCGCGGCGCAGGAGGAAGAGGTATGACCGCCCCGATCGACATCGTCTCGGTTGGAATGGCCACTGCCGTCGGACTTGACGCACAATCCGCCTGCGCGGCAATGAGAGCGCGCCTGGACGGCTTTCAAGAAACGCGTTTTCTGGGACCTGGTAGAGAATGGCTGATCGGAGCTCCAGTACCTCTGCCGCGCAACTGGCTTGGCGAAACGCGTATGGCCCGTCTCGCCGCGGGTGCCATTTGCGAGGCCTTCGAGGCCGCTCCTGAAGCCCGCGGCCAGACTGCGCTTATCCTCTGCCTCGCCGAGGAGGACAGGCACGGCCGCCCCGCCCCCGAAGGTGCCCGTTTGCTCCAGCGCATAGCCGAGATCGTGGAATGTCCGCCGCATGGCCGCTCGAGAATTGTACCCTATGGTCGTCCGTCGGGGCATGTCGCCCTGGAACAGGCCCGCCGCATACTGGCGGCGGATGCAGCGCCCTTTGTGATGATCGCTGGCGTCGACAGCTATCTGACCGCAGAGACCCTTTCCTATTATCTCGCCGGCGAACGCCTGCTGACTGCGGATAATCCAAATGGCTTTATCCCGGGGGAAGCAGCAGCAGCCGTGCTTTGCACCCGTTCACATAGTAGCGCCCTTGGTCTGGCCGGGCTCGGTCTGACCCGCGAGCGGGCCTTCATTTACAATGCGGAGGATCTACCGCTGCGGGGCGACGGCATGACCTCGGCCTACCGCGCCGCACTTCACGAAGCCGGCATTGAAATGAGCCGGGTGGGCTACCGCATCGCTGATCTTGTCGGCGAGCAATACTGGTTCAAACAATCGGCATTGGCGAGCCTGCGTCTGTTGCGTGGCCGGCACGACTTCCAGGACATCTGGTCGCCCGGAGAAAGCCTCGGCAATGTCGGCGCGGCCGCTGTGCCCATTATGATCGGCATGGCCTTCACGGCCGCCCGCAAGGGCTACGCCGCCGGCAATCCGGTTTTAATCGAAGCCTCCAGCGATTCTGGCGCCTGCGGCGCTGCTATCCTGGCGGCGAGGGCAGCTTAAATGTCAAACGTCTTCGCAAACGGCCTTGAAATTTCCGGTAGGGCCGTGAACGCCAGAACTATCGCGGTCTTCCCGGACACATGCTTCACCCCGCCTGAGAACCCGGCAACACCGCCCGGCGTGCCCATCCCCTACCCCAGCTTCGGATTTGCCAGCGACACAGAGAAGGGCACGGGCACGGTCAAAATCGGCGGGCAAACCGTCAATATCAAGAACAAGTCAGACCTGTCGAGAACGTCCGGCACCGAAGCAGGCTGTGCCACCAAGAAGGGCATCATCACATCGAACAACACTGGCAAAGAGTATTTCAACAGCTGGTCGAGTGATGTGAAATTTGACGGGGAGCCGGTCATCCGCTTCACCGATCTCGCCACCAACAATCATTCCTCCCCAGGTCCCAACACGGTTACATGGCCCCATATGGCCGGATTGAGCGCCGGCGGCCAGGACTGCGAAACCCTGCTCAACAAATATCAGATCCGGCTCCATCAGCATTCGAAGGCCGACTGCCCTGCGGGGTCCGAATCCGAACACTTCGTTCGCGTTGGGTGCTTCCAGAGCAGTCGCAAGCAGAACAAGTCTTTCACGCGATGGAAGGAGTACGATAACCAGACCGCCCCATGCATCTGCATGCGTTCCCGAAAGCACAAGAAAGGGGGCGGGTTTCAGCGCGGCGACGGCAGCAAGAAGGGAACACCCCACAACTTGAAAACGAACCAAGAAGCCGCATTCTTCCGAAAGGAAAAGAAGAGACGCAGGAAGCCATCGCTGAAGAATGCGATGGAAAAGTCGCTCGATGCTGTACGGAAGAACGAACCAGCGATTAAGAACGCCCCGAAGAAGGATGCCGACGACATGATTGAATGCTTGCGGCTCGTAATGATAAACTATCTTCAGGACGTAGTCCGACCGAAGAAGACACAGACCGAACTGAATGCAATGACGGTAGGAAGGTGATGACGGACGATCCAGAGCCGCGTCTCGACGACTACCCCCTTGACGAGATCGACATCGAGGCGATCAACGCCTTCCACCTGGGGAGAAATCTCTTCTCCGTATCCGTGCAACTTAGCGACAAGAACGACGAAGCGGGACGCTCGTTCCTGCTGCGGATGTCGCTCGACGACCAGATTCGCCAAGAAGTACTGCTGGACATCGACGATCTCATTCTCTCGCATGTCAGCCTCTCCGAGAAGGAACATATCGCGTTGCAGGTCGGTGGAACCACCCATCACATTCGCAACGGCACCATTGCGACTGGCGAAGGACCGGAGGCGTTCACGAACAAGCTCTGGCATCTCGACCAAAGGACTGCCTATCTTTATGGAGACGAAGGAACTGTTTGCCTGGCGCAGGGCACCCAATGGGTGCCGATCGAGACACGGACTTCGGCTTTCCTGCGTGCCATGCATGGTCCGACACTTAAGCTCATTCACGTGGCCGGCGATCAGGGGACATTGCTGCGCCTCGATGGCACTCGTTGGCGCCCAGTTCCTCTCGGATTCAACCACAGCATCTCTGCGTTGCAGGTTGCGCGTGACGGCAGCGTATATCTCGGCTGCGAAAATGGCTTCTGTGCCCGGTACGCGGATGAGGAATTAACGGAGATAGCTGGACCGGGTACACAGATATGCTCGATATGCGAGTTCGCTGGAAATCGGTACTGGGGAGATGACGAGTACGGCCTTTACGTCCAAAAAGGAATGAAACTCGTGCCGTTCAGATCACTGGGCTTCGTCTATGCAATGCATGCGACCGACGACTATCTTGTTGCGGTGGGCTGGAAAGAAGTCTTCACGTTTAACGGAAAGGCGTGGTCAGGGATCGAGTTTGGTTATGACGGTAACCTTTTTGTTCGTAGGATCGACATGACTCGCGAATTCATTTGACGAGCGCTGGCGGCGTTCGGTGTCTGCTCAAGCGGACGTCTCCAGAGTCACTTTCAAATAGCGTCTGACCTTGTCGAGATCGAGTGCCCGAATCCGCAAGTCCGGTGAGCCAGATAGCATCCGCACCACAAACAACTCCCCGGCCTCGTGAAACGAGGCGTAGCGCTCCTTGGCAATTTCCAGCCCGGCCTCTCCTGCCACTCGCAAGCCGTCGAGATGTGCCTCAAGCCGCTCGACCAGCCGCGCAAGCCGCTCTTCGTCCATTTCGGGGTTTTCGTCCGGATGGAGCAGATGATAGTCGTAGACCGTCCACAGGAATGCCGCCATCTCAGCATGCTGGCGGACGATTTCGCGAAGAACAGGTGCGGCAGGCATCAGTTGAGGTTCACCGATCCGCCACGAATGCGGTTGGCGGCGCTGGCGTGGCTGGTCACATAGGTGCCGCGTATGGTGATATGGCCGTCCTTTTCCATGATGATCGTGGCCTTGCCGCAACGAAGCTCAATACGCTCCTCGCCGGTGATCCGCACGCGCTCGCCGTCGCGAACGACATGTGGCGACGAAGACTTGCGCGCCGGCTCCACGATCTGGCCGACAATCAGTGGCCGCATCGCCTCTCCGCCTTCAAAGAGCAGCGCCACCTCAGCACCGATCATTGCCGATGTGAGGTCGGCCAAGCTGCGCGCAGGCAACGCGGTGTCGCGGGGGTTGCCGGGAAAGACGACCAGCGGCACGCCGGCATCGAATCCCAACAACACTCCGATCACCACCCCTTCTATACGTTCCCGAGTCTCGGACATCTGACTGCCCCTCAATTGTGAGTGATCTTACTGCCTTTCCACGTGACTTCGCTTGAAGCCTTGCCATTGAACTTGCCTTTGGCGTTGACAGAAATATCCTTGCCTTCGATCGTAATCGTGCCATCCTTTTTCATTGAAATGGCCGCAGAGCCGCACTTGATGACGACTGAGTCACCGGCGTCAATCAGCAGATCTTTTCCGATCTTGATCAGCCCGTCCTCACCGACCTCGAGCGCGCTGCCCTTCGCAACTTTCACAACGCGGGCACCGCTGATCTCCGTAGCATCGTCCTCCCCGATCTTCGCGGTGCGTGTCTTGGCGATCTGGCTTGTCTGTCCACCGCCAATGCCGATGCTCTGGTCAGTGCCGACATCCCAGCTGTCGGAAGTTCCGATGTCATGGCTTTGGCTGATAGCGACGCTTACCGACCTGGTCGCGCCGATGGTGTTCATCTGAGCGGCTCCCACCGTTCTGGTCTCTGCGGCCCCGACCGTATCGATCCGCGCCGCACCCACGACGACCGTCTGGACGATGCCGACCGTTTGCGTGTGGTTGGAGCCGATCGTCTCGGTGGAGTTCGCGCCGATGCCGATCGTCTCGTCTGCGCCAACGGTAAGTGAGCGATTGATGCCCACCGTCTCGGTGTCGTTGGAACCGATATTGACCGTGCGATCGACGCCCACCTTTGTCGTCTTGTTGTTGCCGACGTCCTCATCGAGGTTCACGCCGACGGAATGCTTTGCATTGTTGTCGATGCGGTCGGACTGGTCGTGCTGGACCAACTTGCCGCGGTCGTTCTTGATCAGCAGGTTGTGGTCCTTCTGCGCCTGGAAATAAACCTCTTCCGATCCGGCCTTATCCTCGAAGCGCATTTCGTTCCAACCGCCGCCGCCCGGCGACGAATTCGTCTTCAACCCCGATTGGGTGGCATTTCCCGGCAGCTCGTAAGGGGGCATCTCCTTGCCGTTATAAACCCTGCCGGTGATAATTGGCCGGTCAGGATCCCCCTCGAGGAAGTCCACGATCACTTCCTGGCCGATACGCGGGATCTGGATGAAGCCCCACCCGGCTCCGCCCCAGGTTTGCGAAACCCGTACGAAGCAGGAACTGTTCTGGTCCTTTTTGCCGATACGATCCCAGTGAAACTGCACCTTCACCCGCGCATACTTGTCGGTGAAGATTTCCTCCCCTGAAGGACCGACCACCGTCGCGGTTTGCGGCCCCCGCATGATTGGACGAGGCGTGATACGCTGCGGCCGGTAGATGATGGAGGTCGGAGCGACCTGAAGTGCTGCGTGGAAGGTTTCCTCCCCTGCATAACCAGCCGGGCGGTAACCGGGGTCGAACAGGCGATATTCGGCGCGCAGGACAACATGCTCCGTGTTCTGGTCCTCGCGCCGGAAGTTTTCCAGTTTGAAGGTGCAGCCTGAAGCCAGGCCCCGCACAGTACCGGCGGCGGTGATACGCTGATGCGCCGCCTGTATTTCCTCGCGTCTTACCAAGGCCACAGCGTCGCCGCGGCCCACATTCAAATGGGCACCTGGATGGCGGTAGTGCTCTCCCTGTGATTCTGCATGAGAAAAGGGCTGTGTCGACTGCGCCATGAGGTCGGCGCCCGGCTTGGTGAAATCATAGTCCGTATGGGCGTAGGCGCCCGGGTGAACGGAACTGGTTGCCACCCATTGCGTGATATATTCCTGGTCCCGCCGCACCGGGTCGCCTTCCGCGCGGAACTTGACCGTCGCATAGCCCGGCGCCGGCTTCAGCTTGTTCATGGCGTCGGCGAGAATGAGTGTGTGCTCTCCGTCGCCGTACTCGAAAAAATACATGATGCCTTCGTGCTCGAGCAGGCGCTGCACGAAGTCCAGGTCGGATTCGTCATACTGCACGCAGTATTCCCTCGCCTCATAGGACCCTTGCAGCCGCTTTTCAAACTTCGCCGGCTTATATTTCGAGAATATCTGCTCGACGATTTCCACAACACTCATGTTCTGAAAGATACGGCAGTCAGTGGTGTTGGCGAGTAGCCAGAGCCACGGCCGCAGCTCCGCCTCGTAATAAGCAAAGCCTTCCTCGATCCGCGTCAGGCGGAAGTCTGAAACGAGGCCGCTGAACCACCGCTTGGGATCTCCGGCCTCGCCCTCAACCGAAATTGGCTTTCCAAGCAGTTTGAGCGCGTCGACGTTTTCGTCGGAGCTGACGAAACCGACGGTGAAGGCAAAACACCGGCTTATCTCGTCATGGCCAATGAGGTGCGTAAATGTCAGCGTCGCGGGCCCAAGCGGCGTCTTGACGGTTGTCTTGCGTTCTTCAGCCATTCGGAGAGTGCCCCTGTCTCGTGACGCCGGCATTCCTGTATCGTGAGCCTAGCACATAGACCCGCCACCTCGAAAGCCGCATCGGCGTTGCCGAGGTTCATACTCTCCGGACGAAGTACTGACGCCGATTGGGTTTTTACGGGTCACGTGATGGTACCGATCGGCCATCATCACCCAGGCTTTTGCAGGGATCGGAGTTGGGTGGAGCGCTTTGTGCCTCCATGGATCCGGTCAGACATGCGTAGTCCCGCAATAAAGCCACTCTTTCAGCCCCAATCCTTTTCCCTAGGCGAAGCCGCAAAAATTGCATTACTATGGACGCTGTATTCTTGCCGTTCATCAGGACAACGAAGTCAACAATCTGGGCTTACCTGCCATGACGCAAAGAAGTTCGTGCCTTCGGCCGCAATGGATTTTTTTGATCCCGCTGTTGATGCTGTTTTTAACGGCGTTCTCGCAGATGGCCCATGCGGAGCGTAAAGCCGCTATCGTGGTCGGGAACGGCGAATACGAATTTGCGCCTTTATCGAATCCAAAAAACGATTCCAAGCTGATCGCCGCAACCCTCACCGAGCTTGGTTTCGATGTCCTGCTCTTCTACGACGTCAAGAAAGCCGCCGTCGGCGATCTCGAGAATGCAATCCGCAGCCACCTGATCGGTGCCGATCTTGCCATTCTCTATTATGCGGGACACGCGCTCCAGCACGAGGGACGAAGCTTGCTGCTACCCGTCGATGTACGGACGGGGTCTGCCAAGGAGGTTATCGATGACGCCATCGCCCTCAATGACCTCATAGACATCGTCAAGAACGATCCAGTCGGCGTCAAACTGATCATTCTGGACGCTTGCCGCAACAACCCGCTCACCACCGAAAAAGGACTGCAACAGGGCCTCGCCAACATGGAGGCCGGCGCCGGTCAGGTTCTCATTGCCTTCGCTACCGGCGCCGGCGAAGTCGCCTATGACGGCACAGGCGCAAACAGCCCTTATTCTTTGGCGCTCGCCAATGCACTTCAGCAGCCGGGCCTCGACATCTACGACACGTTCAGAACAGTGCGGGGGGACGTGCGTCTCGCCACCAACGGATCGCAGATTCCGTGGATCACGGGATCGATCGAAACCAAATTCGTCCTGAAGCCGGCAGGCAGCGAGAAACCGGCGCCCGTGGTTGCGGGCGGTGACGGGGCACTGACAATCGATCAGGTTCTCTGGTATTTCATTCAAGACAGCGCGGACCCAACGGATTTCGAACGTTTTGCTAAAGCGTTTCCGAACAGCACGCTAGCAGCGGAGGCGGTCAAACGCAGCAGTCTTGAGGTTGCCGAGTTGCAGCAGCGTGGTCTGTTCGTCAGCGGCGCACTTGCCGCCACCCCGATTTCAACCGAGCCACCACCCTCCAATGAGGCCAATGCAGCGGCGGGGGCGGAGTTTGTCTTTCAGCAGGCAGGCGAGCGCGCCGTGAGCGAGACTTTTCGGATCTGGCCGCGCAAGATGCCTGACACACAAAGCGGCATGAAGTCTCTCGTTACAGATTGCGACCTGTACGCAGCCGATCCCAACGATCCTCAACGTGTGGTACCGGGCGTTACGAACGGACTGGTGAACATCCGCGACGGGCTGCGCTCCTGCGGCTACGCGCTGGCGGCGGACCCCAACAATCCGCGCCTGCAGTTCCAGTTGGCCCGCGTCCTCGAAATAGCCAAGCGCTATGACTGGGCCGAACATTTCTACCAACTTGCCGCCACGCAGCAATACAGCGCTGCACTCGTCAATCTCGGATACATGGCCCGTGCCGGCGTAGGCCGCGAGGTCGACTACAAGCGGGCTCTCGATTTCTACATGCAGGCGGCACCACTCGGAAATCTTAGAGCGAGGACGAATGTAGGAACCGCTTACATACGCGGTCAAGGCGTCCCACAGAATCCCGAAGAGGGAATCCTGTGGTACAGATTAGCGGCATCCAGCGGCTGGTCGAATGCAATCACTGCGCTCGGTGACAGCTTCCGGCGCGGCACCGGAGTGAAGAAGGATGATGTCGAGGCGACAAGGCTTTATGCCGCGGCGGCAGATGCCGGCCAGATCGACGCCATGACCAATCTGGGCCGCGCCTATGTCGGTGGCCTGGGCGTCGAGAAGGATGTCAAACGGGGCTTTGATCTGATGATCCGCGCGACGGAAATGGGTAACCAGTACGCGCCTCTCTATGCAGCGCGCATTCTCGTCAAAGGCGAGGGCAAAGTTCGTCCCGATGCCAATCGCGCACTTTCCCTGCTGGAACTGTCGGCACGCCGAGGCTTCGAGGACGCCTATCTTGAGCTCGCCAAGGGTTACGCTGCGGGCAGCTTTGCCCGCGGAAAGCCAGATTTGAGGAAGGCATATTTCAACGCGACACTCGCCACGCGTTTCAAAGTCGAAGAGGCGGAACAGACAAAGACCTCGGTGGGCGAGAAGCTGGACGCTGCTTCACGAGAGGAAATCGAGAAAGATGTCGAACTCTTCGTTCAGCAGAATGGGCTTTGAGAGCACGGTGGTAGGGTCATAGTGGCATAATTGCACGGAACGCGGGGATGGCATTGCGCTGGATTGTCGAAAGAATTGGCCGGCTCTTGCGTTTCGGGAGGTCGAAGAGCGCCGCCAGGATTGTCGACCCCGCCGCCGGGGACAGTCTTCACTACGTCCTGCGAGACCCGGTTGACGAAGCCAAACCCAGAAGCCTTATTTCCGTCCTCGGTGCGATGCCCGCTAATCTCGCCGAGATTCTTGACACTGCCGTCGAAGCTTGCAGGGCCAATGGCGAATTTCCAGTTATCGTTCTGTCAGAACTGCGTCCCGACCTGACCGCTGCAAGTTCTGCCCCTTTGGAATTTGTCCCAACCCGCAGCCACCTGCCATCACTGTCCCCCGAAATCTATAGCAGATACTCGCGCAGGCGCTGGTCATTGATCATTGCGAAATGGGATATCGCCAGTGAAATCACGATCTCATCGTCCATCGAGGAGTTTCTCGCCGATCAGCTCGGGGCCGATGTTTCCATGAGCTCACATGCGAGCAATCGCGGCATGCAAGGGACGGTCAGCGCGGATGCTGAAGACAAGCTGCTCGACCGCTTTCGCGGCCATGGCGGCTCCATTAACGAAATTCAGGCGCCCCAGACGCCGGTGAACCTCGGTGCGGAAGGCATCTGATAGCGCCAGGTCGAGCGTTGTCGCCACACGATCCGACTCCGAGTACCGTAAGCAAAGACCCAGGCCCGCAGTTTGGGCATAAACGGCGCGAAGATGCTGATCGTCCATTTCCGGCGCCTGGTTGGGCACGAAGATCGAGGGGATCCCTCCCAGGATGCTCTCATGGAAGCTGTTGTACCCCGCGGTGGTGATAAGAAGATCGATCGCGCTGGCGCACTCAGCCAATGGGTAAACGCTTGTGCGCAAAACGCTCGGCCATTCCTGCTTTGGAGGTGGCGCCAACGGATTGAGAACCTGTACCGTCTGCACATTCCGTCTGGCCAGATCGGCGAAGATGAGACTGGGGAGATCCTCCAGGTCGAAATTGCGTTGCGAGCCCAGTTGTACAGCAACCGTGAACCGGTCCGGGTTGACGCCAAGCTTGGCGGCAGCTGCTCTCCTGGGCAGGCCCGAACCGGGATCCAACAGAAGCACAGGGGGAACAGCAACTGCCCCGGGCATATCACGGGTCGGACCATGGTCTTCGTCATGAGCAAATTCGCCTGGTTCGATCACCATGTCGAATATGTCCTGGACGCCCGGCTCGAAATTGTGGGAAAGACGCCACAACGCACGCCGGATCCAGATCCAGGCGAGATCGCGTCGGCATTCGGCAACGGCAATTAACCCTGGAAACGGCCTGTTTCCATCAAACACCACCGCCGAGGGATCAAACGCCTCGACCGCCGTCACCAGCTCCTGCGCATAAGCCCTGTTCCAACTTTCATCCGTTACGCCGATTGCCAAACCGGAAGGCGTGTAGTCAACAGCGTGACCTCGCGCATGGGCCAACGCGGATCCTGCCGATCGAGTAAAGAATATCGGATCAATATCGTCGGGCAGCCGCTCTGCGATCGCCATCAGTCGTGTGATATGACCGAGCCCGATGCCGTTTGTCGCGACAAGAAGCACTCGGCGCTTCTTGCCTATACGTCGCGGGGCGGATTCAGGCGTCACACTTTCGGCAGTCTTGCCAGGCGAACAACCGCTGCCCACAGTCCGGCTGTTTTCCAGCCAAGAAGCCCTGCGAAGCTCAAGATCATCATAGAGGCGTGCCATGCGTTGCGGATATCGATCGATCGCAAATTTCCTTCGGACGAGCTCCTTGGCGGCATTTGATTGTTGGAGATAGGTCGAAGGAGAGGCAATGAGGCGCTCGATGACGCTTCGCGTTTCTGCAATATTGCAGTAGACCGCGCCATCTTCGAACA
The DNA here is from genome assembly GCF_001542405.1 of Rhizobium altiplani. Classification (GTDB taxonomy): domain Bacteria; phylum Pseudomonadota; class Alphaproteobacteria; order Rhizobiales; family Rhizobiaceae; genus Rhizobium; species Rhizobium altiplani. The sequence goes on from NZ_LNCD01000138.1 coordinate 195,112, forward strand.
GGCTTTCAAATGAAGGGTCAAGCACTGTCACCAAGCCGCTGGCCATTGCTTCTGCGATACATACTCCGAAGGCTTCCACCCATTGCCGGCTGTGAAAATAGACATAGAAATCAAGGCGTCTGAGAAAGTCTGGGACGCTGTTTTGCGCGAATGGACTGATCTGCCAGTTCGAGCCGATCCACGGCTGGATTGGCTCTGGGACACCGCCCAACACGTTGATGGCGAAATTGGGTGCGTCGGGGTAAGCAGCGCGCAGGTCATCTGCAGAACTGGGCCATTTCGCCGGGTCTCCCCTCGTGTGGCGTCCCAGATTCACGATACCTGCCGGAGCTGATCGCTCCGGCGACGCCCATTCAGCGGCGTCGACCATATTATATAAATCGTGTCGAAGAAGCGGAGGACTTTCCGTCCCAATACTGTTGAACTGTGACCGGACCTTTGGCCCGACAGGGGCGAACGCGACTGGCACACCAAAGAGCCTGTCCAATACGCGTCCCACGACCGTCAGATCATATTGCGGAACGCGATTGCCGTCGAACAGAGGATGATGGACCACGCAAACGACGCGGCGAGGTCTCAAGCGCACCGGCGAACTCGGCATACGTTCGAACACTGCAGGATGGTGAGCCAGAAGAATGTCGCAGGTTGCCTCTTCCGACCCTGTTAGCCAGACGGTATTCGATTGTTCAATTGTGGTGGCCGTGCGACTGTCGAAGACGCCCAAGTCGCGGGTGCGCTGTCCGAGGATGGGCAATAGCCCACAACTCACTTCCCACTGTCTCGCCGCCTTGAGCTCGGCTCTCAGTGCGCTCGACGTACCGCCAAGAAATCGTGGGTCGGCAGCATGAACAACGTCAAAATGCATCAGCCAACCCCGAGATTATTTGCTGCACCCGGAATACCCTACCCTCAAATGAGCTTGAACCCTGTTTCAAATACCCTGATGCAGCGAGATATTTCCACCGCGCTGGTCGCAGTCTCGTGAGGCAGAGAACAGAACGGGCGCTAATAGGCTGATCCGCGGCCCCAGCCCCGTTCGGATTGGGTGTCCAACTTCCGTACCGCAACAGGTTGCCGTTGAACCCCCTTCTTCATCTTTTCGACCGCCAAGTTGCCGTAGCAACTGCGAGGATGCTTTGCGAGGAAAGCCTGATAGGATTGACGCGTGTTCAGCTTTTGTGCCCGGCGCCAATCGGCAGATTCAGCTCGACTCGGCGGCGCACTTTGACAGTTACGGGCATTCGTTGGCGCAAAGGGTGGGTACGTCCAGGACGGCACGCACGCCGTCAAAAAGACCGAGAAAAGGACGGAAACACGCTTCAGCATGCGAGACGCTCCAATCCGGGATTTAGGCTAAAAACCTACAAGGAAGAGTAGAATAACTGTCGCCAAATAACAAGCTCCGCAGTTCGCACCGACGTCCACGCGCCATCCTTTGCGACGAGAAAACTATTCCAGTAGCTCCGAGCTTGCGGGCACAAGCTTTCTCGATTAACGCCGTCAAACATCGTTCCTATAGGGCCGGTGAAACCGACCCGGAGCGCAGTCGCGAACGGCTGTGCCGGGGCGCGGCACTCTCGTGTCGCGGTTCCTTTATAACAACTGAAGCCTATGTGCCTGCCCATGACTGCCCAACAGAGGACCTAGTATGACTGAAAATAGCTCCGCTAATAATTTCCCTCCCGGGTACGAACTGCCAAAGGTATGGCATTGGGAAAAAGGCAACGGCGGACAGTTTGCCAACATTAACAGGCCCATTGCCGGCCCCACCCACGATAAGCTTCTGCCTGTCGGAACGCATCCCCTGCAACTCTACTCGCTGGCAACTCCGAATGGCGTGAAGGTCACTATCATGCTGGAGGAACTGCTTGCGCTTGGCCGCAGCGGAGCGGAATACGACGCGTGGCTGATTAGGATCGGCGATGGCGACCAGTTCGGTTCCGGCTTTGTGGAGGTTAATCCAAACTCGAAGATTCCAGCACTGATGGACCGATCTACACCTGAGCCGACACGGGTATTCGAAAGCGGATCAATCCTTCTTTATCTGGCAAGGAAATTTGACGCCCTGATACCACAGGAGCACAAGGCACAGACGGAGACGATGAATTGGCTGTTCTGGCAAATGGCCTCGGCGCCCTACCTCGGCGGCGGCTTTGGCCATTTTTACGCCTACGCTCCAATGCATATCAAATATGCCATTGACCGTTTTTCGATGGAGGTGAAGCGTCAGCTTGACGTGTTGGACCGTCATCTTGAAGGCAACCGGTTCATGGCGGGCGACGAATACTCGATTGCGGATATCGCAATTTGGCCCTGGTATGGGAACCTCGCGCAAGGAAAGGCATACGGCGACTCCGCAACCTTCCTTGATGTTGAGAATTATAAGAACCTGCAGCGCTGGACTGCTGAGATCGCAAGCCGGCCGGCGGTCAAGCGCGGCCGCATGGTCAACCGGATCAATGGTGATCCTTCAGAACAACTCCATGAGCGACACGATGCCTCCGACTTCGAAACGCAAACACAGGATAAGGTAGGCTAGAGGCAGAGGGACCGTCTTACTCGGTTGGTTGCGAAGGTTTCGGCTGCAGGCGCACGTCAAACCTGCCGATCTTGTTCCTGCGCTTCCAGCCGTGCCCTTCGAAGTCGCTCGCTTTTTTCTTCCCTCTTTCGGCGCTCTTCCTCCGCATTCTCGCGAGCGAAGCGCGTCGTTTCTTCGAAAGCATCGAGCCGTTGCTGCCTGCTCGACCTCGAGGATTTTCTGTTGCCGTGCTCTGTCATTTCCATTCTCCTCGCGAGGGTCGTCGTGTCATCCGCGCTCCTGAGCCGCATCCCCGGTGTCTAATCGTGCATACAGCAGTTGCAGCGTCGGATGCTCGCGCGCCAATGAATAGATTTTCACCTGCTCTTGTCTGCGCGAGAAAAGAGAAACGTTCTGCTTCACAAACCGTTCAGTGCGGCACCGTACGAGCTTTGACTGCGAGATAGGGCGATGCCATCTCGAGAAAATGGCCGCTGTCGAATTCCTCAACCTCGATGAGGCAGCAATGTTCCACGCTCTGATGAGATGTTTGCGGCATTCAGATCATCGGTGCCAAATGTCATTCGCATTTCATGTGCCGGCTCGAAGCCAAGACTGCGATAAAGCGCTTCATATGCTTTTGACGAATGCAACACAATCCCCGTGCAACCGCGGCTTTCTAAATACGCAACAGCCTTGGACATCAGCTTCGTGACAACGCCCAATCCTCTAAACTCCTGCTCGACCCAGAACCAGAACCACGTAACGCCCATCGCCTCGATCTCGAGGATCCAGCGATCTCCGGTCTTTGGATTGCGATGCGTCGCACTCCTATCGAGGTCGTCATCAAACTTACCGAGGGGTCGGCGTCGGGGTAACTGAGCAACAATCCAGCGTTAACGCCCAGCGGAAGCGTCGCTAGCCTCGTCCAGGCAGCAACAATCGAAAGAACCGAAGAAGTTGGAAATGGAGATCATTTCGGCTCTGAGGCTGCCAATCACCTCCTGTGCCAACAGGATCAAGGGTTTCGGGGATGATGCAGCAGAACGACGTAAACCGTGTCGGCAACCTCGCAGCGCGCTAACAAATGATCTAAGACGCCAAAGAGGCTCGCCACGAGATACCTGAGGCGAGCCCTTAGCATGTGATGTTGCGCCACGATAACCTACCCGCGACAAATGAAAATCTGACACATAAAGATTAAGTAACTGCTAAAATGCAAGCGGAGACAAAGTGTTTATGCTCTTCGGCTGAGATCGACCCGTCATCCCTAAAAAACCACGACGTTCGCAGGCGCCTCATGGCTTCAGGCTTTTCGGCGACATCTTCAGCCTGGATGTAGATCCATTTCAAGATGCAAACCAATTTCAGTGGGCGGCCCGCCAACCGAGCCGGGTCATGCGCGCACCCTTACGGCCGCGGCCTTACTGCGGCCGTCACCAGACGCCAGGCTGGCGCTTGGGTTCCATTTCCACTGACCCGCTGATCTGGACCGCATTATGCGACCCGGTATGCCAACCCAAGGCACAAGCCAGAGATGAAAAGTATCAATGCGATTGCGAACTTCGTTCGATCAATGAAGGCATGAAACGACGCCTCGGGAGGCGCTCCGTCGATACTGTCGGCGGGTGTCTCCTCTTCTCGTTTTTCAGGATCGCCCGCTAATGGCCGCAGGTCGCACGGAATATCGGCAGTTGAAACGACGACCCGTCTCACGCTGTCCTCATCAAACTTCACAGAAAAGGAAATCTTCTTGCTCTCTTTGATCGTCAGCAAGGCTTTCCGAGCGGCGGCCTCCTCGTTTTCGGCTTCGACAAGTGACGTGTGCATCACGAGATAATGCGGCATTCGATCCCTCTTGCTGTGCTGTTCGACGGTGAATCGGCAACTCCACCGGCCACGTCAAGCGCTAGAGCGTGATAATGTGTGCCCCTGACCCAAAATCCTGTTCCACGCCAGAGCGGGTCGAGAATGAAAAATCATTGCGCCTGCCTCGGATGGACTACGGTGCGCTACTTATCGGCGGCCAATCCCGTCGAGGCTTCTCCAGCGCGCTAAGCCTTTTCGGTGCTCCCGTCGAAACATCATTTCTTTCTGCCCCAACCACGAGCCCAAGACGCTTCGCCAACATATGCGCATCGGCATGGCGCTCGAACTTTAACGTCGTTGTCGAAATAGAGGTAAACATCCCGCCCCTTTTTGGACGGGGAATGCGGCGCGGCAACCCGTTCCGCGTCAAAGGGCTCTTCGCCGCGGGTCCATGCAGTAACCCGCTCCGCCCAAGTTTTCAAAGCGTCATCGTAAGAAACGATAAGAGGAAGCTTCCCCACGCCCATCCACTTTCCGGGCCTGCGAAATATGCGCATCACAAATAACCGAGAACCACCACTGATGATCCTAGTGTTCAATAATGCGACCTAGCATTCGATCCTGGACATTTTCTGGTCCGACTATTAACGCGGCGATTGAAGTTGCGCGTTCCCGCTCGGCGTAGTTATTGATGTATCCCTCTAGCAGAATGACAGGACCCAGCATCTTAATCGTGATGGCAGAGCTATCCAGATCGGGGTCGGCGGACATTGCCGCTTCAACGGATGCAATAGTCGCAGCCGAACTATGACCGCTCGTGCAATGCTGTTCATGGCTAAAGCTGTCTGATCCGAACTTCATCGTCTTTTCTCCTTCCGGCTCCCTTAAGAAACAGTCGAAGGATCATTAAGTTCGGGCGTTGGACTTAGGTCTGAATGAGAGGCGACGATCCATCGCTTACCTCCATGAGGCTTAGAGTCAGAAAACGCGAGCGTTGTCAGTGAGGCGATGCTCTAGCGTTTGTGGCGGGCCACACTTGGAGTGGTTCGCATTCGTCTATCCAAGTCGAGAGATTCATTTTAGCGGCAATGAAAGGATGACCTGAGTTAAAGAGATCACAGAGAATATTGTTACTTATTTCAATGTCGTATCTCGAATACTTCCACTGTTAGGAAAGCTACGCAAGCAGGCTTCCATGGCTTAGTGGCGTCGATAGACTGAAGGCTAAATGGCCGGCCGACCCTCAAGCAGGAAGACTAGCCTTCGCTCAGCCGACTTTGATCGCGCAGATCAAGTTTCGCCGATTGTCGATGCCAATCTCCGCCATGCATTAAAGCCGTGAGATCCAGGACAATGTTGCTGTCCATGGCCGAGAAAATGCAGACTAAAACAGGCAGGGCGCTCGACCCTTGCGGGGAGCGCCCTGCCAAACCCGGACGACCGCAGGCGGCAGAAATCTGCTCGGCAAGGACCATCGAAACGGGTAGTGGGGCGTTATTTGGTGCGCGCCTGTTCTTTTTCAAGCTCTTCCGTCCGTTCGAGCTCAAAGAAGTAGATTTGGTCTTCGCCTTTGATCGTCATCACTCCCATGATCTTTCTTTCATCGACGCGACGGAAATAGTCGACAATCGGCTGCTCGTCATAGACCATCGCCGCACTCTCGGCGCCGGCAAACCGCATGATCCTCAGGCAAGCCACCGGACCACTCGCCTGAAAACCGCGGCGCAGATAGGAGAACAGGATCCGCGCCGCTCCCGTGCGCCCGAGCTTGTGGAAACGAAGTGCCAGGCAAACCGGTATCCGTGCTGGATCGATGGCAATCAGGCGCCGCTCTCGCGTCCCAAACAGTAATGCGTCTGCACGCATGTCCGCCCTAAACCGCTTTCCGAACCAGCCAAGATTTTCCAGCACGCCGTCGAGCGGGTGCCCGGCGGGGATGCCGCGTCCCTGCCACAATCCGACGATTTCGATCGGCTCGACCGGCGGCAGGCTTCGGAATTGCTCAAAGGCGGCGGTTTGCCGTTCTTTCATTCGATGACCTGTCCTTGCTTTTACGCTCTTTCGCCAGCCGTCTGGATCTCGCGTCGCGTCGCGCAGGTCGCAACTCCTCCAGCGTCGGCATCCACCAGCCCCGATCGAGCTCACTCTTGTTGGGTGGTGTTCGTGCAGGCCATGTCGTGACCAGTTCTTCAAGTGTGCCTGCGCGCCACGACGCCCAGACATATTCTACGCTTTCAGTTGCGGGAAAGTAGAACGCGCTGACCGTGGGCCGGTCCGCCAACACGCCGTCAGTGCCGATGAAACAGACGACTCCGACATGCGTCCCGATCGCGCGCGCGAAAGGCGGGCCATCATGTGCGGGAACAGGGTATCGCTTCCGCCGGCGCTCCCGTGTCCTCGCCTTGGACAAGCCCTCTTCTTCCGTTCCCTTGATGGCCTCCCGCCGCGCGCGCCTCGCTTCGGGCTCACTGCGCTCGGAAGCCGCTTCGATCGCCGGCCATCGACTGCGGAGGTCCTCGAACGACCGGTAGGGAACAGTCCATAAGCGGCGATCAACGTCCCAGCGTGCATAAGGGATCTCCCGGATCTCCTTGATGACACTTCGTGAATAGGGCGTCCGGATCTGGAACGTCGCCGTCGCGGCTTCGAGATATCGGCTTTCGATCGGATCGAATGCAAACGCGTCCCTGCCCTTTTCGTCAGCAAATGCATCTGCCTCAGCCTCCACTTCGGCGAACCATCGGCTGATACGCCTTTCCGCAGTACGACCGGGCACGAACCAGGCGTTCAGGCTGTCGCTCCACCGCGCACGAGGAAACGCTTCTCGAAACCGCTCCACCGTTATCCGGTCGTGCGGCAGATCAGTCGTTGCACCGACACGCCAAGGCCGGGTGGCCGTGGTTTTTGCTTCTTTGTCCATGTGCCGTGGCCCTAAGACACAACTGGCAACTCATGCTGGCCGTTTTGCTTTTCCGAGACGCTTGATTGCCTCTTCAAACGGTCGCTCACCATCACAATAGTCCTGCCGGGCTGAGCTTTTCGCAAGCAGCACAGGCACCGTTCGAATAGTGAACCGAGATCGGACTTTTGCTTGTGCCCAGGTCAGCGATGGTACCGCCTGGTCGCGCCCGCGGCGACAGAGGCGCCACGGCCGTCGCCATGCGATCGTTTCGTAGATAGTCAAGAAAGATTTTGCCGTTCCGAAGGCTTTTGGTCATCTTGATAAGATGGAGGTCGGGGGTATCGCGCGCCATCAGCTGGCAGACATCATGCGCAAATCCTTTCGCTTCCGCCAAGGGCCGTGCGCGCCATCAGTAGTAGGGCGAGACACACGCCTGTCGTGGGCCATAATAGGGCTGGAACGTGTTGTCATAACTCCTGTAGGATCGATAACGCGCATAACACCAGCGCGTATGCGCGTCGCCACCGTAATACGCTCTGCGATAATAACGAGGCGCATAATAAGACGGGCCGTAGTAACCCGGGTCGTAGTAGTCAGGTGCATAATAGTTCGGCTGCGCCAGCAATCCTCCGACTATTGCGCCTGCCGCGAGACCGCCGAGCGCCCAGCCCCACCCCCCGTCACCATGATGGTGATAGTATCCGCCGTGGTAGTAACCGCCGTGGCCGCCATGATAGTCCACCGGCTGCGCCTGCGGGGAATCGATCTTCGGGGCGGCGATGGTGGGGAATGCCATTGCCGGCGGGACGCTCGTCAACGCCGTCGCAAGCGACACGGCAACGAATGCTAGCCTTTTCATCGGCTTCCCTTCCGTCAACTTTGCAGTCCACCATTATACCGCGGAAAGGACGATGTCGCACTTGATTTCCAGCGGGCGGTGAACGGTCCGGAAGGGCTGCCTTCTACCTCACTGCGACTATGATCGCCCAATTCCAGCATGGCCAGAGCCCTGTAATCCAAAGAGGCCCGCGATCGCGAGAGAAGCGCAGGCGTTGCCTAAAAAGAGCTAAGCTTCTCCCCCTCTGGCATGGGAGATTTCGTCCCGTACAGGATGCTGGGTGCCCAGTTGCGCCCTGTTTGAGCCGCACCTCTCAGAGATACCATGTCGTGACCGTCATCAGGTCAGCTACGTCTTCACCTTCCAGCCGGGGCAACCCAGAGCAACAAACCCATCGATCTGCAGAATGCCGGCATCGGCATTGACGACGATATATCCTTGTCACCATACAGTAGACGGGCCAATGACTGAGGATCCGTCACCGCAGTTCAATATTGACGGCCTTCGGGCCTTTTCCTCTATTATCGGGTTCCGTGTCGAATGAGACTTTCTGCCCCTCGCGGATGGTCTGGATCCCAGACGCCTGAAGAGCCGAGATGTGCACAAACACATCGTTGCCGCCGCCCTCGGGGCTGATAAAACCGAACCCCTTGTCTTCGTTGAAGAATTTCACCGTGCCCGTTGCCATTATAACCTCCCGACCAAGAATACGATCAACATGGAGCCGACGTGCAGCCTACGCAAGCGGAAATATGGGCCTCATCCGCTGGTCCAGAGGCTACTCTCTGCCAGGATATTTCCCGACCTGTGACTGCCGAAGGCCCCCTCGCCGCTTCATTGTTGTCGACCGATCGGAAGAGGTTTACCTTTGCGACGATATCGGGACGTGACTTACTGTGTTTTGCATTTGTGGACCAGGCGGGGTCTCTCGGCAATCCCGCGCATCCTTGGCCCACGACGCACCTTCAGATCGATCGGCGTCTCGTTTCCAGTTGGGAGGCAACTCATGGGTCAGATGATGAAGGCCGCTGTCGTTCGACAGTTCCGCACACCCCTGGTGATCGAAGATGTGCCAGTGCCATCTCCGCATCCGGGGCAGATACTCGTCAAATACGAGGCGACTGGCGTGTGCCATACCGACCTCCATGCAGCCAATGGGGATTGGCCGGTGAAGCCTAGCCCACCATTCATACCGGGCCACGAGGGCGTTGGTTATGTTTCGGCGATCGGTGCCGGTGTCACGAGAGTGAAGGAGGGCGACCGTGTTGGCGTGCCCTGGCTTCACAGCGCGTGCGGGTACTGCCCGCAGTGCCGAACCGGTTGGGAAACACTTTGCGCCTCGCAGTCGAACACCGGATACTCCGTCAATGGCACCTTCGCCGAGTATGGGCTTGCTGATCCTGAGTTCGTCGGCAGACTGCCTGACCAATTGGAGTTCGGCCCCGCCGCCCCGGTTCTCTGCGCTGGCGTCACGGTCTACAAGGGACTGAAAGAGACAGAAGTGCGCCCAGGCGAATGGGTTGCCATTTCGGGCGTGGGAGGCTTGGGTCACATGGCCGTCCAGTATGCCAAGGCGATGGGTATGCATGTCGTCGCCGCCGACATCTTCGAAGAGAAACTGGCCTTGGCAAAGCAGCTCGGGGCCGACATCACGATCAACGGCAAGGCTGGCGACGCCATCGAGCAGGTTCGGAAGGCGACCGATGGAGGTGTACATGGGGCTCTCGTTACGGCGGTCTCCCCCGCCGCCATGGAGCAGGCCTTTGGATTCCTGCGATCGCGTGGGACGATGGCACTCGTCGGCCTGCCGCCGGGGATGATATCGCTGCCTGTGTTCGAAACAGTCCTGAAACGCATAACAGTTCGGGGATCGATCGTCGGTACGCGCCAGGATCTGGAGGAATCGCTGCAATTCGCGGCCGAAGGAAAAGTCACACCTCATTTCTCCTGGGAGGGTCTCGAGAGCATCAATGACATTTTCCACCGTATGGAAGCGGGAAAGATCGACGGTCGCATCGTCATGAGATTGTAACGCTTGTACCAGCCAACCGGCGGTTCCGATTTTGGACAACAGGGTTCGCAAGGCGGCATTGCGATCGGTAATCTTGCGGGCGGATCCGCTCAGTTGCGAAACGACCTTAGGCAGCTCAGAACCGTGCCGCTGCGGGAAGTTTTCACTCCGACAGCCGGTTCGAGGCATAGCAGAGCCAATGACCTTTGACCCACGGAAGGGTATCGCCATGAACAAGGGCTTGTTGTCTGATGCGCGTGACGGACTATCCAGAAGAGATCTTCTGCTGGTGGCGGGAACCGCCGCCGCGACGATCGCCAGTTACAGCAATGGCGCCAAGTCCGCGTCCCAGCCGGATGCATTCTCCATCAAGGAGGTGAAACAAGACGAGGATATTTTTACCTACATCTCAAGAATGAAGGGCGGTTTTGAACCGACCTTATACCAGCAGGTTATCGGTGCTGCCAATGAGTTCAAGGAAGGAGATCAAGCAATCGGCGTTGGCGCCGACAACGATGCGACGCGACGAAATGCACGCATTCTGTTGACGAATACCAAGCTCGCAGACCTCTACGCGAGGCCATTATTTCAGGATGATCTGCAACAACTCATCTGGCAGACCACCGACCAGGTCCAGTACGAAAAGGTCAAGGACTGGACCATGGGCGAATTGAAGGAATTTCTTCTCGCAAAGCCAGAGGACGAGATTAGAGGTGTCATGAATGGCCTGACCAGCGACACCATCGGCTGCGTGCCGAAATTGATGAGCAATGAAGAGCTCGTCTCCGTCAGCCGAAAGATCTTTAACGCAATGCCTGGTACCAAGCTTGGCGCGAAGGGATACATGGGCGCACGCATCCAGCCCAATTCGCCGACAGACCATCCCGACGACATAATCTGGCAGGTCTTCGACGCATTTTCGTATGCCACGGGCGACATCGTCATCGGCACCAATCCTGTTGACAGTACGGTCAACAGCGTCGCCACTGTCGAACGTGCACTCAAGGACGTTGTCGACACCTTCAAGCTGCAGGATGTGATCCCATGGTGCGTCCTCTCGCACATCGATGTCCAGGCCGAGGTAGGCGACAGCTTCCCCAAAACCGTCTCGACGATGTTCCAGAGCCTTGCTGGAACTGACGATTGTAACAAGATCTTCGACATCACGATTGACAAGATCCTGAAATATGCGCGGGCGAAGAAGGGGCAGCGATATGGCCTCTACTTTGAAACCGGACAGGGCTCGGAATTCACCAATGGGGCGGCGAACGGCGTCGACATGATGGTTCTCGAGTCACGAAAATACGGCTTCAGCAGGGCTGTCGGATTGGAGCTTGCCAAGGTGCAGCCCAAGGGCGCCTGGCTTCACGTCAATGATGTCGCCGGTTTCATCGGGCCGGAGGTTTTCAAGAGCCGCGACCAACTCGTGAGATGCTGTCTCGAAGACTTGGTCATGGGCAAGCTCCATGGCCTTACCATCGGTCTGGACATTTGTACGACATTGCACATGACAGTGAGCCTTGATGACCTGGATTGGTGCCAGGATCAGATCATGCCGGCCAATCCCGCTTATCTGATCGCGCTGCCAACGAAGAACGACCCGATGTTGAGTTACCTCACCACATCGTTTCAGGATCACGTGCGCTTGCGCGAAAAGTTCGGCTTTAGGGTCAATGATGCGATTTGGGACTTTTACAAGCGGCTCGGCGTGGTGGGCAAGGACAATCGCTACACGGCGAATTATGGAAATCCCCTTTGGGTGTACTTCCAATATCGCCTGGCCAAGGGCGACAAAAGATCGCGTGAGCAGGTCTATGCGGAAGGCCGGCAGAAGATGCGGGAGATTGAGAAGCGAGGGGTCGACATTGCCACAGGGCATGGAAGGAACAGATGGGATCTCAACCAGACGCTTTCGACCAAGGTCAAAGGCTTGTACGAGGATGCGAAGCAGTCCCTCTGGACCGAATTCACGCCCGAGTTTATCGCCGGCATTCCCGATGCCGTCTCAGTGCACACACAGTCCAGGGATCGCAATGACTACATAGCCCATCCCATGAGCGGCGAGATGTTGAACGCGGAAGGAATGCGGGACGTCGAAAGACTGAGAGATGCCTGGGGAGAGGATGTCCCTCAAGGTCAGATCGTCATTTCCGACGGACTGAATGCAAAGGCAATCATGGATGATGGACATCTTGCACCCTATCTCGAGGAGATGCGTCGGCTGCTGGCCACATCCGGCGTCACAATGAGCAACAAGAACATTGTTGTTACCAGCGGAAGGGTGAGAGCCGGATACAGGATCGGCGAGCTACTTTTCGAAAGGGCAAATCCCAACAGCTTCCGAGGCATTCTTCACATCATCGGCGAACGACCAGGGACGATGCACCACGCCTATTCGGTCTACATTACTGTCGCCAAGGGCAAACGATGGTCCGAAAAGGATATCGATCACGACATCACCAGGCTTGTCAGCAATGTCGCGGACACGGCCCTGCCGCCCAACGAAGCCGCCAGAGAAACACTGACCATCATCAGGGAAATCGTCGGGCGGAATGTAAACGGTAGTCGTCGCTACGGGGAATAGAAAGGCGGTGTGCGGGTTCCTCTCCCCCGTTTTCAGGACCGCAGGTCCAGACCCGATCAATCGATCCTCCGGCCCACGCGCACCAGGTGTTCGTCCGGATCGGACACTGCGAATTCGAACATGCCCCATGGCTGCTTGACTGGTGGATAAAGAAGCCTGCCTTTTAGCCGGGCCGCCAGTTCTTCGACATTGTCTGCGTAGAAGTAGATGCCGAACGGGCTCTTGCCGGGAACGAGCCAGTCCTCGGCCGCTTTCGTCAGGTGGATTTCGGCGCCTCCGTCGTCCGTCAATATCACGTAATCGCCGTAGTCCTCAGAATCCGGATCGCGACGGAAGCCCAGCAGGCCGTAAAAGTCTTCGCTCGCAACGAGATTGTTGCAAGGTATAACGGCGACGACCCTTCGCTTCTCGGACATAGGTAGGCTCCAGCTTGTTGTGACCGATATCCGAATAGCACCGGAGGCCCTTTTGGGAAAAGCGCGAAGCCAGCCCCAATGGGCGGCAATGGACATTGACGCGCCGGACGGCCATTTTGTGGATCGCTTCACCAATTTCCCCCGGTGAACCAGATCAGAACGTGCGCGAGACAAAGGACGGTCACAGAATACCATCCCACGCGAGGCCTTAGACCGCCGGGAGCTCCGCCTATCCGCCGCCTCTCTGGCACGCAGAGTGTAGCCAGATTTTACTTCACCAGGTTGCGCGCAATCTGCACAAGCGCACCGTCACCGGCATCCGACGTCTCTGTTTGATTTCCAGCCTCAAGCCAACAGACGTTCATAACTGCCAGAATATCCTCATTCGATTGATTCACACCAGCCGCGTCAAAGTCTCTTCGAATTATGGCAAGGATATCGTTGCGCTTGACGTCAACCGCCCCTCGGGCAAGCTCATCCGAGTATGCTTTGGCATTTTCTTCGGCAAGCGCCAGTTTTTCCGCCGCCCACATGCCAACCAGCTTGTTGCGCCTCACCATTCTCATCACATCTATCCGAAGGCTAGCCATCGAAAACCCTCCGTTGCGTGTCTGCCTGCATCATATCCTTGTCCGCGATCCCGACAAAGAAGACGAATGGAACTGCCCACTGAATGATACGCTACGTGCTTGGCGAACGCTATCCGGACGCAGCGCCAGCTGAAGGCTGGAGTGGCGTGGAACAAAGGGCAGCGTTGCTTGTTTGATGGGTTGAAATGGCGGCTCCTTTCGTTATTCGCCGTTTCATTTAATGTCCAAACGCTCTCCTCGCCCCGCTTGTGCTCAGGCGTGGCCTTTTTGCCTGGCCAACCTCATCCTATGCCAGAGTTTTTGATCACTCTCGCGATCACCATCGTCGCGTAGCGTATGCCGATGGCCCGTAGCCACAACTGCCGCTCCTTGGGTCGGCGGCGCGGATGACTGTCTAAACCTGATCCATTCGCGCTTCTGCCTGAGCAGGAGTGCGTAATCCGCACATTGTGAACCCGTGGCAGCGTAACGCAAGTAATTGTCTTCGGGCAGCAAGATTTCGACCGGTCGAAAACGGTACTGGTTTTGCGCGGAGACGAAGTAATTGAGTGTCAATGCACGGCAATGCGACCGGAGGGCTGGGATCTGGTTGCATTGCCGGTCGTAATGCGGCCGGATGGGTCCTTCAGTTCAATCAAAGCGCAACTTGCAAAAGTGCCCCCGTGCAGAACGGCTGACGGTCGAAGGTGCGGCCAATCTGCTGCGCACACCGAGGAGACCGGGAAGTCTCCCCATCGCGCCCGCCTGCAAACGCCTCAGGAGGAGGAACTGATGTCAGCGAGAACGCTGCGGGAAGAATTCGAGCACCTGTCGCGCTTCGTGTGGGTCTCGTGGAACAACAGCGGTCGCGAGCAGGCTCTGCTCGTGGCTCGCAGCTTCGCCGCCGACTTCCCTTCGGTCGGCACGGCCGAAGACTTCATGCGTCGCGCCGAAGCAATGCGACAGGAGCCCGGCAGCTGACGCAAAACTCGACGCAACCGCCCTCCACGCTGTCCGCCATCTGCGCGAAAGCAACGGAATAGCTGGGCCCTTGCGCAAGCAGATCAGATGGCGACGTCATGCGACGAACGGCACATTACAAGGGCCGACTGGCATGTCGCTCGTATGGCACCGGGATAAATGAGCCTGAAAGGAACGAGAGGTGCGGTCCGAGTTTGCGTATAAAAAGAAGAGCATCATGCTGTTGCTTCGTCTGTCGGGACTTGGACAGGAGCGCGCCGAAATTCAAGCGGACTCTTACCTGTCCAACGGCGGCAAGCGTGACTGAAGGAGCTCGGATGGTGAAACCCCAACAACCAGGCAATCTGGGACGCCTGAAGATCGTCTTCGAGGTAACGCATCGCAAGATCACGGCGCATTTGATCCAGGACCTCACTAAAGTTTAGGCCCTCGGCCGCCAATTTTCGAGCAAATGTCCTCTCGCTCAAACCAAGCCGTTTTGCGACGGTTTTTGTAGTCGCCTCGGCATGCGGCAACAGAGGCGCAATATTGTTTTCCACGATCGTTCGGAACCGGCTGGTATTGGCCATCCGGTTTGCCATCGCCTCGTCGCACATCTTCAGTATCAGTTCGTTGAGAAATGGGTCGTTTCCAACGACCGGGAGCTCCAGCGTTCCGGCGTTGAACATGATTTCATCCGTCTCTGCTCCGAATTCGACCTCACATCCAAATACTCGCCGGATATAAGTCAGGTCGCCAGTTCTATGATGGACAAATCTCACCTTGTGCGGCGAAAGATCCCGTCCGACGAGTTTGCGGCAGAGGCGCAAAAGGGCAAATAACAACAACTCCATGTTATGCTGGTCGCGATGCCTCTGCACCCCCGTGTAGGAGACTTCGACAGAGCATGCCGGCTTTTCCTTAAGCCGCACGACAAGTGCCTCATTTCCGAGGCGGACATATCTTCCAAGACGCGTGAAAGCATCACTCAGATCGCGTGACGAGGCCATCACGTAGTAAAGCATCCCCATTTCACGCAAGTCGCATTCCTTGGCCAAGGCAAGACCCATCCAAGTATCCTTCGAAACATGAGCGACCAACTGCAGGAACTGCATTTGCGCGGTGACATGAATTCGCCGGCGCTCTGCGATCGCTGCGCTTGTAAGGCCAGACCGCGACAGCAAAGGCGCAACCTCAATTCCAGCACGTTCCAGATGCCGAACTGCCAGGCGCGTGGCCAGTCCCCATGAAGTTGGTCCATTGATCAGGTTTTGAATGTCAGGTTCGCGTTGCCCGGCCATGAGCGGTGTCCCCCGGAAGCTGCAATACTGCCATTGTTTGTTCTTGTTCGCAAACTTCAACCGGGGGCTTTCCTTTTTCTCGCACTGAGAAATGTGGCAGCTGCCCGCAAATTAATGTCACCTCATCACAAGCCGAGGGCTTCTCAACGCAATATAACCGCCGACAACGGTTAAATGTCGATCGCACGATTGAAACGCTGCCCCACAGTCGAGGGGTACCGGTTTCGTGCGCTTCTCGTGGGTTGGATTGATAGGTTCATCTAGCAGTCCATCAGTTTTCCCGGCGGACCAGGTGGGGGGTGTGGTCACCGTCGGGATGTCGCCGCCGCTCGTGTCGTTATCGCAGCGTCCACGGTGAGGCGTTCTGGGAGGGACGCGCAGACCGAGTGGCGGCGGCTCCGGCGCAGCCCCCAATCGACCACGAAGCGCCTGCCCGCATCCATTCTCGTCCGCAAACAAACGGCAAAGTGCGATTACGCGACCGCCTGCGCACCAGTAATTTCAACGAGCGACCCGCACATGAAAGCTGCTTCTTCCGAAGCCAGGAAGGCAACCAGCGCCGCGACCTCATCAGGCCTGCCGATGCGGCCGAAGGGAACGAGCCTATCGAGATCCGCGATGGTGCGTCCTGAGCGCTTCACGCCCGCTTCCAGCATTGGCGTATGGATTTCGCCGGGGCATACCGCATTCACGCGAACCTTGTCCGGAGCATAGTCACGCGCGAGGTTCTGCGTGAAGGCAGCCACCGCGGCCTTGGTGGTATTATAGGCAATGTGGTTCGGAGCGGGGTAGAGTCCCCATTGCGAGGCAGTATTTACGATGGCGCCACCCCCGGCAGCAATCATATGGGGAAGGACGGCCCGGCAGAGGTGGAACATCGAGTCGAGGTTGACTGTGAAGCTGACATCCCAGTCCTCATCAGACAGCGACAGCAGGTTCCCGCGACGATTGATACCAGCGTTGTTTACAAGCACATCGATCCGACCATTCAAGGCAAACGCCTTCTCGACGAGTTCGAAGCACGAAACTTTTCGAGAAATATCGGCGCCAATGACGGTGGCCGCTCCGCCTTCTGCCTGAATTACCTCGGCCACTTGGAGCGCGGCCTCTTCGTTGACATCCGTGACGACCACAAGCGCAGCTTCGGCGGCCAGGCGACGCGCGATCGCGGATCCGATCCCTCCGCCGGCGCCGGTCACGATCGCGACCCTGTTTTGAAAACGCTTCATGGAGATTCCCTTCTATCTGATGTAGCTTCCGCCGTTGACGTCAATCGTTGCCCCATTAAGCGATGCCTGACTGGATCGGAGCACAAAGGCCACGAGCTCCGCCACCTCGGCTGGTGTGGCCATCTCGCCGATCGGGATGTCGGCAACCGCTGCCGCCTTCCCGTGGGTCTTGATGAAGTCCTGTGCCATGTCGGTGCGCACCCAGCCGGGCGCAATCGCGACGGCCGTCACACCATCGGCTGCGAAACTGCGCGCGATGGATTTAGTCAGGTTGGCGAGTGCTGCCTTGGTTGCCCCATAGGGCATCGCATCGGCCGCATAGCCGCGTTGTCCGGCGCGGCTTGTAATGTTGACGATACGTCCGCCACCGCTCTCCTGGAAGTGGCGGATCGCCTCCTTGCAGAGGTCGGCGGCAGCAAAGAAATTGATCTGGAACTCGTGTTGCCACGCGGCCTTCCAATCTGCTGGCGAAGCGTCGATGGAGATTTCCGTGCGGACGCCGGCATTGTTGACGAGCCCATGAATACGCCCCGCTGCCGCGACTGATTTCTCCCAGAGTTTGAACGGACCCTCTGTCGTCGAGAGGTCGGCCTGCACAATCCAGCCGGTTCCGACATCGGCCAGCAAAGCGTCCGCGCCCGACCTGTCCCGACCGTAATGAATAATCGGCTGGGCGCCTTCTGCGGCAAGCTGTCGAACAACCGCCGCCCCAATACCGCCCGAAGCGCCAGTAACGAGCACCGCTTTTCCATCGAGTGACTTCGTCATGTCCTCACCTCATTTAAGAAGGCCAGCTTGAGGCCCCCACGTGTCCGAAAGTGCAAATCCGCTTCTGAAAGGATCGTCGTCTGCGACCCGCAGTTCCGTCCGCCCGTAGACATAGCCGCGCCCCGTGACGCGCGGCAAGACCGCCCTGCGGCCGCCAATTTCCGTCTCCCCGATTGCTTCGGCAAGAAACTCGCCACCGATAATCGAGCGCGATATTCTGCTGTCGCCGACCGAAACGGATCCCCGCGCGTAAAGTGTTGCAAGGTTGGCCGAACTGCCCGTACCGCAGGGAGAGCGGTCGACGCGGCCGGGCGGAAGCGTCGTGCAAGTTCGCACGGCTCCATCGGGTTCACAGTCGCGGAACATGACGTAGGCGATTTCATTGACCCCTGGCAGCATCGGATGCGAAACCTTGACCTGTTCGGCGAGAACCCGCTTCAACTCGATCCCGGCCTCGGCGAGTTCGCGGGCATTCTCTGGCGCGATGGTGAGCTCCACTTCGCCGACGTCGACCAATGCGTAGTAAACACCGCCGAATGCGACATCAATCTTGATCCGACCCCAGGCGGGGGTCTCGATCTCATAGTCGAGAAGCTCGGCAAAACTCGCAACGTTGTCCAGGCTTACGGAAAGGCAGCGCCCGTCTTCGCAGCGCGCCCGAGCAACTATCAGTCCGGCCGGTGTATCGAGCCGAACCGTCGTCTCGGGCTCGACCATTGGAACGCGTCGGCTCTCCAGAAGTGCAGTCACGACGCAGATGCAGTTGCTACCCGACATCGGATGAGCGCGGTCGGCTTGTAGAACGATGAAACCCGCATCCGCATCGGGCCGGGTGGGCGCAACGAGAAGGTTCACCGACATGGCGACGTTGGCACGCGGTTCAAAGGTCACGAAACGTCGAAGGCTGTCGTCGACGGCGTTGACGTAATTCATCTTCTCCAGCATGGTCGCGCCTGGAATTTCAGGCGCACCGCTGACGAGGACATGTCCGAGCTCACCCTGGCAGTGAACGAGCAGCAGTTCGATGGACTTCTCGAAATGGAACGGCGCGGTTTTCACTTGATGTACCAGCCCCAGGGTTTGTCGGTCACGTATGTGGTGATCTGCTTGGTCTCCAAATAGTTTTCCAGACCCCAGCGCCCCAACTCACGCCCGATGCCGGATTCCTTGTAACCGCCCCACGGCGCCTCGGTGAAGGTCGGCTGCGAGCAGTTGATCCAGACGATGCCGGCTCGGAAAGCCGACGCCACGCGTTCGGTGCGCACGTGATCCTTGGACATGACTGCCGCCGCCAGGCCGAAGCGGCTATCGTTCGCGAGTTCGATCGCCTCCTCTTCCGTGTTGAATGGCCTGACGCAGACAACCGGGCCGAAGATCTCTTCAACCCAGGCGTCGCTGTCGAGTGGCACATCGGTCAGCACAGTCGGCTGTAGGTAATAGCCTTTGTCGAAACCCTCGGGGCGCCGACCCCCGCATGCGATCGTGGCGCCGGCCCTACGCGCGCTCTCGATCGCGGCGACGACCTGCTCGTGTTGACGCTTGGAGACCAGCGGTCCAAGGAGGACACCTTCGTCCAGACCGTTGCCGATCCTGATCTTCTTTGTCTCTTCGACCAGACGAGCAAGAAGCCGTTCATAGAGCGTGTCTTGCACGAGAACGCGAGATGTCGCCGAGCAAACCTGTCCCTGGTTCCAGAAGATACCAAACATGATCCATTCGACAGCTTCGTCGATATCGGCGTCTTCGAAGACAACGAGGGGCGACTTGCCGCCAAGCTCGAGACTAACGCGCTTGATATCGCGCGCCGCGGCCGCCATGATCTTCGAGCCCACGGTGCCCGATCCCGTGAAGGCAAGCTTGTCGACACCCTCATGGTCGATGATCGCCTGGCCAGCGACCGAGCCGGAGCCCGTGAGAATATTGAGGACGCCCGCGGGAAGTCCTGCTTCGTGCGCCACGGCGGCGAGCTCAAGAGCGGTCAGCGAGGTTAGTTCCGCCGGCTTCAGTACCACTGTGCAGCCGGCGGCAAGCGCCGGAGCAACTTTCCATGCAGCCATCAGCAGCGGGTAGTTCCAAGGGATAATTGCGCCCGCAACGCCGATCGGTTCCTTGACGGCTTTGGAAGTGAACCGCTCGTCGGGGAGAGCAATCAGTTCCTCGGGGTTGTTGTCGAGCTGTTCGGCGAGGCCCGCATAGAAATCGAAGCAGCCCGCCGCGTCGGCGACATCCCAGTCTGCCTCGGGGAACGGCTTGCCGTTGTCGAGGACCTCCAACCGGGCGATGTCAGATTGCCGGGCGCGAATGCCGTCGGCAATCGCGCGCAGGTACCTGGCGCGCTGTGCGCCTGACAGCTTCGGCCATCCGTCCTTGTCGAAGGCGCGGCGTGCGGCTTTAACGGCGATGTCGACGTCTTCAGCAGTTGCAGTAGCGATTGTTTGGATTACTTCTTCGGTCGCCGGGTTCACTACCTCGCAGGCGCCGCCCTTGGCCGGTTTCACCCACTTGCCATCGATGTACAATTCGTTTCGCATTGCAATTTCCCTTGTTGTTAGCGCAGCAGGCGGTTCAAAACCGGTCGACGCGATAGGGTTTCATGTCGACGGGCGGCGTCGCTCCCGTAATAAGGTCGGTCATGAGACGGGCAGTTGTCGCTCCGTAAGTCAGCCCGAGATGCCCATGCCCGGTTGCGTACCAGACGTTGGCGTGTTTTGCCGAGCGACCCATGACCGGCACGGTGTCGGGCATTGCGGGCCGATGACCCATCCATTCCGATGTTCGCTCAGCTTTGAGATCCGGTAAGGCTTCCTTGGCACGCTTCACCAAGACCTTCGCACGGCGATAGTCAGGAGCGGCGTCGAGGCCTGCCATTTCGACCGTGCCTCCGACACGGATGCCGCCGGCAGTCGGAGTCACCATGAAGGCGCGGGCCGGCCAGATCAGCGAATGGCGGATCGAGATGCCTGGAGCCATGATCTGCGTGTGATACCCGCGTTCGGTCTCAAGCGGGATCGGTTCGCCGAGCATCGCGGAGAGGCGTCCGGTGAAAGCGCCTGCTGCGAGAACTACCCTTTTTGACTGGAGATCGCGACCGTCTTTTAGCCGGACGTCGCTCACTCCGGTTTGATCTTGAGCGAAGCCGACCACTTCCCCAGTTTCGAGAGCGCCACCCAGTTGCTGGAACCTGTCGGCCAGCGCAAGCACGAGCTTGTAGGGGTCGGCAATTGACCGGTTGTCAGGGAAAAGCACCGCCTTTCCGATCTTGGTCGTCACGGCGGGCTCCAGATCGCGAATGGCGTTTCCCTCCAGGATTTCATAGCGGAAACCGAAACGGTCCAGGATTTCAATATGCTCGTGATCGGCCCTGAACTCGGCCTCGTCCGTGTAGACGCTGAGGCAACCTTCCGACGAGAGCATGTGCTGCAGACCCGTCTGCGCCAACAGTGCGTCGAGATCCTCATAGACACGACGGCACAAAACCGATCCTGCCGCCTCGAGCTCGCGCAGCTTCGACGGGCGGCTAGCTGCGATAAACCGCAGGAACCACGGCAGGAGCCTTGGCAAGTAGGAGGGGCGAACGCGAACAGGGCCTTCCGGAGCCAGCGTCCAGCCGGGCATTTGCGCCCATACGCCCGGTCGCGACGCCGGCATGAACTCGGTGACCGCAATACTTGCCATATTGCCGAATGACGCCCCCAAGCCAGGCGCGACCCGGTCGACAAGGACGACGGGCTCGCCGCGACGCTGGAGCTGGTATGCGATGGCTGTGCCGATGATCCCGGCCCCGACGACAACAGTTTGACCCACGTCAGTTCCTCGACGTTGCGACGGCGGCCTCGGCAATGCATGCCTGGCCGCCCGATTGACTACCAGTTCAGAATTGGCTGCATTGCCGCGTTGAATTCAGCCTTCTCGCCTGCCGTCAATTCGCCAAGCGGAGCGCGGCACTTGCCGACCGGTAGACCCTGCAATTCGCAGCCATACTTGATCTTCTGCACGAACTTGCCGCTCTCAAGGATGTTCATCGCGCGGTAGAGAACGATCATCTTTTCGCGTGCCGCCTTCAGATCACCGGAGCGGAAGGTGCGGTCAAGATCGACGCAGGCCTTTGCCATGCAGTTCGCCGGGCCGCAAATCCAGGAATCGGCACCCCAGAACATGAAGTCGAGCGCGATATCGTCAGAGCCAGACACCAGATCGATGCGGCCATTGTAGCGGGCATGGATGTCGATGGCGCGTTGCAGAGAGCCAGAGCTTTCCTTGATGCCTAGCACACGGGGATCATCGGCGAGCGCATCGAGAATATCGAAGCCGATCTCTACGCCGTCCTTGTAGGGATAGCTGTAGAGGACGAGATTGACGTCGGTTTCGCGCAGCACCGTCTTGAAATGGGAGAGAAGCTCTTCCTGGGTCGGGCGTGTGTAGAACGGTGTGGCCAGCAGTACCGTGTCGTAGCCGATCTCCTTGGCCTTGAGCGTATTCGCAATGACTTCGCGTGTTGCGGGTGCGTTTGTACCCGCAATCAGGATTTCACCGTCGTTCGCGAAGTCCCTCACGAACTTCAGGACTTCAATGCGCTCATCGTTGGACAGAGCGGAGTATTCCCCCGTCGATCCCATCGGAACCCAACCGGTGACGCCGGCGGCCCGCATGGCTGTAAGGTGTTTTTCGTAAGCCTTGAAATCAACCTTCCCATTCGCATCAAACGGGGTGATGAGTGCAGGCATGACGCCGGAAAGTTTCATTGTTCATTCTCCTGTATCGGATTGCTTCAGATTGCGAGCTTCTTGAGGATGCGGCTCTCGATGAGCGTAACGGCGCGCGTGAGCGGAAACGCGATGGCGAAGTAGATCAAAGCGACGACGGTCAAGACCTCAACAGGACGAGCTGTGTTGTTGGATATGTTCTGGCCGACGAACATCAGGTCAGCCATTCCCACGGCCGAAACCAGTGCGCTTTCCTTGAAGAGACTGACGCAGTTGGACAAAAGTGTCGGGATCGCGCGCAGAACTGCCTGCGGCAAGATCACGCTGATGACCTGGATCCGGCGAGGCAGACCGAGCGCAATGCATGCATCTGATTGCTCTGGTCCGATGGACTTCAAGCTCGCCCGAAATGTCTCGCTGGTGATGGCGCCCATATAGAGCGTCAGCGCAATGACGCCCGACATGAAATTAGAGAGTTCGACGCCGAGGATCAGCGGCAGGCAGAAGAAGATCCAGAAGAGCTGGATCAGCACAGGCGTGCCACGGAAGAATTCCACATAGATGCCCGAAATCACCCGAAGTACCGCACCGCGTGAGGTTCTGGCCAAGCCGACCAGGAAGCCAAGCGAGCATCCCAACAGAATGCAGACGGCAGTGAGCTTCAGCGTCGTCAGGAGCCCGAGCAAGAGGGCATGTTCGAACCGTGCAAGAATTGAAAAGTCGAGCGACATCACAGGTCTCCTAGCTCACAAGCAATTGGCGGCGACGCTCAAGCAACCCCACGATCTGGGTTACCGGGAACGACACCGCGAAATAGATGAGCGCAACGACCGTAAAGGTCTCGATCGGACGGTAGGTTTCAGTCGCCAGCGATTTGCCTTCGTACATGAGGTCCGCGATCGCGACGATCGCAACAAGCGCGCTCTGCTGGAAGATCACGATACCATTCGTGAGCAGCACTGGGACGGAGGCACGAAAAGCCGTTGGAAACACGATGTACAGAATGCGCTGCCAGGGATTGAGACCCAGTGCGATCCCGGCGTCCAGCTGCTCTCTTGGCACCGCCTGTATCGATGCCCTGTAGGCTTCCGCATTGAAGGCAGTCAGGTTCAACCCAAGCGCTATAATGCCCATGGTGATCGGGTCGAGAAAGACATCGAACAGCATCGGCACGCAATAAAAGATCCAGACGATCTGAACGATCGCCGGCGTGCAGCGAAAGAACTCGATGAACAGCATGAACGGCATTCGTACAACGCGGTTTGGGCTCATCAGCAAGAGCGCGAGGCCGAAACCGGCGATAATGCCAATCACGTTTGCTGCGGCAGTTAATTCCAGCGAGACGGCCAGGCCGCGCAAAAGTGGAGCAAACGAGACCGCCTCGAAGTCGAACGTGTAGTTCATAACGATCCCCTATTGCTTGATATGGAAGACGCGGTCGATGAACTCCTTCGTGCGTTCCTCCTTGGGAGATCCCAAGACCTGTTCGGGCGGGCCGTCTTCGACGACAACACCACCGGCGCAGAAGATAACGCGCGAAGCAATATTCTTGGCAAACCACATGTCATGCGTGACGATCATCATCGGCATGTCCTGCGAGGCGAGCTGCATAATGACCTGCTCGACTTCGCTGACCAGCTCCGGATCAAGCGCCGACGTCACCTCGTCAAACAGCATCAATTTGGGATCGAGCATTAGTGCACGAGCAATCGCAACGCGTTGCTTTTGCCCGCCCGACAACTGGGCCGGATAAGCTTTTGCCTTCGCGCCAAGACCAAAGCGTTGAAGAAGAGCCTGGGCGCGGGACGTGGCTTTCGCTTTAGGTTCGCCGCGGACTTTGCAGGGAGCGAGAATAAGATTCTGGATGACATTGAGGTGGGGAAACAGCGTATAGTGCTGGAAGACCATGCCGATCGAACGGCGGACCTCCGTGTCGATGATCGTCCTCCTCGCCCGACCGTCGGAAGAGATGTACGGCTTCCCATCAAAGCTGACGCTGCCGCTGTCAATCTGTTCAAGCCCCATCATGACGCGCAGGAGCGTGCTTTTACCACCGCCGCTGGGACCGATTACGACGACACGGTCGCCGGGCTTCATTTCGATGTCGATGCCCTTGAGCACCTGGATTGCGCCGCTGCCGTAGCTCTTGTGCAACGCCTGCATTTTCACGAGGGGAAGGCTAAAAGACATGGTCATGGCCGATCTCGGTTTGTCTGAAAACGAGAAAGGCGCCGGCGGCAGGCCGACGCCCGACTTGATCAGTTCGAACCCCTGAGCACCTGATCGACGGCTTTCTTGATCAGCTCGTCAACGTGACCGGTGGCTACCTTTTCTTCCAGGAAGATGTTGACGACTTCGACGTCGGCGGCCGACAGATCGTGCGGCAGGCCAAAGGACACGCCCTGCTTGGCGAGCGCGGGTTTCGGATTAAGGGCAACCGCCCAATCCGGATTGGCCTGGGTCAAAAGCAGGTTCGTGTCAGAAGCATCAACAAGGACGTCTGCGCGCTTTGAGGTGAGCGCAAGACGGGTCTCATCGTTGCCCGGAAGGCGCATGATTGTCGCAGTCTTGATGGCCGCAGAAATCGCCTTGTCCTGAGCGGTGCCGGACATGACCGCCATCGTGACGCCGGCCTTGTCGAGGTCAGCCACCGACGCTGCGCCCTGAGGGATCTTTGGGTTGTTCTTGTTGTAGGCGAGAGAGATCTGGTACTCCATCGCCGGGATTGAGAACTGCACGGCCATGGCACGCGCCGGAGTCCGGTTCAACGCAAGCGATACATCCCATTTCCCTGCTTGGAGGCCGGCAACAATATTGTCCCACGTGGTATCCACGAACTCAGGCTTGACCTTCAGCGCATCAGCAAACTCGCGGCATAGATCCGCGTAAAAGCCGGAATACTCGCCCGATGCCGGATCGCGCATGATGTAGGGCGGAGCAACGGCTGCGCCGCACTTCAGCACGCCTGCCTTTTGCACGCCCTGCCAATACCCTTCGGCATTCTGGGCGTGAGCTGTTGTGAGTGAAAAGCCTCCCATCAGGGCGAGCGCGGGCATCGCCCGCAGTGCGGACGTTATGATCTTCGAGAGCATCGGCATTCCTCTTTGCTGTGCGCGAAGCGCGTTGTTCCACTCGTCGGCTGAAGCCGTTTCTATTGCTTTTGTCTGTCGGCTACGTGTCGACTGGCCATTATCTGTCAACAGGGTGTCGACAAAGTCAAGAGGAAATTTTAAGATTGCTGTGAAGCCGAATTTCTGGCCCAATGCGCACTCGGCAAGCGAAAGGGACTTGAGTGTCTGACGAAATTGAAGTGAAACGGACCCGTGGAACTGGCTCGCGAAGCGTCTACGAAACACTCCGCAACGAAATCCTCTCGCTTGCCCTGCCACCCGGCCAGTTGCTCGACGAGACGACACTCGCGGAACGCTTTAACATGTCCCGTGCCCCGGTTCGTGAGGCATTGATCCGGCTTGGATCCGACGAACTGGTTGTGACGCTGTCGAACCGAAGCACGATCGTGTCACCGATCGAAGTCGCCACCTTCCCAAAATATGTCGAGGCTCTCGATATCGCCCAGCGCATGAATACCAGGCTCGCTGCGGCTCTCCGCACCGAACAGGACCTCAAAGTGATCGCCAAACGCGACAAAGCATTCGCGACGGCGGTCAAGACCGGCAACCACCTGGCCATGTCGGAAGCCAACAAGGAATTCCACATGGCAATCGCCCATGCGGGGAAAAACCAGTATCTGGCATCGTTCTACGAGAGGCTGCTTTCGCAGGGCCAGAGGATGCTCCATCTACACTTCGAGTATCTGGAACGAACTCACGAAGGATACCTCCTGACGGATGAGCACGGGCAGATGCTAGAGGCGATCCGTGAGCGCAACGTCGAACTTGCCGATGAGCTTGCGCATGCGCATACCCGTCAGTTCCAGCAGAATTTCATCAACTTCATGCGCGAGAACTACACGACCGACGTGGCACTGGGGCCGCTCAAAGCTGCTGAGTGATCACGACGATCTCAAGTATAGCGGCTAGGGGACCGGGTCATAATATGACGCACCCGCCGGCATCACGTGTTCGCAGTCCGCAAGCCCCAGGAACTGGTCAGCACAGCCCTACGTCATGGCGTGAACCTGTTTACCATAGAGCCTGCTTGCTTGCAGCAGACGCTGCGAATAGGGGTGCTCGACCGCACCTTGCCGCAAGCGCTCGATCTCGACTTGTTCAACGATTTCGCCAGCTTCCATGATTGCGACCCTGCTGCACATGTGGGAGACGACGGCGAGGTCATGGCTGACGAGCAGATAGGTCAGGCCGCGATCTTTCCGCAGATCGTCCAGAAGATTGAGAATTTCCGCCTGGACCGAGACATCAAGCGCAGAGGTCGGCTCGTCGAGAAGCAGAACGGCCGGATCAAGAACCAAGGCGCGGGCGATCGCAACACGCTGGCGTTGCCCACCAGAGAGCTGATGTGGGAATCTGTAGCTGAGTGACGGGTCCAGCCCGACCGAGCGGAGAACTGCATCGACATCAATCGAATTGCTCGCAAGCCCCTGATTGCGGAGCGGCTCCTTGATCTGTGAGCGGATCGTCTTGCGGGGATGGAGTGATCCGTAAGGATCCTGAAACACCATCTGGACCCGCCGGAAAAATGGCCGGTCGCGCCGGCGGTCCAGCGTTTCGCCGTCCAGTCTGATCCGCCCCTCATATTGTGGATTGAGGCCGGACATGGCGCGTAGAACCGTTGATTTTCCACAGCCAGATTCGCCAACGAGCCCAAACGCAGCGCCCTTTCCGACAGCAAGGCTGAGATTTTTGACGACCGGCCTCAGGGTGGCGGCGAAGCGGACTGTGAGGTTGCTGATTTCAATCACCGCGGCAACTCCAGCACGTTGTCATTTAACCAGGCCGGGTCACGCTTCAGGATCTGCAAGCGGGTGGGCGGGTTGTCGATCGAGGGCAGCGATGCAAGCAGACCCTGTGTATAGGGATGTTTTGCAGATTCCAGTTCGCGGGCCTTGAGGACCTCGACGACCCTGCCGGCATACATGATAAGGACACGGTCGCAGAAGTTTCGAACGAGGTTCAAATCGTGGCTGATGAAAATCAGACCGAGGTTACGGCGCGCAACGAGCTCATCCAGCAATGCCAGAATTTCAAGCCGCACCGTGACATCAAGCGCCGAGGTTGGTTCGTCTGCGATTAGAACCTCGGGCTCGGCAATCAGCATCATGGCGATCATCACGCGCTGGCCCATGCCACCCGATATTTCGTGCGGATAGAGGCGAGCCACCTTTTCAACATCTCGGATCTTGACCGCATCCAGCATCGCGAGCATCTGCTCGAAGGCCTGTTTCGAAGTGGCCTTGGGATAGTGAAAGCGATAGGTTTCGGCAATCTGCTCGCCCACCCGCATGACCGGGTTCAACGAATATTTCGGGTCCTGCAAGATCAACCCGATCCGCCGTCCTCTGATCGTCATCATCGCGCGCTCGTCGGCCTTGAGCAGATCCACGCCTTGAAAGGTCATCTGCTGAGCACTGACGATTGCGGTCGGTGGCAACAGTTTCATTATCGCGCGACCAACCGTGGACTTTCCCGATCCGGACTCACCAACGATGCCGAGTTTTTCCTGTCCGAGTGAAAAGGTGACGCCGCGCACGGCCCTCACTGTTCCGTGCCCGAAGGCGATCTCGAGATTGCGAATATCGATAAGTGACGTACTCATTGCGAACCCCTCGGATCAAGAACGTCGCGAAGCGCGTCGCCGACGAGGTTGAAGGCAAGGCTGACGAGGGCGATTGCAATGCCGGGTGCTGCAATGACCCATGGGCTGTCGAGCATGAATTCGCGGCCGGTCGCCGCCATCGCGCCCCACTCGGGCCAGGGGGGCTGCGCGCCAAGGCCAAGAAAGCCGAGGCCGGCTGCCGTAATGATGATGCCCGCCATATTCAGTGTGACGCGCACAATGACGGAGGGAATGCACATCGGCAGGATGTGACGGGTGATGATCGTTGCAGGCGTTGCGCCCTGGAGCCGCACGGCGGCGATGAAGTCGGCCTTTCGCAGGCTGAGCGTTTCTGCGCGCGCAAGGCGTGCAATCGGTGGCCAGGCCGTGAGCGAGATCGCGATGATGGCATTGGTAATGCCCGGACCAAGTGCTGCCGCAAACCCGAGCGCCAGCACCAACCCCGGAAACGACAGGAAGATGTCGGTGATGCGCATCAGAACTTCATCGACAATTCCGCCGAAATAGCCCGAGCAGGTACCGATTAAAAGTCCCATTGGAGCAACGATGACGGAGACGAGAATAATGATATAGAGCGTCGTGCGGGCGCCGTAGACAATACGGGCGAAGACATCCCGGCCGAAATTGTCGGTCCCGAGCCAGTGCTCCGCGGATGGTGGCGAAAGGCGTCCGGCCATGTCCTGGACGATCGGATCATAAGCCGTCAGGAGTGGTGCGGCGAGCGCAACAAGGATCAAAAGGACAATGATTGCCAATCCTGCCAGGCCGAGCGGGTGAAGGCGAAACTTCAGCCAGCCCTGATGGAATTGCTGCGCGCTCGATTGAAACCAGCCCTGGGGTTCGGGCGCGCGCAGCCATTTGTGAAAGCGGCTGCCGTCGATGCGGTCGGCTTGTTCTGTGGACATCGTCATCGGCGTCACCGTGTTCGCGGATCAAGGATGCGGTAAAGCACATCCGAAAGGATGTTGATCGTCAGGAAGACGGCGCCGATCGTCAGCACTGCTCCCATCACGACGTTCATGTCATTCATCTGAAGCCCACGCGTCAGATACTGGCCAAGTCCCGGCCATCCGAAGACGGTCTCTATCAGCACTGCGCCTTCCAGAAGCCCCCCGAAAGTCAACGCCATGATCGTCAATAGCTGCACGCGAATGTTCCTGAAGGCGTGGCGCCAGACGACCATGCGGCGCCCAAGCCCCTTTGCCCTGGCCGTCACGATGTATTCCTGACTGAGCTGCTCGAGCATGAAGCTGCGCGACATGCGGCTGATATAGGCCACGGAATAGTAGCCAAGGATGGCGCCGGGAAGGATGATGTGACCAAGCGCACTCTGGAACACGTCCCACTGCCTCTCGAGCGCAGAGTCGATCAACAGAAAGCCGGTTATAGGTGTGACGAGCCCCTCATAGAATACGTCGACGCGTCCCGATGCGCCGACAAGCTGAAGCTTTGCATAAAAGACGAAAAGCGCCATCAGGCCGGTCCAGAAGATTGGAATGGAATGACCGGCCAGCGCAACGATCCGTGCAACGTGATCAATGACGGTGCCGCGCCTGACGGCAGCCGTGATGCCGAGTGGTACACCGACAAGCGCTCCGACGATCATGGCGATGACTGCAAGCTCGATTGTCGCAGGGAAGATCGCCAATAGGTCGGTGAGGATCGGCTGTCCGGTCGTTGCCGATGTTCCAAGGTCGCCTGTCGCGACCCTTCCGACATAGCTCAGGAATTGCACGAGGATCGGCTGCCCTAGTCCCAGCTCGTTGTAGACACGATCATAGACCTCCTTGCTGACCTCCGGCCCGGTGATGGCAAGCACCGGGTCGGCGGGAAGCAACCGCCCCATCGAAAAGGTAAGAAAGAGCAGGCCGAGCAGCGTGGTCACGATCGCCACCACGCGCCCTGCCAGCCGTCTCAGAATGATTGCGAGTGGATGCGGCGCGACATAGGCCACTTCTTCTTCGCTAAAAGGGGTGTCGGAATTTCGCTTGGATACTAGATCGGCATTCGCCACGACCCCTTACTCCTTGGTTACGTCGTGCCAGCGCGTCGACCAGGTCGTGTGGCCGTGGTAACCCTTGACTGCGGAACGCATGACATAAGGGTCCGTCCGCTGGAAGAAGATGACGAGCGGGGCATCCATTCCGGAATAGACGCTATCCATCTTCTTGAAGATTTCCGTGCGTTTGCCGCTATCACGTTCCTTCATCGACTGATCGACGAGCGTGTTAAGTTCATCCACCTTCATTCCGGCCCGCCATAGATAGTAACTTCCAAGACGTGCCTCATCGCTGTTGTCCGGATTGTAGGCGTACTGGGTGGCAACAGCGAAGGGGTCGGGAAGACGGGCTCCCGAGTTTCCGAGCAGGACTTCGTATTTCCGCTCCCTGAACGCTGGCGTGAATTCGCCAGGCACGAGATCAAGGTCAAGTCCGGCGACGCGCGCACTCGCCTGCAGCGCCTCGGCAAACGGCAAGGTTGCCGCTCCGGACGGATTGAGGACCTTCTTCAATCCATTGGGATACCCTGCCTCTGCAAGCAGTTGCTTGGCTTTGGCGGGATCGTAGTCATAGCGGGACGCCGCTTCATCGGGAGCGCCAATCATCCCGCGCGGGATCATCGACTGCCAAGGGAAGCCCGTGTAGCGCATGATATTGCCGGAAATCGCCTTCCAGTCGAACGCATGTTGGAAGGCCTCGCGAACCTTGGGCTTTTGAAGATCCGGATCCTTCTGATTGAGGGCAATGTAGTAGAAGCCGAGGCCCGGAACGTTGTCGATCACCATCTCCTTGTTGTTGGACAAGGCATCGAGATCGCCGCTTGCCAGATATTGCCCGACATCGACGTCACCTGCTTCAAGCTGCAGTCTGAGATTGCCGGATTCGGGAATATGACGTGCAACAACTCGCGCCATGGCCGGGGCACCACCCCAATAGGCCTTCTGCGCGTTGAAGATCGCAACATCATTTGGACGCCATTGGGCAAGCGCAAACGGCCCGCTTCCCGCCGAGTTGGCCGACAGCCAAGCGCCCCCAAGGTCGCCGTTCGCCTCGTGCGACAGTACCGTTTTCTTGTCGACGATGCCGATCGACGATCCGGCAAGGGAATAGAGTACCAGATCCGTATTGACGGGTCGTGGAAGTTCAATCTCGAGCGTGCGCTCGTCCTTGGCTCGTACAAGCTTCTCGACGTTGTCAGGCGTAAAGCCCCATAGCGCGATATCGGTCGAACCGACCTGACCCATCTTGATGACGCGTTGGATCGACCAGGCAGCATCTTCTGCCGTGACAGGATTGCCACTTTGGAAGACAGCGTCGTCGCGCAACGTCAGGCTGATGACCTTGGCGTCGTCCGACACGCTCCATTTCGTCGCGAGCATCGGCTTCAACGTTTTCAGATCGTCCGGCGACAACTGCACGAGATTATCGTAGAGGTTGGAGATCAGTTCGGAGACTGTCCGCGCATTGTTCTGCGCCGGATCAAGCGTTCTGATGCCGGTCAGATTGGTACCGATCACCAGCATGTTCGGCGGGGATGCCGCAAGTGAAGGTTGCGCGACAATCAATGCGCTGGCCATTGCGGCCGTTGCCAACAGGTTCCTCAGCATTTCAAGACCTCCCAATCTTGGGGCGTCAAATCGCCCTGGCTTAACAGATGAATGTCGAACTCAGCCCGCCGCCCTCGTGTCGACCGGCGCTTCCCCATGCCGCTGGATGTCGCCGGCAGCCTCCCACGCACGAAGCAGGCGAAACAGTTCTTCACGATCGCTCTCGTCCAGCATCGGCAATCCCGGCACGCGAACCGGGCCGACGTTCAGACCGGAATGGGTTACCGCCTCCTTGACGACCGTCACATTCGCACCGTTGCGGTATTTCGTGCGCATGCGTTCGAACGGCTCGAGCTTGTTGAGGATGGCGCGAGCCCCGTCGTAGTCGCCGCTGGCAAGCGCTTCGTGCACCGCAAGCGAGAGCTTTGGCGCAACGTTGACGAGTCCGGAGGTAAAGCCCCGTGCGCCGGCGGCGGTAAACGACAGAGCCCAGCTTTCAGCGAGGCCGCAGACAAAGAGGGCGCCGGCGGGATCGGAGGCTGAAATCGCCCGCGAAAGCAGCATTAGATCCGGTGTTGCGAACTTGATGCCGGCGATGTTTTCATGGCGGGCAAGGCGGGCCATGTCTTCGACATTAAAACCGTCGGCTCGTACATAGGCAATCATTGGCAGGGGCGAAGCATCCGCCAGCTTGCAGAAATAGTCGATTTGCGCCGATGGCGCCGCAAAGGGATCGACGGGCTGATGCGCCATGACGGCAGATGCGCCGATCGCAGCTGCGTCCCTTGCCATTCGGACTGCCTCGCGCAGTGATCTGCCGATCGCGGCCGTCACCGGCGCCTTGCCATCGACACCTGTGACCGCAGCCTCGTGTACACTGCGGATCTCCTCCACGGTCAAGGCATAGAACTCGCCAGTGTTTCCAGCCGCGACGATGTTGTGGATGCCAGCCATCGCCACCCGGCGATAAATAATTGCAGTCGAACGGGGTTCGACTTCACCGTTTTTGTCATAGGCCGTCACGGGAACGCCAGACACGCCCGTCAGGGCCTGGCGCATGGTTGCGATGCTCATCTTCTCTCCCCTAACTGTCGATCAATTCGCGAAGCGGATAGGCGCCAGGCGCTCCCCATCAAAATCGAGAGCAATGGCGGTACCGGCCTCGAAACAACCACTGCGATCGGTCGGCTCATCAATCGACCCCCTGGAACATTCGAGCGCGTGCGTTCAGGATGTGGCGCTTCATCGCGTCGTGGGCCTCAGCTTCGTTCCGCGCAAGGATCGCCGCGACGATCACCGCGTGCTCATCCTGGACGCTGCGTATCTGCGCAGGCGTGCGCTTGAGACTAAGACTTCGCGTCACGGAATGACCGACAGCAAAATGGGGCCTGAACCACTCGCGGACCGTGATGTGGAACTGGTTTCCGGTGGCAACGGCGATCGCGTCATGCAGCGCCTCATCCTCATCGGCCCCAAGCTCGCCATTGCGCAAGCATTCCTCGATTGCCTGCAGTGCGGCCATGATCCGCTCCCTGTCCTCCGGCTGCCAGTTGCGGGCGGCAAGCTCGGCTGCCTCCGCTTCGAGACCTGCGCGAAATTCGAAGAAGCGCTGAACGTCGGCGAGAGATCCGACCGGCACCATCTTCAGCATCGATGAGTCCGGCCGCTGTCGGACATAGGAGCCGGAACCCTTGCGTGAGACGACAAGGCCATCGGTCCTCAATCGTTCAAGTGCTTCGCGCACGACCGGCCTCGAAGCACCGAACATGGCGGCAAGCTTCGATTCCGGCGGCAACCGTTCGTTCACCGGAAAGTTTCCGTCTGCGATCATCCCGACGATCTTCTCGTAGATGATGTCGCTGAAGCGGGTTGCACCCTTGCTCGGCTCCATGGCGGCGGAAAGTTTCGTCATCGTCCCTTTTCTTTCCTCCAGACCGCAAATGCCGCAGCGGTGCCCTCATTGGGCGGATAGAGACCAAATATCCCCTGCCCGGCGCGCACCCGTTCCTCGACAAAGTCCTCGAAAACGGTTTGCTCGAAAGCCTCGTTGGCGACCTCTTCGGCCATCGCTGCTGGGATGACGACCACGCCTTCATTGTCGCCAACCATGAGATCGCCCGGATAGACGGGCACATCACCGCAGCCAATAGGCTGATTGATATCGAGAGCATGGTGGCGCACCAGGTTCGTCGGCGCCGAGGGTGCCGCGTGATAGGCTGCAAACGGCAGGGAGGCAATGTCTGGCGTGTCGCGGAAACCCCCATCGGTAACAACGCCCGCCGCACCGCGCTTGAAGAGACGCGTAATCAGGATTCCACCGGCAGAAGCGGCCGAATGATCCTTGCGGCTATCGATAACAAGCACGGCGCCTTGCGGGCATTCTTCGATGGCGCGGCGCTGCGGGTGATTCAAATCACCAAAGACGCCGAGATGATCGATGTCTTCCCGCGCGGGAATGTAGCGTAGCGTGAAGGCAGGCCCGACCAGGCGAGGCGCTTGCGGATTGATCTTGTGAATGCCGCGGATGAAGACATTCCTCAAGCCGCGCTTCATCAACACCGTCGTCAGCGTTGCCGTCGAGACTGCTCCCAATTTTGTTCGCACAGCATCTGACAGATTCATATCCCCATGCCTTCCTGGGCGGTCGTTTTGAGGTGACAGCAGGCGTTTGCTCGCCACCATCGCTACATAACCTGTAATTATCTGTCAACTCTTGTAATTATTTGAAAGCATGCATATCGTCAGCAGCAGCGCCAGGGAGAGCGCGTTGACGCGGGGCCGGAGCTCGTCCTGCCGTCCGCCTTTTGGGCAATGTGGGAGGAAGTGATGCGGAATCAGTCTGCGCGACATCGTCGGGCGCGCGATCCCTGGGGAGCATGCCGGAGTTTGCCACCTTGACGGACATGCCGAGGGATCAGACGGCGAAGCGCTGCATGCTCGTCGAGGTCACGAAGGAGACAAGGCCTGCAGTCCGCCGTTGTTCGGCGTCAGACAATCAATCCCCTTACAGCGCGCCTCGATCCGCGGCAGCGGGATCGCTTGCGGCATCTTCGCTGCATCCAACAGACATCTGCGGCACTGGAGTTTCTTACAATGAAGATTACCGGAATCAGAACCTTTCTCATGCATGCAGGCCAGCCCGATCCGTCCAAATGGGCTTCTGATGAACGATCAGGCGATGGCGCCTCCAGGCTGCCAGGTACTAGAAACTGGCTGTTTTTGAAGATCGACACTGACGAAGGCATAACAGGTATCGGCGAATGCTCCGGATGGCCGCGCGTCATCGAGACCGCGATCCACGATCTTGCGCCGCTCCTCATCGGCGAGGACCCGGCCCATATCGAGCGGCTATGGCAGAAGATGCATGTCGCCATGATGGGTCACGGCATGTTGGGAACGGTTGGCGCCGGCGCCATGACCGGCATAGACATGGCACTGTGGGACATCAAGGGAAAGTCGCTCGGTGTGCCAGTCTGGATGCTGCTTGGAGGCAAGGTTCGTGACCGGATTCCGATCTACTCCCATGCAAACACGCCCGAGCGGGCACTTGCCGTCAAGGAACGCGGGATAAAGGCGATCAAATGCGGCGGGGTTGCTGACCCGGTGCGCAAGGTCGCCGCATTGCGCGAAGCAGTCGGCAACGAGATCGACATTGCAATCGATCTTCATGGCCCGCCCTGGCTAACACCGGCCGACGCCTGCCGGCTGGTCAGGGCGCTTGAGCCTTACGAACTCCTCTGGGTCGAAGATCCGATCGCACCGGAAAACATCGATGGCTACCGACGCATTCGCGATGCCGCCCACGTTCCCTTGGCAGCCGGCGAACGTTCGGCGACGATCTTTGGAGAGCGCGAACTGATCGAAAACGAACTGGTCGACATCATCCAGCCCGATACCGGCCGGGCCGGTGGCATTACGCAGATGAAGAAGATCGCGGCCATGGCCGAGGCCCATCACATCCAGATGGCGCCGCATTCAGGCTCGCTCGGTCCTGTCGCCGAATACGCCGCGTTGCACGTGCTTGCGGCTATTCCGAACGCGCTCATCCTCGAACGCATCGATGACGATTGGGACGGTCGAAAGCTGACGATTTTGCCCCATCCGCAACAGGTCGGCGGATCGATTGCCGTCCCGGACGCGCCGGGTCTTGGTTGTGATATCGATGAATCATTCGTGGCGCGCTTTCCAAGCGGCGGCAATGTCTCCGTGCCGGTGCCCGAGAGTGCCGGCTCCTACAATCCCGGAACTTATAACGAGCATCTTTACGTCCAGACGCGCCTGTCGCGTCACCGCTATTTCAATCGCTAGAAGGAAAGAGAAATGAAGATCGACCGCATGCGGGTGTTCATGACCCGCGACAAGGACCGTCCCCGCGTCATCGTCGCACTCGATACCGACGACGGTCTGACGGGCTGGGGCGAATGCTACAACCACGGTCCCGACAAGGCGCTCCCTCCCCTCCTCGACTACCTCTATGGTTTTCTGTCCGGTCAGGATCCAACGCGTGTCGACTATCTGGTCAATCTGTTGATCCAGCAAAGCCGGTTCCCACCGGGCGCCCTTGGGTTGGCTGCGATCTCGGCGCTTGATCACTGCCTTTGGGACCTCGCCGCAAAGGCTGCCAATCTTCCCGTCTACAAGCTGCTTGGCGGTGAAGTTCGCGATCGTGTCAAGGTCTATGCCGGCGTCTATACCGCACCCGATGCACCAGCTGCGCGCGACGAGTTCGATCGGCTGAATGAAGAATGGGGCTTTACCGCATTCAAGCTCAGCCCGTGGCGCATCGACATGCACGCACATCGCTGGGGCAACGTGGTCAAGGCGTCGGCGGATTATTTCCGCTCTCTGCGGGAGACCGTGCGGGACGAGTACGAGATCGCATTTGATGCACATGCAAAGATCTTCGAGCCTGTCGCCGCACGCCAGCTCGGCAATGCGCTTGCTCCCTACGATCCGCTGTTTTACGAGGAGCCCCTTCGCCCCGAAAACATCGAGGCCTGGGGCGATCTCAAGCAGGGGCTGAACTGCGTGCTCGCAACAGGTGAATCGCTCTACAATCGAAACGAGTTCCTGCGCCTTCTTCAGGTCAAGGGCGCCGACCTGATCCAGCCCGACATCTGCGTGGTCGGCGGCATCAGCGAGATGCGGCGCATCGCAACACTTGCCGAAGCGCATTTCGTCGGCGTGGCGCCCCACAATCCCATGGGACCACTCGCCACGGCCGTGAATGTTCACTTCTCCGCCGCCGCACAGAATTTTCGTATTCTGGAGTATCGGCTGCCAAAGGGGCAGGCGTATGTCTACGGGGGCCTCAATATAGAGAGCCGACAGGGCGAAACGCGTTACGTCATCGATCCCTATTTGCCCAAGGACGGCTATCTCGAACTCAGGCCGGACAGGCCAGGCTGGGGCGTTGAGATGGACGAAGAAGCAATGGTTCATGAAGGCTATGTGCACTGGCAACGCCGCGTTCCCAAACGGCCGGACGGCTCTTACGCTTTTGCGTAAGTGCTCATCGAGGGCCGTCCAGCCTCGAAGGGCAGACAGTCAACGGCATCGGCGGTATTTGACGCCGCCGATGAAAGCGGTCAGCTAATCGATAGTGGATCGATTGTGCAGGGGAACATGTCCACATGTCTGCTGTTATCCGCGAAGCAATGCCCGACTTGAAAGGAAAGCAACGCAGTCCACGTGTCAGGAGAACCGATGCTCCTTTCCGTTGAGGGGGGACGCGAAGAGGGTCTCGCCGACCGAAATTTGCCGGTCGCCGTCCGTGCGTACGACGAGCACCGGCAATTCCGGTACATCAAGATGGATGACCGTATCCGCACCGAGCCGCTCGATATGACGCACTTTGCCTTGCCATTTTCCTTCCATGGATGAGAGCGCGATATGTTCGGGCCGGATACCGTAGATCCGGCAGCCTTCCCTCGCGGCAATCTCCGCCTCAAACAGGTTCATCTTCGGCGAGCCGATAAAGCCAGCGACAAATGGAGTGGCCGGATTGTTGTAGAGCGCCATCGGTGTCCCGACCTGCTCGATGGCCCCGCCGTTCAAAACGACGATCTTGTCGGCCATTGTCATCGCCTCCACCTGATCGTGCGTGACGTAGATCATTGTGGCGCCGAGCTTGGCATGAAGCTCGGTCAGTTCGATGCGCATCTGCGAGCGGAGCGACGCGTCGAGGTTTGACAGGGGTTCGTCGAACAGGAAGACTTTCGGGTTGCGCACGATGGCACGGCCGATCGCGACGCGCTGGCGCTGGCCGCCGGAGAGCGCCTTTGGCTTGCGGTCGAGCAGATGCGAGAGCTGCAAGATATCGGCAGTCTGCTTCACCCGTTCGGCGATTTCCGCCTTGGGCCGCCTGGCAAGCGAGAGGCCGAAGCCGATGTTTTCTGCGACCGTCAGATGCGGATAAAGCGCGTAGGATTGAAACACCATAGCAATGCCGCGCTTGGAGGGTTCGGCATCTGTGACATCCTTGCTGTCGATGAAGACCTTGCCCGATGTCTGAGTCTCCAGTCCGGAAATGATGCGTAGCAACGTCGACTTCCCGCAACCGGACGGACCGACAAAGACGCAGAATTCGCCGGCATCAACGGTGAGATCGACTCCCTTCATCACCTCCAGGCTGCCAAAGCTCTTGCGGACTTTTTCGAGAACAACGCTTGTCATGGCTTATCCCTTGACTGCACCGGCGGTCATGCCTGCAACGATCTGCCGGTTGAAGAAAATGAAGACGATCAGGGGCGGAATGGTCACGAGAAGGATGTTCATGAACAGCAGATTGAACTGCGTCTGGAACTGTCCCTGAAAGTTATAGAGCGTCAGCTGCACCGTGACGTTTTCGCGGCCCGGCAGATAATAGAGCGGGTTGGTGAAATCGTTGAAGATGGCGATTGACTGGACGACGATGACCGTAACGGTGACCGGCTTCAGCAGCGGCAGGATGACGCGAAAGAAGATCTGTAACGGTCTTGCACCGTCAATGATTGCAGCCTCGT
This sequence comes from Rhizobium altiplani, assembly GCF_001542405.1. Lineage (GTDB taxonomy): Bacteria > Pseudomonadota > Alphaproteobacteria > Rhizobiales > Rhizobiaceae > Rhizobium > Rhizobium altiplani. The sequence continues at coordinate 234,025 of NZ_LNCD01000138.1, forward strand.
CGAGATCCCGAGGAATGGTTGCGATGAAACTGCGAAACAGCAAAACCGTGAAGCCAAGGCCATAGGCAACCTGGATCAGAACCATGCCAGATAGTGTCTTGAAGAGGCCGAGCATCTGCAACACCCAGATGGTCGGGACAACGGCCGGGGGAATCATCAGGCCGGCCAGCACGCAGCCGTAGATGACAGCGTTCCAGCGTGACGGGCGGCGCTGCAGCACATAGCCGACCATGGCGCCGAAGAGCACCAGCAATGTGACGGCGGCCACCGTGATGACAGTCGAATTGAAATAGGCAAGCAGCAGCATGTAGTTGCGGGTCTGGACGACCTCCATGAAGTTCTGCCAGAGCTGCCAGTCGGCCGGCCAGCTGAATTTCAGCGTTGCCGCATCCTGTTTCGTCTTGGCGGCCGTGATGAAGATAAACATGAATGGCAGCACGAAGATCACGCCGCAAGCAGCCAAGGCCGCAATCCCGGTATAGATCTGGCGGCGGCTCATAGATCCACCTCCTTGCGATTGAACCAGGCCGTCAGCGGCAGGACGATCAGCCCGATGAGGAGGAAGAGGATCACGTTACCGGCAGTCGATAGACCGTAAAAACCCGCCTGATATTGCTTGTAGATGACACTTGCCAGCACATCCGACGAAAAGCCCGGACCGCCGCGCGTCATCGCCCAGACAAGATCGAAGCTTCTTAGCCCGCCGATGAGGGAGAGCGTCACGACGGTGACGGTGGCGGGTCTGACCAGCGGCACGGTGACGCGAAAGAACATCTGGCGGCCAGTCGCCCCATCAATGCGAGCGGCCTCATAATAGTCCGGGCTGATTGAGGCGAGACCCGCGATATAGATGACCGTTGCAAGCCCGATCCCTTTCCAGAGGTCGACGAAGATGATGGAGTAAAGTGCAAGAGCGGGGTCGGTCAGCCAGCCCGGACCATGGATGCCGGTCGCAGCAAGTGCCACATTGATCAACCCGCGTGTCGGATGCATGAGCACCGAGAAGGTGATGCCGACGCCAATCGTCGAGACGAGAACCGGAAAAAAAATCACGGTACGCAGCAGGCCTTGTCCCCAAAGCCCGGAGGTCAGCAATACGGCGAGCAGCAGACCGAGAACGGTTTTCGTGCCCGAGGTCAGGACGGCATAAATGATCGTGTTGACGAGACCCTGTATCAGAAAGGGCTCGCGAAAGAACTGCCGGTAATTTTCCAGCCCGATGAACTGTGTCGTGAACAGGTCCCAGCGCGTGAGGCTGAACCACAAGGACGCGATCGTCGGGGCCAGAAACAGAACAGTGAAGACCACTGCCGCTGGCAGCACAAACCAGTAGGGATAGGCGGACTTTCGTGTTGTCATAAGGATACCTTGAAGCGTCCCCCATCCAGATCGGTTGACCTGGATGGGGCATCGGCTGGGAGGTTACCAGTTCGGCAGGCCAAGCTGCTTGGCCTGCTTCTCGACATCCTGGTCGTAGAGCGCAGCCGCGTCCTTGGCGGAGCGGATGCCGGTTCCGACTTCAACCGTAATCTGCTCCAGTGCCGGTCCCTTGACAGGCGAGACGAATTCGAGTGCCGGGCCGTTGCGGCCCTCGGTGTCAAAATATGGGAGCATGTCGGAGACAGCCGGCGGAATATCTTTCGGTAGCTCGCACCCCTTTACGAGATACGGACCCGACGGGACGGCCTGTGCCATCAGGTCGCAGGCTTCCTTGGAGCCAACGAAATCGAGGAATTTCTTGGCTTCCTCGACATTCTCAGATTTTGCAGAAACATAGAGCGCTGAAGGCATCCAGACCGTCAGGCCATTCTTTCCAGCATCCATGCCCGGTTGAGCGAAGAAGCCGAGATCTTTCAGATTGTCCGGAAAATTCTGCTGGACATTGCCGATACCGAAAGTGAGGTTCGGATAGTGCGCGGCCTCACCCGTCGCGACCATGCGCATGCCGTCGTCAAATGTCGCAGCGCCAAAGTCGGCATTGAGGTAGCCTCCCTTGGCCACTTCCTCCAGGTGTTCGAAGCCATGCAGTGCCGCAGGCGTATTGGCATATTTGACCTTGTTGGCAGTGTAGTCGTCGGCGAAGTTCGGGACCTCGGCCTGGACATTATAGAAATCGGCAAGCACGAAGAGTTGCGACGTCCAGGTCGTGCCATAGGTCTGGGCGACCGCGACCTTTCCGGCCGCCTTGATCTTCTCATTGTTGCTCATGAACTCCGCCCAGGTCTTCGGCGGGGTGAGGCCGAGATCGGCGTAGATCTTCTTGTTATAGAATATGCCGCCACCCATGGCCGGACCGAAGGGAATGCCGCGGACATGGCCATCCGGGCCGCTGACAACCTTCTTGAACGTGTCAAGAATGCCGGCTTCCGAGGGAAGGTCGGCAAGGTCGGCTATCGTTTCCTGCGGCTTCAAGGCCTGGAAAAGAGAACCGCTATTATACTGGAAGATATCCGCCATCTCGCCGGTCGCGAGCCGCGTCTTGACGATGTTGTCGCCTTCGGAGCCGCCCGCGCGCTGCTCGACGTCGAAGCTGACGCCAGGATGCTTTTCCGTGTAGGCCTTTGAAACGGCATCGAACGAGGCAATGGATTCCGGATTGGTATCGATCAGCACACTGAGGGTCACATCCGCATGTGCCACTCCAGCGGCAAGAGCCATGATGCTGGCTGCAAGGATGCTGCACTTCGTCATTCGCATAGTCATTTCCTCCTCTTGAAGACCGGAATGCGTAAGCTGATTGCCCGCAAATCGGAGACCTGCAGGCAAATTGCATCAGTTGGAAAACGTAATCTTATGCTCCCCCGCGCCGAGCCTGATTTCCTTGCCTTGCTCGACATTGGCGCCATTGGCCTGCAGCGACTTGCGCTCGCTTCTCCCCTCGAGACGCGCAGTGACACCTTCCGGCAGCACCAGGCGACATGTGACGAAACCTTCCTCCAGGGTCCATCCAGCCTCGATTCGACCAAAGCGCGTATCATGCCATGCGCAAACCGGCGAGAGAGCAGGCAAGATTGCGGGATCGAAGAGAACTTCCTCGAAGCCGGGCTTGTCTTCCAGCGGCTTGATCCCGGCAACGTCTTCGAAGAGCCATTGGCAGACCGCGCCATAGGCATAGTGGTTGTAGCTGTTCATGTCAGGATCATAGATCGTGCCATCTTCGGAAAGTGCATCCCATCGCTCCCAGATCGAAGTCGCGCCGCGGTCGACCTGATAGAGCCATCCGGGTACCTTCCGGTTCAGGAACATCTTCTCGGCAAGGTCCACCATACCAAGTCGCGTCAGCGCCGGCAGCAGGGCGGGAGTGCCGATAAAGCCCGTACCGATGACCCCATCCGTTTCCTCCGCCACCCTACGGAAGTAACCTTGCGCGGCTTCTTCGTATTCCGGCGGAACGAGGCCATAGAGGAAGGCCAGGGCCCACGAGGTCTGGTCATTATGGGCAATGCGGCCGGAGGGTGCGAAGAACTCGTGTCTGAATGCTGTCTTAATCTCCTCAGAACGCTTCTCGAGCCGAGCGGCTTCGACGGTCTCACCGAGAATACGGGCGATCTTTGCCGTCAGTTGCGTTGAAATGAAGTGGTATAGGGTAGCTGCGCAATCATCTGCTATGGTCGGGCGGGGCTTTCTGTTATCCCCAACCGGCTGAAGCCAGTCGCCGAAGGTGAAGCCGTGCGCGCCCCAGACGGCGGGCGGCCGGATGATCGGCCCATCAGAGATGCCCCAGAGATAATCGAGCCAGCGCAACATTGCGGGGAAGCACTCTTCCAAGGCAGCGCTGTCACCGTAATGCAGGTAAAGCTGCCAGGGAATGATGACGATCGCATCGCCCCAGCCGGTCGATCCCGCCCAGTCGCCGCGGCCACCGATCGGATGGAGCCGCGTCGGATCTGGTGAAAAATGCGACACTGCCCCATTGGCCCGTTGATCGTGGATGACATCGCGCAGGTATTTCTTGAGGAAGGATTGGCTGTCGGCAAGCCAGCAGGCCGTTCCGGCGAAAACCTGCGCATCACCGGTCCAGCCGAGACGCTCGTCGCGCTGCGGGCAATCGGTCGGCACTTCGATGAAATTCGAGCGCTGCGACCAGATCGTGTTTTCGACCAATCGGTTGACGCTCGCAACACCTGAGGTAAACCCGCCGGCAGTCAGGGGTACCGAGGTTATCGGCACCATTGTAATGGCGGTGAGTTCGGCCTCACCTGTCACAGTGATGCGCGCGTAACGGAAGCCGAAGAAGGTGAAGAGCGGCGCATAATCCTCCTCACCTTGCCCGGAAAGCGTATAGGAGACTTCAGCACGCGCACTGCGATAATTGCGATTGTCGAAGAAGCGATCGGGGCCGAGCACTTCGGAATGCTCGACGCGCACCTTTGCTCCGGCGACACCCTTAAGGCGCAGCCGGACATAGGCGCCGGCATTCTGTCCGAAATCAAAGACAGTGCGGCCATCGGCCTCCGTCCAGCTGTCGGTCGGTGAAAGAGCGTCCAGCTCCTTGACCGCACCAGTCTCATGCGGGACGAGCAAGGCCCTGTCGAAGGAGAGCACATCAACGCCATGGCTATCCTTTGGACGAATGCGGGCGTCATAATCCTCGCCATAGTAGATGCCGTTGCGAACAACGGGTGTGAAGCCGCTCTTCCAGCTATCGTCGGTTTTCACGAGCACCTCGCCGCCGGCGCGCAGTTCTGCGATCGCCCCCGTCCGGTCGCCCCAGCAATTGAGTATCGGGTTGGATGCCCACATCAGCTGGCTGCGATACCAGCCGTCGCCAAGCCAGATTTCGATGCGATTGTTGCCGGGTTGCAGGAGCTTAGCGACATCGTAGGCCTGATAGGCAATCCGGTCGTCGTAGCAGGTCCAGCCGGGGGTCAAGAGATCGGTGCCCACGCGTTTTCCATTGAGGAAGGCGCGGTAGAGACCGAGGGCCGAGAGGCTGAGAACTGCTTCGGCCGGAACCACATCGAGCGAGAATTCCCGCGCGACGAATGTGCCCTGTGTTGCCTGGCCACCGTCGCAGGCGGGTCCGATCATCGACGCTGTAAAATGGAAAAGAGAACCGGCAAGGACGTCTTCCCCGGCAAGGCCGTGGGCCGAAACAGTCTTCATCTAGAACCTCCCCCAATCGCCAATTCCTCCGGCGATTGCTTTGTGTGTATCGTTCTATGTATATCATTCTACACTATCGATTGCCGCGCAAGAGCTTTTGTGTCTATAATTTTCCGAACACCGGGGAATGAGGCGAATTGGAATGAAAAATCAGACCGTTAACGCGACAAGAGACAGGGTCACTATCCGTGACGTGGCCCACGATGCCGGTGTCTCCGTCGCTGCGGTCTCGAAAGTTCTGCGTAATGCTTACGGCGTCAGCGAGGTCTTGCGAACCAAGGTCGAAACCTCGATCGAGAAATTGAACTACCGACCTTCTGTCGCAGCGCGAGCCATGCGTGGCCGCACGCAGACGGTTGGCGTGCTGGTGATCGAGTTGTCGAACCCGTTCCTGGCGGGTGTCATCGAGGAGGCCAATGCCACGCTGGCGAAGAGCAGCTTCAAGGCACTGATCGGTATCGGCCGTTCCACGAGCCCGATCGAAGCTTCCATGATCGAATCGATGATCGACAACCGCATGGATGGCGTTCTGATCATCGCTCCCAGGATATCGAGCAAGGTGCTGGAGCGCTATGCGCGCCAGATCCCGATCGTCGTCATCGCGCACCATGAGCCGCATGCGCAGACCTATGACACGGTCAATTCCGACGATCGACGGGGCGCCTGCCTGGCCGTGGAGGCAGCGTTGCGGTCCGGCTACACCGACATCGCGATGCTCGGTTATGACCTTGCCGATTCACCGCCCACCATCGTCGCCCTCCAGCGCGAGAAGGGCTATCTTGACGGCATGAAGGCTGCGGGCCTGGAGGCCCGCATCATCCGTCTGCCGCTGGTGGGATCCGACCGCCGGGCCGCTATCAATGATTTTCTGGCCTTGAATGACCGTCCCCGCGCGGTTTTCGTCTGGTCCGATCTCGATGCTGTGCCACTCATCAATGCCGCGCGCATGAGTGGCATACGGGTCCCAGAAGATCTTGCAATTGTCGGCTACGACAATTCGCCTATGGCGGCCATACCGCTCGTCGGCCTGACAAGTGTAGACCAGAACGCCGCTGAACTCGGCAGGACCGCGAGCGAAGCGCTGCTTAGCCGAATAGAAGGACGCAAGGACGCTCGCCACGTCCTGATCGAACCCCGTATCGAATGGCGCGGCAGCACGTGAAGCTCCCAGGAAAAAGATTGGGGTCTCGTTCAATTGGTGCCCAGGCTCCGCTAGCGGCTGCAGCACCACTGCGATTTTCGTTGGCGCTGAGACGGATCTCAGGACGGGGTGGGAATCGGCGGCAAATCTGGCGCCTCCAATCCGGAAAACGGATCGCGCCATGCATCGATCTCATCGAGACGGTCGGCCCACCGTTTTATTGCGGGATACCGATCAATCGGGAGGCGCGCGGCGTCGTTGAACGGCAAGAATGTCGCCATCCGAAAATCTGCAAAGGAAATCGTCTCGCCGACCAACCACGATCGATCAGCAAGCTGGCTTTCGAGAATGCCGGCGGCCTTGTGGAATTGTCCCAGACCCTCTTCAACCATCCTCTCGTCACAGGTTCCGATGCCATAACGCAACTTCGTGCCTCGCTCCCAATGCACGACGTCACAGGCCTTGACGAAATTCTCCTTCGCCCAGCTGATCCAGCGTATCATTTCCGGCTCATGATCGTCGGTTCTCCAGAAATTCGAGCCGACACGACGGGAAAACCAGCACGCGATCGCATCGGTCTCCCAAAGTGTGCGACCGCCATGCTCCAAGATCGGCAACAGATGGTTTGGGTTGAGTGAAGAAAATCGCTCCGCCTGCCCCGGAGCCATTGGTGCGGCAAACTCGAATTCCACGTCCATTTTCAAGAACCGCGCCACGGCGACAGCGAGTCGCGGATTGGGGTTTCTGCTGAAATAAATCTTCATTAGGTCTTTGCCTCCACCGTCTTCATAGCAAAAGACGAACGACGACCGAGCCTTTCGACATGGCGATGAAAATTCTGCTGGGCCCGGACATAGCTATCCCACAGAAGGGTAGTGACGGCGTGAAGCACGTTTCCTCCTTTGCCCGCCCTGGGGAGCCAATGGCACAAGGGTATTGTCCTCGTCCGGCGAGGCGCGGCCAGGTTAGATTTAGCGCGTTAGGCCTATCGCCCGCGCTGTAGGCACATTATGAGAATCCGATTATACCTTGCAGAGTATATTAAGGAGCATTATATGAAGACTAAGCAAGAGCGATTCACGCTCTTCGTTGAGCGGCTGGCCGGCGCGGAGGCAGCAGGAACACATGATGAGGCATTTGAACTTATCCGCGAGACCCTCGACGGCGTTGAAGACGAGTTTTCCGGCGTTGCCTCCCACCCGTCAGCTTTTCAGACCGATGGACGAATGTACCCTCCACAATCTGACAACGCCCGGAAAGTACCGGGCCATCCAGGCACCATCCGGTATCGATCCAGAGCACACAACACAATCATCGGAGCAAATGGCGCTATACGGATTGAAACAACAGGGTTTCAAAAAACTGTAGTTCTCGAAAAGCCGGGCGCGAATGGAGAAGGATTGGGAATATGACAGCAACTAGCCTTTTGACTGATACAGTCGCTCACCTCCAAGAGCTTGGGTTCGCCGTTGAAACTGACGCTCCTGATGATCCGAATGGCGAGACATTTCTGGACATCACAAGGAACGATTTCTCCACGCAAATCTCCTTCCGCCCGCATGCTGGACTAGGGATATTCATTTCCGACGATGCGTACGGACAGAGACCTGATGAGGTCTACCGAAACGCGGAAAAGGCTGCCAATCGGGTCGATCAGTTATTCAGACAATTCGAAAAGTCGGGATCTATTGGATACCTCACTCTCGTGGACATGCGGAAGCTCAACAACCTGTCGCAGGTAGAGCTCGCTGAGGCTCTTTCGATCAAGCAACCGTCGGTCAACAGAATCGAGAAGCGGGAAAACATCAAGTTCGAAACCCTGGCGAAGCATGTGGCCGCGATGGGTGGCCGCCTTGAGATGCGCGTTGTTTTCGACGAAATGGAAGCCCGGCTAGAGATTCCAGCTTCTCAGGTAGGATGATGCCAATGCAGGCTCCAACTTTAAATCTAGTCGTGCTCAGGGCAAGCGACCCTGGATCTCTGGCTTCGTTTTACCAAACTCTTGGTTTTCAGTTTCAAAAGGAAAAGCACGGTTCAGGCCCCGAACATCTCGCGTCGAAGACAGGTGGCTCGGTCCTTGAAATCTATCCCAAAGGCACCGAGAGCTTAGACACGACCGCGGTTCTCCTAGGGTTTCGAGTCCCATCGATCTCAAAAGTCTTGAGTAATCTGGGCAGCGCCGTGGATATAATATCTCGGCCTTCCAAATCTGATTGGGGCACCCGTTGCGTTATTAGGGACCCTGAAGGACATAAGATCGAACTACTTGAGGCGTAGAGTTCGAGTAACGTTCGCCCGCGCAATGAACGCCTGCGGGAATCCCAAGAGTTCGGCTGGATTTTCGCTATGTTTCACATGCGCGAGCGATATCTCGTCCATTCGCTAGTGGCGGCCAACGCGGCTAGGCACCGTGCCAGTGAAGCTTGCGATGAACCATCTGTCAGAACGTGTTTGAATTCGAAGGTGCAGGTCGATTGGCTAATTTGTACATTTGCGGTTATAGAGCCCCCAGTTTGTGAAGACCAACATCTGAGAGCATAGCATGACAAGCCAACATGCGGGCCGCGCAGGCGCTACATACGCCGCGCCGGACGGCAAGCCCGGAAGCGATCCGGTCGCCGTGGCACATTCGGTACCGATGGTAGCCTTGAAGGGCGCTGGGAAGCGTTACGGGCCCGCGGGCGAAGGTGGTTTCACCGCCGTCGAAAGTGTCGATCTGACAGTTGAACGCAGTGCCATCACCGGCATAATCGGTCGCTCTGGCGCCGGCAAATCGACGCTCATCCGCATGGTCAACGGTCTCGAGAGCGTGACGTCGGGGAAGGTGCTCGTCGATGGTGTCGACGTCGGCGCGCTTGGTGAGGACGGTCTGCGTGGCCTGCGCCGCCAGATCGGCATGATTTTCCAGCATTTCAATCTACTGTCGTCGCGCACCGCCTTCGACAATGTGGCGCTGCCGCTGGAAATTGCAGGCGTCGACAAGAAGGCGATCCGTGCCAAGGTCGGGCCGCTGCTCGACCTTGTCGGCCTCGGCGACAAGGCCGGCAGCTATCCTTCCGAACTCTCGGGCGGCCAGAAGCAGCGCGTCGGCATTGCCCGCGCGCTGGCGACGGACCCCAAGCTGCTGCTCTCCGATGAGGCCACCTCGGCGCTCGACCCGGAGACAACGCAGTCGATCCTCGAGCTCCTGAAGCGGATCAATGCCGATCTCGGTCTCACCGTTCTCCTGATCACCCACGAGATGGAGGTGGTGAAAACCATCGCCAGCCACGTGGCTGTCATCGACGCCGGCCGCATCGTCGAATCCGGCCGTACCTTCGACGTCTATACCAACCCGCAGCACGAGACGACGCGCACGCTGCTCGCCTCGGCCCTGAAACTGCCGAACTGGCTGCGCTCCGCCGTCAAGCCGCAGCCATCGGCCGGCGACCGTGTGCTCGTCCGGCTGGTGTTCTTCGGCGACACGGCCTTTCAACCTCTGACCGGCCGGCTTGTCGCCGAGCTCGGCTCCGACGTCAATATTCTCGCTGGCGCGATCGAGGAGATATCGGGCGAGCCCTTTGGCTCACTTGTCGTTTCCTACTCGGCGGAGCCGGATGTCGTCGCGCGGGCTAACCGCTTCTATGCCGAAACGGGCCTTACCACGGAGGTGCTCGGCTATGTCGCCTGATATGATTTTCGGCCTCCTCTCCAAGGCGCTGATGCAGACCCTGCAAATGGTCCTCGTTGCCGGCATCGTCGGCTCGATCATCGGCCTGCCGATCGGTGTCTTTCTCGCCACATCAGGCAAGGGCGAGCTGTTTCCGGCACCGAAAACCAATCGCGTGCTTGGCCTCGTCGTCAACGCCGCTCGATCGACGCCGTTCATCATCCTGGTCGTTGCCATCGTGCCGCTGACGCGCCTTTTGACGGGTACCTCTATCGGCACTTGGGCAGCAATCGTGCCGCTGACCATCGCCACCATTCCGTTCTTCGCGCGCCTCGTTGAATCTGCCATCCGCGAGGTCGACAAGGGCCTGATCGAGGCCGCCCGCGCCATGGGAGCAACGCCATCCCAGATCGTCTACAAAGTGCTGCTTCCAGAGGCGCGACCCAGCATCCTCATGGCGCTGACGATGACCATCGTCAGTCTGATCGGCTACTCGGCTATGGTCGGGGCCGTCGGCGGCGGAGGCCTGGGCGACCTCGGCATCCGCTTTGGCTACCAGCGTTTCAATCCGGAGATGATGGTACTCGTCGTCGCGGTGCTGATCGTGCTCGTGCAGGTCGTGCAAAGCGCCGGCGACGGGCTCGCCCGCCGCTTCGACAAGCGTAACCGGAAGAACTGATCTCTAATTCGCATATCCAATAAACATACCAAGGAGACTCCCGTGAAAAAGTTCATCATCGCCGCCGCGATTGCGGCCTTTGCAGCCGGCTCGGCCTTCGCCGAGGATATCAAGGTCGGCGTCACGCCAGGCGAGCACGCCCAGATCATGGAAAAGGTCGCCGAAGTCGCCAAGACCAAGGGTCTGAATATCGAGATCGTCGAGTTCTCCGACTATGTCGTGCCGAACCAGGCGCTGGCCGACGGCGACATCCAGGCCAACTCGTTCCAGCACCAGCCCTATCTCGACAACCAGATTGCCGACCGTAAGTTCGATCTCGTCAGCATCGGCACGACCATCACCACGCCGATGGGCGTCTACTCCAAGAAGGTGAAGAGCCTCGACGAACTGAAGGACGGTGCTACCGTTGCCATCCCGAACGACCCGACCAACGGCGGTCGTGCGCTGCTGGTTCTGGCTAGCAAGGGCCTGATCAAGTTCAAAGAAAATCCGGGCATCAAGGTGACGGTTGCCGATATCGTCGAGAACCCGAAGAACATTGAGTTCGCCGAAATCGATGCCGCCCAGCTGCCGCGTTCGCTTGAAGACGTCGATGCCGCCGTCATCAACACCAACTACGCCATGGAAGCCGGCCTGCATCCCAAGACCGACGCCATCGCCATCGAAGGCGAAAAGTCACCCTATGCCAACGTCATCGTCGTCCGCGCCGCCGACAAGGACGCGCCCTGGGCCAAGACACTGGTCGAGTCCTACCATGATGAAAGCATCCGCAAGTTCATCAACGAGCAGTTCAAGGGCGCCCTGATCCCGTCCTGGTAAGATCCTGCTTTATCGGGCCAGCACAGTGAAACGGCTCGGCTCCGCCGGGCCGTTTTTCGTTGATCAGAGGCATTTTGTCGTCGCCAAATCGGGCGGCGTTCACCGAAGGTCGTGTTACCGTGACGAAGATCGATGTTGGGCGGTAAAGCCCGATCACATCTAAGGAAGCCGCGATCGCCGGCATCACAGACTGTCTTGAAGATGATGCCTACCGCCTGATGATCGGGCTCACTCTACCGCTGGACCAAACGGCGCAAGCTCATATCGCTCTGGAGCGGGGAACTGTCGTTGGGAAGATCATCATCAAACTGGTCGAGGGCGATACGTCTGACCGGCAGCCGAGCCCCAGGCCTGGCTGAGTCGTTGAATGGGTTTGTCCGCGATAACGGGCATTGCGAGCGGAAGAATACCGCCCCACCCCTGCCGGTTCCTTCTCATCGGACCTGCGAAACCTTGAAACGGTCCCCATAGTTGCCGGTTTGCTAGCCGGGGGATCGCCCCCCACCCCAACTGGTCATCGGGTCGATCTTCGCTAGAGCTCAGGTATCGGGAGGCGGATTGCAGGTCACGCCGAGAATGTCCGGAAAGCCACCCACTTAATAGTGTCGTGTTTCACAGTTTATTAAGACACTTGTACTGAAGCTTCGGCGGGATTGGCAGCGGATTCTTGTGCAATGGTGAATGGAGCAGTTTTCTTCCTTGTGGTGAATTTCATCATCGCAATCTGCTTTGCGCTGGTATTCGCCGTCGTGGCGGTGCGCAGCCAGTCGCGCCAGGCTGCGCTATGGTTCTCGGCAGGTTTTGCTGTCGCCTCTCTTTCTGCCATCAGTGAGCTCTTCGTTGCGTATACAGATTTGTCGAAGCTCTTCGCAGTTTTGGCATTTGCAACTGTGCTTGGTGGCATGATCCTGCTGCGCTTTGGTATTGGCGAGCTTTACGGCGTGCGGATCGCGCCATTCTGGGCGATATCTTTTTTCACCCTTTGCATCGTACTTGATCTGTTTATCTATGGCCTGCCGCGTAGCACGCTTCGGCACGCCTTATCTTATCAAACACCTTTTGCGCTGGTCATTCTTACCTGCGCTGCTGCGGTCTTCGCGTCACGGCGCCGCGCAAGGATCGATCGGGTCCTTGGCTATCTGCTCACCGCAACCGGTCTACATTTCTTTGCAAAAGCTGGTCTGGCAGTGACCGCCGGTGCCGGCGCGGCGGCAACTGACTATATTCATACAAACTACGCATTGATTTCACAGGGATCGACTGCCGTATTGATCGTGGCAGTTGGTCTGACACTCCTTTCGGTCCTCGTCCTCGATATCATGGCCGATGAACGCAGCAATTCCGAAAGGGATGTACTTTCGGATCTTGCCAACCGCCGCGGTTTCGAGAACGGTGTCGCCGCTGCCCGCCTTGTCGCCCCCGCCGTCCGGCATTCCGTCATGACCTGCGATATCGATCGCTTCAAAAGCATCAACGACACGTTCGGTCACCATGCCGGAGACAAAGTGATCCGCGCCTTTGCTGACCTCCTGAAATCCAATGCTGCGCCGAATTTCATCGTCGGGCGCATTGGCGGCGAGGAGTTTGCCGTGTTCATGCCGAACACAACGGTCGAAACGGCCATGCTGTTTGCCAGCTCTGTACGACTCGGAGCGACGGGGATCACTGTGGAGGGATTGCCTCCAACACTGACTGTCAGCGCGAGCTTCGGTGTTGCCGACGTTCCCGCCGGGGAGAGCATTGACGACGCCATGCGCCGGGCCGACATGGCGCTCTACGAAGCAAAGCGAGCCGGACGAAATTGCGTTAGACAAGCCCGCTCTGCGTCGCCGGATATTCGGCTGGTGACATGAGAACAGACCTTCGGGCCGGACTGATTTTGAGTTTATCCGACATCCGGAGGAGGAAGAGGACCGCTCAGTCTTAAAGTTCAAGCTTTCCGTTCTTCTTCCAGACGCGCAGGCCGAACAGTGCCACCACAAGTGTCCCTGCGATGACGAGTGTCACCAAGGCGTTGATTTCTTGCGTAAAGCCGACGCGTAACATCGACCAAAGACGGATGGGAAGCGTCATGCGATCCCCAGACAGAAAAAGTGTAATCAGGGTTTCGTCGATGGAGATCGCCGCCGCGAACAGCACGCCCGACAGGATGGCAGGCTGGAGGTGTGGGAAGATAACGTGGCGGAAGGTCTGCCAGCCATTGGCGCCGAGATCCCTTGACGCCTCGCGCAACGAAGGTGACAGATTGGTGAGCCTGACACTTGTCAGGCGATATGCTATTGCCAGGACGAATATTGTGTGCCCGAGAGTGACTGTCACCAGGCTGAGCGGAACCTTCAACGCGGTGAAATAGATGAGCAGCGCCAGCCCGGTGATCATCGACGGCATGATGAAGGGCAGATAGATCAGCGTCTCGATGGCCCGGCGACCGAAAGCGAACCTGCTGTCGAGATAGAGCGCCATCACGATCGCGATCACGCTCGACAGGATCGAAGCCGAAACCGCGACGACGACGCTGGCAAACAGCGATTGCATAAGGTCGACGTTGCCGAAGAGCTCAAGATAGGCACCGGCGCCGGCTTCGGCCCAATGCAGCGAGCCAGCTTTGCGCGGCACCACCGAAAGCAACGCGTTGACGAGGATCGGCGCATAGAGAACCAACACCGTCAATGCAAACAGGACCGCACAAAGCCCGTAGACAAACTTTTCTCCGCCGCTGGACCTCATTGCTATGCCTTACCCTTCTTGGAAACTAGTCCTGCCGACAGGATGGCCGCGCCGCTGACGATCACCAGGACGACCGCGAGTGCAGCACCCAGCGGCCAGTTGTAGGCGGCGCCGAACTGAGAGAAGATCACGCGTCCGAAGGTAAAGCCGTTCGGACCGCCGACCATCTGCGGTGTCACGTAATCGCCGAGCGACAGGACGAAAGCGAAGATTGCTCCGGATACGACGCCAGGAACGGAGAGCGGCCAAACCACGTGGCGGAAGGTAGTCGCCTGCGTGCCGCCGAGATCGGCCGACGCCTGGACAAGAGACTCGGGAATGCGTTCCAAAGCCAGATATATCGGCAGGAACACGAACGGCAGGTACATCGCGACCATCGTCAGGAGGGTAGCATTTTCGTTGAACATAAACGCCGTCGTCGGCTTGGCGAGAAAACCGACGTCGAGCAGCAATTCATTCATCAATCCGGTAACCGCTAGAAGCGAGCGCATCGTGAAGAGCTTGACAATATAGCTCATGAACAGCGGCAAGATGATCACCAGCAACAGCGGAAAGCGTTTGGCCTCCGGTTGCTGCCAGACGTACCAGGCCAGCGGATAGGCCAGCAACAGGCAGATTAGGGCGACGCGGCCGCAAAGCCAGATCGTGTGCCAAAGAACCCCGACATAGGCCTGGTTGTTGGCGAACTCGACGTAGTTGCCTGCCGAAAAATCTCGCACGATTTCGCTGCCGTTCATCGAATAGAACGAATTCAAGACAAAGCCACTGAGCGGCAGCAGCACCAACAGAACCGGTCCTGCCGCGGCGATCAGAAACAGGAAAATGCGCGCTCCCGACCTCATCTCGCACCCTCCGAAGCCGCGACAAGTTTAAGATGTCCGGCGGCGGATGCGGCTTCGTCACCGGCGACCGGAACAATTGCCAGATCCTTGGCCGAAAAGCGAAGTCGAACCGAAGTCCCCGGTACGCTCGACACCGGCAAATCGCCGCTCGTGACCTTGACCAGAAATTCGATCTCGGGATGATCGTCGCAGGTTGCAACGACGCGTGTCAGCGGGCCTGCGAAGATGGTTCTCCGAATCCGGGCGGAAATACAGATCCTTTCGCCTTCGCGCTGAATACCGGCGTCCATTCTGCCTGCCGCGCCAAGCTGGATGGCCTCTGGACGCAGGCAGGCGATTACCTTTGCCTTGCGCGGTCCCCTTGCGGCGACGTCGGCAAGCGGGCCGAATGGCGTCTGAAGGCTACCATCCGGAGTCAAGGTCCCGGCGATTAGATTGGTATCGCCGAAAAAGCTCGCGACAAACGGCGTTTTCGGCGCGTAGTAAACTTCGCGATGGTCGCCGACCTGCTCTATCCGGCCTGCGCTCATCACCGCAATGCGATCGGACATCGTGATCGCCTCTTCCTGATCGTGTGTGACGAGAATGAAGGTGGTGTCGACACGACGCTGCAGATCCTTGAGGAAGGTTTGCATCTGATAGCGCATTTCCGCATCGAGGGCGGAAAGGGGTTCGTCGAGCAGCAGCACCTTAGGCTCACAAACGAGTGCACGAGCAAGCGCGACACGCTGTTTCTGCCCGCCAGAAAGCTGCGACGGCATACGGTCGATCATTTTCTGCAAGCCTACAATCGACAGCGCCTCGTTGACCTTGCGAGTAATCGCCTCGCGCGGTTGGCGGCGGATCATCGGCCCGTAGCCGATGTTCTCGGCTACCGTCATGTGCGGAAAAAGTGCGTAGTCCTGGAAGACCGTGTTGAAGGGGCGTTTGTGGGTCGGCACATTGGTGATGTCGCGTCCCTGAAAAAGAATCTCCCCGGAGGTGTTGTTGGTAAAGCCTGCGATCATCCGTAAGAGGGTCGTCTTGCCGGACCCCGAAGATCCGACAATCGTCAGGAATTCACCCGATCGGACATGTAGCTCCGTCGGTTGCAGGACCTGCAAATGTCCATAACTTTTGCTCACTCTGCGCAGGATAAGATCCTGTTCTCCCCCTAGAGACGACATCGCGCCGCTTTCCCTTCTTGCGTCTAACGACCACGTGCACCGCCACGAGCGGTATTGTGAAAGAGAACGGGGGCGATGCATGAGCATCACCCCCGTCGATTTGCTAAGCCGCCTTGATCTCGTTCCACAAGGCTGTTCGCGCCTCCTGGTTTTCCGCCTGCTGCGCGAAGAACAGTTTGTCGGCGTAGGTCAGGCCATTGTCCTCATTGGCTTTCTGGTTGGTCGTGTTGCCGTATTTCAACTTGGTGGAAAGAACCGTGCCCACCTCGTCGGCCATGCAGTTGTTGATCCAGGCGTGCGCGAGATCGACGTCCTTGACCCCATTGCAAACGACCCAGCAGTCGAGCCAGCCGGTTGCTCCTTCCTTCGGGATGGTGAGCATGGCGTCCACACCGAGCTTCTTGAGGTTGACGAGCTGCAGCTCTCCGATCGACAGCATCGCCTTGATCTTATTCTCGGCAAAAATTTTCACGCCGTCGTCGAAGCCGGTGTAGTAGGTCATTAGAAGCTTCTTCTGCTCGATGAGTTTTGCCTTGCAGGCCTGCAACTGATCGGGCTCGAGCTTGTAAGGATTCGGAAAGCCGAGCAGCAACGCAGCGAGTGTGATAGTACCCGGATCGTCGAAGTTGATGAGCTGGCCAGCATTTCCCTCATCCCACATCACGTGCCAGCTGTCGGGAGCCTTGTCGAACTGCGCTGTGTCGTAGATTAGCGGCTGCGAGCCCCAGGCAAAGGGAATGCCCCACAATTGACTGTCAATGTTCAAGTCCGTGACATTCTTGTAGACCGGGCTCAGGCGGTCCATGCGCGCAACCTTGGTGGGGTCGATCGGCTTGACGAGGCCGAGCTTCTGATAGCGCGGCACCAGCGACGTGTTGATCGAGAAAGCGTCGAAGCCAGCTCCTTGCGATCCGCGCATCTTGGCAAAGAACTCTTCGTCGGAGGTCAAGTAGGTGATGTTGACCTTGACATTGTTTGCTTCTTCAAAGGGCTTGACCCATTCAGGCTCGGCATAGCCTTGCCAGACCGCGATCCGGAGCTCCCGCTGGGCAGCTCTGGCTACAAACGGGCTCGCGAGCAGTGCAAAACCCGCCGTGGAACCGAGAAATTGTCGTCTATTCATCATGCTACCCTCCCAAGTATCTGCGTGACTTCAGTTGGACTTCCGTTCATCTCGATGCCGGTACTTTAGAGGCATCGCATTCGCAGCAAAGCACCGCTTCCATCAATCCTGATGGTGCCACTTTGCCGACCCTCAGCTTGCCACTCGTGGCGCGACCGCAATGGTGCGACGTTCCGCAGCGCTCCGAATTGCGGCCTCGACGAGATGCGAGCCCCGCAACCCATCCTCGAAGCTTGGAAATTCCGCAGGCTTTCCCCGCATGCCGCGCCATGCTTGCGAAATGACGTTTCTGAACGCCTCGCCGTGTCCCTCGGCGTGGCCCGCCGGCAGGAACGTCATGTAGGATTTGTCAGGCGAAAGGTCGTTAGGTGTCCGGAAGCGTTTCAACAGGCCCTCGCCCCGCCGCTCCAGATACCAATCCGGTTCCTGTTGCGTCCAATCCAAACCGAGATTGGTGCCGTCCACCGAGATCGCCAGCCGATTGGGGTAGCCGGCCGACACCGTGCTGATAGTGGCACTACCGGAGGCGCCGTCATCGAAGCGCACCATGATCTCGGCGTGATCCTCCACTTGCACGTCCACTTCAACACCGTTCTCGACCTCCCGCCCCGGTGGGCGCGGTCCCTGCCCCGGCTGGCCGGACCAGACGCGTTTTGGGTGATGGGTGCTGAACTGTGCGGTCACCTCACAGATAGAGCGGCCGGTCACATGCTCGACGAGATCCAGCCAATGGACGCCGATATCCATCATCGCGAATGAGCGCCCGACCTGCTTCGAAACGAAATGCCAGGTGAAGCGATCGGGGGACAAGCCTTCGTCGTTCATGTAGCATCCGCCGACGCGAAGCAGCCGCCCGACCTCCCCGGAGGCAATACGCTGGCGCATCAATTGCACCAGCGGATATCCACGATTGTGATACATGATGGCACCGACGCGGCCGGCACGTGCGGCAGCTTCGATCATCAATGAGGCGTCCTCGATAGAAGCAGCGATCGGCTTTTCGCATAGGACGTGCGCCCCCGCTTCGAAAGCAGCGATCGCCTGAACCTTGTGGAGATGGTTCGGCGTGCAAATGTGAACGACGTCAGGCTTTACCTCGGCTAGCATTCGTTCGATGTCGCCGTAAGGCCGGCCATGGCCGAACGACTTAGCCGAGTCCAGTGAACTGCCGCAGACGCCGGCGATTTCTCCACCAAGATGCAGGATCGCACGTGCGTGCACCTTGGCAATGCCGCCCGTTCCGACAATGGCTACCTTCATTTTGTACCCCCGGCTTTGCCGACCCGGCTCGGCGCCGGGCCGGAGCGGAATAGTTGACGGAGAAAATTTAACGTCGATAATGACCCCAGCAAAAGGGACAAATTCGCGATTTTTGATGGTGCCACTTCATGCGAAAGCGAATTCAGTTTTCCCTAGATATGCTGACGCTTGACGCCGACGCCGAGACGGCGCTCCACCGCCAGCTTTACAACGAACTGACCCGTCTGATCCTGAGCGGGAAGCTCAAGGCTAACACGCGGCTGCCCTCCAGCCGCACGCTTGCCGACGAGCTACACATCAGCCGCAATACTGTGATCGCCGCCTATGACGCCTTGCTTGCGGAGGGTTATGTCGAATGCAGGTCAGGCTCGGGAACGTGGATCAGCGATCTGCCGGAACCGACCAAGAAACCGGACTCCCAGCAGGACGAACTGCATCTTCCGCAATTGTCGCGGCGCGGCAACGTCATTGTCCGCCAGCCGAAGGATCAGACGGTTCCCGGGCAAATCGCTTTTCATCCGGGCTTTCCCGATATTCGGGAGTTTCCGTTTTCCACATGGGCCCGCCTATTGAAGAGGCATGCCCGCTACCCTCACGAGGAGATCTTTGGCTATCATTCGCTCTCGGGTCACCCGAGACTACAAACGGCAATTGCCAACTATCTCGGGGTTTCGCGCGGCGTCGAGTGCACCCCGTCGCAAGTCATCATCGTTACCGGGGCGCAGTCGGCCTTCGACCTCTGCGCGCGGCTTCTCCTCGATGAAGGTGACGCCTTCTGCTACGAGGAGCCCGGTTATTCCGGCGCCTTCAGCGCGATGCTGGCGGCCGGTGGTGTTCCGATCCCGCTCTACGTCAACCGCGATGGATGGTCCGTTCGCACCACCTTCGAGCAGAATCCCAGGCTCTTCTTTGTCACGCCATCCTGTCAATGGCCGATGGGGCTCGCGATGCGCCTTGAAAATCGCCTCGAGTTGTTGAACGCGGCAGAAAACCTGAACGCGTGGATTATTGAAGACGACTATGACGGCGAGTATCGCTATCGCGGCAAACCGATCCCTGCCATGCAGGGCCTCGACAAAAGCGGCACGGTTCTTTACGTCGGCACGTTCGGCAAGACGATGTTTCCTGCTCTCCGCATCGGTTTTGTCGTCGTGCCGGCGCGCCTGAGCCAAGCGTTCGACGCGGCCGTCAGCATAACCGGCAAACACCCGCCTCTTCTGCTGCAGGCGACACTTGCCGATTTTATCGAGGAGGGCTTCTTTGCAAAGCACCTCGCAAAGATGCGACGCATTTATGCCGAGCGTCAGGCCGAATTCGTCGGGGAATGCAACGCCTATCTCGGCGAATGGCTGTCGGTCGAACAGATCGATACCGGCATGCAAGTTGTGGGCCGGTTCAAGATGCCCATGTCGGACCTGGAATTCTGCGGGTTGGCGGCCGCGCACGCGGTCGACGTCAGCCCACTTTCGCCGCATTACCGCCATTCGCCGCCGGAACAGGGGATCATCATGGGCTATACCGGTGTTGGCGCAACCGAGCGGCAAAAAGGACTGGAGCGACTCAGGGCCGCGTTCCAGGAAAGCCTGCGGTCAAAAGACAGGGGCTGCGTTGCATGAATGTGATTAAGCAACGCAGCCCCGCTGGAATGCAGCCCCTCAGGTGTATTTCTGAATATCGACGGCGCCGGACGTGCGAACGATGGCGGACGCCGGGGCAGCGTTGGTGAGTGCGATACGTGCAGCTTCCGCAATGTCATGGATGATATCGGCGGTCTTTTCCGGTGCTCGGAGCGGATCGGTCGGGACCATGACCGTGCGAGCCAGGATATCCAGCGATGAGGCACACATGTCTCGCGAATATTCGCGACGGCATTCGCGGTTTTCAATCAGATTGTAGGGGTTGAGGATCGGATGGAAAGCGCCCTCGTGCTGCAGCACCTGGTCCCATTCGGTATAGGTGTGGCGGCCGGTCTTGCCGGCGATTACGGCCGGGAACACTTCGACGAACCGGTTTGCTGCCTCCGCGCTAGGCAGGAGATACATGACGTGTGTTGCGCAATCGTGGTCCGGACTGTTCATCGGGCTCAATCTGAGGCCGAGATTGTCGAGGCTCGCAGTACCGGCGATGATGCGCTTCTTCTCCCTGCGCATGCTGGAGATCAACCCGTCGATGCGGTCGAGTTGAACGTTGAGGAGCGCCCCCATGAATTCCGAGGCACGGGCGCCGTTACTTGCAAACGGCTTTATGCTGTCGGTTCGGCCCTGCCAATAGTAGTGGCACGGATCGATGGCGCATCGCACCCTTTCGGCGACCTGGGGATCATTGGTGGCAAGACCACCACCCTCGCCGCAGCTCATGTTCTTGAAGTAGTTGAAACTGAACGCGCCGGCATGGCCGATCGAGCCGAACTTGCGTCCTTTGTAAGAGCCGCCAACGCCCTGGCAGGAATCTTCCAGCACGAAGAGGTTGAACTCCTCCGCGATAGCCATGATCTCGTCCATGTCACAGGCGGCACCCCACATATGCACGGGGATGATGGCCTTCGTTCGCGGCCCGATGGCTGCGCGGATGGCCTTCGGACTGATCGTCACGCTCTCGTCGATGTCGACGATTACCGGGATCGCGCCAACAGCGAGAACCGACGTTGCGGTCGCCATATAGGTGTGGGCGGGAATGATCACCTCATCACCCGGACCGATGTTGAGGCCCATCAGTCCGGCCGAAAGGGCGTAAGAGCCACTCACCGCCAACGAGAAATGCTTGACCCCGAGAAAGTTGGAATAGCGTCTCTCGAACTTCTCGCACTGGCTACCTTCGTGATACCGAAAAAGGACGCCTGATCGGATGACATTTGCCAGCGCATCGATTTCTTCCTGCCCATAGTAGTACATCGCAACTCTCCCATGTAAGCGATTGCTGTTGAAGGAAAGCTACTCAGATTTCGGTATCTTCAGAAGTGCCGTTTCAATCAAGTTTGATGGTACCACTATCCCAAGGAATGGGACGGAACGCTGACATGTTCCGCGAAAGCTCGCTCCAGCTGGCCGATCCCCAGTTCCGTTTGTGCCTTGTTACAGGCGGCGTATCCCAGCACGAGCCCTTGGATGGGTGTCTCATGCTGATAGTATTTCGACAGTGGCGAAACATTGATGCCGAGCCTTGTCGCGGCTTCGCTGATCTTGATGTCGCTCAGGCCCTTGCGCAAGTGCCCAACGACCTGAATGCCCGCTTCTGCGTTCAGCAACTCCATGTAGTCGGAAAGCCGCTCCTCGCAGATCCAATAGAAGAATTGCCGGCGGCCAGCATAGATCCGGCGCATGCGTTTCAGGTGCCGGCTCATGTGTCCCTCGACGATGAAGTCGGCGAGCGCTGCCTGCAGGAAGAGCGGCGGAAACTGTCCTGTTGTGCTGAGGGCGGGGTGGATGCGATCGCAGAGGCCCGGTGGCAGGACCATGAAGCCGAGACGAAGCGCCGGAAAGAGTAGTTTTGCGAAGGTGCCGACGTAGATGACGTTGCCGGAGCGATCCATTCCATGCACGGCGGGAACCGGTCGCCCCTGGAAGCGATATTCGCCGTCGAAATCGTCCTCAATGATCCAGGCATTGCTTCTTTCCGCGAGCTCCAGCAGCTGCAGCCGCTGGTCCATGCGCATTGAGGTGCCAAGGGGATGCTGGCAGGCCGGTGTCACATAAATCAGCCGGATGTTTTTCGGAGGCCGGCCCATCTGCCATCCCTCGAGGGTGACCGGCATGGGACGGACATCGGCTCCAGCGACAGTGAAGGCCGCCTTGGCGCCGTAGTAGCCTGGCTCTTCCATCCACACCCGATCGCCGGGATCGAGCAGCAGGCGCGCCAGAAGATCGAAGGCCGCTTGTGCTCCTGTTGTTATGACGATCTGCTCCTTGGTACAGATGACACCGCGCGAGGAGGCCAGGTAACCGACGATCGCCTCCTTCAGTTCAGGCAAGCCTGTTACGTGGTAGGTCCCGAACAAGCTGTCGCCGGCGAAGCTGGCCCGCCGCGCCAGCAGGCGACCCCAGACGCCAAAGGGAAAGTTGTGAGCGTCGGGCATGCCCGGATGAAAGGCGAAGCATCCCGGCGATCCATGGTGGAACGGCTGGTGCATCAATGCCATGCCTCGCACCGACAGAGTGCGCTCGCTTGGGATGATCAGCGACGGGGTCTGCAATTTCGGCAACAGAGGGAGATCCACCACGACATAGCGAGCGCCCTGTCGATTGACGAGATAGCCCTCGGTGACGAGCTGGTCATAGGCCGCGATGATAGTGTTGCGGGCCAAAGCCAGATCGGCAGCGAGTTCGCGCGTCGACGGCAAGGCCGTACCGGCGGCAAGCGTCCTGTCCTGGATCATCTTCACCAGCGCGCGGTGCAGCTGCCGATGCAGGGACATCTCGCTGGTTCGATCGACAGCAAGCATGTCGAGGGGAAAAGATTGGCGGAGACAGCGTGCGGAGGACACAGGCGTTTCCTGACGTGGACCAGACGAAGTGACACGCTACGTGTTCCGACGACCACTGGCAACTGGTTCCTAATTTTTCCGCCAAACTGGAACTCGTGCAGGTTACAGATAGGTGTAGTCTAGCCGCAGATCGAGGGTGATTTCTGGAGGGGGATCTACACTCGCATTGAGGTAGCGCGGCTGGGAGGGTTCGGCGTGCACCTTGAGATGCATCTCCCCACCATCCTTGCGTGCAGTTGGTCGAATCAAACCGGTTTTCGACATGCGGCCCTCCAGCCAGCGTAGTAGGGCGACCCTCAACTGCGAGGAAGAGGAAGCGTCAAGTGAAGCATCTATTATTGGAAAGACAACTCGTATGACAGTAAGGCTTGGCATCAATCCGATCACGTGGACGAATGACGACGTGCCGGAACTCGGTGGAGACACCCCTCTGGAGGTGTGCCTGTCGGAAACACGCAAGGCGGGTTTTGCGGGCACGGAGCTCGGCGGCAAGTTCCCGCGCAAGAGCGCTGAGCTTGGCCCGATCCTCGAGCAGCATCAGCTCGACCTCGTCTCCGGCTGGTATGATGGCCGCATCCTCGACCACGACATCGATCAGGAATTCGAGGCGATCCTGCCGCATCTGACGCTGCTGCGTGACCTCGGCGCCAAGCATGTGGTCTACGCCGACACCTCGCGCGGCCGCCACGGCGCCATCCACGACCCGATCTCGCAACGTCCGCATCTCGCCGACGACGAGTGGAAAGCTTACGGCGCCAAGATCACCACGCTGTCGGAACGTTTTGCCGATTTCGGTGTGCGGATGGCCTTCCACCATCACATGGGCACGATCGTCGAAACCGACGACGAGATCGGCAAGTTGATGGCCAATACCGGCGAGGCCTTCGGCCTGCTCTACGACACCGGTCACTGCGCC
Organism: Rhizobium altiplani; assembly: GCF_001542405.1. Taxonomy (GTDB): domain Bacteria; phylum Pseudomonadota; class Alphaproteobacteria; order Rhizobiales; family Rhizobiaceae; genus Rhizobium; species Rhizobium altiplani. The sequence continues at coordinate 257,933 of NZ_LNCD01000138.1, forward strand.
TTTTCCGGTGGCGACCCGAAGGCGTTGCTCCAGCACCACGTCGCCCGCGTCGTCCACGTGCACTGCAAGGATGTCCGGCCGGAGATCCTGAAGCGCGCCCGCGCCGAAGACTGGAGCTTCATGCACGCCGTGATGGAAGGCATCTTCACGGTGCCGGGAGATGGCGCGCAGGATTATCCGACGCTACTCAAGATCCTGGCCGATGCCGGTTATTCCGGCTGGCTGGTTGTCGAGGCCGAACAGGATCCCGCCAAGGCCCATCCCCTCACCTATGCAACGATGGGCTACCGCAACCTTCGCGCCATGGCGATCGAGGCCGGGCTTACCGTCGCGGATTGAGGTATCCCGTGTTCCAATTGCCAAACAACCTGACGAGGTGGCCATGAGTTCCGTCCGCTACAACGGTGTCGTCAAGAGCTTCGGGGCGTTCAACGTTCTGAAGTCCCTCAACCTCAGCGTGCCCGACCACGCCTTCCTTGCACTGCTAGGTCCGTCGGGCTGCGGCAAGACTACGGCGCTACGCATTCTCGCTGGCCTCGAAATGCCGACCGCCGGCCAGGTGCTGATCGGCGAACGCGATGTCACGCGGCTGCAGCCGCGCGATCGTGACATCGCCATGGTGTTCCAGAGCTATGCACTCTACCCGCAGATGACAATTGAGGAAAACATCGGCTATCCGCTGTGGCTGCGCGGCATGCCCGATCAGGAGCGCAAGGCCAAGATCGCTGAGGTCGCCGCGGTCTTGGAGATCGACCATCTACTGACCCGGCGCGCTCGCCAGCTTTCCGGCGGCCAGCGGCAACGCGTTGCCCTTGCTCGTGCAATTGTCCGCAATCCCACGGCATTCCTTATGGACGAGCCATTGTCCAATCTCGACGCCCGTCTGCGCCTGACCATGCGCGGCGAGATTAAACGGCTCTGCCAGCGCCTCGGCTCAACGACGATATACGTCACCCACGACCAGGCCGAAGCCCTCACGATGGCAGATCTGATCGCCGTCATGCACGGCGGTGATTTGCAGCAGCTGGCGGCGCCAGCCGAAGTCTACGACCGCCCGGCCAACCGCTTTGTCGCTACGTTCGTCGGCAATCCGCCGATGAACGTCCTGCCGGTCAAGGCGGACGGAACAGACATCCACGTCGGCGGCGCCCGCCTTGCGATCAGGGGTGAGCGTTTTGACGCCTGCCGGGCGGCCAGTGTTACGGAACTCGGCATTCGGCCGGAAGATCTGCATCTGACTGAGCCAGGTGCCACGGGCTCGATGGCCGGTGAAATCTACGTGGTCGAACCGATGGGCAACGAAACCCTGGTCGATGTGCGTGTCGACGGCGGGCGGCTGACTGTGCGCGCCGATCGCGGCTTCCGGGCGTCGGTGGGAGACCACATCGGTGTCTCATTCGATGCCGGCAATGCCTGCTTCTTCGATACGGCTGGCAAAACCGCTGTTCATAGAGTGGAAAAAACAGAGAGGAACAGAGCATGACAGACGATAATAAATCCTACCTCACGACATCTCGCCGCTCCCTACTCAAGGCAACGGTTTTGCTGGCGCTAGCCTCCACCAGCATCGGTACCTTGGTCATTCCGGCGCCTGCTAAGGCTGCCGGCAAGAAAGTTATCATCGGCGCGTTCGCCGATGGCGGCCTGACCCCCTTCAAGCAGAAAATCATCCCGCTTGCCAAGGAAGCAGGCTTCGACATCGACTTCCTGGAAGACGAATACGGCGTGACCCTTGAGAAGTGGTTCGCCGACGCCCAGAACGGCGCGGGGCAATACGACCTCTATCTGCTTGACGATCCGTGGGTGCCGCAATTCGGCGCAGCCAATGTCCTCGAGGATCTGGGCGCCGCCGGCCTTGGCGTCGATGACAAGGACTGGATCGGCCCGCTAATCGATATGGGCTTCTGGCCGCCACGCAGCGGCCCGCGTGTCGCCGCATTCAAGGATGCAACGCCGACCCTGATCTGTGCACCCTTCATCGGCGATCTACAGACGCTGACCTATCGCAACGATGTCTATACCAACGGCGCGCCGAAGACCTGGGACGAGGTGATCTCCAAGGGAAGGGATGGCGTTGCGTCGGGCAAGATCAAGTATCCGGTCGTCTTCCGCGGCGTCGCTGGCAACTCGATCGTCACCAGCTGGTATTCGATCTTCCTGTCGTTCGGCGGCGAGTTCTTCGATGACAAGTGGAACCCGACGTTCAACTCGGAAGCCGGTAAGGCCGCCTCTGACTTCTTCGTCGGCACCATGAAGCAGAACGCTCCGGCGGGCGTGGTCGAATTCGACTCCGATCAGGAAGGAGCGGCCATCCTTGGCGGCGATGCCGGCGCGATCATCCAGTATTCCGGCAATGCACTGAAGTCCGACGATCCGGCCCAGTCCAAGGTGGTCGGCAAACTCGACTTCGGAGTTGTCCCGAAGCAGGTGAAGGCCGTTTCACAGCTCGGGATCTTCATAGCCGGCGTACCGAAGTCGGCGCCGAACAAGGCCAACGCGATCGAATTCCTCAAGTGGTATACGAGCGCAGATACCCAGGCGAAGGTCGCCGAAGCCGGAATGATCCCGGTCAAGCGCAGTGCGTTTGGCGTCGCCAAGCCCGGCAATCGTTTGATCCCGGTCGCGCTCCAGCAGCTTGACGCCGGCGCGCTGCCCCGGCCGCGTATGCCGGAATGGGCAAAGGTTGAGGAGCTGCTCGGCATCGAGCTCAACAAGGCGCTTCAGGCCGGCTCTGGCGGCGGAGCCGCGATGGACGCGGCGGCCAATGAGGTCAAGGAATACCTCGCTCAGGCGGGATACTATCAATGAACCCAAAGGGCGGGACACTATCAATGAACCCGAAGGGCCAGATCCTGACAAAACAACGGCTTCAGGGCGCCGGGCTAGATCTTGCCCTGCCCTACCTGATGCTGGCACCCGCGGTCCTGGTCGTGCTCTGCGTTCTGGTCTATCCATTCTGGGACGGCTTGCGCGCCAGCACGCAAGCCTACCGCTACGGCGCGGCGGTTGGCTGGGCCGGGCTGGATAACTATGTGCGCCTCTGGAGCGACGACCAGTTCCTCAACGCTCTTTGGGTGAGTATCAGGTTCGTTTTCCTGGCGGTGGCGATCGAGACCGTGCTCGGCTTTGCGCTGGCACTGTTCTGCCTCCGCGAATTCAAAGGCATCCGACTTCTCAGAACGGTGCTCATCATACCGATGGTGATCACACCTGTCGTGGTGGCGATCCTGTTTCGTCTGATCTATGCCAGCGACGCCGGCATGATTACGGCCCTCTCCGTGGCGATTGGCGGCGGTCAGGTCCAGATCCTTGGCGATCCGGTCAACGCATTCATTGGTCTTGTTGTTCTCGACGTTTGGGAATGGACGCCGCTGATGTTCCTCATCCTGCTCGCAGGACTGCAATCCCTGCCGCAGGAACCGTTCGAAGCGGCCCGCGTCGACGGTGCGGGCGCTTGGCGCAGCTTCGTCGATCTGACCCTGCCGATGATGCGACCGGTGCTAGCTATCGCCATCGTGCTCAGGACGATCGACGCCTTCGGAACCTTCGACCAGGTCTTCGTGCTGACCCGCGGCGGCCCCGGCGAAGCGACCAAGCTCGTCTCGATCTACGGCTATGATACCGCCTTCAAGTTTCAACAAACCGGATACGCCTCGGCAATGTTCGTCACTGTCGGGCTGATCGTGCTCGCCATGGCGCTTACGGCCGTCCGTCTTCTTCAGAAGGAGGCTCAGGAATGAATTCCCGTCTCGCAAGGGCCAGTGTGACGTCGTTCATCGTGTTCATCGTCCTGGTTCCTATCTATTGGCTGGTCTCGACATCGCTTAAGTCCAACAAGGAAATCACGCAGGAAGGCACCCTCTACCCCCATGTGCCGACCTTCGACAATTACCTGCGGCTCTTTTCTGAGAAGAACTTCGGCGCCTATTTGACCAACTCGCTGGTAGTGACAACCGTGTCGGTCTCCATCGCCTTGGTTCTCGGCACGCTGGGCGCCTATGCGATGGCGCGCTTTCGTCTGCCGTTCTTGCTGGAACGCAAGATCGGCCTGCTGTTGCTGACGCTGCGCATCGTGCCGCCGGTGGTGATCCTGATCCCGGTCTACCTGCTGATGCTGCGGCTCGGGCTGCTTGACCAGTGGCTCGGCCTGATCATCACCTATACCGCCTTCAACGTGACCTTCTGCGTCTGGATGATGGAAAGCTTCTTTCGAGAAATTCCGGTCGACCTCGAGGAGGCCGCCATGGTCGACGGCGACTCCCGGTTCGGTGCCTTTCGCCGAGTGACCTTGCCGCTGGCGGCTCCTGGCATTGCCGCAACCGCCATCTTCGCGGTGATCGTGACCTTCAACGAGTTCATGTTCGCCCTGGCACTGACCGCCACCCCGAAGGCCATGACCATGCCGCGCGGCACGGCGACTTTGATCGGCCGCATCGACACCGACTGGGCATCCATGGCAGCGGCCGGGGTGATCGGAGCCTTGCCAATCGTCGTCTTCGCCCTGCTCGTACAACGCCACCTAGTGCGTGGCCTGACCATGGGAGCGGTCAAATAGCCGCGGATCGCGGTCCGCATTGTCCATCAATGGCCGGGGAGCCGGCCCGAGGAGAGAGTACCTGAAATGATCGACTTTTGTTTGTTTGGCGCCGGCCTGATCGGCAGCGTCCATGCTGGAAACCTTGCGCGCCATCCGAAGGCACGGCTTCGTTATATCGTCGACCCGCGCCCCGAAGCGGCGCAGCGCATCGCCGCGCAGACAGGCGCGGCGATCGTCGACACCGAGACGGCGCTTTCGGATCCGTCCATCAGGGCGGTGATGATAGCCTCGGCCACCAAGACCCATGCCGACCTTGCCATGGCGGCAGCGGCGAAGGGCAAGGCGATCTTCTGCGAGAAGCCGATCGATCTCGACATTGGCCGGACAGATCAGTGCCTCGCGGCAATCGAAAAGGCCGGCGCGCTGTTCCAGATCGGCTTCAACCGCCGCTTCGACCCCAGCTTCCGCGCCCTCAAGCAGCGTCTCGATGCCGGCGAGATCGGTTCCATTGAACAGGTGATCATCACTAGCCGCGACCCTGAGGCGGAGACCGAGGAAGCGCTTGCCGGCGGCGGCGGGGTTTTCCGCGAAATGACGATCCACGACTTCGACATGGCGCGCAACCTGCTCGGCGAGGAGCCCGTCGAGCTGTTTGCGACCGGATCCTGCCTGGTACTGCCCTACTATGCCAAGCACGGCGATTACGACACCGCGATGTTCGTCCTGCGCACCGCCTCCGGCCGCCAATGCCATATCAACAACAGTGTCCGCGCCGTTTATGGGTATGACCAGCGCATCGAAGTACACGGTTCGAACGGCATGCTGCGAGCCGGCAACCGCATGCCGACCTCGGTCGAAGCCTTCGGCTCCGAGGCCGTGTCGCGCGACAAGCCGCTCTACTTCTTCGTCGAACGCTACATGGACTCCTACTACGCCGAACTCGATCATTTCATCGAATGCGTGCTTGCCAACAAGAAGCCGGATGTCGGCGCCAGCGACGGGCGCAAGGCAATGATCCTCTGCGAAGCCGCCCTTGCGTCGGCAAAGTCCGGCCGCTTCGAACCGATCAAGTTCTAAGACTGGGATTGATACGATGAAAATAGGAATGATCACCGACAGCCTCGGCGGCTTGTCGTTCAAGGACATGCTGCGGGCGTCGGCCGAACTCGGGCTGGAGACGCTCGAATTTGCCTGCGGCAACTGGTCGAGCGCACCTCATATCAACCTCGATGCCATGCTCGAAAGTGACACGACACGCCGGGAATTCGTCGCTGCCGTCAAGGATCACGGCATGACGATCGCCGCCCTGAACTGCTCCGGCAATCCGCTGCATCCGGGGGCGAAGGGCGCCGAGCATCACAAGGTGACGGAGAAGACTATCAAGCTCGCAAGCCTCCTGGGCATCGACCGCGTCGTCCTGATGTCGGGGTTGCCGGGCGGCCCCGGCGATGCCAATCCAAACTGGATCATCACCGACTGGCCGCCGGAATGCCTCGAAATCCAGAAATACCAATGGGAAGAAAAGCTGATCCCCTATTGGCGCGATCTGGTCGCCTATTCCAACAACCTCGGCATCCACAAGCTGTGCCTCGAACTGCATGGCCACCAGGCCGTCTACAACGTCCACACGCTGATAAAGCTGCGCGATGCAGTGGGCGAGACCGTAGGCGCCAACTACGATCCGAGCCATCCGATGTGGATGGGCGCCGACCCGATCGCCGCGGTCCGCCAGCTCGGTTCGGCCATTTACTATGTCCACGCCAAGGATACCCGCGTCGAACCGGTGCCCGCGGCCATCGATGGCGTGCTCGACCCGCGTCCCGGCGACCGCTACGCCGAACGTACCTGGAACTACATCACACTTGGCTATGGCCATGGGGAAACCTGGTGGCGGCAGTTCTGTACGGCGCTCAAGCAGGTCGGCTACGACGACGTGCTGTCGATCGAGCATGAGGACATGATGATGTCGCCGATGGAGGGAATGCGCAAATCGGTCGAGCTGTTGCGCAACGCCGCCATCAACCTCAGCGAGCCAAGGCGTCGTCCGGATACGAGCGCCTGACCAGGGCGCGATGGTGGCGGAAGCGACCGCACAAGCAGCGCTTGCGCTTCCGCCCCACAAAACCCACGAGGTCAACATGATAGACATTTCCGCACGGCGGACGGCGCCGCACAATTATCATCATCTCAACCAGTTGATTGCGAGCGGCCAGTTGGATTTTCCCGATCAGCTTCGACAGGTGGCACGCTTCGCGCTGGCGAATCCTGAGATCGTCGCCTTCGAGAGCAGCAAGACGCTTGCAACCTTGTGTGGCGTATCGCCGACATCAGTCTCAAGATTTGTCCGCCATGTGGGCTTCAAGGATTTCCGCGAGATGAAAGTGCTGTTTCAATCGCGGCTGCGCGAAATGGCGGGCCCGGAGGCATTTTCCTTGGCATTGTAACCGTCGCCGTGTTCGCGGAAGCTATTAGACGAACCTCGAAGGTTAGTTGGAAAGGCTACGTGCCTGACAGGCGCTTTTGTCACTTGATCGCGCCTGCGAGGCGTGGGGGCGGTAGAGTGACCAAATCGCCATCGGTTCAATAATGCATGGCCGCTGACAATTGCGATCGACACGGAGAGTAGCTTTTGGAAACCCGTTAATTCGCGACGATATTGACGATCACGGTTCCCCAGGTCGTGAGCAGGATATGGCCGATGGGTACAGCCGGTGTGTATCCGAGAACCGCAACGGTACTTCCCGATCGATCCTGGACGGCCGCCATGCCGGCAGTCATCGTCTGCGCGCCGGCCAGCCCCCCGAGTAGCAGGATGGGGTTCATGCGAAGCACGTAGCGGCCGAAATAGAGCCCTACAATCATCGGGGCAATGGTGACGATCATGCCGCCAAACAGAAGCCCCACCCCCGCTTCGGCGATTGCAGCAACAAACAGCGGTCCAGCGTGCAGCCCCGTCATCGCGACAAACGCCGCGAGGCCGAGCGCGGTCATAAGCGATACAGCAGCATCTGGAATCCGTCCGAAGAGGGGGAAGCGCGTGCGCAGATGCCCAACCAGCAGCCCCGCCAGCAGCGTGCCCACACTCGTGCTCAACGAAATCCGCATGTCGCCGATCGGAAAGGTGACGAGGATGCCGACAAGTCCACCAAAGAATATCGCAAGACCGAGAACGAAGAAATCCGTCGTCGTTATCGGTGCGATAACGACACCGATCTGCTTTTCCGCACGCGACACCGTCGCCTCCGGCCCGACCAGGCGCAAAATGTCGCCTCGCTCAAGGCGGATCCCCGGCCCTACGGGGATCGCCGCGCCGCCACGGCTGATGGCACGCAGATATAGACCACGTGTCCAACCCTCCTTGGCGATGTCATCGATCTTTCGGCCCGCAAGCTCATGGCTGGTCAACAGCACGTCTGCGGCCAGTATCGGTACATCAAGAAGTTCACGATCCTCGATCTCTTCGGCGCGCGGGCCAAGCACGGCCACGAGTGCCTCCCTCGGCCCTGAGACGGCCACGACATCGCCGGGAGCAATCACCATCTGCGGCTCCGCTTCGATAATCGTGCTCCCCCGTCGCAGGCGCAGGATGAAAAGCCTGTGTTCGGGAAATTTCGCCTCCGCGGCCGTCAGTGTCACACCGGCTATCGGCGCGGCGTCCGCGATCCGATACGCGCGCATTTCGAAGCGATGCCAGGCAGATGCCACGCCGGGCGTCTTGCGGGATATCCCGAGATCCTGCTCCAGCTTAAGTGCCTCTGCACGCAAATCGATGCGCATCAGCCTCGGGCCGACGACGCTGCAGAATAGGATCACTCCAACGGCGCCGAATACATAGCACACCGCATCCGCGACAGCGATGTGTGCCACCAACCTCGCGCGATCGGCTTCCGTCAGCGCCAGCCCATTGATCGCCTCGGTTGCCGTGCCCATGGCCGGGCTTTCGGTCAGCGCGCCCGAAACGAGTCCCGCCGCGAAGCCGGGATCGAGACCAAGAGCCTTGGCAACCGCTACCGCCGTCAGCAAGCCTGTCACACATACAACGACGGCAAGCAACACCGGCTTGAGACCGTCTCGCTTCAAGGCTTGCATGAATTGAGGTCCGACGGAGTAGCCAATACCGAAGAGAAACAGAAGGAACAGGAAGGATTTGGCCATGGCCGCAATCGGGACGTCTGCGAATTGACCTATCAGGATGCCCGCAAAAAGGGAGCCTGTGACAGGTCCGAGGGTAAAACCTCCGAGTTTGATGCCCCCGACCAAATATCCGATGCTGATTGCGAGAAACACTGCGAGTTCCGGATACTTAACCAGGAATTGCGCGACCCAAGACATGACCAGACTGCCTCCTCTCCCCTTCTCCAGGCCAGATATGATTGCCAACTGCCCGCACGCCAGAAGTCAGCAGTGCCCCGCTACGGCATGCCGTGACGGGGCGGCATTGTAGAGCGCGAAGCCAGCGCTCCTGAAGCAATGGCTCAGCGCTTTGCGCCTGCAGCCTTCGGTTTGAGCAATTTTAGCCCCCTGGCTCTCTCGTAACCGTGAATCTCCTTCACATCCAATTTGCGCATGAAATCGATCGTCTCCTGCGTCAGCACTTGACCCGGCACCATGATCGGAAACCCGGGCGGATAGGGTATGACGAAATTGGCCGAAATCATTTCCGGTCCCTCCCGCAGTCTGCGATCGCACTCAGCACCGAGCAGCGGCACATACTCGCAACGCGCGGCGTCGTAGGCATTAAAGAAGGCGGTCCGCATGTCGCCTTCGGGTGTTGCTTTACCCGCATCACCGCGGAAGGTTTCGTGGAAATGGCTGAAATTGGGAAGGTCCGGCACGTCAGTCATCAGGGATTTGACGCGCGCATCGAAGGCGGCTCTTTCTGCCTGTCCACCGTCGGCGAGGCGCTTCTCAATGCCAAGACAAATCTCGACGAGAACGCGGATCAGGTGGGCCACGTCGCTGCGCGTGTTGTTGATGTTCGACTGGAGTAGCACGCTATTGCGCGACGTCTTGTTGAGCTGGATGCCGTACTCGCTCGCCAGCAATCCCTTGAATTGCGTTCCGTCGAAACCAGCGGTTCCGCAGACAAGCGTCATGCGCGTCGGATCAAGATAGAACTCATCCTCCTGCATCGCTTTGACCGCGGTGGCCCAGTTCGAGCCGGGCGCGAGGTAGTCCTGGAAGCCCGACTGGCGGTACGCGGCTGGTATCATCTCATCGGCACCGAGCACACGGAAGTATTTCGAGATCAGTTGATGCTCGTTGATTGCCCGACGGATCTTCAACGCAATCTCGATCGCGTTCATCACCAGCCCATAGCCTTCAAGTTCCATCTGTCGACGCGCGACGTCCAGGCTGGCGATCAGTTGCTGGTTGGGGCTCGTTGATGCATGCGTGAAGACTGCCTCGTGGAACTGAGCTTCGACCGTATGAAAGTCCACATCCTTGACGAGAAGCATTGAGCCCTGCCGGATCGCCGACATCGACTTATGCGTCGAGTTCGTCTGATAGACGCGAAGGCGTACAAGCCGCGGATCAGGGATGAGCCGGGTGGCCAGAAGTGTCTCGTCGGAAGGATTATCTCCGAGATTGACGCTTTGCTTCTCATAGGCACTGATGGAGGCGGGATCGCGCAACCATTCCTCGATATCGGCCGCGGCTCCCATGGCGGTTCGAGGTCGCAGGAAGGGAGAGAACCGGGCAAATCCCGACCACGCCTCGTCCCAGAGGAAGATCAGATCCGGCTTTATGGCAAGGCATTCCTCCATCACCCGCCTGACGTTGTACATGTGCCCATCGAAGGTGCAGTTGGTCAGGTCAAGCAGCTTTAGGCGATTGAGCCGCCCCTCCGCTTTCAAGGCCAGCAATGCACGTTTGATGGTGGCGAGTGGCACCGCCCCGTACATCGAGTATTCCGTCATCGGGAAAGCCTCGACGTAGTATGGCTGCGCACCCGTTAGGACCATGCCGTAGTGATGCGATTTGTGGCAGTTGCGGTCGACCACCGCGATGTCGCCCGGGGCCAACAGTGCCTGGACGGCCATCTTGTTGGAGGTGGACGTGCCGTTGGTAACGAAAAAGACGTGGTCGGCGCCGAAGGCGCGGGCAGCCATTTCCTGGGAGCGCTTGATGTTGCCGGTAGGCTCCAAAAGGCTGTCGAGGCCACCCGTTGTCGCGCTGCTTTCCGCCAGGAACAGGTTGAGGCCATAGAATTCGCCCATGTCGCGGATCCAGTCCGACTTGAAGACAGACTTGCCGCGAGCAATAGGCAGGGCGTGGAATGTACCGATGGGCCGACGTGCATATTTCTTCAGGTTGTCGAAGAAGGGCGTCTCGTACCGTGCCTGCACGCCTTCGATGATCGCGAGATGCAGTTCCAGCGGTTCCTCGACGGAATAGAAGATGCGCCGTATCGAATCCGCCGCCGGATCACCGGCAATTTTCTCGACCTGCCGGTCGGAAAGCAAATAGATGTCGAGTTCCGGCCGGATCCGCTTCAATATGTGTGACAAGTGAAGTGCCGAGACCTCGGGGCTTTCCGCCTCGCCAAGCAGCGGATTGAGTACGGAGCGCAACACTGGCGCATCGTGGCGCGAGCGGTAAGGGAATCCCTCCGCAAGGACGACGGAGATGATAGAGGGGTTCAATGCTGCCGCGCAGACCGCATCCTCGAAGGAGCCGACGAAGATGGGCTCATAGATGAAAGAATCCTCGTGACGGCGCATCCTGCGGAGCTCAGAGGCCAGGGCGGGCCATCGTGCGGAAGGTTGGCTGTTGACAAACAGGACCTCGAAATAGGGGCGATGAGCACGAGTCTCACCGGTGGCTGGCGGCATAATATCGACCACCTCGCTTGGCGACAGGTGGTCATTGACATCCCACTCCTCGGGACGGCTGCGATAGGCATCGGTCAGAAGGCCGTTGGAGATGCGCCGAGCCAGTCTGGCCGCCCCGCTGGGGTCGTTTGAAGCAATGCGCTCGGTCAGGGCTTGGCGCAATCGCGCACCGGGATAAGCGTGGTATTCCTCTACGGCTTCTATGGCGGCGAGCGCTGCCTCCAGCGCCTCCCGCCCTCCCCGTTGTGCGGCCCACGCGTCGGCCAGAGACGTGACCTCGCGCCAGTTGTCGGCACGCCCCGAATGCATCAGCAGAGACTGATTGTCTGCGGTTTTTTTTGGCATCTGATGCTCCCAACACCCTCTTATTGAAGATTCGCTACAGTTGACGAATTGTCACTGCACAGACGATTGGAGTGGCCTGCTGCAGGTCGCCAGCTTCTAAAGGCACTGCAAGGCGAGCGGAGCCGCATACCGACCCCCATCCATTTCAGGCCAACGTCAGCATTAGTCCCAGGTCGCGAATGGACTATTGTCGGCAGTGTAGCCTAGACCCGGTATCTGGCATTCCGTCCCGTCAGCCCTGAAGCGGAGCCGTAGCTAGCCGGCGTCGTGCTCGACGGTACAGAATCACAGCCCTAGCGGGCCGAACTCAGGATCACTCAACGGCTGCAACATACGAAGTAAAATACGGTAGTATACCGCAGACCGTCTGTAACCTACTCACTTCCTCCTCGACCGATGGTTTTCACGCTGCAGCCTCCCCCCGGCCTCTGTCTTTCCCGACATCCTATTCTACCCGTCCGGTGGCCAAACGACGCGCGCAAGGTCCCTGACGATATCAGCTTCCAATTCAGCGACCATTGTCTCGTACTCCTCGATATAAAAGCGGTCAGCACCATCACGCCGGAAGGCTTCCAGTGCGACGCAACCCTCATCGTAGGCTTCAAGAAGATTGCAAAAGAACGGCCACGAACCGGACGCGGGCAGTTTCTGGAGCAGTTGGCGTTGCGCAGGCAGCTTGAGCATCAACCGACGCAATCCAGATTGCGCGGTCCCACGGCAGCCGTCCTCCTCTATCCAATCCTTCCCCATTGGCGATCCTCTACCCGATAACAGTGTAACAACCGCGCGCCCACGCGGAAGTAAATTACGGTATGTTCTGTTTCCGTGCCCGTTCTGGCCGCCGTGAAATTGCGCGGCCTTTTTTTTGGCGTGATCAAGGAAGCCAATTGCCATATCACTACATGTCGATAATCTAGCATCGACATGCCTCTAGTTGTCCACTTGTCGGAAGGACCCAGATGAGAAGTCAACCCGACGGCGTACACTCGCACCCCTCTCCCGCCGAGGTCCGAGAACAGTTGGATCGCATACTGTCGAGCCCAGACTTCATTCTCCCCGATCGCGGGCGCAGGTTTTTGCAGTTCATCGTGAACGAGACACTCGAAGGACGCGCCGCCTATCTGAAGGCCTTCACAATTGCAACCAGCGTCTTCGGACGCGACACCTCATTCGATATGCAGAATGATCCTTGCGTACGAATGGCAGCACGCCAGCTTCGTAGTGCTCTTGAGCGCTACTATCTGACGAGCGGCTCAATGGATGAGGTGCTGATTACCGTTCCAACTGGCAGTTACGTTCCAATACTCGTGAAACGCGCTATTGAGTGTAGCGTCAGGACTGAAGATGAAGCGCAAAGCGTTTCTGCCGCTACAAAGCCATCGATCGAGCAGGCGTCAATCGAGCCGCCGAAGCGCGAAAGCAGATTGCTACGTGGGATCATGATCGGTGCTGTATTCATCTTACTTGCTGCCGTGGTGATGGCGTCAATTGCCGAAAGCGATAACCCTGTTTTGAAGCAGGCGTTCACGAGCGGCGACGGGCCAACAATATTGGTCGATGGCTTCACGACCGATGGACAAACAAAGGTCCCCGATGAGGTCTTGAGCGGGTTGACCAATGCAATTGTCGCCAATCTCGTAAAGTTAAACGGGCCGATCGTGATCGTGCAGGACGGTACACCAGACGGCAATAGGACCAATCCGACATATACGCTACGTGGAAGCGTCCGTTTGGAGAAAGATGATATGCGAGCGATCGCACGCCTGGTCCGAGCGGCAGACGGTTCAGTCGTGTGGTCGAGCGACTACGACGTCAATATAAAGGGTCGAAGCATTCTCGACGTCCAGGCGGCCATCGCGCGATCAATTTCGGCGGCTGTGGCAGCCCCATTCGGAGCGGGTGCGACGTCGCGGCCCCAAGGGTAGGCGACGCCCTGTGTTGTAGATGTCAGCTCTCGGGAACGAGTGGCCAGGCTAACTGTCTCCAGCCGCCTTCGGCTTCTCATGCTTGGTCGATGCATGTACGCTCCTTACCCGCTCGAAACCAAGTGCCGACGAAATGGCTCCCCGCTTGGCCCACGGCGCCAGGTCCCGTACTAGAACCAAGCTTGAAGACGGGAGAAACCCTTCACTACGTCGCCGAAATCGTCCGGATCAAAATCGTCAACTGTCGCCGTGGCGTCGGGGTTGTCGGCGCTCTTATTGGTATGCGGCCGAGATAGGGTGAGCGCACATCGGTGATGCATGCCCTAAAGGGTGTAGGATACCGTATACTACCCCACTTGAAGGTGTAACATTCTTTGCCGTTGCAATCTCATCGGATACCATTCCAACTAGCAGAACTCGAAGTCCGCATTTCGATGTGTCCAATGCCCGGCAGGCATACCACAGTGGGAGGAATGATAATGACGGAAGCGGGAATCTACGCAAAATTTGTCGATCTCAGCCCCTTTGAGATCAAGGACGAACTCATCAGGCTGGCTCAGGCCGACAAGTCGGGTCGTGCATATCTCAACGCCGGGCGAGGCAACCCCAACTGGATCGCAACCAAGGCGCGCGAAGCTTTCTTCCTTCTTGGTCAGTTCGCGCTGACCGAGGCCAAGCGTGTTTCCTTCGATGAGGAAGCGGGTCTCGCTGGAATGCCGCCCGTCGATGGATGCTACAAGCGGCTGAAGGCGTGGGTGGAAAAGCGCAAGGGCGATCCGGACACGCCCGGCGCTGAGACGCTCGACGCTGTGGTGGATTTCGCCATCAAGAAATTCGCCTTTGAGCCTGATAAGTTCGTCAACGAACTCACGGATTCGATCATCGGCGACCACTATCCGGTTCCCGACCGCGCGTTGGTGCACAACGAAGCGATTACTCATGAATATCTGATGTGGGCCATGTGCGCTGGCCACCGCCCGACCGCGAAATTCGACCTCTACCCGGTCGAAGGCGGCACCGCAGCCATGTGCTATATCTTCAAGGCGCTCAAGAATGCGCGCCTTCTGAACTCCGGCGATACGATTGCGCTCGTCACACCGATCTTCACGCCCTATCTCGAAATGCCGCATCTCGAGGACTATTCGCTGAAGCAGATCCATGTTTCGGCGGAGGCGGAAGACCGGTTCCAGTTGACCGAAGAAGACCTGAAGCCGCTCGCGGACAAGTCCGTCAAGGCGCTGTTCATCGTCAATCCCGGTAATCCTTCCGCGGTCGCGATCGATCCGGAAAGCATGACCCGGCTGGTCAAATTCGTCAAAACAAAGCGCCCCGACCTGATGATCCTGACCGATGACGTCTACGGCACCTTCGTGCCGAATTTCGAATCCGTCATGGGCCATCTGCCGCACAACACGATCGGCGTCTATTCCTATTCGAAGTATTTCGGATGCACCGGCTGGCGCCTCGGCGTCGTCGCCGTCGCCCAGGACAACATCTTCGACAAGATGATCCGAGAGATGCCGGCTGCGACGCAAAAGCTTCTCGACGCACGCTACAAGGCTCTGACGCCACATCCCCGCGATCTCAAGTTCATCGATCGCATCGTTGCTGACAGCCGCGATGTGGCGCTAAACCACACGGCCGGCCTGTCGCTACCACAGCAGGTGATGATGTCGCTGTTCGGCCTCGTCGAAATGATGGACGAGGAAAAAATCTATCAGAAGGCGTGCATGGCCATCTGCCAGCGCCGGTTCGACAAGCTGATGAACGGAATGGGGATCGAGTTCAAGGCTCGCCCCTATTTCGACCGCTACTACGGCATCATCGACTATGAATATTGGGCACGTAAGTACGTCGGCGACGAGGTGACGGACTGGGTGAAGGAGAACGTTCATCCGCTCGATATCGCCTTCAAGCTAGCCGAGGACCATGGCATCGTCGTCCTCAATGGATCCGGCTTCGATGCGCCCAACTGGTCGGTACGCGTGTCCTTCGCCAATTTGCCGGACGAAGCCTACGATTCGATCGGCAGGGCCATCCGTGCGGTGGCACGAGGCTATCTGCAGGCCTACCGCGCCGCCAAGGGCGAGACGGCTCAGCCTTAGGCGGGACGCAATTCGATTTGTAAAAGACGCAGCTGAAGAGATCCTACGCCGGAGATCGCCACCATGCTTCAATGGTTTGCCGCAACGCTTCAGAAATATCCCGAAATCGCCATCTTCCTGTCGCTTGCGATCGGCTATTTCGTTGGCAAGTTCACCTATAAGGGTCTCGGTCTCGGTGCCGTCACCTCGACCCTGCTCGCCGCCGTGGTCATCGGGCAGCTCGGCATCGTCATATCGCCGAACGTCAAATCGGTCTTCTTCCTGATGTTCCTGTTCGCGGTCGGCTACGGCGTTGGGCCGCAGTTCGTACGCGGTATCGCTTCCGACGGCCTGCCGCAGGCAGCCTTTTCCGTGGTTGTCTGCCTCTATTGTCTGGCGATCCCGGTGATCGTGGCGATGCTCGCCGGCTACGATATCGGCTCGGCCGCCGGCCTCTATGCCGGCTCGCAGACCATCTCTGCCTCCATGGGCCTTGCCACCGACGCGATAAACCGGCTCGGACTGGCGGCAGAACAGACCCAGGCGACGCTCAACGCGATGCCCATCGCATACGCGGTGAGCTATATCTTCGGTACCGCCGGATCGGCGGTCATTCTGGCACTGGTTGGCCCGCGGCTCCTCGGAATCGACCTCGTCGCCGCCTGCAAGGATTACGAGGCGCGCCACAGCGCCGCGGCGGAGTTCGGCGGAGCGGGATCGGCCTGGCACCGCTTCGAACTCAGGGCGTACCTTATCAAGCCGGAGGGCCGCGCCGTCGGCATGACCGCGAAGCAAGCCGAGGCGATGGTGCCGAACGCGCGCGTTTTCGTCGAGCGCATCCGCCGTGACGGGCGGATCGAGGAGGCGACCGCCGATACGGTACTCAAGGCCGGAGACGTCGTCGCCGTGGCCGGTCCGCGTGACGTGCTGGTCGAGGTGCTCGGCCAGGCCGCCGAGGAAGTAAACGATCCCGAGCTTCAGAACGTCCGCGCCGAGGGCGTCGACATCTACGTCACGTCCAAGGCGGTCGACGGCAAAACGCTGTCCGAACTCGCCAAGTCGCCTACGACGCGCGGCGTATTCCTGCGCAAGATCGTTCGCGGTGCGACCGCGACCGTGATCCCGATCCTGCCGGATACCAAGATCCATCGCGGCGACATTCTTACCCTCGTCGGGCGCCCGCAGGACATCACCGCGGCGACGAAAGACATCGGTTACCCCGATCGCGCCACCGACGTCGCCGACGTCGCCTTCATTGGCGCCGCGATTGTCCTTGGCGCATTGGTCGGGGCGTTCGTCCTCAACGTCGGTGGTGTGCCCCTGACGCTGTCCACCGCCGGCGGCGCGCTGATTTCCGGCCTCGTCTTCGGTTGGCTTCGCTCGGTGCATCCGACCTTCGGACGGATCCCGTCCTCGACCGTCTGGTTCATGAATTCGGTCGGCCTCAACGTCTTTATCGCGGTGGTCGGCATCAGCGCCGGCCCCGGCTTCGTCGCTGGGCTGAAGGAGCTTGGAGTAAGCCTGTTCCTCTGGGGCGTGGTTGCGACGTCCGTTCCGCTGATCCTTGCGATGTACACCGGCAAGTACCTGTTCAAGTTCGATCCGGCCATCCTGTTCGGTGCCTGCGCCGGAGCGCGTACCACCACGGCGGCGCTCGGCATGATCACGGACGCGGCGAAGAGCCAGGTTCCCGCGCTCGGCTACACCGTGACCTATGCCATCGGCAACACGCTGCTGACGATCTGGGGGATGGTCGTGGTCCTGTTGCTTGGCTAGTTTGCCGTAGATAAGGTAGCGCGTCTTGCGGAGGCAACCGCTTGGGCCGAAGTGGTCACCAACGTCATCCGTGGGTCTGACGGATGGCCGCGCCGCCGCGCGGCCCTGTCGAAAACTTTTCGCTTCTGAGCGATCTGGTCTAGAGCGGATCATTGCTTATCGGAATCGGTGCGGGATTCCCATATGTGGAACGGCTCTGCGGTCAAGGTGTTCAATCGTTGATATTCCGAGGGCTGGTGCGCCCATATGTCCGGCCTTTTCGCGCAGCAATTGGGCTACTGGCCTTGATGACGTTCGCGACTGGAGTGACCTAAACAAATCAGCGAGCTCGAAGCACGTTGGGAATCACGGTCTTGATCCAATCCGGATGTCTTTCCTCGGGGTCATCATTGATCTTGCACCTTGGGCCTCAGCTTGTCAGCGACGACAAGCGATCTGCATTCGGTCCTAGGCCGCCATCGTTTCGTTCGCCGTGCTATGGAATTGACCACCTCTCACTAGAAGAGCCCAAACAATGCGGGCCATCTTGTTGGCCAGCGCAATGGCGGCGACTTTATATGGCCTGCGCCTCAGCAACTCAGTCAGCCAGGCTGAGACCTTTGCGCCTCGACGTGCGTGCTGGATAACGGCGGACGCTCCCACAACCAAAAGAGATCGTAAGACCGGGTTTCCCATTTTTGAGATTCTTCCCAATCTGGTTTTCCCGCCTGTGGAATTTGATTTCGGGGTCAGGCCTATCCAAGCCGCAAAGTGACGCCCAGACTTGAAGGCCTTTGGGTCGGGTACAAATGCCGCGATGGAGCTGGCAGTGATTGGACCCACACCTGGAATTGAGGTCAGCCGGCTCAATGTCGCATCCTGTCGGCTTTCGCGGATCATGTGCTTCTCCAACTTAACGATCTCCGACGTGTAGGCCTCTATCTGATGGGTCAGGGGCAACAGGGCGATGCGGGCCAAGGGTGGCAAGCGGGCATCATCCTCGTCACGGACGATTGCGGCAAGGTCGTCGACCTTGCCCACACCTCTGGATGTGGTAATGCCCAGTTCGGTAAGATGACCGCGCAAAGCGTTGATCGTTTGGGTGCGCTGCCGAACCAGCAGGTCCCTTGCCTTCAAGAGCATAGCCGTCGCTTGCTGGCCGACGGTCTTGAGCGGCACGAAACGCATCGACGGTCGACCTACAGCTTCGCATATCGCCTCAGCGTCTGCCGCGTCATTCTTGCCTCTTTTGACATAGGGCTTCACGTAAGCAGGTGGGATCAACCGAACTTCATGTCCGAGAGCCTTGATCTCTCGTGCCCAATAATGAGCGCCTCCGCATGCCTCCAATCCAACGACACACGACGGGATCTTCCTGAAGAACTTCAAAACCTCAGAGCGTCGAAGCTGCCTACGAAGGATTGTCGTCCCTTCGTTGTCTACTCCATGCAACTGAAAGACTTGTTTGGCCGTATCGAGACCGATTGTCGTGATCAAAGTCATAAGAACGCTCCAAGCTGTTTACCGAACAGGATGCTCGGCCTCTTTTCAGGATAGGGTGGGAGCAGAGCCGTTCCACAACATCAAATCAGCAGATTTGTGATTCATCAT
>NZ_LNCD01000139.1 GCF_001542405.1 Rhizobium altiplani
CTGTTCATCGGTTACCTGTTCGGCGTGCGCTCGGAGCGTCAGTTGGTGCGCGAGATCGAGGTCAACGTCGCCTACCGCTGGTTCTTGCGGCTGAAGCTGACGGATCCCGTGTTCGACGCCTCGACCCTGTCGCAGAACCGCCGCCGGCGCTTCAACGACACGTCGGTGGCCCAGGACATCTTTGATCATATCGTCAGCCAGGCGATCGCCCACAAGCTGGTCGATGGCACGGTGCTTTACACGGATTCAACGCATCTGAAGGCGAATGCCAACAAGGGCAAATACGATCTTGCGATGATCGAAAAGTCGCGGGCCGATTATTGGGCCGATCTCGACCGGGCGATCGAGGCGGAGCGGACGCTGCACGGGCAAAAGCCGCTGAAGGACAAAGAGCGTGAGCCGCAGGTGAAGGAAATCAAGGTGTCGCGCACCGATCCCGACAGCGGCTACATGGTGCGCGACGGCAAGCCGAAGGGCTTCTTCTATCTCGACCACCGCACGGTCGACGGCAAGCTTGCGATCATCACCGACACCCATGTGACGCCGGCCAATGTGCATGACAGTATCGTCTATCTCGAGCGGCTCGACCGGCAGCGGGAGCGGTTCGGCTTCGAGGTCGGCGCCGTCGGCCTGGATGCCGGCTATGCCACGTCCGGCATCGCCAAGGGGCTGGAGGACCGCCAGATCCTAGGCGTCACCGGCTATCGCAATCCGACCCCACCCAAAGATGGCATGATGCGCAAGTCGAAGTTCGACTATGAGCCCGAGACGGACGGTTATCGCTGCCCCGAAGGCCAACTGCTCGCCTATGCCACCACCGACCGCAACGGTTATCGCCACTACACATCCGACCCGGCGATCTGCCAAACCTGTCCGCTGCTCGCCTCCTGCACATCAAACACCAAGGCGGTGCGCACCATCACCCGCCATGTCTGGGCCGATGCGCGCCAGCGCACCGACGCCAACCGCCTGACCCCTTGGGGCAAGGCAATCTATAAGCGCCGCAAGGAGACGGTCGAGCGCTCGTTTGCCGATGCCAAGCAGCTTCACGGCCATCGCTATGCCCGCTTCCGAAGTCTCACCCGTGTCGCATGCCAGTGCCTGCTGGCCGCAGCCGCCCAAAACATCAAGAAGATCGCAATGGCGCTCACCAAGCCACCCAGACCAGCCATGGCATGAGGGCCAGAGACCGCCAACTTCGCCGCGCCGCAGAACCCAACTTAAAACAACCAACGTCCAAAAAAACAAACCCGCCGAAAATATCGACGGGTTTGTCAGCGGTCTGAGGCGGCCGAAGGCCGCCTTTTGTTTTTCCACTAGCGGTTGCTTAGACGATTCTTAAGTGAACCGGCTTTATATCGGCTCCAGCAAGGAGCCTTATGATGGTGTTTCTGCCGGCTGAACGTTTCATTGTTTTCATCATCGCGACCTTGGCACTTCTTGATGCCTGCCTGTTGTTGTTGAAGGGCGTTGGCATAGACTTTGTAGGATATGCGAGCCTCATTGCTTGCGGCGCGTTCCTGGTTGCCCTTGGCCAATTTTATCGGCGTGTCCGCCACAATGACCGGATCGCGGCAGCGGCGACCGCTGCGGGTCTCTTCGTGCTCTTCACGATTGCCGGTTCTATCTTCAACTATCTGTTGTTGCCTTCCTACTTCGCGCAGATTGACGGCACGCTAACGCAGATCGACGGCATGCTTGGGTATTCCTGGCCCGCTATCGTCGAATGGGCTGCGCGCCATCCGCTGGTTGGTCTCGTGTTGTACGCGGTCTACACGAGTTCGCTGATGCAGCTGTTGGGCGTGATCCTGGTTCTTGGTTTTTCTGGAAGAACAACGAGACTGCAGCATTTTCTGCTGACGGGAGTTATCGGGGCGCTGCTGGCAATCATGTTCTGGTTTTTCTTGCCGTCGATCGGTCCCGCTGCATTCCAGCGGCTCCCTCGGCAGGTCGTCGAGGCAATGCCGCTGGCTGTTAGTCCCGCCTATGGAACGGAACTCGGCCGCGTGTTGCGCGAAGGAAGCACTTATCTGACGCCAGCCAATGTGCTCGGCCTGATCGCATTCCCTTCCTTCCACATGGTCATGGCGTGCATGTCGGTCTGCTTCCTTGCCCGTATCCGGTTCGTCTTCGTTCCAGCGGCCATCCTGAATGCGCTGATGATGCCCGCAATTCTCGTACACGGAGGGCATCATCTGGTCGATCTTGTCGGCGGTGGTGTGACCTTTGCTATCGCCTATGCACTGGCGCGATCTCTACTTGAGAAGGCGACGCCGGCGGATGCGCAAAATTCAACAATACGGCTGGCGGACTAGAGCTCAGCCTTAATCTTCTCCGCGTTCGCCGCGAGTACGGCATTGTCTTCCATCTGCCCGGAATGCGGACGCAGGGCCGTACCTTCATAACGCGGGATTATGTGGAAGTGCAGGTGAAAGACGGTCTGGCCGGCGGCTGCTTCGTTGAACTGGCAGACGAAGACGCCGTCGGCGTCGAAGGCTTCCTTGACGGCATTGGCGATCTTCTGGACGACGGGGATGGTCTTGGCGAGAACGGTCGGGTCCGCATCGAGCAGGTTGCGTGACGCCGCCTTGGGAAGGACAAGCACATGGCCCGGAGCCTGCGGCATCACATCCATGAAGGCGATCGTGTCGCTGTCTTCGTAAATGCGGTGCGAGGGAATTTCGCCACGCAGGATCTTGGCGAAAATGTTGTTGCTGTCGTAGGCGGCGCTGGTCATACGAACTCTCCTCGTTGCTGCTGTGATCGCGTAGCGCGGCAGGGGCGAAAGCGTCAATCCTCCTGCTGGCGCTCGCCCTTTCGAAACGGGCTGTGCTCCGTCAGGATCTCGTTCATGTGCTCTACGTCGTCACGCTCGCGCTCGAGATAGTCGGCTATCGCCCGCCGCAACCCAGCATGAGCAACATAATGCGCAGAGTGAGTTGTCACCGGCAGGTAACCTCGTGCCAGCTTGTGCTCGCCCTGGGCGCCGGCTTCCACCCGTTTGAGGCCTTTCGCCAATGCAAAGTCGACTGCCTGATGATAGCAGACTTCGAAATGCAGGAACGGATGGTCCTCGATGCAGCCCCAATGACGGCCATAAAGCGTATCGCCGCCGATGAAGTTGATCGCACCGGCAATATAGCGACCGTCACGCTTCGCCATGACGAGCAGGATGTCATCGGGCATGCGCTCGCCGATCAGCGAGTAGAACTTGCGCGTCAGGTAAGGCCGGCCCCATTTTCGGCCGCCCGTGTCCATATAGAATTCGAAGAACTGATCCCAGATCCGTTCTGTCAGATCGCGACCGGTCAGCCAATCAATTTCAATGCCCTGTTCGAGTGCGGTGCGGCGTTCCTTGCGAAGTGCTTTGCGCTTGCGCGACGCGAGCGTTTCCAGAAACTCATCGTGATTGGCGTAGCCATCGTTGATGAAGTGGAACTGCTGATCCGTCCTGTGCAGGTAGTCCTCATCTTCGAAGATGCCGATCTCGTCTTCGGGCACGAATGTGATGTGGGCGGAAGAGATGCCAAGCCGGCGCACGACCTCCTTGAGGCTCTCGGCAATGGCGTGCTGGATCGGCAGGCGCAGCAGACCTTCGGCGACAAGCAGGCGCGGGCCGGTCGCAGGGGTAAAGGGGATGGAGCATTGCAGCTTCGGATAGTAGCGTCCGCCGGCTCGTTCGAAAGCATCGGCCCAGCCGTGGTCGAAAACATATTCTCCCTGGCTGTGGTTCTTGAGATAACCGGGCAGGGCGCCGATGAGTTCGCCTTTGTCGGTTTCCAATAGAAGATGATGACCCATCCAGCCGGTTTGTGCGGTCGCCGAACCTGATTCCTCCAGCGAAGACAGGAAAGCATGCGACACGAACGGATTGTAGGCGAGAACGCTGCCTTTGCGGGAGGCCCCGGAAAGCTGAGACCAGCTCTCCGGGGAAATCGCGGTGAAAGACCGCTCGATGCGGATTGAAAGTTCGTCTGTCATGGAGCGAATGCGAGACCGTTTGGGAGGAGAATAGGGCTCACCAACAGTCTGAGCATGATCTTGTCCAAAAAGCGAGCGTCAAACCGAAACGCGCGGATCGAATCCTTCGAACGTCATCTGATCGGCATTCTCGAAGGTATGCTTTCGCCCCTTTTCGTCGCGGACGGTCCAGGTGATGACAACCATGCCCTTTTCGCGCTGGGCGGTTATGAACGGGTTCGGCAGGTCGGCGACGAAATAGGAAATGAAGTCAAGGCCGAGTTTAATCGCCTTTTCATGCACTTCGAATTCTTCCGGCTTGTTGCCGCCTGCCGTCAGCCCGAGAGGATAGGGGGCATTGAGCGCCTTCAGATCGCGAAGCAGCCAGTGGTCGAAGCTCATGAGGGCGACCTTGCCTTCATAGCCTTCAAGCACTTCGAGAACTGCTTCGGCAAAGCCCTCGTCATCGGCCTCGCGGCCTTTCAGCTCGATGACCAAGGGAACCTGACCCTTCACGAGATCGAGCAGCTGCCGCAGCGTCGGGATCTTGTCGGTCGTCCCGCCGACGGAGATGAGACCGAGCTCCTTGGACGTGCGTTCGCGCACGTCTCCCTTCAGATTGCACAGACGCTCCAAATCCTCGTCATGGAAGACAACAGGAACGCCGTCGGACGCATAGTGCAGATCGCACTCGATCGCGAATCCTGCATCGACTGCGCGCGTGAAGGCGGAGAGTGTGTTTTCCCAGACCGTCTTGTTGAGGTCATGATAGCCGCGATGGGCGACCGGTTGCTCCTTGAGCCATGCTGCTGAGGTCATCAGGCAATTTCCACGATCGCATCGATTTCGACAGCGGCGTTCATCGGCAACGCGGCCATGCCGACGGCGGCGCGCGCATGCTTTCCGGTCTCGCCAAGCACGCCTGCAATCAGGTTGGAGGCGCCATTGATGACGAGATGCTGTTCGACGAAATCAGGAGTTGAGGCCACGAAGCCGTTGAGCTTGATGACGCGCTTGATGCGACCGAGATCGCCGCCGAGGGCAGCGCTTGCTTGGGCGAGGATGTTGATGGCGCAGAGTTCCGCGGCGCGCTGGCCGGTTGCGACGTCTACATTCTTGCCCAGGTGACCGAGAACAGCAATCTCTCCGCCCTCGAGCGGCAGCTGTCCGGAGATGTAGAGAAGGTTCCCGCTGATGACGTAGGGGACGTAGTTGGCGGCCGGTGCAGCAGCCTCAGGCAGGGATATCCCCATTTCTTTCAGGCGCGCAGCGATTTGATCGGGCATTTTCCTCTCCGCTTTTATTGTCAATAGTTCTAAAATTATGCATCAAGGCTTGGAATCTGCTTTGTGACATTTTCGAGCCTCGATTTGGCCGAAAGCGTTCTTATAACATTGCAGGCGAGTCCAACAGGAGATTGTCAATGTTCCGATCGAGTCTTGCCGCACTTCTTCTGGCGAGCGTTTCGACGACCGTCCATGCGGCCGCGCCGGTAACGAGTGCGGCGATCGCGACTGGCCTCGTTGCTCACCGGGCGGTCTACGATCTGGAATTGAAGGATGCCTCCGAGCGCTCCGGCATTTCGGGCATGTCGGGCCGCATGGTTTATGAGTTCGACGGCAATTACTGCACGGGCTTCACCACTAACTTCCGTTTCGTGACCCAGATCGATACGGGCGATGCCGTCCGCGTCAGCGACCAGCAGACAAAGACCTTCGAGAACCTCAAGGACCGCCGGTTCACCTTCGACACCAAATCCTTCACCGACGACCAGCTCGACAAGGAGGTTAACGGTGCCGCGCAGGACCAGGCTGAAGGTGTCAAAGTTGCCTTAACCCAGCCGACCAGCAAGGAGTTGCAGCTGGCGGCAAGCCGGTTCCCGACGGAACATATGCTGGACGTGATCCAAAACGCCAAGGCTGGCAAGCGCCTGTTCGAGGCGCGCGTCTTTGACGGCTCGGACGATGGAGACAAGGCGTTGGTGACGACGACGGTGGTCGGAAAGCAGGTGGCGCCCGCAACCGACGAGGCCGATGCGGGCAATGCTGGCGCCTTCTCGAAGGCAGCCTTCTGGCCGGTCACGATCTCGTATTTCAACGAGAATACGAAGACGGACGCTTTGCCGGTCTACCGTATGTCGTTCAAGCTCTATGAAAATGGCATCACGCGTGATCTGACGATGGACTATGGCGATTTTGTATTGAGCGGCAGGCTTGCGAAGCTCGAACTGCTCGACAGCAAATCGGCTGCCTGCAAATAACCGGAATGTAGCAAGTGCAACAAGCAGGACATCCCTACCTAAACTCGCACTTCATGGACTTTGTCGCGGGCTGAAGGTTCGATTTCCCAGCTTGAACGGGCCTGCTCAGTCTGAAACAGGCGCGCTTTGAACAACCTCTAGAACGTCACGCGTCCGTGTGGCGCGTGAGCCCCATGTGACATCGAATTCTTGGCCCGGCGATCGCATCGCGGCGTTCGCTGCCTCCAAACTAGAGAATTCATAGAAGGCAGTGTGCTTCGAGGGATTTGTTCGGCTCCAAGCGCGCCACGCGTGGAGTGCCCCAAAAGCGCGTAATGCGTCTGGCATATGGCGATCATACCATTCGTCGAAAGGCGCTCGGTCCGCTTCGTTAGGAATATCTGCCTGCACTATTAACAGCGCTAGAGTGGACATTTTCCGTCCCTTCTCAGATCGCGCATGACAGGGCGCTCGCCGCTAAGCATATAGGAGATCCGCACGGTTCGCGACAACGCTCTATCGCATTGCCTCCGAACCTTCGACGAACGCTTGGACACGGCTTTGAGCAGCAATTTTTTATGGCATTCGCTGTCTAGTTTCGCAAATAACCGCCACGAATGCGCACGCCGACGATTGTCGCTAAGTAAACCCTCTCTATGCTAATAATTCGAAAGGCGCGCTGATTTGGGCGCTAGAGTCGGATTGGAGTGAGAATCTTGACGATGCGGCATGGTGTTTTGAGTGGCGGACTCTATGGTATTTCAACGGGACTGGTTGCGCTGACGTTGTTCGTGAGCCCTCCGGCCCTCGCTGCAGATTGCGGCAGCACGCCGGCGGCAGGAGTTAATTGGAGTGAATGCACCAAGAGGAATCTCATGTTGCAAGGGAGCGACTTCCAGGGTGCCAACCTGGGAGATGCCGATCTCAGCCTGACCAATCTCAGCCACACCAACCTGACCGGAGCGAATTTCGAGAAGGCAACACTAGTGCGGGCATGGTTTACGGGAGCGCAGGCCGGCAAGGCGAACTTCTCGAAAATCGAGGCCTATCGATCCGGCTTCGAGAACGTCTTCGCAGAAGGAGCGTCGTTCGCCGGCGCGGAACTCCAACGCTCCAATTTCAATGGTGCAAAGCTCAGTGGTGCGAATTTTGAGAAGGCCGAACTTGGCCGCGCAAGTTTTGACCGAGCCGTTCTAACGGGCGCACGGTTCTCGCTCGCCAATCTATCTCGCGCTGACCTCAGCGAGGCAACATTTGAAGGACCGGTGGCGTTCGATCGCGCCTTCATGTTTCTGACGCGGATCGAAGGGCTTGATTTGTCCGCCGCGACTGGTCTCGAGCAGGCTCAGGTCGATCTTGCCTGCGGGGATGCCAAGACCAAGTTGCCCGCCGGTCTCTCCGCGCCGACAAGCTGGCCCTGCGAGTCCGATTGACGCTTGGCGCGGTGGTGGACGCCAAGGGCCTGCCGGTCCATCCTCTCCACCCCACGCCGGCTGCCGGCTCCGAATGTCGCTTTTTTCGCAGGAAGCCTTGATTTTCTGCGGAAGGGAGGGTAAGGCCACCCGCATTCCACACGTAAGGCATGGGATGGTCCGGGAGAAATCCGGATTGTTCCGCCCGGTGGCATCCTCGAAGAGGGTGCTGTTAGCCTTGCGGAGGTTCAACCGGAAAAGGATAACAAGGCATGGCATTGCCCGATTTTTCTATGCGCCAGCTCCTCGAAGCAGGCGTCCACTTCGGCCACCAGACGCACCGCTGGAACCCGAAGATGAAGCCGTACATTTTCGGCGATCGTAACAACATCCACATCATCGACTTGGCTCAGACCGTTCCGATGCTGTCGCGCGCCCTGCAGGTTGTCTCCGACACCGTTGCTCGTGGCGGCCGCGTTCTCTTCGTCGGCACCAAGCGCCAGGCTTCCGAGCTGATCGCTGACTCGGCCAAGCGTTCCGCTCAGTACTATGTCAACTCGCGTTGGCTCGGCGGCATGATGACCAACTGGAAGACGATCTCCAACTCGATCCAGCGCCTGCGTAAGCTCGACGAAATCCTGTCTTCGGAACAGTCCGGCTACAACAAGAAAGAGCGCCTGAACCTCGAGCGCGAGCGCGAAAAGCTCGACAAGGCTCTCGGTGGTATCAAGGACATGGGCGGCACGCCGGACCTGATGTTCATCATCGACACCAACAAGGAAAAGATCGCGATCGACGAAGCCAAGCGCCTCGGCATCCCGGTTGTCGCAATCATCGACTCGAACTGCGATCCTGATCTGATCGACTATCCGATCCCGGGCAACGACGACGCCTCGCGCGCCATCGCTCTCTACTGCGACCTGATCGCACGCGCTGCCATCGACGGTATCGCTCGCCAGCAGAGCTCGTCGGGCCGCGATCTCGGCGCATCGATCGAAGCTCCGGTTGAGCCGGCGCTCGAAGGCGAAGCCGAAGCCTGATAAAAGAAGCAGTCGGGCTGGATGGCCCGTCATGCTTTCCAGAGATTGGGAAAAGGCCGCTCGCGACTTTCTAAAGTTCGGCGGCCTTGACCGTTTCAGGCGAGGGCGATCAGTCTCTCGCCATTTGAGTTTCGTATGAGGCGTCTTTCATCACGCTGTCATACATACAGGTACATTTCGTGCCTCAATCCGGTGTTGTACCGCCTTTGCGGGCCACCGTTTGAACCGACAAGAGGAAGCTTATGACCGAGATTACGGCTGCACTGGTGAAGGAACTGCGCGAGAAGTCCGGCGCAGGAATGATGGACTGCAAGAAGGCGCTGCTCGAAAACAACGGCGACATCGAAGCATCGATCGACTGGCTGCGCGCCAAGGGCATCTCCAAGGCCGACAAGAAGGCCGGCCGCGCTGCTGCTGAAGGCCTGATTGCCATTGC
The DNA here is from genome assembly GCF_001542405.1 of Rhizobium altiplani. Taxonomy (GTDB): domain Bacteria; phylum Pseudomonadota; class Alphaproteobacteria; order Rhizobiales; family Rhizobiaceae; genus Rhizobium; species Rhizobium altiplani. The sequence continues at coordinate 9,088 of NZ_LNCD01000139.1, forward strand.
CGGCGCCGGTCACAAGGCTGTTGTCGTCGAGCTGAACTCGGAAACGGACTTCGTTGCCCGCAACGATGCCTTCCAGGATCTCGTTCGCGGCATCGCCAACGTTGCCCTGTCCACCGATGGCACGGTTGAAGCCATTGCTGCCGCGACATACCCGGCATCCGGCAAGCCGGTCGCCGACACCATCAAGGACGCGATCGCGACCATCGGCGAAAACATGACGCTCCGTCGCGCTGCCAAGCTCGAAGTCGAGCACGGCGTTGTTGCGACCTACATCCACAACGCTGCTGGCGACGGCATCGGCAAGCTCGGCGTGCTCGTCGCCCTGAAGTCGGAAGGTGACAAGGCCGTCCTGACCTCGATCGGCCGCCAGGTTGCCATGCACATCGCTGCGACCAACCCGCTCGCCATCCGCGCCGAAGAAGTCGACGCTGCCGTTGCCGAGCGCGAACGCAACGTCTTCATCGAGCAGGCCCGCGAATCCGGCAAGCCGGAAGCCATCATCGAAAAGATGGTCGAAGGCCGTATGCGCAAGTTCTTCGAAGAAGTTGCTCTGCTCTCGCAGGCTTTCGTCATCAACCCCGACCTGACGGTCGGCGCTGCTGTCAAGGAAGCAGAAAAGGAAGCCGGCGCCAAGATCGAAGTCGTCGGCATGGCACGCCTTCTCCTCGGCGAAGGCGTCGAGAAGGAAGAGAGCGACTTCGCTGCTGAAGTGGCCGCTGTCGCCAAGGGCTGATCGACCTATACATGTGAAAACCGAAGGGCATCGCGTGACAACGCGGTGCCCTTCGTGTATCCGGCACACAGCGGTAATATACGAGGAGCCACGATGTCGTCAGAGCCTGTCTACAAACGCGTTCTACTCAAGGCTTCCGGCGAAGCCCTCATGGGCAGCCAGGGATTTGGAATTGATGTAGCGGTCGCAGACCGCATTGCGGCTGACATAGCCGAAGCGCGGCAGATGGGTGTGGAAGTCGGCGTCGTCGTCGGCGGCGGCAACATCTTCCGCGGTGTCGCAGTTGCCTCCAAGGGTGGCGATCGCGTTACCGGCGACCACATGGGCATGCTCGCGACCGTCATCAACGCGCTGGCGCTGGCAACGTCGCTGCGCAAGCTGAACATCGACACTGTTGTGCTCTCGGCGATTGCGATGCCGGAGATCTGCGAGAGTTTCTCGCAGCGCGCGACGCTCTACCATCTGTCGCTCGGCCGCGTCGTGATCTTCGCAGGCGGCACCGGCAACCCGTTCTTCACGACGGACTCGGCAGCCGCGTTGCGCGCCGCCGAAATGGGAGCGGAAGCGATCTTCAAGGGAACGCAAGTCGATGGTATTTATTCGGCTGATCCGAAAAAAGATCCCGAGGCGACGCGCTTCGACCACCTGACGCACAAGGAAGTCCTCGACAAGGGACTGGCCGTCATGGACGTCGCGGCAGTGGCGCTTGCACGGGAGAATTCCATTCCGATCATCGTCTTCTCGATCCACGAGAAGGGTGGTTTTGCTGAAATCCTCAAGGGCGGTGGCCTCAAGACCATCGTCTCTGATAACTGATTGAGTGGGCGGCCTGCTTTGCCGCAGCTTCTACCAAGACGGGAGCAATAAAATGAGTGAAGGCATCGACATCAAGGAACTCAAGCGCCGCATGGATGGCGCGATTTCCGCGTTCAAGCACGATATCGCATCGCTGCGCACCGGCCGCGCCTCGGCCAACATTCTCGACCCTGTCATGGTCGAGGCCTATGGTTCGCGCGTGCCGCTGAACCAGGTGGCAAACGTGACCGTTCCAGAGCCGCGTATGCTTGGCATCTCCGTCTGGGACAAGTCGATGGTCAACGCCGTCGATCGCGCGATCCGCGAGGCCAACCTCGGCCTCAATCCGATCATCGATGGCCAGAACCTGCGTATCCCGCTGCCGGAGCTCAACGAGGAGCGCCGCAAATCGCTGGTGAAGGTCGCCCACGACTATGCCGAGAAGAGCAAGGTTGCGATTCGCCATGTACGTCGTGACGGCATGGACGGCCTTAAGAAAGCCGAAAAAGACGGTGCGATTGGCCAGGACGAAAGCCGGGCACAATCAGATCGTGTGCAGAAGATGACCGACGAGACGATTTCTGAGGTCGACCGCTTGCTTGGCGAGAAGGAAAAGGAAATCATGCAGGTTTAAGGCGCGCTGCGGCTGCGCCTTGGCTGCAAGAACCGGACGGGAAATGTCGGAACGAACATTTTTGACTGTGCCAGAACACGTTGCCATCATCATGGACGGCAACGGCCGATGGGCAAAGCAGCGCGGGCTTCCGCGGACGATGGGGCATCGAAAGGGCGTTGACGCTGTGCGCGAGGCCGTGCGCGCAGCGGGCGACGTCGGGATCAAATATCTCACGCTCTTCGCCTTCTCGTCGGAAAACTGGCGGCGTCCGGAAACGGAGGTCTCGGATCTCCTCGGATTGCTGAAAGCCTTCATTCGGCGTGACTTGGCGGAACTGCATCGCCAGAACGTGCGCGTGAAAGTGATTGGCGACCGGCACAGCCTCAAGAGCGACATCCTCGATCTTCTCGTGGATGCGGAAGAGACCACAAAGACGAATACCGCGCTGACGCTCATCATCGCCTTCAACTATGGCTCGCGCGACGAGATCGCGCGTGCGATGGCGAGCCTTGCACGGGATGTCGAGGCAGGCCGGCTGAAGGCGCAGGATATTTCTCCGGCGCTGATCGATGCGCGGCTCGACACGGCCGGGATCCCGGATCCGGACCTGATCATCCGCACAAGCGGTGAAGAACGCCTTTCCAACTTCCTGCTCTGGCAGGCGGCCTACTCCGAGTTCATTTTCGTGCCCGAGTACTGGCCCGATTTCAGCCGGGAGATCTTCTACTCGGCGTTGGAAACCTTCGCGTCGCGCGACCGTCGCTTTGGCGGACTGGTGGCACAGACGGCTGCGGCAGTGGGCACCTGATGCAGCAGGAGCTGAAGCTACGCATTATTTCGGGCGTAATCCTTGCCGTTATCGTTCTGCTCGCCACCTGGTACGGCGGCGTTGCCTTCAGCCTGCTGTCGGCAGCGATCGGACTGCTGATCTACTATGAATGGTCGACCATTACGAAGCTTGACACGGAACAGCCGGTCGCCAATGCGATCGGTTGGATAGGGCAGGCGGCAATCGCGGTGGCCGTCGTTGCGGGGACGCTCGGATATTCCCTGTTACTACTGGTGCTGTTCTTCCTGATTGCTGTCGGCTTCGTGCTTGTGTCCGGCGTATCGCGCTGGTTTCCCACGGGGATCGTGTACGCGGGTCTTACGGGAATTGCCCTTTCGAGCATCCGCGGCTCCGATAGCGTCGGCCTTTTCGCGATGCTCTTTGTATTCGCAGTCGTGTGGTCGACCGACATTCTTGCTTATTTCGTCGGGCGCGCCATCGGTGGCCCGAAGCTGGCGCCTAAGATATCTCCCGGAAAGACATGGTCCGGCGCTATTGGCGGCGCCGTTTCCGCTGTGATCGCCGGTAGCCTGGTTGCCTATTTTGCCTTTCCGCAGAGCCTCGTGCTCGCGGCTCCGGTTGCGTTCATCCTATCGGTATGCAGTCAGAGCGGCGATCTCTTCGAATCCTTCATCAAGCGTCGCTTCGGCGTCAAGGATTCGAGCCACCTGATTCCAGGGCATGGCGGCGTCATGGACCGTGTCGACGGGCTCATTTTCGCCTGCTTTGCGGCGTTCTTGCTAGCTGGGCTTTTTTCGCTGATAAAGGGCGGCGAAATAACGTCGCTCGGTGCAGCCCTGTTCGGCGTATAATGTCTGCAAAGGCTGGCGGAAAAATCAGATGCTTGGCTTGACCGGTATATTGGCATTCCTGACGGGCTATATCGTGCCCTTTGTCCTCGTGCTGTCATTGCTCGTTTTCGTGCATGAAATGGGCCACTATCTGGTGGGGCGATGGAGCGGCATCCGCATATTGGCGTTCTCGATCGGCTTTGGTCCGGAATTGCTCGGCTTCACCGACAAGCATGGAACGCGCTGGAAGCTCTCACTGATACCGCTGGGCGGCTATGTCCGCTTCTTCGGCGACGAGGATGTATCGAGCAAGCCCGATGACGACAAGCTCGCGTCAATGTCGGAAGAGGATCGTGCGCGGTCCTTCGCCGGCGCGAAGCTGTGGAAGCGTGCCGCAACGGTTGCTGCTGGCCCGATAGCGAATTTCATCCTGGCGATTGCGATTTTTGCGGTTCTCTTCTCGATCTACGGTCGATCGGTTGCTGATCCTGTGGTTGCGGAAGTCAAGCCGGGCAGCGTTGCAGCCGAAGCGGGCGTCGTGCCTGGCGACCTTCTGATCGCCATCGATGGAACGAGGGTCGAGACTTTTGACGACGTCCGGCGCTACGTCAGCATTCGGCCCGAGCAGCAAATCGTCGTGACGATCGAGCGCAACGGCCAGAAGCTGGATGTGCCGATGGTGCCGGCGCGAACCGATATGACCGACCAGTTCGGCAACAAGATCGAAATCGGCCTGATCGGCATCGTCACCAACCAGGAGGTCGGCCACTTCCGGGTACAGACCTACTCGCCGCTGGAGGCGGTCAAGGAAGGCGCGATCCAGACCTGGCACATCGTAACTGGCACCTTCAAGTATATTGGCAACCTGATCTCCGGTTATATGAAGCCAGACCAGCTTGGCGGACCGATCCGCGTGGCTCAGGCTTCCGGTCAGATGGCGACGTTGGGCGTTGCAGCTTTGCTTCAGCTTGCCGCTGTCTTGTCTGTTTCCATCGGATTACTGAACTTGATGCCGGTTCCGGTACTTGATGGCGGACATTTGATGTTCTATGCGATTGAAGCGGTGAGGGGAAAACCGTTGGGTTCGTCTGCGCAGGACATTGCGTTTCGCATTGGCTTGGCGATGGTTTTGAGCTTGATGGTTTTTGCCACCTGGAACGATATAAGCGCTTTGATTGGTTGATTGCTCGACGAGGGAAATTACCATTTATTTACGATGTTTCAAAGCTGTAGTGGCGAATGCGTCACGCTTTGAAATGAAGTAAACAGAAATTAACTTGCTCCCTTGCTTGTAAGACAAAAGCGGGTAAAACGACACACGTGACCGGAATCGGGGGACGCCTGGGGCCGGGGACGAGAAAAAAGGTAATTGGTGAAATGAAGGCTGGTTCAAGATTTTTGAACGCAGTATCGGCGGTTGCGCTGTCTGCAGGTATTGTTGCTTCGGGAGCAGGTGCAGCGGTTTTCGTCTCCGCTACGACGGCAGAAGCTGCAGTGATTCAGCGCATCGATGTGCGCGGCGCCAGCCGTGTCGGCGCTGAGGCCGTTCGCTCAAACCTCACAATCCAGCCTGGCCAGAGCTTCTCCAACACCGACATCGATGACTCGGTGAAGCAGCTTTACGACACGGGCTATTTCTCCGACGTCAAGATTTCCGTTTCCGGCGGCACGCTGGTCGTGACGGTCCAGGAAGCGCAGCTCATCAACCAGGTCGTCTTCAACGGCAACCGGAAGATCAAGGACGACAAGCTTGCTGCGATCGTGAAGACGCACGCGGCCGGACCTTTTAACGACGCGCAGATCCAGGCGGACATTCAGTCGATCAAGGACGCGTATGCGGCAACCGGTCGCAGCGAGGTCCAGGTGACCACGCAGGTCGTGCCGCTCGGCGAAGGTCGCGTCAATCTGGCTTTCGTCATTGACGAAGGTGATCGCACCAAGATCGGCGCCATCAATTTCGTTGGCAACAATGCCTATAGCTCCGGCCGTCTCGCTTCGGTCATCAACACGAAGCGCTCCAACTTCCTGTCGTTCCTGACCCGCAAGGACGTCTACAGCGAAGACAAGCTTCGCGCTGACGAAGAGGCGCTGCGTCAGTTCTATTACAATCGCGGCTTTGCCGACTTCCGTATCATCTCGTCGGACGCGACCTTCGACGAGGCGACCAACAAGTACACGTTGACCTTCAATATCGAAGAAGGTCCGCGCTACAATTTCGGCGCCGTAACCGTGCAGTCGACGGTTCCCGGAGTGGATGCCACGCAGTTGCAGGGGCTCGTCCGCACTCGCGAGGGCCAGGTCTACAGCGCCAAGGAAGTCCAGAAGTCGATGGAAGCGATCTCTGACCAGGTCGCCTCCGCTGGATATCCTTTTGCGCGCGTAACGCCGCGCGGCAATCGTGACCTGGCGAACAACACGATCGGCGTCGAATACCTCGTTGACCAGGGCGAGCGCGCCTATGTCGAGCGTATCGAAATCCGCGGCAACAGCCGCACGCGCGACTTTGTCATTCGTCGCGAGTTCGACATGAGCGAAGGGGACGCCTTCAATCAGCAGATGATTACGAGGGCAAAGCGCCGTCTCGAAGCTCTCGGCTACTTCTCGTCGGTCAACATCTCGACGCAGCCGGGCAGCTCTCCGGACCGCGTTGTCGTTGTGGTCGATGTGCAGGACCAGTCGACGGGTTCGTTCGGTATCGGCGCGGGCTATGCGGCCGGCGGCGACGGCCTGCTGCTTGAAGCCTCGGTCGAGGAAAAGAACTTCCTGGGTCGCGGTCAGTATATCAAGATCAGCGCTGGTGGTGGTCAGGAAGGTTCTCGTACCTATGGCCTGAACTTCACTGAGCCTTACTTCCTCGGTTACCGTTTGGCTGTCGGTTTCGACCTCAATCACAGCGAGACGTCGAGCAACGATAACTACGACTACGAAGAAAACAGCGGTGTTCTTCGTGCCACGGCGCCGATCACGGAAGATCTGGCGACGACGTTCCGCTACAACTACAAGCAGATGAAGTACGATCCCTCGGGTTCGCTGAGCGATCTGTCTGCGCCGTATCAGAACCTTGTTGAGAATAGCCCATGGGTAAAGTCGTCTGTTTCGCAGACGCTGACCTACAACACGCTTGACGACATGACGCTGCCGCGCGAAGGCATCTACGCAAGCGTTACGCAGGAAATTGCTGGTATCGGCGGTGACTCGCAGTTCTATAAGATCTACGGCAAGGCGCGGTATTTCCATCTGCTGGCCGATGATGCTGACATTATCGGCTCGGTTACGGGTTCGGCGGGTTATGTTGTAGGCTTTGATAAGAGCCTGAACGTCTTTGACCAGTTCACGCTGACCAACGGCGATATCAGAGGCTTCGAAAACAAGGGCATCGGCCCGCGCATTGCCGGGGCAAACGACGATCCGCTCGGCGGTACGACCTATTTCACGGTCTCGGCTGAAGCGACGTTCCCGCTCCCGTTGGTTCCGCGCGACTTTGGCCTGCGTGGCGCCTTGTTCGCCGACGCTGGCACGCTGTTCGGCAATGATGTCGACCCGCTCGGTGATACTGTGAACGGCGAAGATGCGTCACTCCGTGCGTCCGTCGGCGTTGGTCTTATGTGGGCGTCGCCATTCGGTACGCTGCGCGTCGACTACGCTATTCCGGTCGCCAAGGAAGACTTCGACAAGACGCAGCACTTCAAGTTTGGCATAAACAACCAATTCTGATATCGGCAGTCCGGAACCGTAAAACCGAATTCCGTTCTGGAGATTTGCCGATGGAGCAAAATAGCTTTTTTCTGCCCCATGATGGCGTGAAACTCTCGGAGTTGGCGCAGTATCTTGGGGCAGAGCTTGCTGACCCCAAAAATGCAGATGTCGTGATCCGTTCCGTTTCCCCCGTAAGTCGGGCGAAGGCGGGCGATCTCTGTTACATCATCTCGAAGCGGAGCAAGGACGAGCTTGCGACATGCGCAGCGTCTGCAGTGCTTTGCAGCGCGGGGCTGCGCTCGCTGGTGCCGGATCATCTGCCTGTTCTGATTTCGAAGAATGCCCATGCGGCCTTTGCGATGGCGGGTGGATTCCTCTACCCGAAGGCGCTGCGGCCAGAAGCCCTTTTTTCCGAAGCCCCTGGTATTTCGGATCGCGCGGTTGTTGATCCTACGGCCCGTCTCGAAGGGAAGGTTTCGATCGAGCCGATGGCGGTGGTCGGTGCGCACGCTGAAATCGGCGAGGGTACACATATTGGCGCCGGCGCTATCATTGGGCCCAACGTCAAGATCGGCCGCAATTGCACGATCGCGGCTGGCGCAAGCGTGCTCTGCGCCCTCATTGGCAACAGCGTCATCATTCACAATGGTGCACGGATCGGCCAGGATGGTTTCGGCTACGCTCCGGGTCCACGCGGGATGATCAAGATCGTTCAGATCGGCCGGGTGATCATCCAGGATCATGTCGAGATTGGCGCGAATACAACGATTGATCGTGGTACGATGGATGATACGGTCGTCGGCGAGGGCACGAAGATCGACAATCAGGTCCAGATCGGCCACAACGTCCGCATCGGGCGTCACTGTGCCATCGTTTCGCAGGTCGGCATTGCCGGCAGCACGGTGCTTGGCGACGGCGTGCAGATCGGCGGTCAGGCAGGACTGAACGGACATATCAAGATTGGCGACGGGGTGCAGATCGCTGCAAAGAGCGGCGTGATCGGAGACATCCCCGCTGGTGAGCGCTACGGCGGTGTGCCGGCCCGCCCCATCAACGATTTTCTACGGGAGACGGCCGCGATTTTGGCGCGATCAACCGGCGGCAAGAAAACGGGAGAAAAGAATGACTGAGGAAGCAAAGACTTCGCTCTCTTCGGCAGATATCATCGAGATCATGAAGCTGCTGCCACACCGGTATCCGTTCTTGCTCGTAGACCGGATTATCGAGATCGATGGCGACGAATCCGCGGTCGGTATCAAGAACGTGACTGCAAACGAACCGCATTTCACCGGTCACTTTCCGGAATCGCCAATTATGCCGGGAGTTCTGCTCATCGAGGGGATGGCGCAGACGGCCGGCGCGATCTGCGCCAAGAAGCAGGGCGAAACCGGCAATCTCGTCTACTTCATGACGATCGATAACGCGCGTTTCCGCAAGCCGGTCGTTCCCGGCGATCGCGTCGAATACCACGTGAAGAAACAGAAACAGCGCGGTAATATCTGGAAGTTCCATTGCGATGCTAAGGTTGATGGAGCGCTCGTCGCCGAAGCCGACATCGGGGCGATGATCGTTCGCAAGGATCAGGCATGAGCACGATAGCAGCCAGCGCCAGCATTCACGCCATGGCGGTCGTCGAAGATGGCGCCGTGATTGGCGAGAACGTGAAGATCGGCCCTTTCTGCCATGTCGGGTCGAAGGTCGTGCTGGGTGATAACGTGGAGTTGCTGGCGCATTCGGTCGTATCCGGCAGGACGACGCTCGGTAAGGGGTGCCGCGTTTTCCCGATGGCCGTGATCGGCGGCGATCCGCAGAGCGTCCATCACGGCGGCGAAGAAACGACCTTGACGGTCGGCGACAACTGCACGTTCCGCGAGGGCGTCACGGTGAACACGGGTACCGCCGATTTTGGTGGCCAGACGATTGTCGGCGACAACAACCTTTTCCTGGCGAATTCGCATATCGCCCATGACTGCCGGGTAGGAAACAACGTCATCATGTCCAACAACGTGATGCTCGCCGGCCATGTGACGATTGAGGACCGTGTCATTCTTGGTGGTGGCTGTGCCGTGCACCAATTCACGCGTGTCGGTCGCCAGGCGTTCGTCGGCGGTCTCTCTGCGGTCAGCTATGACGTCATTCCCTATGGCATGCTGAACGGCAATCCGGGCCTTCTGAGTGGACTGAACGTCGTTGGCATGACTCGCGCCGGTGTTGACCGGGCGACGATTCATGCCGTGCGGCGCGCCTACAAGGCGATCTTCGAAGGCGCCGGTTCGATCCGTGCCAACGCCGCCGCGATCCGGGATGAATACGCCGATTGCGAGCAGGTCCTTCAGATCCTCGACTTCATCGCAGCCGATAGCGATCGCGCTCTTTCCTCTCCGACCAGGGGACAGAAAGGGTGATGCTTGGCTCTCGCGGGTGACATGGCAAAAGGCCGCTTGGCCATCATCGCAGGTAGCGGGCTTCTGCCGTCCTATGTCGCCACCGCGGCGCGGCAAGCAGGTGAAAATCCCTTTATTATCGCTCTGAAGGACGAGGCCGATCGCTCTTGGGAAGGCTTTGACCATGCGGTTATCGGGATCGGAGATTTTGCCGCTCTCAGTCGGATATTCGAAGGCAACGGCATCGACCGCGTCGTGATGTCTGGTGGTGTACGCCGGCGTCCGGAATGGCGCGAAGTGCGGCCGACGCTGAGGACCCTCGTGAAATTACCGTCGACAATCCGGACGCTGCTCGCTGGTGGCGACGATACCGTGTTGCGGATGGTCATCACGCTGATCGAAGAGAATGGGCGCCGGGTCGTCGGCGCGCACGAGATCGCACCGGATCTGCTGGCATCGGTCGGTCCGCTGGGCGCTGTGCGACCAAGCCCCGATGATGCGAAGGACATCGCGCGAGCCGCAGAAGCAGCGGATGCGCTCGGCAGGCTGGACGTCGGCCAAGGGTCGGTGTCGGTCGGCGGTCGCATTGTCGCGCTCGAAGGCGTGGAAGGCACGGACAGCATGCTGGGGCGTGTCACCGAGCTGCGGTCGGCGGGGCGAATTTCTCAGCGCCGCCGCGGCGTGCTGGTGAAACTGTGCAAACCGCAGCAGGATATCCGCGCGGACCTGCCATCGATCGGCATTTCGACGATCGAGAACGTGCAGAGAGCAGGACTTGCCGGAGTGGCTGTGGAGGCAGGCCGCTCGCTCATCCTGGAGCGCGACGCCGTCATCAAGGCTGCCGATGAAGCCGGTATCTTTGTATGCGGACTGGATAGGGGATTGTCATCCTGGGGGCTGGCGTGAGCGAAGCTTCACTGAGAGTTGCCATTGTTGTTGGAGAGGTTTCGGGCGACCTCCTGGGTGCCGACCTGATCGCCGCTCTGAAACGAAAGTTTCCTGGCGACGTGGAACTCATCGGCGTTGGCGGCGAGGGGCTGGAGGCGCAGGGTCTGCGCTCGCTTTTCGATTTCGCCGACCTTCAGGTCATGGGCATCACCCAGGTGCTTTCGAAGCTGCCGCGGCTCGTTCGGCGTATCGGTGAGACGGCGTCGGCCATCATCGCCGCAAAGCCTGATGTGCTTATTATCGTCGACAGTCCCGACTTCACGCACAGAGTCGCAAAGCGTGTTCGCACGGCGCTGCCCAGCTTGCCTGTCGTCAACTACGTTTGCCCCAGCGTATGGGCGTGGAAGGAATACCGGGCGCAGCGCATGCTCGCCTATGTCGACCATGTGCTCGCTGTGTTGCCATTCGAACCGGACGTGATGCGCAAGCTGGGCGGGCCGCCGACAACTTATGTCGGCCACCGCTTGACAGCCGATCCCAACCTGTTGGATGCACGACGCCAGCGCGCGCAGACGAAGCCGCGAAACCAGGCCGACCGCAAGACAGTCATGCTTCTGCCGGGTTCGCGCTCGTCGGAGATCGCCAAGCTGCTGCCACACTTTGGCGATGCCATTAGCGAGTTGGTAGCGCGCAACGGCGAGATGCGTTTCATCTTGCCGACGATGCCACGCCGTGAAGCCATGATCCGTGAGCTCGTCAAGGATTGGACGGCCAAGCCGGAGATCGTGACGGGAGCCGAGGCGAAGTGGCGAGCATTCACGGAGGCCGATGCCGCCATGGCTGCCTCCGGCACTGTCGTGCTTGAGCTGGCTTTGACGGGCGTTCCCTGTGTTTCGGCGTACAAGACGGACTGGATCATCAGGCTCATGACCAGCAAGATCAAAACGTGGAGTGCTGCGCTTCCGAACTTGATCGCCGATTACGCTGTTGTGCCCGAGTATATCAACGACGTGGTCCGAGGCGGCAGCTTCGCTCGCTGGATGGAGAAGCTTTCAGCGGATAGCCTGCCACGGCAGGCAATGATGCAGGGCTTCGACGTTCTCTGGCAGAGAATGCAGACCGAGAAGCCGCCGGGAGAACATGCGGCGGAGATTGTTCTCGACGTTCTCCAAAAGAAAAAGCCCGGTCATTTCTGACCGGGCTTTTTGCTGTCTGTGATCGCCAATTAGCGCTTGGAAACCGGCACGTAGTCGCGCTCCGGTTCGCCGACATAAAGCTGGCGCGGGCGACCGATACGCTGCTCCGGATCTTCGATCATCTCGTTCCACTGGGCAATCCAGCCGACCGTACGGGCCAGGGCAAACAGCACGGTGAACATGGTCGTGGGGAAGCCCAGGGCCTTCAGCGTGATGCCGGAGTAGAAGTCGATGTTCGGATAGAGCTTCTTCTCGATGAAGTATTCATCGGTCAGGGCGATGCGCTCGAGTTCCATCGCAACTTCGAGCAACGGATCGTCCTTGACGCCGAGTTCGCCGAGAACCTCATGCGTCGTCTTCTGCATGATCTTTGCGCGCGGATCGTAGTTCTTGTAGACGCGGTGACCGAAGCCCATCAGGCGGAACGGATCGTGCTTGTCCTTGGCGCGGGCGATGTATTCCGGAATGCGGTCAACAGTGCCGATCTCAGTCAGCATGTTCAGCGCTGCCTCGTTGGCGCCGCCGTGTGCCGGGCCCCAGAGGCATGCAATGCCGGCTGCGATGCAGGCAAACGGGTTTGCACCCGACGAGCCGGCGAGGCGGACGGTCGAGGTCGACGCGTTCTGCTCGTGGTCGGCGTGCAGGATGAAGATGCGGTCCATGGCGCGGGCCAGAACCGGATTGACCACATATTCCTCGCAAGGAACTGCAAAGCACATGCGCAGGAAGTTCGACGCGTAGTCGAGATCGTTCTTCGGGTAAACGAAGGGCTGGCCGATGTGATACTTGTAGGCCATGGCGGCCAGCGTTGGCATCTTGGCGATCATACGCAGGCTTGCGACCATGCGCTGATGCGGATCGGTGATGTCGGTGGAGTCGTGGTAGAACGCCGACAGCGCGCCGACGCAACCGCACATGACAGCCATCGGATGTGCATCGCGGCGGAAGCCCGTGAAGAACCGGCTCATCTGCTCATGCACCATCGTGTGATGCGTCACGCGATAGTCGAAGTCCTTCTTCTGGGCTGCGGTCGGCAGTTCTCCGTAGAGAAGCAGATAGCAGACTTCGAGGAAGTCGCCGTGCTCGGCGAGCTGCTCGATCGGATAGCCGCGATGCAGCAGTACGCCGGCGTCACCGTCGATATAGGTGATTTTCGATTCACAGGACGCGGTCGAGGTGAAACCAGGATCGTACGTGAAGGAAGCCGTGTTCTTGTACAGGGCGCCGATATCGATGACGTCAGGACCGATCGTGCCGCTCTTGACGGCGAGATCGACTGATTTGTCACCGATTTTCAGTGTTGCGCTTTGTTCCGTCATTATGATCCTCCAAACTGGCGGTTGGCGCCATAAAAGCGCCATAGGGTTAAGCGTCGTCGATGATTGCTATATGATCGCGCGCCTAATGCCAAGTTACCGTGACGCCATTTTGTGCATCGCAGTATCAACTTTTGGGCACTTCTGCGATGACCCCTGCGCATAGCAGAAGCTGATGATTATCCTTAGCTTTTCCGGCTTCCGATTTTCCTTCAGATTTCAATCGATTATTCTTGCGTGGAAGCCCGTGAGCTTTCATTCTGGTTGTAGGGGCGGCTGTTTTTGGGCGCAATGCATGCCGGGGTTGAGGCCATTGGAGGTGAGGGAAGCAACACCCGGCGCGGACGCGTTTGGGCGCGCGGCACAGCCTTCTTTCCTCGTGCCACGAGTTCCTGCGGAACCACCGCTAACTTTCCGGACGCAATCCTTCGTGCCGTGGCCGACACGGATAAGGACTGCGTCGGATCGTTGTACCGTGTGGCTTCGGCTCGCCGTGGCAACGGAGATAGAGCATGGGGGGTTCTTCCTGGTTTCGCCCGTCTTCGCTGGGGCGGGCGCGATCCTCTGGTTCGTGCTTGGAAGTGCCCAGGCCGAGCTCCGGATGGTGGCGTGGTTCGCGGCATTCGCCGTTGTCGCGCTGATGGCGGGCCCGGGGCGCAGGCTCATTCGAAATCTCGCATTGGCGGGCTTGCTCTGCGTAACGGGGATGTTCGCGGCCCAGTTCGAGACGTGGAGCAAGGCGACCATCATATTGGACAGCGGTGACGACGACGATCATCGGCCGTGTCGAGCGCCGGGAAGGAGATGGCCGTGGCCGGTGGCGTTACATCGTCTCCGTCTCATCGACGCAATCGCCCGAGATAAAGCGGCCACCTGAGCGCGTTTCCATGGTCGCGCGAGGGCAGGCGGAACCTTTCGCCATCGGTGAGTGGGTGACGGGCCGGGCGCGATTGACGCCGCCGGCTGGGCCAGCACTGCCCGGGCTCAATGATTTTGCCTTCAGCGCCTATTTCGATGGCATCGGCCCGAATGGCTTCTTCTATGGCGCGCCAAGCGCTTCATCGCCTGTAACCACCGATCAGCGGTCCGTTTGGGACAGCGCTGTGAACTGGTTGGACGTGCTTCGAAGCGGAATAGGGGACCGTATCCGCGAAATCCTGCAGGGCGACACCGGCGCCTTCGCCGCTCCTCTTGTCACCGATGAGCGACGTGCAATCTCGCAGGAATCGACCGAGGCTCTGCGGCAGGCGGGGCTGGCTCATATCGTGGCAATCTCCGGCCTCAACATGGCGCTGTCTGCCGGCATCTTCTTCGTCGGCCTGCGCCAGTTGCTGAGCCTGTTTCCATCGTGCAGGCATACCCGACCAAGAAGATTGCCGCTGCCGGAGCGCTCGTGGCGCTGACGACCTACTACATGATCTCGGGCTTCGCGGTATCGGCGGAGCGTGCATTCATCATGATGGCGATCATGCTCGCCGCGGTGTTCTTCGATCGCCCGTCGATAAGCTTGCGCGACATTGCCTTGTCCGCGTGGGTGATCCTACTCCTGTCACCATCCGAGGCCCTGGGCCCGAGCTTCCAGATGTCGTTTGCGGCGACGCTTGCCCTCGTCCCGGGTTACGCGATCTGGTCAAGAAGGCCGCCGCGCGAACATCCCTTGCTGCAGGTCGCCGCAGTAAAGCCCGTCGTTTTCATCATACGCTTCTTTGGTGGCATCCTGCTGACCTCGATGATCGGCGGCTTCTCGACCGCGCTTTTCGCCGTCGAGCACTTCCACCGGCTCAGCGCTTATGGTCTGCCGGCAAATCTCATGGCCATGCCGGTGATCTCTTTCGTGGTGATGCCGATGGGCATGTTCGCTATGCTGCTGACACCTTTTGGCCTCGACGTCATTCCGTGGAAAATTGCCGGTTTCGGGCTCGGCATCGTGATCGCCATTGCCCAGATGGTCTCGGCCTGGGGCGGCAATATCGATATCGGCAGATTGCCGGGTTGGTATTTTCCTGTGGCGGTTGCAGGGTTCCTCTTACTTGCCATTCTGCGCACCAAGATCCGCTACCTCGGCGCTGGCATTGCGGCGCTGGCAACAGTGCTTGTTGCGGTTGCGCCGAGCGAACTGCCGCCCGACATCGTCATTGCCGAAGACGGCAATCTCGTCGCGATTGTGAGAGGACAAGTCCTTGCACCGAACCGGCCGCATCCGCCTGACTTCATTTTCGACCAATGGCGAAGGGCGCTCGCCGCGGAGCTAGATCAACCACCGCAATTGTTGGAGGGTGTCAACGCTATCAGGCGGCGGGACAGTCAAGGCAGATCGGAAAGGTTATCTGCCGTGGAATTGCGCAATGCCCGCGATGCGTTACGTCAGGCTGCGACGAGCGCTGAGAACCGATTTGTATGCCTGAAAGGCGCCTGGTGCACAGCCACGCACGATAACGGCTACGTCGTGACGATCGTCGAAAATCCCGATTACTTCGGCGCTGCCGGCGATACGGCCGATATCGTCGTGACACCCGCTCGCCTCCGCACGACGGGGTGCCGGTCAGGCGCACTTTTGTTCACCGGCGAAACCTTGCGTCGCTTTGGTGCCGCTGAGGTAAGGATCGACGATCAAGGTAGCCCGTCGTCACGGCGGCCTATACGAAGCTCGACCGCCCTTGGATCCGCCATCGGGCGTATAATTGGCGAAGCGGCACCTTTGACGGCGAGCCGCTTGCCTTCAATGATAGCGGCGAATGAGGCCGACAAGCTTGCCCTGGACCTTGACACGGTCAGGCCCGAAAATGCGCGTCTCGTAAGCCGGGTTCGCCGCCTCAAGTGCAATGGAGGCGCCTTTCCGGCGGAAGCGCTTGAGCGTCGCTTCCTCATCATCGACAAGCGCAACAACGATGTCGCCGGCATTGGCGGTGCTGCCGTTGCGGATGATTACCGTGTCGCCATCAAAGATGCCGGCCTCGATCATCGAGTCGCCCTTGACCTCAAGCGCATAGTGCTCGCCTGGGCCAAGCATGTCCGCGGGAACCGTGATGTCATGGGTATTGTTCTGAATTGCCGAAATCGGTACGCCGGCAGCAATCCGTCCCATGACCGGTACAGAGGCAGAACCGCCGTTGTCACCCTGCGGCGCTGGCTTCGGTGCCACAACTGGCTGTGGTTTGCCGAGGCTGCCTTCGATAACGCTCGGCGAAAAACCGCGGCGGGGCTGCAGGCTCGGGTTATATGCCTCGGGCAGTTTGATGACTTCCAGAGCGCGGGCTCGATTCGGCAGTCGGCGAATGAAGCCCCGTTCCTCCAGCGCGGTAATCAGGCGGTGGATGCCTGACTTCGACGCGAGGTCCAAGGCATCCTTCATTTCATCAAAAGAAGGGGGGACACCGGACTCCTTCATTCGCTCGTGAATGAAGAGAAGAAGCTCCTGTTGCTTGCGCGTCAGCATCGAAGTTGAACCCCAGAGTCGTGAAACAAAGCCAGAACAGACACTATATGTTCCATATGTGTTCCGCAAGTACCTAAATTTTCGTAAAACTTGCCTGCAACTTGGTGAGTTTTTGCGTCTCATTTGACCGAAAGCGTAGAAGGGGGTTGCATTGTCCTGTTGCCCGGCGCACATCTTCGCAAATTCCGGAGAAGTTGTCATGAGCGAAGCACATCCGCTGGACCACATCGTGCTGCCGGTTCCAAATATCAGGCTCTCACGCGAGCGTCTCGGAAAGCTGGGATTCACCGTCGCGCCCGACGCCCGGCACCCGTTTGGGACCGAGAATGCCTGCATATTCTTCGCCGACGAAACTTATCTGGAGCCTCTCGGGGTCGCTAATGCCGAACTGCATGAAGCTTCGGCGCAGAAAGGCAATGTCTTCACCGCGCGGGACCGTGCCTTTCGATTCCGATGTGGAGACGATGGCCTGTCTGCCGTGGTCTTTGCGACGGCGGATGCCGATCGCGACCATGCCCGATTTCTGTCCGAAAAGATCAATGGCGGCGAGATGCTGCAGTTCGAGCGGCCGATGAAGATGCCCGGTGGCTCGGAGGTGACGGCCGCATTCAAGCTCGCCTTTGCAGTTGACCTGCGCGCTCCCGATTTCTTTTTCTTCACATGCCAACGTGTCAACCCGCTGCCAGCCGACCGGAAAGCCCTGCAAGTGCATCCAAATGGGGTGGTTGGGATCGCAGAGATCGTGCTTGGGGCACCCGACCCCAAGGCGTTTGGACCATTCCTGCGCGCCGCCGCCCACAGCTTGGGAACGACCAATGAGGCCTTCGGTGTGAGTGTGACAACTCCGAATGCCAGAGTGAGTGTTCTCTCCCCGGATGGACTGGACGCCTACTTCGACATCCCTGCGCCTTCCGACGATCGCGGTCTGCGTGGTGTTGCCATCGTTTTCAAAGTCGGCGATCTCGCCGTGACAGAAGCGCAATTGGCTGCTAACGGGATGACCTATACGCGCAAGAACAATCGAATTCTGGTGAAGGCCGCGCCCGGACAGGGCGCTCTCTTCGCCTTCGAGGAGAAACGATGAGCCAGACAAATTCCGAAGTCGTGGTCGGCGAAGGCGCCGGCCGCGTCACCTTTTCGAATTCCGGCAAGCTGTCGCTGATTGCCGGGCCTTGTCAGATGGAGAGCCGCGAGCATGCCTTCATGGTCGCCGGTGTGCTGAAGGAACTCTGCGACAAGCTTGGTCTCGGCCTCGTCTACAAGTCCTCCTTTGACAAGGCGAACCGGACGTCGCTGTCAGCGCAGCGCGGTATCGGCCTCGAAACGGCGCTTGAAGTGTTCACCGATCTCAAGAAGGAATACGGCTTTCCTGTCCTGACCGACATTCATACCGAAGAGCAGTGTGCCGAGGTGGCCACTGTCGTCGACATCCTGCAGATCCCAGCTTTCCTCAGCCGTCAGACCGACCTGCTCGTTGCCGCCGCCAAGACCGGCCGCGTCATCAACGTCAAGAAGGGGCAGTTCCTCGCGCCCTGGGACATGAAGAACGTCCTCAACAAGCTGAATTCGAGCGGAAATCCGAACATCTTGCTTTGCGAACGCGGTGCTTCCTTCGGCTACAATACGCTGGTCTCCGACATGCGATCGCTGCCTATCATGGTGGCGATGGGCGCCCCCGTGGTCTTCGACGCCACGCATTCGGTCCAGCAGCCGGGCGGGCAGGGCGGTTCGAGCGGAGGGCAGCGCGAGTTCGTGGAGACGCTCGCGCGTGCGGCGGTCGCCGTCGGCGTCGCTGGCGTATTCGTGGAAACCCACGAAGATCCTGACAATGCGCCTTCGGATGGTCCCAACATGGTCTATCTGCGGGATATGCCGCGGCTTCTCGAAAAGCTGCTGGCCTTCGATGCGATTGCCAAGGCGGGATAAATGGATGGACGTGCTCGCCGTCAACCGGCGAGCGCCAACCTCGTCGTTGTGGAATATGCCGATCCTGCCGTCCTCTCCGTGCCTTCGAGAGCGAAGCGGGAGAGCAGGTGATTGAGGTGTAGCGCCTCGTTGCCAAGCTCGCGGCAGGCTGCGCTGGTTTCCTCCGCCATCGCGGCGTTTTGTTGGGTGACGCTGTCCATGGTGTTGACGGCGGCATTGACCTCGACGAGCGCGGTCGTCTGTTCAGAGGAAGAGCGCACGATCGCCTCGATCAGCGTCGTCACCTTCAGCACCTGCTGATCGATACTGTTCAAGGCTTCGCCGGTGCGGTTCACCAAGGCAACGCCGGTTGACACCTGACTGGACGAAGTCTCGACCAACTGCTTGATTTCCTTCGCCAGCTTGGCAGAGCGGCCGGCGAGGTCGCGCACTTCTTGCGCCACGACGGCAAAACCCTTTCCGGCCTCGCCTGCACGAGCGGCCTCAACACCAGCATTGAGCGCGAGCAAGTTGGTCTGGAAGGCGATCTCGTCGATGACGTTGATGATTTCGCCGATATGCACGGATGATGCTTCGATCTTCTCCATCGCAGCTACGGCCTCGTGTACGACAGTTGCCGAATAGCTGGCGCTTTCCTTCGTCACCGTCATCATCGCGTTTGCTTCATGGGCGCGTTCCGACGAGTTTTTGACCGTAACCGTGATCTGATCTAGCGCCGAGGCTGCCTGCTCCAGCGACGCGGCCTGATGTTCCGTTCGCCGGGCCAGATCGTCCGTGCTTGTTGCGATTTCGCTGGTGCCAGTCCTGACCGTAGTGGTTGCTGTCGCTATATCCCTCATTGTGCCGGAAAGCGTGCGGACGCTCGAATTGAACTGCTCGCGTAGCCTCTCGTAATCTGGCGCGAATGCTTCGTTGAGCTGGACGGTGAGGTCGCCGCGGGAAAGACGGTCCAGGCCGCGGCTTAGGCTCACGATGATGCGTTCGCGGCCGGCATCCTCATCAGCCTTGGAGGCGGCCAGCGCTGCATCGCGCTGGGCTTGGGCCAGGCGCTCCGCATCCTGGTGTTCGCGGATTTTGTTCCGTTCTTGCGCCGATTCGCGGAACACCGTGACGGCGCGTGCCATTTCGCCAATTTCATCGACACGGTGGCTGAAGGGGACTTCCTTGGAATAGTCGCCGCCCGCCAGGATCGCCATGTAGTCGCGCATCGCCGAAAGTGGCACGATGGCGCGCCGGCGGAAGGCGTAGAGGCCCCCAAGAAGCAGGCAAAGCGAGACCGCCGCAGATGCAATCGTGATCGCCGAGAGAATGCTTGTCTGTTCGGCCGCGTCTTTTTCAGCCTTTGCCAGGAAAGCGTTCGCCATATCAACGAGCTGGTTGACCGCCGTTTCGTGGATATGAAAATTTGTCGCAAGCTTCTCGAAGGCTGTCGGGATGACCGCAGAGTCGTGGTTAAGGATGGCGGGCGCGAGTTCGTCCTGCATCACCTTCCAGAACGTATCGCCTTTGATGAGGACGTCGTTCAGAAGCTTTTCCTTGAGGTCTGTGCTGAGCGCGGTTGCCTGCCAATACTTGCGGCGATCCTCATAGGCGGGCTTCAGGACATTCTGAATGCGGTCGATGTTCTTTCCGGCGACCTCCGGGCGCTGCACCGCCTCGAGTGCAAGCATGTAGGATTCAACGACATAGAGGGGCGGCGGCAGAATATCGGCAACGAGATCCTTGCCGTAGACGATTTGCCGGTACATCTCGCCGTTCACGCGTAGCTTATTGAAGGCGTAGTTTTGTATGCCGATCGAAGCAATGAGCCCGGCGGCGACGACCACCGCGAAGATGGCAAGGCCTCGTGCAATATTGAGTTTCATCCTATGCCCCGTAAATTGTAATAGTGAACGACGTCGTTTCTGAAACCATTGGAAATTTTCGAGCAGCAGCTACGGATCGTGGCAGGCGGCTTGGCCGCATAAGGAAGCGCATCATGCAATAACGCCTGCCGAAGAAGTTGTTATTTCCTTTCGGCCATTAACTATAAATGTGATTGGTTACTGGTCGATAAATTTGCAACCAGCTTGAAGATCAAAATTTATATTTCCAAAACTTCAGGTTTTGAAAGTTGATAAGCGTTGTCTCGAACCAACGGCCGGGGCGTGGCTTCAAAAGCCTGACATATTCACCCGTTAGGGCCGTGGCATGCCATCTGTCGTCAGTGTGGCATTGTAATTTGTGTGCCTTCGATTAAACAGGCTTCCAACGTTATCACCCACCGAGCAGGAAGAACCGATGACTGCAATTACCGACATTATCGCCCGCGAGATTCTCGACAGCCGTGGCAATCCGACTGTCGAAGTCGATGTCTATCTCGAAGACGGCAGCATGGGCCGTGCGGCGGTGCCGTCGGGCGCTTCCACCGGTGCTCACGAAGCTGTTGAAGTTCGCGATGGTGGCAATCGCTATCTCGGCAAGGGTGTTGAAAAGGCTGTCGAAGCCGCCAACACCGAAATCTTTGACGCGATCGGCGGCATTGATGCCGAAAACCAGATCCAGATCGACAACATCATGATCGAACTGGACGGCACGCCGAACAAGTCGCGCCTCGGCGCCAACGCCATCCTCGGCGTATCGCTCGCGGTTGCCAAGGCTGCTGCCCAGGCTGCCGGCCTGCCGCTCTACCGTTATGTCGGTGGCGCCAGCGCCCACCTGCTGCCGGTCCCGATGATGAACATCATCAACGGTGGCGCGCATGCCGATAACCCGATCGACTTCCAGGAGTTCATGATCCTGCCGGTCGGCGCCGATTCCATTCGCGAAGCCGTTCGCATGGGTTCGGAAGTTTTCCACGTCCTCAAGAAGGAACTGTCGGCTCAGGGCCACAACACCAACGTCGGCGACGAAGGCGGCTTCGCACCGGGCCTGAAGAGCGCCCCTGAAGCCCTCGACTTCATCATGAAGTCGATCGAGAAAGCCGGCTACAAGCCTGGAGACGATATCTGCCTTGGCCTCGATTGCGCCTCGACGGAATTCTTCAAGGATGGCAAGTACGTTCTCGAAGGCGAAGGCCGCACGCTGGAGCCGGGCGCCATGGCAGAATACCTCGCGCAGCTCGCGGGCCAGTATCCGATCGTCTCGATCGAAGACGGCATGGCCGAGGACGATTGGGACGGCTGGAAGGCGCTGACCGATCTCGCTGGCAAGAAGGTTCAACTGGTCGGCGATGATCTCTTCGTCACCAACTCGGCTCGCCTGCGCGACGGCATCAAGATGGGCGTCGCCAACTCGATCCTCATCAAGGTTAACCAGATCGGCTCGCTGACGGAAACGCTCGATGCCGTCAACACCGCGCACAAGGCAGCCTACACCGCCGTCATGTCGCACCGTTCGGGCGAAACCGAAGATTCGACGATTGCCGATCTGGCGGTTGCCACCAACTGCGGTCAGATTAAGACCGGCTCGCTGTCGCGCTCGGACCGCCTCGCCAAGTACAACCAGCTGATCCGCATCGAAGAAGGTCTTGGCCCGCAGGCCCGCTATGCCGGTCGCTCGATCATCCGCGGCTAATTGCGCCTGATTTCAACCACTTCGACCCGCGCCTTCGGAAGGCGCGGGTTTTTTCTTGCCCGATTTTTCATAGTCAACGGACAGTTAATCTCTGCCCGGTAGTCTTGAGCGCATCGAGGTAATGCGTTCGAGCGTGCGTTTATGTGGACAAAGCATCACAAGAAGAAAAAGATCGGTCGTTTCGTGGTTCCCGCGATGACGGTCGCGTTTCTCTCCTACTTCGGCTATCATTGCATTCATGGTGATTACGGTCTGCGGGCAACCGAGGGGTTCGAGCGCCAGCGGATAGCGCGCGAAAGGGAGTTGGCGGTTCTGAAAGGCAAGCGCGAGCATCTTGAAAAGCAGGTCGCGCTGCTGAGCGACGGTTCGATGGACAAGGACATGCTGGACGAGAAAGCGCGTCTTCAGCTTAATGTTTCTCGCGCCGATGAGATCGTCATATTCAATCACTATTCGAATTAACCGAAATTCAGTTAATCGATATAAAGCGTTATTTATCAGTGATTTACTGATGAATACGAGCCATGCATTTATGGCATTGCTGTGGCTAAATTTCTTCCCTATGGTGTGCGCCACCAAAGAACCGACAAACCCATAGGGAGGGTTGAATGGCGCCGCGAAAAACCGCGACCGTTTCCAGCCGTAAAACTAGCGCAAAGCCGGCAAACAAGGCCTCGAATGGTGGTCCTGTCGCTGATTTCACGCGCGACGAGGAGCTCAAGGCCTACCGCGAAATGCTGCTGATCCGCCGCTTCGAAGAGAAGGCCGGGCAGCTCTACGGCATGGGCTTCATTGGCGGCTTCTGTCACCTCTACATCGGTCAGGAAGCCGTCGTCGTCGGCATGCAGATGGCGCAGAAAGAAGGCGATCAGGTTATCACCGCCTATCGCGATCACGGCCATATGTTGGCGACCGGCATGAGCGCGCGTGGCGTCATGGCCGAACTGACCGGCCGCCGTAGCGGTTATTCGCGTGGCAAGGGCGGCTCGATGCACATGTTCTCGAAAGAGAAACATTTTTACGGCGGTCACGGCATCGTCGGCGCCCAGGTTTCGCTCGGAACGGGTCTCGCTTTCGCCAATCGCTACCGCGGCAATGACAGCGTTTCCGTCGCTTACTTCGGTGACGGTGCTGCGAACCAGGGCCAGGTCTACGAGAGCTTCAACATGGCTGCTCTCTGGAAGCTCCCGATCATCTACATCGTCGAAAACAACCGTTACGCCATGGGCACCTCGACTGCCCGCGCGACCGCGCAGTCGAACTACTCCCTGCGTGGCTCCGGCTTCGGCATCCCCGGCATCCAGGTCGATGGCATGGATGTCCGCGCCGTAAAGGCCGCAGCCGACGAAGCCCTCGAGCATTGCCGCTCCGGCAAGGGTCCGATCATCCTCGAGATGCTGACCTACCGCTATCGCGGTCACTCGATGTCCGACCCGGCGAAGTACCGCACGAAGGAAGAAGTGCAGAAGATGCGCTCCGAGCAGGATCCGATCGAGCAGGTGCGTGCGCGCCTCCTTGAGAAGGGTTGGGCCTCGGAAGACGATCTGAAGGCGATCGACAAGGATGTCCGCGATGTCGTTGCCGACAGCGCCGACTTCGCCCAGTCCGATCCGGAGCCGGATGCATCCGAGCTCTACACTGACATTCTGCTCTAATCGGGGAGGGACGACCCATGCCAATCGATATTCTCATGCCCGCCCTCTCTCCGACGATGGAAGAAGGCACGCTTTCCAAGTGGCTCAAGCAGGAAGGCGACACCGTCAAGTCTGGTGACGTGATCGCCGAAATCGAAACCGACAAGGCAACGATGGAAGTCGAAGCCGTCGATGAAGGCGTCATCGGCAAGCTCCTGGTTCCGGCCGGCACAGAAAACGTGAAGGTCAATGCCAAGATCGCGGTCCTGCTTCAGGACGGCGAATCGGCGTCCGACATCTCTGCCGCACCTGCGGCGCAGCGCGCACCTGCCGCTGCCGCTTCGCAGGCGGAAGAAAAGCCTGCTGCCGCTGCTGCTCCGGTTCCGGCCGAGCCGAAGGCTGCCGTGCCGAACGATCCGGAAATTCCGGCTGGTACGGAAATGGTCTCCATGACTGTTCGCGAAGCGCTTCGCGATGCCATGGCCGAAGAAATGCGCGCCGACGACAGCGTCTTCGTCATGGGCGAAGAAGTTGCCGAATACCAGGGCGCCTACAAGGTCACCCAGGGTCTTCTGCAGGAATTCGGCGCCCGCCGCGTCATCGACACCCCGATCACCGAGCACGGCTTTGCCGGCGTCGGCGTCGGTGCTGCCATGTCCGGTCTGAAGCCGATCGTCGAGTTCATGACCTTCAACTTCGCCATGCAGGCGATCGACCAGATCATCAACTCCGCCGCCAAGACGCTCTACATGTCCGGTGGCCAGATGGGTGCTCCGATCGTCTTCCGCGGCCCGAACGGTGCAGCTGCCCGCGTCGGTGCCCAGCACAGCCAGGACTACTCGGCATGGTACAGCCAGATCCCGGGCCTCAAGGTCGTCATGCCCTACACGGCATCCGACGCAAAGGGTCTGCTCAAGGCTGCCATCCGCGATCCGAACCCTGTTGTCTTCCTCGAGAACGAAATCCTCTACGGTCAGCATTTCGATGTGCCGAAGCTCGATAATTTCGTTCTCCCGATCGGCAAGGCTCGCATCCATCGTCCGGGCAAGGACGTCACGATCGTCTCCTTCGGCATCGGCATGACCTATGCCACCAAGGCCGTCGCCGAACTCGAAAAGATCGGCATCGATGCCGAGCTGATCGATCTGCGCACGCTGCGCCCGATGGACCTTCCGACCGTGATTGAATCGGTCAAGAAGACCGGCCGTCTGGTCACCGTCGAGGAAGGCTATCCGCAGAACTCGGTCGGCACCGAAATCGCTACTCGCGTCATGCAGCAGGCCTTTGACTACCTCGATGCGCCGGTTCTCACGATCGCCGGCAAGGACGTTCCGATGCCCTACGCCGCCAATCTCGAGAAGCTCGCACTGCCGAGCGTCGCCGAGGTCGTCGATGCCGTAAAGGCCGTTTGCTACAAGTAACAAGGGGAGGGTATTTCGATGCCTATCAACATCACGATGCCTGCCCTCTCTCCGACGATGGAAGAAGGCAATCTGGCCAAGTGGCTCGTCAAGGAAGGCGACACGGTCAAGTCGGGCGACATCATTGCGGAAATCGAAACCGACAAGGCAACGATGGAAGTCGAAGCCGTCGATGAGGGGACGGTTGCCAAGATCGTCGTTCCTGCCGGCACGGAAGGCGTCAAGGTCAATGCCTTGATCGCCGTGCTTGCTGCCGATGGCGAAGATGTATCCGCTGCTGCAAGCGGTGCAGGCTCTGCCGCACCGGCGCCGAAGGCTGCTGAAGCCCCGAAGACGGAAGCAGCGCCGGCAGCACCGGCTCCGGCTGCTGCCGCACCGGTTCCTGCAGCGGCTCCCGCAGGCGGAAATCGCACCTTCTCCTCGCCGCTTGCGCGTCGACTCGCCAAGGAATCCGGTATCGATCTCTCGGCCATATCAGGCTCCGGCCCTCACGGCCGCGTTGTCAAGAGCGATGTCGAAGCGGCCGTGTCAGGTGGTGGTGCAAAGGCTGCTCCGGCTGCTGCTGCTCCGCAGGCTGCCGCACCGGCTCCTGCTGCAGCCCCGAAGGGCGCATCGGACGAGAGCGTTCTCAAGCTGTTCGAACCGGGCTCTTACGAGCTCGTGCCGCATGATGGCATGCGCAAGGTCATCGCCAAGCGCCTCGTCGAGTCCAAGCAGACTGTGCCGCACTTCTACGTCACCGTGGATTGCGAGCTCGATGCACTGATGTCTCTGCGTGCCCAGCTGAACGATGCCGCTCCCCGCAAGGATGGTGCGCCGTCCTACAAGCTGTCGGTCAACGATATGGTCATCAAGGCTATGGCGCTGGCTCTGCGCGATGTTCCGGATGCGAACGTCTCCTGGACCGAAGCCAACATGGTCAAGCACAAGCACGCCGATGTCGGCGTTGCCGTCTCGATCCCTGGCGGCCTGATCACCCCGATCATCCGCAAGGCCGAGGAGAAGACCCTGTCGGCCATCTCCAACGAGATGCGTGATCTCGGCAAGCGCGCCAAGGATCGCAAGCTGAAGCCCGAAGAATACCAAGGCGGAACCAGCTCGGTCTCCAACATGGGCATGATGGGCGTCAAGCAGTTCGCAGCCGTCATCAACCCGCCGCATGCAACGATCCTCGCAGTCGGCGCGGGCGAGCAGCGCCCCGTCGTCAAGAACGGCCAGCTGGCTGTCGCAACCGTGATGACGGTCACGCTGTCGACCGACCATCGCTGCGTCGACGGCGCGCTTGGTGCGGAACTGCTGCAGGCGTTCAAGGGCTACATCGAAAATCCGATGGGTATGCTCGTCTGAGACCGGAGCGGAGGCGGAAATGACGAAGACCGTTCTTTGCTATGGTGACTCGCTGACTTGGGGCTATGACGCCGACACGATCGGACGTCATGCCTACAAGGATCGTTGGCCAAGTGCGCTTCAGGCGGCACTCGGCAACGAAGTGCGGATCATCGCTGAAGGATTGAATGGGCGAACCACCGCCTTCGACGACCATCTCGCCGACTGCGACCGGAATGGCGCACGCATCCTTCCGACGATTCTGCAGAGCCATGCGCCGATTGATCTCGTCATTTTGCTGCTCGGCACCAACGACATGAAGCCTGTCGTGGCGGGTTCGGCCTTTGCCGCCTGCCAGGGCATCGCCCGGCTGGTGCGGTTGATCCGCAACCATGCCTGGCCCTTCGAATTCGACGGTCCGGACATCCTGATTGTCGCGCCGCCGAAGGTGCGTGAGACGGCAAACGTGCCATTTGCGGCATCGTTCGTCGGCGCTATCGAGGAGTCGGCAAAGCTTCCGACCCTTTATCGTGATCTCGCGGACGAGCTCGGCTGCGGCTTCTTCGACGGCAATTCAGTGGCGAAGACGACACCTCTCGACGGTATTCACCTCGACGCTGAAAATACCCGCGCTCTCGGGCGCGGCATGGAATCGACTGTGCGGATGATGCTGGGGCTTTGAGCATGGGATCCTTCGCTTCGCTTCGTCCCGCGACGCGGGAGGATGCGACGGAGCTGGCTTTACTCACGGACATCGCTTCCCATGGTTTCGCCTCCTGGCTCTGGCTGGTGGAGCTTGGAAACGGTGGCGGCGATACGCCGATGGAGCGTGGACGGCAGAAGCTGCGTGGCGACCAGGGGCAAGGCAACTGGAGCGACGCCGTGATTGCAGAAGCCCATGGCGAGATCGCGGGAGCCGCGATCGGCTACGGTCTCGGCGAAGGCATACGGAATATCGAGGCGGATCGCCCGGCGCTGAAGCCGGTCATCGATCTGCAGAAAATGGTGGTGGGAAGCTGGTTTGTCGGAACGCTCGGTGTCTACAGCCATCTGCGTGGCATCGGGATCGGTCGACGGCTTCTCATGGATCAGATTGAGCGTGCGGAAAATGCGCCGGTCAGCCTGATTACCGCAGGTTACAACGAGGCGGCTCTGTCGCTTTACAAGAAGAATGGATTTTCGGAGGCGGCGCGAACGAATGCCGTGGCCTTCTTCGAAAACGGCAGGAAACACGAGTGGGTGCTTCTCACCCGCGACGCCCGATAGCAAAGGCAGGGAAACATGGCTGAGAACTACGACGTCATCATCATCGGCTCCGGACCAGGGGGCTATGTCGCCGCTGTGCGCGCCAGCCAGCTCGGTCTCAAGACCGCGATCGTCGAACGCGAGCATCTGGGCGGCATTTGCCTGAACTGGGGCTGCATTCCAACCAAGGCTCTGCTCCGCTCGGCCGAAATTCTCGACCATTCCAACCACCTGAAGGACTACGGTCTCGTGCTGGAAGGCAAGGTTAGCGCCGACGTGAAGGCGGTCGTTGCCCGCTCGCGCGCCGTCTCCGCACGCCTCAACGGAGGCGTCGGCTTCCTGATGAAGAAGAACAAGGTCGACGTGATCTGGGGCGAGGCCAAGATCACCAAGCCGGGTGAGATCGTCGTCGGCAAGTCCTCGAAGCCGGTCGTCGAGCCACAGCATCCCGTGCCGAAGGGCGTCAAGGGCGAGGGCACTTACACCGCCAAGCACATCATCGTTGCAACGGGTGCGCGTCCCCGCGCCCTGCCGGGCATCGAGCCGGACGGTAAGCTGATCTGGACCTATTTCGAAGCGCTGAAGCCGGATGTACTGCCGAAGTCGTTGATCGTCATGGGCTCGGGCGCGATCGGCATCGAATTCGCAAGCTTCTATCTGTCGATGGGCGTGGACGTGACGGTGGTCGAAGTCTTGCCTACCATCATGCCGGTCGAGGATGCGGAAGTTACTGCGATCGCCCGCAAGCAGATGGAAAAGCGCGGCATGAAGATCTTCACGAGCGCCAAGGTCGCGAAGGTCGAAAAATCCGCCAACAGCATCACCGCGCATGTCGAGACGTCGGATGGAAAGATACAGCAGATCACGGCGGATCGCATGATTTCGGCTGTCGGCGTGCAGGGCAACATCGAAAACCTCGGCCTTGAGGGTGTCGGCGTCAAGACGGATCGCGGCTGCGTCGTCATCGACGGCTACGGCAAGACCAACGTTCCTGGCATTTACGCGATCGGTGACGTCGCCGGCCCGCCGATGCTCGCTCACAAGGCGGAGCACGAAGGCGTCGTCTGCGTCGAGAAGATCGCCGGCCTGCCGAACGTTCATGCGACCGACAAGGGCAAGGTCCCGGGCTGCACCTACTGCAACCCGCAGGTTGCCTCCGTCGGTCTCACGGAA
This sequence comes from Rhizobium altiplani, assembly GCF_001542405.1. Taxonomy (GTDB): domain Bacteria; phylum Pseudomonadota; class Alphaproteobacteria; order Rhizobiales; family Rhizobiaceae; genus Rhizobium; species Rhizobium altiplani. Next base: position 38,048 of record NZ_LNCD01000139.1, read on the forward strand.
GCCAAGACCAAGGAATTGGGCCGCGACATCCGTGTCGGTCGCTTCTCCTTTGCCGCCAACGGCAAGGCGATCGCGCTTGGCGAAGATCAGGGTCTCTGCAAGGTCATCTTCGACAGGAAGACCGGCGAGCTGCTCGGCGCCCACATGGTTGGCGCTGAGGTCACCGAGCTCATCCAGGGCTTTGTCGTCGCAATGAACCTAGAGACCACGGAAGAGGAACTGATGCACACGATCTTCCCGCATCCGACGGTTTCCGAAACGATGAAGGAAGCGGTTCTGGATGCTTATGGTCGTGTCCTGAACGCTTGATCGTTTCCTCCCTATTGTCGAAGGTGGAAAAAGCAAAAGCCGATCATCATGTTTATGGTGTGTCGGCGCCATCATCGTGGTTCTGATCGCAAGGGCGATATCGTAAAGGGGCGAGGGCAGGATGGAAGGCGTAGGGTGGATCGCAGCGATCATCATCGGCGGCTTTGCGGGTTGGCTCGCGGGCAAGCTGATGGAGGTCCGCTACGGAGTATTGCTCAATATCGTGCTCGGCATCGTCGGCTCGGTGGTCGCAACTGCGATTCTGGCGCAATTTCATATAGAGGTGGCCGGCGGCAGGCTCGGCTACTTCATCACGGGTTTTCTTGGTGCCTGCTTGCTGATATTCGTCGCGCGGCTAGTCCGCCGATAGATAGGGCTTTTGCCGCATGGAGCGGCGGAGATTTGAACTGCCATGGTAACCATTCTCGATACGATCAATCCTGACACCAAGCGTGTGCGGCATCCCGAAAAGGCCCATCGGCCTGACCAGGAGGTCCTGCGCAAGCCGGATTGGATCCGCGTCAAGGCGCCAACCTCCAAGGGGTACGCGGAGACGCGCTCGATCGTGAAGGAGCATAAGCTCGTCACCGTTTGCGAAGAGGCTGGTTGCCCCAATATCGGCGAGTGCTGGGACAAGAAGCACGCGACCTTCATGATCATGGGCGAGATCTGTACCCGCGCCTGCGCCTTCTGCAACGTCTCGACCGGCAAGCCGAACGCGCTCGACATGGCCGAGCCGGAGAATGTCGCCAAGGCGGTAAAGGAGATGGGGCTCTCCCACGTCGTCATCACTTCGGTCGACCGCGATGATCTGGAAGACGGCGGCGCCGAGCATTTCGAGAAGGTGATCTGGGCGATCCGTGCTGCCTCGCCGACGACGACCATCGAAATCCTGACGCCCGACTTCCTGAAGAAGCCCGGTGCCCTGGAGCGCGTCGTTGCCGCAAAGCCCGACGTCTTCAATCACAACATGGAAACGGTTGCCGGCAACTACCTGACGGTTCGTCCGGGAGCTCGTTACTTCCACTCCATCCGCCTGCTGCAGCGTGTGAAGGAACTGGACCCCACCATGTTTACCAAATCGGGCATCATGGTCGGTCTCGGCGAGGAACGAAACGAAGTGCTGCAGCTGATGGACGACTTGCGGACCGCAGACGTCGACTTCCTGACCATCGGCCAGTACCTGCAGCCAACCCGCAAGCACCACGCGGTGATGAGCTTCGTTACGCCTGACGAATTCAAGTCCTACGAGACGGTCGCCTATACCAAGGGCTTCCTGATGGTGGCTTCGAGCCCGCTGACGCGTTCGTCGCACCATGCCGGCGACGACTTCGCACGCCTGAAGGCCGCACGCGAGAAAAAGCTGCTGATCGCAGCGGAATAATCAACGAGCGCTTGCATTTTTCAAAAGCCGCGGCGATCTTCCCGCGGCTTTTTGTTTGCAGAGGCGACGAGAATGCCGGCTTATATCGACGATATGCGAAAGGTTGCCGGACTGCTGCGCCAGTCCGAGCGCATCATGGTCATCGGCTGCTCCGGCGGCGGCAAGAGCACCTTGTCGCGAAAACTCAGCCGCAAGCTCGATCTTCCTTATTTTTCCATGGATAAAGAGTTCTTCTGGCTGCCGGGCTGGGTCAAGCGCCCGAAAGGGGAAGAGCGCCATCTGATCGGTAACGTCGTCGCCGGCGAACGTTGGCTCATGGACGGAACCGGCCCATCCACCTTCGATATTCGTGTCCCCCGCACGGAGCTGGTCGTCTGGGTACGCATGCCGCGCTGGCTTTGTCTGTGGGGAATCTGCAAACGCGCGTTCCTCCATCTCGGAAGGACGCGGCCAGACATGGCGCCCGGATGCCTGGAGCGAGTGCCGGACCGGGAGTTTCTCACTTACATCTGGATGTTCGAGAAGCGGTTCGCGCCCCTGGTGATTGCTGCTCTCGACAAGCATGGCCCGAATGTTCCGGTTTTTCAGCTGAAAAGCCGGCGGGAGGTGAACCACCTTCTTGATCTTCTCGGCGCTCCTACTTAACTGCCGATCATGCCTCAGTTCGAAACGCATCACTCCGTCCCGCATTCCGCCGATCAGATGTTCGATCTCGTCGCCGACATCGAGCATTATCCCCAGTTTCTTCCGCTCTGCGAGGCGCTAAGCATTCGCAGCCGCAAGGAACGTGACGGCAAGGTTCTGCTGATCGCCGATATGACCGTCGGTTACAAGGCGATCCGCGAAACCTTCACGACGCAGGTGCTGTTGAACCGGGCCGAGCGCCTCATCGAGGTCAAGTATATCGATGGACCATTCCGCTATCTCGACAACCGCTGGCGTTTCGAGGAGACGGCAACAGGCTCCAACATTCACTTCTTCATCGACTACGAGTTCAAGAGCCGCATCCTGGGGGCAGTCATGGGGTCGATGTTCGATCGCGCCTTCCGCATGTTCTCGGAAGCCTTCGAAACGCGGGCGACGAAGATTTACGGCTGAGCCAGTTCCTGGATCATGCCAAGCGCGGTCCTGACCGTCGCAAGCCGCACCTCACCGCGACCGATGTCGCCGTAGAGCATCTTCCGATGAATAAGCCCGCCAGAGCGCGACTTGGCCGCGAGGTGGACGAGACCGACCGGTTTCTCCACCGATCCACCGCTTGGCCCGGCAACGCCCGTTACGGCGACGGCAATGGCCGCGCGGGAGCGGAAGAGGGCGCCGTGCACCATTTGCCGCGCCGTCTCCTCCGAGACCGCGCCGAAGCGGATCAGCGTTTCTTCCTGCACGCCAAGCATCTCCATCTTGGCGGTATTGGTATAAGTGACGAAGCCTCTGTCCACGACAGAAGACGATCCTGAGATTTCCGTGAGCGCGCCAGCGATCAGTCCGCCGGTGCAGGATTCTGCCGTCGAAACCATCAGCCCCGCCGACGTGAAATCGCGAATGATCGCTTCTGCTTGCACGATGATGTCGTTCGGGAAGGTGCTCATCTCATGTGCTCCGATAGGCGACGGTTGCCGTGGCGATCGCGGCGATGCCCTCACGCCGGCCGACAAAGCCGATCTTCTCGTTGGTCGTCGCCTTGACTGAGCAGCGGTCGATCGAGATGCCCAGGAACTCGGACAGCTTGGCGCGCATCTCGTCGCGATGCGGCCCGACTTTCGGTGCTTCGGCGATCAGCGACACGTCGGCGTTCATGATGGCGCCGCCACGCTCGCGCACGATCTTTGCCGCATGTTCGATGAAGATGCGCGACGGCGCGCCCTTCCACTGCGGATCAGATGGCGGAAAATGATCGCCGATGTCGCCCGCTCCACAGGTCGCAAGCAGTGCGTCAGTCAACGCGTGGAGCGCTACGTCCGCGTCGGAGTGACCCTTGAGCTTCTGGTCATGCGGTATGAAGACGCCGCAGAGTGTTACGCCGTCGCCCGGCTCGAGCTGATGGACGTCGTAGCCGTTGCCGGTGCGCACATCGGGGAGCGCCTGTACTGAAAGTCTGCTGTCTGCCATTGCGATGTCCCGTTTGACCGTCAGTTTTACATTGTCCGCCAGACCCTCGGCGATCCGCACCGGAATACCGGCCCATTCGGCAATGGCGGCGTCGTCGGTGAAATCGGTGAGATTTGCCACGGCCGCCTTTTCGTGGGCGGCAAGGATGGGCTCGAAGGCGAAAGACTGCGGCGTTTGCGCTGCGTAGAGATGATCGCGGGAAACGGTGTCGAGGACAGTTCCATCATGATCTGCTCGCTTCAGCGTGTCGGCGACGGGCATGGCGGGGAGAATTGCCGGCACGCCCTCCGAGAGCAGGCCAGCGATGCGATCGAGAAGCGCATGATCGAAGAAGGGCCGCACTGCGTCGTGGATCAGAACATGCGAGATATTCTTGCCGCGCAAATGGCGCAGTCCCGCTAAGACGGATTGTTGGCGCGTAGCGCCGCCGTGAACCGCATCGATCGGCGTGCCGGACTGGACCTGCCCGGCAGCCTTAGCAAACAGCGCCTCGTCGTCGGGGTGAATGACCACGACGATGTGGCGGGCAAGCTCCCAGCTGGCGAACTTCTCCAGTGTGTGAGTGATGACAGGCCTGCCGCCAATCGCCCGATACTGCTTCGGTCCCTCTTCGGAGGCGCCCGCGCGTTCGCCGCGGCCGGCCGCGACGACGACGATACCTATTGCTGGTTGCTTTTGATGCATTTGCGGCATAAATCCTCAAAGCGCGATTTTTTACCGGTGCTTAGCGGCTTGGCGCATCGAATTCCAGCATTTGCTCGAAAAATGTCAATTCGCGCACTGCCCTCTTGGCAAGCCATTCAAACCTGTCTAAAAATAGTGCACGCATTTTGCGTGCCTGAAAGATAATCAATTGTTGAGCTTCGACCTCGCATCACCTTTGCGGATTGGACCTGTGGGAGTCAGGAACCGTGTTGTGCTGGCGCCTATGTCTGGCGTGACGGACATGCCGTTCCGGCAACTGGCGTGGCGTCATGGCGCAGGGCTTGTGGTCACCGAAATGGTAGCAAGCCGCGAACTGGTCAACAGCACTGCCGAATCATGGGCACGCCTCGAAAGCGCGGGGTTTGAGCCCCACATGGTTCAGCTCGCTGGCCGTGAAGCCCATTGGATGGCGGAGGCCGCGAAGATCGCTGCCGACCATGGCGCCGACATCATCGATATCAACATGGGATGCCCCGCCAAGAAAGTGATTGGCGGTTACTCCGGCTCCGCCTTGATGCGCGATCCCGATCACGCCCTCGGCCTCATCGAGGCGACAGTCAAGGCCGTCAGCGTTCCCGTGACCCTGAAGATGCGGCTCGGTTGGGACGAGAATTCGATCAACGCGCCTGAGATTGCGCGCCGCGCCGAAGAGGCTGGCGTTCAGCTCGTTACGATCCATGGCCGCACGCGCATGCAGTTTTACGAGGGTCGGGCAGACTGGGATGCGATCCGCGCGGTTCGCGATGCCATTACCGTGCCCTTGGTTGCAAACGGCGATGTCGAAACCGTCGAGGATGCACATGAGATTCTGCGTCGCTCGGGAGCCGATGCCGTCATGATCGGTAGGGGCTGCCAGGGCAGGCCGTGGCACGCCGGCGTATTGGCTGGGCAACCGGCGCCCGAAGTGTGGGAAGTCCCCGACATTGCGACCGAGCACTACAGAATGATGCTCGAATTTTACGGTGAGGCAGTCGCCGTTCGCCATGCAAGGAAGCACCTTGGCTGGTATCTCGACCGTTTTGCGCCTGGTCTTGCAGCGCAGGAAAAGGCCGCGATCATGACGGCGCGGGAGCCCGACGACGTAGCTGCAAGGTTTTATAATGCATTAATGGCTGCGGCATCGAACACGCAGACCCGGGAGGCTGCATGACGAATGACGTGCCATCGTCGATCGACAACGGCGGTAGCGCAGTTGCGATCGCTGTGCTCAACGCGATCCAGAATCCGGTCGTGATGGTCAACGAGGCTGGCCTCGTCGCCTTCGCAAATTGGGAAGCGGAAGCCTTCTTCGGTGCCAGCGCCGCCCACCTCGCGCGGTACAAGATCTCGACCTTTATCCCATTTGGCAGTCCGCTGCTGGCCTTGATCGACCAGGTTCGCGAACGGCGAGCACCGATCAACGAGTATCGCGTCGACTTGAGCTCGCCGCGCCTCGGACAGGACAAGCTTGTCGACTTGTATGTTGCCCCTGTCGTCAGCGATCCAGGCTCCGTCGTGATCGTGTTCCAAGAGCGGTCGATGGCGGACAAGATCGACCGGCAGCTGACGCATCGTGCGGCGGCCCGCTCGGTCACGGGGCTTGCCTCCATGCTGGCGCATGAGATCAAGAATCCGCTTTCCGGTATTCGCGGTGCAGCGCAGCTGCTAGAGCAATCGGTCGTCGACGACGACCGCGCATTGACGCGGCTGATCTGCGACGAAACGGACCGCATCGTCTCGCTCGTGGACCGCATGGAAGTCTTCTCGGACGAACGCCCCGTTGATCGGATGCCGGTCAATATCCACTCCGTTCTCGATCACGTGAAGGCCGTGGCGAAGGCGGGATTTGCGCGGCACCTCCGGATCACCGAGAACTACGACCCGTCGTTGCCGTCGGTCTACGCGAACCGCGATCAGCTTGTTCAGGTGTTCCTCAATCTCGTGAAGAATGCCGCCGAGGCCGTCGGCGATCGCTCGGATGGCGAGATCGTTTTGACGACGGCTTACCGCTCCGGCATTCGTCTGTCGGTCGCCGGCACGCGTGAAAAGATTTCGCTGCCGCTGGAGTTTTGTGTTCAGGACAACGGTCCGGGCGTGCCGGCGGACCTTCTGCCGCATCTGTTTGATCCGTTCATTACGACCAAGACGAACGGCAGCGGCCTTGGCCTCGCGCTCGTCGCTAAGATTATTGGGGACCACGGCGGCATTATTGAATGCGACAGCCAGACCAACCGCACGACATTCCGCGTCTTGATGCCGGCCTCCAAGGACGCATCGGTGGACGACGCAACGACCATAACTCCCACAGGACCTACTCGATGACAGCAACGATCCTCGTCGCGGATGATGATGCGGCAATTCGTACCGTGCTTAATCAGGCTCTGAGCCGCGCCGGCTATGACGTGCGAATTACCTCCAACGCCGCCACGCTCTGGCGTTGGGTGTCGGCAGGCGAGGGCGATCTTGTCGTAACCGATGTCGTGATGCCGGATGAAAATGCGTTCGATCTCCTGCCGCGCATCAAGAAGGCCCGCCCGGATCTCCCCGTGCTTGTCATGAGCGCCCAGAACACCTTCATGACGGCGATCAAGGCTTCCGAAAAGGGCGCCTACGATTACCTGCCAAAACCATTCGATTTGACGGAACTGATCGGCATCATCGGCCGTGCGCTGGCCGAGCCGAAGCGCAGGCCAGCCAAGCTTGACGAGGACATGCAGGACGGAATGCCGCTTGTCGGCCGTTCGGCCGCGATGCAGGAAATCTATCGCGTCCTTGCGCGCCTGATGCAGACCGATCTGACGCTGATGATCACCGGCGAGTCCGGTACCGGCAAGGAACTGGTGGCGAGGGCGCTCCATGACTACGGCAAGCGCCGCAACGGGCCGTTTGTCGCGATCAACATGGCGGCGATCCCGCGCGATCTGATCGAATCCGAGCTCTTCGGCCACGAGAAGGGTGCGTTCACCGGCGCCCAGACGCGTTCGACCGGTCGCTTCGAGCAGGCCGAAGGCGGCACGCTTTTCCTCGACGAAATTGGTGATATGCCGATGGATGCCCAGACGCGCCTCCTGCGCGTCTTGCAGCAAGGCGAGTACACCACTGTCGGTGGCCGCACACCGATCCGCACCGACGTTCGGATCGTCGCGGCGACCAACAAGGATCTGAAGCAGGCGATTAATCAGGGACTTTTCCGCGAGGATCTCTACTATCGCCTAAACGTCGTTCCGCTGCGTCTGCCGCCGTTGCGTGATCGTGCGGAGGATATCCCGGATCTTGTGCGCCACTTCGTCCAGCAGGCGGAAAAGGAAGGCCTTGGCTCCAAGCGCTTCGATCAGGAGGCGCTCGATCTGATGAAAGCCTACGCCTGGCCGGGCAACGTGCGCGAGCTCGAGAACCTCATTCGCCGGCTGATGGCGCTTTATCCACAGGATGTGATCACCCGCGAAATCATCGAAGCCGAGCTTCGGTCCGATGTGCCGGATAGCCCGATCGACAAGGGGCCGATGCGTAACGGCAACATGACTATCGCCCAGGCTGTCGAAGAAAATATGCGCACATACTTCGCCGGTTTCGGCGACGGCCTGCCGCCACCCGGGCTTTACGATCGTGTATTGACGGAAATGGAGTATCCGCTGATTCTAGCCGCACTGACGGCGACGCGCGGCAACCAGATCAAGGCGGCTGACCTTTTGGGGTTGAACCGCAATACGCTGCGCAAGAAGATCAGAGAGCTTGGCGTATCGGTGTACAGAAGCTCCCGCACTGCTTGACAATGTGACTGGCGACGTTGCATTTTCGCCACAATGCGTTGCTTAGAAGTCACGCATGGGGTTCGGGTTTTCGGAGCTGTCTAAGAGAGCAGCGGCACTTGCCGTTGCGTTGCGGAGGCAGGCTGGCGGCTTCCGCCCTGGTCCGCGGGAGCGGCGGAGGCGATTGCCTGCCGCCAGGAGAAATAAGCGAATGGAACAGGATGCAATGCCGCCTGCGGCGGAAGGCGAAGCTGTCACGGCCGTGACCGATCGCCGTGCCCTGTTTGCGCTGCCGGGCCTGATCCTTGCCGGTGGTGCGCTTCTCTGTGCCACGCTGACGCTCTTCGTTCTGCTCGGGCTGACCCCGATCGCGCCGACTTACCATGTCGTTGTCACCTCGGTTGTCGTGAACTCGTTTTTCGTGTTGGGTCTGATGGCCCTCATCGCACGCGAGGTCTCCCGCCTGCTCAAGGCGCGGAAACGCGGGCGAGCGGCGGCGCGCCTTCATATCCGCATCGTTGTGCTCTTCTCAATCGTCGCGATCACCCCGGCGATCCTTGTTGCGATTTTCGCCAGTATTACGCTGAATGCCGGCCTCGACCGGTGGTTTGCGCTCCGCACGCAATCGATCGTCAGTTCCTCCCGAAACATCGGGCAGGCCTACATGATGGAGAATGCGAGCTACCTGCAGGGCCAGACTGTCTCGATGGCGAATGACCTCGAGCGCAACAGGGCTCTGTTCAATCTCGATCGCACCGGCTTTTCCGATTTGATGACGCGGCAGGCGCGGGGCCGCGGGCTGCTCGGTGCTTTCCTTGTCCAGTCTGACGGCTCGGTGATCACCCAGGCTGATATCAAGACCGAGAAGCCGTTGCCGGCAATTCCCCAGGATGCGTTGAACAAGGCCGCGGCCGGCCAGCCGACCTTGATTCCGCCGGGCATAACCAACCTGGTGGGCGCCATCATCAAGCTCGATGCGATTGACGGCGCGTTCCTCTACACGGTCCGCGCGGTCGATCCCAAGGTCATGGGCGCAATGCGTCTCATGGAGGAGAACGCCACAGAATACAAATCCATGGAGGCAGGGCGTTTCTCGCTGCAGATCGCCTTCGCGGTTCTCTACATCGGCTTTGCCCTTATCGTTTTGCTTGCCGCCATCTGGACGGCAATTGCCGTGGCTGACCGTATCGTGCGTCCGATCCGTCTGCTGATTACGGCGGCGGACAGCGTGGCCTCCGGCAACATGGACATTGTCGTGCCTGTCCATTCCGTGGACGGCGACGTTGCCAACCTCTCGCGGACCTTCAACAAGATGATCTCGGAAATTCGTACACAGCGCGACGAGATCCTGGAGGCCAAGGATGAGGTGGACGACCGCCGTCGTTTCATCGAAGCGGTTCTATCCGGCGTGACCGCCGCGGTCATCGGTGTCGAGCACGACCGCAGGGTCACCATCGTCAACAGTTCCGCAGAAGCGCTTATGGCATTGCCGGCGTCGGACATGCTTGGCAAGCAACTCTCCGAGATCGCGCCCGAAGTCGACCAGGTCCTGACGGAAGCCGCCTCCCGCTATCGTGGCGATTTCCGCAAGCAGATTGCCCTCGTGCGAGCTGGCACCGTGCGGACGCTGAGCGTCCAGGTGACGCGCGAGGAAGTACGCGACATGAGCGAATCCTATGTCATCACGCTCGACGACATCACCGACCTCGTTATCGCACAGCGCTCGACGGCATGGGGCGACGTCGCCCGACGCATCGCTCATGAAATTAAGAATCCGTTGACGCCGATTCAGTTGTCTGCAGAACGCATTCAGCGCCGCTACGGCAAACAGATCAACCAAGATGACCGCAGCGTCTTCGACCAGTGCACCGAGACCATCATCCGGCAAGTGGGTGACATTGGCCGCATGGTGGATGAGTTCTCGTCGTTTGCCCGGATGCCGAAGCCGATCAAGGAGCCGAGCGATCTCCGCAAGATCCTGCATGATGCGGTGTTCCTGCGCGAGATGGGCAACAGCCACGTGAGCTTCCAGCAGGAACTGGGCGACCAGCCGCTGGAAGGGCTGTTCGACAGCCGCATGCTCGGTCAGGCATTCGGCAATCTGATCAAGAATTCCGTGGAGGCGATTGAAGCCGTGCCGAGCGGAGAGCGCGACGAGCGCAAGATCCTCGTTCGTGCCTCGCTCGATCCGGCGCGGGATCGCTTCACCGCCGATGTGATCGACAACGGTCGCGGCCTGCCGGTCGAGAACCGCCACAGCATTCTGGAACCCTATACGACGATGCGCGAGAAGGGCACCGGACTTGGCCTGGCGATCGTAAAGAAGATTATTGAGGAACATGGTGGGCAGCTCGAATTGCATGATGCGCCCGCTGATTTCGACCAGGGAAGAGGGGCCATGATCCGCGTGCATCTGCCACGTCTGGAAACTGCGCCTTCTGCTCCGGCCGCAAGTGACAAGGAAAGTGTTTATGGCCTCTGATATTCTGGTCGTCGACGACGAGCACGACATCCGCGAGATCGTCTCCGGTATCCTGTCTGACGAAGGACATGAGACCCGTACGGCACATGACAGCGACAGTGCGCTGGCTGCGATCTCCGATCGTGCGCCGCGGCTGATCTTCCTCGACATCTGGATGCAGGGCAGCAAGCTCGACGGTCTGTCGCTTCTGGACGAGATCAAGACGCGCCACCCAGACATCCCTGTCGTCATGATCTCGGGTCACGGCAACATCGAGACGGCTGTTTCCGCCATCAAGCGGGGCGCGTTCGACTTCATCGAAAAGCCATTCAAGGCCGATCGACTGATCCTGATCGCGGAGCGCGCGCTAGAGAATTCGAAGCTGAAGCGCGAAGTATCCGAACTCAAGCGCAAGGCTGGCGATCCGGTCGAACTTATCGGTACCTCCGTTGCCGTCTCGCAGCTCCGCCAGACGATCGAGAAGGTATCGCCGACCAACAGCCGCATCATGATCTTTGGCTCGTCGGGTTCCGGCAAGGAGCTTGTGGCCCGTATGATCCACAAGAAGTCGACGCGCGCGAATGGTCCCTTCGTGGCACTGAATGCCGCCAATATCACGCCTGATCGCATGGAGATTGCGCTGTTCGGTACGGAAGGGTCGCCTGGCCAGGCGCGCAAGATCGGCGCGCTGGAAGAGGCACACCGTGGCATTCTCTACCTCGACGAAGTCGGCGAAATGCCGCGCGAGACGCAGAACAAGATCCTCCGCGTTCTTGTCGATCAGCAGTTCGAGCGCGTGGGGGGCTCCAAGCGGGTGAAGGTCGATGTGCGCATCATCTCGTCGACGGCCTACAATCTCGAGACCCGCATCGCCGAGGGTTGGTTCCGCGAAGATCTCTATCATCGCCTTGCCGTGGTGCCCGTGCGCGTACCGGCACTCGCCGAACGGCGCGAAGACATTCCGTTCCTGGTCGATCAGCTGATGCGGCAGATTTCCGAACAGGCCGGCATCCGTCCCCGCCGCATTGGCGACGACGCGATGGCCGTGCTACAGGCCCATGATTGGCCGGGCAATATCCGCCAACTGCGCAACAACATCGAGCGGCTGATGATCCTTGCCCGTTCCGACGGTCCGGATGCGCCGATCACTGCAGAGATGCTGCCGACTGACCTTGGCGACATGTTGCCAAAGGTTTCGGCCAAGAACGACTATCACATCATGACGCTGCCGCTTCGCGAGGCACGAGAGATGTTCGAGAAGGACTACCTGATCGCGCAAATCAATCGCTTTGGCGGCAATATCTCGCGCACCGCGGAGTTTGTCGGCATGGAGCGCTCGGCGCTTCACCGCAAGTTGAAGTCGCTCGGCGTCTGAGACACGGGCGGCGCTGCGGCGCCGTCCTAATTCTCTCTGCTATAACTCCCGCACAGGTTCACCATGCCCAGAATAGCCTATGTGAACGGCCGCTATGTCACGCACTCGAATGCCATGGTCCATATCGAGGATAGAGGCTATCAGTTCGCGGATGGCGTCTATGAAGTCTGTGAAATCAGGCATGGCTATATCGTTGATCTTACACGCCATCTGAACAGGCTGGACCGATCGCTTGGTGAGTTGCGTATTGCCTGGCCAATGAGCCGCAACGCGCTGACCCGTGTCATTCGCGAAACGCTGCGGCGCAATCGCGTCCGCAACGGTCTCTTTTACCTGCAGATCACCCGTGGGGTTGCACGGCGCGATCATGTGTTTCCCGCAGAAGGAACGATGCCGTCGCTGGTCATCACCGCCAAGAGCACCGATCCTTCGATCATCGCGAGGAAGAACGCGACAGGCATCAAGGCGATCACCGTGCCCGACAATCGCTGGGACCGTGTCGATATCAAGTCCGTCGGTCTCTTGCCGAACGCCATGGCGCGCCAGCACGCGAAGGAAGCCGGTGCGCAGGAGGCGATCTTTGTGGACGCCGATGGCATGGTGAAAGAGGGAGCTGCGACCAATGTCTGGATCGTCGATCGCGACGGCACTCTCGTTACGCGTCCGGCTGAACATGGCATTCTGCGCGGCATTACCCGCACGACGCTGATCGATGTCGGCGCCAAGCTGGGCCTGAAGATCGAGGAGCGGAAATTCTCGGTCGCGGAGATGCTTGCGGCGCGTGAGGTGTTCATCACGGCGGCCACGAGCATCTGCTTTCCGGTTGTGTCGATCGATGGCCAGCCGATCACAAATGGCCATCCAGGCAGCGTCTCCCAGAAAATTAGGGAGGCCTTTTTCGACGTTGCGGAAAAGATTGCGATTTGATACCAAGACTTTCTGGGCAGATGGGATGAGGGTTGTCGGCTGCCTGCAGGCGAGGTTGATTAGTATTTCACCGGCGGAATGAAGCCGGCAATAAAGAAAGAAGCGGCGCGATGGCGGAACGTTCTCAGAATCTGCAGGACTTATTTCTCAATACTGTACGCAAACAAAAGATTTCACTGACAATCTTCTTGATCAATGGCGTGAAGCTGACCGGAGTTGTCACCTCGTTCGACAATTTTTGCGTTCTGCTTCGCCGTGACGGCCATTCGCAACTCGTGTATAAACACGCAATCTCGACCATCATGCCCGGCCAGCCGATGCAGATGTTCGAAAGCGAAGAAGCTGCTTCCTAACGGGACCTGCAATTATCTCGACACGCGATACCAAAAACGATTCGATCATCCCGGAAGCAGCCAAGCACCGGGATGATATGCGCGCGACCGTCGTCGTGCCCGTGCTCAAGCAGGGGCGCGCCGGACGCAGTGCGGGCGATGCTGCGCCTGTGGTCACCCGCACGCCCGAGAGCCGCCTGGAAGAGGCGACCGGTCTTGCGCAGGCGATCGACCTCGATGTGGTGAATGGCACGATCGTCACCGTCAGCGATCCGCGACCCGCAACATTGATGGGCACGGGCAAGATCGAAGAGATCAAGGCGACGTTGGATGCGAATGATTCCGGTCTCGTGATCGTCGACCATCCGCTGACACCGGTACAGCAGCGCAATCTCGAGAAGGAATGGAACGCCAAGGTCATCGACCGCACCGGCCTCATCCTCGAGATCTTCGGCCGTCGTGCTTCCACCAAGGAAGGCACGCTGCAGGTCGATCTAGCTCATCTGAACTATCAGAAGGGCCGTCTGGTTCGCAGCTGGACCCACCTTGAGCGTCAGCGCGGCGGTGGCGGCTTCATGGGTGGTCCCGGTGAAACCCAGATCGAAGCCGACCGTCGCTTGCTGCAGGACCGCATCGTCAAGCTCGAGCGTGAGCTGGAACAGGTGGTTCGCACCCGCCAGCTGCATCGCGCCAAGCGCAAGAAGGTGCCGCATCCGATCGTGGCGCTTGTCGGCTATACCAACGCCGGCAAGTCGACACTGTTCAACCGGATCACCGGGGCAGGCGTGCTGGCCGAAGATATGCTGTTCGCAACGCTCGATCCGACGCTGCGCCGAATGAAGTTGCCACATGGCCGCACGGTGATCCTCTCAGACACCGTCGGTTTCATCTCGGACCTTCCGACCCACCTCGTCGCCGCTTTCCGCGCTACGCTGGAAGAGGTGCTGGAAGCCGACCTGATCCTTCATGTCCGCGACATGTTCGACGTCGACAATCAGGCGCAGAGTGCCGACGTGCTCCGCATCCTGAAGGACCTCGGCATCGACGAGGAAGAGGGCGACAAGCGCATCATCGAAGTCTGGAACAAGATCGATCGCCTTGAGCCGGAAGCGCACGATGCCATCGTCCAGAAGGCGAGCGGTGCCGAGAACGTCGTCGCCCTATCCGCAATCAGCGGCGAGGGTATCGATACCCTGATGGGAGAGATCAGCCGCAGACTGTCAGGCGTGCTGACCGAAGCGACTGTGCGCTTGCCTGTCGACAAGTTGGCGCTGCTGCCTTGGCTCTACGATCATGCGATCGTCGATAACCGCGAGGACAACGAGGACGGGTCGATCACGCTCGATGTACGTCTCTCGGAAACCGAAGCGGTCGAACTGGAGCGCCGCCTGGGCAACGGGCCGAAAGCCGCGAAAGAGGATTGGGAACGCTAGAGCTTCCTGCAGCGGGCTTCGCCTTACGCCCGGATTGGGCGTCACGCAAGGTAAGGATGTCGGCTCAGCCCAGTTGCCGCTCGATAGCCTTTGCCGCCTGCCAGATTTCTTCCATCCGCTCCAGGCTCGCCGCTTCCAAAGTTTCGCCTTCCGCGTCAAGAACGGCTTCGATATGACTGAAACGTCTACGAAATTTTGTATTCGTTCCGCGCAAGGAATCTTCCGGGTCAGCCTTTACATGCCTGCCGATATTGACCACGGCGAAGATGAGGTCGCCGAGCTCATCACTGACCTTTGCTTGATCGCCTTCCGCTAAGGCGACACGCAACTCGCCGATTTCCTCCTCGATTTTGTCGAGGATCGGTTCGGGCGCTGACCAATCGAAGCCCACCTTTGCAGCGCGTTCCTGCAGCTTCAGCGCCTCTGTCAGGGCAGGGAAGCTCCGCTGGACCGATCCGAGGAATCCCGTCTTGAAATCCTCGCTGACGCCGCGCTTGGCTCGCCGTTCGGCGCGCTCGCGCTTTTCTGCCTGCTTGATGTCGTCCCACTGCTTCCTCACCGCATCGGGCGTGTCGGCATCAGAACGGGCGAAGACATGCGGATGGCGGCGGATCATCTTGCGGGTGATTGCCTCAACGACGTCGCCAAAGGAGAATTCTCCCGCTTCCTCGGCCATGCGCGCATGGAACACGACCTGCAGCAGCAGGTCGCCCAACTCCTCGCAGAGGTCGTCCATGTCATTGCGCTCGATTGCGTCGGAGACTTCATAGGCCTCCTCGATCGTGTAGGGCTTTATCGTCTCGAACGTTTGGACGATGTCCCAGGGGCAGCCGGTTGCCGGATTGCGCAGCGCGGCCATGATCTCGATCAGGCGCGAAATGTCTTTTGAGGCTTCCATGGTCACTCAGTTCAGTGGAATGTCGTTGTCGCTCTTCGACGCCTGGTAGCTTTCCGAGAGCGCATCGTACCGCGCCTTGATGCGCGCAGTCTGTGTTTTCAGTTCGGCCTTCAAATGCTCTTCTTCGGTCTCGACGAGATCGGCAATGGCAAAGCTGTTCCAGAATGCATTGCTGCGCCTGTAGCCACCCGGTTCCAGACCGAAAACCTCCTTCAGGATCTTCAGGTCGTGAGGAATGGCGAAGGCGTCGCGCGAGTCCTCGTGGCTGAAGAAATAGTAGAAATTGTCGAACCCGGCCCAGGTGATCGCCGACATGCACATGGTGCAGGGTTCGTGCGTCGACAGAAAGATGAGATCCTTGGTGGCTTGCTTCTCGCCCAGTTCGTACAAGCGCTTCAGCGTGTGCACCTCGCCATGCCACAGCGGATTTTCAAGCTCGTTGTTGGTCTCGGCGATGACGAGCGAGAGGTCGGACTTGCGCAGGATCGCAGCGCCGAAGACCTTGTTGCCGGCAGCGACGCCGCGTTCGGTCATCGGCAGGATGTCCTGTTCCATGACGTTGAGCAGGCGGGCGGCGATGGTCTGGTCGGACATGGCTTTCTCCTTGGTAGCCGCACTCTACCGGTAGCGGCAGGCGAGGCAAATGCCGATTTCGACGGGGAGCGGGATTTGTCACAGCCTTTCTGCTGCGCTGCGGCAGACGCAGGTGTGTCCGCTGCGCCGCACCGGTGACTTTTACTCAAATCATTGAGAGAGCGAGTAAAAGAATACGTGTGCGCGCGGGCATTGGAATTTCTGTTTCTTCATTTGCCTGGGCAGAGAGTGCATATTCCGGCAACTTCGAAATGGATTGATGATGTCTCCCAAGACTGAACAACTGTCGGTATTTCCTGCCTTCTTTCGCGTCGAGGGCAGGATCGCGGCCGTCTTCGGCAATGGCGACGAGGCTTTCGCCAAGGTTCGTTTGCTGCTGAACACGCAGGCACGGGTTGTTGCCTATACCGATCATCCTGAGGCCGATTACCACGCCTATCTGATCGCCAATCGGATTGAGACGGTGCGCGCAGTTTTTGTGGACGAGCAAGTCCGTGGGGCAACACTCGTCTTTGCTGCGACCGGAGACGCGGTGCAGGATCGCGCCATCGTTGAGGCCGCGCGCGCCGAAAAGGTGCCCGCCAACGCCGTCGATCAGCCTGACTACTGCGATTTCTTCACGCCTGCTCTTGTCAATCGCGCGCCGGTCGCTGTCGCTATCGGCACCGAAGGTGCCGGGCCCGTGCTCGCACAGATGATCCGTGCACAGGTCGATCAAATTCTTGCACCGACGCTGGGCCGGCTGGCCGACCTTGCCATCGGCTATCGAAAGACTGTCGAGCATCTCGTGCCGAAGGGCGCTGCGCGTCGCCTGTTCTGGCGGCGTTTCTTCTCCGGCGCGGTCGCCGATGCTGTCGCCAGCGAGAACCTGCCGCAGGCGCGTCGTGCAGCCAACAGCCTGTTGCAGTCCGCTGAGAAGGTCGAGGGGCACATCTGGCTCGTCGGCGCCGGGCCGGGTGCTGCGGACCTGCTGACGCTGCGCGCCCAGCGCGTGATGATGGAGGCCGATGTCATCGTCTATGATGCCCTCGTGCCGCAGGAAATCGTCGACATGGGCCGCCGCGACGCCGAGCGCCTGTCGGTCGGCAAGCGCAAGGGATGCCATTCGAAGTCGCAGGAAGAGATCAACGATCTGCTCGTATATCTCGGTCGCGAAGGCAAGCGCGTGGTTCGCCTGAAGTCCGGCGATCCGCTGGTCTACGGCCGGGCAGGTGAGGAAATGGCGGCGCTGCGGGCTACGGGCATTTCCTATGAAGTGGTCCCCGGCATCACCTCGGCCTTCGCCGCCGCCGCCGATTTCGAGTTACCGCTGACGTTGCGTGGCGTGGCATCTTCGCTGGTCTTTACGACCGGCCACGATCTGACGGGTGATGTCCTGCCGGATTGGGCAAGCCTCGCCGTCTCAGGCGCAACGATCGCCGTATATATGGGGCGCACCGTCGCCGCTTCCGTCGCCGAGCGCCTGATGCAGGCTGGCCTTCCGGCAGAAACCACTGTCGCCGTCATCGAGAATGCCAGCCGTCCCAATCGCCGGCTGTTGCATGGGATTCTGCGGGATCTTCCTGATCTGCAGCACCGTGACGAGTTGACCGGCCCGGTTATGGTCATTATCGGCGATGCTGTAGCAGGCGCCAATTTCGAACTGTCGGAACCGCTCGTGCGCGAACGCGCCCGGTCCGAGGAATTTGCAAGGAGCTGAACATGGTGGACAAGGTCCTGACTGCCAACCGACTGACGGATGGCATCGCCGTCTGGCTGAACGCCAACGGCCAATGGGTGACCTCGCTGCAGGAAGCCCTTGTTGCTCGCCATACAGAAGCCGTCGATACGCTGGAAGCAATTGGCAAGAAGTCCTATGCCGACAATCAGGTCGTGGACGTAGCCGTCGTCGAGGTTCAGGAGAGCAATGGCGTGCTGTGGCCGCTGCGCTTGCGCGAACGCATTCGTGCCCAGGGCCCAACCATGGAATACGCGCCGGGCTACAAGCCCGCCGACCCCGCATTCATCGCAGTCTGAGGAAGCAGATGTATCGTTACGACGAATTTGACCACGCTTTTGTCGCCGAGCGCGTCGAGCAGTTCCGCGACCAGGTGCAGCGCCGCCTTTCCGGTGAGCTTGCCGAAGACGCGTTCAAGCCGCTGCGCCTGATGAACGGCGTCTATCTGCAGCTTCACGCCTACATGCTGCGTATCGCCATTCCTTACGGGACGCTGAGCTCGCGCCAGGTGCGGATGCTCGCTCATATCGCGCGCAAGTACGACCGCGGCTACGGCCACTTCACGACCCGCCAGAACCTGCAGTTCAACTGGCCGAAGCTCTCCGAAATCCCGGATGCGCTGTCCGAGCTGGCATCCGTTGAGATGCACGCTCTGCAGACGTCGGGAAATTGCATTCGCAATGTCACTGCTGACCATTTTGCAGGTGCAGCCGCAGACGAAATCGCGGATCCGCGTCCCTACGCCGAGATCCTGCGCCAGTGGTCCTCGGTGCATCCGGAATTCTCGTTCCTGCCGCGCAAGTTCAAGATTGCCGTCACCGGTGCCGAACGTGACCGCGCCGCGATCCAGGTCCACGACATCGGCCTGCATCTGAAGAAGAACGAGAAGGGTGAAATCGGCTTTGCCGTTTATGTCGGTGGGGGCCAGGGCCGCACGCCGATGATCGCCAAGCTGATCCGCGATTTCCTTCCGGAGGAGGACCTGCTGTCCTATACGACAGCCATCGTGCGCGTTTACAACCTGCATGGCCGTCGCGACAACAAGTACAAGGCTCGCATCAAGATCCTCGTGCACGAAACAGGCGCGGAAGAGTTGGCGCGTCAGGTCGAGGCAGAGTTCGCGGAACTCAAGGACTCCGAGCTGAAGTTGCCGGAAGCTGATGTCGAAGCCATCGCCGCCTATTTTGCGCCGCCGGCCCTGCCAGATCGTGCCGAAGGCTGGGAAAATCTCGCTCGCTGGAAGAAGGCCGATCCGGCCTTCTCTCGCTGGGTGCAGCAGAACGTGCAGCCGCACAAGCATCCCGACTACGGCATGGTGACGATCTCCCTGAAGCCGATCGGCGGCATTCCGGGCGATGCTTCGGATAGCCAGATGGATGCCATTGCCGATATCGCTGAGGAATATGCCTTCGACGAAATCCGCGTCAGCCACGAGCAGAACCTGATCCTGCCGCATGTGGCGCTCGCCGATCTCGAAGCGGTCTATCGCGGTCTCGTCGCCATCGGCCTCGCCGAGGCCAATGCCGGTCTGATCACCGATATCATTGCCTGTCCGGGGCTGGACTACTGCGCGCTCGCCAATGCGCGCTCCATTCCTGTTGCGCAGGAAATTTCCCGGCGCTTCGGCGATCCGGATCGGCAGGCTGAGATCGGCGAGCTGAAGATCAAGATCTCCGGCTGCATCAATGCCTGCGGCCATCACCATGTCGGCCATATCGGCCTGCTGGGCGTGGAGAAGAAGGGCGCTGAGCTCTACCAGATCACGCTTGGCGGTTCGGGCGACGAGCATACGTCGATCGGCGAGATCATCGGCCGCGGCTTCGAGCCTGACAAGGTGACCGACGCGATCGAAACGATCGTCAACACCTATCTGACAATCCGCAAGGAGCCGTCTGAGATCTTCCTCGAAACCTATCGCCGCGTTGGTCCTCAGCCGTTCAAGGACGCGCTGTATGGTTCGGCGGCAGAAGCGGCGTAGGGAGGGGACGATGACCAAGATCTGGAGAGAAACCGGCTTCGTAGAGAACGATCCCTGGGTGATCGAGACTGAAGAGGTGAAGGCAGTCGAGGGGCAGAAGCCCCTTCTCGGCCTGGACGAGCTGATCGCCAGGGCCGACGAGAGCAACGAGGTCGGCTTCGGCGTGCTGATCAAGCCGGCGGACGATATTCGCAAGCTCGAGCCCTACCTCTATCGGCTTGAGATCGTCGCTGTCGCCTTCCCGGCGTTCAACGATGGCCGGGCCTTCAGCCATGCATCCCTCCTGCGCGACCGCCTTGGATACACCAACGAACTGCGCGCCGTCGGCGACGTGCTGATCGACCAGATTCCGCTGATGCAGCGGGTCGGCATCGACAGCTTCGCTGTCACCAACGAGACTGCGATAAAGCGCCTCACGGAACATCGCCTGCCGGGAATTCCGCATCATTATCAACCGGCTGTGCGTGACGCGGACGCTGGCAAGGGCTATAGTTGGCGCCGTCAGGCGAAGCCGGCTGCATAAGCACCGGATCGCCGTCAAAGAATTGACGGAACGGTGCAATGAAGACTTTTGAAATCGCGGTGATCGGTGGCGGGCTTGCTGGCATGATCGCCGCCATCGCCTTGGCTCGCGGCGGACGCAACGTGGCTCTCGTTGCCCCGCCATCGCCGAGCCAGGACCGGCGCACGACCGCGCTCATGGATCAATCGATCCGTTTCCTCGACAGGTTGACCTTGTGGGAAAAGTTGCGGCCAGCGGCCGCGCCGCTTTCCACCATGCGCATCATCGACGGCACGAATCGCCTGCTGCGGGCGCCGATCACCACATTCCGTTCGGTCGAACTCGATCTTGAGGCCTTCGGCTACAATTTCCCGAACAAAGCCTTGATGGGGGTGCTGGAGACCGCAATCGCCGGTGAGGGGAACATCACGCGCTTTACGTCGTTTGCGGACGTGATCGATATCGGCACCGAGGCGGTGACGGTCACGCTTGCCGATGGCGAAATCCTGTCGGCGACGTTCGCGGTTGGCGCTGATGGGCGCAAGTCGAAGCTGCGCGAAACCGCCGGCATCGACGTTCGCACCTGGTCTTATCCGCAGTCGGCCATGGTGCTGAACTTCGAACACACGCTGCCGCATGAGAATATCTCGACGGAGTTCCATACGGAAAGCGGACCCTTCACTCAGGTGCCGCTGCCCGCCAATCGCTCCAGCCTCGTTTGGGTCCAGAACCCATCGGATGCCGTCGCCCGCAATGAACTCTCGCTCGTCGAACTGAGCAATGTCGTCGAGGAGCGCATGCAGTCACTGCTCGGTAAGGTGACCGTCGAGGAAGGTGTGCAGCTCTGGCCTCTATCAGGCATGATGGCCCATCGCTCCGGCAAGGGGCGGATTGCCCTCATTGGCGAGGCATCGCATGTCTTCCCGCCGATCGGCGCGCAGGGGCTGAACCTCAGCCTGCGCGATGTCATGGCGCTTCAGGACATTCTTTGCACGCGACCCGAACTGCCGATCGCGGCTGATGCCGGCGACCGTTTCGATCGGAAGCGTCGCGCCGATATCATGAGCCGCACCGCGAGCGTCGATCTTCTCAATCGCTCGCTATTGTCCGATTTCCTGCCTGTGCAGATGATGCGCGCTGCCGGCCTGCACATTCTGTCGGCACTCCCCCCACTGCGCAGCATTGTCATGCGTGAGGGCATCGAGCCTGGTCGTTCGTTCCGCGATATTCCCGGCGCGATCAAGGAAAAGCTAAGCCGGAAGAAAGCCTGATTTGATCGCAATCAGGAAGAGCGAGACGGTCACGACGGAAAGCGCCGTCGTGATCAGGATCGTTGCCGAAGCGCGTTCCTTCCAGACGCCATATTGCTGTCCGATGACGAAGACGTTGGTTGCCGTCGGCAGGGCGGCAAGCAGTACCGCGGCATAGATCCAGACCGGCTCGAAGCCACCGATGGCGGTCAGCGCGAGATAGACGACAATCGGGTGCACGATGAGCTTCGCCAGAACGATATAGCCGATTTCGGCCGGTATGCGCCTCACCGGCCGAAGCGCCAGCGTGACGCCCATGGCAAACAAAGCGCAGGGGGCGGCAGCCTGCGCGAGATAGTCGACGAAATGCTGGAATGCGGCCGGCTGATCGATGTGAAAGGCGGCAGCAACGAAGCCGAACGCCGTCGACAGGATAAAGGGGTGGAAGGCCACTTTCCGAGTAATGTCGATCGCCAGCCGTCCCGCGGAACGCCGGTCATCGCCTGCCGCTGCCATCAGCGCCGGCGCGACGATAAAGTGCAGCGCGTTCTCGAGGCAGACGATCAGCGCGACCGGTACGGCCGCTGCTTGGCCGAGCGCCAGCAGAGCGAGGCCAGGCCCCATATAGCCGATGTTGCCGTAGGCGCCGGCAAACGACTGGATCGTGCAGTCGGCGAGCGAATTACCCCGGATCCAGCGACCGATCGCGAACAGCGCAATGAAGATCGAATAGGTTGCCGCGAGATCGGTGGCGATGAAGTCGATCCTTGTCAGATCTTCGAAGGGCGTGCGTGAGACGAGCTTGAAGAACAACGCCGGCAGCGCTGCATAGATGATGAAGGTGTTCATCCAGCCGAGCGCGTCGGCCGGCTGCTTCGTCACCTTGCCTGCGATATAGCCAATGAGGATCAGGCCGAAGAACGGCAGGAGCAGACTGACAATGTCGAACAACGGCTATTCCAAATGCAAATTTCTGCAGGGTGATTTCGGCTTAGCCGATTTTCATCAGGATTGGAAAGGTCTGCTGGAACCAGATTGCGACGTCACTGACGAAACCGAACATGAAGGCGAGGCCGGTCAGGACGAGGAATATGCCCATGACTTTCTCGACCGTTCCGAGATGCCGGCGAAAGCGCGTCAGGAAGTTCATGAAGGCGCCGGAAAAGCCAGCGGCGATCCAGAACGGGATGGCAAGGCCGAGGGAATAGACGGCCAGCAGCCCAGCACCTGAGCCAACCGTCTCCCGCGAGGCCGCAACGCCAAGGATCGCACCGAGTACCGGACCGATGCAGGGTGTCCAGCCAAAAGCGAAAGCCAGGCCCATGATATAGGCACCGGTCAGCGTCGCGGGCTTGCCGCTGCCCTGGAAGCGCGCCTCGCGGGCCAGAATTCCAATCCGGAAGACTCCGAGGAAATTCAAACCCATGACGATGATGATCAGGCCGCCGATCTTTGCCAGGAGATCGAGATGCTGGCGAAGCGCCATGCCGATGCTGGATGCACCAGCTCCGAGCGCCACAAAAACGGTCGCGAAGCCGAGTGTGAAGAAAAGCGCCGAAAACAGCACGCCCCGCCGCGCGTCCGGGGCAACGGCAACGGCGCTGCCACCGCGAAACTGCTCGACGGAAATGCCGGCCATATAGCAGAGATAGGGGGGAACGAGAGGCAGGACGCAGGGCGACAGGAACGACAGCGCGCCGGCAAAAAGGGCGCTCAACAAGGAAATATCGGCAATCGACACTTAGGCACTCCGGCGGCAGGCAATGATGCGCGAAGTCCTATCGCAACCTAACCATCGGGGCCAATCACCTTTTTGCGCTTTCGTTGAAAAAGGAAGGAAGGACGCAGGATGCGGAACCGGTGATCGTGCGCCGCCGGGCGCACCATCATTGCCTTCCGCACTACATGTTAGCGGTCGCGGCAGACCGTCCTGTATTTGGTGATGTAGTGGTGATGGCTCTTTTTCTGGTAGGGCTGGTCCCAGCACACCTGTCGCGCATAACGCGGGCGATAATAATCATCGCCATCATCGTCGTACGCATAGCGCGGGCCGTGCCTATAGTAGCGCGGCGGAGGCGGATCGTCATAATAGCGTGGGCCGGAGCCGAACTCGAAGTATACGCCGTCCGCGAAAGCCGGTGCGCTTACGAGCAGCGTCGCTAGTCCGGCGGCTGCAACAACTAGCTTTCTCATGATCGGTCTCCATCTGTATCTTTCAACGCAACGCTTCGGAGCGCTGATGGTTGGGCAGATTAGATGTGGCGAATGAATGCGCACTGAAACCGGCGTTCATGTCCCAGTCATGCGGATGATCGCGCCGAATCATGATTCGGTTGAGTTTGGTCGGCGGCAGACGCAGCGAAAGCAACCGCCTGGAGTCAGCGGCGCGCCATTTCTGTCGTTGCCGTCACCGCTCAGTGATCCGTATCCGAGATATGGGGAATGTGCAGTACCTGCCCATCGAGCAGGAGCAGAAAATGATCTTCATCGAGTCGATTCACGATCTCGCCTTCTTCGGTCATATAGTCGGTCTTGGGCGAAGGCGCGTTTTGGCCAGAAATCCTGATCTGCTGAATGACGACATAGGTTTTTCCTCTGTCGTCCTGACACCGAAACCGCCTTTCCTCTTTATAGTTCGACATGGCTAGGCCTCCATCGCATCCAGACGAATCTTTGCTTCGATCGATGCGATTTCAAGGCCCGCCGGCTATTTCCGTCGATTAACGCGAAGAGATTGAAACGCTCCTTTCGAACGCGCTCAGGCTGTCCACCAAAAAACGCGTCTCGGCGGGTTTCAGACCGGAAGCATGCAGGGTCCGGTTGTTGGCGGAGAAGCCATCAACGAGATTAGCGGGACGCAGCATTCGCTACACGATTGCCGGCGTTCTGGGTCGCATTGACGGTATTAGCCGTATCGCGCCCAATGCCCTTGATCGTGTTTGCGCAAGAACTCAGTGCCATGAGCATGCATAGGGCGGCGGCAACTTTGGCGGTGATCGTCATTGGGTTGTTTCCTGGTTGCAGACGATAGTTAATGCTCGAGACCGCAAGTTGTTCAAAACGAACGACAATCGAAGGAGAAAAGCGGGGGAAGGGACCAAGAAAAGCCCGGCGGGATAGAAACCACCGGGCCTTTTTGACGAACCTACATAGGCGATGCTGGTCCGGCAGCGCGGATTTCAAACGCTGCAATCACACAACGAGCGGCGCGGCCAAAGGTTCCAAGAAAAACGCGTATGCCGAGACAGAAAGCTTGCGGCACACCTTGGAACTTTTGAACGGCCGGGCCGTAGCAGGCGCACGCGATTACACAGTCTGGCCGTCGCTCTCTGCCGCCTCATAGGTTTGCTGTTCAACAGCTTAGGAGAGTTGCAGAAGCCAGGCTGCGTGACGGCGCGTCCGAGGGCATCGAATTTCACGGTTCTCCTAGATAACGGAACGTCATTTCTTTTGTTCATAAAATTTATAGACAATATTCGGTCTAACAACAAAGGAGAGAGATCTATGTCGCTGCGATTGGTGGGTATTGCCGGTAGCTTTAACCGTCCGTCCAAGACCTATGCCCTGGTCGAGCATATTGTGGGGCTTGCTGCCGAAAACTACGGCTTTTCAAGCAAGATCTACGATCTGAAGGACGTCGGTCCGTCGCTGGGCACTGCGCTCTGGCGTCGCGACCTGGATGAACAGGCCAGCCAGGTTCTTGATGATATCGTGAAGGCGGATGTCCTGGTCATCGGCTCGCCCACCTACAAAGGCTCGTATCCCGGCCTGTTCAAGCACTTGATCGATCTAATCGAGCCGAGCGAACTGCGCTCGAAGCCCATCATCATTTCTGCCACCGGAGGCGGAGACCGCCATGCCCTGATTGTCGAGCATCAGCTGCGGCCGCTGTTCGGATTCTTCATGGCCCACACGTTGCCGACGGCCGTCTATGCCGCTGACCGCGATTTCGTCGGCTACAAAATCGCTTCGGAGGCGCTGTCTGGCCGCATCGGTTCTGTCGTCGATGAACTCGCTGCCTTCTCTTTCGTCCCGTCGGCAAGGGCCTCGCTTCAGGCGGCCGAATGAGATTTGGCGGAATGGTGGCATGGACAGTTCGGAGAAACGGGCGATGGGGAGCGAGCTTTGGAGCGTCTTCGACTTTGCGCGTCGCTATCGGCTGACGATGCGCGAGCAAAATCGACTGCTGATGCTGTTCGGCCCGGTCGCCAGTGCCGCGGACCTGCTTTCGAATGCGAGGCGCAACCAGCTGATCTGAGGTAGGGCAAGGAGAAAACGATGATGCAGTCTCTTCTTCTTTGGTTCCGGTCGATGGTCCTCATCGGACTTTCCCAACCGGCAGTCGCACCACGGTTTGAGCCGCATGGCGACGGCGAACTGACGGCACGCGACTATGAAATCTACTATTGGAGTTCGTCTCCGGCGCCTTGGTATTGAGGGATCGTCATGGCCGTTTTCGATGCTCGCCATATTGCTCCGCGTAGCCGGCTTGCCGATGCCGCGGCGGATGTGGCTGCTTCCGCGGCGACGGTGTTCGCCTTCGGGTTCCTCTTCGCCATCACCCTCGGCGTTCTCTAGGAACAGATACTCCTTCACACAATGCGGATAAGGATTGATGATGGCGCCAGTACTTATGCTTCCCGGGCTCTTCGGATCAGAAGATGCGCACTGGCAAACCGCATGGCTGCGGGACCATCCCGAAAGTCGCCTTGTCCAGCAGGACAACTGGGATCATCCGCACCTCAGCGTCTGGCGGGCGAGGCTCGAGGCCGTGCTCGAAGATGCCGGTGAAGCCTATATCGTTGCTCACAGTCTTGGATGTCTGCTCGCGGCAAGCCTTGCCGGGCGGCCTGCTGCGGCGCGGGTGAGGGGAGCGCTGCTCGTGGCGCCGTGCGACCTGCTGGTGACTGAGAAGCTGCATCCCGGGCAGATTGCGTTTGGTACGATGCCGACGGCCGAGCTGCCGTTTCCGAGTATCGTCGTCGGCAGCCTGAACGATCACTACATGTCGCTCGATCGGCTGACACTGTTTGCCCGTCTCTGGGGCAGCGAGCTTCGCAATGCCGGTTTGGCCGGGCACGTCAATGTCGCCAGCGGCTATGGCCGGTGGCCGGGGGGCTACCGTGCCTTCGAAACCCTGAAAGCCAGAACGCGGCATCTCGATAAGATACCGCCGAAAAAGCCGTCTCTTGGTAGAGGGGCCTCATCCGCGTGGTAGTCGATGTCATCGACGAGGCAACTGGCCGGCACGCGAACTTTGCGGCCATTGATCACCGGCATCGTGGCACAAGTGCTTGAACAGTGCCAGAAAACGACTACAGAATCGCCTGTCATTGAACACCAGCGCCATTTCCAACAAGGTCACTACTCATGAGCCTCCGCATCAACGATATTGCCCCTGATTTCACCGCCGACACCACACAAGGTCCCATTCAGTTCCACGACTGGATCGGTGACGGCTGGGCCGTACTCTTCTCGCATCCGAAAAACTTCACGCCGGTTTGCACGACCGAGCTTGGGGCGATGGCAGGGCTGGAGCCCGAATTCCGCAGCCGCGGCGCCAAGATCATCGGCATCTCCGTCGATCCGGTGGAAAGCCACAGCAAGTGGAAGAGCGATATCAAGACGGCGACCGGCTTTGATGTCGACTATCCATTGATCGGCGACAAGGACCTGAAGGTTGCCAAGCTCTACGACATGCTGCCGGCTGGAGCCGGAGAAACGTCGGAAGGCCGCACGCCAGCTGACAACGCAACCGTTCGTTCCGTCTTCATCATCGGCCCGGACAAGAAAATCAAGCTGATCCTCACCTACCCGATGACGACGGGGAGAAACTTCAACGAGATCCTCCGCGCGATCGACTCCATTCAGTTGACGGCAAAGCATCAGGTCGCGACGCCGGCGAACTGGCAGCAGGGCGATGACGTCATCATCACGGCTTCCGTCTCCAACGAGGACGCGGTAACGCGCTTCGGATCGTTTGACACGGTGCTGCCGTACCTGCGCAAGACCAAGCAGCCGCAGGCGTAGTCGGCGGGCACGGGCAGGCATAAGGCGGGACGACTTGATGGCACACGAGCGACAATTGCATCTCGGCGCCTTCATGCGCCCCGTCAGTCTGCATACCGGAGCCTGGCGCTATCCCGGCGCCTACCCGGACGCGAACTTCAACTTCAAGCACTTAAAGGAGTTTGCGCAAAGGCTGGAGGCGGCGAAGTTCGATGCCTACTTCATGGCTGATCATCTGGCCGTGCTCAACATGCCTTTGGAGGCACTGAAGAGGAGCCAGACGGTAACCTCCTTCGAGCCGTTCACACTGCTGTCGGCGCTTGCCGCCGTCACCGATCGGATCGGGCTCGTTGCGACAGCCTCGACGACCTTCGACGAGCCCTATCACGTTGCGCGCCGCTTCGCCTCGCTTGACCATATCAGCGCCGGGCGCGCGGGCTGGAACATTGTGACGACGGCTAATCCCGACGCCGCGCTGAATTTTGGCCTCGATGAGCATGTCGAACACGGCGAACGGTATCGCCACGCCCGCGAGTTTTACGACGTCGTCACCGGCCTCTGGGACAGTTTCGCCGACGACGCATTTACGCGCGACGTGGAAAGTGGCCAGTTTTTCGACCCGGCCAGAATGCATGTCCTCAATCACAAGGGCGAGGAGCTCAGTGTGCGCGGTCCGCTCAATATTGCCCGCCCGCCTCAGGGATGGCCGGTGATCGTGCAGGCGGGGCAGTCTGAGCCGGGCCGCCAGCTTGCCGCCGAGACAGCCGAAGTCGTCTTCTGCTCGCCGCGCGATCTCCCGGCGGCGCAATCACTCTATGCCGATATCAAGGAGCGGATGGCCGCCGTCGGCCGCGATCCTGATAGCCTCAAGATCCTGCCGGCCGCCTTCATCGTCATTGGCGACAGCATTGAGGAGGCGCGCGCGAAACGGGCGCTGCTCGACAGCCTCGTTCACTATGACAGCGCCGTCGCTTCGCTCTCGATCGCCCTTGGTCATGATGCTTCCGGCTTCGATCCGGACGGGCCGCTGCCTGAGATACCCGAGACGAACGCCAGCAAGACCGGCCGCGCGCAAGTGCTGAAGTTCACCCAGGAAGAGCAGTTGACCGTTCGGCAGCTCGCGCAGCGCTATGGGGGCTACGCGGGCCTTGCCTTCGTAGGAACGCCGGAAACGATCGCCGATGAGATGGCGCAATGGCTGACGGCACGCGGCAGCGACGGTTTCAACATCGTCTTCCCCTACCTTCCCCAAGGTCTCGACGATGTCGTTGATCGGCTTGTACCCGAGCTGCAGCGACGAGGCGTTTTCAGGAGGGAATACGAGGGTGCGACGCTACGTGAACACCTTGGCCTATCTCGGCCCGTCAACAGGTTTTTTGCAAGCCGCTGAGTCGCAACAACTGGCGAAGAAGCATCCTCTTACGGCAAGGAGAGGCAAGGGGGGAGGCCGGCCGCCGCGGATCAGATTCGGAAAAGATAAGCACCGAATCGAAGGCCGCGCGTTGGCTTTCCCGTGCGCTCACTCACCCAAGGGAAGGGCATTCCAAGCCCGCTTGCACGGCGCGGTTGGTCCTATTAGCTTGAAGAGATAAAGAGCGAAGCGAAGGGAGCCAAACGCCGATGTCGACAGCGGTTGCCATTCTCGGTGGAATTGGGCTCTTTCTCCTCGGCATGACAGTCATGACCGAGGGCCTCAAGGCATTGGCGGGATCGGCGTTACGGACCGCCTTGGGCGCGGCAGTCGCCACGCCGCTCTCCGGCGCTTTCTGGGGCGCTGTCGTCACCTTGCTCGTCCAGTCGTCGAGCGCGGTGACGATGACGACGATCGGTCTCGTCAACGCCGGGCTCTTGACCTTCCCGCAGGGGCTTGGGCTCGTTTTCGGCGCCAATGTCGGCACAACGGGAACGGGATGGCTGGTTGCGCTGATCGGCGTGAGAGTCTCGCTCTCAGCCTACGCGCTGCCGATGATATTCATCGGAGCGCTGGCCAAGCTACTGAGCGGTGGGAGGATCGCGGCGGGGGGCAGTGCGCTTGCGGGTTTCGCGCTCATTCTTTACGGGCTGACGACGCTGCAGCAGGGCATGGGGGGACTGGCGGAGACGTTGCATCCGTCCGATCTGCCCTCGGTGCTTGGTTCTCCGGGAGTTAGCTGGGGCGCGGGTTTGGCTGGCCTCATGATGCTGATCGGCGTTGGCTTGGCGATGACGGCGGTCATGCAGTCCTCGACGGCGGCGATCGCCGTGACCATTTCCGCCTTCTACGCCGGGGCAGTGAGCCTGGAGCAAGGCGCAGCACTGATCATCGGCCAGAATATCGGGACGGCGACGAGTTCCGCCTTAGCCGCGATCGGCGCCAGCACGACGGCCAAGCGCCTCGCCCTGGCCTATGTGCTGTTCAAGATGATCGCGGCGCTTATCGCGATCATCGCCTTTCCGTTCACGACTGTACTGATGAAACGCTTTTCCGCGTCGGTCGACGGGATGACGCAGCTTGCTGCCTATCACACGGCCTATAACGTCGTAGGGGTTGCGGTGCTGCTTCCGGCGACGCAATGGTTTACCCGCGTTGTCGAGCGTATGTTGCCGTCGAGGCAGACAGCCGTTCAGCGCGCGCTTGATCCAAGCGCCCTTGCCAGTCCGGTCATCGCGATCGAGACGGTCAGGCGCGTCCTGGCGGACGTCCTCGCGACGAACACTGCCTCGGTTTCTGCTGCGCTCTCGGGCCCGACGAGGCTTGCGACCGGAGGCGTTTCGACCGGCATTGTGCTGTCGGAGATACGGGATTTTCTCTCCGAATTGAAGGAGCCGCCCGAGACTGAGGATGAGCGGTTGCGCATGACGAGCATGCTGCACGCGCTGGATCACGCTTCGCGCCTTGCGGAGGTCCTGGAGGAGGGGGAGCTCCCCGGCCGGCCGGTCGAAGCCGTTCTCGAAAGCCGCGCGACCGAGCTATGCGCACGTGTGATGATCGCGGCCGAAGCGATTGGTCGCTCGATCACTTCTGAAACCGCCCTCAGCGCGCAGGCCGCGGCTATCGGTTGGAGCGTGTCACCCGAGGTCGCCGCGACGCTTTTGGAAGCCGAACGGGCGGCAAAAGAACTCAGCGCGCTGAAGCAGGACCATCGCGCGACAACTCTTGCCTCGGTTGCACCGGGAGAGCTGGTAGCTGCAAGTGCCTTCGCGCGGATCGACGCCGCTCGACGACTCGACCGAATCGCGCATCACACCTGGCGGTTGGCTGCCCATCTTCTCGGGCGCGGCGGGCATTAGGCATCAGGATACCCCTTTGCGGTCGGTCGTTCCGCAAGGCGGTGCAGCTGCTTGTGTAATCCCTTGATTGAGGTGATTAAAATCAATCGGGAACATGCTCCATGATGATTTGCGTGTGCAGCATCGGCGACTCGGATCCGAAATAGCCTTCCAGCAGCGGCAGAAAATCGTCCGACAGATAGAATGCCGTCAACGCACGGTCGGCCAGCAGGCGGAAGTCGGCGTCGTCGCGACGCAGCGCTATTGCATAGGGTTCATGCGTAAAGAGCCGATCACCGATCTCGAGCGACGATGGATCGCGTGCCCTCTTGGCCAGGCTGATGAGTAGCACCTGATCGGCGATATAGGCGTCAATCTTGTGATCCTCCAGCGCCTTAAGCCCGTCCTCGTGCGTTTCGAAATCGGAAAGCTTCGTCTTCGAGGCTTGGATGGCCAACGCCTCGCGCAGGGTCGTTCCAGTTGTTGTGCTTGCCCGCACCCCGATTACGCGTGTGGAGGGGACACGCTGGCTGACCGGGCGAACAGCGGGCTTCTCGAGAAAAAGAGTCTGCAGATAGTTAGGCGAATCTTTGCGGAGCAGCGCGGTCGCCCCCGTCAGAAAGATTGGCTGTGAGAAGTCAACGATTTCTCGCCTCTTCAAATTGACTGTGATCGCGCCGCAAAGCAGGTCGATCTGTCCGTTTTTCACTGCATCGAAGCCGTTGGCGAGCGTCATTTCAACGTATTCGCGCTTCAGTTGCGGAACCCGATACTCTATTTCGTCGGCGATCTTGCCACACAGGTCGATGGCATATCCCATCGGATCGGCGCCCGATTTGACGGAGGAAAAGGGCGCCTCGTCGGTAATGTAGCCGATACGCACACTGCCGCGCTGGGTGACCGTATCGAGCGTCGCAGCGCCCGCCGCGATCGCGGAAAGCCAAAGGGCAACATTCGCCAGCAGAAATCGTCTCATGCACTTTGCCATGGGCATGAACCTCACCACGAAAAAAAACGGCGATCTAAAAGGCGTACGCGCAGATTATGGGCAGTCAGCCATTTGTCAACTCAGGGCACCTCGCTGTCGCGGGACGGAAAAGCCCCATCTTGCACTGCAGGTCGGGCGCCTGGATCGACATGTGATGCCGTTGGCAGCCATTACAGCCGCGCGCGTGACGCTCACGTCGGCAGCCACACGGTGCTTTATGGATCAACTCCACGGCGCTATTTTTCGACAGGAGAGATGCGGGTTGGCATAGAGCCACTACGCGCGTTATGCCTTGTTTTGTTCCATCGCCAGTTCTGCCTCGAGGCTTTCCGCATCGCGGAAGATCGTGACAACCGCCAGAACGCGTCCGCCGTGCGTGAAGCGCAGGAGGCAGTCCTTCGCAGCAATGTCGCCCTCGATCTCGATCGCGTCCCATCTCTCGGCGTGTCCGACATAATTGATCGGGATGTCGTAATGCTGGCTCCAGAAAAACGGCACATCCGTGAACTCCTTCCGGCGTCCGAGCATGTTCAGCGCAGCGGTAGCACCCTGCCGCTCGGCCACGACCCAATGCTCAACTCTGATGTTCTCGCCGCTGTGGGGGTCGGGCCACCGCGCGATGTCGCCGGCCGCATATATCCCCGGCGCGCTGGTCTCCAGATAGGCATCGACCAGGACACCCCGATCGATGGTAAGCCCCGCTCTTTCGGCGAGATCGACCCGCGGGCGCACGCCGATGCCGGCAACGACCAGGTCGGCAGTCAGCGTGCTGCCGCTCGTCAGCAAAACCTCGCTGGCGCCGATGCTGGCAGCGGTATCTTTCAAATGGAAGACGACACCATGTTCATCATGCAGGGCGCGGATGAAGTCGCCCATCTGGGGACCTAGCACCCGTTCCATCGGCCGTTCCTCAGGCGCCACGACATGCACTTCGACACCGCGGGTCCGAAGCGCGGCAGCGACCTCGAGGCCGATGAAGCTGGCGCCCAGCACGACAGCGCGCCGCGCCGCGCCGCTCTGCGCGATGATCGCGCGACTGTCGGCAAGCGAGCGCAGTGTGTGGACATGAGGCTGGTTGGCATCCGGTATGCTGGGGCGCACCGGTTCGGCGCCGGTCGCTAGCAGCAATTTGTCGAAGGCGACCCGGCCGCCATCGGCGAGCACGACCTCTCTGGCGCGGACATCAATGTCGGCAACCTTCGTTCCGAGGCGTACCTCGATGCCGTTCTTGGCATAAAAGCCTTCCGTGCGCAGTGGGATCCAGTCTTCGGGAGCCTTGCCCGCAAGATAGTCCTTCGAGAGGTTGGGGCGGTCGACCGGCAACGCCTCGTCGTCGCTGATCATGACGATGGCGCCCTGATATTGTTCGCGCCGCAGTCTTTCGGCCGCGGCAAAAGCCGCCGCGCCACCGCCGACGATGACGATTCTTTCCGGCAAGACCTCGGCATTGCTATCGCGCGAGGCTTGCGACGATTTCTTGCGTTTCTCGCCAACGAAAATCCTATCGCCGCGCTGCTCGACCGACCAGCACGTGAGCGGCGACAGGGCCGGTGCGCGCAGGGCCTCTCCGGTTCGCAGGTCGAAGCAGGCATGATGCCAGGGGCAACGAACACTGTCGTCGACAACCAGGCCGTCGACCAGCGGTCCGCCATAGTGCGAACAGGTGGCGGCGACGGCAAATATCTCTGCTCCACGACGCACGAGAAGCACGGACTCGCCGTCTTTGTGACCAACCAGCTTGCCTCCATCGGGAAGGTCGTCGAGTGCTATTCCGAGGGCGAGATCGGGTCCCTTCGGATCTGAGCGGCTATCGGTCATTTTCTCCTCCGTCAAAAGGCAGCTGCCGGTATCGCCTGCTGCGAGGAGGTTGTTGCCCAGGCAGCTCCCTTAAATTCTCGGGCTACTCTGCCCTTTAGGTAAGTGAATATGGCTCGAAGTAAACGTCGCCAAATACATCTGGAGTCGCTTTCGCTGTTTCCAATGATGCCGCGTTCGGAACAGGTGGCCCGCTCGTTTCGCACCTTGACCCAGCGCAAGCTTGAGGACCCAGGGAGGGCAACGATTATCTACAAAGCTGTCCAGCGCGACATGGCGGTGGAGTTTTCGGACTCGCCATCAAATCGCTGCGCCTTGGGCGCCGCGCCAGTTCGTCGCGCGAGGGTGCAGCGAATTTCCTCGGATCGTGCTTGTCGAGCTTAAAATGAGGTTGTCTGGATAAAGCGCAACCGCCTCGGGCAACGCTCTCCTTGTGACAGTCTAGGGGCGTCCAATAGGATGCAAGTCACTGCGCTGCAGCGTTGTGCTGCAAAAGCGCGGAGCCTTGCATAATGAGATATCTACAGGAAAAACTGACATCCAAACGAAACGACGGCAATGGCCAATGGCATCGTTAGCACGGCGATGCTTTGCCAGTCGGTTTGATGTCCATAGTCTCGCGCTTCCGAGTTCATTCCAGCTACCCCCTTCATGGAAGCAGCCTACCCGACTTAGTGGCCGTGTCGTCTCAAAATAAGTTTCTGGTTGTAATATTCGCGGCAGATCGAGACCGCGTTCGGGGCTCAGCCTAAACCTTTCTGACATCTTGCAATTTGAGGCTTTCAATGACGGGCTTCCGGTCCCCCAAAGGTATTGCCGCGTGCATCGCCGATGCAGATCGGCGTCGTATCAGCGTCGAGACACCATATGCGTCTCAGCTAGGGAGAGGCTAGTCATTGAGAGGCACCGTAGCGTTCTGCCTGGGATTGGAGCTCGACAGGGTTAACCCGTGTGCCCACTGCCGACACGTTTCTTGGTGTTATTCGCAGCGCGCGCAAGGCGTTCAGGATGACCGCAACATCGATTGCCTCTTGAAGGAGCGCGCCTTGGACTGGCGTGAGGTAGCCAAGGGCTGCCGCAACCATTCCGGCCATGGAAAGACCGATGCCCGCGACGACGCTTTCGACCGCGATCCCGCGTGATCGCTTAGCCACTTCTAGCCCCGAAACGAGCCGACCGAGGTCGTCAACCAGCAGAACAACGCTAGCAGCCTCGGCGGAGGCGGCCGCCCCCCGTGCTCCCATTGCTACGCCGATATCGGCGGCCGCCAATGCGGGAGCGTCGTTGACGCCGTCGCCCACCATCATCACCGGCCCGTTCTTGCGTTCGGTCAGCACCAGAAGAACTTTCTGGTCGGGCGTCAGGTCGGCGCGGACGGCATCAAGCCCGAGCCCTTCAGTAACGGCCTCGGCGACGGCGTGACGGTCGCCTGTGGCAAGCACAATCCGTCTAATGCCACTGCGGCGGATGCCGGAAAGGAAGCCTGCCGTTTCCCGGCGCAACGGGTCGGACAGGACCAGATTTCCCGCGAGCTGACCGTCCACCGCGACCGCGACCAGCACAGAGCCCGCTTCGGATTCCTGATCCGGAGCCCGCGATCTGCCAATCTTGCTGATGACGAAATCTGTCCCGCCCACGACGACGGATCGGCCGTCCACCTGAGCCGCGACCCCGTCTCCTGGAACTTCCTCGATATGCGTCGGTATTGGCAGGGGCATGCCCTGCGCGCGTGCCGAGGCAACGATCGCCTGTGCCATGGGGTGCTTCGATGCCTGATCGGCTGCCGCACCCAGGCGAAGCACTTCACCCGGCGGCAAGTCAGCATAAGTGTCGACCGACACAATCTGCGGACGGCCGTCCGTCAGTGTGCCGGTCTTGTCGAGGATCAATGTTTGGGCCTGCGTGAGTGCCTCGAGGGCCCTCGCGCCCTTGATCAGCACGCCAAAGTGCGCTGCCCTCGATAGGCCCGCGACCAGCGCGACCGGCACCGCAAGGATCAGAGGGCAGGGTGTGGCTACGACCAGCACGGCTACGGCCCGGATTGGGTCATCGGTCATCCACCACGCGGCAGCGGCAAGCGTGACCGTAACGACGAGGAACAGGATCGAATAGCGATCTGCCAGTCGAGACATCGGCGCCTTCGACCGCTGCGCCTCCTCGACCAGACGGACGATCCCTGCATAGGTGCTCTCCGCAGCGCGGCGGCTTGCGCGCAGATCGAAGGCATCACCCACATTGGTCGAGCCGCTCATCGCCTCTTGCCCGTGCATCAGTCTCACAGGCATCGATTCACCTGTCATGGCTGACTGGTCGACGACCGCGCGCGCGCTCTCGACAGTTCCGTCGACAGGCGCGACGTCCCCTTGCCGAATGAGGAGAAGGTCGCCGGGTGCGATTTGGTTGAGCAACACCTCTTCCAACGCGCCGTCGCGGTATCGGGCGGCGGTGCGTGGAATGCGTGAGAGGAGGGCTTGCATGTTACGGCGGGCACGGCCTTCGGCAAAGCTCTCGAGGAATGTGCCTCCAGTGTACATCAGCGCGACGACGGCCGCGGCGAGCGTCTCACCGAAGACAAGCGCGGCCGACATGGACAGAGCCGCCACGATGTCGAGGCCGACCTCGCCTCTCCAGAGGCTTCGGACAATCTCGATGATTAGGACGGCAAGGACAGGAACGACCCCCGCGACCCAGACCATCTCGGCGAGATCAACATTTCCGGCAAGCCTCAGGCTGGCCCCAACCGTAAGGCCGGTAAGGGCAACGGCCAGAATGGCAATCTTGAACCTGTCCCTGCCTAGCCCGCTCATCTCGCCTTCGGTTCACCTGGTTTATGTTGCCCCGGCTCAGGGCGCCCGGAATTGTGCCCGAGCGTTTGTCGCAGTTCTCATCGCCGTTGATGAGGAGTGCGTCCAGGCCGACTTTAGGGGGCATTGAGGCGCCCTCCAAGTGTTCTTGACCACCAGCACACTCACTCGTCCAAGCATCATCCAGCCTGCTGTCACCACGGGCATGCCGACGAGGCATTCAGCGGCCGCGACGCGCCGAGGAGGCCATCTGTATGCGAGAGCCCGCAGATCGACAGTCGCCAGAGGTCACATAGCGGCTTCAACGTGCAGCCAAATGACACGCGGATGTAACCGAACGACAGAGGCTTCAAGCACATGTCGATCGCGGGTCGGGAGCAGCCGAAATCGAAGCCCTCCTGAAAATGCCGAGGCCGCGGCTATTGTCGCGGCCTGGCTGTAGAACAGAGAAGCGCAAGGCTCGACGGGGTTCTGAGGGGCCCTGAGTTAACCCTGCTCACAGAGGGACTGCGAACAAGTTTCAGAATAACCTATTGGGGCGAAGGGCAGGATGCCTCCGTTTGAGGGGGAGGGCTAGTCATTCGGTGGGAGGCGCAAAGGACGAGGCCCGCAGGGGTGTGCGCGGACCTCGGAACACTATCACAGGAAGTGGCCGCATTTTCTGGCCGGGCTCATAAAAGCACAGCCGACCATCGATCGCACGTACGCCAATGTTGGTAACTGGCGCTACCGCTGGTAGGAACTGTTTCGAGAGTTCTGAGAGGCGTAGGCGTTGCGGCCGAGTTCACCCCTTGGGTGTCTCCCGATCAGGCAAGATCTTCGTCTGACAAGACTAGAAAGTGGTTTCCTGCACCAACCACCAGACAGGAAGAAATGCCAACGCGATCGCTGCCAGCCAGACCGAGGCGAACTTGATCAGGTACTGCCGTCTCGCTTTGGCTTCGTTCCACTCGTAGTACATCGCCAACTCCCAACTTTAGCCTGTTGTTACTGGAGCATTGCTTTAACGGCGAGTCGAGTGCGGAACTGCAACACTCGTGATCTCGCTTGGGGGGCGGTTTCCAAAATGGGGTCCGTAAACCCTATTCCTGACGCCGCGAGGTGGTTCGTCGCGCCTAGCGGCTACGGAATTTGCAGCAGTGCGAACATCGCCCAGATGTCGTCTGAGAAGTCTCGATTTAGGCGCCAATCGAAGCGCCACTCGCGACTGGCAACTCGTAGCCATAGACGGACGAAAGGAATGCAGGCTTGTCTTTCCCAGTCACAGGCGGCAAGGGACGCATCGCATTCGAATTTTGTCCGAACGTTGCGAAATGACTCCCATCGGCGGGGCGGTGCCAAACGTCAGTTTGAAACGATGTCCCATTTTTCGTCAGGGTTGAAGCGCGTCATTTTCGCGACCGCCGCGGCGGTGTTGGTGCCGAGATCGCGTTCGTAGACGACGCCCTTCTCGCTCACCAGGAACGTCTTCACTCCCGTCTCACCATATTTGACGGGCCATCCGACGAGCGCGAACCCGACGATCATGTTGCCGTTGATTATGTAGCTGTAGTCGCCACCGGCTATGTTGGCGCCCTGGCCCTTCAGGATACGAAAACGGTAGCCGAAATAGCCATCCCCGGCCTTCGCACGCTCGAGAGCGGCCTGTTCGACGAAGGCTCCGGCGGGACTGTCTGAGTCTCCCTGGTTGGAGGGCCAGTAAAGGCCGTCTGTCTTGCCAGGGCTACTTATGAGGTTCTGTGCATATTCGAGAACGCCGTCGCCGTCGTGATCGGCCGAGGCGTATTCTTGCTGCGCGTCGACGTAGTTGCGCATGGTGTCGATCGCTTGGAGTTCATTCTCGCCGATCCGCCTGTCGAGGATCTCCTCGAAGCCCGCCTTGGTATCGAAGGCCCATTTGCCATCACCACGTTTCGCGAGCGGGAAGGGGAGCGGCCAAAGCTTGTCGCCGATCTCGACGATCTTCTTGCCGTCACGGTCCTCCACGACCACCTGCTTTGCGGCGCCCTCGCGGATTTGCCGGTAGGTATTCATGGCGTCCTCGTTGGCCTTTAGCTTGACCGCGTCGATGCCGAGCAGCACAGCAAGACCATCGACGTCGCCGGACGACAGAGCTGCCTTCAGCTTGTCGACCGCCGCAACCGGGTCGTCGAATTGCGGCGCCGGAGTTGAGGCCGTGAAGCTGTCGAACGGCGTATCCTGGGCGAGCACCGGTGCAGTTCCGCAAAGAACGGTCGTTGTTGCAAGAACGGCCCAGAGGCCTGCAGACTTGAAGAACGTGTTCATCGTTTTTCTCCCCAAAGGTCGCTCAACGTCTGCCGCCACCGCGTCCGCCACCGCGGCCGCCGCCGCCTCGAGGCATTTGTCTACCGCCTCCACCGCGGCTCATCTGCTGCCGTCCGCCACCGCCGCCACGATACTGCCGTCCGCCGCCGCCTCCGCGCTGAATGTTGGAACGGTTGGACGAGCGCTGGACGTTGGAACGGTTGGGGCGCTGGGCGTTGGCGCGGCTCTGCGCTCCACGCCTCGAAGCGTCGACCTGACCGCGCTTCGACGAGACGTTGCCGAGCGCGTTTGCGCGGCCGCGGTTGTCCGCCTTGCCGGCGAGCTTACCGTTCGCGGGCCGCTGGCCGGCCGCAGGCCGGTTTCCGCCACCGGGGCGATTTACGCCCGTGCCGGCGCCCGGTCGATTTCCTGCCGCTGGCCGGTTGGCGACCCCACCGCCGGGGCGGTTGAGGCCGGCTTGCCCGGCGGCACCGCCGCGGTTTTTCAGACCCTCCGCGGTGCTTCTGCGCACGTCGGCTGCGCGGTCCGCCCGGTTGGCGACGCCAGCGCCGCGCTCACGGTTGATCTCGGAGGCGCGATTGCGCAGGTTGTTGGCGCCATTGGCCTGGAGATTGTTTCGGATAGTGTTTCGGTCGACGTTCGCCAACTGACTTCTGTCGATGTTGAGCTTGCTGCGGTCGACGTTCTTCCAGTCGACGTCGTTCCACTTAACCTTGCCGTTGAAATTGCGGTTGTTGAAACAATTGTTGCAATCGACGTCGATGTCGCCGCCCCAGTTGCCGCCCCAAACGCCCCAGTTGTCCCAGTTGACCGCGGCCGCCCAGGCAACGCCCGTTACGGCTGCGGCGAAGAAGGCAGCACCGGGATACCAATAGTTCGAATAGGGCTGGTCGTAGTAGCTAATAGGCTCGTAGGCGTAACCGGGTTCGTAGAGCATCTCCGGCGGATATTTCGGGATGTAGACCTTCTCGGGGTCGGTCGGCCGGATGACAACGTTGTCGCCCTCGTTGACGATCGTGATCTTGTCGTCCGTCTTGATCGCGCCCTTGGCCACCGCTTGGTCGCGCAGCTGTTGAATGGCCACAAGGACGTCCTTCTGCTGATAGGTGATCGCCTGTCCGAGCGTCTGTGTCCATTCCAGGTCGTCGTTCATCATCTTGACGACCTCAGGATAGTTGAGAAGAGAGATGATACTGCCATCCCAAGTCTCCTTGGGCTTAAGCTTGTCATCAGTCTTCTTCGTTTCAAGGAACCGGTTCGCCTCGACGATCTGCAGCGGAAAGAGCGAGCTAGCCGTGATCAGTGCCACGAGGTCATCCGGATAAAGTGCGATGCGCGCGACAAGCGTCTCGAGTTCGTCCTCAGTCAAGGCCTGAGGCGCTGCTGCTGTTTCGGCGGTACTCGCTGCCGGCGCGGCGGCCGAAGCGGAAGCGGGCGCAGGTGCTGGCTGCTGCGCGTAGGCCGTCGGTAGCTCTGTCGGAATGGCGAGCCAGGACACCGCCGCCAGCCAAGTTGCACACCAAGCAAGAAACCTTGTCATGATCGCACCTTTTCTTTCTTTGGTGGAAGACGGATCACCGTCTCCACTGGACGTCTGGGCAACCTCGCTTGCACCCGCAGAAAATGCAGC
Organism: Rhizobium altiplani; assembly: GCF_001542405.1. Lineage (GTDB taxonomy): Bacteria > Pseudomonadota > Alphaproteobacteria > Rhizobiales > Rhizobiaceae > Rhizobium > Rhizobium altiplani. The sequence continues at coordinate 78,531 of NZ_LNCD01000139.1, forward strand.
CACCGGTCGAGCGAAAAATACTTGCGGATGCGGAGGCCCCTCGCAACTCCATGAAGATAGGCTAGCAGCAATCAGTCCCGGCCGCACGTACGTTACGGTAAATTACGGGAGCCGATCTATGCCCGCCATGGCTGTCCAATGCGGAGAATTGCTGTCGACGTGCAGTAGGAACGCAAAATTCATGCCGATCGTGCGAAATAGCGCGCTCGTGATCGCCGGACGAGCTAGTCAGATCGGGTTGATCAAGCAGTCACGGGCGCTACGATGAACTGTCATGCGTCACAGCGATCTAAGTCATCGCTGATGGGCGCGGAAACGGAAGTCGAACAGCGCCGAATGTTCGAACCACGGTGGCCCGCCTTCTTGTGAGGCCACGGGAGGTGAGATCAGCTATCGCCGCTACTCAAACGGCCGCGCAGATCCTCAGCAAGGAACGTTTGGTTTTCGAGCAGACGCTCATAGAGAACGAGCATCTCCGGCGTAATGTCCTCCCAGGACCCACCAGCGAATCTGGCCTGATGCTGCACCTCGCCCGTTTGGATCCGGGAAATGCGTTGCTGCGAGGCGCTCGACGATCGTCGCGCCCATGTCTCCCTCCATGAAATACGCATGCTGCTGAACCGAACAACGAGCGCTGCCGAAATGCAAGCGGCTATCGGGTTGGTTCCCAACCCCGTCGTGTATTGGGACATGGTCCAATCCTGGGCCGGACTTCGACTTCAAATGGCCGACCGGGCGTGGGGAAGCCACTGAAGCCAGAGGCCGCTTCGACCCCAAGGCGAAATGGCGGTCGAGAACGGAAAGTGGTATGAGGCGGGATCGCAACCCGGTTCCGCTGATATGGCTGACGAACACCAGGCGACCCATACCACAAAAGCAAAGGAACCCGTGCGGCGATATCTCCTGGCGTCTGTTCTCGCTTTGGTTTGGGCGGTGAGCGTTCCGGTGCAATCCGTTGCGCAATCCTTGCCCCCGCCGGAGTTCCCAGAGGTGGAATTCGGCTCACGCAAGATATTCCTGATGCTTTTTTTGATGCTCGGCCCAATTAAGATACTGGTGCCATTCAAGGTCCTTGCGGGCAGCTACGAGCCCAGCGTTCGGCGACAATTAGCCACCAGAGCGATCCTGTTCTCGGCGGCGGCGCTCGCCATCGCCGGATTTCTCGGACGCACCATGCTTGAAAATCTGGAGATTTCGTTGCCGGTGCTGGCGATGACGGGCGGCATTATCTTGTTCATGGTGGCTTTGCGAACCGTTTTGCAGCCGACCGCGGACCCAATGATACGGCCAGCGGAGCAGGGCCCGATAGATTTGAAATTTGCTCTGACACCGTTGGCGTTTCCAACAATTGTGACACCCTATGGTATAGCTGCCGTCATCGTCTTCGCTACGTTGGCGGGTGACCGGCAAGCGGAAGGCGTCACCGTGGCGGCGATCGTATTGCTGATCCTGACGCTTGACTGGCTGGCCATGATGTTTGCTGAATCCATCCTCAGATGGATCGGAACGTCATTGCAGGTTTTGGCGGTTGTGCTCGGCGTTACCCAAGCCGCTCTGGGACTGCAGATCATTCTGCATAGTCTAAGCATGATTGCTTGGTAACCGCCGCATTCTCACTAGGGAAGTTTCGCACGCCTCGAATGTCCGCCTTGGCGCTCGGCGGCTTGATTACTTCAGTGGCACACGCGATGGCGAAGGAGTGTTTGCTCATGCCACAGTTGACCACACCCTCAGATTACATTTGCCCCAGTGGCAAGGCGGGAACCTCGCCGAGTATTACGTCAGCTCGCGCTTGCTGTCGTGGCCTCTGCCGAATCTCAGGGCCCCGAGGAAACAATCGACGTTCCGTCGCCTGGTGAGGCGGAACTGCCCCTGGAGGATGGAATTGTCGCTAAGAGCGCTTTGCTGCAACAAGCCCGGTCAGCGCGGTCCGCGATCGAAAAGCACGCACCGGATCGCATCCTTACAATCGGAGGCGACTGTCTCGTCGATCTGGCCCCAATCGCGTATCTCCAACAAGCGATACGGTGGGGACGTCGGAGTGCTCTGGATAGATGCACATCCAGATATCCAGACGCTGAAGGACACCGGTCACGCGCACGCGCAGGTGCTCGGTATGCTCCTTGGCGAGGGCGACCGCGATTTCGTCGGCGAGGTTGATATCCCTGTTCGACCGTCCAAGGTCATGTATGCGGGGCTGGACGAGTGGTCTGCTAATGAGCAGAAGGTCATTGATCGCCTAAACCTCCGACACACATCCTCGCGTGAGTTGTCTGGCGACAGTAACGCAATCCTGAAGTGGATTGCGGACGAGGACATCAAGCAGCTTGCAGTGCATCTCGACGTCGATGCGATCCTGCCCGGCCGTTTCCCGCCAATTCTTTTCAATAAACCGGGTACTGATAAAACGATTCTATCCGGTGTCCCCAGGGGGCGTCTGGAACCTGAGCACGTGGTGCGGCTCCTTCGGGATGTGTCTGCTGCTTGCGAAATCGTGGGGTTGGCCATCACCGAATACATTCCCTGGGATGCGATCGAAACCAGAAAACTTCTGAGCCAACTCCCGCTGGTCTAGCCGGGACCGATACATCGATCCAGTCATGAGACTAAGCCGATGGCAACGGACATGGAGCTACCTCCCAGATGTCGCGGGCATATTCGGCGATCGTGCGATCGCTCGAGAACCTTCCTGAAGCCGCGATGTTCAGGATCGCCTTGCGGCTCCAAGCTTCCGGTTTCCGATAGAGTGATTGAAGATTGGAATCTGCATCCATGTAGGAGGTGAAATCGGCCAAATGCATGTAAGTATCGCCGCCGACCAGAAGTATGTTGCGCAGCGCGTCGGTGACTGCCGGCTCATTTCGCGAGAATTCGCCTGAGAGGATCAGGTCGAGGACAGCGCGTATCTCTGGCTCGTTCTCATAGTGCCAGCCGGGGCTATACCAGCAGCGGCTGTTTGCAACTTGGTCTGCGGACAGCCCAAACAGGAAGAAATTTTCTTCGCCCGCGGCCTCGGCCATTTCGATCGTTGCGCCGTCACGCGTGCCGATGGTCAACGCCCCGTTCATCATGAACTTCATGTTGCTCGTGCCGCTTGCCTCGTATCCCGCCATTGATATCTGGTTGGATACGTCGCTGGCAGGAATGAGCTGCTCGGCGAGTGACACGCAGTAGTCGGGCAGGAATAGTAGCCGAAGGCGACCCCGCACCAACGGATCGCCGTCGATCGTGGCGGCAAGATTGTTCAAGAACTTTATAATCAGTTTGGCAGCGTGGTAGGCGGGAGCCGCCTTTCCTGCAAAGAAGAAGGTGCGTGGCGGCATATCGAGACTAGGATTCTGCCGCAGCCGATGGTACAGGGCGACGACTCGCAGCCCATTCAGGAGCTGTCGCTTGTATTCGTGGATGCGCTTCACCTGGCTATCGAAAATCGTGTCAGGATCAACCAGAACACCCGCCTGCGCCTTGAGCCAATCGGCAAAACGGACTTTGGCCTTGCGTTTTGCGTTTTGGACGGCGGAAATGAACCCGCTGTCATCGGCAAGCGACCTCAGACGTTCGAGGTCCGTCGCGTTCGCTATCCAGCGGTCGCCGATAGCTTCGGAGATGCATTCGGCAAGACCCGGATTTGACAGCAATAGCCAACGGCGTGGCGTGACGCCGTTTGTCTTGTTGTTGAAACGGTCAGGATAGAGTTCTGCGAGGTCGCTCACAGTGACGTTTCGGAGCAGCTTCGAGTGTATCTCCGCGACACCGTTCGTGCTGTGGGAGCCGGCTATTGCGAGGTGAGCCATCCGCACCAGGTGATTGCCTTGCTCGACAATGGCTATGCGCTCGATGCGGCCATTGTCTCCCGGCCAGCGAGTTTGCACCTCTTCCCGCAAGCGGCGATCGATTTCCAGGATGATTTCCAAGTGCCGTGGAAGCATCAACTCAAACCAGCGCACCGGCCACTTTTCCAGCGCTTCCGGGAGGAGGGTGTGGTTTGTGTAGGCAAGGGTCCTTTTCGTGAGGTCCCATGAACGCTCCCAGTCAAGTTTTGCCGTATCCAGGAGGATGTGCATGAGCTCCGCGACGGCGAGACTCGGATGGGTGTCATTGAGCTGGATAGCCACCTTCGTCGGCAGATCATCCCAATTACTGTTGCTTTTTTGGAAGCGTCGAACCAGGTCGGCCAATGAGCACGCTACAAGGAAATATTCCTGCACGAAGCGAAGGCCCTGTCCCATGCTGGTGGAATCGTCCGGATAAAGAACACGTGTCACGGTTTCCGCTGTCAGCCGTTCGGCCAGCGCGCCAACAAAGTCACCTGCGCTGAATTCCTGGAAATCGAATACGTGGGGAGTTGCGGAAGCCCATAGCCGCAACGTGTTTATCGTTTTTCCGCCGTAGCCGACGACAGGCCTGTCGTAAGGGATTCCGAGCAAGCTTGAAGGCACGCCGGCGATCGCTCTCAGGCTTCCCCCGCGCACTTCGAACGAACATCCAAGCTCGACCGGCACGGCCAAGTGAGGTCGGGCAACTTCCCAGGGATCAGGCCTGCGCAACCAATTGTCCGGTTGTTCGCGTTGCCAGCCATCGACAATCGACTGTTTGAATATCCCGTACTCGTAGCGCAAGCCATAGCCCATTCCAGGCAATTGCATCGTCGCCATGGACTCGAGAAAGCATGCTGCCAAGCGTCCAAGGCCACCATTGCCGAGCCCGGCGTCGGGCTCTTCGGAAAGCAAGGCCAATTCGTCCAGCTGATGTCTTTGAAAGAAGCGATCCGCAAGAGGGCCTAGCCCCAGGTTGACAACGTTGTTGTTAAGGGAACGACCGATCAAGAACTCCATCGAGAGATAATAGACCCGCTTGGGGTTCTCGCGATCATAGACCTCTTCTGTCTTTTCCCAGCGCTGGGAAAGAATATCCCGAACGGACCGTGCGACTGCCTCATACCGCTCGCGGTTTCCTATCTCGCTCGATGCCCGCACGTTGTCGAACAGAAGATGACGTTCGTACAACGCGTTGCTGCTGCCACTTAGCTTGAGGGGGCCGCAATCATATTGCGGGGGAATGGAGTCCGTCGCCTCCAATTCAGGAGCTTGGGCTGATGTTTCCTGGTCGTCTGCCATTCCATGCCTCCGAACCTGCCGGTCACGATCTTCGGGATTGGTTTACGTGCCATCGCAGTGCCATGCCGTCTTTCACGCGCTCAAAGGTCGAGTTAACGGTCCCGCGTGTTGCATGAAGGGGCGCTTTAGCGGGGCGGATGCCGGGTTGATGGTGCCTGAAACCAACAGCGCAGTGAAGTATGTTACCGTAAACGACGCACGTAACGACACTGGTGAGGCTGCGGTGGCAAGCTCTAGGGCCGGGCCGCTGGGATCCAAAGTAGACATCATGATTGGCGGTCTAATTTCAAGAGTGTCGTAAAATCGTCCGGGCGACACGCCATGGACCGTTCGAGACCATGAAAGCGCCGCGATCCGATAGGAGTCTTTGCCCGTAGCGACTCAGGGGAGGAGCACGCACATGCTTTCAACGAGCGATTGGACCTTTGGTCTGGAAATCTGGCTGCCTGACTTTCCGCAACCCATCGATATCAAAGGAACTGGCGAAGCTTCCGCATTACTAGCTGACAAGTGGCCGGTAACCTTTGGGCCGGCGTTTGAGCGTGCGCTTGCCGTTTGCGCGGCAGTTATGGAAGGGTTGCTCCCGGCAGACGATGCAAAGCTGGCCCTCATTGATGCGGCCGAAGAAGTCGGAATTTCCTGGATGGACCGGATCTATTATGTTCCCGATCGTCCGGATGGTCTGACGAAATCGCCACCTGCCGGGCAGGTTCACTAGCGCCGATGTCGGCTCAATCTTAAGCCGTCCTAAAGGCGAACGAAAAGAAGTACGTCACACGTTGCTGCCTGTGGATCCTCGCAGCTAGAACCGCTGCGCCGCCGCCGGCTTGTTTCCGGTAATTGCATCGATCCGATCGAGCACGTCGGAAGTCAACTTGTCCCTATGCGAAAGGGCCGCAAGATTGTCCTCCAATTGACTCGTGCGCGACGCGCCAAGGATCACAGTTGAGACATTCTTGTTGGCCAGACACCACAGCAGAGCAAGGTGCGTGATCGAGATCCCGATCTCGTCTGCGAGCTTCGCCAAATCGCGGACTTTCGCGATCTGGGCGCGGCCAGCGTCGCTCGATAGCTTCTCCTTCAGCCACTCGTATCCGGGAAGGTTCATTCGGCTGTCAGCCGGCACGCCGTCGTTATATTTGCCGGTGAGGACGCCTGATGCAAGCGGCGACCAGATCGTGGTTCCGAGACCGAGAAGGTCGTAGAGCGGCCGATAATCGGCTTCCACCTTCTGGCGCTCGAAGATGTTGTATTGGGGTTGCTCCATAGTCGGCGGCGTGATGCGAAGATCCCGCGCGACGGCGTAAGCCTCGGTTAACTGCTGCGCCGACCATTCCGAGGTTCCCCAGTAAAGGATCTTCCCCTGCGCCACGAGATCGTGCATCGCCCGAACGGTCTCCTCGATCGGCGTATCGATATCCGGCCGGTGGCAGAAATAGAGGTCCAGGTATTCGACCTGCAGCCGCTTGAGCGCAGCGTGGGCCGCATCGGTTACGTGCTTGCGCGACAGCCCGCGTTGCGTCGGCTTCTCCCCGCCCCAGAACACCTTGCTGGAGACGATGAAGCTATCGCGGCTCCAGCCGAGCGTCTTGAGCGCTTCGCCCATCACAAGTTCGGATTTTCCACTCTCGTAGCCTTCGGCATTGTCGAAGAAGTTCACCCCCCTGTCATAAGCGAGCTTCATTAGGCTGACCGCATCGCCGCCATCAACCTGCTTGCCAAAGGTGACCCATGATCCGAAGGAGAATTCGCTGACTTTCAGGCCCGATTTGCCGAGACGACGATATTCCATAACGAACCTCCTACGAATGTTTACAAGAAATCAGCCGAGCAGCTGTTCGTAGCGAACCTAGCCCTATCCCGCTTGGGCGCAAGGCCAAAAACGAGAACGCGGAGCCGAGCATTTCCTCAGCCTTCGGGTTCCTGCTTGCTGTCCTTAGCCAGGCAGCCGAGACTTGCCAACTGATTGGGAAGGTTTACCGCAAAGGGGCGGCAGCGTTCTGTTTTGGTTCTGCAGGATCTTCACCACCGCCGATCCTTCCTGAAAATGCTGTCCGGCCGCGATATGCCCTCTCTTAGGTTCGTGACGGGCGGACCCAGCAGACTTTCGTTTATGGCAAAACGCCGCCCGCAATCTTGAGGTCTTCGGTATCAAGCGCTTCGCCAAACTTATCCAAGATCGGCTGAAGCAGCGCTCCCGCATCGCTTATGCGACCCTCAGCCGCTAAGAAACGAGCTAAGTCGGTCGCGGCACGAAATTCCCAGCCGCGGGCACCCATGTTCCGGATTGTGTCGAGGGCCTGCAACAAGCACGTGTGCGTCTCGTCTGACGCCGACATCGACAACAACAGGTTCGCCTTTACACGCAGAAGTTACGACATATAGCAGAGATCGCCATTGACCTTGACTCTCCTCGCAAGCGCAGGCCGGGTGTTACGACTGCCGCGAAGCCGACATGCGGCGCCGCTCCCCATCTTCGGAGTGAGCTCCGACGGATCTCCGGGCGGCAGGAAGCATATGGTGATTATGCCGTTTGGCGGATGAGTATCCTCCTTCTGTCGCCAATTCTCCCGAAGCTGGCGAGCATCTAAATCAATTGCACCGACGCCACTGGCGTTGGACGGACCGATGGATCGGCCGTCGCAATCGAAAGGATGCAATCATGAGCAGTCATCAGAAGGTAGCCATCATCACCGGCGCGTCCCAAGGCATCGGCGAAGGCCTCGTCCGCGGATACCGGGAAAAGGGCTACAACGTCGTAGCCACCTCGCGTTCCATCAAAGCTGGTTCCGATGCCGGCGTTCACGCTGTCGCCGGCGACATTTCGAAGGTCGAGACCGCTGAACGCGTCGTTCGAGAAGCCATCGAGCGCTTCGGCCGCATCGACACTCTCGTCAACAACGCCGGCGTATTCACAGCCAAGCCGTTCGTCGACTTCACGCAGGAAGACTACGATCTCAACTTCGCCGTGAACGTCGCTGGCTTCTTCCATATCACGCAGCGCGCCGCAAAGGAGATGCTGAAGCAGGGATCCGGTCACATCGTCTCGATCACCACAAGCCTCGTCAACCAGCCGATCGCTGGCGTCCCGGCGGCCCTTGCTTCGCTGACGAAAGGCGGCCTGAATGCCGTCACCAAGGGACTCGCGCTTGAGTATGCCAAGACCGGGGTTCGGGTGAACGCCGTGTCGCCCGGCATCATCAAGACCCCCATGCACGCTCCTGAAACGCACGAGTTCCTTTCGGCCCTGCACCCGGTCGGCCACATGGGCGCGATCAGCGACATCGTGGACGCCGTTCTCTACCTCGAGAACGCCAGCTTTGTGACCGGCGAGATCCTGCACGTGGACGGCGGTCAGAACGCCGGTCGCTGGTAACACGCCTTCGGACCGAACGGCCTGACGCAAGAGCGTCAGGCCTCCCAGACGATAACGATTGGAACAACGATGGAACTGGTACTGGCCGCAGACCCGATGTGCTCGTGGTGCTATGGGTTCGGAAAGGAAATGGAACTGCTGCTCGAACGGCGCCCGGAAGCCTCCCTGCAAATCATACTTGGCGGTCTCCGCGCCGGCGCGACCGACGTTCTCGACGATGCCGGAAAGCAATTCAGGCTGCATCACTGGGTTAGGGTCGAAGAGGCAAGCGGTCTTCCGTTCAATCGTGAAGGGCTGCTGGCGAGACAAGGGTTCGTCTACGATACCGAACCGATTTGCCGCGCGGTCGTCGCCGCTCGCATCCTGCGTCCGGAAGCCAACCTTCTCAAGGTCTTCAGGGCGTTTCAGCATGCCTTCTACGTCGACGCGCTTGATACCACCGATGGCGTCGTCCTCGCAAACGTTGGTATCAGTGCCCTGACGACTTTGGGCCATCCCACAACTGCTGAAGAGTTCTTGGAGACGTGGAAGCGAGGCAGCACGATCGCGGAAGCGGCGAACGACTTCGCCACCGCCCGAGCAATGAGCGTTTCGAGCTTCCCGACACTTTTCGTCAGGAAGGATGCCAGGCTGGCCAGGGTTGGCGCGGGGTATGCACACGTCGACGCGCTCGAGCAGCACCTGTCGGCGCTGGGCTTCTGAAGGCAGACGGACAATTGGAAGGTACCAAACGATGACTATTGTAAACTGCAGGTCACTCGCGAAGGAACTGCGCCTGGCCGCCAGTAGGTTACGGAGGAAGAGAAGGCCCGCCTCATTGCGGGCGTGAGCCAGATGCTGCTCGAGGTCCTCAACAAGCCGCTCGAATCCACTTACGTGGTGATCGAAGAAGTGGACTTCGACAACTAGGGATGGGGCGGGCTGCCGACTGCGGAATATCGAAAGCTCGCCGCCGCCAAGGGCACCTGGTCCGCTTGGGGGCGGCAAGCGCGCAGTTTGACCGTGTCAATCCGGAAGATCGGCCCCTGCTTGCTCGGCAAGCATGTATGCGGCGTACCAATAGGGCCAGTCATCGTCATGCTTGCCCCCGTTTCGCTTCTCATGCTCGCCATGGGCAGCCGCAGCGCGCCGAAGGGCTGCTGCCAGATCGCTGCCGGAGGTGAACGTCGCGCCGTTGGCCTCTTTTCGACCCGGTAGCCTCGTCGTAATCTCCTGGAGGAGCCATCCGTTGCCGTCCGGGTCGCTAAAGGATGCGAACGATCCATAGCTGGCGCGCGAAGGGTGTGGGCCGGGCAGCCGTCCGTCGGTGTTCTTGTGGTGGAAGACGCCGCCGACGTCGTGGAAGACGCCGCTCATTTCAGCACCATGTGAGGCCAGTGCCGCGTGAGCCATCTCAATGTCCGATACGATAAGATGCAGTCCCTGAGCGGAACCCGGCGCCGCGGATGTGACGTTCGATCCGAAGATCACCGAGCAGGGAGATCCCGGCGGCGTGACTTGAACGACGCGGAAGCCGTCCTTGCCGGGCACGTCGGCGTCGAGACGCCATCCAAGTCCCGTATAGAATGCCTTGGCACGGTCGACGTCCGAAACTGGGATCACGACGACCTCCAGTTTCATGTCGGCATCCTTCACTGCCTTTGTCGCGGTCGTGCTACGCTCCTGAATGGTCATCTTGTCATCCCTCGGTAAAATTGCCGCGGGGAACTTCCCGCGACCAGGCACATGATGCGCTCGCCTCGGGGGACCGTCCATTATCCAATGGTGTCGCCGCCAACGCCCCCATTGACTCTGGCATCCAGCGGGTGAGGAACGGGAGGAGTAAGACGGTTCAAATCGACAATTGAGTGTCGGTCTCCCTCTCGCTCATCATCCAGAGGCGCTCAGCAGAAGCAGGATCTACCGCATAAGGCGCGACTTTCGACGTTCGCCGGTCCCGCCCATCGAGCGAGGTGACGATGGACCCGTCCTCGAGAAGCGCTATGTCCGAATTCGCGCAGAACACGCCCCCGAGGCCGGCGAGCTGAGGGCTGACTGCGCACCAAACATGGGTTGCCGCACCTTGCGGAATCGATTTCATGTCCCTGTCAGGATCGATGACAGGCACACCCTTCTCGTCGAGATTTCCCATTTCCTTCAGGCGTTCGGTCGAGATGTGCTTCGCCAGACCAGTCACGATACCGCCGGGGTGTAACGAGAACGCGCGGATCCCGAAGTCGCGCCCTCGGCGATCAAGTTCGACAGCAAAGAGGATGTTGGCTGTCTTCGATTGTCCGTACGCGCTCCAGCCATCATATGGGCGGCGCTCGAAATTGAAGTCGTCCCAGACGATGTCGGAAAAGCGGTGACCCATTGAGGAGACCGAAACCACGCGCGCGCCTCTAGCTCGAACCAATGCAGGCCACAGGCGGAGCGTGAGCTGAAAATGACCGAGGTGGTTGGTCGAGAACTGCAGCTCGTTGCCTCGGGAGTCGCGGCTCAGTTCCGGCAGCGCCATGATGCCCGCGCTGTTGAGGAGAATGTGCAACGGAAGCCCCGACCGGACGATGTCACAGCTAAAGGCGTCGATCGAGGCTGGATCGGTGAGGTCCATCGGCCGGACTTCGATCCCGCCACCAATCTCCGCGATAGCACGTCGCGCGCGATCTACGTCCCGAGCCGGGACGATCACCCGGGCTCCAGCCGACGCCAGCGTCCGCGCGGCTTCTAGCCCAAGGCCCGCATAGCCGCCTGTCACGATCACCAACTTTCCGGTGAGGTCGATACCGGCGATGATGTCGAGCGTCGTGCTGGAGGCATGGAAGCCGGATCCGAGTGGCGTCTGCGTCGTAGGCATTTGGTGAGTTCCTTTCGGTGACTGTTCGCCCTTGGATATGCTCTCCGATTGCCGTACTTTGAATATTCAGAAGTTCCAGTTTCTTTCGCCAAAGTTCAAAATGACACGCGATCCGCTATCACATACCCTCAAGGTCTTTGACGCTCGTACGATCTATGCCGGCGGCTTTATTGGTGGCGGCGACTGGGCCATCCGTTTCGAACCACCGCGCAAGATCAAGTTCTTCGTTGTCGGTCGCGGGCACTGTCTCCTTGCCCTTGACGGCACAGTCGCAAGATTCCGGCTCGAGGCCGGCGACATCTTCATCTTGACGCGTGACGTCGGGTTTGTGGTCGCGAGCGATCTGGCGCTTGCTCCGCAGCCGGCGGCCGAGATCTTCAGGGGCGCCGGGAAGTCCATCATTCCAGTCGGGCAGGGCGACGACTTCCTGTTTCTCGGAGGTCATATCGATACACACCATGCCGGCGGACGCCTGATGATCGAAAGCCTGCCGGATTTTGTTCATCTTCCGGCGGCCGAAAGTGGAGCGAGCCGACTTGGAGCTTTGATCGGCGAACTCGTCGAAGAGGCGGCAGGCGGCGCTCCAGGGGCCGAAATGGCGTGTTCAAGTCTAGCCCATTTGCTGCTCATCCAGATCCTACGTCGGCACCTTTCATCAGGAGACCAGCTTCGTCCCGGCTGGCTTCGCGCCGCCTGCGATCCAAAACTCGCCCCAGCGCTCAACCTCATGCACGGCGACATTGCCCGTTCCTGGACGCTTCCTGAACTCGCCCGTGCGGCGGGAATGTCTCGGACGGCTTTCGCGGTTCACTTTCGTAATGTGACCGGACGCCCGCCGCTCAACTATCTGACTGAATGGCGAATGCTCCAGGCCGAACGCGCGCTTCGCCAGGAGGGCAGTTCTATCGCCAGGGTTGCGGCCTCAGTCGGATATGGTTCCGAGGCGGCCTTCAGCACCGCTTTCAAGCGCGTGATGGGCGTATCGCCTCGACGTGGAGGCCGACTTTATCTCGTCGAGGAAGCGGCGCACGCTTCCTAATTTTGTTTGCCCGTGCTCGCACGAATCATGTGAGGTGTCCGTGCGATTTGCCATGGACTGTACGGACACTTGTTTACCTATTTGTCGGCCAAAGTCCCTGTGTAGTGGCCAAGTCTGGCCTCGATGTCCGGATTGGTCTGCAGGCCCATGTCCATCAGCTTGCCAATGTTCTTCTGTGCGACCGGGCGCTGTACGGAGCTGATGAACGCGTCCCACCCGGCGCCGATCTCGGGGTTGGACGGCAGGCTTGCATAGTCGACGAGACGCTTGGTGTCGGCAATCGCCTGCCGGTCGAAGCCGGAGATGCGAGTGGCGAGGGCGTCTACGAACGGGTCAAGCTTGTCGTCGGGGAACGACCGGTTGACGTAACCATACTCCTCGGCGAGATCGCCATTGATGTCGTCGGAGCCGAGCAGAACCTCAAGCGCTCGGCCCCGGCCCATCAGACGGGGAAGCCGGGCCATAGGACCACCACCGGGTACGAAGCCTGCGCCGACCTCCCATTGGGAAAGGATTGCCTTCTCCCGGCTCGCAAAGCGCATGTCGCTGGCCAGCGCAAGTTCGCTACCGACCCCCGTTGCGCGTCCGCGTATCAGTGCGATGGACACCACTGGCGCCTTGCTGATGCGAACCAGCATGTCCGGAAGCGGATGAAGTCCCGTCGTCCCTGATGGCAGGCTGGTGGATTCGGAAAGCTTGGGCGTGAAGTTGTAGTGGGTCAGGAAAAAGCCCGGCACCGCACTGTCGAAGACAATGACGCGCAAATCGGGATCCGACTCGATCTCGGCGACGACCTTCTCCATCTGCGGAATGGTCTCCGGCCCGAAGATGTTGAAGGGCGGGTTGTCGAAGGTCACCCGCCAGTACGCCGGGGTTCTCTTGTCGACCTTGATCTGTGTCTGCTCGCTTGCAGGCTGAGCTTGCTCGCCCGCCGGACGGGCCGTCTTTTCGGCGACGCCCGCCTGGCCGGAAAGCGCAAGGGCGGGCAGCATCAGAAGGGCGGTGGCCGTCAGAAACTTCGACGAGACAATGACGACGTTCCTCGCATCCGTTGGCTTGATCTTCATGACTTACTCCATCGTTCAGATTGGAAGAGAAAGGTTTGCTAGGGCTCGATCTCGAAAACGAGTTCGACTTCGACCGGCATGCCGAGTGGTATGCTGGCGACGCCGAGGACGATACGCGGTGGGACCCGATCCGCTCCGAAGACATCGAGCAGTAGTTCCGATGCGCCGTCGGCGACCTTCGGATGTTCACGGAAATCTCCCGGCGTAGCGATGTAGACGCCGAGCTTGGCGATGCGACGAATGAGATCCAGCGATCCGAGCTGCGCCTTGGCAGCGGCAAGACCGCTGAGGCAGGCCGTCCGCGCCGCGTCATAACCTTCGAGGACAGACAATTCCTCGCCGACGCGCCCATGATAAACCGGATCGTGTCCAACCACTGGCAACATGCCGCTGAGGAACAACAGGGTGTCGCACTGGACAGCTTCGACGTAGGCGCCGAATGGGGTGGGCGGAGGAGGCAAGGCAATGGCCAGTTCCTCCAGTCGCGCTTCTAGGCCGCGGGCTACCATTTGCCGAGATGTGCGCCGTTGTCGACGTGCAGCACCTCCCCGGTGATATTTGCGGACTCCGTCAGATAGACGACGCCGTCGACGATCTCCTGCACCGCGGTGATCGTTCCCATCGGCGACAGCGATTTCAAAAAGTCCTTCGGGTTGGACGCATGAAGCGGCGTGTCGACGACGCCTGGAGACACTGCGTTGACGCGAATATTGTCTGCCGCAAATTCCAGCGCGAGGCTTTTGGTAATCGCGTTGAGTCCACCCTTTGTGATCATCGGCAATGACGCGTTCACGCCCGCGATCGGGTGATCCGTAAGGGACGACGTGATGGTGACGATGCTTCCGCCAGACTTCTGGCGAAGCATCTGCCTGATCGCGTGATTGGTGAAAAGGATGAAGCCTTCCACGTTGGTCGCGGAGAGCTTCCGGAAATCGTCGACCGTGTATTCTAGGAAGGGCTTCGTAAAAAAGATTCCGGCGTTGTTGACGAGGGCGTCGACGGATCCGAAGCGGTCGATTGCCCGCTGCGCGACCCGTTCGGCGGTGTCGGGATCGCTGACGTCGCCGTCGACGAGTTCCAGACGGTCGGCGCGGTCGAATGGCGTCGTCTCGCTGATGCGTCTCGAGGTTCCCACGACGTTGTAGCCCTTGTCGAGGAAGGTCTGCACGATGCCGGCTCCGATCCCTTGCGAGGCACCGGTTACCACCACTGTCTTCTGCACACTCATGTATGCCTCCGTTTTGATGCAAAGTGCCATTCGCCTGCCGTGGGGGCAGGTCGGCTTGTTTCGAAATTGATGCGCTGATGCCGGCCGTGCCGGGAACGAAGGCGCTTACGCCCTGCGTTCTCCGCAACCATCGCGCCGATTTCCTCGAGGCGCTATTGTACCAAGGTGTCCCCGATACTTTGGGATCGATTGGCGCGCGTAGACACCAAGGTGCAATGGACCGCAACGAGCACCGGAGATATGACGGTCAGACACAGGATACGAAATGGAGTCCGACATGACGCGCTGGCCCGACCGCCGAATCCTCGACTTATTCGGGATTGAAATCCCCATCATTCAAGCGCCCATGGCTGGCTCGACCACGAACGAGATGGTCATCGCCGCTGCACAGGCGGGCGGCCTCGGGTCGCTGCCAAGCGCGTTGTTGAGCATCGATCAGCTAAAGGCGGCTCTGACGAGCATCCGCAGCTCGACGAAGGCTCCTTTGAACGTGAACTTCTTTGCGCATCACACGCCGCCCTCCGATCCAGCCGCGCAGATGCGGTGGAGGGCGCTGCTCGCGCCATATTACGTCGAATCCGGCCTCGATCCAGCGGCGCCGGTGACGGCAGCCGGACGTGCACCGTTCGACTCCGCTTTCTGCGAGGTGGTGGAGGAGTTCAAGCCGGAGATCGTGAGCTTCCATTTCGGCCTGCCGGAGAAGTCCTTGGTGCAGCGAGTGAAGGCGACCGGCGCGAAGATCATCTCGTCGGCCACTACTGTCGCCGAGGCCGTCTGGTTAGAAGAAAACGGCGTCGACGCTGTCGTGGCAATGGGTTTTGAAGCCGGCGGTCATCGCGGAAATTTCCTGACGCATGACATGTCCACGCAGGTCGGAACGATGGCGCTGGTCCCGCAGGTCGTTGACGCGGTGAAGGTCCCCGTCATCGCGGCAGGAGGCATCGCTGACGGCCGAGGCGTGGCGGCCGCCCTGATGCTCGGTGCTTCTGCGGTTCAGATCGGAACTGCGTACCTCTTCTGCCCCAAAGCAAAGATTCCTGCCGTTCATGCGCAGGCGCTCGGTGATGCGCGCGACGACAACACCGCGATCACCAACGTCTTCACCGGCAGGCCCGCCAGAAGCGTTGTCAATCGCATCATGCGCGAGCTCGGGCCCCTCTCCGAAACCGCTCCACCGTTTCCAACCGCCGCGGCCGCTCTCGCCGCAATCAAGGCGAAAGCGGAGGAGGCGTCCAGGAACGACTTCACGAATCTTTGGTCAGGGCAGGCGGCGAAGCTCGCACCGAGGCTGTCCGCCGGCGATCTGACCCGGCGCCTGTATCAGGATGCCCTCAAAGTCATCGAAGGACGGACGCAAGGCTGAGCCTGGGAAGTGTGTCGGATCGCGCTTCTGATACGGG
Source organism: Rhizobium altiplani (assembly GCF_001542405.1). Taxonomy (GTDB): domain Bacteria; phylum Pseudomonadota; class Alphaproteobacteria; order Rhizobiales; family Rhizobiaceae; genus Rhizobium; species Rhizobium altiplani. The sequence goes on from NZ_LNCD01000139.1 coordinate 94,594, forward strand.
GGCCGCAGTCGAGTGGCACGCGGGAGGTTGATGGGCTGGCTTCTATTTCCCAACGGTCGCCTTTGAAGAAACGAAAGGATTCGCGATGGAACGGCATTTCGTTGAAATCAGTGGAAGCGAAGCCAAGGCCGGCGACGGTAGCCCTCTCGACGCTCTGATAGAGTTTTATAGAGCGTTCAACAGCGGAGACATGGCCGGGCTGGAGTCGGTCTGGTTCAACGGGGAGGCTCCAAGCATGGACAATCCCATCGGCGGCATCCGCCGAGGGTGGCCTTCGATCTCCCAAGGCTATTCCAGGCTTTTCGAGGGCCAGGCTGAGGTCCGCGTCACCTTTCACGATTTCACGAGCCAGGGTGGCGCCGACTGGCATCTCTTCGTCGGTCGCGAGCGAGGCCAATGCAAGACGCCGCGTGAGACGATCGACGTTGCTTTCCGGACGACGCGGTGGTTTGTCCGAAAGGACGATGCCTGGCGGCTGCTCCACCATCACGGATCGGTCGAGGACCCAAAGATGCTTGCCGATTACCAACGGTTGATCTCTAGCGAACGCAAATGACCAAGCGGCAGAGCCGGCGGTTGTCGGCGCTGTCTCGTTCACGACGTATGGCCATGGCCATAAATCGATAAAGCCGGGACCTTCGAGATTACCCGCGAACTCCGCCAGCCTGATGTGCCCTACATCACCCGCATGATTGGCTCCGTACAATCAACCATCGGCGACCCACACTCCAATGCAGGGAAGGCCGTCTCCAGGCGGATTGGAGACGGCCTTGGCGGATCGTGGGAGGGGGATCCGCGAGCTCCAGCGGCGGGAGGAACACTGGAGCGCTTGCTGCGCAAGCTTATCGCCAACTAGGGAGGCGATAAAACATAGCCTAGGCCGTGACGGCCATTCTGGTAAGTAAACTTAGGTATTGCCCGAATAAACCTGATGGCAATTTCGGCAATCACCCGAGAGATTGATAGGAAGCATCCGAGGGCTAAGGACAAACGTCTCGGGCGGTAGCACGGGTCCAATGATCTCCGTCGAAGGCAGTCAGAGAAAAATAGATCGGCGAGGACGCCTCCGACCTCTTTCGCTGACAGTTCTCGGCGTCCCGTCGGAGCCGGCGGCAAATAGTGGTGCCCCGGCTGGATCCGTGTTTAGTGTAGCGGTGCAGCGCCAAGTTCGAGTTTGGCAGCCATGTTTACGAGCTCTGGCAACGATCGTGCACGCATCTTCCTCATCACCTGCCCGCGGTGGGCCTTGATCGTGATTTCGCTGAGGCTCAGTTCATAGGCGACCTGCTTGTTGAGTAGCCCAGCCACCACGAACTGCATGACCTGGCGCTCGCGCACCGAGAGGGACCGATAACGCCGGTCGAGTTCATTGACCTTGATGGTTGATTCAATGGCGGCCTGTATCTCTTCAAGGAGAGCAACCGTGTTCACCGGCTTCGACATGATTGTAAAGTTGAACCGAGATGCCGTCATGGTCATGCCGCGATGGTCGTGGCTCGTTAGCAGAATGACCGGGCAATGCATCGCATAAAAGCAGATGATCCGGGTGAGAGTCTGGACATCCAGATCGGGCAGATCAGCATCGAGAACGATGCACCCGAAGCTCGAAACGCGTCGGGCGGAGAGAAATTCAACTGCTGATCCGAAGATGTCAGGTCGCCAGCCGCACGACCGCAACTCGTCGGGCAGGATCTCGCCGATCTCATCATTGTTGCTCACGACGGATACGGACGGCGCGTCCGACGTCGATAACTTGTTACTTGGGAATGTCTGAGGCAGACCGCCATTGTACATGCCATTCTCCTCCGGTTCAAAGATGAATTCACGTCGAAGTGGTATCTATCTTAGAATGCGCCGACAGCGCGAAGCTCGCCAACAAGAATGGCTATTGTCTAAGCCAATACCGCCCGTGAAGCGACTTAAGTGGGTTGAGAGAATCTGAAATATCCTGAAGTATCCGGTGCGGCGTCTCCGCCGTCATGAATCGCCGCGGCGGTTACAGATGCCGCTGAACTATTTGGCATTGGCAAGAGAGATCGGATCGCTTTGGGACAGATCGAACGGGGCCTTTTCGAATTCTGCGGCTGGGAGATGGATCTCGCAAAGCGGGAGCTCAGGGCTCTCGGCGCACCCGTTCCGATCGGAAGCCGCGCATTCGACATCCTCGAGGTCCTCGTTGTGGCCGGTGGAGACGCCGTGTCGAAGGAGAATCTGATGCGCCGCGTATGGCCTGGGATCGTCGTAGAGGAGAATACACTCCAGGTCCACATATCGGCCATTCGAAAGGCTCTGGGAAAAGACCGGAATCTGCTCAAGACGATCTCCGGCCGTGGATACCGACTTCTTGGCAACTGGAAATCTGGCGCGCCATCGCTCAACGGAGCGGCGCCGTCGGTGAAAACTCATTCAGCCGACGCCCGTTACGTTTCCAAGATCCCGGCGTCGATATCTGATCTTATCGGTCGTGAGAATGCCGTGGCTGAGCTTCTTACGCTCGCATCCGCTTATCGGGTCGTGACGCTGACAGGCCCCGGCGGGATCGGCAAGACGGTACTTGCATCCGAAATCGCCCGTAGTCTTTTGCCCAGCGTCGAAGGAGACGCCTTCTTCATCGAGCTGGTTTCGCTGCAGGACCCCAACCTAGTTCCGACAACCTTGGCTCAAACTCTCGACCTCCAACTTCAAGGTGACGAAATCTCGGCCCAGGTCGTCGCGCGTTGCATTGGTGGGCGAACGATGCTGCTCGTTGTCGACAACTGCGAACACGTCATCGATGCTGCGGCAGCGATGATCGAGGCACTTGTCCGCACGTGCCCAAATGTGACGGTCCTTGCGACAAGTCGAGAATTGCTGAGGATCGAGGGAGAGTTCGCTTATCGCGTCCCACCTTTGGAGGTGCCAGCTAGGGAGGAGGCGACCAGCGCTCTGGAGCACAGCGCCATCCAACTCTTCGTGGCGCGCGCTCGAGCGCTGCAACGGGATTTCGCGGACGACACGGAGAAGCTCTTGGCCATTGCCGGGATTTGTCGGCATCTCGACGGCATACCGCTGGCAATCGAATTTGCAGCGGCACGTGCTGCGACGCTGGGGATAGAGCAGATCGCCGGCCGGCTCGACGATCGTTTCGTGCTGCTCACTGGCGGGCGCCGGACGGCACTGCCTCGTCATCAGACGCTCCGCGCTACCCTGGACTGGAGCTATCAACTTCTGCCGGACGCGGAACGGGAATTGCTTTGTAGCCTGGCGACTTTTCCTGGCGGCTTTACTCTGGACGCGGCGGTAGCGGTCAGCGGCGACGGGGAAGCGGAAACGGCGCTCGTGATATCAAATCTCGTCTCAAAATCTTTGATCGCATTCGACGGTTTCGACGCTGCTCCGCGCTGGCGCCTTCTTGAGACTGTGCGGGTCTACTCGCTGGAAAAGCTGGGAGCTCGGGACGAGTTTCGGCGAACAATGTCTCGAGTTACGAAATACTTCCTCAAGCTGTTTAAACCTTTTTCGGAGGAGCGCTCCCTTCAGACGGCGCTCGACAATATCGGTCGCTACCGAAAGGAGACCGACAACGTGCGTGCGGCCTTGAGATGGGCGTTCTCGGAAACCGGCGATGGCGTGCTCGGCGCGAAGCTTGCTGCCGCGTCAAGCGACTTTTGGACGGCAATATCGCTGGTCTCCGAAGCTGGCGACTGGGCTGAGCGCGCGCTGGAGAGCATCGGAGAAGAAAACGGCTCGCGCACCGAGATGGTCTTGCGATGTGCTCTGGGATACGCGCTCATCTACACTCAGGGAATGAACGAGCGCGGAAAGGAAGTGCTCACCGGCGCGCTGGCACTTGCCAGGGATCTGAACGACTACGACTATCGCCAGCGCCTAACCTGCGCCCTGTGGCTCTTCTCCGCCCGCTCGGCGGAATTGAGCGACGCTCTAGCCTATGCGCGCGAATATGAGGGGGCAGTTGAAGAACACGATATGCGCGGACGCGCAACGGCCTCATGGCTTGTCGGCATTCCCCAGACCTATCAGGCGCTCCATCAAGAAGCCGGCGAGAGGCTTGAATGGGCGGCCACACACTATCCGCTGGTGAACCGCCGGACAGACTTGCTGCGATTGGAAGCGGACGTACGAACGTCTTCTCTGGCTCACAACACAGTGAACCTGATCGCAGGTGGCCGACTGGACGCCGCAATTCTTACAGCAGAGGTCGCCATACAGGAGGCCCGAGAGACACGGCAGCCTTTCGTCCTCTGCGTCGCGCTCGCATGGTCGGCTTCCTTCGTTTCGTTAACGCTTAACGATCTGGACCGCGCGCAGGAATGGGGCGAGGAGCTTTTAGCGGAGGCATCCAAGCACGGTCTTCGACCCTTCCAAGCCGCCGGCTTGTGCATCAAGGGCAGTCTCGCCTATCGAACGGGTAGCCCGGCCGAGGGTATCGAGGCTCTTCGAACCGGCCTCGTGGAACTGCGTAGTGGGGCCTACCTGTTGTTCTATCCTTTCTACCTCTGTGAGTCCGCAGCTGCGCTACAGTCAATGGGGCGTTTCAACGAGGCTTTGAACGAGGTCGCCAACGCGTTGCTGTTCTCGGAAGAGAAAGGCTACCGTTGGATGGTGCCCGAAATCCTGAGGCGGAAAGCAGAAGTGCTCAAGGCGCAAGGCTCAAGCGAGACGTCCCTGATCGAAGGTCTTTTTCAACAGGCGATGGCGGAAGCGGCGAAGCAGGGAGCACTGTATTGGGAATTGAACGCGGGCGTCAGCCTTGGTGCGTTCCGCCAGGCAAGCGTTCCGAGTGTTCTGCTTCCTGTCTATCGGCGATTCACTGAGGGCTTCAGCAGCCCGAGGCTTCTCGAGGCAAAGGCATTGATCGAGGCATCGGCTGTGTGAAGCTGCGATGGAACCGACGGACGTCGTTTTCGGTCCCGTACGACCGACGAGCAGCGCCGGCGTCTGTGGGCAGGCGCTATGACTGGTTGTCTCAGGTGGCAGGGGCCACGGGCTCCATGGTTTTCAGCGCATCAACAATCTGCTCAGTGGTTACGATCGCGCTCGCATAGTTCGGCATATTGATCACCAGCGCCGCGTGCATCATCTCGTCGGAGTAGTCGGCGACGGCGTCCTTCACGACTGTCACGTCGTATCCAAGCTCTGCCGCGAAACGCACGGTCGCCTCGATGCAGGTGTGTGCGATCAGCCCTATGACAATGAGTTTGTGAATGCCCTGCCTCTTGAGCTGCAGATCGAGATCGGTGTTGGCAAAGCCGCTGGAGCACCAATGCTCCGAGGCGACAATCTCGCCGGACGCGGGTACAAACTCGGCCTTGAACTCTCCGCCCCAGGTCCCGTATTCAAAACTCCTACGGTTCCACGCAAGCTTTTGAATAGGCGCAATGTACTTCCAGTTCTTGTAGTCGCCTTCGCGGTACCTGTGGTGCATGGCAAAGAAGACGGGAATCTTGACCTGTCGTGCCGTACTGAGGATTTGCTCCATGTGCGGCACGCAATTGTTGGCTTCGGCGACTTCCTTGATGCGTGGCCAGATCTTGCCGCCTTCAGTGATGAAGTCGTTGTACGGGTCGACCACCAGAAGACCGGTGATACCGCGCTCGTATGACAGATGCATGATTATCGGCTCCTTTGGGCTTCAGGCTGCTTTCGACGGCTGTTGGCTGCGGAGCGCGTGGCGCTCGATGCTGGCTGCGAACAGTGGCGTCTCGCCCTTGTTATGGGCGATCGACATCGGCTGGCGCTGCGTGCGGAAGATCTCGAAAGGAATGCCCTGCCGGTCGAGCGAGGCGAGCATGTCCGGGGTCGCGAAGGACTGAACCCGGTTGGTAAATTCGCAGTGATTTTTGTCGATTGCCTTGACGCTTAGTTCCCAGGTCACGTGAATGGCTACCCGGCCCGTCGGCGTGAACACATCAGAGTCGGAATCAAGGATCAGATGATCCCTTTCGCCGAGCGTTTCGACGTAGTGCTGCACCATCAGGCTGCCGCCGATCGTTTCGACGTTGATCGACATGCGCGTACCGTCTGGAGCGGTAGTGAAGCCGGCAGCGATATGGGCGGGCGAACAGCCCTGGTATTCCTTTTCGGGCAGCGTGAAGCACCACGTCGGGATGTCGATCTTCTCGATCGACGCGTTGATGATGGCCGTGAAGCTGGAATCGACGATCTGGTTGTCTGACATTGTCTTTCTCCTTCATCCAATGGGTGGGAATTTTGCGGCACCAGGGAACGCCGCAGACGCCGTCACATCGATTTTCGGAGCGGCTTGAAGGCGGCGCGCAGATCGGCCGTGAGAAGCATCGGCTGCTCCCAGGCTGCGAAATGGCCGCCCTTGGGAGGCCGGTTGTAGAAGATGAGCTTCGGGTATGCCTTCTCGGCCCAGCTCTGGGGAGCCTGGTAAATCTCGTCCGGGAAGGCACTGACCGCGACCGGTATCTTGATGCCGCGCGGATCGAAGAAACCACCCGAAGGGAAGTGCGCGTTATCCCAGTACAGTCGGGAGGAAGAGATCGCCGTATTGGTCAGCCAGTAGAGCGTGATATTGTCGAGGATATCGTCCTTCGTCAGGCCTTCCGTTTTGCCGTCGAAGACGCGAGCGATCATGTCATAGCTGCGGATGTCATGGTCAAGCATCCATGAGGCAAGACCGATCGGTGAGTCGACGATGCCGTAAAGCGTCTGCGGACGGTTGTTCATCTCGATGGCGTAGCCAAGACCATTCTTGTAGAAATCGTCGAGCTGGTCCCACGCGCGCTTTTCATCAGGCGTAAGGTTGGCAGGCGGCGTGCCGGCTGACAGCGCCTTGGATATGTCGGCGGGAACGGTTGCTGCCATGTTGGTATGGATGCCGAGCAATCCCGGAGGCTCTTGCACAGCCATCAGCTCGGTAACGGCGTTGCCCCAGTCGCCGCCCTGCGCGACGTATTTTGGGTAGCCGAGGCGCTGCATCAGTACAGCCCATGCCTTGGCAATGCGGGGAGGGTTCCATCCGGGCTCTGTCGGTTTGCCGGAGAAGCCGTAACCCGGAAGCGATGGGATGACGACGTGGAAGGCGTCATCGGCGCTGCCGCCGTGCGCGGTCGGATCGGTCAGGGGCTCGATGATTTTGAGCTGTTCGATGATGGAACCGGGCCATCCATGGGTGACAAGGATCGGCAGGGCATTTGCGTGCTTAGATTTCACATGGATGAAGTGAAAGTCCAACCCGTCGATCTTCGTGGTGAACTGCGGGTAGGAGTTCAGTTTCGTTTCGATTTTGCGCCAGTCGTAGTGCTTGGCCCAGTGGTCGGCGAGCTTCCTGATGGTAGCGAGCTGGACGCCCTGCGAGTGATCCTTGACCGTTTCCCGGTCAGGCCACCTGGTCGCCGCGACCCGCCGGGCAAGATCCGATAGCTCCGCATCCTTAGCCGAGAATCGAAATGGTTTGATCGCGTTTGGATCGCCACTCGCGGCAAACGCTTCAGGAAGCACGCCCAATGCACTGATTGATGCTGCCACTGCGAGAAGTGTACGGCGCGAAACCGCCGGTTGGTTATGGGACATGAGAGCCTCCTGGAGTTAGCTTGCTGGCGAGTAACAAGTCACCAAAGAGGAAATGCAGCCATTGAACTAAGGTATCGGCGACACCTTCGTATAGTGGAATCGAGAGCACGTTTGGATGTTCGTATTCAACTCTGTCCGCTATGGTTCCGATCGATGCGGCCAACCTGAGAACATCGTCGCTCCGGTTTGGCCATTGGCTAGTGGATCGCGAATACCATCGTCTGGCTTCGATTCAGGTACTGCGCGAACGAGGGCTTTCAGCGCACGGTGTTACCCAATACCAAGGTGTTGCCAATACCAACGTGCAAGTGCGCTTCCCGGCAATCGTCGGCATACTCTCCTAATGCAGCCGGTTTCGCTGCGTAACGGCAAAGGAAGGAGCCGACAGATGAAGATCCTGATGGTTTTCACATCGCATGACATACTCGGAAGCACCGGCCGCAAGACGGGCTTCTGGCTCGAGGAAGGCGCAGCACCATATTACGTCTTTCGCGACGCCGGCATCGATCTGACGCTCGCCTCGCCGAAGGGCGGTCAACCGCCAGTCGACCCAAAGAGCGATCTGCCCGAAAATCAGACCGCTGCGATGGCTCGCTTCAAGAAAGATCCGGACGCGCAGCAGGTGTTCGCGACGACGAAAAAGCTGAAGGATATGCGGTCGGACGATTTCGACGCGGTCTTCTATCCTGGCGGCCACGGGCCGATGTGGGATCTTGCCGAGGATCCGGACTCAATCGCCTTGATCGAATCCTTCTATAACGCCGGAAAGCCCGTCGCGGCGGTGTGCCACGCGCCTGGCGTCTTGCATCGCGTGACCTACAAGGGGGAGCCGATCGTCAAGGGAAAGCGCGTCACAGGGTTCACCAACACCGAGGAGGAGGAGGTTCAACTGACCAACGTCGTGCCATTCCTTGTTGAGGATGAACTGAAACGGCTCGGCGGACTTTTCGAGAAGAAAGACAACTGGCAACCCTTTGCCATCACCGACGGTCGGCTCATCACCGGCCAGAACCCTGCCTCGTCCACCTCAGGTGCACAGGCCCTCGTCAAGCTTCTGAAAGGCGCAACGGAGCAGACAAGTTCCACGGCTGCGTAACTGGCCATGCGAACTGCGTAACGACAAATCTGCGGTCGCAATTCTAGCCGTTGTGACCGCTCGCAGCGCTGCGCCTTGCCTCGGCCTCGCCAGCCGGCACATTCATTAGCTCCGCTGCGGCTGCCAGGCTTCAGTTCCTCACGCCGAAGGATTACACGCTGATCATGATCGACTATCAGTCGCAGATGGCTTTGCGACGAAGAGCATCGATGCCGTCAATCTTCGGAACAACGCAGATCTCGTCGCCCATGGAGCCAAGGGTTTCGGCGTTTCCACCAGTCTGACCACCATGGCTTATGATTGTCCGAAGCAAGGTCTCCGTCTTTGAACCTCGACGTTGAGCGAGGGAACTTTAATGCAGGCAGGCAGTTCTGGTGGCGCAAATCGATATCTAACGGCGATATCCGCGAAATGCTGTGGCTGGTCTCAGCCGCGCCTCAACCTCGACATGAGCAAGCCCACATCGAAATGTTTCAGTTAAAGTAGCAGGCATCACTCGTCTGTCCCATTATGAAGCTAGTCGATGATGTACGCGAGTAGGGAGATCACCGATGGTCGTTTCGTGGATTGAAGTGAACGATCGGATGCAGCAGGGTTATCGATATCCGCTGACCGCGCCCACGGGCCAAGACTTCCACCAGGGCTTTGCGCCGGAACTGACACCTGCGGAGATGCTAAGGCTCGGTGTATTCGGGGGCAAGTACATGACCGATTGCACGGACGAATTCCCCAAAGAATGGTTCGCCGCGGCCAAGATTTCATCCTGGTGTGATCCGAGTTTGAATTTTTTTGGCGTGGGTGCCAGCCAACCACTCAGCGTCTGGCGAGCCAAAGGCTGGATATATCCGGACGATCCCCGCGGGTGGTTTCAATGGTACTGCCGCTATTTCCTGGGCCGCAGGTTGTCCGGCGAGGATGAACGCCAGATTGGGCGTTGGAAGTCTATGAAACGACATGCATCACAGCTACGTCGCCACTGCGAGCCCCACGACTGGTTCTGCCGTCCTCGGCAGCGACAGGCACTACTTCAGTGGGCTTATGATAGCCGAGCCCTATGAACTCGCCCGATCCTGCGCCGAGGACGTGGCTGCAACCTTATCGAAAGCTGCCGGCCTTTCGGCACTGCGGCGGCTCCGTTAGTCAGCAACCACCATTTCTTTGATATCGGCGGAGCGCCATCTCCTCGCTGTATCCGCCTCGGCTGCCAGAATTGCATGAACAATGCGAGCGCGCCGCGCGCATGGCGCCAGCGGTGCCACGATGTCAGTACACTCGCGCTTGAAGAAATAGGGTGGGATTCCAGAATGCTCGCGCGACCAGTGTCTTCGGCGTCAAGGAAGTAGGTGCCGAGGCTGTTGCATGTCGGCCTTCTCAGAAGCAGGAAGACGAGGGGCAGCATGCCGAGGTCCATACCGCCCATCTTCCGCCCGAATGTCGGCGCTGTAGTCTGGCTCATAGATCATAACGGTAGCAGCGCACGGATCTTGCTTTAATGTTTCGAGGACACCCGATGGCCCTGAGAACACTGACACTCTTCGCGGGTGCGCTCGCCAGTCTAGTTCTGTTTGCCGCGTTGGAAGGCAAGGTTAGGGCCGAGCCGCAGCCGGCACTTGCCGAGCAGGCCAGCCCGAAAAATGCCTACGCGGTTCCTGTGCGCCGGGCTGTCCACATTTCTCGGCAGGGAGCCAGTTCGTTCTCGACACTGTTTGAGACTGTTGGAGGTAATCAATCAAGGGTACTGCGCGAGATGGGCGGCGTCTCGATCGTGATGAACAACGATATAGCGGACGCAGTTGAGGCCTATTACGGCAATCCGAAAGCAAAACTTATCTGGGTCGATGGCAGAGGTCCCACCGCCAAGGCTGTGCAGGCGATGAACCTGTTGAAGCAGGCGGATGATTGGGGCCTGAGCGCCAGTGACTATGCGGTCGCCACGACGTTTGAGACGGTTCCGCGGGGCTCGCCCGAATACGCGAAGTCTTTGGCCCTATTTGAAGCATCGCTGTCCGGCAAGTTCTTGATGTTTCTGCAGGATAACTACCGCGGGCGGATCGATCCCAACCAGCTCTCCAACTACTATGACTTCAAGCGGAAGCAAGTTGATCTGAAGGCGGCCATCGACCAATTGTCTGCCCATCCGGATCTGATGCCGGTCGTCGACCGACTTATGCCGAGCAATCCGAAGTTCGCCCAGCTTGCGGCGGAACTTCATTGGCTGCGATCGTCGGGTCAGGGAGGCGATAGCGCCGCCAACATTGATAAGGTCATTGTTGCGATGGAGGAAATCCGTTGGCTGCCTCAGGAGTTTCCTGATCGCTATGTCTTCATCAATCAACCGGCTTACATGGCGTATTACTATGAGCAGGGTCAGTTGGCACTTTCGATGAAGGCCGTAATCGGGCAACAGGATCATCAGACGAACTTCTTCGATGCTTCGATCAAGACTGTTCAGTTCAATCCCGACTGGGGCGTGCCGCAATCGATCATTCGCAACGAAATGCTACCGCATCTGAAGCGCGACCCCGCATATCTCGACAGGGAAGGTTACAAGGTTTCTGTAAAAGGAAAGGCGATGTCCTCCGCGAAGGTCGATTGGGCCCAGCCTCTCGAGAACATCTCTGTTGTTCAGCCGCCGGGGCCGGACAATGCACTCGGACAGCTAAAGATCCTGTTCCCGAACCCCCACGACATATACATGCACGATACCCCGGCGCGCGGAAAGTTCGCCGCGCAGGATCGAATGTTTAGTCACGGATGCGTACGGTTGGAAAACCCACGCGCAATGGCGGCTGCGGTTCTGAAAACATCCGTTGAATTTGTTGCACAACAGATAGCCGATGGGGGAAAGAAGGACATGCAAGTACCGGAAGAAGTTCCGGTATATGTCTCATACTTTACAGCATGGCCAACCGCAGATGGCGTCGTGCACTATTTCGATGACATTTACGGTCGTGATGCAGAGACGCTCGCCGCGATATCGATGACGACCTCAAGCCGCAATCAATCCTGAGCGCCCAAATAACGCAGGGCGTCTACGACATCTTCAAGTCAGCCGCGCAAGACTTCGTTGGCGGCCCTGATACCACTTTCCCAGGCACCATGCGCCGTTGAGAAATCCGAGATGTGGGTGGCCTCGCCCGCAAAGAACAGTTGATCATCGACTGGGCGCGCCAATATGTTGCGGGCATCGGAGTGATTTGGGAGCGCATGACTGTAGGAACCGCGTATCCAATCGGTACGACACCACGAAGTCGCGGCCAGTGGCCGCAGATGCCGTCGTATGCCGCTACCCAGCAGGGATGACAACTGTTCAATCGCGAAAGCGAACGCATCCAGCAGCCCCGCACGCTCAATGACCAGGGCACCTGCGCCTCCGAAGAAGCCCTCGATAATCGGTCGGCCGAGCGGACGGATATAGTAGCTGCCAGTTTCGGCGTTGCGGGGATCGCCGAGAAGATGGGTCTCGGGCTCGAGGCCATGGTTCCCGTGCAGTTCGAGGAATAGCTTGTCTGCCAGGCCAAGCGGCAATTGGCTTGATGCGTGAAGATGATCGTCAACTGCCGCATCGAACGCGATCATACCGTTGGCAAGGACGTTGGTCGACGACGTGATCACAGCCTTCCGGGCAGTGATCGGACCGCGGTCAGTCTCCAGCCGGACTCCACGATCGGACAGCGCGATACGGCGCACAGGTGTCGAGGGTCGCAATGCAACATCAGGAATGCTCGAAGAAATCAGAGTGCCGTAGCCTTCGTGAACCCGCCAATTGGCATCGGATGCGGCATTGTCGTATGCAAGGAAGTCTTTAATCGACAGCCGCTCGAGCGGTGTCCCATTCATGTATCCGCTTGTCGCGTCGCAATAGGCATTCCATTCCGCGTTTGCCGGCAGCGCATCGGAAGCACGGTCGCTTGGTTGGCGATCGCTGCGAATGCGGGTTTGGAATGCGTCCCACGCTGCTTCCGCCGCCTTCTGATCTTCCGGCGTGAAGCCCAAATCGCGCCATTGCCGTCGCCATGCCGTCGGGCCGCTTTCGATGGTAAGCCCGGCAGCACGAGCCATCTCGACGAGTGGATTGCGTTCGGCCGAATGAAGCCAACCACAACCCATGTCGAGCGGCATTCCGCTGATCTCAATTGTCCAGGCGCGACCGCCGATGCGGTCACTCGCTTCCAGGAGGATGACCGAGGAGCCGGCGCTGGACAGGGTCCGTGCCGCCGCAATTCCAGCAGCGCCGGCACCGACAATCGCTACGTCGTAATCCATGGTCGCCGCTCCGCCTTGAGGCGCTCGTCGCTCGTCTTTGACTGATTCTACTACCGGGTTCTACAAGGGAATCGATCCCTCTTCAACGCGCGCTAAAGACTGCTACTATTCGAGGCATGACATTCTTCGAAACACTCGTTGCACTGCTTGCTGTCGCAATCCTGCTATTGCAGGTAACCAGACGAATGCGGCTGCCGTATCCCGGCATCCTCGCTGCAGCCGGCGTTGCCGTCGCGGTGTTGCCGGGTGCGCCAGATATACCCATCGACCCTCCGACCGCCCTTGCATTGTTCATCGCCCCCGTACTTGTCGATTCCGCCTACGACTTCCCCCTCGGCGCGGCGCGGCGCATGCTGGTGCCGCTGTTCGTCTACGCGGTTGTGGCAGTGCTGTTCACGGTTGGAGTCGTGGTGTCGATCAGTGCACTTACCGTCGGGTTGCCCATCGCGGTGGCAGTCACTCTCGGTGCGATCGTCGCACCGCCGGATGCAGCTGCGGCCACCGCGGTCCTGTCCAATCTGCCGGTCGACCGCCGGGTCGACGCACTTCTCAAAGGCGAAAGCCTGTTCAACGATGCTACGGCGCTGCTGCTGTTCAGTGCGGCTTTGACCATCCAGGCGAGGGGTGGGTTCGATACTGAAACCGTAGCGCGGATGGCTTTTGCGGCGCCGGGCGGGATCTTGTTCGGCATTGGCTTCGGGTTTCTGGTTTCACGACTTCGTCCCGCCACCGACAATACGGTTGGCGGCACGCTGCTTCAGTTCGTCTATGCATTCGCGACGTGGCTGATTGCCGAGCGTCTGCACCTCTCTGCCGTGCTGGCAACAGTGGCAAGTGCGATGACACTCGCTACCCTTGCCAAGGTCGACGATCCTCCGCGCATGCGGGTCCACTCGTTTGCCGTCTGGACGACCGTGGTCTTCTTGTTGAATGTGGTTGCCTTCTTGCTGATGGGACTGCAGGCCCGCCGCATTGTAGGCGCCATGTCAGCGGCCGAGCTGGAGAGGGCGATCGGGTTCGCTGCGATCGTCGTCGTAGGCGTTATTGCGTCGCGCTTGGCGATTGCATTCTTTTTTCACGCGATTGTCGGCTATAGGCATCGGCACGGTCATGAACTCGCACCCTTTGAACATGGTGAAACGCTGCTGGTTGGGTGGTCTGGTATGCGCGGACTGGTCACGCTTGCCACCGCGCTCGTACTGCCTGCGGACTTCACCGACCGAGACCTCGTTGTTTTGACGGCCTTCTCGGTCGTGCTGGCAACACTGGTCATTCAGGGCGCAACTCTCGCGCCCATGATCCGCCTCCTGAAGCTCGGGAGGGAGGACAAGGCGAGGCAGGAAGTCCACATGGCACGCAAGTCTCTTGCCCAGGCTGCCCTTGGCCGCCTTGAAGGCGAGAAGGGCCCGGAGGTCGAGGCCATCAGAATAGCCTATCGAGAAATCTGCGAAAACGGCCCCGGGTCTTTGCCGGCACGCCGTCGTGATCTGGCCCTTGCCGCTGTACTGGCACAACGCAAGCGCCTCGACGAACTGCGCGACGCGGATCTTGTCGGTCCTAGCCAGTATCTCGAACTGCAGGAGGATCTCGACTGGAAGCAGCTTGCCGTGGCTTTGGACGAGGAGCGGCGAATTACCGAGAGTTAGGTTCGCACCAAGAGCGGCTCGTGCCTGGATGAACTCCATTTCCTGGTCCTGATGAAGGACAAGATCCTAGAAATTCAGAGAGTTCTCAGGAAGGTCGAGGTTGGATCATCAGTGGAATGTTTGTCTGGCTAGCCCAAGCGCCTCGCTCCTTGGGCAGCGTTTGCCTGGCGCTCGACTCCGATCATTTCAGGCTGCATTTGTGATCGACATCAAGGCTGGGGAATTCTTTCTGTTGATGCTTCCAACGGTCGTAGCCGTCACCTTTGGCATAAGCTTGACTTTCGACCGTCCGCCAATCCCGCGCATATCGGACGGCAAAACCCTCCACCCCCCATTCCCGGAATTGGTCGACATGCGTCAACTCATGGGCCCACGCACAGGGACTCGCGGCTACACGCGGGTCTCTGAACACAACGACATCGATTAGGGTAACTGCATCTGCAAAACCGCCATGCTCCAGCAAGTAGGCAAGGCTGAAGGAACTGTCGCTAATGATTTTGTATCTGACGCGATTCATTGAGTCTTCGCTGGCATAGCCGGCCAACTGACGGCGAATCTCTGCAGGTATCGGCAGGGCGTCGTGCATGGCCTCATTGCGGCTGGCAGTGATTACGCTCGCGAGTATCGGGCCGCTCAGAGCATGTGCCTGAAACTCGTTGAGAGCGCCAACCACACTTTCATTTGCCATAACCACGAAGCTCGCATCGGAATTGTCCCTGCGCTCAGCCTGATAATGAGCAAGGGCGGATAGTCCGTCGAGCATCAGACCAACGGCAAAGATGGCAGACGGAACCCATATAGTGGCGCAGCGTCGCTTCATCGCAGGATTTTTTTCTCATCGGTAACATATCATAGCCGTGTGGGCCGTCCGCGGCTACCGCGTGGAATTCTCTTATGGAGCGCCGAGCCTCGGTCCCAGTATAGGTTTCTCGTCCCATCTGGCCGCCCACCATGGCTGAAGGGAGGTGCAAGCGAGAACGAGCTATCGATGAAAATCGTCTGATATCAGTGTTATGATTAATGCCCGACCTGAGAGATAGGTGACAGACCGTACCGGAGACATGGGTTACATTTTTCGATTTTGGTCGGGAGGTGTGGATGCCGTGGAGAGAGACTTCGGTCATGGATGAGCGTCTTGGATTTGTCGCCCGTTTGCTGGAGGGCGAAGGGATGAGCGAGGTGTGTCGGTCGTTCGGGATCTCGCGCAAGACCGGCTACAAGATCTTCAATCGCTACAAGGAGGACGGGCTGGAGGCCCTGACGGACCGGTCCCGGCGGCCGGTGCGCTATGCCAACCAGTTGCCCGAACCGGTCGAGGCGATGATCGTTCGTTGCAAACAGGAGAAGCCGCACTGGGGGGGCGCGCAAGATCCGCGAGCTTCTGGTGCGCCGTCTGGCCGGCGACGTGCGCATCCCGGCGAGAAGCACGGTGCATGCGGTGCTCGACCGGTACGGCCTTGTGAGCCAGGCCCG
>NZ_LNCD01000140.1 GCF_001542405.1 Rhizobium altiplani
CTGTTCATCGGTTACCTGTTCGGCGTGCGCTCGGAGCGTCAGTTGGTGCGCGAGATCGAGGTCAACGTCGCCTACCGCTGGTTCTTGCGGCTGAAGCTGACGGATCCCGTGTTCGACGCCTCGACCCTGTCGCAGAACCGCCGCCGGCGCTTCAACGACACGTCGGTGGCCCAGGACATCTTTGATCATATCGTCAGCCAGGCGATCGCCCACAAGCTGGTCGATGGCACGGTGCTTTACACGGATTCAACGCATCTGAAGGCGAATGCCAACAAGGGCAAATACGATCTTGCGATGATCGAAAAGTCGCGGGCCGATTATTGGGCCGATCTCGACCGGGCGATCGAGGCGGAGCGGACGCTGCACGGGCAAAAGCCGCTGAAGGACAAAGAGCGTGAGCCGCAGGTGAAGGAAATCAAGGTGTCGCGCACCGATCCCGACAGCGGCTACATGGTGCGCGACGGCAAGCCGAAGGGCTTCTTCTATCTCGACCACCGCACGGTCGACGGCAAGCTTGCGATCATCACCGACACCCATGTGACGCCGGCCAATGTGCATGACAGTATCGTCTATCTCGAGCGGCTCGACCGGCAGCGGGAGCGGTTCGGCTTCGAGGTCGGCGCCGTCGGCCTGGATGCCGGCTATGCCACGTCCGGCATCGCCAAGGGGCTGGAGGACCGCCAGATCCTAGGCGTCACCGGCTATCGCAATCCGACCCCACCCAAAGATGGCATGATGCGCAAGTCGAAGTTCGACTATGAGCCCGAGACGGACGGTTATCGCTGCCCCGAAGGCCAACTGCTCGCCTATGCCACCACCGACCGCAACGGTTATCGCCACTACACATCCGACCCGGCGATCTGCCAAACCTGTCCGCTGCTCGCCTCCTGCACATCAAACACCAAGGCGGTGCGCACCATCACCCGCCATGTCTGGGCCGATGCCCGCCAGCGCACCGACGCCAACCGCCTGACCCCTTGGGGCAAGGCAATCTATAAGCGCCGCAAGGAGACGGTCGAGCGCTCGTTTGCCGATGCCAAGCAGCTTCACGGCCATCGCTATGCCCGCTTCCGAAGTCTCACCCGTGTCGCATGCCAGTGCCTGCTGGCCGCAGCCGCCCAAAACATCAAGAAGATCGCAATGGCGCTCACCAAGCCACCCAGACCAGCCATGGCATGAGGGCCAGAGACCGCCAACTTCGCCCCACCGCAGAACCCAACTTAAAACAACCAACGTCCAAAAAAACAAACCCGCCGAAAATATCGACGGGTTTGTCAGCGGTCTGAGGCCCTCCGATTGGAGGGCCTTTTTGTATTGGCGGCGATTTCTGCCGGTGGCTCAAGCCACCGCCTCCAGGCCGAGCGCGAACAATCGCTCGAGCTGCTTGATTTCGGCGGCGGTCAGCGCGATGCCGTCGGCCTCCGATTTTGCGCGCGCCGCATACCGGCGCTGCGAGGGAAGGCGGGCGCCCTGGCCGACGATGGCCTCGAACAGGGTCTCTGCCCGCGCAAACGGATTGCCTGGCCGGCCGGCGGCGAAGGCTTCCGGCGAGAAGGCGATGATCAATTCGCCATGGAAAGGGGCCAGCGTCGTCGTGCCGAGATAGTCCAGCACCTCGGGGCTTGTCAGGTCGCCGATCATGATTCCGGCCAGCAGCTCGATCATCGTCCCGATGGCCGAGCCCTTATGCCCGCCGAACGGCAGCATGGCGCCGGCAAGCGCAGCCTCCGGATCGGTCGTCGGATTGCCGTCGGCATCGATCGCCCAGCCCTCGGGCAGCGACTTTCCAGCCCGCCGGTGCAGTTCGATTTCCCCGCGCGCGGCAACCGACGTGGCAAAATCGAAGACGTAGGGCGGCTGGCCGACGCGCGGCCAGGCAAAGGCGAAGGGGTTGGTGCCTAGCAGCGGTTTGTTGCCGCCGGTCGGCGCAACGGTTGCATAGCTCGGGCACATGACCAGGCCGGCGAGGCCCTGTTCGGTCAGGGCTTCAGCTTCCGACCAGAGCGCGGAGAAATGCGTGCAGTCGTTGATGACGAGGGCTGCAAGCCCGCACGAGCGGGTGCGCTCCACGAGAGCCGGCAAGCCGAGTTCGAAGGCCGGATTGGCAAAGCCACCCTTGGCGTTGACCTTCACGATCGCGGAGCCCTCCTGCAGCATAAGTTCCGGCACCGCGTCCGGATTCACTTTGCCCGCTTTGACGGTCCGCAGCGCACCCTCGATCCTGTAGATGCCATGCGATTTGCAGGCATCCCGCTCTCCGGAGACGATCACGCGCGCGAGTGCGCCGGCCTGGATCTCGTTGAGGCCAGCCTTGCGGAAAATCGCATCGACCCGCTCCTGCAGGGCCGGTACGGTCAGGGTGGTGTTGTCGCTCATCTCGTGTCTCTCGTGAATGGCCCGGCCGCCGACGGCGATCGAGCGTTGATGTTATAAATACATAGAGTATACAAAGATCTGACATGCGCAATTCGCCTTTGGATGGATTTTCGCGTAAAGCACCACGGGCTCTCAAGAAAGGAATCGCAGATGGTCTTCACTCCCAATGGAAAACACCTCGTCGCGGGCGAATGGCTCGACGGAGCGGGTACTTTTGCATCCGCGCCGGCGCACGGTCCAGTCCACCAGTTTGCAGTCGGTACGGTAGATCTTGTCAATCGCGCCTGCGAGGCCGCCGAAGATGCGTTCTGGAGCTATGGCTACTCCACGCGCGCAGAACGCGCGGCGTTCTTGCGCGCCATCGCCGACGAGATCGAAGCCCGCGCCGAGGCGATTACCGCGATCGGTAGCCAGGAAACGGGCCTGCCGGAAGCTCGCCTGCAGGGCGAACGCGGCCGCACGACCGGTCAGCTACGGCTCTTCGCGGACCATATCGAAAAGGGCGAATATCTCGACCGCCGTCGTGATGCGGCACTGCCCGACCGCCAGCCCGCGGCACGGCCGGAAATCCGGCTTATCCAGCGCCCTGTCGGCCCGGTCGCCGTCTTCGGCGCCTCGAACTTCCCGCTGGCCTTCTCCACGGCCGGCGGTGATACCGCAGCCGCTCTGGCGGCAGGTTGCCCTGTTGTCGTCAAGGGTCACTCGGCGCATCCGGGAACCGGCGAAATCGTCGCGCAGGCAATCGAGGCCGCTATTCGCAAGACGGGTGTTCATCCCGGCGTCTTCTCGCTGATCCAGGGTGGCAACCGTGATGTCGGTCATGCACTCGTGCAGCATCCGCGGATCAAAGCTGTTGGCTTCACCGGTTCGCTTGCCGGCGGCCGCGCACTCTTCAATCTTTGCGCCGCGCGGCCGGAGCCGATCCCGTTCTTCGGTGAACTCGGTTCGGTCAATCCGATGTTCCTGCTGCCCGAGGCGCTGAAGGCACGCGCTGAAGCGCTCGGCCAGGGCTGGGCCGGGTCGCTGACGATGGGCGCCGGCCAGTTTTGCACCAACCCCGGCATTGCAGTTGTGACCGAAGGCGCCGAAGCCGATCGCTTCGTAGCCGCAACGGTCGAAGCGCTCGGCAAGGTCGCGCCGCAGACGATGCTGACGGATGGCATTGCGAAGGCCTACCAGGATGGGCAGTCACGCTTTGCAACTCGCAATACGGTCAAATCGCTGTTCGCCAGCGAGTCCTCTGGCCGCTCAGCCGCTCCGAACCTGTTTGAGACAACCGGCGCACAGTTCCTCGCCGATCACGCCCTGGGCGAAGAGGTCTTTGGACCGCTCGGCCTTGTCGTGCGTGTCCAGACGATCGATGAGATGGAGAAGCTCGCTCGTGGCTTCGAAGGTCAGTTGACGGCGACGATCCATATGGATGCAGGTGACATTGCCGACGCCCGTCGTCTGCGCCCCGTGATGGAACGCAAGGCAGGACGCGTCCTGGTCAATGGATTCCCGACCGGTGTCGAGGTGGTCGATTCGATGGTGCATGGCGGACCCTATCCGGCTTCGACCAACTTCGGCGCAACCAGCGTCGGCACAATGTCGATCCGGCGCTTCCTCCGCCCGGTTTCGTACCAGAACATGCCGGAAGATCTCCTGCCGGAAGATTTTCTCGGCTGATTCCTATCAAGGGTAGAAAAGCAAAGGGCGGCCACGACTTGGCCGCCCTTTTTTGTCGACATAACCGCTATTCAACTTATACTTTTTGCATACTTCATGTATTTTAGCATTGATTTGCGCGCGCCGAAGGGGAATAGTGCGCCTCGCTGTCAATCGACAATCCAACTCTGGGAGAGAGAATAGAATGAAACCTTCGGTCCTCGCCTTCGGCCTTCTGGCTGCCGCAACCGTTCTGACCAGCCCGGCGAAGGCCGACAAGTTGGACGACATCATCGGCTCGGGCACGCTGCGCTGCGCGGTAGTACTGGACTTCCCACCGATGGGTTCGCGCGACGAGAATAACAACCCGATCGGCTTCGACGTGGACTATTGCAGCGATCTGGCTAAGGCGCTGGGTGTAACCGCCGAAATCGTTGAGACCCCGTTCCCTGAGCGTATTCCGGCGCTGATGTCGGGTCGCGTTGATGTCGGCGTGGCCTCCACCTCCGACACGCTCGAGCGTGCCAAGACTGTCGGCATGACGGTTCCCTACTTCGCCTTCGAGATGGCGGTTACGGCCAACGAAAAGTCGGGCGTGAAGTCCTTCGAAGACATGAAGGGCAAGGTTGTCGGCGCAACCGCTGGCACTTACGAAGCGATCGCACTCGAACAACAGGTCAAGGCCTGGGGCGTCGGCGAGTTCCGTCCTTACCAGACGCAAGCCGACGTATTCCTGGCGTTGAGCCAGGGCCAAATCGATGCCACCGTTTCGACCTCGACCGTTGCCCAGGCCAACGTCAAGACCGGCAAGTTCGCCGGCATCGCTGTGGTCGGCAAGGCACCGTTCGACATCGACTACGTCTCGCTCTTCACCAACCGCGAGGAATACGGCCTGATCAACTACCTGAACCTGTTCATTAACCAGCAGGTTCGCACCGGCCGCTACGCCGAGCTCTACAAGAAGTGGGTTGGTGGCGACCTGCCGTCGCTCTCGGTCAATGGCGTTTACCGCTAATCCGCACCGTTTCTCCTGCGGCGCGAGGCATGACCTCGCGCCGCAGCTTTACGACAAGGTGAGACGGTAATGTTCAACTACACCTTCCACTGGAACCAGGCGCTCAAGGCATTGCCGCAGATGCTCGACGGTGCGCTGGTCACGATGCAGATTGCGCTCCTGTCCATGGTCATCGGACTGGCTTGTGCGATCGCGCTGACCTTGTTCCGGCTATCCGGCAACCGCATCCTTGGTGGCTTCGCCACGGCTTGGGTCGAGATCGCCCGAAATACGCCGGCGCTGTTCCAGATCTACATGGCTCATTTCGGACTCGGCAACTTTGGCATTCACCTCACGCCGTTTACCGCGCTCCTGGTTGGCATTGCCTTCAACAACGCTGGCTACCTGGCAGAAAATTTCCGCGGCGCGCTGAAGGCGATCCCGGACACGCAGACGCGCGCCGGACGCTCGCTCGGCATGACCTCGATGCAGGCCTTTCGCCTGATCGTGCTGCCGCAGATGCTGCGCGTGGCGTTTCTGCCGGCGACCAACCAGATGGTCTGGGCGGTCCTGATGACGTCGCTCGGCGTAACCGTCGGTATGAACACTGACCTTACCGGCGTGACGCAGGAACTGAATGCGCGCTCCTTCCGCACCTTTGAATTCTTCGCCTTGGCTGCCGTGATCTACTACGTCATCGCGAAGGTTCTGACCCTTGCCGCCCGGGCACTCTCCTGGCGCATGTTCCGTTATTGAGAGAGGTGAGAGATGTTTAGTACTGCCCTCACCTGGAGTGATCTGGCCTTTCTGGCGCAAGGCGCGGGAATGACGCTCGCGGTCACGGCCGTCTCGGTCGCTGCCGGAACCGTTCTCGGCATCTTCTTCGGGATGATCCGCGTCGAACTCGGACCTTACTGGTCCGCACCGCTGACCTTCGCGCTCGACGTCTTCCGCTCCGTGCCTTTGTTGATCCAGCTTGTGCTCGGAAATGCGCTGCAGTCGATCATGCGGCTTGGCTGGCCCCCATTCACGACCTCCTGCGTGGTGCTGTCGCTCTATACGGCTGCCTATTGCACGGAGATCGTCCGCGGTGGCATTTCCGCGGTGCCGCCGACCACGCGCCGTGCGGCTCGCTCGCTCGGCATGACCTGGTGGCAGGACATGCGCTATATTGTGGCCCCGCTCGCAACGCGCGTTTCGCTGCCGTCTTGGATCGGACTGACGCTCGGCGTCATGAAGGATTCCGCGCTGGTGCTCTGGCTCGGCCTGATCGAGTTGCTGCGCGCCTCGCAGATTCTCGTGACCCGGCTGCAGGAGCCGCTGTTCATCCTGATGATCTGCGGCACCGTCTACTTCATTATCAGCTTCCCCATCGCCCGGATTGGCGGGTATCTCGAAAAACGGTGGTCCCCCAATGATTGAGATTGAAAACGTCCGCAAATCCTTCGGCCCGTTGGAGGTTCTGAAGGGCATCAACCTCACTGTTCCGAAGGGCGAGGTGCTGACCATCATCGGTGGTTCCGGCTCGGGGAAGTCGACGCTGCTCACCTGCATCAATGGCCTTGAGGCCATCGACAGTGGCCGTATCGTTGTCGACGGGACGGATGTGCATGCCAAGGCGACCGACCTCAACAAGCTTCGCCGCAAGCTCGGCATCGTCTTCCAGCAGTGGAACGCTTTCCCGCATCTGACGGTGCTGGAAAACGTCATGCTTGCGCCGCGAAAAGTGCTCGGCCTTTCCAAGGCGGAAGCCGAGGCGATCGCGGTAAGGCAGCTCACCCACGTCGGCCTCGGGGAGAAGCTCAAGGTCTATCCTAACCGCATGTCGGGCGGCCAGCAGCAGCGCATGGCGATTGCGCGTGCGCTTGCCATGTCGCCAGAATACATGCTGTTCGACGAGGTCACCTCGGCGCTCGACCCACAGCTGGTTGGCGAAGTGCTCGACACACTGCGCATGCTGGCCTCCGAAGGCATGACGATGATCTGCGTCACGCACGAAATGAAGTTTGCGCGTGAGGTTTCAGACCGCGTCGCCTTCTTCCACAAGGGCGTGATGGCCGAGATCGCTCCCCCGGAAGAGCTGTTCGGTGCGCCGAAGGATCCGGAGTTGCAGGCTTTCCTCGCTGCCACCCATTGAGGCGATGATGAACGATCAAATTCAGACGGATGTCATCGTAATCGGCGCGGGGGTCGTTGGGCTATCCACTGCAATCGCGGCACAGGCAAGGGGGCTTTCGGTGGTCGTACTCGACCGGGAGGGTCCCGCTGCCGGCGCCTCGGCTGGCAATGCCGGCGCCTTCGCCTTTACCGACATCCTGCCGCTTGCTTCGCCGGGCATCCTCAAGAAAGCACCTAAGTGGCTGCTCGATCCGCTCGGCCCGCTTTCGGTGCCGCCAGCCTATGCCTTGCAGATCGCGCCATGGATGTTCCGCTTCTGGCGCGCCTGCGCGCCGGGCCGTGTCGCCCATTCGACTGCGGCGCAAACCGCGCTGATGGACCTTTCGAAGGCGGAGCTTGAGCCGTTCCTGCAGGAGACCGGCACCGTGGGCATGCTGCGCAAGGATGGCAATCTGCAGGTCTATGAGGGCGAAGCGGAACTGAAGGCTTCGCTTCCCGGCTGGAAAGCGCGGGAGGAGCATGGGATCGAGTTCCATCACCTCGATGCGGCCGGCATCAATGAGATCCAGCCTGGTATCGCGCCTCGCTTCACCCATGGCACCTTCACGCCTGGCTGGTACTCCATCGCCGATCCCAAGCTCTACACCCTTGCCCTGGCAGACCACTTCCGCGCCATCGGCGGCTCCATCGAGCGTGCGGAGGTCATCGCACTGCGTCCTGTTGATGGCGGCGTAGATGTCGTCAGTTCCGGCGGCGCTTCGCGACGGGCAGCACAGGTGGTCCTATCGGCGGGTGCATTTTCACATCAGGTGGCCCGTACGATCGGGGAGAATATCCCGCTCGAAACGGAAAGGGGCTACAATACCACGCTCCCTCCCGAGGCTTTCGATCTGCGCACGCAGGTTACCTTCGGCGGGCACGGATTTGTCGTTACCCGGCTGTCGACAGGCATCCGAGTGGGCGGCGCCGTCGAGCTTGGGGGCTTGAAGCTTCCGCCGAACTTCCGTCGATCGGAGGCGATGCTGAAGAAGGCACAGAGCTTCCTGCCCGGCCTGAAGCCTCAGGGCGGCGTCCAGTGGATGGGGTTCCGCCCATCCTTGCCGGACAGCCTGCCCGCCGTCGGTCACGCCCGCGCCACGCAGCGCGTCGTCTATGCCTTCGGTCACGGCCATCTTGGCCTGACTCAGTCGGCTGGCACCGCGCGCATCGTCGCGGATTTGCTCACGGGCAAGAAGCCGGCGATCGACATTGCATCCTTCTCACCCCAAAGATTCTGATGGAGGCGGGAGCGCGCTAATGACAGTTGGCCGCATCAGCCCCCATTGGTGAATGACTCACTCCGCTCAAGGCTTCGTGGTGAAATGAAAACCCTCGCACTCGATCGCAGCATTCTCGGCGGTACCGCGAATGGCCCCGTCATTGTCGCAAAGGAGGCATTGAGCTTCTGGGGCGGGGTCGATCCCGCTACTGGCTTGGTGATCGACGTCCACCACCCGCTTCACGGAACCCGCCTCACCGGTGGCATTCTGATGATGCCCTCGAGCCGCGGATCCTGCACGGGTTCCGGCGTACTCCTCGACCTCGTCCTGACGGGTCGCGCACCGGCCGCCCTGGTTTTTTCCGAAGCCGAGGATGTGTTGACGCTCGGCGCGCTGATCGCGTCCGAAATGTTCGGCAAGCCTCTGCCCGTCGTGCGGCTTGGGCCGGAGGCCTTCGCGGCGCTCTCGCGCGCGAAGACCGCCGAGATCAGCGATACGGCGGTTGTCGCAGACGAGGTGGAGATTCCGATCGCTCCTCCGGCAACCGCTGCGCTCGACCTCAACGATGCAGATCGCGCCATGCTTGACGGGCAGCAGGGCATCGCCCTGCAGCAGGCCATGCGCATCATCTGCGCCATGGCGGCGCAGCAGGGCGCGCGCGGCCTCGTGGATGTCACGCAGGGCCATATCGACGGCTGCATCTATGCGAGCCCCGCCAATCTCACCTTTGCGGAAAAGATGGCTGATATGGGCGCGCAGGTCCGCGTGCCGACGACGATGAACGCCATTTCCGTCGACCGCGCCAATTGGCAAGCGCAAGGCGTTCCGGAAAGCTTCGGCGACCCGGCTGCACGGCTTGCCGATGCCTATGTGCGCATGGGCTGTCGCCCGACCTTCACCTGCTCTCCCTACCTGCTGGATAGCGCACCGCAGGCGGGCGAATCGATTGCATGGGCAGAGTCCAACGCAGTGATCTTTGCCAACACCGTTCTCGGCGCGCGGACGGCAAAGCACCCGGATTTCCTCGATCTCTGCATCGCGCTAACGGGACGTGCGCCGCTGTCTGGCGTTTATCTCGACGAACCTCGTAAGGCACGACGGATCATTGATGTCGAATTGCCCGAGCGCGTCGATGACGCTTTCTGGCCGCTCATCGGTTATCTCGCAGGTCGCGCGGCGCCGGATCGCATCCCGCTTTTGCGCGGCCTAAGCTCCGCGCGGCCTTCGCAGGACGACCTCAAGGCGCTGTGCGCCGCTTTTGGCACCACGTCAGCTGCACCCATGCTGCATGTGGAGGGCGTTACGCCCGAAGCTGCCGGCTCGGCCCGCGACGATGCCGATCGGGTTGTCATCTCGCGCGCCGACATGGCTGCGGCCTGGACGGTTCTAAACGAGGGGCCGGAAGAGGTGGAACTCGTTGCCATTGGCAGCCCGCATGCCTCCCTGACCGAATGTCGAGCCTTGGAAGAAGCGCTTGCCGGCCGCAGCCGGCACGCGGATGTCACGGTAATCGTGACCGCCGGTCGCCAGGTCATCAGCGAAGCGCGCAACGAAGGCCTGTTGAAGAGATTGGAGGATGCAGGCGTGCAGGTCCTGCCCGATCTCTGCTGGTGTTCGATTTCCGAGCCTGTGTTCCCGACGCGAACCCGCTCCCTGATGACGAACTCGGGCAAATATGCCCACTATGGCCCCGGCCTTTCCGGTCGTGCCGTTCGCTTCGGCAGCCTTGCCGATTGCGTCACCGCCGCTCTGACTGGGCGCGTTCCGCCCCAGTTGCCCGATTGGCTTTCCTGAGGAGGTATCATGCACAGCACCAAGACCATCCATGTCGTTTCCGCCCATGCCGAGGGCGAAGTGGGCGATGTCATCGTCGGCGGTGTGACGCCGCCGCCCGGCGAAACGATCTGGGAGCAAAGCCGCTGGATTGCGCAAGACGGGACGTTGCGCAATTTCGTGCTGAACGAACCGCGCGGCGGCGTTTTCCGGCACGTCAATCTGCTGGTGCCACCGAAGCATCCCGACGCCGATGCCGCATTCATCATCATGGAGCCGGAAGATACGCCGCCCATGTCGGGATCGAATTCGATCTGCGTATCCACGGTGCTGCTGGACAGCGGCATCCTGCCGATGCAGGAGCCGATCACCGAGATCACCCTCGAAGCGCCCGGCGGGCTCGTCCGTGTGCGCGCCGAGTGCCGCAACGGCAAGGCCGAGCGCATCTTCGTGCATAACCTACCAAGCTTCGCGGAACGACTGGATGCGAAGCTGGAAGTCGAGGGCGTGGGTACGCTGACCGTCGATACCGCCTATGGCGGTGACAGCTTTGTCATCGTCGATGCGGCGGCGATGGGCTTCAGCCTGTCGCCCGACGAGGCCCATGACATTGCGAAGCTCGGCGTGCGCATTACCAATGCCGCCAACGCCGCGCTCGGATTTCATCACCCGGAAAATCCGGACTGGAATCATTTCTCCTTCTGCCTCTTTGCAGGTCCGGTGGAGCGTACCGCCGAAGGTCTACGTGCGGGTGCAGCCGTCGCGATCCAGCCCGGCAAGGTCGATCGCTCGCCCACGGGAACGGCGCTGTCGGCCCGCATGGCCGTATTGCACGCGCGTGGACAAATGACGCTCGAAGATCGTCTGACTGCGGTGTCGTTGATCGGCTCCACGTTCTCTGGCCGCATTCTCGGCACGACCGATGTTGGCGGTCGCCCGGCCATCCTGCCTGAGATCTCCGGCCGCGCCTGGATTACAGGTACCCATCAGCACATGCTCGATCCGTCCGACCCCTGGCCGGAAGGCTATCGGTTGACCGATACCTGGGGTGCCCGCTGATTGCCTGACCAGCCTTGAGCGGTACGGATAATCTCCGCTCAAGGCGCCTGCACACCTTTGATTGTGCAACAGACGTGGTACGCTCGCAGCATCAGCTGGGGGCAAGTCATGCGACGTCTTCTTTTCAGCATAGTGCTTGCAATCATCACCATTCTGTTCGGTCAGGTTGCTGCATTCGCCCAAACGAACGTCGAGGTCGGCGGGATCATGCCGAAGCCGAATACGGGCGATCTCGATGCTATGACCAAGATCCGCCTCGTTCGTATCCTGGTGCCATACAGCAAGACCATCTATTTCATCGACAAGGGACGCCAGTTCGGAACCGCGGTGGAGTTTGGGACGGCCCTGGAGGCCGAGCTCAACAAGGGCAGGAAAAAAGCGATCGAACACATCCGCGTCGCCTTCATTCCGACCGGGCGAGATCGATTGATTCCAGCCCTCAAGGAAGGGCTCGGCGACATCATCATGGCCAACTTGACGGTCACCCCTGCGCGGCTTCAGGACGTCGATTTCAGCGCGCCGATCTACAGCGACGCGAGCGAGGTGCTGGTATCAGGGCCATCCGCGGAGGCGGTTACCAACATCGCCCATCTGGCAGGCAAGGAAATCCGCGTCCGTCAGACGAGCAGCTACTACGAGCATCTTCTGTCGCTCAACGAGCAATTGAAGAAGGACGGAAAGCCGGAGATCCAAGTCAAGCCGATCGACGAGAACCTTGAGGACGAGGATCTCATGGAGATGGTGAATGCCGGCCTCCTGCCCTGGACGGTGGTCGATGAATACAAGGCCGACATATGGGCGAAGGTGTTCACGGAATTGAAGGTCCATCCTGATGTCGCCGTGGCCACTCATGGGCAGATCGCCTGGGCGATCCGCAAGAATAGTCCGCAGTTGAAAGCCGTCCTCGACAAGTTCGCCGAGCAGCACAAGGTTGGAACGACCTTCGGCAATCTGCTGCGCAACCGCTATTTCAAGAGCGATACGATGCTGCGGCGTGCCTATTCGCCTGCCGATGTCGATCGCTTCAAGGAACTGGTCGAAATCTTCCGCAAGCATGCGGGCACGTACTCGTTCGACTATCTGATGCTGATGGCGCAGGGCTATCAGGAATCCCAGCTTGA
Source organism: Rhizobium altiplani (assembly GCF_001542405.1). GTDB lineage: Bacteria > Pseudomonadota > Alphaproteobacteria > Rhizobiales > Rhizobiaceae > Rhizobium > Rhizobium altiplani. Next base: position 12,348 of record NZ_LNCD01000140.1, read on the forward strand.
CCAGTCGCGGCGTAGTCCGAGGGGCGCCGTCGGCGTGATGCAACTGCTTCCTGCCACGGCGGCGGGCAAGGAGATCGGCATAACCGGCATCGCCAAGAGCGAGGATCTCAATGTCGAGGCCGGCGCGAAATACCTGCGCTATCTGGTTGAAGTCTCCATCAAGGGGGAGGGTGTTTCGCCGCGTGACCAGCAGCTGATGGCGTTTGCCGCCTACAATGCAGGTCCGGGAAATCTCCGGAAGTTTCGCGCCAAGGCAAAGGATATGGGGCTCGATCCCAATGTCTGGTTCGGAAACGTCGAGAATGCCGCAGCTGCCATCGTCGGCCGGGAAACGGTCCAATATGTCAGCAACATCTTCAAATACTACATCGCCTACAGCCTGCTGATGGAGCGGGTCGAAGCACAGCGCGCCTCGATGAGCACGACCACACCTGCCAAGAACTAGCGACTATGCCTTCGGTGTCGAATAGGTCAAACGGCCCGCTGGAAAACGGGCGGGCCGTTTGCAGTTCTGTCGATGCCGGCTTACCGGTCCATGTGATAGCAGGCGGCGGTTTGCTCGGGCCTGACCTGCTCCGTTGGCGGCATCTCCGTGCGGCAGATGTCCGTGGCCTTCCAGCAACGCGGAGAGAAGACACAGCCGGGCGGCGGATTGAGCGGCGAGGGCGGGTCGCCCTGAAGCCGGATACGCTGCCGGTTGCGTGCAAGCTTCGGATCGGGCACTGGCGCGGCCGAGAAGAGCGCCTGCGTGTAGGGATGCGCCGGGCTGTCGAACACGGTGGCGCAATCGCCAGCCTCGACCACCTTGCCGAGATAGAGCACCAGCACATCGTCTGAGATCAGACGTACGACCGAAAGGTCGTGGCTGATGAAGATCAGCGTCAGCCCGAACTCCTTGCGAAGCTTGCGCAAGAGCGTGATGACCTGCCCCTGGATCGACACGTCGAGCGCCGAAACCGGCTCGTCGCAGATGATCAGCTTCGGCCGTGTTACGACTGCGCGGGCAATGCCGATGCGCTGTGCCTGGCCGCCCGAGAACTCGTGCGGATAGCGGTTGATCATTTCAGGCACGAGGCCGACGGCACCCATGATCTCCTGTACGCGCGCCACGCGTTCCGCTTTTGTAAGCTTCGGCTCGAAGACGGTGAGCGGTTCGGCGATAATGTCGCCGACCGTCATGCGCGGATCGAGGGAGGCAATCGGATCCTGGAAGATGATCTGCATGTCGCGTCGAGCCGCGCGCATTTCCTCATCCGACAGGTCGAGCAGATTGCGCCCCTGCCAGAGAATGCGGCCTTTCTGCGATTTCAACAGACGCAGGATCGAGCGGCCAAGTGTGGACTTGCCGCAACCGGACTCTCCGACGATCCCCAGCGTCCGGCCTTCTCTGAGGTCGAAGCTGACATTGTTCACCGCAGTCAGCGTCATCGGCGGTTTGAAGAAACTCTTCGACGGAATTTCGAACTGGGTGGTGAGGTTCTCGACCCTTAGGAGTGATCGTTCAGCCATGGTTCAAAACCTCCTCGCGGCGGGGGAAGGGATGGAAGCAGGCCGCGGAATGGCCTTTCGCCAACATCTCAAGTTTCGGCGACGCGTCGATACAATCGTTCTGGACCATGGGACAGCGCGGCGAGAAGCTGCAACCTTTCGGCAGGTGCTGCAGATTGGGCGGGCGGCCTGGAATGACGGCGAGCTGATCGACGTCCTGGTCCGGCCGCGGGATCGAAGCGTGCAGCGCAGCGGTATAGGGATGCGCCGGTACCTCGAAGAGCTCATCGACTGGCGCTTCCTCGACGATCCGCCCGGCATACATGACGGCCACGCGATCCGCGAGGCCCGCGACGACGCCCAGATCATGCGTGATCATGACGAGCGCCGTGTTCATTTCCGCCGTCAGGTCGTTGAAGAGATCGAGGATCTGCGCTTGGATCGTCACGTCAAGCGCCGTCGTCGGCTCGTCGGCAATGAGCAGCTTCGGTTTCGTCAACAGCGCCATGGCAATGACGATGCGCTGGCGCATGCCGCCCGACAGCTCGTGCGGGTAGAGGCTGAAGCGCCGCGTCGGGTCGGGGATACCGACGCGCTTCAGCATATCGAGCGCCTCGTTGGAGGCAGCCCGCGCGGTGAAGCCGCGGTGAACCTCAAGCTGCTCCGTCAATTGCCGGGAAATCCGTAGAGACGGATTGAGCGCGGTCATCGGGTCCTGGAACACCATGGCCATGTCCTTGCCGCGGACATGGTCGAGCTCGCGCGGCTTTAGCGCCAGCACGTCCTTGCCCTCGAGTAGTGCTTGGCCGCTGGTGCGGCCGTTCTTGGCAAGCAGACCCATGACGCCGAGGAAGGTCTGGCTCTTGCCCGAGCCGGACTCGCCGACGATTGCCACGCGCTCGCCGCGCCGGATCGACAGGTTCATGTTCGAGACGGCCTTCACCTCGCCATCCGGCGTCGCAAAGGTGATCGAATAGTCCTTCAGTTCGAGAAGCGTATCGTTTTTGGTTTCGTGTTGCATTCTATCGATCCTTCGGGTCGAACGCATCGCGCAGGCCGTCGCCGATGAAAAGCAGGCTCATCAGCAGGGCGACGAGGAAGCAGGCCGGGAAGGCCAAGAGCCACGGCATGCTTTCCATGGCGTCGGTGCCCTCGGCGATCAGCGTCCCGAGTGATGTCAGTGGTTCCTGAACACCGAAGCCGAGGTAGGACAGGAAGCTTTCGGTCGCGATGATTTCAGGAACGGTCAACGCGGCGAAAATCACCACTGGGCCGACCAGGTTCGGAATGATGTGCTTGAGGATGATCTTGAACGGTTTCTGGCCGGATGCACGTGCCGCCTCGATGAACTCGCGCTGCTTGATCGAGAGTGTTTGCCCGCGCACGATACGAGCCATGGTCAGCCACTCCAGCGCGCCGATTGCCGCAAATAGCAGGTAGACGTTTCGGCCGAACACCACCATCAGCAGGATGACGAAGAGGATGTAAGGCAGCGCATACATGATATCGACGAAGCGCATCATGAGCGCGTCGAGTCTGCCGCCGATGTATCCGGAGATCGCTCCATAGAGCACCCCGATGACCACCGAAACGATCGTGGCAGTTGCCGCAACCGCAAGCGAGACGCGGGTGCCGTAGAGCACGCGCGCAAGCAGGTCGCGGCCATTTGGATCTGTTCCGAAATAATGGCCGCTTTCCATATCCGGCGGCATGCGGAACGCCGCCCAATCCGGTTCCTCGTAGTCGAACGGGATCAGGTACGGGCCGATGAATGCGACCAGTATCAGGAGCAGCAACACGATGATGGCGACGACTGCTGCCTTGTTGCGGGAGAGGCGACGCAGCGCATCGCTGGTCAGCGAGCGGCTCTTGTGCGAAAGCCCTTCGGCCTCGAGAAGCTCGGCCGCGAGCAGCTCTCTCTTTGCTGGATTGAGGATCATCGGTTTCTCACTTTCGGATCGAGCCATGCATAGGCAATGTCGACGAGAAGGTTCAGAAAGACGATCAGGACCATGTAGAAGATGACCGTGCCGAGAACCATGCCGTAGTCGCGGTTCAGCGCTGCGTTGACGAAGTAGCGGCCGATGCCCGGCAGTCCGAAGATGCTCTCGACAACCAGCGAGCCGGTGAGAAGGTAGCTTGCCGCCGGACCGAGATAGGAAACGACAGGCATCATGGCGGGCTTTAGCGCGTGACGAATAACGGTTAGCCGTGGGCCGATGCCCTTGGCCTTTGCGGTGCGGATGTAATTCTGGTTCATCACCTCGATCATCGAGCCGCGGGTCATGCGCGAGATGCGGCCCGCATGTGGCAAAGCTAGCACAACGATCGGAATGACGAGATAGCGGAACGAGCCGTCACCCCATCCGCCGACAGGCAGCCAGCCGAGATGGATACCGAAGACCAGCTGCAGGATAGGCGCAATCAGAAAGTTCGGAAGAACGAGGCCAACGAGAACGAGCAGCCCGAGGAGGTAGTCAGGCGCTTTATTCTGATAAAGTGCCCCAAGACAGCCGACTGTCACGCCGATAAGGATGGCAAAAATGAAGGCGAGGCCCCCGATCGTGAACGTGTAAGGCACGCCGATCATGATTTGCTGGGCAACGCTGAAATCTTCGTTGGCGAACGACGGGCCTAGATCGCCCTTCAACACGTCGAAGACGTAGATCAGGTATTGTTCGATCAGCGGCTTGTCGAGATTGTAGTGAGCCGCGAGGTTCTTCAGGATCACCGGCGGCAATGGCCTCTCGCCATCGAACGGGCCGCCGGGAGCAAGGCGCAAGACAAAAAAGCTGAGTGTCACGGCGATCCACATCACGGGGATCGTCGACAGTAGGCGACGGAGTGCATATTTGATCATGGTCGTGGATCGGCCCTTCCCACATTCAGCGGGAAGGGCCGGTGTTCCTTATTCTTTGACCGACAGCCAGCGCGTGCGATGGATGTCCTGAATATTGTCGACGAAGCCCTGGACCTTCGGCGAGACCACGTTCTTCGAGACATAGTAATAAAGCGGAATGGCGGCGCTGTCGTCGAGCGCAAGCTGTTCGGCCTGCTTGAAGATTTCGGCGCGCTTCTTCAGGTCGGTTTGAGCGTTCGCTTCCTTGACGAGCTTGTCGAAGTCGGCATTGCTCCAGCGGCCATAGTTCATCGAAACGCCGGAAACGAGTAGACCCAGGAAGTTATCAGGATCGTTGTAGTCCGCGATCCAGCCTGCGCGGCCGATTTCGACCTGACCGTGCTGCATCTCGTCATAGTGGACCTTGGTTTCGGTGTTGTAGAGCTCGATCTGTACGCCGAGCGGCTTCCACATCGAGGCGATCGCCACAGCTACGCGCTTGTGGTTGTCATTGGTGTTGTAGCGGAGCTGTGCCTTCAGCGGGTGGTCAGGTCCGAAGCCTGCTTCCTTGAGCAGCTTTTTCGCCTCTTCCACCTTTTCCTTGTAGGGCATGTCCTTCCAGCTCACATAGGCCGGCTCACCATAATTCGCGGTGCCCGGCGGTACCCAGGAATAGGCCGGCAGTTCGCCGGTGCCGAGGATCTTCGGGCCGATGACTTCACGGTTGACGGCCATCGAGAGGGCCTGACGAACGCGCTTGTCGTCGAACGGCGGCTTCGTGGCGTTGAGGACGTAGTAGTAGCTGGCGAGGAACGGCGTGACATGGGCCTGGCCCGGCAGGTTCTTCTTCATCCATTCATACTGATCCGTCGGGAAGTCGGTCATGATGTCGAATTCGCCGGCGCGAAAGCGCTTCAGAGCCGCTTCCTGATCCTCGAGCGTGAAGAACTTCACGCCATCGATCTTCAGGTCCTTCTCGCCGTAGTACTGGTCGTTCTTGACTGTCGTGACGGACGCGCCCGGAATCCACTCGGTTGGCTTGTACGGGCCGTTGGTGACGATGTTGCCGATCTTCACCCAGTCATTGCCCTTGGCTTCAACCACATGCTTCGGCAGCGGATAGGCGGTGTAGTGCATCAGCGAATTGATGAAATAGGGGGTCGGGTTCTCAAGCGTGATCTCGAGCGTCTTGTCGTCGATCGCCTTGACGCCGAGCTGGCTGAAATCGGTGATTTCGCCCTTGTTGATCTTTTCCGCGTTCTTGATGGTGAATTGCAGATAGGCGTATTCCGCGGCGTTCTTCGGATCGACAAGGCGCTGGAAGGCGAAGACGAAGTCGCCGGCCGTCACCGGCTGCCCATCCGACCACTTGATGCCGTCGCGAAGCTTGAAGGTATAAACCTTGCCGTCCTGCGAGACGGTCCAGCTTTCAGCCTGTCCCGGGATCGGATCGTCCTTCGGGTCTTCGGTGACGAGGCCCTCGAAGATGTCGCCAGCAATGCGGTTCTCATAGTCGCTCGACAGCTTCTGCGGGTCGAGGGACTGCGGGTCGCCGCCATTGTGGATGTTGAGTGTCGCGGCGTGCGCGGTCACGGCCAGCAGTGAGCCAAGCACGGCTGAAGCCAGGAATTTTTTCGTGAGAAAGTTCATATGGGGGCCACCTTTCTAGGCTTTTCGCCTTTATTAGTCGTTTGTTCCCATGACCAGTTACGTTCAGGTCAGCGCACAACCTATCGTAAAGGCTTGCCGTTGCAAGTCCCCAAATGAAGCAGCGAGCGACACTCCTTGCCGCCGCGATAATTTCTAGTCTGTAGCCGCTCGGCCCGCCGCAGAAGGAGGGATTTCGCCCGTGCTGTGCCGTTTCGTACGATGGGCAAGCTTCAATGCATTCAATCAATGATTGCAAATACCGAGAGTAGCCGGCTCATCTTTTGATGCCTTTGCGGCGAATTACGTTGACTATTCAATGACCGATAGGGTCGTTTGCGACATCTTGCCGCCGTCTGTTTTTGAAATGCTGCGTTGTCCCGCGATTTCGGGGAACGACTGGATTAGGTGGCACCGGTCTTCGCCCGTGGCTTGCAGACGCTGACGGAAAACGGTGCGTTGATTCTGGTCGACAAGCGGGCCGGGGCGGAGGTGGGCCAGTGTGCACTCGATCCAAAGGTCGCTATCGCTTGGTCGCTGCCAGTGGCGCGAATATCCGCGCGATCATGGCTTTCCGATTCCTAGGAGGCGATGCCGGTTTGCCTGCCGCCGACAGTTTGACGCCGCGCCGCCTGCCGCTAGATTGAGTATGACGAAGGGAGGTCGCGATGACCGAAGTAAATCTACCTTGGACCGGTGGCTGCCGATGCGGCCGCGTGCGATTGAAGATCCGCGCAAAGCCGCTTTTGACCATGGCGTGCCATTGCACAGGGTGCCAGAAGATGTCGTCGAGCGCCTTTTCGCTGAGTGCCGCGATCCCGGCGGAGGCCTTCGAAATCACCGAAGGAGAGCCCGTCATCGGTGGGCTGCACGGCGTCGAGGCGCACCACTATTTCTGCGGCCACTGCATGACCTGGATGTTCACGCGATCGGACGGGATGGATTGGTTCGTCAACCTGCGTCCGACGATGCTGGACGATCCGCGCTGGTTCCGGCCGTTCATCGAGACCTGGACCCGCGAAAAACTGCCCTTCGCCGAAACCGGCGCGGTCCGCAGCTACGAGGCGCTGCCGTCGATGGACGCCTATCAAGGGCTGGTGAAGGAATACATGGCCTGCAGTTGAGGCAGCGCGGGATCAAAAAGCCCGGCCATGCTCGTGCGCCGGCCGGGCTGAAATGATGCTTTTATTCGTCGCCCATCTTGAGCGCGGCGATGAAGGCTTCCTGTGGAATCTCCACCTTTCCGAACTGGCGCATGCGCTTCTTGCCTTCCTTCTGCTTGTCCAGAAGTTTGCGCTTTCGGGTGGCGTCGCCGCCGTAGCACTTGGCCGTCACGTCCTTGCGCAGCGCCGAGATGGTCTCGCGGGCAATCACGTTGCCGCCGATCGCTGCCTGGATTGGGATCTTGAACATGTGCTTCGGGATCAGTTCCTTCAGCCGCTCGCACATGTCGCGGCCACGCTTCTCGGCAGACGCGCGGTGGACGAGCATGGAGAGCGCATCGACAGGCTCTCCATTGACGAGGATCGACAGCTTGACGAGGTTACCTTCGCGGTAGCCTTCGAGGTGATAGTCGAAGGAGGCGTAGCCCTTCGAAATCGACTTCAGCCGGTCGTAGAAGTCGAAGACAACTTCATTGAGCGGCAACTCGTAGGTCACCATTGCGCGGGTGCCGACATAGGTGAGTTCCGTCTGGATGCCGCGACGATCCTGACAGAGCTTGAGAATGCCGCCGAGGTAATCATCAGGCGTCATGATCGTCGCCTTGATCCAGGGCTCGCGGATCTCGTCGATCTTGACGACATCGGGCATGTCAGCCGGATTGTGCAGTTCGCGCTCGCTGCCGTCGGTCATCGTCAGCTGGTAGACGACCGAAGGCGCAGTGGCGATCAGGTCGAGGTCGAATTCGCGCTCAAGGCGTTCCTGGATGATCTCAAGGTGCAGCAGGCCAAGGAAGCCGCAACGGAAGCCGAAGCCGAGTGCGGCCGATGATTCCATTTCGAAGGAGAAGGAGGCATCATTCAGGCGAAGCTTGCCCATCGCCGCGCGCAGATCCTCGAAATCCGCGGCATCGACGGGGAAGAGACCGCAGAACACGACCGGTTGTGCCGGCTTGAAGCCCGGCAAGGCCTGCGCCGTTGGGCGCTTGTCCTCGGTGATGGTATCGCCGACGCGCGTATCGGCCACTTCCTTGATGGAGGCGGTGATGAAGCCGATTTCGCCAGGCCCGAGACTGTCGACATTGACCATCTTTGGCGTCAGCACGCCGACGCGTTCCACCTGGTACTTGGCGTCCGTGCCCATCATGCGGATCGTCTGGCCCTTGGTCAGCACGCCGTCGATGACGCGGACGAGGACCATGACGCCGAGATAGGTGTCGTACCAGCTGTCAACGAGCAGCGCCTTCAGCGGTGCCTTTTCACCGCCGGAGCTCTTCGGCGCCGGCAACTTCTGAACGATTGCCTCGAGGACATCGGGGATGCCGAGGCCGGTCTTTGCCGAAATCAACACGGCTTCCGAGGCATCGATACCGATCACTTCCTCGATCTGTTCCTTGATGCGATCAGGTTCGGCGGCCGGCAGGTCGATCTTGTTGAGGACGGTGACAAGCTCGTGGTTGTTGTCGATCGCCTGGTAGACGTTGGCGAGCGTCTGGGCTTCCACGCCTTGGCTGGCGTCAACGACGAGCAGCGAACCTTCGCAGGCCGAGAGCGAGCGCGAGACCTCATAGGCGAAGTCGACGTGTCCGGGCGTGTCGATCAAATTCAGGATATAGGTCTCGCCATCCTTGGCCTTGTAGTGCAGACGCACCGTCTGGGCCTTGATGGTGATGCCGCGCTCGCGCTCGATATCCATGTTGTCAAGCACCTGCTCGGACATCTCGCGCTCGGCCAGGCCGCCGGTCGATTGGATCAGGCGGTCGGCAAGCGTCGATTTGCCGTGGTCGATGTGGGCCACGATCGAGAAATTGCGGATATGGGAAAGCGGAGTCGTCGAATTGGTGCTCATGCGCGCCATATAGCAGCGCCGACCCTTGCCGCAAAGCGGAAAAGCAGGGGTTCGTTTACGATAAGTCGCCGTTTCGCGGACCGAAACATGATACTTGATTCTATTATCAGATCGTGAAATTCTATTATAAAAGAAAATCGGATCCAATGATGGAACAAGAACTCGAAACGGCGATCGGCCTTCGCATCCGCAGACTGCGGATCGAGCGGAATTTGACGCTGGAAGACCTGGCCAACGCCTCCGGCGTCAGCCGGGCGATGATCTCCCGCATCGAGCGCGGCGAAGCGAGCCCGACGGCCCCGCTCCTCGCCAGGGTTTGCGCAGCGCTCGGCCTGTCGCTGTCGGCCTTCTTTGCCGAGGACGGCGAGGTCTCGCCGCTGTCGCGCCGTCAGGACCAGCAGGTCTGGCGGGATCCGGAGACCGGTTACGTCAGGCGCTCCGTCTCGCCGCCGGGAGCCGCTTCGTCTGTCGATATCGTCGATGTCGAATTCCCGCCAGGCGGTCGCGTTAGTTTCCCGCCGCACGCGGCCAGCAACGGCATGACACAGCATGTCTGGCTGTTCGATGGCGAAATGGAAATGACGACGGGCGACACCGTCTACCGACTGCTGCCTGGCGACTGCCTGTTCATGCCGGTCGGCGAAGGCCATGTTTTTCATAACCCCGGCAACATTCCCGCCCGCTATTGCGTCGTACTCGATCGGCGCGGGCGCTAATTCATTTCAGGAGAAAAAGTGATGACAGCTACGATCCGCCTTCTTGATGCGGCAGAAGCCCATGCGGCGATCCCCGACCTCTGCGACGTGCTGACCGATTGCGTCAACGGCGGCGCCTCGGTCGGCTTCATGCAGCCTTATGGCAACGCGGATGCCGAGCCTTACTGGCAGGGCGTCGCCGATGCCGTCGCGTCCGGTGCAACGCTGCTCCTCGTGGCGGAGATCGACGGCAGAGCCGTTGGCACGGTGCAGGTCGGTGCCGCACAGATGCCGAATCAGCCGCATCGCGGCGATCTGAAGAAGCTGTTGGTGCATCGCTTGGCCCGGGGCAAGGGCCTTGCACGTCTGCTGATGGATGCTGCGGAACGAGAAGCCGCCGTCCGCGGCAAGACGCTCCTCGTGCTTGACACGGCAACCGGCAGCGATGCCGAGGCGATCTACCCCAGGCTGGGCTGGGAGCGGGTCGGTGTCATCCCGGATTATGCGCTGTGGCCGGAGGGCGGCCTCTGCGCCACCACATTTTTCTACAAGCGTGTCGCCTGAAGTGGCGCTCAGGCGGGTTTGGCCTGGGGCGCGTCGAGTGCTGGATTGTAGAACAGCGACAGCGTCAGGCTCTTGGCGATGCGTTCAGCGGTCGTCATGAACCAGGCCTTGGCCTCAGGGTTCGGCGCGATATCGCTGAGCGTCGCGGAAAACAGTGCCAGCCATTGCGGGAAGAGATCGGGCGTCAGGTTCGCGACGCCCGTGTGCGCCTGCACCGGCTTGCCGCCATAAGCGCCGTTGCGAAAGGCAATTGATGACCAGAAGCTCTTCATCTTCTGCATATGGTCGGGCCAGCGGCCGGAAAGCCGGGCATCAAACACGGGTCCAAGCGTCGCATGCTGCAGCACACGGGCGTAGAACGTCTCGACCAACCGATCGATGAACGCCTCGTCGACGCCCATCGCCGTCATCTCGGCTTCGGCACGCTCGCGTATGGCGGCGACATGTGCCGCGCGGCCCTGAATTTCTGTATCCATCGTCAACTCCGGCGCGTCGCAATCCGCGACAGCGCTCATATAGGCCATCTGCGTCTCGAGATGAAGGGACCGCGACGCAAGGCAGCATTGCGCGTCAGTAGCCGCTTCTGTCTTCGCTTCGGGGATCGTCCGCCATCCTCTCGCGATAGATATCACCCTGTCGCGCCTTGAGCCGCCACGGTCGGGCCTTCTGCAGCGGAATGTCGTATGCCGGGTCGTCTCGGTTCAACACCGCGGTTGCCAGGCCTGGTTCGGGAGTGGCAGCACACTGCGCCACCCATTTTCCATCCGGGCCGATGATGCTGGCCGGCCCCTTGGCGGCCTTCTGCGCCGGCGTTGCAGCGCCGATCCAGATGCAGTTCAGCCCCGCATGCGCGCGCAGCGCAATCTGGAAATATTCGGGAATGCCATAGGAGGAGAAGAACACGGCATCGACGCCGAGATTGGCATACTCCTGGAATACCTCCGGAAACGTAGCTTCGATGCAGATCGCGCAACCGAATCGGTAGCCGTTGATATCGAAAGTGATCGGCGCGGTGCCGGGAGAGTACCAGCCGCCAAGTTCGCTGTTTGACAGAAACCTCTTGTCATAGCGGGTAAGCAGCGCTCCGGTTTCGGAAAAGACATACAGGCTGTTGTGCGGGGGGTAGCCCTCTGCCAGCCGATGTGCTCCGCCGACAACCGCAAAGATGCGAAGATCACCACAGAGATCGGCGATTGCCCGAAGCTCGGCCTCCTGCTGCCGCCAATCGAAGCTGGCCCAGTCCTCGGGATGCAGGATCTGCGATTTCGAATATCCCGACAGTGCGCCTTCGCAGAAATTGATGACCCGCGCGCCATCAGCAGCGGTAGCCGCAATCATGCTCCGGATTGTTCGGCCATTCGCGGTAATGTCAGGCGAAACGATGGTCTGTGCTGCGGCTATCTTCAACGGCGCACCTCTCGCGATTCGGCCCGCATTTTTCAACTATTCGACGCTATTTGGAACCGCAAATTGGCGACGATGAAGGTGCACGGGGCGAAGCGCGTTAAGGGGCGCCGACAGCGCGCAGCACGCCGATCAGCGCCTTTCCATCGGTGAAATAGGGATCGCCGCCACCGTTGCGGCCGGTCCTCGTGGCGCCGATGCCCGCGATCTCGTAAGTCGACGACAATTGCCCGGCTGCCTGAAGATCGCCGATAACAAGATCTCGCTCAGCGTCGACATCAGGCGCGATGTGATGGGTGATCTGGCCGGTATCGTGGCTGAAGCCTACCCCGCGATCAAAACTCGCCGATCCAAGCCACAGCGGTTGCCCATCTGCACCGCTGTTCTTGGTTTGCCAGAAACGGACGTGGTGGCGCTCGTCGGCGCTCTTGCCCACGGCCTTTTCAAATGCCAGATCCTGCTGGCGGCCCTCGAACAGCAATGGGCTCACGGGAGCGTCGAGGTCGGGCCGATCGAGCACGACGCTCAAGCCGATTTCGGCTGATGTCCGCAGCGTGATCTTGTCGGCCGGGTCCCACCCAGCCGATGCAAACGCCCGAAGCACGTTCTCCTTCGAACCGACGAGCCCAACATTGATGGGGTCGCCGGGAATATCCTGCTTGGTGGTCGTCACCATTGGACCGAATTCCGCAATACGGCTGGCGTCGCGATGGATCCATATTTCGGGAATGAGGAAATAAGTGACAAGCAGATAGGCGACCAACAAGACCGCCACACCGCCGATCGCCATCCGTGTTTTCGTCAAACGTCTCATCGAAGTCCCCCCAACCTCGGCGTCATCATACGATTCTCCGGTCATGTGGCCAACATCCAGGTGCGCACCCATGCATCATCGGCATCCCGACTACACCCGCACCCTTGCCATCCGGCCCCGTTGCGCTTAGCTCTCGGGCACCACGAATCCGGATATCGAATGCCGCACAAGGTCTCCCTGTCCCGTCTCAAGCTGACCGACTTTCGCAACTACGCGTCTGTCTCGCTGTCGCTCGACGGTCGGCATGTGGTGCTGACGGGGGACAATGGCGCCGGCAAGACCAATCTGATGGAGGCCGTATCCTTCCTGTCGCCTGGCCGCGGCCTGCGTCGTGCCACCTATGGTGATGTCACCCGTGTCGGTGCGACGGCCGGATTTTCGATCTTCGCGGAGCTCGATGGCATGGACGGCGAGGTGGAAATCGGCACGGGTGTCGATATCACCGACGACAGCATTTCCCGCCGCCTGCGGATCAACGGCACGCCTGCAAAGTCGGCCGATGAACTGACCGACCATCTCCGTCTCCTGTGGCTGACGCCCTCGATGGATGGCCTCTTCACCGGTGGTTCGTCCGAGCGCCGCCGTTTCCTTGATCGGCTCGTGCTGTCGCTCGATCCGGCCCATGGCCGCCGTGCCAGCGATTTTGAACGCGCCATGCGCAGCCGCAACAAGCTGCTCGACGAGCGTCGCTTCGATCCCGCCTGGCTCTCCGGCCTCGAGCAGCAGATGGCAAGCCTCGGCATTGCCATGGCGATGGCACGCGAGGAGATGCTCGGTCTTCTTGCCCGCCTGATCGACGAGACGCACGAAACCTCGCCCTTTCCTGCCGCAACGCTGGAGCTCGCCGGCTTTATGGATGGTCAGTTCTCGCGCCCCGCCGTTGATCTTGAGGATGACTATTCGGCTATGCTTGCCGAGAGCCGCTACCGCGATGCCGCGGCCGGCCGCACGCTCGACGGCCCCCATCGCGCAGATCTGCTTGTCCGCCACCGGCAAAAGCAGATGGAAGCATCGCGCTGTTCCACCGGCGAGCAGAAGGCGCTGCTGGTCGGACTGATTCTTGCCCATGCCCGTCTGGTCGCCAATCTCACGGGCCATGCGCCGATTCTCTTGCTTGATGAGATTGCCGCGCATCTCGACGAAGGCAGGCGTGCTGCGCTCTTCGACCTCATTGACGCGCTCGGCGGCCAGGCCTTCATGACAGGCACGGACTGCGCCATGTTTTCCGCTCTCGGCGAGCGCGCGCAATTCTTCACCGTTGCCGATGGAAAGGTTTTCGAATGACCGATGCCGCTTCCCCCTCAACCAAAGGCCATGCTAGCATCGCGCCCATGGAACCGCTCAGCCCGGAAGAAATCGCGCGATATCAGCGCCATATCCTGCTTCCCGAGATCGGTGGCGCAGGCCAGCAGAAACTGAAATCCGCCCGCATGCTTGTCATCGGTGCCGGTGGGCTGGGAGCGCCGGTCCTGCAATATCTCGCAGCCGCCGGCGTCGGCACGCTCGGTATCGCCGATGACGACCGCGTTTCGCTTTCCAACCTGCAGCGGCAGGTGATCCACGATTCCGGCACGATCGGCGAACTGAAGACGCAGAGTGCCGCCTTCGCGATTGCAAGGTTGAACCCGCACGTCAACGTGATCCGCTTCGAAGAGCGCTTCTCGCCTGACACGGCGCGCCGCCATCTCTCAGGCTTCGATCTGCTGATCGACGGCTCCGACAATTTTGATACGCGCTATACGGCGGCCGACGCTGCCGAGACTGCGCAAATCCCCTTGGTGACAGGCGCGGTTGGTCGCTTCGATGGCTCCGTCACAGTGCTCAAGCCCTACGAGACGGCGGAGGATGGCACACCGAACCCAACCTATCGCGATCTCTTCCCCGAGAAGCCGCCGGCTGGTCTGATCCCGGCCTGTGCGGAGACCGGCATCATCGGTGCGCTGACCGGCGTGATCGGCACGCTGATGGCAATGGAAGCGATCAAGCTCGTCACCGGCACGGGCGAACCGCTGATTGGACGGCTGCTGCTCTATGATGCGCTTGCCGCCCGCTTCGACACGATCCGCTACAAGAGGCGTCGCCAGAAACAGAGCCCGGCGTCATGAACATCATTCGGATCGATGAAGACTTTCAACGCTGGGAGGAGTTGCTGGCGCTAGTCCTGTCGTCGTTCGCCTATATGAACGACCGGATCGATCCGCCATCCTCCGCCTTGAAGCTCACGCCGACGACGCTTGCCGATAAGGCGCGTTCTGAAATCGCCTATGCGGCAATGGAAGGCGATGCTTTATGTGGCTGCGTCTTTCTGCGACCAGAAGAAGCCTGCCTCTATGTCGGCAAGCTGGCGATCGCGCCCGACGCGCAGGGCCGGGGTATCGGCCGTCGGCTGCTGGCGGTCTCGGAAGAGGTGGCGCGGTCCCACTCCCTGCCATCACTGAGGCTCGAAACGCGCATCGAGCTTGTCGAAAACCACGATGTCTTTATCCGCTGGGGATTTGAGAAGACCGCTGAAAATGCCCATCCCGGATTCACCAGGACGACATCGATCGAGATGCGCAAGCCTGTTCCGGCCTAGCGGCCCGGCAGCACGCGGTTCGGCGGGCGATGGCCATCGATAAAGGTGCGGATGTTGATGATCACCTTGTCGCCCATGTCGATGCGGCCTTCGATCGTCGCCGAGCTCATGTGCGGCAGAAGTACGACCTTGCCTTCATTTGCGAGCTTGACGAGCTTCGGATTGACCGCCGGTTCATTCTCGAAGACGTCGAGACCGGCGCCCGCCAGCTTTCCCTCCCGCAGACTCTTGATCAGTGCCGCTTCGTCGATCACGTCGCCGCGGGCGGTGTTGACGAGGTAGGCCGTCGGCTGCAGCAGCGCCAGACGGCGGGCCGACAACAGATGGAACGTTGCCGGTGTCGAGGGGCAATTGACAGAAACGATGTCGACGCGGGCGAGCATCTGGTCGAGGCTCTCCCAGTAGGTCGCCTCCAGCTCATCTTCGGTCGCCGGGTTGACGCGCTTGCGGTTGTGATAGTGGATCGAGAGGCCGAAAGCCTTGGCGCGGCGCGCAACGGCGGTGCCGATCCGCCCCATGCCGACGATGCCGATGCGCTTGCCGTGGATCCGTCGCCCGAGCATCCAGGTTGGCGACCAGCCGGGCCACTCGCCGGGATGGTCGGTCAGCACCCGCGCGCCTTCACCCAAGCGGCGCGGAACGGCGAGGATCAGCGCCATGGTCAT
Organism: Rhizobium altiplani; assembly: GCF_001542405.1. Classification (GTDB taxonomy): domain Bacteria; phylum Pseudomonadota; class Alphaproteobacteria; order Rhizobiales; family Rhizobiaceae; genus Rhizobium; species Rhizobium altiplani. Next base: position 28,048 of record NZ_LNCD01000140.1, read on the forward strand.
GTCGGCGGTGTCTTCGGTCAGCACGTTCGGCGTATTGGTGACGGTGATGCCTTTGCGAGCCGCCGCCTCGACGTCGATGTGATCGGTGCCGTTCGAGAAGCTGGCGATCAATTTCAGCTGCGGCCCGGCCTCCTCGATCACCGTGGCATCGATCCGGTCGGTGACGGTCGGAACGAGCACGTCGGCGCTTTTGACGGCGGCGATCAGCTCGGCTTTGGAGCGCGGTGCATCGTCGATATTGAGTTCCGCGTCGAAGAGTTCGCGCATGCGCGTCTCGACCGCATCGGGCAGCTTCCGCGTGATGTAGACCTTCGGTTTTTTCTTCGTCGTCATGTGCGCCGGCGCTAACTTGTTCAGAGGTCCTTAACCAAGACGCGGGATAATTTTCCCGTTCCGGGGAATTTCTACCAGACCCGCGCGCGAAGACAAACAAAACTCGCTCAGCGTGCGCAGGAATGTCGAATTCCCGGAATCAGGCAGCAGTCCTGCCCTCCTCTGAGCAAACGGAAGTCCCATGCATAGCAAAGTCCTGAAATCTTGCCTCGCCCTTGCGATCGGTTTCGTGCTTTCTGCGGGAACGGCTGAAATGGCCTCCGCACAGGCGGCAAAGGGACCGAGTGGCCTGCCGCTGCCGCGCTTCGTCACGCTCAAGTCCAAGCGCGTCAACCTGCGCATCGGCCCTGGCACCGACTATGCGGCCTCATGGATGTATCTGAAGGCCGGCCTGCCGGTCGAAATCATTCAGGAATACGACAACTGGCGCCAGATCCGCGATGCCGACGGCACCGAGGGTTGGGTCAACCAATCGCTGTTGTCGGGCTCGCGTGCGGCAATCGCCGCCCCATGGATGAAGGGCAAGGGTAAGTCTGTCTACGTCAACATGCGCCGCGATGCCCAGCCGTCGGCAAGCGTCGTCGCCAAGCTCGAGCCCGGCGTCATGATGAACATCGGCGAGTGCAATGGCGACTGGTGCTTTGCCAAGATAGACGGCGCCGAAGGATGGGTGGCGCAGTCGGAAATCTGGGGCGCTTATCCAGGCGAAGCCTTTAAATAAGGTTCGCCTGCTTGCCGGCCTCGGCCAGCGACTTCATCGGCCGCGGGCCGATCTGCTGGATCACGATGCCAGCCGCGAGGCAGCCGAGCTTGCCGCAGTCTTCCAGCGTCCGACCCTGTGTGTAGCCATAGAGGAAGCCGGCGGCAAAGAGATCGCCCGCGCCTGTGGTGTCGACCAGTTCCCTGATCTTGATCGCATCCACGTAGAAGCGCTCGCTGCCCTTGAGAATCACGGCGCCGTTCTCGCTCATCGTTACGGCCGCGATCTTGCAGTCCTTGGCGATAAGGATCAGCGCTTCTTCGAAGTCGTCGGTTTCATAGAGCGCCAGCGCTTCCTGACGATTGGCGAAGACGATGTCGACGGTGCCGGAGCGCATCAGGTCGAGGAATTCGCCGCGATAGCGGTTGACGCAGAAGCTGTCGGAAAGCGTCATCGACATCTCACGGCCGTTCTCGTGGGCGATACGGGCGCATTCGCGGATCGCTTCCTTGGCGCGCGGCGGATCCCAGAGGTAGCCTTCGAAATAGGTGACCTTGGACTGGGCGACGACCTCGGCCTCGACGTCTTCGGGCCCGAGCTCGACGCAGGCGCCGAGGTAGGTATTCATCGAGCGTTCGCCGTCTTCGGTGACAAAGATCATCGAGCGCGCGGTCGGCGGGAATGTCCCCTTCGGCTGTGTCTGATAGTGAACACCCTGCGCATGGATATCGTGCGCGAAGATTTCGCCGAGCTGGTCTTCCGCGACCTTGCCGAAATAGGCGGCCTTGCCGCCGAAGCTCGCCACACCCGCGGCCGTGTTGCCGGCGCTGCCGCCGGAAGCCTCCACCGCCGGTCCCATGCGCGCATAGAGAAGTTCTGCGCGCTCGGCATCGATGAGGTTCATCGCGGCCTTGGTGATCTCATTGTCAATGAGGAACTGGTCGTCGCAACGCGCGATGATATCGACGATCGCGTTGCCGACAGTCAGAACATCGAATTTGGTCATGAAAGGGAAGGTCCCGGGTTAGGTGATAGCCGGTGACCGGTCTTAGCGAATTTTCGCCGCATGGAAAGCGGAAATGCCGCTGGGCCGTCTATCTCATCGCAAAAATGCACTGTGACGGGTCAAATGTCGCCGGCCGCCCCCCGTGACCGCGGCGTTCAAAAGGCGCGTCTCAAGCAGCGGCAGCATAGATCAGGTCGGGCTTTACGAGCCACTCGTTCTTGCGCAAGGCAGTGACATCGAGCCTGCCACGTCGATCGCGACGGGCAATTCCAACGAAACGATAGCGGCTGCCCCTGGTGTCGACTACGCGAGCGGGGATCGGTGTGCCGTCGATATGGCCGATAACCGGTCCGTCGGAACGTGCGCCATTGAGGAAGAAATACTCATGGGGGAGGTTCCTGCTTACCATCCTACTATCTTTCGTCGTTTGGTCGTGTGCCCTGCGCAACCTCGCGGGCGCGCTTTTCGCCGTCGGGGCTGGCTTTCTCCAAATGAAAGTCGCTTTTTGATGGCGACCCTGGAAAAAGACGACGTGTTTTCTTGATCTCCACGACAAATGGCTTCCATTGGGGATGCATGTACGTTTCCTGCTGGTTGGCAAACAGGTCACGTGAATATGCCCTCGACGGGCGGCCGGGGTTCGTGACCTCTCGTCACAGGATGCGGACAAAGCCATAGCCGTTCCATTCGGACGACGGGCCTCCGACATTAGAATCTCATATCATCTGATAAGGGCGCATGGCCGACGGCGGCGAGCTAGTGTTCGATCTGCTGCTCTGCCACGGTGCTGGCGATGATCTGATCGGAACCCTTTGCATAGAGCGGGAGCGTCAAGGTGATCGCCTCGCTGCGCCCGTTGATGGTGGCGGTATATCGCTTGTAAACGCGATCCTGCCCTTGCTCTTCACCCGCCGAGACAGCGTTCACCTTCTCGACCAGCGCTTTCTCGAAAACATCCGCGTCGACGTCCCCCAGTGCCACCGTGCAGCCTTCGACGGTTTTGCCGCCGACATCCGCCCGCGAGACCACCAGCGCTTGAAAGCTCTCAGCTTCGCCGCCGCTGACGATCCATCCTTCCAGCGCTTCCGGATTCTCCATCGGGGTGAAGGTCAGCGCCATATCCTCTGCCATCGAAGGCCATTCGTCGGCTTTCGCACGCTCAGCCGTGCGCTCGAAGTCCGGGCCAGAAGAAACGCAGCTGTCGTAAAAAAATGAAAGTTTGGAACTCGCGTCATCGGCAAATGATGGCCCGGCGGCAAAGAGAATGACGAGGCCGGCAGCCAAAGTACGCTTCATGTCGTCTCCGAGCGGCGGAGTCAGTGCGGCCCTTCGGCCGCACTGACCGTTTTCAAACTTGCCGGACATTGTCGGCAGACGTTCTGCCGGTTCGACGGTCCTGAGCGACTTCGAACGCTATGCCCATTCCTTCTTTCACGGTGTCGATCCCGCCTCGTTGAGCGGCCGTGATGTGAAGAAAGACGTCGGTACCGCCGTCATCCGGAGTGATGAATCCGAAGCCCTTGTCCTGGTTGAACCACTTGACTTTACCTGTTGGCAAAATTTACCCCCATGTTGGTCTCCCCAGCCGGCATCGGACATCGCACGATTTTGCCCGTGGGCACAAGAGCATTTGAAAATACAGCGGGACACCGCGTTGCTCTGGTGGCCGTGGCCGACTTCTGAGCTTGCGCATGCCAAGACGACACGGTTGCGTCCCACCTATACGCGTGCGGCTGGTGGTCCCTCGCATTTCATATAGCGGGAATCCGTCATCCGCATGTCATTTCCCCGTCCTATAAGCATCCTCAACGACATTGGCATGAGCGGCTTCCGAGCGGCAGCCAATGAAGAAGGGAATGACGCCCTTCGACGATACCGGAGTGACGCTGACCACGGATGAACTGGCAGCATTTCAGACCGGCTATCCGGCAGGACCGGATGCGGAAAAGCGGGCAGAGCCCGCTTTTTTTGCTTTTATGCTTTGCCGGTTTGTCATCACGGCCGTTTTGCTGCTAGGCATGCTTATTCCCTCGCAAGGCAGCCGCATTGAATGTCAGCCATCATCTTCGACGTCCTTCCCATCTTTATCATGATCCTTATCGGCTGGCTGACCGTGAAACTACGGCTGATGAAGGCGGAGATCGGCGATGCGCTGAGCGAGTTCGTCTTCAAGATCGCCGTGCCGCTGTTGTTGTTCCGCACGATCGCCAACGCCGATTTTCACGGTGCCTCGCCCTTCCGTCTCTGGATCGCCTATTTCTCGGGCGTCGGAGTGACTTGGGTCGCGGCCCATATCGCCGCGACGCGCTTCTTCGGGCGCGATGACCGCATTGGCGTGCTTGCCGGTGTATCGTCAGCCTTCGCCAACACCATCTTCATCGGACTGCCGCTCGTTCAGCGCACGGTCGGTGACAAGGGGCTCGTGCCGCTCTCGATTCTGATCGCGGTCCATCTGCCTGTGATGATGATTATCGGAACCATCCTGATGGAGCGCGCCGAGCACAAGATCGCCGGCAAGAAGGAGCGCAGCATCGCCAAAGTGGTGCGCCAGATCGCCCACAATCTCGTCAAAAACCCGCTGGTGATCGGCTTGGCCGGCGGTGCTGCCATGCACCTGTTAGGGCTCACCATGCCGGGACCGGTAGGCGCCATAATCGATCAGATCGCCGGTGTCGCCGGGCCGGTCGCGCTGATTTCGCTCGGCATGGCGCTTGAGAAATACGGCATTTCAGGCAACGCCGGCATCGCCAGCGTCACCTCCGCCTTCAAGTTGTTGCTGTTGCCGGCCTGCGTCTGGGCGGCGAGCCATCTGGTCGGGCTTGCCAGTGACTGGACGGCGGCCCTGGTGCTGATTTCGTCGGTTCCAACGGGCGTCAACGCCTGGCTGATCGCCAACCGTTTCGGTGTCGGCCACAGCCTGGCAGCTTCGACGATCACGCTAACGACGGCGCTTGGCGCCATCTCCGTTTCGTTCTGGGCCTTTTTGCTCGGCGGCTAGGCAAAGAAAAAGCCCGGCGCCAGCCGGGCTTCGATTTTCGTCTGGAACCGAGCAGCTACTTACTGCGTCGCGCTATCCGGTGCGTTCGGATCCGGAAGCGGAACCGGCGAATCGGCCAGCGTGTGAAGGTAAAGGATGACGTTGGCGCGATCCGTGTCCTTCGGGAGACCGGCAAAGCCCATTGCCGTGCCGGCAACGTACTTCTTCGGTGCTGCCAGGAAGTGGTTCAGATGATCGAAGGTCCACTTCTCGCTGCCGCCCTTGGAGAAGTCCTTCATGCCCGACGAGTAGGCAAAGCCTTCATGCGTGGCGATCGGACGATCGACGAGACCGAAGAGGTTCGGACCAACCTTGTTCGGTCCCCCCTTGGTCGCGTCATGACAGGCCTGACACTTCTTGAAAACAGCCTCGCCAGCCTTGGCGTCCGCCTTTGCAAGTAGCTGTGCGATCGGAACGGCTGCAGCCGGTGCGGCCTCGCCGCCACCAGCGGCAGCGGCCTCTTCGGCGACGATCGCGAAACCTTCCTTCTCCGGGCTCTCCGAATGAAAGATTCCCTCCGACGCGATGGAGACGGTCATCAGAACGAAAACCGTTCCGAGCAGTGCCCCCACAGCCATATTCACGTATGAATTCATCTGCAATGCTCCCCTTGCAGCCGGCAGACATAAAACCGGACCATCTTGAAATCGCGCGGAACCTATGTCTTTTGGCTATTCGTTGCAACAGTCTAAATGGCCTGTTGCGTGAGACTTTTTGACACCTTTCCGCCCGGATTAGAAGGCCCGAACAATGACCAGTCCAAATTTAGATGACGTGCTCGTGCTGATCCCGGCCCGCATGGCATCGACCCGTCTTCCAGGCAAGCCGCTCGCCGATATTTGCGGGCTGCCGATGATCGTGCAGGTGGCGCTGCGGGCGAAGGAAGCCGAAATTGGCCGCGTCGTTGTCGCGGTTGATGACCAACAGGTCCATGATGTCGTGGCCGCGGCAGGCTTTGAAGTCATCATGACCAGCAAGGACCATCAGTCCGGTTCGGATCGCATTTACGAGGCGCTCATGAAGGTGGATCCGGAGGGGAAAGCCAAGTTCGTCGTCAACGTGCAGGGCGATCTGCCGACGATCGAGCCGGAAACCGTTCGCGCCGCGCTGCGCCCGCTGGAGGATCCGAGCGTCGACATCGCAACACTGACGATCGAGATCGAGGACGAGGCCGACAAGACGGCACCGCATATCGTCAAGGTCGTCGGCTCGCCGATCTCGGAAAGCCGCCTGAAGGCGCTCTACTTCACCCGCACGACGGCACCCTACGGTGATGGACCGCTTTATCACCATATCGGCCTCTATGCTTACCGCCGCTCGGCCTTGGAGCGTTTCGTTACGCTCGGACCATCGGTCTTGGAAAAGCGCGAGTCGCTGGAGCAGCTGCGCGCGCTGGAAGCCGGCATGCGCATCGATGTCGAGATCGTTGACACGGTTCCGCTCGGTGTCGATACTCCCGCCGACCTTGAAAAGGCGCGGCGCATTCTCTCCGCAAGAACGAAGTGACGGATTTTCCATGAACATCACCACCAACAGGATCGCCTTCCAGGGCGAGTTCGGCGCGAACTCCGACATGGCGTGCCGTGACATGTTTCCGACCATGGAGCCGCTGCCGTGCCAGACGTTCGAGGATGCCTTCGTGGCGGTCGAGAACGGCGATGCCGATATCGGAATGATCCCGATCGAGAACACGATCGCTGGCCGCGTCGCCGACATTCATCACTTGCTGCCGGAGTCGCGCCTGCACATCATCGGCGAGTATTTCATGCCGATCCGCTTCCAGTTGATGGTGCTCCCGGGCGTCACCAAGGATGAGATCCGCACGGTTCACAGCCACATCCACGCCCTTGGGCAGTGCCGCAAGATCGTGCGTTCGCACGGCTGGAAGCCGGTGATCGCTGGCGACACGGCAGGTGCTGCAAAGCTCGTCATGGAAACCGGGGACCGCTCGATGGCGGCGCTGGCGCCGCGCCTTGCCGCCGATCTCTACGGTCTCGACATCGTTGCCGAGAATGTCGAGGACACGGAAAACAATGTCACCCGCTTCGTCATCCTTTCACGCGACGAGGAATGGGCGCATCGCGGCTCGGCCGAGGAGAAGCTCGTCACGACGTTTGTCTTCAACGTCCGAAACATCCCGGCCGCACTCTACAAGGCGCTTGGCGGCTTTGCGACCAACACCATCAACATGACCAAGCTGGAGAGCTATCAGCTCGGCGGCAAGTTCGTCGCAACGCAGTTCTATGCTGACATTGAGGGTCACCCGAACGATCCGAATGTCCGGCGTGCATTGGAGGAGCTGCGCTTCTTTTCCGAGAAGGTGCGCATCCTCGGCGTCTACAAGGGCCACCCAATGCGGGGCCAACTGCAGAAATGAAAAAGGGCGCCCTTCGGGCAGCGCCTTCGGGCGCCCTTTTCTTTGTGATTTACTTGTCCGGCTCACACACCCGCAGGCGATGGCCGTCCGGGTCGAGCACGACGAAGGTCGGGCCGAAATCCATGTCCGTAAGGTCCTGCGCGATCGGCAACTGGCGCTTGCGCCAATCCTCGTAAAGCGTCGACACGCCGTTCTCGCCGGGAACCATGAAGGCGATCTCGGCGCGGCTGCCCGTAGCGGACGGCTGCGGGGTAACCTTGCTCAGCCGCCAGAGGCCGAGCGTGAAGCCGCCATCAAGCGCGAAGGCGACAAAGTTCGGGGCTTCGGCGACAGGCTCTCGGCCGAGCAAGGACCGGTAGAAACCGGCACTTGTGGCCGGGTCCTTGACGTAGAGAATGATGAGGTTCGGGCTGTTCATCGGGTCGTCCTCGTTGTGACAGGGTGGCAGGCGAAGGAACGCCGCTGCCTCGTTGGCAGCGGCGGCGGTCGGTCATGCGTCTTGGGAGTTGTGTCGTGTGCGACTAGCCTTCGTGGCAGGGGCTGCCCCAATCGACGAAGCCGAGATCGCGTTTCTTCCACTCGGGCATGGTGTCCGGATCGAGGCGCGAACACCTGCGATGCGCCATCTGGCGCGACGCGTTCAGCATCATGCGCAGCAGCGTGGATTGCGGATATCCTGTATCGGAAGAGGTCTCGTCGACAGCATGGTTGCCGCGCGTAGATCGGCTCAGGTTCAGGGTCATCATCATCGGTCCTCCTATTGGATTGGTACCGATAATAGCGCTGACCACTGTCAGTTTATGGCAGTAGTGTCGCGGTCAGGATGCAATATCTTGCTGGCCTCGCCATTCCTTGAGCAGGACCGCGCGCCGGCGCGGATAACGGCCGTCCTGAGGGATCATTTCGACGATCCGGTCGGTGCGGAAGTGGCGGTAATCCTGACGCAATTCGCACCAGGCAACGACAACCCGCACCTGCTCGAAATAGCTCAGCGCGAAAGGCCAGATATTGCGGACGGAGACGGTTCCGCCCTCATCCGAGTAGGTCAACTTGAGGATTCGTTCGGCGCGAATCGCCTTGCGAATGGCACTGAGATCAGCCTTGTCGGCAACGGGCGGTCGGAGATGGACGAGCAGCGTCGAGGTCTCGATCTCGTCTCGCATCTCCTGCGGCAGCACGTCGGCGATCTTGGCGAGGGCATCGGCGCCGGCGGCGGCAAGGCGTGGATCGGCGGCACGCGCAACCCATCGCGAACCGAGGACGAGCGCCTCGATCTCGTCCTGCGAAAACATCATCGGTGGCAGCATGAAACCCGGCTTCAACACGTAGCCGAGACCTGGCTCTCCTTCGATCAAGGCGCCCTGTGCCTGCAGGCTCGAAATATCGCGATAAAGCGTGCGGATGCTGACGCCAGTTTCGGTGGCAAGCACAGCGCCGCTGACCGGCCGGCGATAGCGCCGCAGGGTTTGCAGCAACGTTAGAAGGCGTTCGGAGCGTGCCATGTCTGGGCCTCGTTCTGTCAGGCCTTATTGCTTTTCCACTCTATCCAATCGCGCATCAGCCGATGGGCGATCGCCCCCTTGGGCGGTGGTGCCTTGCCGGTCACGCCGGGGCGTTCAAGCATCTCAAGCGTTTCTTCACGCGTGAACCAGCGGCAGTCCTCCAGCTCCTGGGTATCGTACTTGACGTCCTTGGACTTGGCTTCGGCGAAGCAACCAAGCATCAGCGTATGGGGCATCGGCCAGGGTTGCGAAGCGTGATAGCGGATCCGTCCGGTATGAATTCCGGATTCTTCCAGCGTCTCACGGCGCACAGCGTTCTCGATCGTCTCACCCGGTTCTACGAAACCGGCAAGACAGGAATACATGCCCGGAGCGAAATGCGGGCTGCGGCCAAGAAGGCAGAGGTCGCGCTCCTCGTCGATCGTGAGCATGATGACGACGGGGTCGGTGCGCGGGAAGATTTCATGTCCGCAGGCTGTGCAGACGCGCTTGTAGCCGCCGATATGGATCTCCATGGTAGAGCCGCAGCGGCCGCAGAACTTGTTGTCGCGGTTCCAGCGGATGAGGCTCGCTCCCTGCGCAAACTCCCCGAGTAGAACCTCGTCGATCAGCATCTCGCGAAATAGCGAACGGCCATCCGAAGGTTTGTAATGGCTGGCCAACTCTTCTTCCGGAACACCCACCGGCACGGCAAGGCGCGGCTCCCCGGTTTTTCGATAGCCGAGCAGGACGGTCTCATCCCAGTTGGGCCGCAGGTCCTTCAGCTCGTAGCGTGCAAACAGCGGATCAAGCACCTGCCCGTCATGCTTCAAGACCAGCTTGTCGCCGGCAAAGGCGAAGATATGCGTTCCTTCCTTGGCAAGCGCCTTGTCGACGGATGTCTCGTCGCGATGTTCGGAATCACGGATCAGGTCATTGGCTGCGAAGGCAGTCAGGCTACTGGGTTCCGGATGCGGAACATCCGAATCGAAAAGCGAACGGCTCATGATGAAAGGGCTTCCCGCAACTTCTTTATAAGGTCATCTCTCTTATCCGCCGCGTAAGGTTCAGCCTTGCCAAAACCCCAGACGGGATTTGGCCAATTGGCATCGCCTTCGAAGCGGGCAATGACATGAACATGAAGCTGACGGACGATGTTGCCAAGGGCCCCAATATTGATTTTTGTGGCGCCGGTGATCTTCTTCAGGGCGGAGGCGACCATCTCCGTCTCGAATGTCAGCAACACCTGATCGAGGGGCGTCAGTTCGAAGACTTCGCTGATACCCGTTCTGCGTGGCACGAGAATCAGCCACGGCCAGCGGGCGTCCTTCGACAGCCTGAGATCGCAGAGCCCGGTCTGAATAACTCGGTCGCTATCGCTCTCCAGCCGACGGTCGAGTTTGAATTCGTCCAACAGGCATTCCTCCATGTTTTCCTGAGGCTAGCAGTTTTTTTTGAGCTTGGCTTGCTTTTGATGGCGATATTGCCGATATGTGCATCCGGGAGGTTGGTGGTGGACGAGCCACTCGCCAACCGGGTCAGGTCCGGAAGGAAGCAGCCCTAACGAGCCCGGCACGGGTCATCGTGCCAGCCTCCCACCTTTCTCTCCATTCTTGCTCGGGCAGTCCGGGTGATAAGCAGGGCGATGAGCGACACCGAGCGACAGTCACAAGATGCCGCCTCGACGGGCACCGGATACCGGGTGCTGGCACGCAAATACCGCCCCAAGGATTTCACGGATCTGATGGTCGGCCAGGAGCCGATGGTTCAGACCCTGACCAACGCCTTCGAGACCGGCCGTATTGCCCAAGCCTACATGCTGACCGGCGTGCGCGGGGTCGGCAAGACGACGACCGCCCGCATCCTCGCTCGCGCGCTGAATTACAAGACCGCTGACATCGACAAGCCGACGATCGATCTGCGGATCCCGGGTGAGCATTGCCAGGCGATCATGGAAGGCCGGCATGTCGACGTCATCGAGATGGACGCTGCATCCCACACGGGTATCGACGATATCCGCGAGATCATCGAGCAGGTGCGCTATCGCCCGGTTTCGGCGCGCTACAAGGTCTACATCATCGACGAAGTGCACATGCTCTCGACACAGGCCTTCAACGGCCTGCTGAAGACGCTCGAAGAGCCGCCGGAGCATGTGAAGTTCATCTTCGCTACCACCGAAATCCGCAAGGTCCCGATCACCGTCCTGTCGCGCTGCCAGCGTTTCGACTTGCGCCGCATCAGTGCCTCCGATCTCGTTGGGCTCTTTGCCACGATCGCATCGAAGGAAGGCATCGAGGCGGAGCCGGATGCGCTGGCGATGATTGCCCGTGCCGCCGAAGGTTCGGCGCGCGACGGTCTCTCGCTGCTCGACCAGGCGATCGCCCATGGCGGCGGCGCGGTGCTGGCGGAAACGGTGCGCGGGATGCTCGGCCTTGCCGACCGCGCCCGCATCGTCGATCTCTTTCATCATATCGTAAAAGGCGATGTCGCAGCAGCGCTCGGCGAATTCGAAAGCCAGTATGAAGCCGGTGCCAATCCCGTTGCCGTGCTGACCGATCTCGCCGATTTCACGCATCTGGTCACGCGGTTGAAATACGTGCCGGATGCCGCGAACGATCCTTCGCTCAGCGAAATCGAACGTACCAAGGCCGCCGAATTCGCGCAGAGCGTGGCGGTAACGACGCTGTCGCGCATCTGGCAGATGTTACTGAAGGGCATTCCGGAAGCCGAAGGCTCCTCGCGCCCGGCCGGCGCCGCTGAGATGGTGCTGATCCGACTGACACATGCCGCCCATCTGCCGGCGCCGGAAGATGCCGCCCGTCGCCTCGCGGAGTTTTCCGAGACGAACGGTGGCGGCCGTCCATCCGTCCCATCGGGCAACGGCGGTGGCGGCGCAACGGTGAACTATCAAGGCAATCTGGCGGCACGATCGACCGAGTCGATCCCGCGCCCGCAGCCCGCCGGCCCGACCGCGATGCTGCGCGCCGTCCCTAATCCCGACCCGCAGAACGTGCCGGTCGGCCGCGTCGAGACGAAGCCGGCCGAGGCGCCGAAACCACTGGTTTCGGTAAACTCGATCACCGATATCGCCAATCTGGCCGGTGAAAAGCGCGATGTGAAGGTCAAGGCGCTCGTGCGCAACTTCGTACGCCCGGTTCGCATCGAGCCCGGCCGCCTCGACGTCAATCTGACCGAAGGCGCCCCCGGTACGCTGCTGAACGAACTGGCTGTCAAGCTCAAGGACTGGACAGGCATCCATTGGATCGTCAGCCTCAGCCGCGAGGAAGCTCAGCCGACGATCGTCGAGGCCGAAGCCAACGCCAAGGCGCAGCAGGTCAGCGACGCGCGCCAAGATCCGGATGTGGCGGCGATCCTCGCCCAGTTTCCGGGCGCCAAGATCATCGACGTCCGCGTAAGGGCGCCCGAGCCGGATGAGGAAGAGGAAGTCAAGGCGCCTGCCGCTGCCGAATCCGAAGAGGGCGACATCTTGCCCGGCGACGACATAATTTTCTAGAGTATCGAGAAGGAGCGAGACGATGCGCGACATCATGGGCATGATGGGCAAAGTCAAGGAAATGCAGGCCAAGATGGAGAAGATGCAGGCGGAGATCGCCGAACTCCAGGCGGAAGGCAAGTCGGGTGGCGGTCTCGTCACCGTGATCCTCAATGGCAAGGGCGAGATGCAGAGCCTGAAGATCGACCCGTCCCTCTTCAAGGAAGACGATGTCGAAATCCTCGAAGACCTGATCGTGGCCGCGCATAAGGATGCCAAGGACAAGGCGGAAGCCGCCGCTGCCGAAAAGACCAAGGCGCTGACCGCCGGCCTGCCGATTCCTCCCGGCTTCAAGATGCCGTTCTGACCAGCCGGTAGACCAAGAGAGCGGTGTCAGCTGCGCTGGCATTGCTTCCGTCACGCAACAGGAGGATTGCCGATGACGTTGACCAGTCTGTTTGTCTTTGCCTGCGCATTGTTCGTGGCCGCCGGCTCTCCCGGTCCGAGCGTTGCCGCACTCGTCGCCCGGGTGATTTCCAAGGGCGCCCGTGACGTTCTGCCTTTCCTGTCAGCTATGTGGCTCGGCGAAGCAATTTGGCTGACCTGCGCCGTCGCCGGCTTGGCGGCGATCGCCGAAACCTTCCACTATGCCTTCGTTGCCATCAAGTGGCTCGGCGTCTGCTACCTGCTCTATCTTGCCTGGAAAATGTGGTTCGCCTCGCCCGATAGTGATGGCGAAGCGTTGCCCGAGGCGCAATCACCCACAAGGCTTTTCCTCGCCGGCATGACGGTGACGCTCGGCAACCCGAAGATCATGATGTTCTACATGGCGCTGCTGCCCTCGATCATCGACGTTCGCGGGGTAACGATCGTCGGTTGGGCAGAACTCGTGGCCACCATGCTCTTCGTGCTGATCTTCATCGACTTCAGTTGGACGCTGCTTGCTGCCAAAGCCCGGCGGTTCCTGAGGAGCCGTCGTGCTATTCGCGCGGCCAACCGCGCCAGCGCCGGAACGATGGCCGGTGCCGCTTTGGCGATCGCGATGCGCTAGGCTATCGCTGTGACACATGCCGCCTGGGAGCTGGTGGCGGTGGTGCCGGCGGCACCCAGGTCAGGATCATATTGGCAACGCCTGCCGCGATGTTGAGACCGGACGTGCCCTCAGCCGAGACAGGTTGCAGAGCAATCGAGCCCTCGAAACCGCCGATCAGGACATTCGCCCCGACGCCGAGGCCGACCGTCGCATTGGCTGCGACGCCGGAGTAGCTGCCCTGCAGGGCGCCGTCGAGCCGGTTTGTCGGCGCGTAGACGAGCCAGATCAATCCGCCGCCGGCGAGAGCGCCGATATCGACACCAAACTTGGTGATCGTGCCGGTGTAGCGTTCGCTTGGTCGATCGGGCGAGGACGGCGTGAATATGCAGTTTAGCGTCCGTTTCGAGCCGATGATGACGCCGAATCCGGGAGAAATATCACAGCCCAACGAGCCGACCTTGACGCGGGCTGCAGCCGGCGTTGCTGATAGGAAGGTAGTGGCCGTTGCGGCGATGACTGCCGCCGCGATAAGTCTTGCGATGGACATGCGAGCCTCCTTCGATTTGCACCCCGTGGATGAAAAACTAGGAGGCTCCTTCTCGTCAGCAAGTGGCAGCCGTTGAAATCACCTCAGAGGTGGTTTCGCGCCAATTTCATCAGTTCGCGACCGAAGGGTTTGGTCGGCTCCCCACGCAAGACGAGCGAGGTGGTGACCGCACCATAGCGCGCGATGCTATCGACGATGACTTCAAGCTCGGAGGGCGAGGGGACGAGGACCTTCAAGACGAAGCAATCCTCTCCTGTCAGCCTGAGAACTTCGATGATCTGCGGCATGTCGGCAAATTGCTTGAGGCAGGTGCGGATATGTTCGTGGGTGGTGCGTAGCCGGATCACGGCCATCATGCCCAGCCCGAGCGCCGCGGTATTGATACGGGCGCCGTAGCCTTCGATGATCCCCCGTTCCTCCAGGCGTTTCAGCCGCTCGGAGGCTGCCGGCTGCGACAGGCCGACCTTGCGCCCCAGCTCGGAAACGGAAATGCGCCCATCAGCCTGCATGATCTCGATAATCGTCATGTCAGTTGGGTCGAGTTGTCGGCTCATGAAATCGGCCATGAATGTCCGCCTTTAATCTATCGGCTGAGCGATGACTTTGCCGATGATTTCTTATGTCATTTGCGGACCCTCTCGCGCAACTTGTCCGTCGAGCAACAGGAAGGAAGCGATGAGAGAAATCATCACGGTGCCCGGCATTGGCGGGTCTGGCGAAACCCACTGGCAGTCCCGATGGGAGACGGCCGACCGTCGCATTCGGCGCTTTTCACCCTCGAGTTGGGATCAGCCGGACCTTGAGGACTGGATTGAGGCGCTGGACAGGGCAGTCGGACAGGCGCAGGCCGAACCGCTTCTCGTTGCCCATAGTCTCTCTTGCCTGCTGGTGGCGCATTGGGCACGGCGGGCCAGGCATCGCGCCAGCGGCGCCTTGCTCGTAGCGCCGCCGGACCCGCGCGCCGCAGCCTACCCGCCGGAAGCAGCCGGCTTTGCCGAAACACCTCTCGGGGCGCTTCCGTTCCCCTCGCTTGTCGTAGCCAGCAGCGACGACCCGTACGGTTCGCTCGACTACGCACGTGCCAGGGCTGATGAGTGGGGTAGCCAATTCACAAATATTGGTGCCCACGGTCACATCAACGGAGCCAGTGGGCTTGGCGATTGGCCGGAGGGACGGGCGGCTTTGGCGGCCCTTGAGGTGCGCTTGCGCTAGGCGCCGGCCTGCACTTCCAGAATATTCCGAAGTTTGTAGTGGATCGGAGCCGCCAGATAGCGGTTGCGATCTTGGGCGGCGAGTGTCTTGCCAAAGGTGGCGATCATCTCCGGCATCGTAACCTTTTCGCCGTCATAAGGCTGATAGTCGACCGTTGATCTGGCGGTGATTGCTCCACCGTGAAGCACCCGGCAATAGATGCCCGGCCGGGCAGCTCGCGCGTAGCGCTTGGCGAACCGCGGGTCACCCATCCGGGCGGCAAAGGTCGCACAGGGAATGCGCGCACTGGTAACCTCCAGAACAAGATCGCCGGCTATGAATCGATCGCCGACCGAAACGGTGCGGTTGTCGAGACCGTCGATCACCAGGTTTTCTCCGAATGTGCCTGGCACGATCGGCCGCCCAAGCTCTTTCGACCACCAGTCGAGCGTCAGCGACCCCTCGAGATAGACGGCCTGGTCGACGCCGCCATGATGCTTCCGGTTGCAGATCGCATCACCGACCACGCCCTCCGCATCGACGAGCACGCTGCCGGTGATGGGATGCTTGTAGATGCCCGTCTTGTAGCTCTTGCCGGGCAGCCGCTCGGTACTGCCGATGCAGACGGCGAGGATTTTCATCAAGCGGCGCTCCCAACATGTTTCCGTTTTTGCAGCATATGGGCTAATAACCGCTCATGGCAAAGCGAGTCACCGGCCCCGAAATCGAAAAACTGATCCAGCTTCTGGCAAAGGTCCCCGGCCTCGGTCCGCGGTCCGCGCGCCGCGCTGCCTTGCATCTCATCAAGAAGAAAGACCAACTGCTCGGCCCGCTGTCGAACGCGATGGGCGAGGCCTACGACAAGGTCAAGATCTGCTCTCTCTGCGGCAATGTCGATACGGTAGATCCCTGCACGGTCTGCACGGACGACCGGCGCGACCATTCCGTCATCATCGTCGTCGAAGATGTCTCCGACCTATGGGCGTTGGAGCGCGCCGGCGCGCTGAACGCCGCCTATCATGTCCTCGGTGGCACTTTGTCTCCCTTGGATGGCGTCGGCCCGGATGATCTCAACATTCGCGGCCTGATCGAGCGCGTCACGGCCGGCGGCATCCGCGAACTGATCATCGCGGTCAACGCCACCGTCGAGGGGCAGACAACAGCACACTATATAACCGACCAGCTGACCGGACTGGACGTCAAGATCACGCGCCTTGCCCATGGCGTCCCGGTCGGTGGCGAACTCGACTATCTCGATGAAGGAACGCTGCAGGCGGCGCTCAGAGCCCGCACGGCAATCTAGGGGGAAGCATGAGCAAGCGCATTTTCGGGCGCCTCTTGATCGCGACGGCGGCACTGCTGGCACTGTCAGGCCCGCCGGCTTTTTCCGCTTCCAAGGCCGATGTTGAAGCGCAGTTCGAAAAGTGGGTCAGGGCCGATCTCTGGCCGGAGGCGCAGCGCAATGGCATTTCCGAGAAGGCGTTTCAAGCAGCCTTTGCGGGCGTCGAGCTGAACTGGACCTTGACCGATCTCGCCCCTCCCGGCTTCCCACCTGCCAAGGAGCAGAAGCAGACGCAGGCCGAATTCTCCTCGCCCGCGCCGTACTTCAACGAGGATCGGCTGAAGCGGCTGGGGAGCACCGGCCGCGGCTTTGCCGCGCAATATGCCTCGACGCTGAAGAAGATTGAAAAAGCCTACGGGGTTCCCGGCTCGATCGTCCTTGCCGTCTGGGGGCGCGAAACCGGCTTCGGGGCTGCCAAGATCCCGAATTCCGCCATCGAGGTGCTGGCGACCAAGGCCTTTATGTCGACGCGCAAGGACATGTTCCGCACCGAATTGCTCGCCGCTCTGCATATCATCGATCGCGGTGACGCGACGCCGGCCGAATTCAAGGGGTCATCTGCCGGCGCGCTCGGACAGCCGCAGTTCATGCCGACCAGCTATCTGAAATATGCGGTCGATTTCGATGGCGACGGCCACCCCAACATCTGGACATCGGTTCCCGATACGCTTGCCTCTATTGCGAACTTCCTTGCCCAGAAGAGCTGGCAGCGCGGTCGTGGCTGGGGATACGAAGTGAGCATCCCCGATGGCGTATCCTGCGCGCAAGAGGGGCCTGACCTCGCCAAGCCCGTGTCGCACTGGGCCTCACTCGGTATCACGCGCATATCAGGCAAGGCTTTCCCTTCCGGCGAGGGCAAGGCGTCCGGCATGATGCTCGTCCCTGCCGGGCGCGACGGTCCGCAGTTTGTCGTCACGCCGAACTTCTACGTGCTGAAGGAATACAACAACTCCGACCTCTATGCGCTTTTTATCGGCAACCTGGCCGATCGCATCGCCTATGGGTCCGGGGCTTTCCAGGGGCCTTGGGGCGATGTCGGCAAAATGCTGCGCTCCGACGTCGCGACGATGCAGAAGGCGTTGGAGAAAAAGGGATACGACGTCGGCGGCTCCGATGGTCTCCCCGGTTACAAGACCCGCCGTTCCATCGGCCAGTGGCAGGAGAAGAACGGCTTGACGCCGACCTGCTATCCCGAGGCATCGATGATCGGAAGGTTGAAGTAGCTAGAGCCTAGAGGTTGCGCTTCAGCCCCTCGTGGCTCGCGACAAATCCCAGTTTCTCGTAGAAACGGATGGCATTGCGCCGTGATTTGTCCGAGGTCAGCTGTACCAAACCGCAACCGCGCTCGGCGCAGCGTGCAACAGCCCACTCAATGAAATCGGAGCCTAGGCCCGTGCCACGCGCGCTCTTGGCGACGCGCACGCTTTCGATCTGCCCACGCCAAACACCTGTTCGGGACAGGCCGGGAATGAAAGTCAGCTGCAAGCAGCCAAGGACGCGATCGCGCCCATCCACCGCGACCGCCAGCAGCTGATTGGCGTCGGCTTCGATGGCATCAAACGCAGCGACATATCTCGCATCCGGCGGATCCGAAACGATTTCGCGCGCGCTGCCGAGGTCGTCCTCGGCGAGCAAGCCAATGATATCAGCCAGATCCGAACGGCGCGCGGGGCGGAAGGAATGCATGTCTTGCCTCAATGATGCAGGTCGATCGGTGCCTTGTAGAAGACGTCATCGTTGGGCGGAATGGCCTGGCGCTCGATCAGTCGATGCACCTGCGGCAGTTCTTCGCCTCGGTGGAGCGCCCGCAACTGTTCGATATTTTCCGCATCGGCCTGCGTGCGGCGCTGATTGTGCCTGATGTATTCGACCCAGGTCGGCGCGTGGTAGGTCTCCGTCCACCGGCCCGGTTTTTCGAGATCGCGCATCAGCGCCCAATTGCGCGCGCCGTCGCGAATGCGGATGCGCCGCCGCTCGCCCATCAGGGCCAGAAAGTCGGCAATGTCCGCGTCTGCGATTTCGTAATCGATCTGGACGACGATTGGACCGCTGCGCGGCGTGATATCGAGGCCGAGCGCCGGTTCGATGAAGCGGTTCAGCGGGTCCAGGTTGAGCGAGGCAAAGGCCGGCATGGCAAAGCGCAGGCCGATGACGATGCCGAAGAGCATGACGAAGGCCGAGATGAGCAGGGCATTGGCAACGCCATAGCGGTCGGCTGCCGCGCCCCAGAGCCAGCTGCCGCCGGCAATGCCGCCGAAGGTCACCGTCTGATAGAGCGACAGGGCGCGGCCGACGACCCAACGCGGCGTCGACAGCTGCACGATCGTATTGAACAGCGAGAGCGCCAGCACCCAACATGCGCCTGCGATCACCAGCCCGGCACAGGTCAGCGCGGCAATCGGACTGGAGGCGGCGATCACTGCGCTCAGCGCAAAGCCGGTAAAGGAAATCCGCACGATCGCCTCGCTCGAAAAGCGTTCGCGCAGCCGGTCGTTCAGGATAGCCCCGCCGATGGCGCCGATGCCGAAAGAGCCGAGCATGAGACCGTAGGTCAGCGGACCGCCGACAACAAGGTTGATCGCCACGATCGGCAGCAGTGCAAGGATCGAGCTGGCGCTGATCCCGAAGACGAGCCCGCGCAGCAGCACCTTTTGCAGGTTGGGCGACATCGACACGTAACGAAGGCCGGCAAAGACGGCGCTGCCGAGCGTCTCCCTCGGGAGGGTCGAGGCCGGCGGGGTCGGCTTCCAGCGCCATAGCGCATAGATCAGCGCGAAGTAGCTCAGTGTATTGACGGCAAAGGCTGCAGCCGCGCCGGCAGCGGCGACGATGGCGCCGCCGATCGCGGGTCCGACACTGCGGGTGATATTGAAGCCGACGCTGTTCAACGTCACCGCACCCGGCAGATCCACGCGCGGCACCATGTCGCCGACCGAGGCTTGCCAGGACGGGTTGTTCAACGCCGTGCCGCAGCCGATGAGGAAGGTGAAAAAGAGGAGCAGCCAGGGCGAAAGCCAGCCGAAGTAGGCGGAGATGCTGAGCACGGCCGAAACCGCAAACATGAAGTATTGCGCAATCAGCATCACCCGGCGGCGATCAAAGCTGTCTGCAAGGGCGCCCGATGCAAGCGAAAAGAGCATGATTGGCAGTGCCGTCGATGTCTGCACGAGCGCAACCATATTGTCCGATGCCGTGATGGTCGTCATCATCCAGGCGGCGCCGACCGCCTGGATCAGTCCCCCGAAGTTCGAAGCGAGGCTTGCAAACCAGATCCTTCGGTAGGTTTCGTGCCGTAGCGGCGCCAGTGTCGACGAAGTGTAAGGCACGATCCCTCCCGATGACGGTCCTCGGAGCCAATATATGCTGAATGACGCCGCTGGCTACCTCGGGCGCCCGTTAGGCCGAAGGTTGGCGACGGACCTTGCAATTTTTTGAAAACGGGCCTATATGGCTCTCAAATCTTGATCGTTTTGATGAAGAGTGGGCCGCAAGGACCCGCTCTTTTTTATTACCGCGATCATCCAAAAAGCATGAAATTGCGAGGAGCGTATCGCTTGTCGGATCCGACGAAAGCAGACAATGAACTTGAGCCGCGGCTGATCACCGAGACCGGTCTCGACCAGCGCCTTGCCGACATCGTCGAGCCTGTGCTCATCGACCTTGGTTATCGCCTGGTCCGTGTACGCATGCTCAACCAGAACGGCGCCACCATGCAGATCATGGCCGAACGTAATGATGGAACGATGGATGTCGAAGGCTGCGAAGAGGTCTCGATGGCCGTTTCTCCGGTTCTCGATGTGGAAGATCCGATCGATAGAGAGTATCATCTCGAAGTGTCTTCGCCGGGTATCGACCGCCCGATGGTGCGGAAATCCGATTTCGTGCGCTGGCAGGGACACCTTTTGAAGTGCGAAACGTCGATCATGGTCGGCAACCGCAAGCGCTTCCGTGGCAAGATCGTTGCGACCGACGCAGACGGTTTCACGCTCGAGCGTGACCAGGTTTCCGAGGGTGAAGAGCAGAATATCGTTATTCCGTTCACGGCTCTCGCCGATGCAAAGCTCATTCTGACCGACGATCTGATCCGTGATGCCCTGCGCGCCGACAAGCTGGCGAAGGCAGAGGCCGCGAACCAGAACGAAGCGGAAGACGAAGAATAACCGATCAACTTGTGGCTCCAGGGACGGGAACCCGGGACGCCAAGACGGAGAGATAAGACAATGGCAGTCAGTGCGAACCGGCTCGAACTTCTGCAGATCGCAGATGCAGTGGCGCGCGAAAAGGTCATCGACCGCGAGATCGTACTTGCCGCAATGGCAGACGCGATCCAGAAGGCAGCGCGCTCCCGCTACGGCACCGAGTCCAACATCCGCGCCGACATCAACCCGAAGACCGGTGAAATCCGTCTTCAGCGTCTGCTCGAAGTTGTCGACAAGGCCGAAGACTATTCGACCCAGATTCCACTTGAGCTGGCCCGCGACCGCAACCCGGATGCAGCCCTTGGCGATTTCATTGCCGATCCGCTGCCGCCGATGGATTTCGGCCGTATCGCTGCTCAGTCCGCCAAGCAGGTTATCGTTCAGAAGGTTCGTGAAGCCGAGCGCGACCGCCAGTTCGACGAGTTCAAGGATCGCGTCGGCGAAATCGTCAACGGCACCGTCAAGCGCGTCGAATATGGCAACGTCATCGTCGACCTCGGCCGCGGCGAAGGCATCATCCGCCGCGACGAAATGATCCCGCGCGAGAACGTCCGCTATGGCGATCGCGTCCGCGCATACGTATATGATGTTCGTCGTGAACAGCGCGGCCCGCAGATCTTCCTGTCGCGCACGCATCCGCAGTTCATGGTCAAGCTCTTCACGATGGAAGTGCCTGAAATCTACGACGGCATCATCCAGGTGAAGTCGGTTGCCCGCGATCCGGGTTCGCGCGCCAAGATCGCCGTGATCTCGAACGACAGCTCGATCGATCCGGTCGGCGCCTGCGTCGGTATGCGCGGTTCGCGTGTTCAGGCCGTCGTCGGCGAACTCCAAGGCGAAAAGATCGACATCATTCCGTGGTCGCAGGACCCGGCGACCTTCGTCGTCAACGCCCTGCAGCCGGCTGAGGTCGCCAAGGTCGTTCTCGACGAAGATGCAGAGCGCATTGAAGTCGTGGTTCCGGACGAGCAGCTGTCGCTGGCCATCGGCCGCCGCGGCCAGAACGTCCGCCTGGCATCGCAACTGACTGGCTGGGACATCGATATCATGACGGAAGCCGAGGAATCCGAGCGCCGTCAGAAGGAATTCAACGAGCGCACCAATCTGTTCATGGATTCGCTCGACGTTGACGAAATGGTCGGCCAGGTTCTGGCGTCGGAAGGCTTTGCGGCAGTTGAAGAACTGGCTTACGTCGATCTCGACGAAATTGCCTCGATCGACGGTTTTGACGAAGACACCGCACAGGAAATCCAGACGCGCGCCCGCGAATATCTGGAGCGCCTGGAAGCCGAAATGGACGAGAAGCGCAAGGCGCTCGGTGTTTCCGACGAACTGCGTCAGATCGACGGCATGACCGCTCAGATGATGGTCGCGCTCGGCGAAGACGGCATCAAGACGATCGAGGACTTCGCCGGCTGCGCCGCTGACGATCTCGTCGGCTGGAGCGAGCGCAAGAACGGCGAGACCAAGAAGTTCGAAGGCCTGTTCTCCAAGTTCGACGTTTCGCGCGTCGAGGCGGAGCAGATGGTTGTCCAGGCCCGCCTCGCGGCTGGTTGGATCACCGAGGAGGACCTCGCAAAGGACGCGGAAGCTGAAGAAGCTCCCGAGGCCGAGCAGGAAGTATAATGTCCGCGCGTGAGCCGAGCGTCTCTCCTGAGGACGACGATCTTGCAGGATATGACGTGAATGGTCGCATGTGCATCGTGACGCGCGAAAGCGGATCGCAGGATGAGCTGATCCGCTTCGTTGCTGCTCCTGATGGGACTGTGGTCGCCGACCTGAAGCGCCAGCTTCCGGGACGCGGCTGTTGGGTCAAGATCGATCGCTCGCTGGTCGACAAGGCCGTGGCGAAGAAGCTCTTTGCGCGTGCCTTGAAGGCGGATGTGAAGGCGGCAGCCGAGCTCGGCGAAACCGTCGATACGCTGCTCGTACAGCAGCTGATGCAGATGATGAACATGGCTCGCAAGGCGGGGCAGTTCGTTACCGGCTCCGCGAAAGTGGATGCCGCAGTCAGGAGTGGAGCCGCGATCGCCGTGTTCCACGCAACGAATGCCGCCGAAGATGGCGTGAGAAAAATCGACCAGGCCCGCAAGGCCTGGCACCTCGGAATGGAGACCGAGGAGGAAGTACCTTCCTACCGTCTCTTCTCGGAGAGCGAAATGGAAGGCCTGATGGGCCAGAACGCTTTTATCCATGCTGCAGTGCTTGCAGGGCAGGCGGGTGAGGGTGTAGTGAAGCGCGCAAAGATGCTCGAACAGTACCGCAATGGCGGTCAGTCCCGGGCAGCGGGCGGCGCTGGCCGGCAAAAACAATGATGCGGTCACCGGACTTGTCCGGTCCCCAGATCATTGATCGACATATTTGATTGACAGGGCCTGATGACGTCATCGCTCCCTGTCCGAAGGAACGGGAACGAATGACCGATAGCAATGACGACAAGACACTGAACGGACCGGGCAAGAAGACTCTGACCCTGAAGCCGTCGGGCATGAGCCAGGGCACCGTGCGCCAGGATATGGGCCGCGGCCGCACCAAGGCGGTCGTTGTCGAGACCCGCAAGCGGCGTCCGATGCGTCCGGAAGACGAGCGCCCGATTACGCCGGGCACTGCGGCGGCGCCCGCCCGTGCCGCCGAGCCGGCCCCGGTCGCGCATCAGCCGCGCGCACCGCAGGCCCCTGCCCCACGCATCCATCCGTCCGGCCAGCAGTCACGTCCGCAGCAGCCGTCTTCGCAGCCGCGCCAGCAGGATCGTCCGCGTCCGGTAGTCTTGAACCACCTCTCGCCGGAAGAAATGGATGCCCGCCGGCGCGCGCTTGCCATGGCACAAGTTCGCGATGCCGAGGATGCGGTTCGCCGCGCCGAGGAAGAAAAGCGCCGCGCTGCCGAAGAGGCTGTGCGCCAGGCCGCGGAAGCCGAAGAGGCTAAGCGTCGCGCTGCCGAAGAGGCTCAGCGCGTTGCCGAAGCTGCCACGGCCGTTGCAACTCCCGCACCCGCTGCGGTCGAGGCGCGCACTGAAGCGCCGCGTGTTCAGGCCCAGACTCCGCCCGCACGCCGCCCCGATGCGGCGCCGTCCGCGGCTCCGGCGAGGCCGTCTCCGGCCGCGGCCGCAGCGCCGGGCGCTCGTCGCCGTGACAGCGAAGATGAGGACCGCGGCGCCCCGCGCGGCGTTCCCGCTCGTGGTCGCGTCGTACGCCCGGAACCGGCAAAGCCGGTGACGACACGTCCAAAGACCGACGACGAACGTCGCCGCGGGAAGCTGACGATCGGTACTGCCGGCGTCGACGAAGATGGCACGGCACGTGGCCGTTCCATGGCCGCCATGCGCCGCCGCCAGGAAAAGTTCCGCCGCAGCCAGATGCAGGAAACCCGCGAAAAGGTTGTTCGCGAAGTCATCCTGCCGGAGACCATCACCATCCAGGAACTGTCGCAGCGCATGTCCGAACGTGCGGTCGACGTTATCAAGTACTTGATGAAGGAAGGCCAGATGATGAAGCCGGGCGACGTCATCGACGCCGACCTCGCTGAACTCATCGCCGGCGAATTCGGCCACACCGTCAAGCGCGTTTCGGAATCCGACGTCGAACTCGGTATTTTCAACGTTGCCGACGAAGAGGGCGATCGCGTTTCGCGTCCGCCTGTTGTGACCATCATGGGCCACGTTGACCACGGCAAGACCTCGTTGCTCGATGCCATCCGCCATGCCAACGTGGTTGCCGGCGAAGCTGGCGGCATCACGCAGCATATCGGCGCCTATCAGGTCGAGCAGAACGGTCAGAAGATCACCTTCATCGACACCCCCGGCCACGCCGCCTTCACGGCGATGCGTGCCCGTGGTGCGCAGGCGACCGACATTGCGATCCTGGTCGTTGCCGCTGACGACAGCGTCATGCCGCAGACGATTGAATCGATCAACCACGCCAAGGCCGCTGGTGTTCCGATCATCGTGGCGATCAACAAGGTCGACAAGCCGACCGCCGATCCGCAGAAGGTGCGCACGCAACTCCTGCAGCACGAAGTCTTCGTGGAATCGATGGGCGGTGAAGTTCTTGACGTCGAAGTTTCCGCCAAGACGGGCCTGAACCTCGACAAGCTGCTGGAAGCCATCCTGCTGCAGGCCGAAATCCTGGACCTCAAGGCCAACCCGAACCGCACCGCGGAAGGCACGGTCATCGAAGCCCAGCTCGATCGCGGCCGTGGATCGGTTGCCACCGTTCTGGTTCAGAACGGTACGCTTAAGCCCGGCCAGATCATCGTTGCCGGCGATGTCTGGGGTCGTGTCCGCGCCCTCGTCACCGACAAGGGCGATCATGTCAAGGAAGCCCCGCCGGCCATGCCGGTCGAGGTGCTCGGCCTTTCCGGCACGCCGCAGGCAGGTGACAAGTTCGCCGTCGTCGAAAACGAAGGCCGCGCCCGCGAGATCTCGGAATATCGTCAGCGCCTCGCTCGCGACAAGGCTGCCGCCCGCCATTCGGGCCAGCGCGGCTCGCTGGAACAGATGATGACGCAGCTGCAGTCCGCAGGCGTCAAGGAGTTCCCGCTGGTCATCAAGGGCGACGTGCAGGGTTCGATTGAAGCGATCGCCGGCGCACTCGAAAAGCTCGGTACGGACGAAGTTCGTGCCCGCATCGTTCACTCGGCTGTCGGCGGTGTGACGGAATCGGATATCTCGCTTGCCGAGGCATCTGGCGCCGCGATCATCGGCTTCAACGTCCGTGCGAACGCACAGGCTCGTACGCTGGCAGAGCGCCAGGGCATTGAAATCCGCTACTACAACATCATCTACGATCTGGTGGATGACGTGAAGGCAGCGATGTCGGGCCTGCTGTCGCCAGAGCGTCGCGAAACCTTCCTCGGCAATGCCGAGATCCTCGAGGTGTTCAACATCACGAAGGTCGGCAAGGTCGCGGGTTGCCGCGTTACCGAAGGCAAGGTCGAACGTGGTGTCGGCGTTCGCCTCGTCCGCGACCACGTCGTCATCCACGAAGGCAAGCTCAAGACGCTCAAGCGCTTCAAGGATGAAGTCTCGGAAGTGCATTCCGGCCAGGAATGCGGTATGGCTTTCGAGAATTACGAAGACATCCGCGCCGGCGACACGATCGAGTGCTTCCGTGTCGAGCACATCACCCGTACGCTCTGATCGTGTGATATTGGAAATTTGGACGGGCGCCGGATCAACTGAGGCCGGCGCCCGAACCTTTTGAGGCAAAGAAAAATGGCAACAAGACCAACAACCTCCGCACCTTCGCAGCGCATGCTGCGCGTCGGCGAGCAGGTTCGCGCCGCGATCACGCAGGTTCTGCAGCGCGGCGAAGTGCGCGATGACGTGATCGAGAAGACCGTCATTTCCATCTCCGAAGTCCGCATGTCGCCCGATCTGAAGATCGCGACGGCCTATGTGACGCCACTTGGTGTGACGGATCATGATGCGGTGATTGGCGCGCTGAACCGCAATGCAAAATACATTCGCGGCCGCCTCGGGTCCCAGCTTCGGCAGATGAAGTACATGCCGGAGGTCCGCTTCCGCGACGATACGAGCTTCGACAATTACAAGAAGATCGACGAGTTGCTGCGCTCGCCTGAGGTGAGTCGCGATCTCGATCACGGCGATACCGAAGAAGAATAGTAGAAGAGACTGATGTCCAAACCACGTAAACCGAAGGGCCGCCCGATCTCGGGTTGGCTGATCCTTGATAAGCCGGTCGATTTCGGCTCCACCGAAGCCGTTTCCAAGATCAAATGGCTGTTCAAGGCGCAGAAATGCGGTCACGCCGGCACGCTTGACCCGCTGGCCTCGGGCATGCTGCCGATCGCCCTTGGCGATGCGACGAAGACCGTTCCCTACGTGATGGACGGTCGCAAGATCTACGAATTCACCGTGACCTGGGGCGAGGAGCGCGCAACCGACGATCTTGAGGGCGATGTAACGCAGAGCTCCGACAAGCGCCCGAGCGAACAGCAGATCCGCGACCTCCTGCCGAAGTACACCGGTGTGATCAGCCAGGTTCCGCCGCAGTTTTCCGCCATCAAGATATCAGGCGAGCGCGCCTACGATCTGGCGCGCGACGGTGAGGCAGTGGAAATCCCCTCTCGCGAAGTCGAGATCTTTCGCCTGACGCTGCTGTCCTGCCAGGATGCCAATACGGCGCATTTCGAAGTCGAATGCGGCAAGGGTACCTATGTGCGTGCGCTGGCGCGCGATTTCGGCCGCGAGCTCGGCTGCTATGGCCATATCTCCGGCCTGCGTCGCAGCTTTGTCGCGCCCTTTGCCGAAGAGACCATGATACCGCTTGCCGATCTCGTCGCGATCGAGGCAGTCGAAGACGCGGACGAACGGCTTGCAGCGCTGGATGCCCTGCTGATCGACACCAGCGAAGCGCTCTCCTCACTGCCGCACCTCGTTGTCAATGACGACCAGGCGCATCGTTTGAAGATGGGCAATCCGATCCTCGTGCGGGGTCGCGATGCGCCGGTTGCCGAAAGCGAAGCCTATGCCACGTCCCGCGGCAAGCTGATCGCGATCGGCGAGATCGGTCAGGGCGAGTTCCGCCCAAAGCGGGTCTTTGGCTGAGGGTCGTTAAACCTCCGGTTTTGCGGTGGGTCGGCCAAACCACAGATAGCAATTGTCAATGTTCGGCATTGGGATATGTTTCCCTGATCTGGGCCGTCGGGTCCTTCAGATCAGGGAGACAGTTATGCGCAGACTTGCAGCCGGCATCCTGATGTTCTTCTCGGCGGTTTTGATAGCCGCCAACGCTTATTCCGCGGAGCGCTGGGCAACGTTGCCAGCCTTCCCGCCAATGCCGACCGCAAAGACGAGCGGCATGGCCCCCGTCAACGACATCAAGATGTACTACGCCGAATACGGCGAGGGTGAGCCGATGCTGTTCATCCACGGCGGACTCGGCAGCGCCGATGTCTGGGGCTATCAAGTGGCCGAGTTTGCCAAGGATCATTTGGTGATCGTCGCCGACAGCCGCGGGCATGGCCGCTCGACGCGCAGCGAGCAGCCGTTCGGGTATGATCTGATGACCTCCGACTATGTCGCTCTCCTCGATTATCTGAAGCTAGACAAGGTGACCCTGGTCGGCTGGTCTGATGGCGGCATCATCGGCATCGACATGGCGATGAAGAACCCGGAGAAGTTGACGCGCGTGATCGCGCAGGCGGCGAATGTGACGACGGACGGCGTCAAAGCCGACGTCATGACCAACAAGACCTTCAGCGGTTACATCGATGCGGCCGGCGAGACCTACAAGAAGCTGTCGCCGACGCCGAACGAGTATGATGCTTTCGTCACCCAGATCTCCGCGATGTGGGGAAGCCAGCCTGCCTGGACAGCCGACGACCTCGGCAAGATCAAGGTACCCGTCACCTTGACGATCGGCGACCACGACGAGGCAATCAAGCTCGACCATACCGAGATGATGGCCAAACAAATTCCAGGTTCGAGGCTGGTGATCCTCAAGGACGCAAGCCACTTCGCCATGCTGCAGGATCCAGAGGGCTACAATGCCATGATCCAAGATGCCATAGCTGGAAAGTGACGAATCGGCCATCTGCGGCATGCCTCTTTCAATTGCAGCACATTTGGTTTATACGCAGCGCCAGCAATCGGGCTCTGCCCGGATGCATTCGCGGCCGAAGCTGGACGACATCCCGGCTTTTGGCGACCTAATCTCCTCTCATAGAAAGGAACATCCGATGTCGATTACTGCTGAGCGCAAGACGGCTCTGATCAAGGAATACGCAACGTTCGAAGGCGACACCGGTTCTCCGGAAGTTCAAGTTGCCATCCTGACCGAGCGTATCAACAACCTGACCGGCCACTTCAAGGACCACAAGAAGGATAACCATTCCCGACGTGGTCTGCTGACGATGGTTTCCAGCCGCCGCTCGCTTCTTGACTACCTCAAGAAGAAGAACGAAGGCCGTTACACCAAGCTGATCACCAGCCTGGGTATCCGCCGCTAAGGCTTTTTCGGCGGGCGTTCCCCTTGGGACACCCGCCGGATTTTTTCGGGGAGAGACTTCCCCATCCCGCCATGCGTGGCGGATTGCCCGGCAGACCCGGATGGGCCGGTTCTGCTAAACCAACCGTTGACCTGTCATGGGGCAGGATTGCCGGATGCTTTTGGCCAGAGCCTCACAAGCTTTGGCCCGGTCTCTTATGGACCGATGAATGTAAAGCCTCCCGTTGTCTTGCCCATGATGCGTCACACCGATTGCGGTTGACCGTGCACCGTGCCTTGGAAGGCGAGGCGCATGTTCCCGCATTGAAGGACAAGACATATGTTCGATACTCATAGTGTGGAAATCGAGTGGGCAGGCCGCCCGCTGAAGCTCGAGACCGGCAAGATCGCCCGTCAGGCTGACGGTGCCGTTCTCGCGACCTACGGCGAAACCGTGGTTCTCGCCACCGTCGTTTCCGCCAAGGCGCCGAAGCCGGGCCAGGACTTCTTCCCGCTGACCGTCAACTACCAGGAAAAGACCTACGCAGCCGGCAAGATCCCCGGCGGCTACTTCAAGCGCGAAGGCCGTCCGTCGGAAAACGAAACCCTCGTTTCCCGCCTGATCGACCGCCCGATCCGTCCGCTCTTCCCGGAAGGCTACAAGAACGACACGCAGGTCGTCGTCACCGTCATCCAGCATGACCTTGAAAACAACCCCGACGTCCTGTCGATGGTTGCTGCGTCGGCAGCTCTGACGCTGTCGGGCGTTCCCTTCATGGGCCCGGTCGGTGGCGCCCGCGTCGGCTACATCAACGGCGAATACGTTCTGAACCCGCATCTCGACGAGATGGAAGAGTCGATCCTCGACCTCGTTGTAGCAGGTACGCACGACGCCGTTCTGATGGTTGAATCCGAAGCCAAGGAACTTAATGAAGAAGTCATGCTCGGCGCCGTCATGTTCGGCCACCGGGGCTTCCAGCCGGTCCTCGATGCGATCATCAAGCTTGCTGAAGTGGCTGCCAAGGAACCGCGTGACTTCCAGCCGGAAGACTACTCCGAACTCGAAGGCGAGATGCTGAAGCATTTCGAAGCCGAGCTTCGCACCGCCTACAAGAACACGCAGAAGGCTGAACGCTACGCTGCCGTCGACGCCGTCAAGGCGAAGGTCAAGGCACACTTCCTGCCGGAAGAAGGCGAAGCCAAGTACACGGCCGAAGAAGTCGGCGCGATCTTCAAGCACCTGCAGGCGAAGATCGTTCGTTGGAACATCCTCGACACCAAGAGCCGTATCGACGGCCGCGACCTCGAAACCGTTCGTCCGATCGTCTCGGAAGTCGGCCTCCTGCCGCGCACTCACGGTTCGGCGCTCTTCACCCGCGGTGAAACGCAGGCGATCGTCGTTGCCACGCTCGGCACCGGCGAAGACGAGCAGTACGTCGACAGCCTGACGGGCATGTACAAGGAGCGCTTCCTGCTCCATTACAACTTCCCGCCCTACTCGGTTGGCGAAACCGGCCGCATGGGTTCCCCAGGTCGCCGCGAAATCGGTCACGGCAAGCTCGCGTGGCGCGCCATCCGTCCGATGCTGCCGTCTGCTGAGCAGTTCCCTTACACCCTGCGCGTCGTCTCCGAGATCACCGAATCGAATGGCTCGTCCTCGATGGCGACCGTTTGCGGCACATCGCTTGCACTCATGGACGCTGGTGTTCCGCTCGCCAAGCCGGTTGCCGGTATCGCCATGGGCCTGATCCTCGAAGGCGACCGCTTCGCGGTTCTCTCCGACATCCTCGGCGACGAAGACCACCTCGGCGACATGGACTTCAAGGTTGCGGGT
Source organism: Rhizobium altiplani (assembly GCF_001542405.1). Classification (GTDB taxonomy): domain Bacteria; phylum Pseudomonadota; class Alphaproteobacteria; order Rhizobiales; family Rhizobiaceae; genus Rhizobium; species Rhizobium altiplani. The sequence goes on from NZ_LNCD01000140.1 coordinate 58,570, forward strand.
ACCGCAGACGGCATCACCTCGCTGCAGATGGACATCAAGATCGCTGGTATCACCGAAGAGATCATGAAGGTCGCTCTCGGCCAGGCTCAGGGTGGCCGCGCCCACATCCTCGGCGAAATGGCCAAGGCCATCACCGAGAGCCGTGGCCAGCTCGGCGAGTTTGCACCGCGCATCGAAGTCATGAACATTCCAGTCGACAAGATCCGCGAAGTCATCGGCTCCGGCGGCAAGATCATCCGCGAAATCGTCGAAAAGACCGGCGCGAAGATCAACATCGAAGACGACGGCACGGTCAAGATCGCGTCCTCGTCCGGCAAGGAAATCGAAGCGGCCCGCAAGTGGATCCACTCGATCGTTGCTGAACCGGAAGTTGGCCAGATCTACGAAGGCACGGTCGTCAAGACCGCCGACTTCGGCGCCTTCGTCAACTTCTTCGGCGCCCGCGATGGCCTCGTCCACATTTCGCAGCTTGCATCCGAGCGCGTTGCCAAGACGCAGGACGTCGTCAAGGAGGGCCAGAAGGTCTGGGTCAAGCTCCTCGGCTTCGACGAGCGTGGCAAGGTCCGCCTGTCGATGAAGGTTGTCGACCAGGCAACTGGCCAGGAACTCCCGGCTGCCGAAAAGTCCGACAAGAAGAAGGAGGAAGCGGCTGAATAAGCCGCGCCTTTCAAACCGTTCGAGGGCGTGGGAGTTTTCCCGCGCCCTTTTTGTATCCGAAGGCGAGAAGAGATCATGAGCCGCGAAACCCTGAAGACCCTGTTCCATCCCTTTGCCAGCGGCACCGTTGAAGCGCCCGGCGAGGGCGAGCGTGTGCTCTTCCTCGGCGCCGAGGCAGGCTTTGCCCTGCCGGAGGGCTTTGCCGCCTCGCTGAGCGCCGTACAGGGCTTCCGGCCGCTGTTTAGGCAACTCCTCTCGCAGCGGATCGAAACCACGCCTGAGATCGAAGGCGAGGACTACGATGCCGCGCTGGTTCTCTGCAACAAGCACAAGGGCGAGAACGAGGCGAACATCGCTGCCGCGCTTCAGCACGTGAAGGTGGGTGGCCTAATCGTCATCGCCGGCGGCAAGGAGGATGGCGTCCAGTCGCTCCGTAAGCGTATGGAGGGCTTCGGCCTCGAGATCGAACACATGCCGAAATATCACGGCGTGGCGCTCTGGTTCGGACGGCCGGCCGACGTTAGTGAGGTCGTCAGCAAGTTTTCCAAGCCGTCCGTGCGCGTGGATGGCCGTTTCCTGGCCGCGGCCGGCATGTTCTCGCACGACCGCGTCGATGATGGCTCGGAGTTGCTCGCCTCGCGTCTGCCTACCGATTTCACCGGTGATGTCGCCGACTTTGGCGCCGGCTGGGGTTATCTGTCCGTCGAACTGGCGGAGCGCTCGCCGGGTGTCAGTCGCCTCGACCTCTACGAGGCCAACCACGCGACTCTTGAAGCCGCCAAGGGCAACATGGCCGAGAACTGCCCCGACGTGCCGGCGCGCTTCTTCTGGCATGACCTGGCGAGCGAACCGGTCAAGGACAGGTACGACCTCATCATCATGAACCCGCCCTTCCATGAAGGACATGCGGCGGAGCCGTCACTCGGTCAGGCGATGATCAAGACCGCTGCCTCAGCGCTGCGCGGAGGCGGGCGTCTCTTGCTGGTTGCCAATCGCGGATTGCCCTACGAGCCGGTGCTTGCAGCAAACTTCAAGGAGAGCGGTGAAACTTGCCGCAATGCGCGCTTCAAGGTGCTGTGGGCGAAGAAGTAGCCGCGGAACAGCCCAAAGGGGAGGGGGAGCTATGGATACGGAAGCAAACAAGCAACTCGTGACTGCCTATGTCGAGGCGTTCAACCGCTTCGACATGGCGGCGTTGCGCGAGCTCTTTGCCGCCGATGCGCGGATTTACGGTGTTCTGGGATATGGCGGTCTCGATGAGGTCGAGCCTATCTGGCGTGAGCTCCACGAGGGGATGAACATCAACCTCGAGATCCTCGATATCGCCGCCGAGGGGAAGAACGTCGTCATCCGCTACCGGGAAAGCGGGCGTTATTCCGGCTTCTTCCGCGGTCTCGTGGGTCACGACCCGACTGACAAGAGCTACGAGCTCACCGCGATGGAGTGGTTTGTCGTCGAAAACGGAAAGATTGCGACCCGCTGGGGCGCCAGAGATTCGGCTGCTATTCTGCGGCAGGTCACGCATCCCTAGGGGATGCGTTTCGGAAAAGCCGGGCTCGTTTCCAAGCCCGGCTTCGGTCCTTATTCCACGTCTGCCGTGCGCAGTGCGTCCAGTGTCGGCATCGAGGTGATGTTGAAGCCTGCATCTACGAAATGGATTTCGCCGGTAACGCCTGCCGACAGGTCCGACAGCAGATAAAGGGCGGAATTGCCGACCTGATCGATCGTCACCGTCTTGCGCAGCGGCGAGTTCCGCTGGTTCCAGGAGAGGATTGCGCGTGCATCGGAAATGCCAGCGCCCGCGAGCGTCCGGATCGGGCCAGCAGAGATCGCATTGACGCGGATCCCGCTCGGCCCGTAATCCGCAGCCAGATAACGCACCGACGCCTCGAGAGCAGCCTTTGCAACACCCATGACGTTGTAGTTCGGGATGACGCGCGTCGAGCCATTGTAGGTCAGCGTCAGCATCGAACCGCCGGCATTCATGAGCGGCGCGCAGCGCTTGGCGATCTCGGTGAAGGAGAAACAGGAGATCACCATCGTGCGGCTGAAATTGTCGCGCGTGGTGTCGGCGTAAAGGCCCTTCAGCTCGTTCTTGTCGGAAAAGCCGATGGCGTGAACGACGAAGTCCAGTGTGCCCCAGCGCTCCTTGATGGCATCGACGGTGGCGTCGACCGAGGCGATGTCCTCGACGTCGCACGGCAGAACGAATTCTGAACCGACTTCGGCGGCCAGCGGCTTGACACGCTTGCCGAGAGCATCGCCCTGATAGGTGAAGGCAAGTTCCGCGCCCTGTGCTGCCAGCGCCTTCGAAATTCCCCAGGCGATGGAATGGTTGTTCGCGACACCCATGATGAGGCCGCGCTTACCCTGCATGATTCCCGTCATATTATTATCCGTTGTAGCGCTGGAAGACGAGCGTGGCGTTGGTGCCGCCGAAGCCGAAGGAGTTGGAAAGGGCAATGTCGATGTTGGCATCGTCGATGCGCTTGCGAACGATCGGAACGCCGTCGAATTCAGGGTCGAGCTCAGTGATATGCGCGCTTTCGCCGATGAACCCGGCCTGCATCATCAGCAGCGAGTAGATCGATTCCTGCACGCCGGCTGCGCCCAGCGAATGGCCCGTCAGCGACTTGGTCGACTGGATGTGCGGGATCTTGTCGCCGAAGACTTCGCGGATTGCACCGATTTCCTTGCTGTCGCCAACAGGGGTCGAGGTGCCGTGCGTGTTGATGTAGTCGACATCGCCCTTCACCGTCGCGAGCGCCTGGCGCATGCAGCGGATCGCGCCTTCGCCCGACGGAGCGACCATGTCGTAACCATCCGAGGTCGCGCCGTAGCCGACGATTTCAGCGTAGATCTTTGCACCGCGCGCCTTGGCACGCTCCAGTTCTTCCAGGACGAGAACGCCCGCGCCGCCGGCGATGACAAAGCCGTCGCGGCTGACATCATAGGCACGCGACGCCGTTGCCGGCGTCTCGTTGTACTTGGAGGACATGGCGCCCATGGCATCGAAGAGGTTCGACATCGTCCAGTCAAGGTCTTCGTGGCCGCCAGCGAACATCACGTCCTGCTTGCCCCACTGGATCATCTCTGCGGCATTGCCGATGCAGTGTGCCGAGGTCGAGCAGGCCGACGAGATCGAGTAGTTGACGCCGTGGATCTTGAACCAGGTGGCGAGCGTTGCCGATGCCGTCGAGGACATCGCCTTCGGCACGGCAAACGGGCCGATGCGCTTCGGGCTGTTGTTCTTGATGGTGATCTCGGCAGCTTCGATCAGCGTGCGCGTCGAAGGTCCGCCGGAGCCCATGATGATGCCGGTGCGCTCGTTGTTGCTGATGTCGCTCTCTTCCAGACCGGAATCGGCGATCGCCTGCTTCATTGCCACATGGTTCCAGGCGCCGCCCTGACTCAGGAAGCGCATGGCGCGGCGGTCGACCAGATCCGTCGGATCAAGCGACGGGCGACCCCAGACCTGGCACTTGAAGCCGTGCTCAGCAAAATCGTTGGAGAAGGAAATGCCGGACTTGGCGTCGCGCAGCGACGCAGTGACCTCGGCGGCATCATTGCCGATCGAGGAGACAACACCCAGACCCGTAACAACTACCCGTCTCATGTGTTTCGACCTTTTCGTTTTTTCTAACTTGGAAACCGGGCAACTACGCCCGGTGCAATCAGGCTTCTTTGTCCTTGGACAGGCCGACGCGCAGGTCGGTTGCCTGGTAGATGGTTTCGCCGTCGGCCTTCAGCCAGCCATCGGCGGTGCCGAGAACCAGGCGGCCGCGCATGACGCGCTTGAAATCGATGCCGTACTCAAGCAGCTTCGTGGTCGGGCGAATCATGCCCTTGAACTTCACTTCGCCGGTTGAAAGCGCCATGCCGCGACCGGGCTCGCCCAGCCAGCCGAGGAAGAAGCCGGTCAGCTGCCACATGCCGTCAAGGCCGAGGCAGCCGGGCATGATCGGGTTACCCTGGAAGTGGCAGGGAAAATACCAGTCGTCGGGTTTCACGTCGTATTCAGCGCGAATGTAGCCCTTGTCGAAGGCGCCACCGGTTTCGGAAATGTCGGTAATGCGATGAACCATCAACATCGGCGGGAGAGGAAGCTGTGCGTTGCCCGGACCGAACAGTTCGCCGCGGCCGCAAGCCAGAATTTCCTCGTAGTTGAAGCTGGATTGTTTCGTCGCCATGAAAACTCTAATTCCCCCCGCAACTATGCCGATGGATGTGAACGTTTAGTCCAAGTTCAGCGGAAAATGAAGCATAAGCATGACTGAGCTTCATCCAACCTCCGGAGGACCGGCTGCGCGCCTTATTTGGTGGTCGCATACAGGAAGGCCAAGCCCCCGGCCAGCACTAATTGCGCCAAAAGCCCGATTTTGCGGCGTTTTCGCACTCTTTGTCCCCATTGAAACTATTGAAACGCTTTTGCGCAAAAGTTATATGGCTAATGAAACCTGATTACTTGACGCTAGATTAAACCGGAGTTCGTCGGATGGTGGCAGAGGCCCCGCTTACCATTGAGGCACGGCTGAGACACGCCGGCCTTCGTCCGACGCGCCAGCGCGTCGCGCTCGGTGACCTGCTTTTCGCCAAAGGCGATCGGCACCTGACGGTCGAGGAACTCCACGAGGAGGCCGTGCAGGCGGGAGTGCCTGTGTCGCTGGCGACCGTCTACAACACGCTGCACCAGTTTACCGAAGCAGGGATGATCCGCGTTCTCGCGGTCGAAAGCGCCAAGACCTATTTCGACACCAACGTCTCCGACCACCATCACTTCTTCGTCGAAGGCGAAAACGACGTGCTGGATATCCCGGTCAGTAATCTGACCATCGGCAATCTGCCGGAGCCGCCGGAAGGGCTGGAAATCGCCCACGTCGACGTCGTGATCCGCCTGCGCGCGAAGCGGCGCTGATTTCACATCACATCATCAGGATGCCGGCCGGGCTTTGCCTTGTAGGTCGGAAAGGTCCAACCGAAATAGAGCGCGCCGCCGCGCACTGAGAATGCCGCGACGACACCGACGGCAGAGGCCGCATAGAGCGGCAGGTCGAGTGCGTTCGCAGCCGTAAATATGCCGCCGCCGACCAGTGCTGCGGTGATGTAGATTTCCGGCCGCAACAGCACGGACGGCTCGTTGGCCAGTAGATCGCGCAGGATGCCACCGAAGGTCGCCGTCAACGTCCCGGTCACGATGCCGATCGTTGGCGAGCCCGTGGCGGCGAGGCCCTTCGCGGCACCCATCACGCAGTAAGCCGACAGCCCTACGGCATCGAGCCAGATCAGCAAGCGATAGCGCGATTCAACGAGGTGGGCGGTAAAGAACACCAGGACGCCGATGGCGCAGCAGACGATGACGTAAGTCGGGTTCAGAACCCAGAACACCGGCACACGGCCAAGGACAATGTCGCGCACCGTACCGCCACCCGTCCCCGTGACGATGGAGAAGAACAGGAAGCCGATCAGGTCAAGCTGTTTCCGCGAGGCCGCGAGCGCGCCTGTTGCCGCAAAAAGCGCAACGCCGGCATAATCCACATAGACGAACAGCGGCATGCAGTCCTCCAGAACCGGCGCGTATCTTTCGAATATGAATCACGGCGGCAAGGGCGGCGCAAGCCGGATCAAGCAAACTGTCCGGCCAACAGCGTCCTTATTCGACCAAAAGAGAAACCCTTCGTGAAAACGCTCCTGATCGCTCTGAACCTTGCCGCGCTACTCGTCGCCCCCGTTGCGGCCTTCGCACAGCAATCGCTTATCTCGGATCCGGAGGTCTATGAGAAGAAGCACTTTCAGGAGCAGTGCACCAAGGCGGAATTTTCGGACGGCTTCGTCCTCCGCCAGGATATCAACAATGACGGCCTGATCGACGCCGTCGTCAACGAGGGTGAGCTCACCTGCGACGGCGAGAAGGGTCCGCAGTGCAATGATGACGGCTGCACTTATAATTTCTATCTGCAGGTCGCCGAGGGCGGCTATTTCATGATCGCGACCGCCCAGGTCTACGGTTATGACTTCGTGAAGCGCTTCGGCAACATGGTGCTGGCAATGAAGATGCACCCGCGTTTCTGCGATCGTCCGGATGCTGACAAGGCGAAGGAGCCTTGTGTCGTCACAGCCCGTGTGCGCGGCACCAAGTTCGTGACGATCTCCAAGAAATAGCTAGTTCAGCCCGGATAGAGCTCTGAAGTGCGGCCGGCGAGGTAGTAGCCGACGAGCCCGAACCATTCGCGGATTGCCGTTGCCAGGTTCTGGGAATTCCGGCTCGGCTGCGTGAAATCGAAGCCAAGGCTTTCTCGCCCGTCAGTGCGGTAGTCCGTCGGCCACGGCACGACGTCGATTCCAAGTTTACGGAAGATGCCGACCGATCGCGGCATATGGTAGCCGGAGGTGATCAGCAGGCAGTTCGAAAGACCTTGGCTTGCCAGAAGCTCCTTGGTGTTCATCGCGTTTTCGAAGGTCGTGCGCGATTTCGTTTCTTCGACCAGGCGGTCTCGGCCAATGCCGAACATCGGGAAGAAGCGCGCCGATATCGCCGCGTCACCTTCGTAGATGCCGGAGATCGACCCATCGCCGCCGGAAATCAGGATTCGCGTCTGCGGAAATTTCTGCGCCAGGCGCAGCGCTTCGACGAAGCGATCGGCCCCGGCATTGAGCTCTATTCCGTGGCGGGCGGTATTCACCTCGTTCTCGAATGCACCGCCCAAGACGATCATGCACTGCAGGCTTGCCGGATCCTGCGGTTTGACAAACCGATCCTCGAGACCCTGCAGAAGGTAGTTGCCGACGGTGGTGTAGAGCGTGACGAACAAAATCAGGCCCGCAATCGCCGAGGAAACGAGACTTGTCGCACGCCAGCGGACAAGGCCCGTCACCAGGGCAAACAGGACGAAAAGGAAAGCGAGCGACAATGGCTGCCCGAAGATCCAGATGAGCTTTGAAAAGAGAAACAAGGTTGTCTTCCTTCAGCGGTTTCCGCCCGCCATCTATCTGATTCGATAGGCCTCTATTGCGACTTCATTTCGTGCGCACCGCCGAACGTGGCGTGGCGTTAAACCGACGTTGCAGGCGTTTGGGGATGAGCAGAGAGGCGAGCGCAACCAGCATCGCAAAGACGGCAATCACCCACAGGGCCGCCGCACCCGCGATCTGTGTGAGCAGCGCGCCCATCACCGCGCCCGCAAACATGCCGGCCCACGGTACGATCTGGATCGTCCACTCCAATCGTTTGTCGCCGATAATCCAGCGCCCAAGGCCACGCCCAAAACGCGAGAGCGCTCCGGTCACATAGGTCAGCCCGATCGGCAGCCCCTCGATCTGCTCCACGGCCGCGTTCACCATCCCCATCGAAGCGACGATGAGATAGAAGCGCGGCATCGCCACGCTCTCGCCCATCATGAGAGAGGCGGTAGCCAGCGCGATGCTGACGCAGGAAAGCACGGCGAAGGTGCGCCGGTCCGCGAAATGCGCGATCACGATCCCGGCTGCATTGCCAAGCACGAAGACCATGATCGCCGAGAGTAGAATGGCCGCATGCCGTAGATCGCCGCCGCCGAGCGACAGGGCGGCGCGCGTTGTGTTGCCCGTCATGAACGACACGAAATCACCGGTCAGCGCCAGTCCGGTCGCATCGGTCATACCCGCCAGAAAGGAAATCGCGCCGGCAAGCATCAGGCCGGTCGTCGTTCTGCGCGTGCGTATGACGCGCCGCCGTCTTTCTCGTGTCATTGAACCAAGGCTCCAGGCTGCCGATCAGTCGGCATCGGAACCATACATACCCGCAGTTGCTAAAAATTTGGCAAAGCAGTGTATGAGGAAATGACCGCGAGCGAACAGTCCTCGGGCGCGACAGCCGTTAAGACGAAAGTGGTTCCAAACGCGTCGAACAGCCAGTGTTATTCGTGTCGGGAGAAATTTGGTGGAGCTAAGCGGGATCGAACCGCTGACCTCTTGCATGCCATGCAAGCGCTCTCCCAGCTGAGCTATAGCCCCATCAAGGCGGTCCGGCTAGGCCGGTCCTGGGATGCTTCGCGAAGCGCTTGCCTCGCGGAGTGGCGGCTTCTTACTTCCGGTTTTTGGAGATAGCAAGCCAAAAAAATCGGCCCGGCGAAATTTTCTCGTCCGGGCCGAGACTTAATCCGATCAGACTTCGTCTTCGTCGCCGGTGACGCCGATGATGTCGCTCATGTCGTCGTCATCGTCGTCTTCGTCGGCTTCGAGGAAGGTGTCGTCGTCGTCGCCTTCGATTTCGACGTCGTCATCACCCATATCTGGAATCTCGTCGCCGGATGCGCCTTCATCAGCGTCCTCGAGCGAGACCAGTTCGACTTCCGTGCTTTCGGTATCGACTTCTGCCACTTCCTCTTCATCCTGGGCTTCAGCCGCTGCGGCAGCAGAGGTTTCCTCGAAGAAGGAGAGCGGATAGGACTTGCCCGTATAGGGAGAAACGATCGGATCCCGGTTCAGGTCGTAGAACTTCTTGCCGGTTTCCGGATCGGTACGCTTCGTTCCAAGTTCAGCTTTCGCCACTGTTAGCCTCGTGAGAATGGCCGAATCAAGATTCGGCAAATGCCGTGAAACCCGGCGTTCTATTCGGAATTTATAAGCCGGTCCCCATAATCGTTGCAGCACGGCATGTCAAAGCCAAACTTCATGCATCGCTCATGCGCGCCAGATGACCGGCGCCGCCATTTGTGATAGTGAGCCGGCGATTGTTCATTTGCAGGGTAGATCGGCGCGTGGCCGGCTGCCGGGATAGGTGCGAGAAATGTACCAGCCGCCGCATTTTCGTGAGGAAGACTTGAGTGTCCAGCACGCCTTGATCCGGGCACATCCGCTCGGCATGCTGATCACTGCGGGTACTTCGGGCTTGATGGCGAATTCGGTCCCTTTCCATCTGGATGCCGCAGCCTCCGAAAAGGGGATCTTGCGCCTTCACCTCGCCAAGGCCAATCCGCAGTGGCGCGATATCGACGCCGGCGCGGATGTGCTCGCCGTCTTCCAGGGCGCCGATGCCTACATCACGCCATCCTGGTACCAGACGAAGCAGGAGACCGGTAAAGTCGTGCCGACCTGGAACTACGCGATCGTACAGGTCAGGGGCAGGGCCCGTGTCATCGACGACGCGGACTGGCTGCTTCAGCAGATCAACGCGATCACCACGCAACAGGAAGGCCCACGCGACAGGCCTTGGGCAGTGGGTGATGCGCCTGATGATTTCATCCGCGCGCAGATGAAAGGCATCATCGGCGTCGAAATCGAGATTGCAGCGATTGAAGGCAAGTGGAAGGTCAGCCAGAACCGACCGGTTGCTGATCGCGAAGGTGTTGTTGCCGGTCTCGGTGAAGAGTCCGGTCGGGAAGACATGGTCGATCTCGTCCGCCGCTACGGCGGATTGGCGGAGACATGAACGGACAGATGAGCTCCAAACAGTTTACGATCGCCATCGATGGACCCGCAGCCGCAGGCAAGGGAACGCTCTCGCGCCGCATCGCGGAGACCTACGGCTTTCATCATCTCGACACGGGGCTGACCTACCGCGCGACGGCAAAGGCTTTGCTCGATGCCGGCCTGACGCTCGACGACGAGGCGGTGGCAGAAAAGATGGCGCGCGAGGTTGAACTGGCCGGTCTCGATCGCGATATACTTTCGAAGCATGAGATTGGCGAGGCGGCCTCGAAGATCGCGGTGATGCCTTCGGTGCGGCGTGCACTGGTGGAGGCGCAGCGGCGGTTTTCTGAAAAGGCGCCCGGAACGGTGCTCGACGGCCGTGATATCGGAACCGTCGTCTGCCCGGCGGCGCCGGTAAAGCTCTATGTAACGGCAAGTCCCGAGGTTCGGGCGAAACGCCGCTACGACGAAATAACAGGCAAGGGAGGAATTGCCGATTTCGATGCCATTTTCGACGACGTCAAGCGCCGCGACGAACGCGACATGGGACGGGCCGACAGCCCTTTGAAACCAGCCGAAGACGCGCACTTGCTTGATACGTCGGAAATGAGTATAGAGGCCGCGTTTCAAGCTGCGAAGTCGATCATCGATGCAGCTTTGAGCCGAAATACCTAATTCGAGCGATTTGCCCAAGCTTTGCCTGGGCCGCTTCCGAAGACTAAGCCTGAAATTCCGTCCAAGCGCCGGATTGCTTCCCGACAGGAAGCGGACTGGGTTCAGGCCCGTTCAACACGAACCAACCGGCGCATACGTATCCGGATTCGGATATGCAGGAGATTACATGTCAGTAGCTACTCCCTCTCGCGAAGATTTCGCGGCCCTTCTCGAAGAATCCTTTGCCAAGCACGACCTGGCTGAAGGCTATGTCACCAAGGGCATCGTAACGGCAATCGAGAAGGACTCTGCCGTTGTCGACGTCGGCCTCAAGGTCGAAGGTCGCATCCTACTCAAGGAATTCGGCGCCAAGGCCAAGGACGGCTCGCTCAAGGTCGGCGACGAAGTCGAAGTTTACGTCGAGCGCATCGAAAACGCTCTCGGCGAAGCAGTTCTGTCGCGCGAGAAGGCTCGCCGCGAAGAAAGCTGGGTCAAGCTCGAAGCCAAGTTTGAAGCTGGTGAGCGCGTTGAAGGCGTTATCTTCAACCAGGTCAAGGGCGGCTTCACGGTTGACCTCGACGGCGCGATTGCCTTCCTGCCGCGTTCGCAGGTCGACATCCGTCCGATCCGCGACGTTACCCCGCTGATGCACAACCCGCAGCCCTTCGAAATCCTCAAGATGGACAAGCGCCGCGGCAACATCGTCGTTTCGCGTCGTACGGTTCTGGAAGAATCCCGTGCCGAGCAGCGTTCTGAAATCGTTCAGAACCTCGAAGAAGGCCAGGTTGTTGACGGCGTCGTCAAGAACATCACCGATTACGGTGCGTTCGTTGACCTCGGCGGCATTGACGGCCTGCTGCACGTCACCGACATGGCATGGCGCCGTGTGAACCATCCGTCGGAAATCCTGTCCATTGGCCAGCAGGTCAAGGTTCAGATCATCCGCATCAACCAGGAAACCCACCGCATCTCGCTCGGCATGAAGCAGCTCGAGTCGGATCCGTGGGATGGCATCCAGGCCAAGTATCCGGAAGGCAAGAAGATTTCCGGTACCGTCACGAACATCACCGACTACGGTGCGTTCGTCGAGCTGGAGCCGGGCATCGAAGGCCTGATCCACATTTCGGAAATGTCCTGGACCAAGAAGAACGTACACCCCGGCAAAATCCTGTCCACGAGCCAGGAAGTCGAAGTCGTCGTTCTCGAAGTCGATCCGTCCAAGCGCCGTATTTCGCTCGGCCTCAAGCAGACGCTGGAAAATCCGTGGGCGGCATTCGCTCGCAACCATCCGGCTGGCACTGAAGTCGAAGGCGAAGTCAAGAACAAGACCGAATTCGGCCTGTTCATCGGCCTCGACGGCGATGTTGACGGCATGGTGCACCTCTCCGACCTCGACTGGAACCGTCCGGGCGAACAGGTCATCGAAGAGTTCAACAAGGGCGACGTCGTTAAGGCGGTCGTTCTCGATGTTGACGTCGAAAAGGAGCGCATCTCGCTCGGCATCAAGCAGCTCGGCAAGGACGCTGTCGGCGAAGCCGCAGCTTCGGGCGACCTGCGCAAGAATGCAGTCGTTTCCTGCGAAGTCATCGCAGTCAACGACGGCGGCATCGAAGTGAAGCTCGTCGACCACGAAGACATCACGTCGTTCATCCGCCGCGCAGACCTGTCGCGCGACCGCGACGAGCAGCGTCCGGAACGCTTCTCGGTTGGCCAGGTTGTTGACGCCCGCGTCACCAACTTCTCCAAGAAGGACCGCAAGATCATGCTGTCCATCAAGGCTCTGGAAATCGCGGAAGAGAAGGAAGCTGTTGCTCAGTTCGGTTCGTCCGACAGCGGCGCTTCGCTCGGAGACATTCTCGGCGCGGCTCTGAAGAACCGCGGCGGCGAATAATCGCCAGCAGGCTTGAAGAACAAAAGAACCCGCCTGAGCGATCCGGCGGGTTCTTCGTTTCTGTACTGTCGTTGCAATGGCGAGCTATTCCCAGTCGACCTTGCGTCGGTAGTGCGAATAGGCTTCGTCGCCACTCACGGCGATTGGCAGGGCCGGCGCCGGGCGGTGAGGCGGCGTGCCGGCCTTGATCAGACTTTCTCGGGCGGCAATCGCTGCAGCCGCCTCACTGTCCATCAGGATGTCCGTTTCGTCGTCGTCCGACGGCTCGCCCTGCCGCTCTTCCTCTTCCGACGGCTCGCCGCCGTTGTGGTCCTCGCGGTACATCGCGTGGGCGCCACTATCGTCGGCCTCGTCCTTCGAGAACTCGTAAGGCTGCGTGGCGTACGGCACGCCCTCGACGATTTTCATGAGCACCGGCGCATAGGTCTCGTCGATCGCCTGCTGCACCGTCAAGGGTGCTGGCGGTTCCGCGGCAGGGTGTCTTTTTGCAGCCGCTGCGGCCGCTTCGGTTGCCGGTTGTTCCGCGATGAGGGGCGATTGGCGCGCAATGCCCTCCGGCAATGGATGCAGATCGGGCAGGGTGGTCAATTCTTCCGGCAGATCGGCGAGGACCGTTTCGTCGAGGATGATATCGATCTCGACCGCAGGATCGGGATCGGCGGCTTCCAGCAGCACTTCTGTTTCCTGGTCCTGAATGATTGTAACGATCAGCTTCGTGGTATCGTTCGACAGCGAGGCTGATATCGCCGGCCAACTCTTCGGAATGATCGGGTCGCCCTTGGACGTTGTCCGAGCGGTCTCGGCTTGTACGGTTTCCCGTGCCGGATCCGCGGCGTGCCTTGGCGGCACGCTCTCCTGCACATCTTGATTAGGCTCCGCGAGTGTTTCTTCGGCGGACGCCTTGGCGGTCGGATTGACGATCGGTTCGTCAGCGACTGCATCGTTCTTGATGAGTTCGGTCCGCTCGTCGCCGCCATCGATATGGGCCGCGGCAACCAGTGCGGTCTGCGGCCGTGCAGAGTCCGGTTCCTGCTTTGTCGGCAGAGGTACCTGCGCAGTCCCAGCAAGATTGTCCCGATGGATGCGAATTTCCGTCCGCTGTTCCTGGCGCGTCGGCGAGGCGTCGTTCTGGCCGTAGGAGCGAACCACAGCGCGGGCGGCGAGATCGCGATCCTTGTAGCGGATCGTTTCAAGATAGGTGGCGATGCGGGCAGCCTCCGGTCCAGCCGGGTTCCGGAGCGCCTCTGCAAGCAGGCGAAGCGGAACTGCGTGGCCTTGCATTGCAAGCTGTCGCTCGACTTTTTCGATCTTCGCCGGCGGCAGCTTCTCGATCGCAGCTGCCAGGCGGGAGGCAAAGGCTAGGTCGGTTTCGTCGTCCTCGCGCGGGGTCGCAAGCGCCTCGCTCGTGGCACTGAGCACATCGAGAAGGGCGTCGACCATCCGCGCCCGGACAGCTAGCAGAAGAATGCTGAGCTTGCCGGCAACAGAAGAATTGAGATCGGCGCCCTGAATCTGATGCACGGGAGCAACGGCGCTGGCCGCGCGCACGAGGCCATCGGTACTGACGGCCGCGGTCTGGCTCTGGGAGGAAAGGCTTCCATTTGACGCTGCACGAACCGGAGACAACATGTCATGCTCCTTCTTTCGTAAAGTGCGGTGAAGGCAGGCTACAAGAAGGCCGCGCTCATCCGGCCCGTTGCATTCCCCGGCAGTTCGGTCTGCCCGACGCGGCGCTCCGTCGCGCCGTTGAATGCATAAAAATTGGTAAATAATCTAACGAAGCGGCGTTAACGAATTACTAATGGCCGGTACGCGCATCGCCGCGCCCGGTTCAATACGTGCAAAATCCAGAAACGTCTTAGCTGTGGGCGAAAATGTCGGCTTCTTCCCAGCCGAGCAGATCGAGCTTGGCGCGCGTCGGAAGGAATTGGAAGCAGGCGTTGGCATGATCGATGCGGCCGTCTCGCACCAGCCGCTCGGTCAGCTTGTCGCGCAGCGCGTGCAGGTAAAGCACGTCAGAGGCCGCGTATTCCAGCTGCGCAGGGGACAAAGTTGCGGCAGCCCAGTCGGAGGATTGCTGCGTCTTGGAAATATCGACGTCAAGCATTTCCTTGAGATTGTCCTTCAGTCCATGCCGATCGGTATAGGTTCGGCAGAGACGTGAGGCGATCTTGGTGCAGAACACCGGCTGCATGGTGACGCCGAAGGTGTGGAACAAGACGGCAATGTCGAAGCGGCCATAGTGGAAGATCTTCTGTTGCCCATTGGCAAGCAGCGCCACGAGGTTCGGCGCTTCCTTCTGCCCGGCGGCGATGCGGATCACGTCGGCCGTGCCGTCGCCCGGTGAGAGTTGCACTACGCACAGCCGGTCGCGGCGCGGCACAAGGCCCAGCGTTTCGGTGTCGATGGCAATCGCTCCGGTATAGCGGGCGGCATCTGCCGCGGAAATATCACCTTCATGGTATCGTATGATGGCTGCCATCGATCTCATCTCACACTCGAACTGTCACTTGTGGCCTATAGCGCAAAGCCATGGCGGGCGATACCGCCAAGGCTCAGAATGTCGGCGGTGTATTGATCCAGATGAGGACGGTTTCGCCATCGTGACGGTTGCGCCAGGAGTGATAGCGACGGCTTTCGAAATAGAGCGAATCGCCGGGTCCGAGATCGAAGAACTGATCGGAATCGAGGACCAGCTCCAGCCTCCCGGAGAGTACGTGCATGAACTCCTCCCCTTCGTGTCGGTAGGCGCCTTCGCTCGCCGCACCGGGTGCGAGCACGAAACGGTGGCAATCCATCATCGTGCGGCCCTCGGCCAGAAGCTGCACCGTGACACCTGGCGTCGTTTCCGGCCATGTGCGCCAGGCGCCGGCGCGGACGACCTCGGGCATGTCGTCGCGCTCTTCCCCAGAAAGCCTGGAAACCGTGGTGCCATAATATGCCGCAAGGTCGTGCAACGTCTTGAAACTCACCCCCTGAGAGGTGCGTTCGAGCGTCGACAGTGTCGAGGCAGCAATGCCAACGTCACCGGCAACCTGATCCAGTGTCTTGCCGGCGCCGTGGCGCAGACTGCGCAGCCGCCGACCTAGATCCGAGGCGTCAGACGCATCCGAATTTTCAGATGGTTCTTCGCTTTCCAATGCCTCGCGAATGGCGGCCGGATTGAGTCCGCGCTCGGTTCGATACCAGGCTATCTTTTTTAACCGTGCGACGTCCTCGGCGCTGTATTGCCGGTGCCCGGTTTCCGACCGATCCGGAACGACGAGGCCCTGGCTTTCCCAAAGGCGCAAGGTCGATGCGGAAACGCCTGCTGATTTTGCCGCCTCCGCCACTTTGTAGCGCACGGGCATACCGTTGTTCATAAGCCAAATATTCCCGGTTCGTTTGTCTTCTTGAGGTCTTGTTCGACCTAGTTTTTCTTCGACGACCATCGCTGAAAACGACAGCAGTTTGAAGCGGCAAATGGCGCTTGCATTCTTGCAGGAAAAATGTAGGAATTTTCTACATGTCTTGCCGAAGTTATGCAAGATAGTTCATCCATTCCAGAGCAGGAACGCACCGATGGCCGCGACCACCCTCACAGACCGAAAGAATGCCGCAATCTCGCGTGGCGTTGGCATGACGACGCAGATCTATGCCGATCGCGCAGAAAATGCCGAGATCTGGGACAAGGAAGGTCGACGCTATATCGACTTCGCGGCCGGCATTGCCGTCCTCAACACCGGTCACCGTCACCCGCGCGTGATCGCCGCCGTCAAGGATCAGCTTGATCATTTCACCCATACCTGCCACCAGGTGGTGCCTTACGAGAGCTACGTCCACTTGGCCGAGCGTCTCAATGCGCTGACGCCCGGCAACTTCGAGAAGAAGACGATCTTCGTCACAACAGGTGCCGAAGCCGTCGAGAATGCGGTGAAGATCGCCCGTGCCGCGACCGGCCGCTCCGCCGTGATTGCCTTTGGCGGCGGTTTCCATGGCCGCACCTTCATGGGTATGGCGCTGACCGGCAAGGTCGTGCCCTACAAGGTCGGTTTCGGCGCAATGCCGGGCGATGTCTTCCATGTCCCGTTCCCGGTCGAGCTGCATGGCGTGACGCCGGATCAGTCGCTGGCCGCGCTGAAGAAGCTGTTTGCCGCCGATGTTGATCCGCAGCGCGTTGCCGCCATCATTATCGAGCCAGTTCAGGGCGAGGGTGGTTTCTACCCGGCGCCGGTCGCCTTTATGAAGGCGCTGCGCGAACTCTGCGACCAACACGGCATCCTCCTGATCGCCGATGAGGTGCAGACCGGCTTTGCTCGTACCGGCAAGATGTTCGCGATGGATCATCATGAGGTCGCACCCGACCTGATGACGATGGCCAAGAGCCTCGCTGGCGGCTTCCCGCTGGCCGCCGTCACGGGTCGTGCCGAGATCATGGATGCGCCCGGACCGGGCGGTCTCGGCGGTACCTATGGCGGCAATCCGCTTGGCATCGCTGCGGCTCACGCAGTCCTCGACGTCATCAAGGACGAAGATCTCTGCGATCGCGCCAATCAGCTTGGCAACCGGTTGAAGCAGCGCCTGGAATCACTGCGCGAAAAGGTGCCTGAAATCGTCGATATCCGCGGTCCGGGTTTCATGAACGCTGTCGAGTTCAACGACAAGACGACGAAGCTGCCGAGCGCCGATTTCGCCAACAAGGTTCGCCTGATTGCGCTTGAGAAAGGCCTGATCCTGCTGACGTGCGGCGTGCATGGAAACGTCATCCGTTTCCTCGCCCCGATCACGATCCAGGATAGTGTCTTTGGCGAAGCGCTCGACATTTTGGAAGCCTCGATCCTCGAAGCAAGCGGTAAGTAGGGCCATCCCTTCTTTGCCTGGAGTTACATGACATGGCATTCACGACTGCATTGACAAGACACGTTCCCTTTTCCTCGCCGTTCCTGCGCGATGCCGGCTATATCAACGGTAGCTGGACGGCCGGCGGCGCGACCAAGACCTTTGACGTCCTCAATCCTGCCACCGGCGAGGTTCTCGCCTCGCTGCCCGACATGGGGGCTGCCGAGACGCGGGAAGCAATCGACGCCGCCTACGCTGCTCAGCCGGCCTGGGCCGCGCGGCCCGCAAAGGAGCGCGCCGGGATCCTGCGCAAATGGCATGACCTGATGGTCGCTCATGCCGATGAACTGGCCGCCATCCTGACCGCTGAAATGGGCAAGCCTTTCCCCGAGGCCCGCGGCGAGATCCTTTACGCTGCAGCCTATGTCGAATGGTATGCGGAAGAGGCCAAACGCATCTATGGCGAGACAATCCCTGCGCCGTCGAGCGACAAGCGCATGATCGTCATCAAGCAGCCGGTTGGCGTCGTCGGCACGATCACGCCTTGGAATTTTCCGGCCGCGATGATCACTCGCAAGATCGCCCCGGCGCTGGCTGTCGGCTGCGCGGTCGTCTCAAAGCCTGCCGAGCAGACGCCGCTGTCGGCGCTGGCACTTGCCGTTCTCGCCGAGCAGGCCGGTATTCCGGCCGGCGTCTTCAACGTCATCGTCGGAGAAGACGGCCCGGCAATCGGCAAGGAGCTTTGCGGCAACGACAAGGTGCGAAAGATCAGCTTCACCGGATCGACGGAGGTCGGCCGCATTCTGATGCGCCAGTGCGCCGATCAGATCAAGAAGATCAGCCTCGAGCTTGGGGGCAACGCGCCCTTCATCGTCTTTGACGATGCGGATCTGGACGCAGCGGTCGAGGGCGCTCTGGCGTCCAAGTATCGCAATGCCGGCCAGACCTGCGTCTGCGCAAACCGCCTTTATGTCCAGTCAGGAGTCTATGATGCCTTCGCCGCCAAACTTGCGGCCAAAGTCGAGACGATGGCCGTCGGTGACGGCTTCAAGGCTGGCGTGACGATCGGCCCGTTGATCGACGAGCAGGGCCTATCCAAGGTGGAGAGCCACGTTGCAGATGCTGTTTCGAGGGGAGCGACGATTCTGACGGGCGGCAAGCGCGTCGAGGGTGCCGGCACCTTCTTCACACCGACCGTGCTCACCGGCGTCACCCGCGAGATGAAGGTCGCGCGCGAAGAAACGTTCGGTCCCGTCGCGCCGCTCTTCCGCTTCGATACGGTCGAGGATGTGATCGCCCAGGCCAACGACACCGAGTTCGGCCTCGCCGCCTACTTCTTCGCCGGCGACCTGAAAAAGGTCTGGCGTGTCGCAGAGGCGCTGGAATACGGCATGGTCGGCATCAATACCGGCCTGATGTCGACGGAAACGGCACCCTTCGGCGGCATCAAGCAGTCTGGCCTCGGCCGCGAAGGCTCGCGCCACGGTGCCGATGACTATCTGGAGATGAAGTATCTCTGCATGGGCAATGTCTGAGCGACACGTCGCTCACGACAGTTGAGGCATTGCAAACGGGATCGCCGGCCGCGGCGGTCCCGTCTTTTTCGGTTAGCTTTGCTGTGCTTGCCCTCCCAGCTGCCAATCCGGCAGCGGGAAGATGCGGTCATAGGCCCAGTTGAAGACGAACGCGTAGACCACGTAGAAAAGCGCGAAGGACACATCCATCGTCAGCGCCTGGATGACGCTGATGTCGAGGTACCAGGCGATCATCGGCAGCAGCGCGAGCAGCAATCCAATCTCAAACATGACCGCATGCAGGACGCGGACCGCAACATTCTTTTGCGTGCCGCCGGTGAGGTACTGCATCAGATGGTCGAAGCCGAGATTATAGAGATAGTTCCAGGCTGTCGCGAGCGTCGCGCCGGCGACGCCGATCACGCCGATATCGGCCATAGGCATGCCGAAGGCCAGCGCGCCGAGCGGCGTGACAAGCGCAAGTCCGATAATTTCGAAGCTGATGGCGTGACGGACACGGTCTGCGGTTTTACGCATGGTCTACCCCTAGTGGGAATGTTCGGGTCGTCCCGAGTTGATGCCCATAGAGGGGGAGGTCGTCCTCACACCCTTTTAATAGGTATTCCGGCAGTCGAAAACAAGGGCAGGACCCTGCTCAGTAGTGCGGCGGCCGTGTAATCGCCGGCGCTTCCAGCGATTGCTCCTCAAGCGACAGAAACCGTTCCGTCAGCCTGTCCAGCTTGGCCCGCGTCTGCTCAACGACCTTCCATTGTTCGGCTAGCTGATCGGACAGTTCCTCGATCGTCTTTGCCTGATGGGCAACGATTTCCTCGAGCTTTGTAATGCGGTTCGTCTCTTCGGACATGGAACCTCCTCGCCGCAACCGGCCAATGTCATGCCATCTGAAAAGCGGAAATAGTCCGCGCGGTCAATCGTTTCGAGGGCGGTGACGTGCGATTTGCAAAAGTGAACCGTTTGGTTACTAAAAGCCCTTGCCGCGCCCCACGTTGTGGGGTAGGGCCATAGCCCTTCAGGGAGGAATTCTCATGGATCTTGGTAACGGCTTTCTTCATCCAGACCGGCTCTTTCCGGCCGATCCGGCAATCCGAACGGTCGCGCGGGACCTCTACGAGACGGTTCGGGCCCTGCCGATCGTAAGCCCGCACGGGCATACGGAACCGTCGTGGTTTGCCGACGACAAGCCGTTCGAGGATGCGTCCTCGCTGCTTGTCATTCCGGATCATTATCTCTTCCGCATGCTGCACAGCGTTGGCGTCAAGCTCGACGATCTCGGCGTGCCTCGCCTCGACGGCAAGCCGGTCGCCAAGGGCCGTGACATCTGGCGCGCTTTCGCCGCGCAATACCATCTCTTCCGCGGTACGCCCTCCAGCCTCTGGGTCGATCATGCGATGTCGGCCGTCCTCGGCTGTGAAGAGCCGCTGACGCCTGAAAATGCGGATGCGCTTTACGACCATATCAATGCGCAGCTGGCGCTGCCGGAGTTCCGCCCGCGCGCCCTGCACAAGCGCTTCGGTATCGAGACGATCGCCACGACCGAGGGCGCGCTCGACCCGCTGGTGCATCACCAGAAGATGGCGGAAGACGGCTGGATCGGCCGCGTCCGCACCACCTACCGGCCGGACAGCGTCACCGACCCGGATGCCGTCGGCTTCCGCGAAAACCTGGTTCGGCTTGGCGAACTGACCGATTGCGACGTGACAAAGTGGGATGGGCTGATCGATGCCCACCGCAAGCGCCGCGCCTATTTCCGCCAGTACGGCGCGACTGCCACCGACCATGGCGTGCCGACGGCCTTCACGGCGGACCTGCCGCTGGCTGACAAGCAGCGCTTGCTCGACAAGGCGCACAAGGGGACGCTGAGCGCCGAGGAAACGGAGCTTTACCGCGGCCAGATGCTGACCGAAATGGCCGGGCTTTCAGCCGAAGACGGCATGACGATGCAGATCCATGCCGGCTCGCGCCGCAACACCGATCGCGAACTGTTCCAGACGCGCGGCCCGAACATGGGCGCGGATATCCCGACGCCGACCGATTGGGTCGGCGGGCTTTCGGCGATGCTCGCAAAGTACGGCCATGCGCCGGGCCTGCGCGTCCTCCTCTTCACCCTCGACGAGACGACCTATGCCCGCGAGCTGGCGCCGATGGCCGGCCACTGGTCCTGCCTGATGATCGGCCCGCCCTGGTGGTTCCATGACAGCCCGAACGGCATTCGCCGCTATCTCGACCAGGTGGTGGAGACGGCCGGTTTCGCCAACCTGGCGGGCTTCAACGACGATACGCGCGCGCTTCTGTCGATCCCGGCGCGCCACGATGTCTGGCGCCGCGAGGTCTGCCGCTTCCTGGCGCAGTTCGTGACCGAACACCGCATGTCCCGCAAGGAAGCCGAGATCGTCGCCGGCGAGCTCTCCTACGGAAATGCGAAGAAGGCATACAAGCTGTGACCGAACGTCTGACGAGCCTTTCCGACCTCGCGCCGACTGCCAAGCTTCCCGGCTATAATCGCAACGGGTTGAAGCCGGGTATCCTGCATCTCGGTCCCGGCGCATTCTTTCGCGCCCATTTCGCGCCGTTCACGGATGCCGCGATTGCGGTCGCCGGTGGCGATTGGGGCATCGAGGTCGCGAGCCTGCGGACAGCCGACGTTGCCGATCACCTGAATGAGCAGAACGGGCTCTATACAATGCTCGTGCGCGATACATCGGGTACGACGGCGAATATCATCGGTCCGATCCTGCGCGCTCATGTGGCGCCCCGCAATCCCGGCGATCTCCTTGCCCGGCTTGGGGATCCCGCGATCAAGATCGTCAGTCTGACGGTCACCGAGAAGGCTTACGGCTTCGATTCCGCGACCGGCGGCTTGGACTTGAAGCATCCCGACATTGCCGCCGACCTTGCCAACCGCCATGCGCCCCGTGGCGTCATCGGCTACATCGTCGAGGGGCTTGCACGCCGCCGCGCCAAGGGTATCGCGCCGTTCACGCCGCTCAGCTGCGATAACCTGCCGAGCAACGGCGCCGTCCTGAAGCGGCTCGTGCTCGAGTTCGCCGCTCGCATCGATCCGGAGCTTCGTGAGTGGATCGAAAAGAACGTGCCCTTCCCATCGACCATGGTCGATCGCATCACGCCGGCAAGCACGGATGCCACCTATCGCGATGCCGAAAGACACACGGGCAGGCAGGATCTGGTGGCGATCGAGACCGAACCCTTCACGCAATGGGTGATCGAGGATCACTTCGCCAACGGCCGCCCGGAATGGGAAAAGGCCGGCGCGCTGATGGTCGAGGAAGTCTCCGCTTACGAAAAGATGAAGCTGCGGATGCTGAACGGCGCGCACTCGCTGCTAGCCTATCTCGGTTACATAGGCGGCTATGAATTTATCCGCGACGTCATGGATGACGTCGGCCTTGCGGCGCTTGCGCGCCGCCACATGAACGCAGCCGCCGCCACGCTCGATCCCGTGCCCGGTATCGATCTTGAAGTCTATGCCGACGAGTTGATAGCGCGCTTTGCGAACAAGGCGATTGCCCACCGCACCTATCAGATCGCCATGGACGGCACGCAGAAGCTGCCGCAGCGCCTCCTCGAGCCGGCCGCCGAAGCCTTGGCGAACGGCAGCAAGGCGGAAACCTATGCGATCGCAGTGGCTGCCTGGATGCGCTATGCCCTTGGCGTTAACCGGGATGGCGAACGCTACGAATTGCGCGATCCCCGCGCGGGGGAAATTGCTGCTCTCCTGGCCGACGTGCCGCGCAATGGCGGCGCGGTGTCGAAAGCCCTGTTCGGACTATCGGGCCTTTTCCCGGCGGCGCTGACTGGCAATATCGGCTGGACCGAGGATGTGGCGAACAAGCTTGAGATCCTGATCCAGGACAACAAGCTGCCGCTGTTCTAAGGAAGGGTGCTGCGACGGTGCGGGCCGTCGCAGTATGGATTTTCGAGGCCCTTCCATCTGTGGCGAGGGCTGGGTTTTGGCGCGTTGCCCTCCCATGACCCGTCATCCCTGTGCTTGTCACAGGGATCCTGCGCCCAAGTCCTTGGGCGCAGGAGGTTCCTTTCCACGAGTTATGGTCATTCACCGCGCCCGGCCGGTGGCTGGATTCCTGTGACAAGCACAGGAACGACGCCTGGGCTCAGTGCCTATCCCTTCACGCGCGCCATATCGGGATCGTAAAGCGGTTTCAGCGAGACCTGACAGGGCACGCGCTCGCGCGCCACGTCGAGTTCGTAGCTGCCGGACAGCACGAAATCTTCGCTCACACCGCCCGGGTTGCGCACATAGCCGTAGCCGATCGGCTTCCCGATCGTGTAGCCGAAGCCGCCGCTGGAAAGCCAACCCACACGCTTGCCGTCGCGATAGATGGTCTCGCGGCCAAGCAGCACGATATCGGGATCCTCGGGCACGAAGCAGGCGAGCATCTTTTTGACGCCCGACGCGAGCTGCCGTTCGATCGCCTCGCGGCCGCGAAACGGCGTGTCCTTCCTCGTCTTCACGGCCCAGCCAAGCCCGGCTTCAACAGGTGTATGATCGGGACCGATGTCCGAGCCCCAGGCGCGATAGCCCTTCTCGAGGCGGCAGCTTTCGATGGCGCGGTAACCGGCATTGGTAAGCTGCAGCGGAGCGCCCGCTGCCATCAGCGCATCATAAACGGTCGTCGCATATTCAACCGGCACATGCAGTTCGTAGCCGAGCTCGCCGACATAGGTGATGCGCAGCGCCCGCACCGGGCAGCCGGCAATGCCGATCGTCTTGACGCGACCGAATGGGAACGCCGCATTGGAAACATCGCTGCTCGTCACCTTCTCCAGCACGGCGCGCGCATTCGGCCCCATCAGAGACAGCGCGGAGTAGGCTGAGGTGACATCGACAAGTTCCGCATGCATTCCGCTCGGAATACTGCGCGCTATCCAATCGAAATCGTGGGTCGCAAAGCCAGTGCCGGTGACGATGTAGTATTCGTCGTTGGCGATGCGCGCACAGGTCAGGTCGCATTCGATGCCGCCCTTGTCGTTCAGCATCTGCGTGTAAATCAGCGATCCGATCGGTTTGGCAACATCGTTGGAGGCGATCCACGACAGCGCCGCCTCGGCATCGCGCCCCTTCAGCACGAACTTGGCGAAGGAGGTCTGGTCGAAGATGACGGCGGCCTCGCGCACAGCCTCGTGCTCGCGGCCGACGGCATCGAACCAGTTCTGGCGGCCATAGGTGTAGACATCCTTCGGTTCCTCGTTGGCGAAGAGATCGGCAAACCAGTTTGGCCTTTCCCAGCCAAGCTTTTCGCCGAAGCAGGCGCCCTGTGCCTTGAGCCGGTCGTAGAGCGGCGATTTGCGGCACGGCCGGCCGCTCGAATACTCCTCGAAGGGGAAGGCCAGCGTGTAATGCTTGCCATAGGCCTCGAGCGTGCGGGTTCGCACCCAGTCGGTATCGAAATGCGGCCTGCCGAAGCGGCGGAGATCGACCGGCCAGAGATCGTAGGGCGGCTCGCCCTTGGCGACCCATTCGGCCAGCGCCATGCCGGCACCACCGCCGGATGCGATGCCAAAGGCATTGAAGCCGGCACCGACGAAGAAATTCTTCAGCTCCGGGGCCTCGCCGAGAATGAAGTTGCCATCAGGCGTAAAGCTCTCCGGTCCGTTCAGCAGCTGCTTGACACCGACAGACTCGAGCGCCGGAACGCGGCCAAGCGCCTGCTCCATGATCTGCTCGAAATGGTCGAAATTGCTGTCGAGCAGGGTGTAGTGGAAGCCCTCGGGAATGCCCTTCACCGCCCAGGGGATAGGGTTCGGCTCATATCCGCCCATGACGATGCCGCCGACTTCTTCCTTGTAATAGGTCAGCCGGTCCGGATCGCGCAGCGTCGGCAGGTTCGACGGAACGCCGAAGGACTCGGTGATGATGTATTGGTGCTCGACGGAGACGAGCGGCACGTTGACGCCGAAGCGCGCAGCAAAGGATCGCGTCCACTGGCCAGCGCAGACAACGACGCGCTCGCACTCGATCCGCCCGTGCTCGGTGATCACGGCGCGGATCCGGCCCTTGTCTATCTCGAGATCGAGAACCTCGGTATCCTCGAATGTCGAGACGCCCGACATGCGCGCGCCCTTGGCAAGCGCCTGCGTGATATCGGACGGATTGGCCTGGCCATCGGTCGGCAGGTAGGCGGCGCCGACGAGGTCGTCTATCGTCATCAGCGGCCAGAGGTCGAAAGCCTCTTGCGGTGTCAGCAGCTGCATATCGAGCCCAAAGGATTGCGCCGTCGTCGCCTGCCGTTTGACTTCGGTCCAGCGTTCCTCGTTGCAGGCAAGCCTGAGACCGCCATTCATTTTCCAGCCGGTGCCCAACCCCGTCTCGGCTTCCAGTTTCTTGTAGAGATCGACGGAATAGCCGAGCAGCTGGGTGATGTTGGCGCTGGTGCGCAGCTGGCCGACGAGGCCGGCTGCATGAAAGGTCGTGCCCGAGGTCAGCTTCTTGCGCTCGAGGAGAACTGTGTCCGTCCAGCCGAGCTTGCCGAGATGGTAGGCCGTCGAGCAGCCGATGATGCCGCCGCCGATGACGACCGCCTTGGCGGTCTTTGGCAATTCCTTCGTCATATTATCGGTCCTGTTCAAAAAGGTCGTAGGCGCGCTCGAAGCGCGCAAGATTCTCGGCCGTATAGCCGGCATAGTCGAAATCGATGGTGGAATGGATCTCGGAGACCATGCTCCACAGCGTCTCACGCAGCAGCGAAGCGCATTTCATCGCCGAGTAGCGGTACCAGAGATCGCTCGTCACTGCCTGACCGAAGTAGATCTCCAGCATTTGGTGTTCGTCCTCCTCGCCAAGCTGGTTGTTGGAGGCGAGCCCCCCGAGATCGAAGAGCGGTGTATTGAAGCCGGCATAGTCCCAATCGATCAGCCAGAGGCGCTTGCCGTCATCGAGGAAGTTTGCCGCAAGTAGATCGTTGTGGCCGAAGGCTATGTCAAAGGGACCGGCCGCCTTCTCGAGCCGCTCCGCTTTTTCAAGCACGGCTGGCAGGCGCGCAACATAGGTGCTGCCGGTGGCAGCGAGATGCGCCGCATAGTCTCGAATGACGTGAAACACCCAGAAGATTGCGGCGGGGCCGCGGAAGTGTCGGGCGATCTCCCGATGACAAGCGTGCACGAGCGGCACCACGCGCTTGAGCATTGCGGGATTCTTTATGTCGTCGGGTGTCAGCGCCCTGGCTTCGATGAAATCAAGGACCAGTACGCCGGGCTGATGATGGATTACGGCCGGCGAAAGCCCGGCTGCGTGTGCGGCGTGGCTGGCGGCAAGCTCGTTTTGCCGGCTGATGTGATGAACGGGAATGTCTTCTCCGAGCCGAACGACACGGCAAACCGCGCGATCCCGCACCAGATAATTCCGGTTGGTGATGCCGCCGGTGATAGGCTCAATCTCGATCGGACCCTGCCAGATGCCGAGTGCATAGATCCGATCTTCAGGCGTCACGCTAGTCTCCCCTCGCGGCCTATCCTATTGAAATCATGGCCAGAGCGGGATCGGCTGTCAAGCGTGCTAGATGGTAGCACCCGAGGCGTCGAAGACGTGACACCGCGCCGGGTCGAACGAGGCCTTCACGTTCGTCCCCCGTTCGACCTTCTGCTGCCCGTCGAGCGCGATCGTCAGTTGCTGCCCATCCGGCGTCGTTGCATAGAGCATCGTCGCGCCGCCGAGGTTCTCGACAAGATCCACGTTGACGGTCGCGAGCGTGATACCGCTGTTTTCAAGCACGGAGAGATGCTCCGGGCGGATGCCGAAAGTGACGGTTTGTCCGGCCTCGGCCTTGAGCCTGCGCGGCAGGCGAACGGAATTGCCGCAGACGTTGATGGTCGTCTCGGCTTCGCCGACCTGCTCGACGCGCGCCTGCAGGAAGTTCATCTTCGGGCTGCCGATAAAGCCTGCCACGAAACGGTTGGCCGGATTGTTGTAGAGATCGAGCGGTGCACCGACCTGCTCGATGCGGCCAGCGTTCAGCACGACGATCTTGTCGGCCATGGTCATGGCTTCCACCTGATCGTGGGTGACGTAGATCATCGTGTTGCCGAGGCTGCGGTGCAGCCGGGAAATCTCCACACGCATCTGCACGCGCAGTTCCGCGTCGAGGTTGGAGAGCGGTTCGTCGAATAGGAAGATGCGCGGCTCGCGTACGATCGCGCGGCCGATCGCCACGCGCTGGCGTTGGCCGCCGGAGAGTGCCTTCGGCTTGCGCTCCAACAGCTTTTCGATCTGCAGGATTTCGGCGGCGCGCTTCACCTTCGGCTGGATTTCGGCTTTCTTGTAGCCAGCAGTCTCCAATCCAAAGGCAAGGTTCTTGTAAACCGACATATGGGGATAGAGGGCATAGGACTGGAAGACCATCGCGATGCCGCGCTTGGCCGGCGCCACTTCATTCATCCGCTCGTTGTCGAGCAGAAGTGCGCCGCCGCTAATCTCCTCGAGCCCCGCGATCATGCGCAGCAGGGTGGACTTGCCACAGCCTGACGGGCCGACGAAGACCGCGAACTCGCCGGGATCGATCTTCAGGTCGATACCGTGAATGACGTCCAGGGAGCCGTACCGCTTCTCGACCTTCTGGAGAACGACGCTTGTTGCCATGATCTCAGGATCCTCCCTGGTCCATTATTTCGTGCGAGCACGCCAGTCGGCGTACTTCGGGCTGTCCGATCCGATTGGCAGGATGACTTCGCTGCCGGTATCGGACGATTGGTAGATGGCGGTCACGAGTTCCAGCGCGCGGCGCGCGTCCCCTGTTGTCACCGGCAACGGTCCATTGCCGCTGAGAAAGGCGTGGAAATGCTCCATCTGCGTTGTAAAGCGCGGCGCGACCGGTCGCCAATGACCGATGATGGCATTGATGCGCGCCTGCACATCGTCATTCGCGGCGATGATCTTCCATGGATCTTTGCCTGGCGAATAAGGTTCATGATTGCTTTCGAAGGTGACGTTTTCAAAGTGCAGCCGCAAACGGCTGATCTCCTCCTGGGAGCCCAGCGTGCAGGAGAGAGATACGAAGGCGCCGCTCTGCATCAATAGGCTTGCCGACGCACAGTCCTCGACCTCGATGTCGTTGACGCGAGTTGCAACGCGACCGAACACCTTCGATACCGGCCCCATCAGATACAACAGCATATCGTGCAGGTGCAGCGCATGGGTTACCAACACGCCCCCAAGCTCTGTCGCCCATTTGCCGCGCCAGGGCACGGAGTAATATTCGGGCATTCGGCGCCAGAAAGTCTCCACCGAGCCCAGATAAGGCCTGCCCGCGATACCCGCCTCGATGATCCGCTTCGCCTTCTCGATGCCGTCGCCGTAGCGATACTGGAAGATCGGCATCAGCGTGCCCTTGGCCGTCTTCTCCGCCTCCATGATCGTGTCGACGCCGGAAAGCGATCCGGTTAGCGGCTTCTCGCAGATGACGTGCTTGCCGGCGGCGAGAGCTGCCACCACCTGCTCAAGGTGAATGCCGGGCGGAGTGCAGATATCGACGATGTCGACACTCGCGTCATCAAGCACATCGGCAAACGAGGTCGTGCGCTTGGCGATGTCGAATTCGTCGCCGATTTCCCGCAGGCGTTCCTCGTTCAGGTCGCAGATCGCCACGACCTTGAACTTGTCGGGATGCGGCAGGTAGCCTTCGACGATGTGTGAACGGCCGATGCCGCAGCCGACGATCGCAACTCTCTTGATACTCATTGACCTATATCCGCAATTGCATCAGCGCTTCATGCCGGTCGTGGCGATGCCCTCGATCAGCAGGCGCTGGAAGAACAGGAAGAAGAAGAACACCGGCACCAGCGTCAGCGTGGACATGGCGAACAGGCCGCCCCAATCCGATGCGCTGGTCGAGTCGACGAATGTGCGCAGACCGAGCTGGATCGTGTAGGTGTTCATATCGTTGAGGTAGATCAATGGCCCGAAGAAGTCGTCCCAGGTCCAGATGAAGGAGAAGATCGCGGCGGTCGCAAGCACCGGCAGCGACAGCGGCAACATGATCTTCCAATAGATGCGCCAGGCGCTGCAGCCGTCCATCATGGCGGCCTCATCGAGCTCGCGCGGGATACCGCGGAAGAACTGAACCATCAGGAAGATGAAGAAGGCATCGCTTGCCAGGAACTTCGGCACGACAAGCGGCAGGATGGTGTTCACCCACCCGAGGTTGAGGAACAGCACATACTGCGGAATGAGCGTCACGTGATACGGGATCATCAGCGTGCCGAGCATGATCGCAAACCAGAAGTTCCGGCCGGCAAAGCGCAGGCGTGCAAAGGCATAGGCTGCCAGCGAGCAGGCAACGACATTGCCGATGACTGTCAAAATCGAGATGACGAGCGAGTTCCAGAAGAAGCGGCCGAAAGTGATGTCGAGCCCGATCCAGCCGCGCAGGTAGGACGAGAAGTCGATCGACGACGGAATAAGCGACGTAGACGAGAAGATCTCGTTTTCTGGGCGGACCGAAGCGGACACCATCCACAGCAGCGGATAGAGCATCAGCAGCGAGCCAAGGATCAGCAGCGTGTGGATCGCGATTGACGTCGGAAAGCTGCGCTTGGTGATATCAGACGGCGGCGCCGTGACAGCAGTGGTGATCCCGTTAGTCATCGTAGTGCACCCAATAACGCGAGGTCAGGAAGGAGAAGGCAGTGAAGATCGCGATGATCAGCACGAGGATCCAGGCAAGCGCCGAGGCGTAGCCCATGCGGAAGTTTCCGAAAGCCTCCTGATAGAGATAGAGCGTGTAGAACAGCGTCGAATTGATCGGCCCGCCCGTCCCACCCGAGATGATGAAGGCCGGCGTGAAGGCCTTGAAGGCGTCGATCGTCTGGACGACGGCATTGAAGAAGATGACAGGCGTCAGGAGCGGCAGGGTGATCTTGTAGAACTGCCGGAACTTGGATGCTCCGTCGAGGCTGGCCGCCTCATACATGTCGGTCGGAATCTGCCGCAGACCAGCCAGGAAGATGATCATCGGAGAGCCGAACTGCCAGACGCTGAGTGCCACGAGCGTGTAGAGCGAGTAGCTCGGATGCGAGATCCAGCTCGGTCCCTGGATGCCCAAGTGGGCAAGTGCGGCATTGACCAGTCCGTCGCCGGCAAACAGCTGCCGCCAGAGGACGGCGATCGCCACGCTGCCGCCCAACAACGACGGCAGATAGAAGATCGCGCGGTAGAGCGGCAGGCCGCGAACGCCCTTGTTAAGGGCCATTGCGACCAATAGCGCGAAGGTCAGCTTGAAGGGCACCGACAGCACCACATAAGTCAGCGTGACCCGCATCGCTGCGGCAAATTTCGGGTCGGCGGTTGCGATGCGCACGTAGTTTGCCGCGCCCACCCACTCGGCCGACCGGATCATGTCGAAATCCGTGAACGAGAGGTAGAGCGAGATGACGGCCGGTCCGAGCGTCAGCCCGAAGAAGCCGATCAGCCACGGCAAAAGGAAGAGATAGCCTGGGGCATTGGCGGTCCAGAGGCGTTTGAAACGCCCCTGGGCTGCCGCCCCATATTCACTCTTGATACCCTCCGGGGCGGTCGTGCGCATCACATCACTCATCCGCGTCAGCCTTTGGCGAGAATGCGGCTGAGTTCGTCGACCAACTGCTTGCCACCGTCGCTCGGCGAAAGCTGGCCGAAGGCAATCTGCTCGGCGATCGTGCGAAGCACGACCTGGCCTTCACCGGCACCGGAGGGCGGCGGCGGCGGCAACTTGCCGGCAAGGTCACCAAGGCCGCTGACATAGTCGAGCGCGATCTTGCCTGTTGCATCAAGCTTGGCAGCCACGACGTCGCGCATCGCCTTCGATTCCGGAATACCGCGTTCGACGTCGAGCGCGAGAGCGGCATCGGGGTTGGTGACGAAGAAGTTGACGTAGTCGACAGCTTGGTCGATCACCTTCGACTGCGAGGATACGGAGAAGAACATCGACGGCTTGCGGTAGTGGCCGCCCTTCGAATCCGACTTGATGCGCGGATAGTTGTTCAGCGCCAGCTTGTCCTTGCTGACGGCCTGGAAGCCGACGAACTGGTTACTGTGCGCGTAGTCGGCAGCAGCCTTGCCGAGCGTGACCGGGCTAGTGTCGATCGTATCCTTGTAGAGCGCCTGGACATCAGGTGGCACGCAGGCGTTCGCTTCGCGGAACTTGCTCCACATGTCGAACCATTCAGAAGCGTCCTCTGCGCCGAAGGCGACCTTGGAATCGGCCGTGTAGAGTGCCTTGCCGCGCTGTCTGAGATAGTTTTCCAGGAGCGGTTCGTTGCCACTGCCGTCGGCAAAGCCGAAGAAGCCCTTGCGCTTGCCGGCCTTGGTAATCTCGGCACCGATCTTGCCAAACTCTTCCCAGGTGGTTGCCTGCGTCGGCAGATCGACGCCAGCTTCCTGGAACGCGGTGGTGTTCAGAACCGTCGCTGCGGCGTTGGCGCCGAGGCTGACGCCGTAGAAGTGCCCGTCAACGCTGCCGCCCTCGATCTGCGCCGGGTCGAAATCGCCAAGATTGAGCTTCGACGGCATGTAGGACTCAAGCGGGGCGAGCGCGCCGCGCCGTGCATATTCAACGATATAGCGGTAGTCCATCTGGATGACGTCGGGCGCATTGCGGCCGGCGACCTGCGTCGCCAGGCGTGGCCAATAGTCGCCCCATCCGAGGAATTCACCGGTGATCGACGTTCCCGCATTCTTTGTCTGATAGAGTTGCGAGACCTTGTTGGTGCGGTCGGCGCGGGGCTGCGAACCCCACCATAGAAGCCGCAAGCGGGTGTCGGCGGCAAAAGCCTTGGATCCGAGTGCGGACAGTGAAAGAAGCGTTGCTCCCCCCGCCATGAAGTTACGTCTGCTTACGCGTAGTGTCATCTGTTCTCCTCCTCCCTTGGGGAGCGCCTCCACACGCTCCTTGCTGGTTTCTCTTGCAACAAATAACTAATTGGTTACAAGCTATGGAGAAGCGTTGAGGCTGTCAAGCGCTGATGTGATAGCCCTCCTCTCGCTTCTCGTTTTTACAATCTGTTCTCAACGTATTATGAGCGCAATGGGGAAATTAGAAAGGTGAACCGATGGAAGGCGCCGGCGGAAATGGGGAAAAGAAGAGAGTAAGGCGGCAATCGCCCGAGCGTGTACTGCAACGCGATCCGGAACGGACTCGTGCAGCAATCCTCGAGGCCGCGACCAAGGAATTCGCCGAGAACGGCATGGGCGGGGCTCGTGTCGATGCCATCGCCGAGCGTGCCGGGACAAACAAGCGGATGCTCTACCATTACTTTGGCGACAAGGAGCAGCTGTATCTCAGGGTGCTCGAGGAGGCCTATGTTGGTATCCGCACCGCCGAGCGCGAGCTGCATATCGGCGACCGGACGCCGCAGGAAGGCATTGGCGAACTGGCGCTGTTTACCTGGCGGTATTTTCTGAAGCATCCCGAATTCCTCAGCCTGCTCGGGACCGAGAACCTTCACCGCGCGCGCTGGCTGCGCCAATCCGTCCGGCTCAAGGAGCTGCATTCGCATCTGATTGGAGAGCTCTCCGACGTGCTGGAGCGCGGCAAGAAGGCCGGTGTCTTCATCGCAAACGCCGATCCGCTCAATGTCTATCTGACGATTGCCTCGCTCGGATATTTCTACCTGTCCAATCAGTACACGCTTTCGACGATTTTCGGCCGCGACCTGGTCGAGCCCGGCAATCTCGATGCCTGGGAACGCCACATCGTCCACGTGACCCTCGCATCGATTTCTTCCTGATCCGCGAAATTCGAGATCGGCTATTGACAGGAAACCATCTCTGCCGTCAGGTAACCGTTTAGTTACAGCCTTGCCATGAGCCGCGAGTAGGGGGCGCGGTTTTTGTCGGCCAGGCGTCAGGACGCTGTTCGTTTCATACGCATGAGGAGGATCATTCGATGGAGAAACGTCGCTTTGCCTTGATTGGAACGGGAAACCGCGGCACGACCATGTGGGGCAAGGAACTGCTTGCCGGCTGGCGCGAGCATGTGGATCTCGTCGCGATCGTGGATACCAACTCGCTGCGGGCCGAGCGAGCCCGCACGATGATCGGCAGCAATGCGCCGATCTACGAAAACATCGATGCCATGCTCGCCGAGCAGCAGGTCGATCTCGTCATCGTCTGCACGCCCGACTATACGCATGACGATATCGTCGTGCGCGCGCTGGAAGCGGGCATCGACGTCATAACCGAAAAGCCGATGACCACAGCGGTCGACAAAATCCGCCGTATCCTCGATGCGGAGAAGCGCAGCGGCAAGCGGGTGGATGTCTCGTTCAATTATCGCTATTCGCCGACGGCCGCCAGGATCAAGGAACTGCTGAACGCCGGCGAGATCGGCCGCGTCACTTCGGTCGACTTCCACTGGTACCTCGACACCAAGCACGGTGCGGACTACTTCCGCCGCTGGCACGCCTACACGGAAAATTCCGGCAGCCTCTTCGTGCACAAGGCGACCCACCACTTCGACCTTTTGAACTGGTATCTGGATAGCGATCCGGATGCCGTCACCTCCTTTGCCGACCTGCAGAACTACGGGCGCAAGGGCCCCTTCCGTGGTCCACGCTGCAAGCTCTGTCCGCATTCGGGTGAGTGCGACTACTTCCTCGACCTCGAGGCCGATCCCTTCCTCGACACGCTCTACGAGGATCCGTCGAAGATTGACGGCTACTTCCGAGACGGCTGCGTCTATCGCGAGGATATCGACATCCCCGACACCATGGTCGTCAGCATCCGCTACAAGAACGACGTCCACGTTTCCTATTCGCTGAACACCTTCCAGCCGATCGAAGGCCACCACATCGCCTTCAACGGCACGCATGGGCGTATCGAACTCAGGCAATACGAGAAGCAGCCATGGGAGACGCCTGACGAGGACACGATCCTGCTCGTCCGCAATTTCCCGAAGGACAAGCCGGCCGTCGAACGCATCGTCGTGCCGCATTCTTCGGGCGGCCACTACGGCGGCGACGACCGGATGCGCAACATGATCTTCAAGCAGGGCATGGAAGACAAGCTTGGTCAGCGTGCCGGGACGCGCGCCGGCGCCATGTCCGTGCTGTGCGGCATTGCCGCTCTGACCAGCTCGCGCAGCGGCAAGGTTGTCAAGATCGCCGACCTGATGCCTGAGATCGTCGCGGGCGGCGCTTCGACGAATCTGAAAGCCGGCTAAGCAATCAGGGCGAGGTCGCGACGCAGGATCTGATAGAGGAGCGGTTCGCCTTTGGTGAACCGCTCTATTTCATCGACTGCCATATCCCCGAGCCGCCCGCGCTCCAGCCCTACCGCGCCGGCGATATGCGGCGTCAGGAACACATTCGGCAGGTCATAGAAGGCCGATGCCGTCTCCGGGACTTCAGGATCCGTTACGTCGATGATCGCGTCGATCCGCCCGGTGCTGAGCGTCTCCAGCAGCGCGGCTTCGTCGATCAAGGCGCCACGCGCCGTATTGATCAGCGTCGCTCCTTCTTTCATCAGCGACAGCTCCCGGGCTCCGATCATATGGCGCGTCGATGGCAGCGACGGTGCGTGCACGGAGACGATGTCGGACTGCGTCATCAGTGTCGGCAGATCTGCCTTCTCGGTTCCGAGGCTGATTGCCTCGATCGCATCGACGGTGGGGTCGAAAAGAAGGACGCGATATTCGAACGGTCGCAAGAGCTCGATCACTCGTCGGCCGATGCGTGAGGCGCCGATGATGCCGACCGTGCGATGATAGTTGCCGATCGCCAACCGTTGCATCGGGTGCGTCCGGTCGCGATTGCGATCCGCCAGATAGAGGTCGCGGAAGCGAAATACCTGCTTGCCGGCGAAGATGATTGCCGCAAGCGTGAACTCCGCAACGGGAACCGAATTTGCCTCGGCGGCGTGCGTCACGGCTATGCCGGCATCGAAGATCTGCTCGTCGACAATTCCCTTAACTGTTCCGGCCGCATGGGCGATCAGCCGCAGCCGTGGGGCCGCCGCAACTACCTCGCGCCCGACATAGGGCGATCCCCAACCCGTGATGAGAATGTCAGTCTCGGCGAGAATGCGCCGGGCGCGATCGTCGCTAAAACTCCGGAGCGGTTGAGGATCGAGAAGTTGGCCGATCTCGGCAAGCCGGTGCAGGGCCTGCGCGGTGAGGACATGCTCCGTTCGCGAAGGCTGCATCGCAAGTGCGATGGAGGGGCGCCTCATGGCATCTGCCCCGGCGCCTCGATGGCGCTGACCCTTATGCCCGCGCTCGCAACAAGCGCTTCAAGCTCCGCAACGTCAGGAGCCTTTGGGGGAGTGGTCCAAGCGCCGGTTACGGTGCCCGCGTCGTTGGCGGCAAGGACGGCGGTCATCAGGATCGTTTGGCCTGCCGGAATTTCACCACGCAGTTGCGGCACCAGCGTTTTCGCAACGATCATGTTGGTATTCGGCGGAGCCTTCTGCGTGAGACCGGCGCGCGGCGTCAGGGAGCCGATATCGGTGATCCCGCTGAAATCGGCTTCGCCGATCGCATAGGCGCTTGAGCCATTCGCGACCAGCGTATCGAGCTCGAAATCCCGGCGTGCGATCGCAAAGCCACCCTCCGCCGTCTGCAGCGGCCGGGGTGTGTTGATGCGGTGGACGCGGATGTGCCACGGCGCCGCCGGCACCAGCCAGGTTTCGACATCCACATCCCGGAATGGCGACCACTTGGAATAAAGAACATCACCCGCAAGCTTGGCTTCGCGGTTGGTCTCGCGAACGCGGTAGTGCAGGCCATCATCACTGAAGGCGAGGGCGGAATCGAAGGCCGCGCCGGCGAAGTTGCGCTCGTCGGATTCGACGCTGAAACCGTAGCGGCTGGAATAGGCGAACTTCGCGTATTTCTCCGTGCCGAACCGCATCTGCAGGTTCTCCTGGCCAGAGGACAGCGCGACGACGTCGCCGCCATTGCGCATGAGCACCATACCGGGATGGCGTTGCGGCAGGACGCTTAAAGTTTCCGAAGGCCGCGTTTCCTCAGCCGTCCAGAAAGGGTGATCTTCGGACAGGGCCAGCGGCAGGAACGCCTTGAACGCCCAGTAGGGCGAACCAGCCGAATTGTAATTTTCCGACATCAGCAGGTTGGGATAGCCGAAGCCGATCGACAGAATGCCGTCGCGGTTGGTCATCGGCTTGTCCTTCCACCAGCGCAGGTGCTGCAGGCAAAGGCTCTTGATTTCGCCCCAGGGCAGCGCTTCAAGATTGGCGAAGGCGAGGGCCGACCAGAAGCCGGCGCAGGCGAAACGGTAAGTCAGGCTGCGGCCGAAGGGAATCGTCGCGCCATCCGAGCCGAACCAATGCTTGAAGTCGTTTGCAAAGAGGAGGGCGCGTTCGCGGTAACGCTGTGCGTAGTCGTCATCGACGAGCTTGGAATAGATCAGCCCATAGAAGTGCATGGCGAACGGAATGTAATGGTCGATCCGGCGAACATTGCCGTCGCGGTACCAGCCGTCGCCGAGATAGAAGCCCTCAAGCTCCTCGAGATATTGCTTGGTCAGGCTCCGGTCGAAATTGGCGCCGACGCAGTCGAGCGCGATGTCGACGAAGATGCGGAAGAATTTCCAGTTGTTATCGGCGTAGTCGAATTGCCGGGCATGCTTGAGATAGGCGACCACGTTGTCGCGCGCCCGGCCGCCAAGCGGCTCCCAGACCTTCTCCGGCACAAGCGCTAAGGCAAATCCGAGCGCCGCAAGCTCGACCATGCGCTGGTCTCGGCCGTTGACCGTGCCCCAATATTCCGGATGCTTTGGGTCCGTACCGTTGGCGATACCCTCGGCAATACGATGCCATTCGGCAAAGTCGCCGCCACCGGCGCCAAACGGCGCCAATCCCCAGAGCGGCCGCGCAAAGCCTTCGAGATCCGCTGCTGCGCGGTCGAAATGCGCAGCTGCGCCGTCAAGGCGGACGCGGGCATTGCCGGCCGAGAAATAGGGGAGCAGCGGATCGAAGAGGTCGCGAAGCGCGCGCGACATGTCCTCGCGCGTCTTCAGCGGATTGTTGGCAAGCGGATTTGAACTGGCAGGATCATAGGTCATCGGCATTGCTCATGTCAGGGGTTCGGAACGGTGCCGCCGGCAATCGGGACGACGGCATGGCAAATCTGGCGGGCGGGGGCGTTGCGGTCCCTGAATCGCGCCACCATGAGACTGACCGCCTCCCGGCCAAGCGCCACGCGATCGACACGCATGGTCGATAGCGGCGGGTTGGTCATCAGCGCGCAGGGAAGATCGTCGAAGCCGACGATGGCGAAATCCTCCGGCACCCGAAGCCCGGCTTCGGTGACGGCTTCGAGAACGCCGACGGCGATGAAGTCGTTCATGCAGAAGGCGGCGGTAAAGCCGGCCTTCTCCGCGAGTACTGCGGACGTCAGTTCGTGCGCCTCATGAATTGCGCTGCCCTGGAAGCTCATCGACACAAGGCGCCCTTCCGCACCGTCCGCGTCGGTGATCGCGGCCTTGAAGCCGCGCACACGCTCGCGGATGGTGTTTCGATGCGATCCCGTCAGATGCAGGATCTTGCGGTGGCCGGCATCCAGCAGTCGGGTCGTCGCTTCATATGCGCCGAAGAAGTTGGAGGGTGACGCGCCGTCGAGCCTGAGCTTCGGATCGGTGCCATTGACCAGCACCGTCGGGATTGCCGCGTCCTCTAACCAGGCGCGCAACTCGGCGCTTGGATCGATCCCGACCAGGAACAAGCCGCCGGCGCCGGCCGTCTGCATGTACTCGTGGACCCCATCAGGCGTGGCCCTGTTCTCGCGGATCAGCCGCACCTCGAAGGGGACACCGGCATCGAGCGCCCCGGCGCGCAAGCCTTCGACGATCCCTTCGTAGAAGACGCTAAGCCCGCCCGTCACCCCGTCGCTCGCAATCAGGGCGAGGGTGCCACGAAGCGCGCCGGTTGCGGTGCGCGCTGAGTAGCCGTTTTCGGCCGCCACCTTGAGAATGTGCTGGCGGACGCTTTCGCTGATGCCGGGCTCATTGGCGAGCACGCGGGAAACGGTGGATACGGAAACCCCCGCCATGGTGGCAATGTCGGCCTGTCGCAGTCTCTTGGTCTTGATCTCGTTCATACGGCGAAGTTTATGCAAATAATGCAAATTTGCAAGCAAAAGATAATTTGTTGCATTGATGAATTTTTTGCGTAATCTACGCCGCATAAGCCCGTAGAGCTGTTGGAGGATGGCGGGGCAATGAAAGAGGAGGATGAAACATGCAGGTCAATCGCCGTTCATTTCTGATGGGTTCGGCAGGCGTCGCTGCCGGGCTGGCCTTTGGTGCCACAAGCTCAATTCCGGCCTTTGCGGAAGATGCCAAGCTGCGCGCCATGTGGTGGGGATCGAACGATCGCGCCAAACGCACGCTTGATGTCGCCAGGCTCTATGAAAGCGAGAACCCCGGCGTATCGATCGTTGGCGAATCGCTTGACGGCAACGGCTACTGGACAAAGCTCGCCACCCAGATGGCCGGCCGCGCCGTGCCCGACGTCTTCCAGCTCGAACCGAGCACGATCTCCGACTATTCGAAACGCGGCGCATGCCTGCCGCTCGACGAATTCGTGCCTTCGACGCTGAAGGTCGACTCGTTCGGCAAGGATATGTTGAAGCTGACGACGGTCGACGGCAAGCTCTACGGCATCGGCCTCGGCCTCAACTCCTTCGCGCTGTTCTTCGACCAGACGGCCTTTGAAAAGGCAGGCATTCCGGTACCGACGGCGGATTTGACCTGGGACGAGTACGCCAAGATCGCAGTCGAGCTGACGAAGGCCGGCGGCAAGAACAATTACTGGGGCGGCCCTTATGGCGCGCGCTACACCTACGTCTTCGATGCCTGGCTGCGCCAGCGCGGCAAGAGCCTCTATGCCGACGGCAAGCTCGGCTTCAATGCCGACGATGCAACGGCGTGGTACACGTTCTGGGAAGACCTGCGCAAGAAGGGCGGCACGGTCGCTGCCGATGTCCAGACGCTCGACCAGAACACCATCGACACGAACGCACTCGCGCTCGGCAAGTCGGCAATGGGCATGGCCTATTCCAATCAGCTCGTCGGCTACCAGTTGATTTCCAAGAACAAGCTCGCGATCACGCTCCTGCCGCGCGAAAAGAAGGGTGGTCCTTCCGGCCACTACTATCGCCCGGCGTTGATCTGGAGCGTCGGCGGAGCCACGAAGAACGGTGAGGCTGCCGCCAAGTTCATCGATTTCTTCGTCAATGACGTCAAGGCCGGCAAGATCCTTGGCGTGGAGCGCGGCGTGCCTATGTCGCCTACCGTGCGCGAAGCGATTCTTCCGCAACTCAATCCAGCCGAACAGGCTACCGTGCAGTATGTAAACCTGCTGAAGGATCAGGTGGGCGAGTACCCTGCTCCTGCGCCGCTCGGTTCGACGCAATTCGACCAGCGCGTCTTCCGCCCGATTGCCGATGAGCTTGCATTCGAGCGGACGACGCCTGCCGAAGCGGCCGCCCGTCTGCTGGAAGAAGGCAAGGAGACGATCAAAGGCTGATCGAAACCCACATCGCTCAAGCTTTGGATCGCGGCGGGCATTGGTCTGCCGCGATTTTCTTTATTCCCGGCCGCTCCTGAGGCTCTGATGGCAATTGTATGATTTTTGCTTGAGAAAACCTTTTCTCACTTGACGCTTCGGTTGGGAAAAGCTTTTCTCATCTGCAAATGGGGAGAAGCGCGGTGAACGTCGCGGGAGGAAAAAGAGGCCGGATTACCATCCACGACGTCGCGGCGGCGGCGGGGGTCAGTATTTCCACCGCCTCGAAGGCGCTGAACGAAACCGGTCGGATGAGCGTCGAAACCCGGGAGCGGGTAAAGCGCATTGCCGGCGAGGTCGGTTTCCGCCCGAATGCGCTCGCCCGGGGCCTCTTGAGCAAGCGCAGTTTCACTATCGGGCTGCTGACCAACGATACCTACGGCCGCTTCACGCTGCCGGTCATGGCCGGTATTTCCGAAGCGCTCGTCGATCACGGCGTTTCGGTTTTTCTCTGCGCCATCGAAGACGATCCGGCGCTCGGTCAGACCCATGTCGATGCCATGCTGGAAAAGCAGGTGGATGGCATTATCGCCACCGGCAAGCGATTGGACCGGCAGCTTCCGGTCGATCTGTCGAACCTGCATGTCCCCGTGGTCTACGCCTTCACCGAAGGGACGCCGACGAGCGTCACCTTCCGCTCCGACGACGCGCAGGGTGCGCGATTGGCGGTGGAGTGGCTGGTGAAGATGGGCCGTCGACGGATCGCGCATATCACGGGGCCGGAGGATTTCTTCTCGGTTCGTGAGCGCGCGGGTGCCTACCGCAATGTTATCGGCGGGGAGGGGGTCGTCATGTTCGGCCGGTGGGCGGAAGCCTGGGGCCACGAGGCCGTCGCGCAGATATGGAGCCGTCAGGACGAAAAGCCGGACGCGATCTTCTGCGGAAACGATCAGATCGCGCGTGGTGCTGTCGATGCGCTGCGCGAGCGCGGTATTCGGGTGCCGGAAGATGTTTCCGTAGTCGGATTCGACAATTGGGAGATTGTCGCCGGCCAGACGCGGCCACCGCTCACTTCCGTCGACATGGAGTTGAAGGAGCTGGGGCGCCAGGCCGGATTGACGATTCTGGCGCTGGCCGAGGGACGCCCAGTGGAGCCGGGCGTCAGGAAATTGCCGTGCCGCCTCGTGGTGCGGCAGTCATGCGGGGCCCAAAGCCCCAGGAGATGAGGAACCGGCGCGGAGGAGTGCGCCAATTTGGGAGGAGTGCCATGATTAAGCGTCTGTTGGCTGCGACAAGCGTTGCCACCCTATGCCTGGTGTCCGGAGCATCGGCCGCCGAGAAAGTCGAAATGTGGGTTCGTTCCGGTATCGGCGAATCCTTCAAAAAGGTTGTCGAAGCCTACAACTCCAGCCACGAGAACCAGGTCGTCGCGACCGAGGTGCCGTTCTCGGAGCTTGTCCAGAAATACGCCACCGCCATCGCTGGCGGCCAGGCGCCGGATGCGTTGTCGATGGACCTCATCTATAACCCGGCCTTTGCTGCTGCGGGACAGTTGGAAGACCTGACAGACTGGGCAAAGAAGCTGCCTTACTTCAATTCGCTGTCGCCGTCGCACGTCCGCCTCGGCACCTATCAGGACCGCGTCTACGGCCTGCCGCTGTCGGTCGAAACCTCGGTCTTCGCCTGGAACAAGGACCTCTACAAGAAGGCGGGACTTGATCCTGAAAAGGCGCCCGCGACCTGGGAGGAAATCACCGCTAACGCCGAGAAGATCCGCAGGGTCGGTGACGATACCTACGGTTTCTATTTCTCCGGCGGCGGCTGCGGCGGCTGCATGATCTTCACGTTCACGCCGCTCACCTGGGGTGCAGGTGCCGATATCCTGTCGGCCGACGGCAAGACGGCGACGCTCGACACCCCGCAGATGCGCAAGGCGGTCGATTATTATCGCGACATGGTGAAGAAGGACCTCGTCCCGGCAAGTGCGGCCAGCGACAACGGTGCCAACTTCCTGAGCTTCACCAACGGCAAGATTGGCCAGCAGAGCCTTGGCGCCTTCGCGATCGGCACGCTGGTGACCGAGCATCCCGACATCAACTTCGGCGTGACGCTCATCCCGGGCGTTGACGGCAATCCGTCCTCCTTTGCCGGCGGTGACAACTTCGTCATCACCAAGGGCACCAAGAAGATCGACGCCGTGAAGGAATTCCTCGAATATATCTATTCGATGGACGGCCAGAAGATCATGGCGAAGTACGGCAGCCTGCCGACCCGTGGTGATATCGCCGACAAGGTGCTCGAGGGCCTCGATCCGAGGTTGCAGGTCGGCCTGAAGGCCATCTCGGTCGCCAAGACACCCTACACGCTGCAGTTCAACGATCTGATCAACAGCGCCAATGGTCCCTGGGCGACCTTTACCAATGCGGCCATCTTCGGTGACGACGTCGACGGCGCCTTCAAGAATGCACAGTCGGAGATGCAGTCGATCATCGACAGCGGCCAATAATCTCCCAGAGGCCGTGGCCGGAGGGTGTGGCAGTCCTCCGGCCGATTTTACTAGGAATGATGCGGAGTGTTTCGATGACCGTGACGGGTCGAAAGCAGACAGCATGCGTGCGCAGACGTGCCCCACGACCGGAATGGACGGGCCTCCTCTATATCGCTCCGGCGATGCTTCTGGTGATCATGTTCTTCGTGCTGCCGGTCGGATTTACCGCCTGGATGAGCCTTCACAACTGGCCGCTGATGGGCGCCCAGCGGTGGATCGGCTTCAACAACTACTTCCGCATGTTCAATGACGGCCGCTTCGTCGCGGCGCTGAACTTCACCGCCTACTATACGGTCATCGTGACGATCCTTATCTTCGCGGTCGCCTTTCCGCTTGCTCTTTTCGTCGAGCGACAGCGGGCCTTCGTCAGCACCTATCGCACCGTCATCTTCCTGCCCGTCGTCGTCGGTCTGGCCTCTGCATCGCTGCTTTGGGTGTGGCTGGCCAATGTTGACAGCGGTTTCATCGGTCCTGCCTTGAAGGCGCTCGGACTTGTCGAGAAGAGCCCCAATCTGCTTGCCACCTTCGACAGCGCATTCCTGACGATCTGCGTCATGGTCGTGTGGAAGATAGCCGGCTTTACAATGATCATCCTGCTGACCGGGCTGCAGGCGATCCCGACCGATCTGACGGAGGCGGCCGTCGTCGATGGCGCCAATTGGTGGCAGCGCTTCCGCTTTCTGACGCTGCCGTTGATGCGCAGGACGATCGCGCTCGCGCTGATCATCTCCGTGACCGGCTCGATCCTCGCCTTCGATCAGTTCTACAT
The DNA here is from genome assembly GCF_001542405.1 of Rhizobium altiplani. Taxonomy (GTDB): domain Bacteria; phylum Pseudomonadota; class Alphaproteobacteria; order Rhizobiales; family Rhizobiaceae; genus Rhizobium; species Rhizobium altiplani. Next base: position 101,299 of record NZ_LNCD01000140.1, read on the forward strand.
CATGACCTCAGGCGGGCCGCAAAACCGAATGATCTCTGTCGTCTACTATATCTTCAACCAGTCCTTCGTGTCCTTCAATCTCGGGTACGGCGCGGCGCTGTCGATTGCGCTTCTGGCCATTCTCGTGGTCATCAGTGTCGTGCAGCTTTGGCTGCTGCGTGTCGGGGAGGAGCGCTGATGAGCCTCGTCACCGGTCGCAAGAAAAGCCGTGTAATCCGCGGGCAGGCCGCCTATCACGGCACCGGTATTGCCATTACCATCTTCTTTCTCGCTCCCTTTGTCATCACACTGCTGGCCTCACTCCGGCATGGCACGGAGGCGCGGCTGCCACCGCTGCCGCCATGGCCGACGAACGGTATCAGCTTCGATTCCTATCGCTCGCTCGACAGTTTCGGTGCCGGCATCTGGCAGCACACGCTCAATTCGCTCATCGTGTCGGTTGCGACCGTGGTGCTGACCGTGGTGATCAGCCTGCTCGCCGGTTACGGTTTCTCGCGCTATCGCTTTCCGATGAAGAATGTCTTCTTCATCCTGATCATCGCGACGCTGATGATCCCCTTCCAGTCGATCCTGACGCCACTCTTCATCATCCTCGCCAGGCTCGGGCTCAACAACTCGCTCTTCGGCCTGACGCTGGTCTACGTGACGCTGCAGCTGCCGTTCTCGGTGTTCATGATGCGCAACGCCTTTGACGCGGTGCCGAAGGAGATCGAGGAGGCCGCGCGTATCGACGGCGCCCATGACCTGAAGATGCTCGTGCTGGTTCTGCTGCCGCTTGTGCTGCCGGGCGTCGCGACCGTGGCGATCTTTGCCTTCCTCAATGCCTGGAACGAATTTCTGGCCGCGCTCGTGCTGCTCTCCAGCAACGAGAAATACACGCTGCCCGTCCTGATGATGGCGGTGCGCGCCGGCCGTCTCGGGGCGATCAACTGGGGCGCCGTGCAGGCAGGTGTCGCCGTCATGACGATCCCCTGCCTCATCGTTTTCCTGCTTCTGCAACGCTACTACATGCGCGGGCTGATGGCCGGCGCGGTGAAATGACTTCTGAAGAAAGATGGATCAAGCCATGAACAAGTTGAAAAGAGACCGCCAGTTTCGCCCGCTTCCCGTGCCGGATGTCGATGTGCACGGGCTGTTCGGGGAGCGCCAGGACGCGATCTGCGACAGCACCGCTGAAACGCTGCTCGACCGTTGCGTCACGGCGGGTATGCTGCAGGCGATCGACGTCACCAAGCCGAGCCCCGGCGTCGTAATCCCCATCGGTCCCTGGGGCGGCTCGACGCAGATGTTCTGGGATAGCGACCTCGGAAAATCGATCGAGACGGTGGCCTATTCGCTCTATCGCCGGGCCAATCCGGAGCTCGAAGCCCGGGTCGACGCCATCGTCGACATGTATGAGAAACTGCAGGACAAGGACGGCTATGTGAATGCCTGGTTCCAGCGGGTTCAGCCCGAGCGTCGCTGGACCAACCTGCGTGACCACCACGAACTCTATTGCGCCGGCCACTTGATGGAAGGCGCCGTCGCCTACTATCAGGCCACCGGCAAGCGCAAGCTGCTCGATATCATGTGCCGCTTTGCCGATTACATGATTACGGTCTTCGGTCATGGCCCGGGCAAGATTCCTGGCTATTGCGGCCACGAGGAAGTCGAGCTGGCACTGGTCAAGCTTGCCCGCGCGACCGGCGAGAAGAAGTATCTGGACCTTGCCAAGTTCTTCGTCGATGAGCGCGGAACCGAGCCGCACTTCTTCACCGACGAGGCGAACCGCGACGGCCGCAGTGCAGCGGACTTTCACCAGAAGACCTATGAGTACGGCCAAGCTCATCAGCCGGTTCGCGAACAGAAAAAGGTCGTCGGCCACGCCGTTCGTGCCATGTACCTCTATTCCGGCATGGCCGACATCGCGACGGAATATAACGACGACAGCCTGACCGGCGCCCTAGAAACCTTGTGGGACGATCTGACGACCAAGCAGATGTATGTCACCGGCGGCATCGGGCCGGCGGCCGCCAATGAGGGCTTCACCGACTATTATGACCTGCCGAACGAAAGCGCCTATGCCGAGACCTGCGCTTCCGTCGGTCTGGTGTTCTGGGCAAACCGCATGCTCGGCCGCGGCCCGAACCGGCGCTATGCGGATATCATGGAGCAGGCACTCTACAACGGCGCGATGGCCGGGCTCTCGCTCGACGGCAAGACGTTCTTCTACGAGAACCCGCTGGAAAGTGCCGGCAAGCATCATCGCTGGGTCTGGCACCATTGCCCCTGCTGCCCGCCGAACATTGCCCGCCTGCTCGCCTCTATCGGTTCCTACATGTATGGCGTCGCGGATGACGAGATCGCCGTCCACCTCTATGGCGAAGGACGCGCGCGGTTCAAGATCGCGGATGCCAATGTCGAGATGACGCAAAAGACCCGCTATCCCTGGCACGGGGCCGTCCACTTCGACATCAAGACGAGCAAGCAGGCACGCTTTGCGGTTTCGCTGCGCATCCCGGAATGGGCAAAGGGGACGACACTTGCCGTCAACGGTGAGACAATCGATCTCGGCTCGGTCGAACTCGATGGTTACGCCCGCATCGAACGCGAATGGCGCGATGGCGACAAGATCGACCTGAACATTCCGCTCGAAGCACGCGCTCTCTGGGCAAACCCGCTGGTACGCCAGGATGCCGGACGGACTGCCCTGATGCGTGGCCCGCTCGTCTATTGCGTCGAGGCGACGGATAACGGCGCAGGCCTGAACGGAATCAGGCTCGGCGAAAATATATCCGCGAAGACGGCTGAGATCGCCGAACTCGGTGGTGCGGTGGCTCTCGATATCGCTGTGACCAAGGATGAGTCGGATTGGGGTGCGACGCTCTATCGGACCAAGCCGCCGGCAGCTGGAACGGGTACGGCCCGCTTTGTGCCTTACCATCTGTGGGACAACCGCGCCCCCGGCGAAATGCTCGTCTGGATCCGCTCCGCCACCTAAGCCGGCTAGGGATGTCAGGTCGCCGGCTTAAACGCCGGCGACCATGGGCTGTGATCGGACTTCCGCTCGGATCATGCGCACCCAATTGCGGCCGATGGCAAGGCCGGTAGCATCTGATGCCGCGGCGTGCGCGGAGGCAAGCGCCGCGTAGCGTTCATGCCAGCCCGGCTCCATCTGTTCGATCGATTCCGCAAACTCGCCCTTCCAGCTATCGATGACAGATGCGCTGGCCTCGAAATGGAACTGAGTGCCGTAGGCCGCGCGCCCGATACGAAATGCCTGGTTCTGAGTAAGCTCGCTGACGGCAAGACGGGTGGCACCCTGCGGCAGCGTGAAGGTGTCGCTGTGCCACTGGAATGTCGTGAAATCCGCCTCGAGGTCGGAGAGCAACGGATCCGCGTGCCCATCCTCGGACTTGCTGACCGAGTGCCAGCCAAACTCCAGTCCGGCATTCAGCTGGTTCTCCGCACCGTAGGCGCGCGCCAGGATCTGCGCCCCAAGACAGATGCCGAGCACCGCCTTGTCGGCCTCGGCGAAGTCGCGCATGAGCTGTGCAAGTCCTGGCAGGTAGGGATAGTTCGCGTCGTCGATCGCATTCTGCTCGCCGCCGAGCACCACCAGGGCGTCATGATCGGCAATGCCTGCCGGTAGCTTGCCGTCGATCCAGGGGTAGAAGTGCTCGATCTCGGCCTTGGCTTCCGCCAGCGCCAGCCCCAGCGAGCCGAGCGGCGTGCTTTTCATGTTTTCGATGACGGCGACCCGCATCAGCATCTCCAGTACGATTTCTGGCTCCGAGAGGAACACCAAGCGCCCGGTGATTGCAATACGGATTGCGCCACGCCACGGCAGTTCTTAAATCGGAGTGACGAAAGGAAACCCCTGATATGAGCGACAGGAAAGCCCGCGTGACGATCCTCTACTGCACCCAATGCAACTGGCTGCTGCGCGCCGGCTGGATGGCGCAGGAACTTCTGCAGACCTTCACCGACAGTCTCGGCGAAGTGGCGCTCGTTCCCGGCACCGGCGGCAATTTCGAAATCCGGGTCGATGGCGACCTGATCTGGGAGCGCAAGCGCGATGGCGGCTTTCCCGGTCCGAAGGAGTTGAAGCAGCGCGTGCGCGACATCATCGAACCCGGCCGGGATCTCGGCCATGTCGATCGCACTTCGCTGGAAAGCTGAGCCTAGTCGTAAGGCGAATTGCAGGTCTTGTAGATACCCTCATAGGTCAGGAACCGATCAGTCTTCGGATTGTAGGTCCGGTACTGGTTACGGCACCAATCCACATGGAACTGTTGTCCCTGTGCCTTCGGCTGCACCGTGCGCACGGGCGGGGGATCGTAATAGAGCGGTCCGCGACCTCGCGCAGCCGGCCGATAGTAGGTCGGACCGGTGGCCGTCGGCGGCCGATAGTTCGGCTGCACATAGGACGGGCGGAACGATTGGACCGGCCCGAAAGTGAAGCAGCCGCGCGCGTCACACATCGTCGACCCAACACGGATGATGTCCGATGCGCCGGCGGCGGGCGGAGACACGCCGAGCGGCATCGCAAACGCCGTGTAGGGCAGCAGGGTGAAGAGCGCGATCAGGCAAAAATTACGAGAGCCGGCCATCAGACGATCCTTTCTACTGTGTATATAGGACGCCTTTGCAGCAATCGCTATCGCGGCCGCCTCAGATTGCAACCGCGCTGGCGAAGAGTGGCATGAACGACTTTTTTGCTGCCTGTCAGGAAAACTTCAAAAACCCTGTTGACAGCAAGGGGCCGCCCCCGTACATGGCTCTCCGTCGCCCAGATGGCGGAATTGGTAGACGCGCAGGTTTCAGGTACCTGTGCCGCGAGGCGTGGAGGTTCGAGTCCTCTTCTGGGCACCATTTCCCTAAGAAATGCAAAGTGAAGGCCGATATAAGGTCTTCCCATTTCTTCCCCCAAAGACATTAGCAGCGCAGGTAAAGACGTCCGATCAGGCTGCTGATTGCGGTTGCGATCAGGACTTGGGCGCGCTGTCGACAGCGAGCTGTCGTTCGGACAATGCTGGGCGTAAAATCCGGCTGCACGAGCTCCCGGACACTCATAATGCTCAGTAGGGGCGACCGCCTGGGCAGCCCAACGGGTCAGCGGACCGGCTGATAGTGTCCGCGCAGCGGCACCTGCGTGCCGACACTTTCCACGCCGTCACGATCGCAGACGTAGACGAGGGTTGGCAGCCCGCCGGTCCGGAAGATTTTGTCATATCCGCGGCGCAGCGGCCGCGTCTCCGTCCGGCAGCTATACTGTTCCTCGTCCTTTGGATCCCGCTGCGCCTTGACGCCCGGCAGGTTTGCATAGGGATAGATCGACTGGACCTGCGGCTCGCCGGCTCGCCGCCAATCCGCGGCAAAGCTCGCGCCGGGCGCCAAACTTGCGCCGGTTGCTGCCAAGGCTATCAACCACACTCTTGCGAACCGCATATCGCCGGATCCGTCGTATTACATCTTTATTGTCGATGTAGGCGCGGCGTCGGCTTCCATCAAGCGAGCGCTTCGCTCGGTTGGCCGTCATCTCGAAAACGTGACTTCGTCGAAGGGGCCGCGCAAGTGCGGCCCACGGCGGGGATACGCGTCTTGACGACGCAAGCGGAACGGAGTTTTGCACACTCTGCCGTAAGTTGATCGCGACGGGGAGGCGCCAGGAACCTGAAAGCTTCTGATGGCGTCTCTTGCAAATAGTTGCACGAATGAAGGCGCGGTGCTCTATCCGTGACTTTCGCTTTGATCTAAGCAGCCGGCCGACAGGCGGCGCGAGAAGGACGGAAACAGATGACGAGCTATGTATTGACGGTGACGTGCAAGTCGACGCGCGGGATCGTGGCGGCGATCGCGAACTACCTGGCCGATCAGGGCTGCAACATCGTCGATTCGTCGCAGTTCGACGATCTCGATACCGGCAAGTTCTTCACCCGTGTCAGCTTCATTTCAGAAGAAGGCGTCGGTCTTGCGGCACTCAAGGAAGGCTTCAAGCCGGTCGCAGAGAAATTCGACATGGAAGCCGAAATCCATGATGGCGCCAGCCGCATGAAGGTGCTTTTGATGGTGTCGCGCTTCGGCCACTGTTTGAACGACTTGCTCTACCGCTGGAAGATCGGTGCGCTTCCGATCGATATCGTCGGCGTGGTCTCCAATCACTTCGATTATCAGAAGGTCGTGGTGAACCACGATATTCCGTTCCACCACATCAAGGTGACGAAGGAAAACAAGCCGCAGGCCGAGGCTCAGCTCCTCGATCTCGTGGACCAGACCGGCACCGAACTGATTGTGCTCGCCCGCTACATGCAGGTCCTTTCCGATGCCATGTGCCGCAAGATGTCCGGCAAGATCATTAATATCCATCACTCCTTCCTGCCGAGCTTCAAGGGCGCCAACCCCTACAAGCAGGCCTATGAGCGCGGCGTGAAGCTCATTGGCGCCACGGCGCATTATGTGACGGCCGATCTCGATGAGGGGCCAATCATCGAGCAGGATACCGCCCGCATCACCCACGCTCAGAGCGCTGACGATTACGTCTCGATCGGCCGCGACGTGGAGAGCCAGGTGCTGGCTCGCGCCATCCATGCGCATATCCATCGCCGCGTCTTCCTGAACGGCAACCGCACGATCGTATTTCCCGCAAGTCCGGGCAGCTACGCATCGGAACGCATGGGCTGATCGCCGCGGCCGCTTTGCCGTCGTTCGACCGCGATCTCCTCGCTTGCCGGTGGCAAGGATTCGATTATCTGCGTAGTCTGCGAAATCGAATCATGCCGCGGGGGATGCCATGACTGACGAGACGCTTGCCGATCGCGCGACGTTGCCACGCCCTGACGTGACCGCTGCGGAAGCCGGCGACATCCTTCAGTCGCGTTATGGCTTGTCAGGAGCGATCACCGAGCTCGGCAGCCAGCAGGATCGCAACTATCGCCTCGATACCGGCGAACGAAGCTACGTGCTCAAGATATGCCATGTGACATATGAGACGGTGGAGCTCGAGGCGCAGAACGCAGCCATCCGCCATATCGGCACGAAAGAGGATGCGCCGCGCGTTCCTCACGTCATCCCATCGACGGACGGGCAGGACATCATCGCTGTCACCGTGCGCGACCAGACCTTTCAGGTTCGACTGCTGGAGTATCTTGAAGGCGAGGGGCTGACGCACCGCAAGCACCTGCCGAAAGAGTCGGTGGCGGCACTGGGAGCTCTCTGCGCCCGCCTGGCGCAGTCGCTGGCCGACTTCACGCATCCTGGTCTCGACCGCAGCCTGCAATGGGACCTGCGCCGCGCCGGTCCGGTCGCGGTCCAGTTGTTGTCGGCGATCACCGACAGCGCCGCACGTGATCGCATCGCCAAGACGATGGTGTCAGCCGTGAGGCGAATCCAACCCCTGGCGCCGTCCTTGCGGCTACAGGCCGTGCACCATGACGTGACCGGCGACAACGTTGTCAGCCGTCGTGATGAGCGGGGCCATCTGGTCCCTGACGGCGTCATCGATTTCGGCGACATCATTCGCGGCTGGCTGATCGGCGATCTGGCGGTCACCTGCGCCTCGCTGCTACATCAGGCTGATGGCGATCCGCAGTACATTCTTCCTGCAGTGAAGGCATACCACGAGGTTTATCCGCTCACCGAGGAGGAGCTGCGCGCGCTCTGGCCGCTCGTCGTTGCCCGCGCGGTCATTCTGGTCGCCAGCAGCGAGCAGCAGATCTCGATCGATCCCGAGAACGACTATGTTCGCGGCAATCTCGAGCTCGAACGCCGCATATTCGATATGGCGGTATCCGTTCCATTCGAACTCATGGAAGTCGCGGTCCTGAAGGCGGTAGGCATCGAAACGGCCGCGGTTTCGATGGAGGACTGGCGTCCATTGTTGCCCGACATCGACCCGGCGACCATATCCTTCGTCGATCTCGGTGTCCAAAGCCCGCATTTCGCTGCGGGAAACTGGGCGCAGTCCGACATGGATTGGCGCCTGCTCGCGCGCGCGGCAGCCGAGACGGGCACTGCGGCCACGCGCTATGGCGAATACCGATTGTCGCGCTCGAAGCCTCGGAGCGCCACCCCATCCGCAACCTTCACGCTGCATTCCGACGTCTGTCTTGCGGGCGGCAGCACGGTTGCTGCTCCATTCGCGGGGAAGGTCATTCGGAAGGATCACCATTTCGTTCTGGCAGGCGAGGGTGTCAGCCTTCATCTCGACGGGATTGAGCCGTCGCTTGAAAACGAAGCCGAGGTCGAGCCCGGGCAACCGCTCGGGACCATATCCGGTGAGAGCGGATCTCTCGGCGGGCTGCGCGTACAACTCTCCACCTTGCCAGGCGTCGAACCGCCGCTGTTCTGCACTCCGCAGGAGGCCATGGCCTGGTCGGAACTATGTCCATCGCCGGCTGCCCTTCTGGGCGTTGGCGTCAATGCGCCGAAGCTGGCGTCGGCAGCGTTGTTCGCGCTCAGGCAGGCCCATCTCGCAAGGCCGCAAAAGAACTACTACGAAATACCGCCGCAAATGGAGCGCGGCTGGCAGGAGCATATGTTCGATATCGAGGGCCGTGCCTATCTCGACATGCTGAACAACGTCACCATTCTGGGGCATGGCCACCCGCGCCTGGCGGAGGCGGTCAGCGAACAGTGGCTGCGGCTGAACACCAATTCACGCTTTCACTATGGCGCCATTGCGGAATTTTCCGAGCGCCTGACCTCCCTGGCGCCGGAAGGGCTGGATGCGGTGTTCCTCGTCAACAGCGGATCGGAAGCCAACGACCTCGCCCTGCGACTAGCTTGGGCGCACACGGGCGCCAAGCATATGCTCAGCCTTCTCGAAGCCTACCACGGCTGGTCGGTCGCGAGCGATGCGGTGTCCACCTCGATCGCCGACAATCCGGAGGCTTTGACGACGCGGCCCGACTGGGTGCACGCGGTCCTCTCGCCCAATACCTATCGTGGTGCGTTCCGCGGTTCGGAATCGACGATCGGCTACGTGGAGGCCGTCGTCGACGCCCTTGAAGCCGTCGATGCACGGGGCGAGGGATTGGCCGGCTTCATCGCCGAGCCGGTCTACGGGAATGCCGGCGGAATATCGCTGCCGGACGGATACCTTGCAGCAGTCTACAGGCAGGTGCGGGCCCGCGGCGGCGTCTGCATCGCCGACGAAGTACAGGTGGGCTACGGTCGGCTTGGGCACCATTTCTGGGGCTTCGAGCAACAGGGCGTCGTCCCCGACATCATCACGGTGGCGAAAGGCATGGGCAATGGACATCCGCTCGGCGCTGTGATCACGACCAGGGCCATTGCCGATTCGCTGGAGAAGGAAGGTTATTTCTTCTCGTCCGCTGGCGGCAGTCCGGTCAGTTCTGTGGTGGGTATGACCGTCCTCGATATCATGGCCGATGAAGAACTGCAGGCGAATGCGCGCGATGTTGGCGATCATCTCAAGAGCCGTCTGGTCGCGCTGATCGACCGCTATCCGATCGTCGGCGCGGTGCACGGCATGGGACTTTACCTCGGGCTCGAACTCGTCCGCGACAGAACGACGCTGGAACCCGCGAGCGAAGAGACAGCGGCAATCTGCAGCCGCCTGCTCGATCTCGGGGTCTTGATGCAGCCGACCGGCGATCACCTCAATGTGTTGAAGATCAAGCCTCCCCTTTGCCTGACAGTGGAGAGCGCCGATTTCTTCGTCGACATGCTGGAAAAGGTGCTCTCCGAGGGGTGGTAGCCTGTTTTTTGCCCGCGTTAACCATTTCGGTCATTTCGAGGCTTTCCCGTTTTTTCATCAGATGCCCATTGCCGGAATCAGCGGGACTTCCTATCTCTGCGCCGTGATCGAAAGAGACCGTCGGACTGTCACGCGAATTGCACAAAGACTTGATAGAGTTCTTTCAGTCAATTCGATCTTAATGGAATGAAATTTTCCGAATGGTCGATATTTTGACACGTTTCGGAATATGTTTCTTGTAGGCTGCTAGCTATAGTCTACCAACAAAGTAGATTAATAGCGCGGCCGTCGCCGGTCTTGGAACACCAGGGCCTCAAACAAGCGCAACGCCAGAGAAAGGAACGAGACATGACTGACATCGACACTCTCGCCAATTTCCCTGGGCGATCTGTGCTTGGCAATGACCGTCCGGGCGCTCTCTCCCGCCCGAACTGTCGAATGTGACCTTCGTCCACCCTTAACGGAATCAGACAAGTCAATTCGCCATCGCCAGCGCATACCGCGCGGCAGGAGTTCTACGCATGAAAAAAGAAGTAATCGAATACGCAGGCGTTCCCGTCGGGATCGTCATCCCGGATGAGAACCGGTTGAAGTTCATCGCAGTGAAATTTCACGTTCACGATCTGGACGAGCAGCATTTCAGCTCGCCGGCTGAGGTGAAGCTCGCGATCCATGATCTGATGACCCGCCGTCACCCTAAGCCCATCCATGCCTGAGGGCATGAAGCACGGCCCAACCAGCCCTGACAGATTTCAGACCGGTCTTGCCAAAGGTGAGGCCGGTCTTGTGTTTTGACCGCCATTGCGGTCCTATCGCGCTCTTGCTCAACAAGGGTGGCGCGCTTGCTCAATCTAATTACCGACATTGATGGCGTCTCGGTCGGAAACGCGACGGATCTGAGGCTCGGCTCAGGTGTGACCGCGATCGTCTTCGACGAACCGGCAACGGCCTCCGCTGTGGTTCTCGGAGGCGCGCCCGGCGGTCGTGACACGGCGCTTCTCGATCCGTCGATGACGGTCGGCGCAGTCGATGCCTTCGTGCTGTCAGGTGGCTCGGCCTTCGGCCTTGACGCGGCTGGCGGCGTTCAGGCGGGTCTTCGGGAAGCCGGGCGAGGTTTTCCCGTCGGCGACGTGAAGGTGCCGATCGTTCCGCAGGCGATCCTGATGGACCTGCTGAACGGCGGCGACAAGGATTGGGGGCTGCAGTCGCCCTATCGCGACATGGGCTATCAAGCCTTCAAGACATCGGCGAAAGGGCCGTTTACCCTCGGTTCCGTCGGTGCGGGAGCCGGTGCCACAACCGCGACCGTCAAAGGTGGGCTCGGTTCGGCAAGTGGCGAGACCAGCACCGGCCTGCGGATTGGAGCGATCGTTGCCGTCAATGCGCTTGGCTCGGCGACAGTGGGCGAGGGGCCGCATTTCTGGTCGGCGCCGTTCGAGCAGGGCGGGGAGTTTGGCGGCCTCGGCTTGCCCGCGCCGATCTCACAAGCCGACATCCGCATGCGGCTAAAGGGCATGAACACGATAGCGACAACGATTGGCGCCATCGTTACCGACGCCGAATTGACCAAGCAGGAGGCGCACCGTCTCGCGATCATGGCCCATGACGGTTTCGCCCGCGCCCTGCTGCCGGCGCACCTGCCTTTCGACGGCGACACTGTCTTTGCGGCCTCGACGGGCAGGAGGCCCCGACCGGATTTGCCCGCCTTTTTCGAACTCTGCCATCTCGCCACGATGGTCATGGCACGCGCCATTGCGCGGGGAGTCTTTGAGGCCACCGCACTGCCAGTCGCCGGCGCCCAGCAGGCTTGGCGAGACCGCTACCCTGATTGCGCAAGTTCGTCTAAACAGGGCGCCTAAATCGACGGAGACCCCGAATGCAGATCCCGGCCTTAATTCGCGCCAGGCGGTGTGCGTTTTGGGAGTGACAAGTTGGCTCAGAAAGGTCATCGCCACGACGGCGGGCAGACAGGGGAATAAATTGATGAAGGTTTCGCGTGCGCCGTCGGCGCTGTTGGCTCGGCGATTTTATCTCGGTGCGGCGGTTTCAGTTGGCCTCGTGCTGCTGGGGCAGACCCCCGCGGAAGCCGCCAAGACCACGCTGACCCTTGGCATGACGGTGGAGCCGACCGGCCTTGATCCGACGATCGCAGCCCCTGTTGCGATCGGCCAGGTCACCTGGCAGAACGTTTTCGAAGGCCTTGTAACGATTGACGAGACCGGGAAGATCCAGCCACAGCTCGCCAAGAGCTGGGAGGTTTCCCCGGACGGTCTAACCTATACGTTCAAGCTGCAGAGCGGCGTCAAATTCCATGATGGCGAGGCTTTCGATTCCGCTGCAGCGAAATTTGCGCTCGATCGCGCGCGCGGTGCTGACTCGGTAAACCCGCAAAAGCGCTTCTTCGCCTCGATCACTTCCATAGAGACACCGGACCCGGAAACGCTCGTCCTGCATCTCTCGGCTCCAACAGGCAGTCTCCTCTACTGGCTCGGCTGGCCGGCCTCGGTGATGGTCGGCCCGAAGTCTGCCGCCGGGGATAAGACGACGCCCGTAGGCACCGGCCCGTTCAAGTTCGTGAATTGGGCAAAGGGCGACAAGGTCGAGCTCGCAAGGAACGCCGACTATTGGAGCAAGGACGCCGCGGCAAAGCTCGACAAGGTGACCTTCCGCTTCATCGCCGATCCGCAGGCCCAGGCCGCGGCCTTGAAGTCGGGCGATGTCGACGCCATTCCGGAATTCGCGGCGCCTGAGCTGATGAGTTCGTTTGACGGCGATGCGAAGCTTACGACCAAGATCGGCAATACCGAGCTGAAGGTTGTCGCCGGCATGAACAACGCGAAGAAGCCTTTCGACGACAAACGCGTCCGTCAGGCGTTGATGATGGCGATCGACCGGAAGGCGGTCATTGACGGCGCCTGGTCGGGGCTAGGTACGGCGATCGGCAGCCACTACACGCCGAACGACCCTGGCTACGTCGATCTCACCGGCGCCCTGCCCTATGATCCTGAAAAGGCGAAGGCGCTGCTTGCCGAAGCCGGTTATCCTGATGGTTTCACCTTCACGATCAAGTCGCCGCAAATGGCTTATGCGCCGCGTAGCGCGCAGGTCATGCAGGCGATGCTGGCTGAAATCGGCGTAACCATGAACATCGAACCGACGGAATTCCCGGCCAAGTGGGTGCAGGATGTCATGAAGGACCGCGCCTACGAAATGACGATCGTAGCGCACGCCGAACCGCTCGACATCGACATCTACGCCCGTGATCCGTACTACTTCAACTACAAGAATCCCGCGTTCAACGACCTGATGAAGAAGGTGCAGGAGACCTCGGATCCTGTAGCGCAAGCGAAGATCTTCGGCGACGCCCAGAAGATTCTGGCCGAGGATGTGCCGGCGCTCTATCTCTTCGTCATGCCCAAGCTGGGCGTCTGGGACAAGAAGCTGAAGGGTCTCTGGGAGAATGAACCCATTCCCTCGAACGTCCTTACGAACGTCTCCTGGGAAGACTGATTACGGGCTGATGATATGGTGAGGCGGCGGATCGTACCGGACGTGAAATGATAACGCTTCTGTCTCGTCGCCTTGTCGGTCTGATTGTCACGCTCGCTGTCGTCTCGCTGCTGATTTTTGCGGTGATGGATCTGCTGCCGGGCGATCAGGCCTCCATCATGCTGGGCACGTCAGCCGCACCGGAAACGCTCGCAAGCCTGCGCCACGAGCTTGGGCTCGATGAGCCGCTCCTGTGGCGCTATGGAGAATGGCTCGCTGGCGTATTCCGCGGAAACCTCGGCCAATCCTACACCTACGGTGTGCCGGTTGCCGGCCTGATTCTTGAGAGACTGGCGGTTACGCTTCCGCTGGCGCTGATGGCGATCATGCTTTCCGTCGCCATCGCGATCCCTCTCGGTGCCCTTGCGGCGGCGCATCGAGGCGGATTGCCTGACGCTGTCGCTTCGATATTTTCGCAGATGGGCATCGCCGTTCCGGGCTTCTGGGTGGCTCTACTGCTGATCATGCTGTTTTCGACGGCGCTCGGCTGGATGCCGGCCGGAGGTTTCCCGGGTTGGAACGCCGGCTTCCTGCCAGCCCTCAAAGCGCTTCTTATGCCCGCGGTGGCGCTCGCATTACCGCAAGCGGCGGTCCTGACACGCGTCACGCGGTCTGCCGTTCTGGAAACCCTGCATGAGGATTTCACGAGGACAGCCCTTGCCAAGGGATTGTCGAAGCGGCGCGTCCTGTGGCGGCACTCGGTGCCGAACGCCCTCGTTCCCGTTCTGACGATCCTCGGCCTGCAGTTCACCTTCCTGGTTGCTGGCGCGGTTTTGGTCGAGAATGTCTTCAACCTTCCGGGCCTCGGTCGCCTTGCCTATCAGGCGCTGTCGCAGCGCGACCTCATCGTCATGCAGGATGTCGTCCTGCTCTTTGCCGGGCTCGTTATCGTCATGAACTTCATCGTCGATCTCTCCTATCTGGCGATCGACCCGCGCCTGCGGAAAGGCGTTTGACATGGCGCCGATCGCCTCCAATCCAATAGGCCTCAAGCGCCGGCGATTTGACATTGGCCGGAGAATGAATTTGGTCATCGGCGGCGGTGTCATCACCCTTCTTGTCGCCGTCGCGGTGCTGTCGCTGGTCTGGACGCCGCTGCCACCAGCGAAGATGCAGATCATTCACAAGCTGCAGCCCCCTTTCGCGTTCGGCGTTCTCGGCACGGACCAATTCGGCCGCGATGTCCTCTCGATGCTGATGGTCGGCTGCTGGAATTCCCTTTCCATCGCCGTTGCCGCCGTGGCGATCGGCGGGACGCTCGGTTCGATCGCCGGTATCTCGGCCGCTGCCGTGCGGGGCGTGTTCGAAACGTTGCTGATGCGCGCCTGCGACGTCGTTTTCGCGCTGCCGCCGATTCTTTCGGCGATGATGCTGGGCGCCTTTCTCGGTCCCGGCCGGCTTACTGCGATCGTTGCCATTGCAACGTTCATGATTCCCGTCTTTGCCCGCGTTACGCTTGCCACGGCCCTCCAAGCCTGGAGCCGGGACTACGTGCTCGCTGCCCGCGCAATCGGAAACAGCCGCTTCGCGATCTCCGTCCGCCACGTACTCCCGAACATCATGAGCCAGATCATTGTCCAAGTGACGATCCAGTTGGGCTTGGCCGTGCTGACCGAGGCCGGGCTCAGCTTCCTTGGCCTCGGGATCGCACCACCCGCCCCGACCTGGGGCCGTATGCTGGCCGACGCGCAAACCTACCTGGCGCTCGCGCCATGGCTGGCCATCCTGCCCGGCCTTGCCATCGCACTCTGCGTCTTCGGCTTCAACATGCTTGGCGATGGGCTGCGCGACATGCTCGACCCGCGCGAGACGAGTGCCGTCAGTGTTCGAAACCACAGGTCCGGATGAGAGCGCCATGTCCGAAACCGACTTGACGATCCACGAATTGAGGCGGCGCTTCGCCGATCGAAGCCTGTCTCCGCTTGAATATTGGCTGGCGCTGGAACGACACATTGAAGCGTGGGAGCCTGCCATCTGCGCGCTCTACGCCTATGACCCGGAGGCGGCGCGCAAGCAGGCGCAAGCGTCAAGCGACCGATGGATGAGGGGAGCAACGCTTGGGCTCCTCGATGGCATCCCGGCGACTCTGAAGGAACTGATCGCTACCAAGGGGCAGCCGGTGCCGCTCGGGACCAAGGCGGTCGAACTGCAGCCTGCGACCGAGGATGCGCCGGCCGCGGCCAGGCTGCGCGAGGACGGCGCGGTGCTCTTTGCGAAGACGACGTGCCCGGATTACGGGATGCTTTCCTCGGGTCTTTCCAGCTTCCACCCCCTAAGCCGCAATCCTTGGGATACCACGCAGAATCCCGGAGGATCGAGCGCCGGGGCGTCTGCTGCGGCCGCTGCGGGCTATGGGCCCCTGCACATCGGTACCGACATCGGTGGTTCGGTGCGCTTGCCGGCAGGCTGGACAGGGATCTTCGGCTTCAAGCCGAGCCACGGTCGCATCCCGATCGATCCGTTCTATGTCGGCCGTTGCGCCGGACCGATGACGCGTACCGTCGAAGACGCGGCCAACGCGATGGCGACGCTCTCGCGTCCGGACTGGCGCGATGGCACCAGCCTCCCTCCAGCGGATCTCGATTGGATGGATCTTGAGATCGATGTTCGCGGATTGAAGATTGGGCTGATGCCTGATGCCGGCTGTGGCCTCGCGGTCGAGGACGAGGTGCGGGCGGCCGTTGAGGCTGCCGGCCGACGTTTTGAGGAGGCCGGCGCGATTGTCATCCCTGTTCAGCCTGTTCTGACGCGGGAGATGCTGGACGGGTTGGATAGCTTCTGGCGTGCGCGCTTCTGGGGCGAAATCGAGAAGCTAAGCCGTGAGCGCAGAAAGAGCATCCTCCCCTACATTTACGCCTGGGCCGAGGGCGGCGCTTCCGTAAGCGGCGTGGACGCCGTCAGGGGCTTCAATCAGACGATTGAGATGCGCAGGAGTTGCGGTAGACTGTTCACGAAAGTCGACGCCGTGATTTCGCCAACCAACCCTATCGTCTCCTATCCGGCCGATTGGGCTTCGCCGACGAACGATCCCGCGCGTCCCTTCGAGCACATCTGCTTCACGGTGCCGTGGAACTTGTCCGAGCAGCCCGCCGCCTCGATCAATTGCGGCTTTTCGCGATCAGGGATGCCGATCGGGCTGCAGATCGTCGGCCCCCGCTTCGATGACATGTTTGTCTTGAAGCTGTCGAAGGCTTTCGAAACGTGGACGGGCGGGATCAGGTCATGGCCGAAGCCGCCGGTCAGATGAGCGGGCGGCGATAGCCTGTCGGTTGCTCGTAGAGCCAGCCGATGCGCTTGATGGCATCCTGGAGGTTTTCGCGAGCCACGGTCATTGTATGGCCGTTGGCGTGGATGATCGTTTCCGGATCTTCCAGGATGGCGACGTGCCCCTTCCAGAAGACCAGATCGCCTCGGCGCAGGTCGGCCTGGTCGATCGGCTCGCCAAGGCCCGCCGCCTGCATGTCGGTGTCGCGCGGCACGCTTTGTCCCGTCATCAGCATCGAGAGCTGAACGAGGCCCGAACAGTCGATGCCAAGTCCGGAGCGGCCACCCCAGAGGTAGGGGGTCTCAAGAAACCGGCTTGCGACGTCGACATAGTCGCCACCTTGGGCTTCGCCGATCGGCCGCACGTGCTTTGCGAAGATCGCCGTGCCGTCTTCCAGCATCACATAGTGGTTGCCGCGTGTTTCTGCCTCACCGACAATCCTGACCCGGCTGCCCATGGATAGGATGGATTGGTACGGTTTGCGCAGCTCCGCCTCTTGATAGAGGAAAGTTCGCTGGACCGTGACGACATGTGTCGGCGCAACAAGCACGTCCGAAAGGGCGGTCTCCGGCAGATAGCCGACATAGTTGTCGCCGCTGGCCTTGACCCAGCACCATCCGTCGGCGCGATCGTAGACGGTGACCTCCTCTCCGAGGAGCAGCTCGGTATCGATTCCCTTGGCGAGATCGGGCACGGGCCGCAAACCAATGACCGGCACTGCCACCCGGGCCGGTGTGCCGGCAACGAAGCGCAGGGCTTCCACACGTCCTTCCAGCCCCGCCTCGGCGAGATCCGGTCGGTAGGCATGCAAGCGGCGATCAAGCATCGTCATTGTATCCCTTTCACGGCGTCAGGCGGCGACCTTGGTCGCGCACGAGATCGCCAAGCTTTTCCAGATAGAGCGCCCCTCCGACGGTACGCTTTATCACGACATTTCGCCGGTCGCGTTCGTCGCGCACACGGTCGACCAGACCCATTTCCCCCATTGTATCCAATGCCCGGGTGATGACAGGCTTGGTCACGTTGAGCGTCGCAGCTAGGCCGCGCACGGTATGCGGCGGCGGCACGAGATAGATATGCAGCAGGATCGCCATCTGGCGCAACGTCAAATCGCGATCATCAAGTCTGACCTGATTGAGCGTCACACCATGCCACAGGCCCAATGCCTGCGAAGCCGTCAGTGCGATCGGCATGGCTCCTCCGGAAACTCGTTACGCCCCGCGTTCCATTTTCCGGCACGTGGTCGCGCAACGCAATGGGGCGGCAAATCTGCCGCCCCAAAGGGTGAATAAAATTTTAACGATCGCGTTAACGCACACTTTGCCGGATGTGGTGATAGAGCGCACGAATGGCCTGCGCCTCGCCGCCACCGGGGGAGTGGGGTCGTTCCGATGGCGCCCAGCCGTAGATATCGAAATGCGCCCAGCTCGTGGCGCTGGAAACGAAGCGCTTGAGGAACAGGGCGGCGGTGATTGCACCGGCCATGCCGCCCGCCGGCGCGTTGGTGACGTCGGCAAATTTGGTGCGGATATCTTTTTCATAGCCGGCATAGAGCGGCAGTCGCCACAGGGGATCGTCCGTCTCAAGGCTTGCTTCGGTCAGGTCCTGGGCGAGTTCGGCATCGTCGGTAAAGAAGGGCGGCAGGTCAGGGCCGAGAGCCACGCGCGCCGCACCCGTCAGCGTCGCCATGTCGATCAGGAGGTCGGGCGCTTCCTCATCAGCGTAGGCAAGCGCATCCGCGAGGATCAACCGGCCCTCGGCATCGGTATTGTCGATCTGCACCGTCAGCCCCTTGCGGCTCCGGTAGATGTCACCCGGGCGGAAGGCATTCGACGAGATCGAGTTTTCGACGACGGGAATGATAACCCTGAGATCGACCTTGAGCTTGGCGTCCATGATCATCAGCGCCAGCCCCATGACATTTGCCGCGCCGCCCATGTCCTTCTTCATCAGCAGCATCGAAGACGCCGGCTTGATGTCGAGACCGCCGGTGTCGAAGCAGACACCCTTGCCGACAAGCGTGATCTTGCGGTGACCCTTCTTGCCCCATCGCATTTCGAGCAGGCGCGGCGCATCGGCGCTCGCGCGGCCGACCGTATGGACGAGAGGGAAGTTCTGCCGCAGATCGTCACCGCTGACGACATTGATTTCCGCCTTGTAATGGGCGGCAAGCCCGCGGAAGGCGGCTTCCAGTTCGTTCGGTCCCATGTCGTTAGTCGGCGTGTTGATCAGGTCACGCGCCAGGAAGACGCCGGCAAGCTGTCGCTTGATATCCGCTCCGTCAGCATCGCGCGGGATCATCAGCGTCGGAGCGGACGCCTTCTCCGACTTGTACCGATCGAAGCGATAGCTGCCGAGGCCGAAGCCAAGCGAGAGACGGTTGGCCGTCAGCGGTGCGGTTTCGATGTGCCAGTCGCCGGCCGGCAGCGTGCGCGCAAGCTTACCGGTAATGTAAGGTTGCTCGGACGGATTGGTGCCGAGCCCAAACAACGCGCCCCCGAGATGACCGTCCGCTGTTGGAATGAGCAGCAGTGAGCCGCTTTCGGCCTTGTATCCCGCCTTCTTGGCCCAATCGAGCGCGATCGGGTCGATCGTGCCGGTTTCAATATGTGCCGGTGTAACGGCAAAGATCGGCAGGGTCGAGCCACCCTTGGTGTTGAACGGGGTCGGTCTCTCGATGAACTGATAGGGTGCCATGTGTTTCCTTCGGGGCAAGTCCGGGAATCGCGTCTTAACGGTATGTTAGGGTTAACAGACTATTGCTGGAGTGAAGATTGCGTCAAAGCCTTTCCCTGTTCCGCTTTGAGGTCAGACGCCGATTCGGATCTCAGGGACACATGATGCCTGCTTCGGCCAATACTTCGCTCAAAACCCGAGTTTTTCAGGGCGCTGCGACCGCGCTCGTCGCGCTGGCACTCGCCGGCTGCACGACAACCAAGGATCGGATGACGACGGGATCTGTGCCGACCCTCGCCAAGCCGGTCGAAGCGATGAACGAAGCCGAGTTGCGCAGCTCGTCCGAGCGTGTCGGACAGGCCTACGAAAAGAACCCGCGTGATGCCGTCAACGGCGTGAACTATGCCAACCTCTTGCGCATGCAGGGCCGCGACGCCCAGGCGCTGGCGGTCATGCAGCAGGTTGCCATTGCCAACCCGACTGATCGAACCGTGCTCGCGGCCTACGGAAAGGCCCAGGCTGCCGCCGGTCAACTACAGCAGGCGCTTGATACGATCGGTCGCGCTCAGACGCCGGATCGTCCAGACTGGAAGCTCACATCGGCGGAGGGCGCGATCCTCGATCAGCTCGGCCGCTCTGCCGAAGCGCGCCAGCGCTATCGCGAGGCGCTCGACACCCAGCCGAACGAAGCATCGATCCTGTCGAACCTCGGTATGTCTTATGTGCTGACCGGTGACCTCCGAACGGCCGAGACCTATCTGCGTCAGGCCGCAGGCCAGCCCACCGCCGATAGTCGGGTCCGTCAGAATCTGGCGCTCGTCATTGGCCTTCAAGGCCGGTTCCCGGAAGCGGAAAAGATTGCGCGTGGCGAGCTTTCGCAAGAACAGGCCGACGCCAACGTCGCCTATCTGCGCTCGATGCTGTCACAGCAGAATTCCTGGCAAAAGCTTGCGGCCAAGGATAGCGGTAGCGGTCCCACCGCCACGAACTGACGTTAGCGGCCAGCTAGCCCCGAGGTGACAAGCTGCACGCCGAGGCCGGCCATGACCGTCCCTGCCAAGCGATCGATCCAGGTCTTCGCAGCGAGGTAGAGCCGCCTCGGGTGGCTGGCCGAGAATGCGAGCGCGACGATCGTGTACCAGCCGGCTTCAACGGCAAACACGCCGATCGGCAGCGAAAAAATCAGTCCAAGCGGAATCGTCTTCGGCAGCAGGGCTGCGAAGATACTGGCGTAGACGACGATCGCCTTTGGGTTGCTGAGCTGTGTCAGCAGAGCGGTGGTGAAGCTGCGGGCGAGTGAGCGATGGTCGCTTGCCGCGTCGCCGATATGGATCGGCTCGCGCGCGCCACGCCAGATCTTGAGGGCGATGTAGACGAGATAGGCGCCGCCCGCCACCTTCAGCGCCAGATAAAGCCATCCGAATTGCGCAAGCAGTGCCGTCAGCCCCGCCAGCGCCAACACGCTGAAGGCAACGCCGCCAATGCCCATGCCGAGTGCTGCCGCAAGCCCGTCCAGACGTGAACGCGACATTGCAATGCGTGAAACGAGGACAAAGCTCGGACCGGGGCTCATCGCCCCTATCGAAAGGGCGACAATGATACTCAGGAAGATGCTTACAGACGACATCGTGGGCTCCAGCTGACTCGGAAAACGCCCGACCCTATGCCCAATGCGTGTAGATCGCCAGCCTCGTCGAAATACTAGAAGCGATCCGCGACCTGGATGCCGGCTGGCCCGAGGATGACGGCGACGAGAACCGGCAGGAAGAACAGGATCATCGGCACCGTGAGCTTCGGGGGAAGTGCCGCAGCCTTCTTCTCTGCCTCGTTCATGCGCTCGTCGCGGCCCTCCTGTGCGAGGACGCGCAGCGCCTGTGAAACCGGCGTGCCGTAGCGATCCGCCTGGATCAGGGCCTGGGTGACGGACTGCACCAGTGGGATCTGCGTGCGCAGGCCGAGGTTCTCAAGCGCAACCCGCCGATCGGGAAGGAAGGAAAGCTCGGCGGTCGTCAGAATCATCTCTTCCGCCAGCGCCGGCGAGGCCTCGCCGAGTTCTTCGGATACACGACGCATGGCGGCCTCGATCGAAATACCCGACTCGACGCAGATTAGCATCAGGTCGAGCGCGTCGGGCCAGGCACGCTTGATCGAGTGCTGTCGCTTTGACATGCGATTGGAGATGAAAATGTTCGGTGCATAGAAGCCCACATAGGCGATGCCGAGCGTCACCAGGAAGCGCATCGTCGTTGGCTTTTCGGCCAGATGATCGAGACCAAAGACCCAGAAAACTGCGAGGCCGAAGAACAGGAACGGCAACAGGAAACGCGCGACCAGGAACATGTTCAAGGCATTTTCGGAACGAAACCCGGCTGCCCGGAGCTTGTTCATGGTGTTCTCGTCGACCAGTGCCTCGCGAAGGTTGAACTTCTCCACGATCTGTCGCACTGAGCGGTTGTTCTGGGTACGAAGGGAAGCTTTCCCGGCAGAATCGGTGTTCATCCGCGCGCGTTCGCGAGCGCGAATCTGCTCGCGCTCCGTCGATACGGCCTTCATGCGCTTGTTGAGGTCGCCGCGCTCGAAGAACGGGACAGCGATTGTATACAGGCTGGCGAAGACAGCGATCGCCACGAGCACTGCGATCAGCATGGTGGGGTCTGTCAGTTTGGTCGCGAGGTCAGATGACACGCCTGTTCTCCACTAGATGTCGAAATTGACCATGTTGCGCATGACGAAAATGCCGATCGACATCCAGACCGCCGATATACCCATGATCAGGTGGCCGCGAGGGTCGGTGAAGAGGATCAGCATGTATTCCGGCGATGTCAGATAGACGAGGGTTGCAACGATGAACGGCAGCGCGCCAATGATGACGGCCGACGCCTTTGCTTCCATCGACAGTGCCTTGACCTTCGCCTTCATCTTCTTTCTGTCGCGCAGGACCTTTGCGAGGTTGCCGATGGCTTCAGAAAGGTTGCCGCCTGCCTGCGACTGGATCGCAATAACGATTGCAAAGAAGCTGACCTCCTGCAGAGGCATGAAATTGCTCATACGTGCACAGGCATCGGGTACACTGAGGCCTACCTGCTGCGATTCGACGACGCGGCGAAATTCGCTCTTCACGGGATCCTTGCCCTCATTGGCAATGAGCCGGATGGCATCGTTCAAGGGCAGGCCTGATTTGATCGAGCGTACGATGACGTCGAGAGCGTTGGGAAACTCATCGAGAAACTTGTTTTGCCGCCGCTTGATCAGAAAGCCCAGTACCCAACGCGGCATGCCAAGTCCGGCAATGATCGGCAGACCGAGTACGACCATGACAGGCGCATCGGCAAGGAAGGCAACAAACATCAGCACAAGGCCAGCAATGGCGCTGAACATGTAAAACCGCCCCGGTGTGGTCTTGAGGCCGGCCTGGGTCAGCCGCGACTTCAGCGACAGCTTCCTCTTGGTGTTTTCCTGCTGGCGCTTCTCAAGGTCCTTCAGGTTGTCCTGCACCGATTTCCGGCGCTTCGACATTTCCTGGACGCGGTCGCGGGCTGCCTTGACACCAGCCTTGTCAGCCTCCGCCGAAGCGACGCGGTTGACGCGATTGGCCGACTTCTTTTCGGTTTCCATCTGCGTGAAGAGAAGGCCATAGCAAACGGCGCCAGCCGCAATGGCGGCAAGCGCGACAATGGCCAACACAACAGGATCGAACCCGAACATCTCACTAATCCTTGGATTTCGCTTCCATTTCGTCGAGTGCCGCGGCAAGGCGCTTTTCTTCGTTGAAGTAGCGCGCGCGATCCCAGAAATGCGGCTTGCCGATACCGGTCGACTTGTGCCTGCCGATCAGCTTACCCGACGCATCCTCGCCGTCGATTTCGTAGCGCATCAGGTCCTGGGTGATGATGACGTCGCCTTCCATCCCGATCACCTCGGTGATCTGCGTGATGCGACGCGAGCCGTCGCGCAGGCGGGCCGCCTGGACGATGATGTCGATCGAACCGGAGATGATCTCGCGCACGGTCTTTGCCGGCAGCGTGAAACCGCCCATCGCGATCATCGACTCGATACGACTGAGGCATTCACGCGGCGAGTTCGAGTGGATCGTGCCCATGGAGCCATCGTGACCGGTGTTCATTGCCTGCAACAGGTCAAAAACCTCCGGTCCGCGCACTTCGCCGACGATGATTCGCTCCGGACGCATACGAAGGCAGTTCTTGACGAGATCGCGCATGGTGATCTCGCCTTCGCCTTCGATGTTCGGCGGCCGGGTTTCGAGGCGTACCACGTGCGGCTGCTGCAGCTGCAGTTCTGCCGTGTCTTCGCAAGTGATGACGCGCTCGTCCACGTCGATGTAGCGGGTGAGGCAGTTGAGCAGCGTCGTCTTGCCCGAACCGGTACCGCCCGAAATGACGACGTTGCAGCGGACGCGGCCGATGATCTGGAGAAGCGTCGCTCCCTCAGGCGTGATGGCGCCGAAGCGAACGAGCTGTTCGAGGTTCAGCTTGTCCTTCTTGAACTTACGGATGGTGAGTGCCGGCCCGTCGATCGCGAGCGGAGGCGCAATGACGTTGACACGGGAGCCGTCGGGCAGACGGGCGTCGCAGATCGGACTTGATTCATCGACGCGGCGGCCGACCTGGCTAACGATGCGCTGGCAGATCGACAGCAGCTGTGAGTTGTCGCGGAAGCGGATTTCGGATTCGATGGTCTTGCCGCCGACTTCGATGAAGGTTTGGCCGGCGCCGTTGACCATGATGTCGGCGATATCGTCTCGGGCGAGCAGCGGTTCGAGCGGGCCGTAACCGAGAACGTCGTTGCAGATGTCTTCGAGCAGTTCTTCCTGCTCGGAAATCGACATCGCGAAGTTCTTGATCGTGATGATGTCGTTCACGATGTCGCGGATTTCTTCGCGCGCGCTTTCTCCGTCGAGCTTGGCAAGCTGCGACAGATCGATCGTATCGATCAGCGCCGAGAAGACCTGCGCTTTCGTGTCGTAATATTCATCCGTGCGGGTCGGGCGCTTGCGCTGCGGCGTCTGCATCGGCGGCGGCGGAACCTGCTGGCGCGGGGGCTCGCGCTGCGGCTCGACCAGAATCGCAGGGGCAGACGGGGAGGGCTGTGGAACCGGCGGAGGCGGCGCGATGGTGCCGCCCGCCTTGCCAAAACCCTCGTTTCCGCGTTTTCCGAACATGCCTTATTCCAATCCGATCTTGGCGGGCGTCATTTGCGCTTCAGCAGGCCGAGCAATCCGCCCTTGCGTGCTTTCTTGATGGCAATCCGCCCGGTCACGATGTGCGATATCTGCGAGAATGTTTCCGCCGTCGGTGACTTTGCATCCATCTCCGAAATCATCCGGCCACTGTTGGCCGCGTTGCCGAAGAGGTTGGCATCGAAGGGGATGATCGCGATCGGATCGGTTTCCAGCGGACCGCAGAAATCGGCCGGACTGATCTCCGGCCGCTTCGGCATCCCGACCTGATTGAGGATCAGATGCGGCATCTTGTCGTTGGGCCGCATCTTGCGCAGCGCATCCATCATGTTCTTGGTGTTGCGCAGGTTGGCAAGATCGGGAGAGGCGCAGATGACGACCTCGTCCACGCTGGCCAGCACCGAGCGTGTCCATTCCGACCAGGCATGCGGTACGTCGAGCACGGTGATGGGGGCGTTGCGCTGCAGGACCTCAAGCACGGGCTGGAACGCCTGTCCTTCGAAATCATAGGCGCGGTCGAGAAGGGAAGGGGCCGCAAGCAGCGACAGATGCTCGGAGCACTTCGTCAGCAGGCGATCGAGAAACACTTCGTCCAGGCGTTCCGGCGCATAAACCGCCTCGGCGATGCCCTGGGTCGGGTCCTGGTCGAAATCGATATTGGCCGTGCCGTAGGGCAGGTCGAGGTCGGCCAGGATCGTTTCGGTCGAAAACAGATTGGAGATGCCGAAGGCGCAATTATGGGCGATCGTTGAGGAACCGACGCCGCCCTTGGCGCCGATGAAGGCGATGCTGCGGCCGAGCGGCTCGGCATCAGGGTCGACGAAGATCGTCGCCATTGCCATCATGATATCGGGCATGGCGACGGGCTGGACCATATATTCGGAAATGCCGTTGCGCACGAGTTCACGATAGAGCGCGATGTCGTTATGGTAGCCGATGATGATGACTTTGGTGGACGGGTCGCAAACGGTGGCAAGCGGCGCCAGCTCGTTCAGCACACTTGCTGATACCGTCCTGGTTTCGAGAATGATCAGATTGGGCGTTGGCGCAGTGGCGAACATGTTCGCGGCCGCGGCAATGCCACCGCTGGTGATGCGCAGGCTGACCTTCGACATGCGGCGGTCATGGCTGCAACGCTCCATCACACGCTGCAGTTCTTCGCTTTCGCAGAAGGCGTGGACCGATATGCGGGGCAAGGGCCGCATGTTCTCGAGCTCGGCCATACGAACGGCGTCTTCTGCGTTGCGCAGCTCCGTCGTATTCTTGATCTCGTATTCGACTGTACTCATCGTTCGGTCCTAAACTGATCAGAAGCTGTTGGAGCTGCTGGTGACGTCTTCAATCGTGCTTGTCGTTTCGCGATACTCTTTGATTGCGGCGTTGCGGCGGGCCGCATCAATCGGGGTCATGCCGCGAGGCGCGATCAGGTCTTCCGGGTTTGCCACTTGTGCAGCCAGGTTGTTCTGCGTTGCACAACCAAAATTGTAGTAATTCTGGTTGGTGAAATCGTTGATGATGTCTCTCGGCCATTGACCGCACTGCGACGTCATTGCTGTCGTGCCGACGAAAGTCAGGCGAATGGGCGCTGCGTCACCCGCGCCGGCCGCTCCGTAGGAACTGTTGACGATCTTGGAACTTGCGATGCCGCGGGCGGAAAGCTCAGCGCGTACCTGACCCCGCAGCTGCCGTGCTGCCGCCGCATTCGGCGATCCCTCGGGCGTCAGCAGATAGACCGGCCCGGTTGCCCGCGACGTGTAATTCTGCGCGAAGCCGCGGATCATGTCGCGCTGGGCGATGTTGAGGCGGCGGTCTGTCGACGCGACCGGGATATCGACCGATTGCTCGGCTTCGGCAACCACGATCGGGTGTCGCTGGCGATAGTCGTCGGGAATGCCACCGGTCGTCAGTTGGTCATGGGAGGCACAGCCGGAAAGCAGGGCGGCAGCCACCGCGATAAATGTCAGCAGCGAATTCGAACGGCGGGAATCATGTGCGGTGTTCTGCATGTGGGCCATCGGCTGATCTCTGTGTTGTGCCATTGCTGATCCTGCCGCGCTCATTTGTAGATGAACCCGATGGAGCCATGGAATTGCGCGTCGGCGACGGGCGTTTCACGGCCGCCGTAAACCTTGTTGACGCGATTGAGCAGGAAGGTCGCCGCGTCGTTTTCCGGGCTGAAGTTGTCGTCCGGGCGGCTGAGCTGATCGCGAGCAACCGGGCGAACGAGATAGGGCGTTGCAATGATGACAAGTTCGGTCTCATCACGCTCGACAGTGCGCTGCCGGAACAATGTGCCAAGCAGAGGGATCTTGTTGACGCCCGGCGTGCCGTTCGAGGTCTGCAATACGTTGTCGCGGATCAGCCCAGCAAGCGCGATGGAGCCACCCGAGGGAAGCTCGACGGAGGTCTCGGCCGAGCGGCGCTGGTAGGTTGGCGTTGAGCCGGAAACGGAAGGGGCGGGCTCCGATACGTTCGTCTTGATTTCCAGGCTAATACGACCGGAGGAGAGAACAACCGGCTTGAAGGCGAGATTGATGCCGTAGTTATAAGGAACGATCGTGACGTTGCCGTCATTGTCCGTGGTCGAATACAGCACCTGGCCGCCGGAATTGAAGGTTGCTGCCTGGCCGGAAATCGCCGTCAGTGTCGGCTCGGCCAGCGTCTTCACGACCTTCGCTTGTTCAAGCGCGTTGAGATAGGTCGAGATATCGTATTTTCCGATCGAGCTCTTGAAGAGGGCCGCTAGGCCTCCGCCAACGATCGCGGCGGCGCTGTCGGAGCTCGGGGAGCCGAGCTGGGCAACCGAGAGACCCTTGGAATTGGAAACGAGATTGTTGAAGCCAAGCTGCTTCAGTACCTCTCTGCGAACTTCCGCGATGGTGACCTTCAGCGTGACCTGGTCTTCGCCCTGGATCTGCAGCAGATTGACGACCTGTGAGGTCTGACGGCCCTCGGCGAAAAGGGCCACCGAACCGTCTCCGCCAGAAGCGCTGGCTGTTTCCGTACGCGTTGTTGCTTCGCCACCTTTCAGGAAGGCTTGCGCGAGGTCTGCGGCTTGTGCCGCGTCTTGCGGCGTGCGAACTGTGCCGGTTAGCACGATATTGTCGGACACGATCTCGACTTTGATGCAGGAGTCAGCGATGAAGCGCCGGAGATTGGCCTCCAGGCCGGCGACGTCGCGTTCGATCGCGATATCGAGACTGACGATCTGCTGCCCATCGGCGCCGAAAATGAATATGTTCGTCTGGCCAACCTGCTTGCCGAACAGATAGATACGCCGCGAGCTACGGGTGACCGCGTCGGCCATGGAAGGGTCCGAGACGAGGATGTCATGTGCATCGACCGGAAGGTCAACGACAATCGCCTTCTTCAAACCGAGCTTCAGGCTGCGGTGTGCGCCAGGTCCAGCCTGGGTGATGTTAACGATCCCATCGGAAACCGCGTACGCAGCTCTTGCACCGAGAACAGGAGCGAGAACGCCCGGAGCGGCGCCCGTGAATGCGATCGCAAAGGACAAGCAACCTGCCATCAAGGGCTTTGTGTAGCGCTTCAAATTGCCCATTCCCATTTCCTTTACTCGGCCTTCGGCGCACTGCTGCTGTCTGTGACGATTGAGCCTGATTTGATGACTTGCACGATGGCGCTGCCATTATCGCCGCTGAGGAGGTAGTCAGCAGCGCTCGTATCCTGTTCCTGGGCGTCGGCAACGGAACGCAATGCCAGCGACAGCCGCTCAGCCATTTGCTGGGCAACCGCCAGCACCTTGGTCTGGTCGGGGGTTAGCTCAAGCGTTGCGGTGGTCCCGACCACGGCTTTCGAGCCGTCTTCCTTTTCCTGGATCTGCTGGTCGATCGCGAGTACGCGCACATTGCTGAGCACAGTCTCGGTCAGATATTTGTCGGCTTCCTTCGACTTGCGGACCATGATCACGTCGACGCGGTCATTCGGCAGGATGAAGCCGCCGGCACCTGTCGCGACCGAAATCTCGGTTGCGACGGCACGTTTTCCGGAGGGCAGGAGGGAGGACAGGATGCGGCTGTTCGAATCCGCGATCTTTTCCGCGCGGATGGGCTCGCCCTCGAAAATCGGCAGGCGAACGACAGCGCCCTGCAGGTCTTTCAGGGCATCTGGCTTGTCGGTTTCGGTAATGAAGCCCTGGACGACGCCGCTCTGCGGCCAGGCCATCCAGTGAACGGCTTTATCATCCAATCGTGCGCCGACCGGGAGGTTGGCACCGGAGACAAGTATTTTGACGGTCGGCTCTTTCTCGACGACTGATTTGACCTGGGTGACAACGGAGCCACGACCCGCGAGGCTCATCGCCAGCACGCCAGCAAGGCCGGCCGCAACGACAGCGACTCCTAGTATCAAAAGGCGGGCGGGCTTCATTAATCGTTCCTCAGGGATTCGCAATACCCGAAGAATGGCCTGCAATTGGTATAATTATAGTTAATGAAAGCCTTCGATTTTAAGTTAACGGAGGATTAACTTGGCGTTACTTCAGGCCCTCAATTGCTGCAAGAAAAAGCGGTGAAGAGGGAAAGGCAAAGAAACCGCCAATCGCGATCGCGATGCCATAGGGGATCTTCTTGGCGAGAAGAATGGAACTGGGGACAGGCAGTCCGATGGCGAGGATGATATTGGCCTGTGCACGGATAATGAGGATGACGAACGTCGCGATGCCGCCGATTATGCTGACATAGGCGAGGAACTCGAAGAATGTGGGATTGAACCCAAACCAGAGCGACGTCGCTGCAAGCAATTTTGCGTCACCGCCGCCCATGATGTTGAGGGCGAACAGGACAAAGCAGACGGCGAGAACCAAAAATGCGGCCGCGAGATGTGTGCCTATCACAACAAAGGGCATTCCTGACAGTGTCGCGATTCCCAAAAACGCGACAGCAAGAACTATCGACGCGCGATTGGGGATCTCCATCGTGAGCAGGTCCGAGAACGCTGCGATAGCAAGGCAAAGCGGGAAAATCACAAAGACGGCTGCTGCGATCATTGTACCACCGATATGAAAGACAAAAGGCTCACCCGCCGACGGGTGAGCCTATGTTCGATCGGGCGTCGAGACCCGGTCGGGCCAGTCGCTTGCGGCTTAGGTGGCTGGCGTCGTCGTCGTCGGCGTATTCTTGTCCATCGTGTCGGACAGCGCGTTGAACATCGCGTTCAGTTTGCTGCCCAGTGCGGTTGCGCCGGTGATCAGCGCAACAGAGATAAGCGCTGCGATCAGGCCATATTCAATTGCGGTCGCGCCGGATTCGTCCTTGAGAAAACGGCTAACAAGCTTGGTCATGGTAACTCCTAACTCCAGTTGATGTTCAGCAGTCCGCCAACTGTTGCCGTTGATCGGATTGCAACAATTTAGCGCGGGCCTGTTTCCATCAACTTAAAGAGTTAGGTTACCGTCCGGTAAATTATGACCGATGCCTGAGGATGGTAAGTATTCCCTATCGCAATTGTTAAGAGTTTTATAGAAAAGTCCTGCGCGCCCGGTAGTAAAGGCGTTTGATGCTAGGGAATGTCCTCGTGCCGATATTCGATGGCGGTGAACAGGCTAATGCCCTCGAAGCCCCTGTCGCAATATGGCTCATAAAGCTGGCGTCTTCGATAAACCATAATAGGCTTAAGACTTCATTCACCAATTTTTCTCATGCTGCTTGGTGAAAATCGCCGTAACCCGAGAGAGAATCAAATGTCGCCGAGTGGCAAGAGGATCATCCTGGCCAGCTTTTTTGCCGCCCTCGGCCTTGGCGGATCCGCGCTCGCGCAACAGGACATTCTGCGGGTCTACATGGATCAAGCCCGCGTTCTGAAACTCGATCGTCCAGTGAGCAAGGTCATCGTCGGAAACGCCAAGGTTGCCGACGCAACCGTGGCGGATTCCAAGACGATCGTCCTGACCGGGCGCAGTTTCGGAACAACCAATCTTGTGCTGCTTGATGCGGATGGCAACGCAATACTGGATGAGAGCATCCTGGTGTCGATTGATGAGGCCAACACTGTTCGCGTTTTTCGCCAAACGGAGCGCTCTGTTCTTTCTTGTACTCCGAATTGCGAACAGCATAGCCAACAAGGCACAGAGACCGCAACGGCAAGCCAGCAATAGCTGCTGAGTATCCGCGAATTCCGTTAGACTTCTGATCCGGCTCAACGCACCCAACTTGCTGCCGAACGGTAGCACGATCACGATCAGCCACAGTCATTTCTTTCTCCCCGTGGGAGCACCATGGTAGCGTGCGGCGATTGCTGACACGTCAGCCTCGTTTGCCAAGTCCGCTCGGCCGTTATAAGGCTTGAGAAGTGGCCCGCGACGCGCGGGATGTCAATTTCCTGTCGCTAGGTGGTGCATGGCGCGAGCCTTTCTTTTCGTTCTGGATTCCTTTGGTGTCGGCGGCGCGCCGGATGCGGCAGCCTATGGCGACGAAGGCGCTGACACCCTGGGGCATATCGCGGAATTCTGCGCTGCCGGTGCGGGCGATCGCGAGGGATTGCGCTCAGGACCCCTCCAGCTTCCGAATATGTCGGCTCTTGGCCTGGTCCATCTCGCCAAGGCGGCGTCTGGTAGGTTTCCGGCCGGAATGCCGGTGCCGGAGAAGGTGTACGCGATGTACGGTTCCGCCAGCGAGGTCTCGCGTGGCAAGGACACTCCGTCCGGTCATTGGGAAATCGCCGGAACGCCGGTAACGTTTGGCTGGGGTTACTTTCCGACAGAAGGCGATGCCTTTCCGCCGCAGCTTGTCGAGGCGCTCTGCAGGGCGGCCGACATTCCCGGGATACTCGGCAACTGCCACGCCTCTGGTACCGACATCATTGCCCGCCACGGCGAAGAGCATATCCGGACCGGAAAGCCGATCTGCTACACCTCGTCCGACTCTGTCTTCCAGGTTGCCGCGCATGAGACGCATTTCGGCCTCGACCGGCTCATGACCTTCTGCACGATCGCCCGGGCTCTGCTCGATCATTACAATATCGGCCGCGTCATCGCACGACCATTCGTCGGCGAAACCGCTTCCAAGTTTCAGCGCACCGGAAACCGTCGCGACTTTTCGGTGCCGCCGCCGGAACCGACACTTCTCGACCGGCTGGTCAAGGAAGGGCGCAAGGTCCATGCCATCGGCAAGATCGGCGACATCTTCGCGCATAAGGGCGTCTCGCGAGTGATCAAGGCCAATGGCAATGAGGCTTTGATGGACGCAAGCCTTGCGGCGATGGATTCCGCCGAGGATGGCGAACTGGTTTTCACCAATTTCGTCGATTTCGACATGGTCTACGGCCATCGCCGGGATGTCGCCGGCTATGCCGCAGCGCTTGAAGCCTTTGATGGCAGGCTTCCCGAAGTGGGTGGCAAGTTGAAGCCCGGCGACCTCGTCATTCTGACCGCCGACCACGGCTGCGATCCGACGTGGCGCGGCACCGATCACACGCGCGAGCGCGTGCCGATCATTGCCTATGGGCCGGGACTGCGTTCTCGCGATATTGGCATTCGTACCACCTATGCGGATATCGGCGAGACGATTGCCCGCCATCTGCGCATTCCGGCGGGCGCGCACGGGAGAAGCTTTCTATGACGTCGCATTTGAAGAAAGTCGAGCTGCACTGCCATCTGGAAGGAGCGGCGCCGCCGACGCTCACCGTGGCGCAGGCTCGCAAGTATAACATCGACATCAGCCACTACCTCGCTGGCGGCACCTATGTCTGGCATGATTTCGCGAGCTTTCTGGAGTGTTACGACAAGGTCTCGGAGGCCTACAAGACCGAGGAAGACTACGCACTGCTGACGGAAACCTATCTCGATGAGCTTGCCGCGATCGGTACGATCTACAGCGAGCTGATCGTCTCCCCCGATCACGGCAAGCGGATCGGGCTTGGAGCGGATGCCTACATCGAGGGCGTGTGCGAAGGCGTGCGTCGTGCAAAGGCGAAAAGCGACATCGAGGCACGCCTGATTGTCACCGGAGAGCGTCATTTCGGCCCGGAGAGCGTCATCGGCGCCGCCGAATATGCTGCCAAAGCGAAGAATCCGCTAATCACTGGCTTCAATCTTGCAGGCGAGGAACGGATGGGTCGGGTTGCCGATTATGCGCGCGCCTTCGACATCGCGCGCGATGCAGGCCTCGGCCTTACCATTCACGCCGGCGAGGTGTGCGGTGCGTTCAGCGTCGCCGATGCGCTCGACGTTGTCAGGCCTTCCCGGATCGGCCATGGCGTCCGGGCGATCGAGGACCTT
Organism: Rhizobium altiplani; assembly: GCF_001542405.1. Taxonomy (GTDB): domain Bacteria; phylum Pseudomonadota; class Alphaproteobacteria; order Rhizobiales; family Rhizobiaceae; genus Rhizobium; species Rhizobium altiplani. The sequence goes on from NZ_LNCD01000140.1 coordinate 133,922, forward strand.
GATCTCGTCAAGCGGCTCGCCGATCTCGGAACGGTGCTGGAGGTATGCCCCGGCTCCAATATTGCGCTGAACGTCTTTCCGGATTTCGCTTCTCATCCGTTGCGAAAGCTCAAGGCGTCAGGTGTTCGCGTGACGATCAGTTCGGACGACCCGCCCTTCTTCCATACTTCGCTGAAGCGCGAGTACGAATTGGCCGCCGACGCCTTCGGTTTCAGCGATGCGGCGATCAACGAGATGACCCGCACGGGAATTGAGGCTGCTTTCGTCGACGAGCCGACGCGACAGGCGCTCTTCGCCCGGATGTAATCCGGCTAGCCCTGGGGATCGATGCTGCAAAATTGCCTCCGCTCTTGCGGTGAAGGCAATTTCCATGGAAGAAACATCCGATAAGAACAACGATAGGAAGGCTCGGCCATGGACGGCGTAACGGTCATCGATCACCCGCTTGTGCAGCACAAACTCACGATCATGCGGCGTAAGGAGACATCGACCGGGAGTTTCCGTCGGCTCCTGCGCGAAATCTCCACCTTGCTCTGCTACGAAGTGACCCGTGATCTCGAACTCACCATGGAGACCATCGAGACGCCCCTGCAGACGATGGAGTCGCCGATCCTGGAAGGCAAGAAGCTCGTCTTTGCTTCGATCCTCCGTGCCGGCAACGGCCTTCTCGAAGGCATGCTCGACCTTGTGCCGTCGGCGCGCGTTTCGCATATCGGCGTCTACCGTGACCATGAAACGCTGCAGCCGGTCGAGTATTACTTCAAGGCTCCCGAGGATATCTCCGAACGCTTGATCATCGTCGTCGACCCGATGCTCGCCACCGGTAACTCGTCGATCGCGGCGATCGACAAGCTCAAGGAGCGCGGCGCCCATAACATTCGCTTCCTCTGCCTTCTTGCCGCGCCCGAGGGCATCAAGAATTTCCGCGAGGCGCATCCAGATGTGCCCGTCTTCACCGCCTCGATCGATAGCCATCTGAACGAGAAGGGCTACATCATGCCTGGTCTCGGCGATGCCGGCGATCGCATGTACGGTACGAAGTAATTCGTCATCTGTTTACCATTCGGATGCAGTCGAAGGTCCGGACACGCGTGCCGGACCATTTGCTTTACCGGCATTAGCAACTTGTCAGCGATTAGGGCGTAGGACGTGTAAGCATGGCCACGCATGACGCGGGGTTTATACAGGAAGGATTTCTGTCCCGATGCTCGTGCGTACCGTCATTTTTGCAAGCGTGGCTGCGGTGCTTGCAACACAGATACCGACCCTCGTGGGAAAACGCAGCGGCGAAGTGGTCGCCTCGGCCAATTTCGTAACCGGCAATGCAGATCAGGGGCGAGCCGCGGCAAGTGGCGGCACAATGCGACTGCGGGCTGATGCTCAAGGCCACTATTCCGGCGATTTCAGAATCAATGGTCGTCAGGTGCAGGGCCTGATCGATACCGGCGCGACCTACGTCGCTCTGAATGAGAGCTTCGCTCGACGCCTGGGTTATACGGGCAACCAGCTTGATTTCCGCTACTCGGTCGACACAGCCAACGGGAAGACGAAGGCAGCGCACGTGACATTGGATCGGGTGGAGATTGGCGGCATCCGCGTGCGTGATGTGGAGGCCTTTGTGCTGAAGGATGGCGCCCTGTCCTCCACGCTCGTCGGCATGAGCTTCCTGCGCAAGCTCGCTTCCTATTCCGTTGCCGATGGATCGCTCAGTTTGAAGCAATAGGCGTCAGGGCGTCGATGGCCGGTTTCTTGCCTCGTCGGCCGTCAGCGCGCTCTCCCGGGTGCCGGAGACAATTATCTCCAGGACCTCGTGCTCGTCGGTGTTCTTGACGTAGCGGTCACCGACATACTCACCGCGCTTGAGGACCATGACGCGATCGCCGACGGCGAAAATGTCGACGAGGCGGTGTGAGATGATGATCTGGGCAACGCCTTGTTTCTTCAGTTCCAGCATGGTTTCGAGCAGCCGCTCGGTCGCCATGACCGAAAGATTGGCGGTCGGCTCGTCGAGAATGACGACGCGCGGCTCGAAGGAGATCGCGCGGGCGATCGCCACGGACTGCTGGCGGCCGCCCGACAGGCTCTCGACCTTCTGATAGACGGAATTCACGTCGACCTTGAGGCGCTTCAACACGTTGTCCGCCTCGGCATACATCTTCCTCCGATCGACGAAGAGGCCTCTGAGAGGCCAGCGGCCGAGAAAAATGTTCTGGCCGACATCCATGTTCCCGCAGAGTGCGAAATCCTGATAGATCATCTCGATCCCTGCATCACGACTCTCATGCGGGCTCTTGAAAGACACCGGTTGCCCCGCCACCAGGATTTCGCCGGAGTCGCGCTGATAGGCGCCTGTGAGGATCTTCATCAGCGTCGACTTGCCGGCAGAGTTGTCCCCGACCAGGCCAAGAATCTCCCCGGGATAGAGCACGAGATCGACTTTGCGGAGCGCTTGCACGGCTCCGAAGGCCTTTTCGATGCCCCGCATTTCCACAATCGGCCGCGAAGGCGTCACGTCAGCCATGGATGGCTTCTCCCGTTCGTGCTGCTGTCGTGAAACGGCCGCGCAGGCGCGCAAAGATATTGGCCTGCCGCACCCATATGTCGATCAGCACTGCCACAATGAGGATGACCCCGATGAAGACATTGATCCAGTGCTGGGGCATGCTGAAGCCTTGGACATTGAGTTGCAGGAGCGCGCGGACAAGCGTTATTACAGCCGCGCCTGCAAGCGAGCCGATCATCGTGCCGTAGCCGCCGAAGATTGATCCGCCGCCGATGATCACGGAGGCGATGGCGTCAAGCTCGCGGAACTGGCCGGCAACCGGGTTGAAGCTGCGGAAATAAGCGACGTTGATGATCCCGGCCATGGTTGCGCAGAACGCGGACAGTACAAGTGCAATGAAGCGAACACGGTTGGTATTGATGCCGGCATAGGCGGCAGCGCGGACATTGCCGCCCGCTGCACAGACCTTCAGCCCAAATGGAGTGTAGGCAAGCACGATGCCAGCGATGAGGGCGACGAAAAACATGAAGATCGTCTGGATGCTGACGACCTCGGCTACCGTACGGATCATCCCCGGGGGCAGCGAAACACCGAAATGCAGGAAAACGTCGTTCACCTTGCGGCCAAGCAGGTTGTAGCCTTCCGGCCAGCCGGTCAGCTGCTGGCCGGCGACAAACCAAGCGGCAAGACCTCGGGCAATGTAGAACATGCCGAGCGTGGCAATGAAGGCGGGCAGCTTGAAGCCGACGGTGATGACGGCATTGACAATGCCGGCAGCCGTCCCCGCAAGCAGACCCATCGCCACGGCAGTGAATGGATCGGCGCCCAGCACCTTGAGGAAATAGGCGGCCGTGCTGCCGGCGAGAGCAAGCACCGAGCCAACGGAGAGATCGATATCACCGGCCGCAATGACATAGGTGAGCCCGACGGTAACGAGCGCCAGCTCTGTGTAGTTGAGCAGGATCGCGAAGGTGTTGGGCAGGTTCCACCAGTAGTCCGGCCTTAGCGCCAGGCCGGTCAGCCAGAGCAGCACCGTCAGGATGATGGCGAGTGCGTCGCGCCGTGCAAGGAACTTGCCGAGCCCCGTGGCCGAGAGCGCCATGTCGGCCGCCATCGCCCCTTTGGTCTGCACGCCTTCCAGAGCGACGCCGCCGGTTTCGTAGGCCGGCGGCGGTGGCCGACCGCGGAGCCAGGCCCAGAACCGGGCCGCGATCTGGCGTCGAATGAGGAAGGGCTCGATCAGCACGGCCACGACCAGAAGCAGCCCCAGGAAGACCATGACGGCACCGGCTGGCAAGGTGAACCTGGCGCCGACGGCAACGCTCTCTCCATCGATGATGACGGTCCGCGTGATCGGCCAACCTTCGCGCAGCACCTTGTCGATCAGCACAACGACTGTCGCGCCAAGGCAGGACCCGAGCACGCGCCCGCGCCCGCCAAGGATCGACGCACCGCCGATGACGACAGATGCGATCACGGTAAGCTCCCAGCCGACGCCGTAAAGAGGGGTGACGCCCTTGTCCTGCGCCGCTGCCAGAAGACCGGAAAGGGTCGCGCAGAGCGACGAGATCAGGTAGGCGCGAATTCGCACCCACTGGGTGTTGATGCCGGCATAGGCTGCGGCCTGCTCGTTGCCGCCGGTCGCGAAGGTCTCATAGCCCCAGCGGGTCTTGGCAAGCACATAGGCGCCGATGACAGCTACGAGGAGGAAGATCGCGATCTGGTTATTGAAGCCGAGAGCGTTGATCTCTCCGAGATGAAAGAAGAGCGGGTAGTCTGCCGCCTTGCCGGAGTAGTAGATCGCTTGGCCATGCGTGAGCGCAAGAACGAAGCCTCGACCGATAAAGAGCATCGTCAGCGTTGCAATGAACGCGGGCACTTTCAGCATCGTCACGAGGACGCCGTTGACGAGGCCAATCACCGTGCCGAGCAGCACACAGAAGATCACCGACTCGATGACGCCGAAGTCGAGAACATCAGACGCAAAGAGCCTCGCAAAAACGACAGCGATCAGGCCGTAGGTCGAGCCGACCGAAAGATCCAGATCCTTGTTGGCGATGACAAAGGTCATTCCGACCGCGATTATCCCGACACGGGACGTGTCGCGAAGTAGCGCCAACAGGGCCTCCGTTGATCCAAAGAAGGCCGGATTGACGATAGCGCCGCCGAGGTAGAGCAAGGCGAGGAAGATCAGCAGCCCAGCCTCCCAGCCGCCGACGAGCTGGGGCGGCGCACGGCCTAGCGATGTCGTCGTGGGCGCCATGGTGTCTGCCGATCAATCTCGCCGTCGCGATACGGGAGGCTTGCACCTCCCGCGTCGATTTCAGGCGTTTCGGAGCGTTAGTTTTCGAAGCGCTTGCCAACCTTTGCGACGTTCTCCTTCGTCACCAACTGGGCACGCGTGTCCAGGTTGGCGGCGGAAATGCCGCGATCGATCTGCAGGTAAAGCTGCATGACAGGCCAGAAGCCCTGCAGGAAGGGTTGCTGTCCCAGCGAACCGGTCAGGTTTCCGGCGGCGATTCCCTCCTGCTGTGCCGGGCCGAGGTCGAACCCGAATGCGCAGAGCTTGCCGGTCTTGCCCATCTGTGCGACGGCCTTGACGAGCGGTGGCGTGAAGACGTTGTTGGCGGTGAAGGCACCGACCACGTCACCACGGGATTCGAAGAGCGAAACAAGCGCGTTGACCGGATCGTTGGGGTTCGTGTCGATGCCGACGTTCTCCGGTCCAGCGTCAACCTTGAAAGCGTCAAGCTTGCCGGCCTCCTTCAATGTTTTGACGATGGCGTTGAAAGCGGAGGTGACCCGGTTGTTGACCTCGATGTTGCCCATCGCAGTTGACGACGGCAACAGAATCGAGCCGCTGGTTGCGCCGCTCGCAATCACACAATTGGCAAGAGCCTCGCCGCCGATTGCCGCGGCCGATGCGTCCTGACCAGTATGGCTGATGGCACTGCGATGCAGGATGGTTGCATCGAATGAGTTGGTTGTGGCGATCGGTATGCCCGCCGCCTCGGCAGCTTTGACGATGTCGTTGTAGGCGCCGACCTGCGGCGTCGTCATAATGATGCCGTCGATCGTCGGATCCTGGACGATCTGGTTGAGGATCTCGATTGCGCGCGCCGGATCGTCAACTGGCGATTCCGAGCCGAGCAGCAGGATCTTGGCGCCGATCATGTTGCCGGCGACGGTTGCGCCGACATAGACGGGATCAAAAAAGCCATTGCCTGCCGTATGAGTCACGATCGCGAAGGTCAAATGACCGTCCGCCGAATGGAAGTTCTTCGTGTTGGGATCTTCCTTGGCAGCTTCGGCAAAATTATAGCCGCCAACTGCTTTCTCGACGCTGCCCGACTGCGCAAATGCATGCGAGACGCCGAGCGATAGTAGCGCCGCTGACACCGCGTACAGCAAAGTCCGCCTCATGATTAGTCCTCCCTTGAGTCAAGGAAGGAAAGCCGTTCGAGCGCAATTTACAGAGAGTGAGGGCCGAAGGCTTCCTCCCATACGCTAATATTCTGCGCAATTCCGATGCAAGTAAACGGCGAACTCATCGTAAGGGCGAAATTGTTTGCCTCCCAAACCTCCCCTGGTTGTTTTTGATGACAAATAGCCGTTGAGGTCGTGGTTACTGGCTCTCAGGGGATGGATGCGCTTCCCTGGGGAAGCCTGCCTCCTTTTCGGAACGCGATCCTTAGCTTGCTGAAAGAGCCACGATGCGCTCGTAAATGACGGCGGGGGTGGCAGGCTGGTGTTCGTCGATCCGGTAATGTTTGGCGAGGGCGGCAACCGCCGCATCTGCTGAATCCGCGCTTGAGGCATGCACAAGCGCGATGGGGTCGCCTTTCTCTACACGCGTGCCAAGCGGCAGAATGTCGGATATCCCGACGCGATGATCGATCCTGTCGGCGGGATGACGCCGTCCGCCGCCGAGGTCGACGACGGTCATGCCGATCTCCCGTACGTCGCAGCCGGAAAGCCAACCGGACCGAGGTGCGGGGACAGGTTTCGTCAGCGGCGCCTCGACGAGGTACTTGTCCGGTGCCTCCAACAGATCCGAGGGGCCGCCGAGGCGGCTGACCATGCGGGCAAAGCTTTCGGCGGCCTTGCCCGTAGAAAGCGCGTCCACGGCTTTTGCCTCACCGTCCTGAAGTGACGACACCACACCTGACTTCGCCAGCATCTCGGCTGCGAAGGCCAGCACGGCAGCCTCCAAGCGGGTGTTCTTCTTTTTGCCCGCTAGAAAATCCAGACAGTTTCGGATCTCGACGGCGTTTCCGGCAGCATCCGCCAGCGGCTGGTTCATGTCGGTAATCAGGGCCGATGTCCTGACGCCTGCACTGTTGGCGACATCGACAAGGGCGCGGGCCAGCATCTCGGCATCGTCAGGCTCGGCCATGAACGCGCCCGTGCCGACCTTGACGTCGAGCACCAGCGTCTGCAGTCCGGCCGCAAGCTTCTTCGAAAGGATCGAGGCGGTGATGAGGGGAATCGAGTCAACGGTCGCCGTCACATCCCGGACAGCGTAAAGCTTGCCGTCGGCTGGAGCGAGGGAGCCGGTTTGGCCGATGATGGCGCAGCCGACATCCTTCACGACCTTGCGGAAAACTGTTGCGTCAGGGGTGATGGTATAGCCAGGAATGGCTTCGAGCTTATCCAGCGTCCCGCCGGTATGGCCGAGACCACGCCCTGATATCATCGGAACGGCGAGGCCGCACGCTGCCGCGATCGGTGCGAGCATCAGGGAAACATTGTCCCCGACGCCGCCTGTCGAGTGCTTGTCGGCAATAGGTCTGTCTATGTCTGCCCAGCTCAGTGTGTCGCCCGAGCGGGCCATTGCCAGCGTCAGCGCCACGACCTCGTCGCGCGACATACCCTTGAACCAGACCGCCATGGCGAAGGCGCCGATCTGCCCCTCGGAGAGCTGACCGGCCACAAGTGCGGCAATGAACGATTGGATATCCTCTTCGGAAAGCGTTCCGCCATTTCGCTTCTGGCGGATGATCTCCTGGGGGATCATCTCAATAGCTCGATGCAGCGGCGGGCGCGGATTGCGTGCCGCTGAGCACGGCAAGAATGTCGTCGAGCAATCCGGATGCGCCGAAGCGGAACGTGGATGGCATCGGCCAGTCCGGCGCCATGATCGTTTCTGCAAGGCTCAGGTAAAGCGCTGCGTCTGCCACCGAACCGATGCCACCCGCCGGCTTGAAGCCGACTTTGCGGCCGCTCTGGCGAATGACCCGCAGCATGATGTCGGCAGCTTCCAGGGTCGCATTGACGGCGACCTTGCCGGTGGAGGTCTTGATGAAGTCGGCACCCGCCTCGATGGCGAGTTCGGAGGCACGACGGATCAGCGCCGCATCCTTTATCTCGCCGGTCTCGAGAATGACCTTCAGCAGGATCGGGTCCTTGCACTCGGCTCGGACCGCCGCGACCATGTCGGTGACAGCCTTGCCGCTACCGGTCATGAATTTGCGATAGGGGATGACGAGGTCGATTTCGTCGGCGCCGTCGGCGATCGCCTCGCGTGTTTCGGCGGCAACGTCGGCCACTTCCATATCGCCCGACGGGAAATTGACCACAGTCGCAATCCGCACCGGATGACCCGTGCCGAGAACTGCGCGAGCGCGGGCAACGAAGCTCGGCCAGATGCAGATCGCCGCCGTGTTGCCATAGGGGGTTTGGGCGCGCGCACACAGCGCGTCGATCTGCGCCTCGGTGCAGTCATCCTTGAGGTTGGTAAGATCGAGGAGGGAGAGGGCGACGGCGGCCGTTTCCTTGCTGGAATGGTTGGTCATTATTCGCGTTCTCCTGCAATCATTTCCTTCAGTATGGCGGCGAGGCGCGCACCGCCGATCGGAGCCATATCCTTGGTCTCCTCATGGCTCAGTTCGCCGCCGGTCATGCCGGCTCCATAGTTGGTGATTACGGACGCCGCCGCAACCCTTAAGCCAAGCATTCGCGCGATAATCACTTCCGGCACGGTCGACATGCCGACGGCATCGGCGCCGAGGATACGGGCCATGCGGATTTCGGCGGGTGTTTCGAAGCTTGGGCCTGAGAACCACATGTAGACGCCTTGCGACAAGGCGATACCGAGCTTCTCCGCAGCATTGCGCATCCTGTCGGCGAGAGCTGCATCATAAGCACTCGTCATGCCGACAAAACGACGATCGCTTTCCTCGCCGATCAGCGGATTCATGCCGGAATAGTTGATGTGATCGCTAATCTGCATCACCGAGCCAGGAGGCATGTCGTCTCGGAGCGACCCTGCGGAATTGGTCAGGACTAGCGTCTCGACGCCTAGACCTTTGAGCACCTCGATCGGCAGCCGCATCGCGCTGGCATCGCCCTTCTCGTAGAAATGGACGCGACCGGACAGCATGATGACGGGCACACCGCCAAGCAAACCCGCGACGACTTCTCCGGCGTGGCCCGAAACCGCGCTAACAGGAAAGCCCGGCAAGTCGTGATAAGGGATGCGATGCGCATCAGTCATCTCGCCGACCAGCGAGCCGAGACCGGAACCAAGCACGATGCCGTAGCGCGGCGAAAGGCCGCCGAGCCTTCCGGCAAGCACGTCGAGAGCGGCACTCATCCGAGTTCGGTCTCGAAGCTGAACGGCAGCAACTCTTCCATGGTCATCGTCTTCTTCACGCCGACCTCATCGCAGAGGTAGATCTTCGTGTCCTTGGAGGCGAACTCCGAGATCTTCTGCCGGCAGCCGCCGCAGGGCGGGCAGAGCGGCAGCTTTTCGGCGATCACGGCCATTTCAACGATCTTCTTGGCGCCGGCCATGATCATGGCGCTGATGGCGGTTGGCTCCGCACACCAGCCTTGCGGGAAAGACAGGTTCTCGATATTGGCGCCGGTGTAGACCTTGCCGTCCTCGGCGCGGATCGCTGCGCCGACGGGGAACTTCGAGTAGGGGGCATGAGCGAAAGCCATGGCACCGCGAGCGGCCTCGAAAAGATCGTGGGACATGTTCTCAGCGTTCCTTCGTATAGGGCACACCACCCGCTTTCGGCGGGATTGCCACGCCGATGAAGCCGGCGAGCAGGATGCAAGTCAGGATATAGGGCAATGCCTGGAAGATCTGTACCGGCACTTCGCCGATCAGCGGAACCTGCTTGCCCTGCATGAAGTTTGCCAGCGCATCGAGGAAGCCGAAGAGCAGGCAGGCGAACATGACGGGCACCGGTCTCCACTTCGCAAAGACCAGTGCCGCAAGTGCAATGTAGCCCTTACCGGCCGACATATCCTTGATGAAGGCAGCCGACTGCGCGATCGACAGATAGGTCCCCGAGAAGCCGCAGAGGATGCCGGCGCACATGACCGCGCGATAGCGCAACCAGCCCACCGAAATGCCGGCCGTATCGACCGCGCCCGGATTTTCGCCGACGGCGCGCAGCCGCAGGCCGAAGCGGGTGCGGTAGAGGATCCACCAAGAAAGCGGAACCGCGAGAAAGGCGAGGTAGGTCAGGATATTGTTGCCTGAGATCACGTTCGCGTAGAGCGGGCCAATGATCGGAACTTCACGGACGGCATCGGCGCCCGGCAGCACGATCGGCGCAAAGCGGGCTTCCTGAGTTAGCTGCGGCGTACGGCCGCCCTGGCCGAACCAGGCGCCCCCAAGGACGATTGTGATACCGGCGACGAAGAAGTTGATCGCAACGCCCGAGATGATCTGGTTGCCGCGATTGGTGATCGAGGCGAAGCCGTGGACGAGGCTGAGCGCCACGGAGCAAATGATGCCAGCACCGAGGCCGAGCCATGCCGAGTCCGTCAGGTAGGCGACGCAGGCTGCCGCAAAGGCAGAGCCGAGCATTTTACCCTCGAGGCCGATATCGAAGATGCCGGCGCGTTCGGAGAACAGACCAGCCAGCGCCGTGAAGATCAGCGGGATCGACAGACGGATCGTGGAGCTCAGAACGCTGATGAAGATGTCATAATAATCCATCGTCCGTTCCCCTTACGCGGCCTTGAACTGTTGATAGACGCGAACCATCGCGGGTCGGAACATGTATTCGAGCGCACCGGCGAAGAGGATAACAAGACCCTGAATGACCAGGATCATTTCGCGCGTGATGTTGGGCATCTCGAAGGAAATCCAATCGCCACCCTGATAGAGGATGCCAAAGAGGATCGCCGAGAAGATGATCCCGACCGGGTGATTTCTCCCCATCAGCGACACGGCGATGCCTACGAAACCGGCGCCGCCCACGAACTCGACCTGCAGGCGGGCCGAGGATCCCATGACCGGGTTCAACGCCATCATGCCGGCAAGCGCCCCCGACAGCAGCATCGCGGTCATGACGATGCGGGCGTACGGGATGCCGGCATAGGCCGCCGCGCTGTGGCTGACGCCAAGGGTGCGCATCTCGAAGCCGAGCTTGGTGCGCCAGATCAGCAGCCAGACGAAATAGGAGGCAACGAGGGCAATGAGGAACGAGACGTTGAACGGTGCTGCGCCGAGCTTGGCACCAAACAGGTTCATCAGCCAGCCGAGTTTCGGCAACTGGCCGCCTTCCAGGAAGGTGCGGGTTTCCGGCGCCATCTTGCCGGGGACGATTAGAACGTGCACCAGCAGATACACCATCAGCGCCGCGCCGATATAGTTGAACATGATGGTGGTGATGACGATGTGGCTGCCGCGCTTTGCCTGCAGGAAGGCGGGGATGAAGGCCCAGGCGGCGCCAAACAGACCGGCACCCACCACGGCCACCGGCATGGTGACATACCAGGGGACATAGTGGTCGAGCGCCAGCGCAACCAACGCGCAGCCGAGACCGCCAAGATACGCCTGCCCTTCCGAACCGATGTTGAACAGGCCAGCATGAATGGCGACCGCAACGGAGAGGCCGGTGAAGATGAAGCTCGTCGCATAATAGAGCGTAAAACCAATGCCTTCGCCGCTGCCGAGTGCGCCCTCGATCAGCAGCGACAGGGCCGCAAGCGGGCTTTCGCCGATCAGCCAGACGACGAAGCCGGAGATCAGGAAGGCGACAAGCAGATTCAACAGCGGAATGAGGCCGTAGTTGATCCAATTTGGAAGTGGAACTGAAGCAGTGCTCATCAAGGCCTCACGCGGCAATGCCGGCCATCATCAGGCCGAGGGTCTGTTCACCGGCATCGGGCGTCTTCTCGCCGACGACATGGCCGGCAAACATGACAAGGATACGGTCTGAAAGGGCGCGGATTTCGTCGAGCTCGACGGAGACGAGCAGGATCGCCTTGCCCGCATCGCGCATCTCGATGATCCGGCGGTGGATGAATTCGATGGCGCCGATATCGACGCCCCGCGTCGGCTGGCCGATGATCAGCGCCGTCGGATCGCGCTCGATTTCGCGGGCGACGACGATCTTCTGCTGGTTGCCACCGGAGAAGTTCGCGGTCTTCAGCCGCGGGTTCGGCGGGCGGATGTCGTATTTTTCGATCTTCTCCATGGCGTCCCTGCGGATCGCGTCGAGATCGAGCAGCGGGCCCTTGCTGTAGCCGGGATTGCGGTGGTAGCCGAGAACGGAATTCTCGTACTCCTCGAACTTCAGCACCAGCCCCATGTGATGCCGGTCCTCGGGGATGTGGGCTAGGCCGAGCTCGCGCAACCGCGCCGGATCGGCTTTGTCGATCGGCTGACCGTCGAGGAAGATCTCGCCGGAATGCGGCTTGCGGATGCCTGCTATCGCCTCCAGCAATTCGGACTGCCCATTGCCGGCGACGCCGGCAATGCCGACGATCTCGCCGGCACGGACGTCGAAGGATACGTTGTCGACCATGATGACGCCGCGGTTGTCCTTGACCGTGAGATTGCGAACCGACAGGATCACCTTACCCGGATTGGCTTCACCCTTCTGCACGCGCAGCAGGACTCGGCGACCGACCATCAGTTCGGCAAGCTCCTCGACCGTGGTTTCGGAGGTCTTGCGGGTCGCCACCATCTCGCCGCGGCGCATGACCGACACCGTGTCGGTGATCGCCATAATCTCGCGCAGCTTGTGGGTGATCAGAATGACGGTCTTGCCCTGGTCGCGAAGGACGCGAAGGATCTTGAAAAGATGGTCCGCTTCAGCAGGTGTCAGCACGCCCGTCGGCTCGTCGAGGATCAGGATTTCGGCGCCGCGGTACATGGCCTTGAGGATCTCGACGCGTTGCTGTAGCCCGACCGGAAGCTCTTCGATCAGCGCATCCGGGTTCACTTCGAGGCCGTAGTCCTTCTCCAGGCGGCGCAGCTCGGCGCGCGCGGAAGAAACGCCCCTGGCGAGCAGCGCGCCGCCTTCGGCGCCAAGCATGACGTTCTCAAGCACGGTAAAATTATCGACCAGCATGAAGTGCTGGTGCACCATCCCGATCCCGGCTGCGATTGCAGCCTGGCTGTCCTTGATGGTGACGGGATTGCCGTTGACGCGGATCTCGCCGCTATCGGCATGGTAGAAACCATAGATGATCGACATCAAGGTCGATTTGCCGGCACCGTTTTCCCCGATGATGCCGTGAATCGTACCCTTGGCGACGGTAAGATTGATGTCCTTGTTGGCGTGAACGGCACCGAATTTCTTGTCGATGCCCACAAGTTCGATAGCGGGCGTGTCTGTCACAGCAGGCTCCAAATACGAAAAGGGCGTATGACGGAGCGACTCCGCCATACGCCCGTCTCAGTCACGGATCACTTCGGGCAAGCATTGTCCGTCGTGTAGTCGTGAACCTTGATGGTTCCCGCAATGATGCCTTCCTTGGCCTTGTCGAGCGCGGCCTGCATGTCAGGCGTGATCAGCGCCTTGTTGTTGTCGTCCATGGCGGCGGCAACGCCGTCTTCCTTGACGCCGAGCGCCAGGACGCCGGCCGTGAACTTGTCGCCCTTGACGTCGCTGAAGCCGTTGTAGACGGCAAGGTCGACGCGCTTGACCATCGAGGTCAGGACGGAGCCCGGATGCAGGTGGTTCTGGTTGCTGTCGACGCCGATCGAGAGCTTCTTGTTGTCAGCGGCCGTCTGCAACACGCCGAGGCCCGTCGCACCTGCTGCCGCGTAGATGACATCAGCGCCCTGATCGATCTGGTTCTTGGTGAGTTCGCCACCACGGACCGGGTCGTTCCAGGCAGCGCCCGTCGTGCCGGTCATGTTCTGGAACACCTCGATATCGGATTTGACGGAGCGTGCGCCCTGCTCGTAGCCGCATTCGAACTTGCGGATCAGCGGGATGTCCATGCCGCCGACGAAGCCGACCTTGCCGGACTTCGATGCGAGGCCTGCGAGAGTGCCAACGAGGAAGGAGCCTTCTTCTTCCTTGTAAACGACCGAACGAACGTTTGGCTTGTCGACGACGGCGTCAACGATGACGAACTTCGTGTCGGGGAATTCAGCTGCGACCTTCTCGATGGCCGAGGTCCAGGCGAAGGAGACGGCAATAACCGGGTTAAAGCCACGGCTTGCGAAGTTGCGGATTGCCTGCTCGCCCTGCGTGTCACCGGTCGGCTCGAAGTCGCGATAGGCGATACCGGTTTCTTTCTTGAACTTCTCAGCGCCATTAAAGGCTGCTTCGTTAAAAGACTTATCGAACTTCCCGCCGGTGCCGTAAACGAGCGCCGGCTTGACGTCCGCGGCCAGCGCCGTCGTGGACATGGCAGCCACGGCCAGGAGAGTCAGAAGGGATTTTTTCATGAGTTGCAGCCCTATTGTTTCTGTTTGTTTGGGTCCTCCCGCAAGCCTGTTTCAGACATGTCTGCGGAACCACCGACCTCCCCCCGGAGGCCTGGCTGGGCGCATCCTTGCATGGCTCAAAAAAAAATTCACGAGAAATTTTTCGACTGGTAAAAATTTGCCGCAATTGCCAAAAATCAGCTCAGGCGGGCTGTTTTTTGCACAAAATCATCGTTGGGTTGCGATTTTTCTAGCCAACCCCGGAACTGGTCGACGCTATTTGTTATGCTGCAAATCGGCCAGCCGCAGGCGATCTTTTGTAGCCTGCCATCCACAACAGCAGCGACAACACCAGGAACACGGCGAATGCTGGCTGAAGCATCAGCCATTGGAAGGCAAGCGTGTAAAAGCGCGGGTGGATATAATAGGCGATGCTCGATTGCAGGCTTTCCAGCGAGGAGGGGCTGAGGTCCTGCCATGCGTCGCCCACGGGGGTAATGACCACGGAAGAGGCGGCAACGGACTGGATGGCATCGACCGTTCCGGCGATGACGGCAACGGCCAGCGCGACAAGACTCGTCAAACGCAAAAGGAAACGCATCGAACTCTCCGGCGATCAAACATGGCAGGCATTTTCCCGGCCAGCCGCGCCATTCGTCAACCTCTACAAAAGATAGTGATGGAGGGGTGGAGCTGCAATGGAGGGCGTTAGCGCACTTTTACCGGAAGAAGTCAAAAAACTGTTAGATTTGGGTTGATCGACAGAAATTCATCGGTATATATCGCGGCCGTTCCGACGATTTGCATCTTCGCCGATGCAGACCGCCAAAGGACAGGTGGCCGAGTGGTTGAAGGCGCACGCCTGGAACGCGTGTGTACGTGAAAGCGTACCGAGGGTTCGAATCCCTCTCTGTCCGCCAAATATCTTCTGAAGATACTTGTTTTTACTAGAATAGTTTCTTTGGCGTCCGTCAGGTCCGCCGTTCAGCCCGCGGCCGGTCCACGGCTGAGTTTGTCGCTACCTGCGTCGACAGAGCTGCCGCTTCGCTAATGCGGACAGAGCGCCTCGCTCCGTTGGAGCAAACGCGTCGCCCCCCGTTAACGTTGAATTCCAGCAGGGCAGAGGGCCACCCAGCGACCACGTTCATGGGCTGCCATCGGAATCAGCTATCTTCTAAGCGCCGTCGGAGCCCGCCGAGGCAACCCTTGCCTCGGTTTCCGAGGAGGCGGTTGAGGCTGACGCCGGCGCTGGAGCTTTGCGACGCTTGATGTATTCCTCGAAGCGCTGAAGAACGACATAGAAGGAAGGCACGAAGAGGACTGCAAGGCAGGTCGAGGCAAGCATGCCGCTGAACACGGAGATGCCGATCGACCGGCGCGCGTTGGCGCCCGCGCCTGTAGCAAGGACCAGCGGAAGCACCCCGAGGATGAAGGCGAAGGATGTCATCAAGATCGGGCGGAAGCGCAGGCGCGCCGCCTCCACGGCTGCTTCCAGGATTTCCATCCCCTGCATCCGTTGCTCGCGGGCATACTCAACGATCAGGATCGCGTTCTTGGAGGCGAGCGCAATCAGCAGGATAACGCCGATCTGGGTATAGAGGTTATTGGCAACGCCGATCGCCATGAGTGCGCCGACCGTACCAAGTAGCGCCAGAGGCACCGCCAGTAGCACAGCGAGGGGCAGGATCCAGCTTTCATATTGACCGGCGAGCACGAAATAGACGAGCAGTATGGCGAGTGCGAAGACGAAGTAGATCTGCGAACCGACGGCCTTTTCCTGGTAGGACATTGCCGTCCAGTCGAAGCCAGCGGTCGGTGGCAGTGTATTGCTGGCGATCTGCTCCATCACGTCGAGCGCCTGGCCGGAGCTAAAGCCCGGCGCCGCCCCGCCAACGATCGTGGCGCTGGGATAGAGGTTGTAGAGACTGATCAGGGACGGGCCCTGCATGGGAGTGACGTCGACCACGGTTCCTAGCGGCACCATGGTGCCGTTGCCCGCCTTGACCATCAGCCTGCGGATGTCCTCAGGGCTGACGCGCGCGTCGGGCGAGGCCTGCACATAGACCTGGAAGGTGCGACCGAATTTGCTGAACTGCGTCACATAGCTGGAGCCCACATAGCCGGAAAGCGCGGAGAAGACCTGGCCGACTTCAATGCCAAGGGTCTCGGCCTTGATCCGATCAACGGTGACCGCCAATTGCGGCACGCCTGCGCGGAAGCTGGTGCTCAGCCGTTGTAGAGCGGACTGGCTGTTGCCGTTGCTGACGATGCTGTTGGCCAGAGATTCGAGGAGGGGGTAGTCGAAATCGCCATTGCGGATCTCCACCTGCATGGTGAAGCCGCTGGCATTGCCGATGCCCTGGATGGGGGGCGGCACGAGCACAAGTGTATTGGCGTTGAGCACCTCCTTCAGCGCGCCGTTCAGATGCTCGTAGATCGACAGTAGGTCCTGCCCCTTCTCCTTCTCGCGCGCGCCCCAATCCTTCAGTACGACATAGGCAACGCCTGCGTTCGGCAGGCTAGCATTGTTATCGAGCACCGAAATGCCGCTGATGGTCAGTACGTTTTCGACCCCCGGTGTCGCCGCGGCGATCGTGCCGACCTGTTGCATGACTTGATCGGTTCGCTCCTTGGAGGCTCCGTCGGGCAACTGAGCACCGATGAGCACATAGCCCTCATCCTCGACCGGCAGGAAGGCGGTCGGCAGGCGGGCCAGACCCCAGCCAGCCACCGCGATTAGCACAAGCGCTATCACGACCATCAGGCCGCTGCGGTGCACCATCCGGCCGATCAGGCCGGCGTAACGGCGCTCGATCGGATCGTAGGCGCGGTTGAAGGCCCGGTAGAAGAAGTTGCGCTGTTCCGGCGGGACGGGTGGCCGCAGCCAAAGGGCACACTGCGTCGGCTTCAGCGTCATGGCGTTGATGGCGCTGATGAGGGCGGTGGCGGCAATTACAAGGGCGAATTGCCGATAGAGCTGCCCGGTTAGACCCGGCAGGAACGCTGCGGGAATGAAGACCGACATCAGCACCAGCGTGATGCCGATCACCGGCCCTAACAACTCATCCATCGCTTTCTCGGCGGCTTCGCGACCCGGCAGGCCCCTCTCGACGTGGCGAGCGACGCCTTCGACGATAACGATGGCGTCGTCGACGACGATGCCGATGGCAAGGACGATGGCAAAGAGGGTCGACAGATTGACGGTGAAGCCGAGGGCGGCCATGGCCGCGAAGGCGCCGATGATCGTCACCGGCACCGTGGTTGCCGGCACAAGCGTCGCCCGCCAGTCCTGCAGGAAAACGAGAATGACGATCAGCACCAGAACACCCGCCTCGATAAGCGTCTTGTAGACTTCGTCGATCGAGGCAGTGACGAACTTTGTGGTGTCGAAGGGCATCTGGTATTGCAATCCCGGCGGAAAGCTCTTGGAGAGCTCGGCCATCTTGACGCCCACCTCCTGGGCGACGGTAAGAGCATTGGCTTCCGGCAGCTGGAATATGCCGATGCCGGTCGCGGGATGACCGTTCTGCATGAAGGTCTGGCTGTAGGTCTGGGCACCCAGCTCGACCCGACCGATGTCCCGGATGCGCGTAATGCGGCCACCGTTCTCGGCATCGACCTTCACGATGATGTTTTCGAAGTCGGGCGCCTCGCTGAGGCGGCCATTGACGTTCAGCGTGTATTGGAAATCCTGGCCGGTCGGCACCGGCGGTATGCCGATCTGGCCGGCCGCCACCTCCTGGCTCTGTTGCTGCACGACGGAGATCACGTCGTTCGGCACAAGGCCCCGTGCCTGCAGAAGGTTGGGATCCATCCAGATGCGCATCGCGTACTGGCCCGCGCCGAAAACCGTGACGCTGCCGACGCCCGGTAGACGCGAGAGCTCGCTTTGCAGGTTGATGACCGCATAGTTGGAGAGGAAGAGACTGTCGAAGCGGTTGTCCGGCGAGGTCAGAGTGACGAAGCCGAGGATGGACGTCGATTTCTTCTGCGTGGTTACACCCTGCAGCTGCACGGCCTGCGGCAGCGACGACATGGCGATTGCCACGCGGTTTTGGACGAGCACCTGCGCCTGGTCTGGATCGGTGCCGATGGCAAAGGTGACGTTCAACGAGTAGGTGCCGTCGCTGGCGCTCGTCGATTGCATGTAGATCATGTCTTGAACGCCGTTCACCTGCTGCTCGATCGGCAACGCGACGGTATCGACAAGGGTCTTGGCGCTGGCGCCGGGATAGCGCGTCGTCACCGATACGGTCGGCGGAACGACGTTCGGATATTGCGCGACGGGCAGCTGGATCAACGCCACGGCGCCGATCAGCACCATGACCAGAGCGAGAACGTTGGCCAGTACCGGGCGCTCGATGAAAAAGCGCGAGATCATGGCTTGGCTGCTTCCGCAGCAGAGGGTGCAGGCGTATCGGTCCGGGGCACGACTGTTGCATGGGGAGCAGAGGTTGCGTCCTCGCCGGGATCCAGTTTGACCTTCTCCGGCGCGACTTTCGCGCCTGGAATTGCCCGCTGAATACCTTCGGCGACCACCCAGTCACCGGGATCGAGACCCTCCTCGATCACCCGTAATCTTCCCTGCCGCTGGCCAGTCTTGACTTGGCGTTGCTCGATGACGTCATCCTTGCCGAGAACCAGCACGTAGCTGCCCTGCTGGTTGGAACCGATCGATTCGTCGCGGACGAATATGCCGCCGTCGCGATGGCCGACCGGGACCCGCACGCGGGCGAAAAAGCCAGGCAGCAGGGCGCGGTCCTTGTTGTCGAGCAAGCCGCGGACCTGCAGCGTACCCGTCGAGGCATCGACCTGTGGCGCCGCATAATCAAGGCGACCCTTATGCGGATAGCCGTCTTCGCCCTGCAGGCCGATCTCGACAGGAACATTCGGAAGGTCGACTTCGCGGAATGTCTTGCCCTGCCGTGCCAAATCCTGCTTGATCGCCAGGACCTGCGGTTCGCTGACGTTGAAATAGACATAAATCGGATCTAGCTGGACGATCGTGGCAAGCTTGGTCGGTCCGGCAACGCCGACAAGCGCGCCGACATCCACGAGATGAGCGCTCACCACGCCGTCGAAAGGCGCCAGAACACGGGTATAGCCGAGATTGATCTCCGCCAGTTGCAGGCTCGCCTGGGCGTTGAGGATGTTCGCGTTCGCTTCATCATAGGCGGCCGTCGCGGTGTCCACATTGGTCTGGGTGGTGGCCTGCTGCTTTATGAGCGCGAGCTGTCGTTGGTACTCCTGCTGACGCCCGACCTGGGAGGCTTTCGCGGAAGTCAGCGATGCCTGCGCCTGATCGCGCTGCGCCGTATAGGTATTGCTCTGGATCGAGAAGAGCTGATCACCCTGTTTGACCGATGCGCCATCACGGTAGTCGATCGTGTCGAGGAACCCTTGGACGCGTGCCTCGATGTCGACGCTGTTAAAGGCAGCGGTATTGCCGGTCAGCTCGAAATAGGTGGTTACCGGCTGCACTAGCGGCTGGGCCACATGGACCACCGGCGGCGGTGGCGGAACGTATTCGTTCTTGCTGCCGTCACACGCGGATAGCGCTGCCGTTGCAGCAAGCGTGATCGATAATTGTAGGCTTCGATACAATTTACCACGCATTTTGCCGCCTCAACCGCTTCAACGCCTCAGCTGTAATGCACGTGCGCCTCGCCTATGAACGACCCGTATCTCCCCCGGCGAAGTAAACACTAATATTCCTGTAGATCGCTGAAGTTGCAATAGCTTAAACACGGCGGCTGCTTAGGCGTGCCCAGGAGTGCTGCCTAGCCGGTTGCACTGCCGTCTCGCCTGGCCACCTTGTCCACCCAAAAGAAGCCATCCAGTCCCGACACGATCGAAGGGGGTGAAAGTGGGAGAGTCGCAGCCGTACCCAAGGGTGATGAGCATCAATCACATTCGAAAGCCGGCTCCAGTAGAAAATACTTGCATCAACCGACCGGTCAGTCAATTATGGGCCGAACGCGGGAGGAAATCCGCATCGAGACTATGTTCTACCGTCACCGGTCGCCGCTGGAAGCGGCATTGCCGGCCGCTTGGGCGTGGCTTCTGGCGGAGATGGCCGGCAGGGGGTGGAGGCATATCCAGCGCCCGCGACGGGTAACTTGATACGATCCCATGCAAGCCATCTGCAAAGGCCAGGGAGGGCATGATGCAGTCACTGATAACACCAGTCCATAAACCGGTTCCGGTGGAAATTCTGCAGGCGGAGCTGCGCAAGGTTTGCGGTGCCTTCGATCTCGAGCCGATGGGCCGCGACGGTACCATGGCCGGTGATGTTGCGAGCCGCCGCATCGGCTACTTCGAGACGGCCGTGGTCGGGCTCGACGCGCGCCATGTCAGCCGCAGCACCCGCTCGATCCGGCAGGACCCGGGCGAGCATCTCTTCCTTCTGATCCAGGACGAGGGCCACTGCCGCGTCGAGCAGAGCGAAAAGACGGCCACACTTTTGCCCGGCGATATGTTCCTTGTCGATTCCGTACTGCCGTCCTCCTTTGTCTATGACGGCGTACGCTCCAGCCAGGTGTCGCTGCACATGCCGCGCCACGAAATGCTGCACCGCTTTGGCAAGGAATGCACCGGTGGCGTCGCGATCAGCCGCGACGACCCGCTGTGGGTCGCCATGCGCGCGGTGCTGACGAAAATGCTCGCCGAGCCGGGGGCGACGACGCAGCTCGGCGAAGCCTTCTTCTGCCTGATGGGCGCGTATCTCCAGGGTATCAGGACCCAGAACAAAGCGCGGCCGGCCGAAACGCTGCTGTCGCGGGCGCTCGCCCTGATCGATCGCCACTGCGCCGATCCTGGTTTCGGCCCGAGCGAACTTGCCCGCCGCCTCAATGTCTCCGAACGCATGCTGCAGCGGCATTTCCAGACGCTCGGCGAGACGCCCGGCCACCGGCTGCTCGGTCGCCGGCTGGAGCTTGCGCGGGCGCGCCTTGGCGCGCCGCAGCAAGGCCAGGGCGGACAGGGAATCGCGGGCATCGCCTTCGATGCCGGCTTTAACGACCTTTCCTACTTCTACCGCGAGTTCCGCAAAAAATACGGCATCACGCCGGGCGCAGTTGTCCGCAGCCCTGTCGAGCGCTGCCATTGACGGATTTGTCCAATGCGCTGGACGGCCCCGTCCAAGTGGGGCTCGAGCACTTCGTATAGGCTATCCCGCCAATAGTCCTGCATGAGGTGGGCTTGAAGGGAGGAGGCGATCATGACGCTGCACAGCGCGACGATCAACGGTAAGCCGGTCAACGGCCAAAAGGCTTTCAGCGTATTGAACCCGGCGACGGGCGAGGAAGTGGGTCGCGCGCCGAACATGGGTGCGGCCGAGCTTGACGCCGCCGTCGCCGCCGCCAAGGCCGCGTTTCCGGCTTGGTCGGCCAAGAGCGACGAAGAATTGCAGGCCGCCTGTGCCGCCGTCACCGCCCGCATCGAAGCGCATGCCGGAGAACTCGCGGAACTTCTGACCCGCGAACAGGGCAAGCCGCTGAACGGCCTGGGCTCGCGCTGGGAACTCGGCGGCACGGTCGCCTGGGCCGGCTACACGACCGGGCTTTCGCTGCCCGTCAAGGTGCTTCAGGACAACGAGCAGGGCCGCGTGGAGCTGCACCGCAAGCCCCTCGGTGTCGTGGGTTCCATCACGCCATGGAACTTCCCTGTCATGATCGCGATCTGGCATATCATGCCGGCGCTGCGCACCGGCAACACGGTGGTTGTCAAGCCGTCGCCGCTGACCCCACTTTCGACGCTGCGCCTCGTCGAGATCATGAACGAAGTGCTGCCGGCCGGCGTGCTCAACGTCGTTACCGGCGACGATACGGGCGAATTCAACCTCGGCGGCGCCATGGCAGCCCATTCGGACATCCGCAAAATCGTCTTCACCGGCTCCTGCGCCACCGGCCAGAAGGTCATGCGCTCGGCTGCCGAGACGATGAAGCGCCTGACGCTGGAACTTGGCGGCAACGACGCCGGCATCGTGCTGCCGGACGCCGATCCGGCGGCAATCGCCGAAGGTCTGTTCTGGGGCGCCTTCATCAACAACGGCCAGACCTGCGCCGCCATGAAGCGCCTCTACGTGCATGAATCCATCCACGACGCCGTCTGCGAGGCGCTGGTCGCCTATGCGAAGAATATCCCGGTCGGCAACGGCCTTGAAGAAACGAGCGTTCTCGGGCCGATCCAGAACCGCATGCAGTTCGACAAGGTGAGCCGCCTCGTCGCCGACGCCAAGGGCCGCGGCAAGGTGCTGCTCGGTGGCGAAGCGGGCGAGGGCCTGTTCTTCCCGCCGACCATCGTCTCGGGCCTTTCGAACGGCGATGCGCTGGTCGACGAGGAGCAGTTCGGCCCGGCGCTGCCGGTGATCAAGTATTCGGACATCGAGGACGCGATCCGTATGGCCAATGACAGCCCGAACGGCCTCGGCGGCTCGGTCTGGTCCTCCGACCTCGCCGCCGCCAAGAAGGTCGCGGCTCGCATGGAATGCGGTTCGGTCTGGATCAACAAGCATGGCGCAATCCAGCCGAACGCGCCCTTCGGCGGCGTCAAGGCCTCCGGCTTCGGCGTCGAGTTCGCCGTAGAGGGGCTAGAGGAATACACGGACATCCAGGTGGTGTTCGCTTGAGCATGCAAGTCCTGAGATAACTAGGGAGGAGATTATGACAATGAAGCGATATCTGGCTTCGGCCAGCCTCGTGCTGGCGCTTGGCGCGCCCGCTGCCTTCGCCCATCCGCTGGATGGCCTGACGGCGGAGGAATACCAGAAGATCAACAAGATCCTGCGCGACGAGAAGGTGGTGGACGACAATACGCTCTACCCGCTGATCGAGCTTAAGGAGCCGGCCAAGGCCGACGTGCTTTCCTGGAAGGACGGCGACAAGCCGCTCGACCGCGAGGCGAAGGTACAGCTGACGAGCCCGCAGGGCTTCAAGGAAGCCGTCGTCAACATCACCACCGGCAAGGTCGAAAGCACGACGCCGATCAAGGGCCAGCCGATGGTCCTCTTCACCGAATTCATGGACGCGCTGGC
Source organism: Rhizobium altiplani (assembly GCF_001542405.1). Classification (GTDB taxonomy): domain Bacteria; phylum Pseudomonadota; class Alphaproteobacteria; order Rhizobiales; family Rhizobiaceae; genus Rhizobium; species Rhizobium altiplani. The sequence continues at coordinate 157,091 of NZ_LNCD01000140.1, forward strand.
CGGCGCGCTGCAGAATCCGGACATGGTGGCGGGCCTGAAGAAGCGCGGCCTGACGCCGGAGCAGGCCTTCTGCCTGCCGCTGACGGCCGGCAACTTCTTCACCGAGGAATACAAGAATTCCCGCCTGATGAAGGTGCCCTGCTATCGTGTGCCGGATGGCTCCAACTACTACGCAAAGCCGATTGAAGGTCTCTTCGCCGTCTACGACATCGGCAAGAAGAAAGTGCTGAAGGTCATAGACAACGGTGCCATCGAAGGCCCGAAGGACAATTGGGGCTATACCGAGAAGGAAGTGGAGGCTCGCGAGCCGCTGCGCCCGAAGATGAACATGGCCACGCTCTCCCAGGAAGGCGGCCCGAACTACAAGATCACAGGCAGCCATCTCGAATGGGACCTGTGGCGCTTCAACTTCCGCGTCGACAAGCGTCCGGGCCTGGTGCTTTCCAACCTCGACGTCAAGGACGGCGACAAGTGGCGTTCGGTTATCTACCAGTCGCACCTGTCGGAAGTCTTCGTGCCCTACATGGACCCGACCGAAGGCTGGTACTGGCGCACCTACATGGATAGCGGGGAATACGGTTTCGGCCTGTTCCTGAGCCCGCTGCGCGCCGGCGTCGACTGCCCGAGCTACGCTACCTTCCTGCCGGCGACGATTGCCGACGACAAGGGCAATCCACTGACGATCCCGGATGCGATCTGCGTTTTCGAGCGCTCGATCGGTGATCCGGCCTGGCGTCACTTCGAGGTCTTCGCCCAGACGCCCGAAAAGCCGCTTCCGGCTGAAGGCCGCCCGGCCACCGAGCTGGTCGTGCGTACGGCTTCTGAAGTCGGCAACTACGACTACCTGATGGACTATCGCCTGCAGCAGGACGGCCAGATCCGCATCATGATCGGCGCAACCGGCCTTGATGCGGTGAAGGGTGTCGCATCGACCTCGATGAACGATCCGACCGCCGCTGCGGACACCGCCCACGGCACGCTGATCGCGCCCAACCTTGTGGCCGCCAACCACGACCACTACTTCAACTTCCGCATCGACTTCGACGTCGACCAGCCGGCCAACCACTTCGGCACCATGGACATCGTTCCCTCCAAGGTGGATCCGAAGAACCCGCGCCGGTCGATGTGGGAAGTGCAGCACACCATGCCGAAGACGGAAATGGAAGCTCGCTATCAGCTCTCGGCGATGAAGCCGCGCTATTTCATGATCTCCGATCCGTCCCGCGAAGGCTATCTCGGCCAGGAACCGGGCTGGATGGTCCATCACGGCGACGTGGCCTACGGTCCCTTCGATTTCGCCAAGGACCCGCCGATGAAGCGCAATGCCTACATCGAGTACTCGGTTTGGAATACGGTCTACAATGCGGACCAGCAGTATGCCGGCGGCAAGTTTGCCATGCAGAGCGACGGCTCCGACACGCTGCCGGAATGGGTGAAGGCGAACAAGCCCCTGATGGGCAAGGATGTCGTGACCTGGTTCACTGCAGGCTTCCACCACATCCCGCGCATGGAAGACTGGCCGGTCATGTCAACCGAGTGGAAGACCATCCACATCGAGCCGCACAACTTCTTCGCCCACAACCCGGCGCTGACGATCCGCAACGTTCCGCCTGCGATCCAGAACGCCCAACAGTAAGCGAACATACGATGACGAAGGGGCGCCCACTGGGCGCCCCTTTTACTCTGCCTTGCCCATTCACCGAGTACGATCCTTGTGATGGATCGAACCGCAGTCTTGAGCTTGCCAATCGGCGCGACACTGCGATGTCGCGCGCATGACATATTCAGTGTCCAGCGACGAGCCCCGCCGCAGCGGTCTTCTTGGGTTGCCGCAGCAGCAAGACGACAGGCGTCATCGCGATGATCATAACGCCCATCAACCAGAAGCAATCGCTATAGGTCATAACAAGCGCGTTGCGTTCGATGAGGCTCGAAAGCTGCGATATTGCGCGAAGCTTTGCCGTGGCCGCATCGATGCCTTGGCTGACCCCGCTCACCGCAAGGCGCGCCTGCCCGGCGATCGAATTTGCCGTGAGCGCCTCGCGTATGGTGTCCGAATGGGCAGCGCTGCGCTGGTCGATGACGACGCCGCTCAAGGCGAGGCCCATCGAGCCCCCGAGATTGCGGGCCATGCTGTAGATACCGGCGCCGTCGGCCGCATTTTCGCGACCGATAGCGGCCATGGAAACCTGATTGAGCGGCATAGCAGCCAGGATCTGTCCCACGCCCCGCAGCAATTGCGAGATGGTGAAATCACCTCCGGCGCTATCCGGACTAAGCCCGATGTCGACGAAGCAGCTTGCCGCGAAGAAGACCAGGCCGAGCGCGACCATGATCCGCGCGTCGAAACGGCCGACGACACGGGGAAGGACCGGAACGAGCAACAGCACTGGAACTGCGGACAGAGCCATGATGCCGCCCGCCTGTCTTGGATTGTATCCGGCGATCGTGCTCAGGAACTGTGGAAGGATGAAGGTCGCGCCGTAGGTGGCTGCCCCCACGGCGAGGGCGATCAACGTAGCGCTGGCGAAGGCACCATTCCGGAGCAGGGAGAGCTTGATGACCGGGTCGGCACTGGTCTTCTGAGTCACGAACAGCACGACGAACCCGAGGAGCGAGGCGAGGCTCAGCTGGACGATCATCGGAGACTCGAACCAGGCTTCGCGCTGCCCCTCTTCGAACACGACCGTCAGGCAGCTGAACGCCAGCGTCATGCCCGCGATTCCCCACCAATCCGCCTTGGCCAACAGCCCAAGGTTTGGACTTTGGCGCGGCAGGCCGACAAGCAGCAGAATGGCGAGCGCGATGCCGACAGGCAAATTGAGGAAGAAGCACCATCTCCAGGTGATCTCTTCGGCGAGATATCCTCCCAGCACCGGTCCGAGGATCGGCCCGATGAGCACGATGACGCCGAAGATGCTCATTCCGACAGGCATCTGGCGGGGCGGCAGCCGGGTTCTGACGATAACCTGCGCGGTCGGTATCAAGGCTCCGCCGAAAAATCCTTGCCCGACGCGCCCGATGATCATCGCGAGCAGGCTGTCGGACAGGCCGCAGAACATGGAGAATAGAACGAATGCCGTGGTCGTCACCAGAAGCAATGTTCGCAGCCCCAACAGACGCGTGAACCATGCGGTCAGGGGGATCATGATGACCTCGGCAACGAGGTATCCCGTGCCTATCCAGGTCCCCTCTGTGCCGCTGGCTCCGATGGCTCCCTGGATTTGCGGCAGCGCGGTGTTGGTGATCGAGATGTCGAGCGTGGCCATCAGCGCGCCGATCGCGCCGGCGACGACGGCGACCCAGTCGGTGAGGCTCGCGGCATCCGGCTGAGGCGCAGTCGCCTGGACCGATATCGATTGCGCGCTCATTGCACCGACGCCACCTTGTCGAAGGTCGAGACCTTGGTGTTGACCGAGACTTCAATGGAGAGGCCGGGCAGCAGCGGAGGCATCTTCTGGCCCGTCTCCAGCTTGATGCGGACGGGAACGCGCTGGACGATCTTGGTGAAGTTGCCTGTCGCGTTCTCCGGAGGCAGCAGGGCGAACTGCGCGCCTGTTCCCGGCGCGAAGCTGTCGACGACACCTGTGACCTTGAAATTGGGATAGGCGTCGATCGTGACCGTGGCAGGCTGGCCCGCGTGCATGCCCCCGATCTGCGTTTCTTTGAAGTTGGCCACAAGGTAGATGTCGTCGGTTGGAACGACCGTCATCAGCTGCGTGCCCGGCTGGACGAATTGTCCGACCTGGACCGTGCGATCGCCGATCCTGCCGGAGATTGCACTGCGAAGCACCGTGTCGTCGAGATCAATCTCTGCCTTGCCGAGGCTTTCTTGGGCGGCGACCAGTTGCGCATGGGCCTGTTCGACCTGCGCCTTCAGGGCGGTCGTCTGCTGCCGGGCCGCATCAAGGACAGCCTGCTTCAGCCGAACAACGGATTTCGCCTGCTCGAGCGCGCTCCTCGCCTGCTCGCCCTTGTGCTGGCTCTCGATGCCGCGGGCGGCGAGGGGCGACGTCCGGTCGAGGTCCTTCTGGGCGAGTTCGGCATTCTCGGTCGCGTTTTCGAGGTCGGCCGCAGCCTGTGCAATCACAGAGTCCTGCTGCTTGATGTCGGCCTTGCTCTTGGCGACGTCCGCCTGGCGGGCGTTGACGGTGGCCTTGGCCTCGCGGACCGCCATTTCGTAGCGGCGGGGATCGATCTTGACGAGCGGCTGGCCCGCCGTGACCGTCTGGTTATCGGAGACATATACCTCCGCGATCTGCCCCGAAAGCACGGGGGCCATCGAGACCTGATCGGCGCGAAGATAAGCATTGTCGGTGCTCTCGATAAAGCGTCCGTTCTTATGCCAGTCGTAGCCATAATAACCGCCGCCGATGGCGACAATGGCTCCAATGGTGGCCAGCGCATATCGCGCGCGGCTGCGCTTCGTTTGTATTTTTGCTTCCGGCAAGGAAGCGGTTTTCGGTGAGACAATAGCGTCCATGGTCGAGTCGCTTGGTGTTCGTTGAATTGCGTGAATTATTACACGCGTAAGAATTCTGTCAACTGGAAGAATTTTTACGGATGGAATAAATTTTATCGTCATGGTATTGTCCGCTGGACAGGGAGTGATTGATGACGAGTTTGAGACGACGCAATGCCGAGAGCGGCTACCCAAGGGGTGACGAAACCAAGGCGAGGATCATCAAGACGGCAATCTCGTTGTTCGGTGAGAACGGATTTGCTGGCGTTTCCGCCCGGGAGATCGCCAGCGCGGCAGGCGTGCCGGCACCGTCCTTGCAGTATTATTTCGAGAACAAGGAAGGTCTTTACGAGGCCTGCATCGCGGACATTCATGCCTCCGCTTGGGAAGCTATCGGACCTGTCACGTGTGAGGTCGAGGAACTCCTCACGGCCAAAGCGGACGCGGACAAGGTCATCGACGGTTATTGCAGAATTCTGGAGGCTCTCGCGGATTTTCTGTTCGCGATGCCGGATGCGGCCAGCCGCGCGTTGTTCGTGGCCCAGCATCGTTCGCCGTCAAATTCGCCGACCAATAAATCGAGCGGCAAAAGTGCCACGGGCAGGCGAATTCAGGAGTGTTGCGCTGCCATCGTCGCTCGCGTCTCCAGAAATCGTCTTACCGACGAGGAGATCGGCATGGTGTGTACCACGATCAACGGGCAGCTGATTATCGTCCATCTTGCTCGGGAGCATGTGGAAGACATGATGGGGTGGCAGGAGATCACACCCGAGAGGATCGAGGCCCTGAAATCGGTCGTGAGAAAACACACAACCGTCATCCTGAATTCCTATCGATCATGACGTCTTGAGGGAACCTGGGCACGGACACGGCGGGGCAAGCGTGCACGCCAATCTTCCGTTTGCTCGTCCCCGTTCTTGGTCACCAGAATAAGCCCCTTCGGCCTCAAGCAGTGCCCTGAGTTCACGGCGCAACATCGGACCCGTCGCTCCCTTGAGGCGAGGAAGGGGAGAGCCACCAATAATTGGCTGCCAACAGGGCTACAAATGCCCGAACGCTTAAGACAATGTCGATGACGTTCAAGTCAGGCTTGAGCATTTTGCGGGCCACGACAAACGCGAGCAGCTCCAGTATCGCCCTGAGGTCGTGAGTGACGAGCGTGCGGACGAGTTCTATGGCGATCACCAGCAACAACACCCGATAGATCAACTCATAGAATGTGTCCGTCTGCCCCCAACTCATCGCTAAAAGAGTTTGGGCGCTGCTCAGGCCAAAAACGGCGACCCCGCCAAGGATCACCAGCGCCAGGATGCGCTCTAGCCAGGTCGCTATCGTCTTGAAGCTGTTCGATATGCGATCGTTCGCGTCCATCGTTGAAGCATCCTCTTGTCGGTACAGCAGTCGCGAGACCTGGAAGCCCGTCACGATCAGCGTCACGGCGTTCTTGATATCGGTCGCTCCGCGTCATTTCCTCCCAGCGGCTATCGGGCCGGCATAATTGGCCTAAGCACCGAGCGTTGTCTTTACCCTTTCCCGAGTATAGGGCAGATCGTAAAGGCGCTTGCCTGTCGCGTGCTTGAAGGCGTTGGCAATGGCTCCCCCCGTCGGTCCTTGGGCGGCTTCCGCGACACCGAGATAAGGCTGGCCGGGATTGTCGACAACATGCACCTCGATGCTGTCCGGAACCGCGCTGAAGCGCAGGATCGGATAGGCCGACCAGTCGGGGCTGGTGATCCGTGTATTGTTGAAATGCACCGCCTCGTAGAGTGTCCAGCTCATCGATTGCAGGATGCCGCCCTCGGTTTGGTTGACGATGGCGTCTGGTGCAACGGCCTCGCCGCAATCGACGGCGGATACGACGTGCGAAATCTGGATGATGCCCGTCTCGGCATCGACCTCTGCTTCGAGCGCGATGGCCAGATAGGCGGCATGGTTCTTGTATTTCGCGAAGGCGAAGCCACGTCCCGTGCCCGCCGGTAGCGGATCATTGTTCCAGTCGAACTTGTCGGCTGTGACCTCGATCACTTTCCGGGCCCGTGGGTCCTTCATGTTCCGGAGCCGGAACTCGACGGGGTCAGCCCCGGCTGCTTCGGCAAGCTCGTCCATGAAGCTCTCGATGGAGAAGACGTTGCAATAGGCACCAAGTCCGCGAAGCGCCGAGACGCGGACCGGCATGTCGGCCAGGAAATGCCAGTTCACGCGCTGGTTCGGGACGTCGTAGAGCGGAATGGCGTTGCGATCGCCATTGCCGAGCGGCGATATCTGCAGCTTGGCCGCATCCGGCGGGAAGTGCTTGGCCATCAGTCTCCCGGCGATCAGCGAGCCGGCAGAACCCGGACGCGTACCGTGGTTGTTGCTCCACAGATCGTAGTGCCAGTTGACGATGGTTCCCTTTTCATCGAGCGTCGCGTTGGCGCGGGTCAGCATGGCCGGACCGTAGGGTTCCCACAGATGCTCCTGATCGCGCATCCATTGCACACGCACCGGACGGCCGGGAAGGGTGGTGGCGATCAACGCCGCATCGGCCGCGGCATCGTCGGCGCCGTTATGACCGTAGCAGCCCGAGCCTTCCGTATGGATGCAGCGCACCTTGTCCTCCGGCATGCCGACCATTTGCGCGATCGCCTTGCGGTCCGGATAGACGCCCTGGGTATGCGTCCAGACAGTCAGCGCATCGTCCTTGAAAACGGCGACTGCCGCGGAAGGGCCGATGGAGCCGTGCATCTGGTAGGCACGGGTGAACTGAGCCGAGAGCGTCTTGACGCCCGCGGCTGTGTCCGCGCCGACCGACGTGACGGTGCCGACCTCGCGGACGTTGGCTTCGAGCCATGCGGGAATCCGCTCCTGGTCCGGAAGCACGGCCTGTTCCTGCCATTTTGCGATGGCGGTCATGGCGCGCATCGCCTTGACCGCTTGGAACTCCTGCTCGGCCACGACGGCAAGGAAATCACCGTCGCGCACAATGGCGATCACGCCGGGCATGGTCCTGATCTTGGTTTCGTCCAGCTCGACAAGCTTGGCCGAATAGCTCGGCGGCCGCACGACGCGGGCATGCACCATGCCTTCGGGACGCATGTCCTGCACATAGGCTTCGCCGCCAGTCACCTTGCCGGGAATGTCGACGCGGGCAAAAGGTTTGCCGATGGCGTGATAGCTGTCGGGCGACTTGATCTTGGTATTGGGGTCGGCGTCGATGTGCAGCATCTGCTCGGAGACCAGTTCCCCGTAGCCGACCGAAGCACCGTTCGGGGCGATAACTTTTCCATTTTCCGCCTTTAGTTGATCGGCCGGGACGCCGAGCTTGCCGCTCGCCTGGGTAGTCAGGATCTGGCGGACCTGAGCGGCCGCATAGCGGATCGCAGTGCCGCTGTTCTGGATCGTCTGACTGCCGGCCGTATAGCCCTCATTCGGTGTGATTGCCGTATCGGCGGTGATCAGATGGATCTCCCTCGGCGCTACCTCAAGTTCTTCGGCAGCGATCTGGCGCAGCGAGGTTTTCGTACCCTGGCCAAGTTCGGCCTTGCCGGTGAAGACGGTAATCGTACCGTCCGCATCGATGCGGATCCAGGCATCCAGCGACGGTGTGTCGGCGAGGCTGCCCTGCAGCTTTGCCGGCGGCTTGGGCGCGGTTGGCACCTCGCCTTCCTGAGCGGAAGCTTCGAGCGGGATGGTGAAGCTGACGACCAGGGCGCCGGTGCCGGCGAGGAAGGTCCGGCGGGTGATGTCGAAAGTGGGGACGTTCATCGTCTTCCTCCTCAACCAGCTGAAACCGGGGTGGCGGAGGCCGATTTCATCAGCTCGCGCGCCCGCTGGACGGATTTCAATATCCGCATATGCGTGCCGCAGCGACAGAGATTGGGTTCCAGCGCCGTGCGGATATCGGCATCGGTGGCGTCCGGTTTCGATTCCAGGAGCGCCTGCGCCCGCATCATCATGCCAGCGATGCAATAGCCACATTGCGCCGACTGTTCCGCGATGAAGGCCCGCTGCATCGGTCCGGGATTGTCGATCGTGCCGAGGCCCTCGACCGTCTTGATCCGCCGGCCTTCGAGCAACATGATGGGGGTGAGGCAGGAGAAGACTGCCTTGCCGTCGACCATGACCGTGCAGGCGCCGCACTGGCCCATTCCGCAGCCGAACTTGGCTGCATTCAGCTTGAGGTCGTTGCGCAGCACATAAAGGAGCGGTGTGGAGGGATCAGCCTCGACCTCGTGGACCGCGCCATTAACGTTGAGCTTCATCATTGGTCTTGCGCTCCTATATCATCGGGGCCGCGCTCAATGCCGTCGGACGGCCGGACGCTGACCTGGAACTTTCCACTTCTGGTATCGGCCGCGCGCGCCGCGACGTCCGGCCAGGCAGGCTGGCCGGCAAAGGTCTCGCGCAGATAGGCAAGCAAATCGGTCAGCTGTTCGTCGGTCATCGCCGCGGCGAAGCCCGGCATGATCGCACTCTGGCGGCCACTTGCCGCCGGCAGGCCGAAGAGCACCATGTTGATCGCATTGTGCGCGTCGGGCGCATTGATCGTGCTGCTCAGGTGAAAATTGATCCCGCCGAAAGGAAGGGGGCGGCTCCCGTCATGACAGGTGGCGCAGGCGGCCTGATAGATCGCCGCGCCACGGCCGGCGGGCGTATCGGTTGGAGCGCTGGCAAGCACGAGATCCTCGCCGATCTTCTTGCGGATCTGCTCGCCCCTTTGCTGGCGTTCTGGCGAGGGTGTGCCCATCAGCGCGGCGACATAGGTGGCGATCGTTTTGACGTCGGAATCCGGAAGCAATCCGACATTGCCGGTCACCTCGCCCATCGGGCCGTTGGTGACGCCATGGTCGGCATGCCAGCCCTGGCGCAGATAGGCAAAGAGACTGTCTTGCGTCCACGGGATCGGGGCCGGCGAACTGGGGTTGAGCGCTGGCGCGCTCCAGCCTTCCGCCTGACCACCGGCGAGATGCATGCCCGCCCTCTCGGCGCCGAACATGTTGCGCGGCGTGTGGCAGGCGCCGCAATGGCCGAGGCCGTTGACGAGATAGGCGCCGCGGTTCCATTCCTCGCTCTCGGAGGCGACCTTCTGGAAGGGGCCTTCGTTGAAGAAGAGCAGCTTCCAGCCGGCGAGCACGAGGCGAATGTTCAGCGGGAACGGCAGTTCGTTTGCCGGCGGCGACTGCTTGACCGGCGGTCGGGTCATCAGGAAGGCATAAAGCGCCTTGTTGTCCTCATCGGAAACGAGCGTGAAGTGATCGAACGGGAAGGCAGGATAGAGATGCTTGCCATCGCGGCTGACGCCTTCGCGCATGGCACGGTTGAAGGCCGCCTCCGACCAGGTGCCAATGCCGGTTTCCGGATCGGGCGTAATATTGCTGGAATAGATGGTGCCGAATGGGGTCGGCAGGGCGAAACTGCCAGCGAAGGAACGGCCACCCGGTTGCGTATGACAGGCTGTACAGTTGCCGACCGCGGCCAGCATCGCGCCCTTGTGGATTAGCGCCTGATCGAAGGATGTGCGATCCGGCGGCCTGATCGGCGCTATCGCGGATTTCCAGGCAATTGCAAAGAAACCCGCACAGGCAACGATCACAACACCCAGCAGGCCGAATAGGAAATGTTTCAATCTCACTTAATGCTCCTCGGCTCCCCTTATGGCAGAAAGCGCAGCCGCAGGAAAAAGCCCATCTTCAGGATAAGATGATGAAAACATTCATGATATTGTATCTTTCAGGGAATATATGTCGCGCTTGACATCCGTCAATTCACGCGTGTGTGACCGCTCAGATACGTGAAACTGCGTGAAATCGCGTGGTGAGTATTATCCTGAAAACATCTGAGCGCCGGCTCGGGTATGCTCTCCAATTCCATGCAAGCCGAAGTTCAATTCGCTCCTTCGTGGAGCTTCCCTAATTGATTTTCGCGGTTGTCCGCGACCTCACGGCACAACAGTCAAATAACCGGGCCGCCGTCGCCAGCCTCGCCTTCTTCATTCGACTAACCGGACGCTGATCCATGGAACTCCGTGGCAGATCACCGGTATAGAGCTGCGACGATGGCGTTAGGCCGGTTGCTGAAATGGATGTATGCAGAAGAAGAGCTGTTCTGCTGGAGCGTTACAAGCGCTGGTTCGCCGCTTTGACGAACGCGTCAAATATTCGAGAGCCAGGGTGGTCTGCGGGATCAAACAATTCCGGATGCCACTGTACCCCCATCGCGAAAGATAGCGAGGGTACCTCAATCGCTTCGACAACGCCGTCCAAGCCACGGGCAGTAGCAACGACACTGTCGGACAGCTCTACGATTGCTTCCCTGTGGAAGGTGTTTACGCTGAATGTCTCGGCAGCAAAGATATCAGCCATTCTTGTGCCGGCTTGGATGGTTACCTCATGGAGCGGACTGCCGCGGTCATGATTGATCGCACCCGACCAGGAGGAGTGCACATCCGAAACCATGCGACAACCATGTAGGCACCCGAGCATCTGCATCCCATTGCAAACGCCGAGCACTGGTTTATCGCGGGCAAGGAACCCCTTCATCAGCGCTATCTCGACTGCGAGACGATCAGAGATCGGGTAGCGAGACTGATCGCCGTCGACGTACCACTGTTTCGGAAAGTTGATGCGCCCTCCGACACTTAAGAACCCATCGAATTCATCAACCACTTGGTCTACGAGGTCTGGCACGTAGGGAATGCCGTATGGAAATCCCCCTGCACGATCAATGGCTGCAAAGTAGCGTTTCGAAATATCATACCGGTCACCACCAGCACTGGTGTTTTCGTCCATGATGACGGCGATCGTGGGTCTGCGCTTCATTGATTTGCTACCTTGATCCATCCGGGAATCGCGCGGGATTTCTATCAAGTCGTATCAGCGCGTGCCGTGCCAGTCACCCTTTCGACGGACGCTCGACGTGGCTTCGTCATATTGCGTTTTTGAATCTCGATTCCGGTAGCGCGGATCGCGCCAGGCATCCCAGGTGCCGACGACAGAAAGGCAATTATCGAGGTGCAAGTCTTGCGAACTCTGCACCAAGAGATCACGCAAAGGGTTCGGTCGGGCCCTTCGCCGGCTTCGTGAACCACTCAGCTCCGGTCTCGGTCATGTGGATGTGGTCTTCGAGCCGGATGCCGAAGCGACCGGGGAAGACGATCATCGGTTCGTTGGAGAAGCACATGCCGGATTCCAGCCGGGTGGCGTTGCCGCGAACGATATAGGGCTCTTCGTGGATTTCCATCCCGAGACCATGTCCGGCGCGGTGCGGCAGGCCGGGTAGGGCGTAATCCGGACCGAGGCCATGTTCGGCCAGTACACGGCGGGCGGCATCGTCGAGACTGCCGCAAGAAGCGCCAAGGCGGGCGGCCTCGAACACCGCCTGCTGGGCCTCCCGCTCGATTGCCCAGGCGGCAGCGAATTCCGTCGTGGGCTCCTCCAGCACGTAGGTTCGGGTGAGATCCGAATGATAGCCGTCGAGCCGGCAACCCGTATCGACGAGAACCACGTCGCCCGGTGCATAGATATGGTCACCATCGGCGCCATGAGGAAGCGACGTCGCTAGTCCGAAGGAAACGATGCAGAAGCTTGATCCGCCCTCGGCGCCCAGTGCGCGGTGCTGTTCGTCGATATGACGCACGACTTCCGAAGACCTGACGCCCGGCTTGATGAAGGAATGCGCGCGGCGATGCACCTCCAGCGTCAGGCCCATGGCATACTGGATAAGAGCGATTTCGGTCTGGGACTTCCTGAGCCGCAGGTCGCGGATCAGTCGTCCGCCGTCGACGAGCCGGTCGGCGCCGAAGGCGCCGGCAAGCTGGTGGTAGATGAACAGCGGCAGGGCATCGTCGAGCGCCAGTCTGGCATTTGCCGGCAGCAGCGAGGCGATCAGCGCCGCGGTCGCTTCATCTTCCTGCCAAATGACGATTTCACCCGGCAGACGCGGCAGGCTCTCGACCCTGCTCTTTTCGAAGCCCGGCGCGATGTAGCGGACACCCTTTGGCGTCACCAATGCGCCAAGCAATCGTTCGCTCGGGTGCCAGTCGAGGCCCGTGAAATAGCGGAGGCTCTCCGTCGAGCCGAGCAGGCAGCCGTCAAGAGCTTTATCTTCGAGTGCGGCCTGCAGGCGCGCGAGGCGCTGGCGCCGTTCGTCATCGGTGATCTTCGCAACGGGATGGGACCAGGACATATCGGAGTTTCCTTGTTCGCGGAGCCGGATGGTGAGCCGCCTATACGATCATGTCGTCAGATTGTCGACAGTGATCCACCCGATTCATTCGATGCGAAGCTGCAGTTCGGTGGTCAAGTGGCACCCTGCGGCCGCGGGTTCAATGCGTGCTGTCGCTGTCCGCTGTTCACCGACGTGCATACAAAAAAGGCCCTGCCGTGACGGCAAGGCCTCATTTTGTCTAGAGCATACAATCCCCACTGCGGATCGAGGAGTGTCTCATTGGGCAGCCGCGGCCCTTTGCTCGCGTTTCGGCAATTTCCAGCCTGGCCGTACAAAGTGGCAGGTATAGCCATTCGGGATGCGTTCCAGATAGTCCTGGTGCTCGGGTTCCGCTTCCCAGAAATCGCTGACCGGAACAACCTCGGTAACGACCTTTCCGGGCCATAGACCCGAGGCGTCTACGTCGGCGATCGTGTCCTCGGCGGTCGCACGCTGTTCGTCGTTGGCGTAGAAGATCGCCGACCGGTAGCTGGCGCCGAGATCATTGCCCTGCCGATTCACCGTTGTCGGGTCATGGATCTGGAAGAAGAACTCGAGGATGTCGCGGTAGCTGGTCTTGGCGGGATCGAACAGGATCTCGATCGCCTCGGCATGATTGCCGTGATTGCGATAGGTCGCATTGGCGACCTCGCCACCGGTGTAGCCCACGCGAGTGGATACGACGCCGGGGAACCGCCTGATGAGGTCCTGCATGCCCCAAAAGCAGCCGCCCGCCAGTACTGCACGCTCTACGGTCATTGGAAACGTCCTTTCCAGTCAAACAATGGGCGGTAAACATCGGCACCCATTTCTTGCGACATTAAATGGGGACTGGCGTGGCATTTTGCCAGACTGCGTATCGCCGCCGCCGTTTCAGGATTGGCGATTCAAAACTACCGCTTCATATCCGGACAGACATATGGAGCCTTTGCAGCAGCATAGGTCCGCTCGACGATATCCTTGCCGGCAGTGATTTGAAGGGTGAGGCCATCGGCTGAAACGGCCTTGATCCTGGCGTGTATGATGGCGCCGTCCTCATCCCATGAAATCTCCTTGGAAGACGCCTGTTTCCAAGTCCTGAGAGCATAGGTTTCCCAGCAGGAGTCGATCAGCAATTTGCCTTTCGGCAGGAAGATCATCATCGGGCCTGGCAGGTCGGACTGGGCTTTGGTCTCGATCCACGGCGTGCCAATCAGCGAAGACGTGGCGGCTTTCTCGGCAGCGAGAGTCGGTGTCGCGAGTGCCACCGCGGCAATACTGATTGCGGCAACTGAGGCTTTCTTCAAAGTCTTTCTCCATAAGCGGGAATCATCCCGCCGAGCATCAGTCACGGTTGGGCGACAATGTGGCCGGAGCGCAAGGGAATGTGTTTGGAGAGAGCCAGGCGGTAGCGCTAGACGAGCACCGCCTGGTCGACGCGGTCCTCGGTTCCGAAGAACTTCAGGTAACGCTGGACCTCTGCAGGGTCGCCGGTCGCTTTCTGCGGATTGTCCGACAGTTTTACGGCCGGCCGGCCGTTGGCGTCGCTGACCTTGCAGACGATGGAGATCGGGTTGAGCCCCGAGATCTCCGTCGGCGCGCAGCCCGCGAAGTCGTTCGTCAGGTTGGTGCCCCAGCCGAAGCTCATGCGCACCTTGCCTTCGAAATGCTTGTAGGTGTCGATAATCGCGTCGACATCGAGCCCGTCCGAGAAGATCAGCAGCTTCTGGCGCGGATCGCGGCCCATCTTCTTCCACCAGTCGATGATCTTCTCGCCGCCCTCGATCGGTGGGGCGCTATCCGGCCGGAAGCCCGTCCAATCGGCGACCCATTCGGGCGCGTCGCGCAGGAAGGCGGCCGTGCCGAACGCATCCGGAAGCACGATCAGCAGGTTGCCGCCATAAAGCTTGTTCCAGTCGCGCAGAACCTTGTAGGGGGCGTTGCGCAGCTCCGCATCGTTCTTGGCCAATGCGGCCGCCACCATCGGCAGCTCGTGGGCGTTCGTCCCGACGGCTTCGAGGTCGGAGTCCATGGCGAGCAGGACGTTGCTGGTGCCGGTGAACGCAGGACCAATGCCTTCCTTCAGAGCCTCGACGCACCAACGCTGCCACAGGAAGCTGTGGCGGCGGCGTGTGCCGAAATCCGAGATCCGCAGCCCCGGCAATTCGCGCAGGCGCTCCACCTTCTCCCACATCCGTGCCTTGGCGCGGGCGTAGAGCACATCGAGCGTGAACGGTCCGAGCGCCTTCATCGCGGAGCGCGAGCGCAGCTCGTTGATGATGGCAAGTGCCGGAATTTCCCACATGGTCGTGTCCTTCCACGATCCATGGAAGTCGAGCACATATTGACCATCGCGTTTCGACAGCTCGTATTCGGGAAGCTGGAAATGAGAGAGCCAGGCCAGGAATTCAGGCTCGAAGATCTGCGCGCGCCCATAGAAACTGTTACCAGCGAGCCAGATCATCTCCTTCTTGGAGAGGCGGAGCGAACGCGCATGGTCGAGTTGCTCCCGCAGTTCGCCCTCGTCGATCTCTTCGGCCAGCAGCACGCGTTTGGTGCGGTTGATCACCGTGAACGTCGCGTCGACGTCTGGATAGAGCTTCCAGATCATCTGCAGCATGAGCAGCTTGTAGAAGTCTGTGTCGATCAGGCTGCGAACAATCGGATCGAGCTTCCAGGTGTGATTGTAAACGCGCCTTGCGATATCGGTCTTGGCCATGAACTCCGCCCATTCCCAAACCGGACACGTCGCGTCATAAGCCGACGCACGAAGACCGGCTCGTGCGTTTCTTATCGAAAAATCAGCCGGTAAAGTCCAGCGCAAACAGAAAAGCAACCTGCCGGCCGTCCGACAGGATGCTTCGTAGTGACCGCCTGACCCGCCCCGTTTCTATTGCACGGGGGCATTCGGCGTAGCCGGTGCCGGGTTCGATGCCGGCGGCTGAGACGGTGCCGGTGTTGGCTGCTGCGACTGAATCTGCTGTCCTGGCGGCTGCGGAGCAACCTCCACGGCTTCCTTCTTGCCCCAGATTTCGACCGGGATCCACACGATGAAGGCGAACACCAGCGCGACGAGCAATACCATCAGGACACGGGTGCCCATGCGGCCTTGCTTCGCCTTGACCGGCGAAATTGTTTCCTCGGTATGAACCTTGCCGTCCGCTTCTTCCCAGCGCGTTTCCGTCTGCTGAGCCATGCTTGTCTCCTTCCGATGTCGCGCGAGCCGTCATCGGCCTGGCACCTCATCTCGGAGAAAAACGAATGGAAAGCGGCATGGTTCCTGCCGTCAGTAACCGCTCTGCCTGTCGACGACGAATTGCAACGGCTCGCCGCCCTCGTAGCGGGCGATCTGGCGCTCGACATGCCGGAAGAGGGCGGTCTCGTCGGATACGGCCGCGTCGTGCGGTGTGATGAACACGTTCTCCAGCCCCCAGAGCGGATCATCGGAGGGCAGGGGCTCGACGGCGAAGACGTCGATCGAGGCGCCGCCGAGCACGCCGCCTTCGACCGCGGCGACGATATCGGCCTGCACCTGGCTCTTTCCGCGCCCGGCATTGATGAACACTGGCTTGCCGAGCGCGCCGCCCTGCCGCAGCTTTGAAAACAGCGCTGCATTGTAAAAGCTGGTCGTCTCGGGCGTTAGCGGCAGTAGCCCGACGAGAAAGTCCGTCTTGGAGAGGAACTCATCGAGGTGATCGGCGCTGAACGTCTCGACGCCTTCGATCTCCTTGCGGCTGCGCGACCAGCCGATGACGTTGAAGCCCATGACTTTCAGCTTGTAGGCCGCGTCCTGGCCGAGCACGCCAAGGCCCATGATGCCGACGGTGATTTCGGCCGCCTCCGGCGGTACCAGCCTGCCCCAGATGCGCGCCCGCTGATCCTTGTCGTGCTGATGCTGCTGCCGGAGATGCATGAGGCACTGCATCACCACCCATTCGCTCATGCGAGTCGTCAGGCTGCGGTCGGAGAAGCGAACGATCGGCACATCGGGCAGGCCCGGCAGGTTCATGAAGCTGTCGACGCCGGCGCCACCCGAGAAGATGACCTTGAGATTGGGGGCGCGGTTGAAAAGGTCCGGGTCCGGCTTCCAGAGAAGCGCATAGTCGATGCCGGTCAGATCGCGATCCTTGTCGGCGGGATCGGCGAGATTGATGCTGCCGCGATCTGCAAAGGCCGTTTTCAGGATGCGGGCAACGGTATCGGGGTCGAACTTCAGATCGACAAGAATGGGCGGTTTTGCGGACATGATCGTCTTTACTGTTGGACGGCGGGTGTCGGCACCGCCTCGATGTTGAAGGCGGCAGCCATCAGGGCCTTGGTATAATCGTCCTTCGGCGCACCGAAGATATCGGCGGACGATCCCTGCTCGACCACCTTGCCGAATCGCATGACGATGACGTCGTTCGCCAGCGCCTTCACCACCTTCAGGTCGTGGCTGATGAAGAGATAAGCGAGATCGTGCTTCTTCTGCAGATCGCGCAGGAGGTCGACGACTTGCGCCTGGACGCTCATGTCGAGCGCCGATGTCGGCTCGTCCAGCATCACGAAGCGGGGTTTCAGCACCATGGCGCGGGCAATGGCGATGCGCTGACGCTGTCCGCCGGAGAATTCGTGCGGATACCGCCAGCGAGTGAGTGGATCGAGACCCACTTCCTCCAGCGCCCAGCAGACCCGCTGGTCGCGCTCCTCGTAGGAGAGCGACCGCTCATGCACCTTCAGCCCCTCGGCGATGATGTCGCCGACGGACATGCGGGGGCTGAGCGAGCCGTAGGGATCCTGGAACACGACCTGCAACTGGTTGCGCAGCGGCCGCATTTCCGTAAATGAATAGCTGGCTATATCCTTGCCGACGAAGCTGATGCGGCCCTGCGACGAGATCAGCCGCGTCAGCGCGAGACCGAGCGTCGTCTTGCCGGAACCGGATTCGCCGACGACGCCGAGCGTTTGGCCCGCACGCAGCTGCAGGTCGATGCCGTCGACGGCCTTCACATGATCGACGACCTTGCGCATGAGCCCGGCCTTGATCGGGAACCAGACGCGGATATCCGATCCCTGCATCACGATGGGCTTCGAGGAGTCTGTACGCGGCGGCTCGCCACGCGGCTCGGACGCCAGGAGATGCCGGGTATAGTCGTGCTTCGGGTTGCGGAAGACCTCTTCCACCGTGCCGGACTCGACGATCTTGCCCTTGGTCATCACGCAGACCCGGTCGGCGAACTTGCGCACGATGCCGAGGTCGTGGGTGATGAAGAGCATGGACATGCCATGCTGGCCCTTCAATTGCCGCAGCAGTTCAAGGATCTGCGCCTGCACGGTGACGTCGAGCGCGGTCGTCGGCTCGTCGGCGATCAAAAGCTCCGGCCGGTTGGCGAGCGCCATGGCGATCATCACGCGTTGCCGCTGGCCGCCGGAAAGTTCGTGCGGATAGGCCTTCAGCCGCTTCTCCGGCTCGCGAATGCCGACCTGATTCAAGAGTTCGAGAATCCGCTTGCGCGCGGCCTGTCCCTTCACACCCTGATGCAACTCGAGAATCTCGGCAATCTGCTTCTCGATCGTGTGCAGCGGGTTGAGCGAGGTCATCGGCTCCTGGAAGATCATCGTGATGTCATTGCCGCGCACCTCGCGCAACGCCTTGTCGGATGCCTTCAGGAGGTCCTTGCCCTTGAACAGGATTTCGCCGGAGGGATGGCTGGCCGCGGGGTAGGGGAGCAACCGCAGGATCGAATTGGCGGAGACGGATTTGCCCGAACCGGACTCGCCGACCAACGCCACGACCTCGCCCTTGCGGATCTCGAAGGAGACGTGATCGACAGCCAGCGATGTGTCGCCGCCCTGGTGGAATGCCACCGAGAGATCGCGAACGGACAGCAATGTTTCGGCAGCGTCACTCATTGAAACGTCTTCCTGGGATCGAATGCATCACGAACCGCCTCGCCGATGAAGATCAACAGCGACAGCATGATCGACATGGTGAAGAACGCGGTCAGCCCGAGCCACGGCGCCTGCAGGTTGGCCTTGCCCTGTGCGATCATCTCGCCGAGCGACGGCGAGCCCGGCGGCATGCCGAATCCGAGGAAGTCGAGCGAGGTCAGCGTCGTGATCGAGCCCGACAGGATGAACGGCAGGAAGGTCAGCGTCGCGACCATCGCGTTCGGCAGCAGGTGGCGCCACATGATCGTCCGGTTGCCGACGCCCAGCGCTCGCGCCGCCCTGACATACTCGAAATTGCGAGCCCGCAGGAACTCGGCGCGCACGACGCCGACGAAGCCAACCCAGGAGAAGAGCAGCATGATCCCGAGCAGCACGAAGAAGCCGGGCGGCAGGATCGCCGCGATGATCAGCAGAATGTAGAGCACCGGCATCGACGACCAGATCTCGATGAAGCGCTGCAGCAGCAGATCCGTCCAGCCGCCGAAATAGCCCTGGATGGCGCCGGCGGTGACGCCGATGACGGCCGAGCAGATGGTCAGCACCAGACCGAACAGCACGGAGATGCGGAAGCCGTAGATGACGCGGGCAAGCACGTCTCGTGCCTGATCGTCCGTGCCGAGCCAGTTGAGATTGCCGAAATTGCAGCCGGGATCGGCCGCTCCCTGCGGATATCCGGAGCAGCGCTCTTCCTTGCTCATCAGCCAGAAGGGCGGAGTCGGCGCAGAATGCGGGATGTTCGAATTGACAGAACGATAGGAGTAGCGGATCGGCGGCCAGATCATCCAGCCATTGGCATTGATTTCGTCCGCGATGACGTCGGAGCGATAGTCCGTTTCGGCGAGGAACCCGCCGAACCTCTCTTCGGGATAGTTGACCAGGACGGGGAAGAGGATCTCGCCCTTGTAGCTGGCGACGATCGGCCGGTCGTTGGCGATGAACTCGGCAAACAGGCTGAGCACGAACAGCACAAGGAACAGCCACAAGGACCAGTAACCGCGCCGGTTGGCCTTGAAATTCTTCCAGCGGCGGATGTTGGTCGGCGACAGCAGGCCCTTGCGCGGCGGCTTGACCGGCGTTGCGGTCGTCGGATTGGCGGCGGTGTCCATCAGACCTCCCTCCGCTCGAAGTCGATGCGCGGATCGATCCATGTGTAGATCAGGTCGGAAATCAGGCTGACGAACAGGCCGAGCAGCGAGAAGATGTAGAGCGTCGCAAACACGATCGGATAGTCGCGGTTGACGACCGAGAGATAGCCGAGCCGCCCTAGGCCATCGAGCGAGAAGATGTTCTCGATCAGCAGCGAGCCCGTGAAGAAGGCGGAGATGAAGGCGCCGGGGAAGCCGGCGATGATGATCAGCATGGCGTTGCGGAAAACGTGGCCGTAGAGCACCTGCCTTTCGTTCAGCCCCTTCGCCCGGGCGGTCACCACATACTGCTTCTTGATCTCCTCGATGAAGGAATTCTTGGTGAGCAGCGTCGTCGTCGCGAAGGCGGCAAGAGAGAGCGAGATCAGCGGCAGCGTCAGGTGCCAGAAATAGTCGAGTGGTTTCTGCCACCAGGCGAGCTGGTCGAAATTGTCGGAGACGAGGCCGCGCAGCGGGAACCAGTCATAGAAGGATCCGCCGGCAAAGAGCACGATCAGCAGGATACCGAACAGGAAGCTCGGAACCGCATAGCCGATGATGATGACGCCAGAGGTCCAGACGTCGAAGGTCGAGCCGTCCTTGACCGCCTTGCGGATGCCGAGCGGGATCGAGATGCCGTAGGAAAAGATCATGATCCAGACGCCGAGCGAAGCCGAGACCGGCAGCTTCTCCTTGATCAGGTTCAGCACGGAGGTGTTGCGGAAGAAGCTTTCGCCAAAGTCGAAGCGGATGTAGTTCCACATCATCTCGCCGAAGCGCGTCAGCGGCGGCTTGTCGAAGCCGAACTGCTTTTCGAGCTTGGCGATGAGCTCCGGATCGAGCCCCTGGGCGCCGCGGTATTTCGAGCCGCCTTCGTCAAGACCGCCGCCGCCGAGAAGGTCGCCGCCGCCTCCGGAAAGCCGCGAGTCCGCGCCCTGCGCATCGCCGGTCAGTTGCGCAATCACCTGCTCGACCGGACCGCCGGGTGCGAACTGGATGACAGTAAAGGAGATGGCCATGATGCCGATGATCGTCGGGATCATCAAAAGCAGGCGGCGAAAGATATAGGCGCCCATTAGTAAGGACCCTTCCGGGAAAGCTTGCGTCGAGCGCTGTCCAGTCTATCGCCGTTCAATCCGTGCGGTCTCCTCGTGGTGTGGGCAGGCACGTTACGCCTTGTCCTGATTCGCATGGTTCATTTGGAGCCCAGCCGTCAGGCCAATGCAAGCCTGCTCATTTTGCCGCGGCGGATGACCACCAAACATCGGGGAAGCCGGTCGCATAGGTCGGATATTCAGCCGGCCGCGTGACGGTGTTCCAATAGGCGATCGATTGCGTGCCGCGATAAAATAGCGGCACGACATAGTGCCCCGCTAGGAGCACGCGGTCGAGCGCCTTGATCGCCGCCACCTGCTCGTCGCGGTTGGGGGCGAAGATCACCATGCGGATCAGTGCGTCGATCGCCGGATCGGCAATGCCCGCATAGTTGCGGGAGCCCTGCTGGTTGGCCGATCCCGAGCCCCAATAGTCGGCCTGCTCGTTGCCGGGGTTCATCGTCTGCGCCCACACATTCCAGATCATGTCGTAGTCGAAGCTGCGCACCCGGTTGGTGTATTGCGAGGCATCCACGGTCCGGACGCGCGCATCGATGCCGATCTTCTTCAGATTGTTGGTATAAGGCACGGCCCAGCGTTCCAGCATCGGGCTCGACAGCAGGATCTCGAAGCTCATCGGCTTGCCGGTCTTGGTATTGACCATGCGGTTGCCCTTGATCTCCCATCCCGCTTCCTTGAACAGCCCGATCGCCTTGCGCAGGTTGTCGCGGCTCTTCTGCGGATCGCCGCCGACCGGATTGGTATAGGGCGTAGTGAAGACCGCGGGCGACAGCTTGTCCTTGAGGCCGCCAAGGATCTCCAACTCGCGGCCCTCAGGCAGACCCGAGGAGGCAAGCTCGGTGTTCCAGAAATAGCTGTCGATGCGCTTGTAGGTGTTGAAGGCGACGGTGCGGTTCAGCTCCTCGAAGTCGAAGCCGTAATTCAGCGCCTCGCGAACCTTTTCGTCCTTGAAGATATCGCGACGGGTGTTCGGCACCAGAGCCTGCATGATGCCAGTGGCGCGCAGTGCGTTGGGGACGTCCTCCTTCTTCACGCGCCCGTCCTTGACGGCAGGGAAATCATAGCCGGTTGCCCAGCGTGCCGCCTGCGTCTCCTGCCAATAGTCACTGTTGCCGGCCCGGAAGGCCTCGAATTCCACGTCCCGATCGCCGAAATAGGTGTAGGTGATCGAGCCGAAATTGTTCTGGCCGACATTCACGTTGAGGTCCTTGCCCCAGTAGTCGTCGCGCAACTCGTAGCGGATAGTCGCGCCCGGCGCGAAGGCAGCGATCTTGTAGGGGCCGGATCCCATCACCGGCTCGAGCGTCGTCCTGGAAATGTCGCGCGGCTTGCCGTCCGGTCCCGCGCCCTCCCACCAGTGCTTCGGCACCACGGTCAGCTGTCCCAGGATATTGGGAAGCTCCTTGTTATTCTTCTCGTCGAAGGTGAAGGTCACGTCGCGTTCGCCCGTCTTCTCGGCCTTTACGACATGCTTGTAGTAGTTGGACAGGAGCGGATTGAGCTCCTTCGATTTGTCGAAACTGAAGACGACGTCATCAGGCGTCACCGGCATTCCGTCGGCCCACTTGGCTTCCTCGCGCAGCCGGAAGGTCGCGTTCGACACGTCGTCGGGAAAGAAGACGCCTTCCGCCAGCAGGCCGTAGGAGGCGAGCAGTTCGTCGTCGGCCGATTTCATCAGCGTTTCGAAAGGTAGTGTCAGGCCGACCGCCGTTTCGCCCTTCGAAAGCAGCGGATTGAAGGTGTCGTAGGTGCCGGAGGCGGAAAGCCGCAGGTTACCGCCCTTCGGCGCATCCGGATTGACATAGTCGAAATGCTTGAATCCCGGCTTGTATTTCAGCGCGCTGATGACGGAACTGCCGATCTGGAAATTTGGCTCCTGGGCAACGGCCTGCAAGGGCAGCGCCATTGCGCCGAGAAGAGAAAACACCACACCAAATTTCGACCACGTAAGCGCCATTCGCCAACCCCATTTTTTTTCTGCTTTCGCCGACAATAGGCGAAAAACAGGCGAAAAACAGGTGAGCCAACAGTTTTTGTCCGGCTCGCGGGATCGTGACCAAGGCTGCGGCCCGTCAGCTCGTTGCTTCCTCCAGCCGTTTCCGCAGCATTCCACGCAGTTCCGCCGTGATGCGTGGGTCGCCTCCGAGATCCGGATCGTGCGCCGCGGTGACGATGATCCGAAGGAGTTCGAGCACCAGTGCCGCGAGCAGGTCCACGTCGTCGCCAATCGACGGCGCGGCCTTGCGCAGCAGCGCGGTGATATTGCCGCGCAGTTCCGCCCGCGATTGCACCTTGCGTTCCTTGGGAATGTCCCGGCGCGCCGCCAGCACAGGGAACTCACGATGCTCCTCGAGAAAGGCGCCAAGTCGGGCAAATATCGCGTCGCCGATCTCCGTCGCACGCTTGCCTTCCACACATGCCTGCAGATCCACCAGCGCCGCGTTGAGCTGCCGCAGCCGTTCGAGATGCAGCGCTTCCGCCAGAAGCACCTTGGTCGGGAAGAACTGATAGAGCGAGCCGATCGAGGACTTCGCTTCGGCAGCGATCTCGGTCATCGTCGCGGCTTCGTAGCCTTTGTCGAGAAACACCCTGGCCGCCGCCTCGGTCAGAACGGCAACGCGCTCCCGCCCGCGCTTCTGCTTCGGCGACCGTTTCGTCAGGTCGAGGCTTGCTTTTTGTGAGGGCATCCTCATACTTTCAATTGTGAGGATATCCTCATATTTATTTTGGAGCCTTCCATGTCCCTCTACGATCCCAAGACCACGGCCCTGATTTCCATCGATCTGCAGGGTTTTATCATTGCCAGGCCTGTCGCGCCCCATTCCGCCCAGCAGGTAATCGAAAATACCGCCACGATCGCCAAGTCGCTGAAATCCGCCGGCGGCACCACGATTTTCGTGACTGTCGGATTTTCCGCAGACTATGCCGATGCTGTCAACCAGCCGACTGACGAGCCGATTGCCTTCCCACAGGGTGGTCTGCCGGCCGAAGCCTTGCGCGAGCCGCCTGAGATCGCGGCGCTCACGTCCGATGTACGCATCACCAAGCATCAATGGAGCGCCTTTTACGGGACTGAAATGGACCTGCAGCTGCGCCGCCGCGGCATCAAGACCGTGATTCTCACCGGCATCGCCACCAATTTCGGTGTCGAAGCCACCATTCGCGATGCCTTCGCGCACAATTATGCGGTCATCGCCGTCGAGGATGCGATGACGACGTTCTCGGCCGAGATGCATGCCTTTGCCTGCGAGCGCATCTTCCCGCGCCTTGCCCGGGTGCGCAAAACCGCCGACATTCTTGCTAACGCCTGAGCCTCACAATGCTGCCCGACTGGGCATGGGCAAAAACATCGATTCACCAAAATTGCTTTTCACGGTAGATTCGATCGCAAATCACTCGGCCGCGGCCCGCAGACGCTCAGGACATGGCATGGCGCTCCATACCACCAGGACTTTCCAGACTTTTTTGAAATTGGCATTCGCCGGCGTGCTCGGCGCAAGCCTTGCTGCCGGCGAAGCCGGCGCCGAACAGAAGCAACCGAATCCCGGGAGCGCCAAGGCGATTTTCGGTTCCGTCTCCCTGCCGAACCAGGGTGCGGCGCAGCCTTTCGGCTTCTATGCGAAAGGCTGCATGTCCGGCGCTGTCGCGCTGCCGGTCGATGGGCCGACCTGGCAGACCATGCGGCTTTCGCGCAATCGCCGCTGGGGCAATCCGGCGATGATCTCGCTCCTGGAGCGGCTGTCTCGTGATGCGGCACAGTATGATGGATGGCCGGGCCTGCTCGTCGGCGACATCTCGCAGCCGCGCGGCGGGCCGATGTTCAACGGCCATGCTTCGCACCAGATCGGACTTGATGCAGATGTCTGGCTGACGCCAATGCCCGCTCATCCTCTGAGCATCGAGGAACGTGAAACGCTGCCTTTCACGACGATGCTGCAGAAGAATGCGTTTCTGACGATAAATCCCAATGTCTGGACCGAATCGCGCGCCCGCCTGTTGATGCGCGCGGCGAGCTATCCGCAGGTCGAGCGGATCTTCGTCAATCCGGCCATCAAGAAGAAGATGTGCGACACCTGGACGGGCGACCGCACCAATCTCGGCAAGCTGCGGCCGATCTACGGTCACGATTCACACTTCCACATCCGCATCAAGTGCCCGCCGGGCACAACCTCTTGCAAGCCGCAAGCGCCGGTGCCCGCCGATGATGGATGCGGCAAGCCGCTCGCATGGTGGTTCACGAAGGAACCATGGGCGCCGCCGAAGCCGCCAAAGCCCGGCACGAAGCCCGTCAAGCCGCGCGAAGTCATGGTCTCCGATCTTCCGAACGCTTGCTCGTCGGTTCTCGCAGCGCCATCCGTCGACTCCATTCAGGCCGCGACGTTTGGTGGAACCCCCGGCGCTCCGGCGATTGCGCCGATGGCGGTGATGCCTGCAGCGGCATCCGACGATGCACTGCCTGACATCGGCCCGGTGCCGGACGACAAGCCGTCCGGTGAGTAGGCGTTGCCATGGGGGCGACGGTCTTTCAAAAGACGGACGCTTCGTATAGAAGCAGCCAAATCGATTGAATTTTCAGGCGGAGGTCCTTTTCATGGCCGGCGGCAAGTGCCTTGCATTGATTGCGCATGACCAGAAGAAGGACGACATGGCGGAGTTCGCACGCCGCCACCGCGAGACATTCGCGAACTGGAAGATTGTCGCCACCGGCACGACCGGCGGCCGCGTGTTGGAGGCTGCTCCAGACCTCGACGTGACACGCTTGAAGAGCGGCCCGCTCGGCGGCGACCAGCAGATCGGTGCCCTGATTGCCACAGGCGAAGTCGACGTGTTGATCTTTTTTGTCGATCCTCTGACGCCGATGCCGCATGATGTCGATGTCAAGGCTTTGATGCGGCTTGCAATCGTCTACGATATCCCGATGGCGCTGAACGAAGCGACCGCCGACAAGCTTATTGCCACCCTTCACGCGTAACCGGCGCTAGAATAGCGCGCACGCACGGAACCTGCCATGCCCCAGCTCGATACCCGCGACACCGCCATGCCCTTCCCGATCCTGATCGGCGATATCGGCGGCACCAATGCCCGTTTTGCGATCATCCCCGACGCCACGGCAGAGCAGATCCATTTTCCGAATGTCCGCACCGCCGATTTCGAGACGATCGACGATGCGATCCGTAGCTGCATTCTCGAAAAGAGCAGCCTGCGGCCGCGCTCGGCGATTCTCGCCGTCGCCGGACCGATCAGCGCGGACGAGATCCCGCTGACGAACTGCGACTGGGTTGTCCGCCCGCGCACGATGATCGCTGGCCTCGGCATCGAGGACGTGCTCGTTGTCAACGACTTTGAGGCGCAGGCCCTGGCAATTGCCAACCTCTCGGACGAGAACCGCGAGCGCCTTGGCGATGCGTCGGGCAAAATGGTCGCATCCCGTGTCGTCCTCGGCCCCGGCACCGGCCTCGGCGTCGGCGGCCTCGTCCATGCACGCGGCTCATGGATTCCGGTGCCGGGCGAGGGTGGTCACGTCGATCTCGGGCCACGCACCGCGCGAGACCTGCAGATCTTCCCGCATGTGGAAACGATTGAGGGCCGTGTCTCGGCAGAGCAGATCCTTTGCGGCCGTGGTATCGTCAATCTCTACCTGGCGATCTGCACGGCGGATGGCATCGAGCCCGTTTACGCCGACCCTGCTGATATCACCTCGCACGCGCTCGCCGGCTCCGACCCGGTTGCCGTCGAGACGATCAGCCTGTTCTCGACCTATCTCGGCCGTGTCGCCGGCGACATGGCGATGATCTTCATGGCCCGCGGCGGCGTCTTCCTTTCCGGCGGTATCTCGCAGAAGATCCTGCCGGCGCTGAAGAAGCCGGAATTCCGTGCCGCGTTCGAGGATAAGGCGCCGCATTCCGAGCTGCTTTCGACGATCCCGACCTATGTCGTCACCCACCCGCTTGCGGCTGTCGCAGGGCTCTCGTCCTATGCCCGCAACCCCGAGAGCTTCGGCGTCTCGACCGACGGCCGCCGCTGGCGGGCGTAACACTCTGGTCAAAAGGCTGCCAACTCTTTATAGACCCGCGCGAGCGCACGCAGTCATGAGGACATGCGTGTCCTGACACACAGGAAGACTGATTTTTGCAAGCACCGGACACCAAGCAGACGCCCGTAAACAGCGACAGCATCACCGGCATCTTGAAGCGCATCATCGCAGAGAACGGCCGGGATCATCTCTGGGGCTATGTTTTCGCGATCAGCTGCCTCGTCATCGTTGCCTTGTCGACGGCGTACACCGCCTGGATCATGAAGTCTGTCATCAACGAGGCGTTCGAACACCGACGTGCCGACATCGTCTGGGTGATCTGTTTCACCATCTTCGTAGCCTTCGTGTTGCGCGGCTTTGCAAGCTACGGTCAGGCGGTGGTGCTGTCGAAGATCGGCAACAACATCGTGGCGCGGTACCAGCAGCGTGCCTATGCGCACCTGATGAAGCTGTCGCTCGGATACTTCAACCAGACACGCTCGGCTCACGTCGTTGCACAGCTCAATCAGAACATCGGCGGCATCCGTGATGTGATGAACCTGACGATCACGTCGACGGTGCGCGATCTCCTGACGTTCGTCTCCCTGCTCGCCGTTATGATCATTCAGGATCCGCTGCTCAGCCTGGCGGTGTTTGTTCTGGCGCCGCCTCTTCTTTATGCACTGCGATACGTGTCGAAGCGGCTTCGCGTGGCGACCAAGGAGGCGATCAACGTCAACAGCCACGTTGCCGGTGCGATGCAGGAAACCATCCAGGGTATCGCCATCGTCAAGGCCTTCACCATGGAGCGCCAGCTCGAGCAGAAGGTCGACAAGCTTGTCCAAAGCGCGGAATGGCGCGCCAACCGCATCGCCCGCCTGTCCGAACGCACGGCGCCACTTACCGAAAGCTTCGCCGGCCTGGCGGTGGCGAGCGTCCTTGCCTATGCCGCTTACGGGACGATCTATAACAACATTCCGCCGGGCGCCTTCTTCTCCTTCGTAACGGCATTGCTGCTCGCCTATGATCCGGCGCGCCGCCTCGCACGCCTTCAGGTGCAGATGGAGCGTGCCGTCGTCAACGCCCGCATGATCTATGAATTTCTCGATACGGTGCCGCATCAGCGCGATGTGCCCGGCGCAAAGCCGCTCGTCGTGACGGAAGCCAAGATAGAGTTCCGCAACGTCTCCTTCGCCTATGGCGACGATGAAGTTCTTCGCGATGTCAGCCTTGTTGCCGATGGCGGAAAGACGACGGCACTCGTCGGCCCGTCGGGCGCCGGCAAATCGACGATCATCACGCTCATTCCGCGCTTCTACGATCCGAAGGCAGGCCAGATCCTGATCGATGGTCAGGACATTGCGCATGTGACGAAACGGTCGCTGCGCGAGCAGTTGGCCTATGTCTCCCAGCAGCCTTATCTCTTTGAAGGTTCGATCCGCGACAACATCCGCTACGGCCGCCCGGAGGCGACGGATGAGGATGTTGAGCGCGCCGCGCGCCTTGCCTATGCGCACGAGTTCATCCTGGCGCAGCCGCAAGGCTACGACACGCCGGTCGGCGAGAACGGCGTGACGCTTTCCGGCGGCCAGCGCCAACGGCTTTCGATCGCCCGCGCCCTTGTCCGCAACGCGCCGATCCTGCTCCTGGATGAGGCGACCTCGGCACTGGACACGGAGTCGGAAGCCGCGGTGCAGAAGGCACTCGATGGCGCCATGGTCGGACGCACGGTGGTTGTCATTGCCCACCGCCTGTCCACCGTTGTCCGCGCCGACAAGATCGTCGTCATGCAACAGGGCCGCGTCATCGAAGAAGGCAATCACGATAGCCTTGCGCAGCGTAGCGACGGTCTTTACGCTCGCCTCAACAATCTTCAGAGGCCAGCCGCCTCGGATGCCCGCTGATAGGATGATCGACTGACATGACCGATGCTGCGATGAAACTGGTTGTAGTTGGCGCGGCAGGGCGCATGGGGCAGACGCTCATCCGTCTCATCCACGCCATCGATGGCGTGACGCTGCATGCCGCGGTCGAACGTCCGGGCTCTCCCTTCGTCGGCAAGGATGCTGGCGAAATTGCCGGTCTCGGCGCGAATGGCGTTATCATCGGCGATGATCCGCTGGCGGCCTTTCTGCATGCCGAAGGCGTCCTCGATTTCACGTCGCCCGCCGGCACCGTGGAGTTCGCGGCGCTGGCTGCGCAGGCGCGCATTGTCCATGTCATCGGCACGACCGGCTGCTCTGCTGATGACGATGCGAAGATCGCGGCCGCGGCGCGTCACGCCCGTGTCGTCAAATCAGGCAATATGGGGCTCGGCGTGAACCTGCTCAGTGTTCTTGTCGAGCAGGCCGCTCGTGCACTGGATCCCGCAGACTGGGATATCGAAGTGCTTGAAATGCACCACAAGCGCAAGGTCGATGCCCCTTCGGGCACGGCGCTGCTCTTGGGTGATGCGGCTGCAAAGGGCAGGGGCGTCGATCTCGCCTCGCATTCGGTGCGGGTGCGCGACGGCCACACCGGTCCGCGCGAGCAGGGCACAATCGGGTTTGCCACGCTGCGCGGCGGCTCGGTTGTCGGCGAGCATTCGGTGATCTTTGCCGGAGAAGGCGAAACGGTGACGATGTCGCACAGCGCCACCGATCGCTCGATCTTCGGCCGCGGTGCCGTCAAGGCAGCGCTCTGGGCGCGCGACAAGAAGCCCGGTCTCTATTCCATGCTCGACGTGCTCGGGCTTTCTTCAAAGTAATCTATTTCGGAGGCATTTTTCATGAGCGGCACTCTCGTCCTCGTTCGCCACGGCCAGAGCGACTGGAACCTCAAGAACCTTTTCACCGGCTGGAAGGACCCTGAACTGACCGAGCTCGGCATTCAGGAAGCCAACACCGGCGGCAAGGCGCTCGCCGATTACGGCATCAAGTTCGACGTCGCCTTCACCTCGGACCTGAAGCGCGCCCAGGACACCCTGAAGATCATTCTCGACAACGTCGGTCAGCCGGACCTCAAGACCTTCAAGGATCAGGCGCTGAACGAGCGCGATTACGGCGATCTTTCCGGCCTCAACAAGGATGACGCCCGCGCCAAGTGGGGCGAGGAGCAGGTCCACATCTGGCGTCGCTCCTACGATGTACCGCCTCCGGGCGGCGAAAGCCTGCGCGACACCGGTGCCCGCGTCTGGCCTTACTACCTGACGGAAATCCTGCCCAGGGTCCTGCGCGGCGAAAAGGTGCTGGTCGCTGCCCATGGCAACTCGCTGCGTTCGCTTGTCATGGTGCTCGACCGCCTGACCAAGGAACAGATCCTCGCGCTCAATCTCGCGACGGGCGTTCCCATGGTCTACAAGCTCAACGCCGACTCGACCGTCGCTTCCAAGGAAGTGCTCGGCGACATGTCCGGCGCGCATTGACATCAAGGCGCCGCGCATCTGTTGTTGCTGCGCGGCGCTTTTCCAACTTGTTGGCACCGGCTTTTTAGCCTTCTGACGTGCTTTCCGCCTGAGGCGCCTTCTTCCGGGCAGCCTCGAAATCCGGCAGACGATTGGCGATCCACTGCCAGAGCGTCACCACCTCCACCAGAAGCTCACCGCCAAGCGGCGTCAATTCGTATTCCACGCGTGGCGGCACCTGCGGGTAGAGCGTCCGCGTCACTAGCCCGTCGCTCTCAAGCGTCCGCAGCGTCTGCGTCAGCACCTTCTGGCTGATCCCTTCCACCCGTTCCAGAACGCGCGAAAAGCGCAAGGGGCCTTTTGCCTCAGCCAATATGTGCATGACGCGCAGCGGCCATTTGGCACTGGCGCGCTCCAGCATCGCGCGCGCAAGCGCGTCCTCCTCGTCCGTCAGCGTTTCACAGAAGTCGAATGTATGATCGTTCAGGACGGTTACCATAAGGTATGTATAGATCCTCAGGGTACCTTCTTTCAAGATGAAACTGCCTCCCCTATATCCCTCGTGACGGATCAAGGAGGTTTCTGATGTCACAGGTTTGGTTGATTACAGGCAGTTCCCGCGGCCTCGGCAGGGCGCTTGCGGAGGCGGTGCTGGCGGCAGGGCACAAGCTGGTCGCGACAGCGCGCGATCCTTCGCAGCTTGAAGACATTAAAAAGCGCTATGGCGACAACGTCCTGACGATATCTCTGGATGTCACCGACGAACAATCGGCCGCTTCCGCCGTGAAGGCGGCGGTAGAAACGTTCGGCCGCCTCGACGTGCTCGTCAACAATGCGGGCTACGGCGACGTCGGATCGATCGAGGACACCTGCCTTGCCGATTTCCGCGCCCAGATCGAAACCAACCTGTTCGGAACGATCATCGTCACCAAGGCGGCCCTGCCGCTGATGCGTGAGCAGGGCTTCGGCCACATCATCCAGTTTTCCTCCGTCGGAGGTCGCATCGGCCCCGCCGGTCGCGCGCCCTATGCCGCGGCCAAGTGGGGCGTCGAGGGGTTTTCGGAGGTTCTCAACAGAGAGGTTGGCCCGCTCGGCCTCAAGGTGACGATTGTCGAGCCGGGCGGCTTCCGGACCGATTTCGCCGGTGCGTCCACGCAACTTCGCGAGGGTCGCCCGGAATACGAAGACACGGTCGGCAAGATGGCTCGCTACCAGCGCGACTATAACGGCAAGCAGCCGGGCGACCCGGCGAAGGCGGCTGCCGCAGTGGTTTACGTGGCCAGCCTCGCCGAACCGCCGCTGCGCGTGCTGCTCGGCAGCGATGCGGTGCGCGGCGTCGAACAGAACGATGCCGTCAGGGCGGAGGCCCATCGGCAATGGCGCGACCTCAGCGTCTCCACCGATTTCGAACCCGGGGCGGGTGCGGGAAAGTTCCCTTGGGAGGGAAAATAGCCTTTTCGCTCGCGGACTATGGCAGAAATCCCTGGGCCCCCGACACGACTCGCCTTCGCTTAGTTCTCGATCGTGAACTGCACGCGATCCGCTGAAAACCGCGTGATCGCGTATTGCACCGGAACGCCCTCGAGATCGGTGTTGACAGCCTTGGTGATGAGCACGATCGCTCCCGGTGTCAGTTCGAGCGCGGCAAGGTCGGCGGCATCGGCATGGGCGGCGGTGATCTCCGTCGTCGCGCGGACATAGTCGGAGAGGCCGAGGTCGGCAAAGGCACGGGTGATCGATTCCGTCTTCTCGTAGACTGCGGGCAAGCCCGCAAAGCGTTCCGCCGGAAACCAAGCCGTTGCGCACGAGACCGGCCGGTCGTCGGCCTTGCGCACCGTCTCCATGCGGATCACGGGCGCCCCCGCCCGCAGCTTCAGCCAGCGCGCCACCTCTTCGTCCGCTCTTTCCTCGCTGTGACTGAGCAGCAGCCCGCGCATCGCGCGCGCCTGCTCGCCGATCCCGGCCGTGAACCGCGTCCGCCTGGTGATCGGAAAGTTCAGACGCTCCTTGCGCTCAATCAGCGTGCCGCGTCCCTGCACGGCGCGCACGATCCCTTCCTGGGCAAGGGCTGCGATCGCGCTTCTGACGGTATGCCTGTTGACGCCGAACTGCTGCGCCAGAAGCGTCTCGGGCGGCACCATGCCGGTCTCGTCATAGGCACCGGCGCTGATCGCCTGGCGGATGCGATCGGCGATCTGCCGCCAGAGCGCCACGCCCGTCTGTCTTTGTACCTGCCCAGCCATTTCGCTCCTCGATGTCACACGCTTGTCACGTCTGCGTTTTAAGCCTAAACATATCTTGTATAGTTGTCTATATCAATAGACATTTAAAGGATGTGGCGATGACCTTAGCGGAAAAGAATGAGACGGCGGCAGGTGGGCGCAAGCGCGTCATCGACCTGCTTGCTCGCGCGGAACGGCAGGAATTGCTGGCGGCATGGGACAAGCTGGCGGAAAAGCCTGCGGTCCAGCCGGTGCGTGGACCGGAAATGGGCCTCGTCATGGTTCGCGGCCGGATGGGTGGCGGCGGTGCGCCGTT
Source organism: Rhizobium altiplani (assembly GCF_001542405.1). Taxonomy (GTDB): domain Bacteria; phylum Pseudomonadota; class Alphaproteobacteria; order Rhizobiales; family Rhizobiaceae; genus Rhizobium; species Rhizobium altiplani. Next base: position 189,819 of record NZ_LNCD01000140.1, read on the forward strand.
CAACCTCGGCGAGGTAACGGTCACCCGCGCCACCGTGCGCCTCGCATCAGGCACCGTCGGTCACGCCCAAGTGCTCGGCACCGATCGCGAGAAGGCCCGACTTTCAGCCATCTTCGACGCCCTCTGGCAGGAGCCGGTAACGCAGCCGCTTGTCGAGCAGGCGCTTCTTCAGCCGATCGCTTCCCGCGTCGCCGATGCCGATCGCCGCAAGGCCGACGAGACGGCGGCAACGCGCGTCGATTTCTTCACCATGGTTCGCGGAGACGACTGATGAGCCTCAAGACGGAAGTTCCTAAGAATGACGTGTTGGCCGGAGGCTTCGCCGAGCCGGTCTTCCACGCCCAGAGCGTGTTCAAGCTGATGATGGATGCGATGGCGCGTCCGGGCACGATCCAGACGGTCGCCCCCGATGCTCTGCCGCCGGCCCCGCTCGGCGTTGCATCAGGCGCGATCGCCCTCACGCTCTGCGACCATGACACGCCCGTCTGGCTGTCATCAGGGCTGGCAAAATCCGCCGTGCCGCAATGGCTCGGCTTCCATACCGGGGCGCCGGTGACGTCGGAGAAGGCCGAAGCGCGCTTCGCCTTTGTCGAAGCCGGAACACCTCTGTCGTCGTTCGGTCTCTTCGCCGCAGGCACGCAGGAGTATCCGGACCGTTCGACGACTGTTGTCATCGAACTGGCGGATATCGAAGGCGGCCGTAAGCTGGCGCTCATGGGCCCCGGCATCAAGATGGTCACCGACATCGCGCCGCTTGGCCTGCCAGATACCTTCCTCCGCCTATGGACGGAGAACCGCGCCCTCTTCCCGCGCGGCATCGACATCGTGCTGACCTCGGGCAGCCGGTTCGTCTGCCTGCCGCGCACCACCAAGATCACCGCGACGGAGATGTGACCCATGTATGTTGCTGTCAAAGGGGGCGAGGCCGCCATTGCCAACGCCCATCGCCTGCTGGCGGATCGCCGTCGCGGCGACCGTTCGTTGCCGGCTATCGGTATCGACCAGATCGTGGCGCAGCTGGCGCTGGCGGTCGACCGTGTCATGGCCGAAGCCTCGCTCTACGATCGCACGCTTGCAGCGCTTGCCGTCCGCCAGTCGCGCGGCGACATGATCGAAGCGATCTTCCTGCTTCGCGCCTATCGCACGACGCTACCGCGCTTCGGCTATAGCAAGCCTGTTGACACCGCCCGCATGAAGATCGAGCGTCGCGTCTCCGCCACCTACAAGGATCTGCCCGGCGGCCAACTGCTCGGCCCGACCTTCGACTACACGCATCGCCTTCTCGACCCTTCGCTGCTGACTGACGAAGCTGTCGAAGAACCGACGCTTCGCGAGGCAGAAACTGGCCGCGTCATGCGCGTTTCGGAAATCCTGGCGCAGGAAGGCCTGATCGAGGGCGATGGCGAAATGCCGGAGGATCACGAGATCGGCGACCTGACCCGCGAGCCGATGGAATTCCCGATGACCCGCGATCTGCGCCTGCAGGCGCTGGCGCGTGGCGATGAAGGCTTCCTGCTGGCGCTCGGCTATTCCACGCAGCGCGGCTACGGCCGCAACCATCCCTTCACCGGCGAAATCCGCATCGGCGAAGTGGAAGTGGAGTTCGATGTTCCCGAACTCGGCTTCGCCGTCTCGCTCGGCACCATCCAGCTGACCGAATGCCAGATGGTCAACCAGTTCAAGGGTTCGTCCAAGGCACCGCCGCAGTTTACCCGAGGCTACGGCCTGGTCTTCGGCCAGAGCGAGCGCAAGGCAATGTCCATGTCGCTCGTCGATCGTGCGCTGCGCGCCGAAGAACTCGGCGAGGACATCACGGCTCCGGCACAGGACGAGGAATTCGTCATCTCGCATGCCGACAATGTGCAGTCGACCGGCTTCGTCGAACACTTGAAGTTGCCGCACTACGTCGACTTCCAGGCGGAACTCGATTTGGTTCGCCGCATGCGCAACGAATTCGAAGCCAACCGCATCGGCGGCGATGACACTATCAAGGAGGCTGCGGAATGACCGATCTAGCCAGCTACAATTTCGCTTACCTCGACGAACAGACGAAGCGCATGATCCGCCGCGCGATCTTGAAGGCGATCGCCATCCCCGGCTACCAGGTACCCTTCGCCTCGCGCGAAATGCCGATGCCGTACGGCTGGGGCACCGGCGGCGTGCAGGTCACGGCCTCGATCATCGGGCCGGATGACGTGCTGAAGGTCATCGACCAGGGCGCCGACGATACGACCAACGCCGTCTCGATCCGCGCATTCTTCCAGAAGGTCGCAAGCGTCGCAGTGACGACGCATACCAAGGATGCAACGATCATCCAGACCCGCCACCGTATCCCGGAAGAAAAGCTCGCCGCCAACCAGGTGCTGGTCTACCAGGTTCCGATCCCGGAACCGCTGCGCTTCCTCGAGCCGCGCGAGACCGAAACCCGCAAGATGCACGCGCTTGAGGAATACGGTCTCATGCATGTGAAGCTCTATGAGGACATCGCGCATAACGGCCGCATCTCCAAGACCTATGCCTATCCGGTCAAGGTCGCCGGCCGCTACGTCATGGACCCGTCGCCGACGCCGAAGTTCGACAATCCGAAAATGCACATGTCGGACGCGCTGCAGCTCTTCGGGGCAGGGCGCGAGAAGCGCATCTATGCCGTTCCGCCCTACACCGAAGTCGTCAGCCTCGATTTCGACGACTATCCCTTCGAGATCCAGCGCTTCGGCAAGCCCTGTGCGCTCTGCGGCGCGGAAGAGGTCTATCTCGACGAGGTCATCCTCGATGACAAGGGCGGGCGCATGTTCGTCTGCTCCGACACTGACCATTGCGAAGATCGCCGCGCCCATGGGCATGCCGGCGAGATGTTGGCACCCAATCAGGAGGCCGCCGAATGAGCGACACCCCGCTTCTCAAAGTCAACGACGTCTCGAAGTTCTACGGCAACCGTATCGGCTGCCGGAACGTCTCCTTCGAGCTCTGGCCCGGCGAAGTGCTCGCCATCGTCGGTGAATCCGGCTCAGGCAAGACGACGCTGCTCAATTGCATCTCGACGCGGTTGATGCCGACCACCGGCAGCGTCGAATACCACATGCGCGACGGCGCCTATCGCGACCTCTACCGCATGAACGAAGCCGAGCGCCGCTTCCTGATGCGCACGGACTGGGGTTTCGTGCATCAGAATCCGGCTGACGGTCTGCGCATGACGGTGTCTGCGGGTGCAAATGTCGGCGAACGCCTGATGGCGATCGGCGACCGCCACTACGGCAACATCCGCTCCACAGCTATCGACTGGCTGCAGCGCGTCGAGATCGACGAAGGCCGTATCGATGACCAGCCGCGCGCCTTCTCCGGCGGCATGCGCCAGCGTCTGCAGATCGCCCGCAATCTGGTGACCGGCCCGCGTCTGGTGTTCATGGACGAGCCGACCGGCGGCCTCGACGTGTCGGTGCAGGCGCGCTTGCTCGATCTCGTGCGTGGTCTCGTCAACGATCTAGGCCTTGCCGCGATCATCGTCACCCACGACCTCGCCGTCGCGCGCCTGCTGTCGCACCGCATGATGGTGATGAAGGATGGCCATGTCGTCGAGCATGGGCTGACCGATCGCGTCCTCGACGATCCGCGCGAGCCGTACACGCAGCTCCTCGTTTCCTCCATCCTGCAGGTCTGATCGCGAATGCTGTTCGGACTCCGGCTACAGGTGTCCGTGGCAAGCGAAACTAAGGAAAGAAATCATGGCAACGCCACTCGTTGTTTCTGAAGTCGTCAAGAGCTTCACCATGCACCTGCGCGACGGCATCAAGCTGCCGGTCGTTTCGGACGTATCCTTTTCCGTGGCATCCGGGGAATGCGTCGTCCTCGGCGGCCCTTCGGGCATCGGCAAGAGCTCGCTCCTGAAGATGACCTACGGCAACTATGCCGTCGATAGCGGCCAGATCCTCATCAAGCATCATGACAAGATCGTCGATCTGGCGACCGCTGACCCGCGCACGATCATCGACGTTCGTCGCCACACACTCGGCTATGTCAGCCAGTTCCTGCGCACCGTGCCGCGTGTCGCGGCGATTGACGTTGTTGCCGAGCCGCTGGTCGCCCGCGGCGAGAAGGCGGAAACGGCGCGGGAGAAGGCGGCAAACCTTCTCTCGAAGCTGAACCTGCCGGAAGCGCTCTGGCAGCTCCCGCCCGCCACTTTCTCCGGCGGCGAGCAGCAGCGCGTCAATATCGCCCGCGGCTTCATCACCGAGCATACCGTCCTGCTCCTCGACGAGCCGACGGCCTCGCTCGACGCCAGGAACCGCGCCGTCGTCGTCGGCATGATCGAGGAGAAGAAGAAGGCGGGCGTCGCCCTTCTCGGCATCTTCCACGATGAGGAAGTGCGCGAGGCCGTCGCCGACCGCATTCTCGACGTTCAGAAGTTCTCGCCGCGAAAGGCAATCGCCGCATGAGCCGCATGATTGGCCTCGAGCCCTATTTCCATGAAACGGCATCCGTGAAGAACGCCACCTTCGGCCGCTTCACGGAGGTCTCGGAGCGTTGCCGCATCGAGGAAGTCGAGTTCGGCGACTATTCCTATGTCATGCAGGACGGCGCCATCTGGTGCGCGACGATCGGCAAGTTCGTCAACATCGCCGCCTCGGTGCGCATCAACGCCACCAACCACCCGACCTGGCGCGCAACGCTGCACCATTTCACCTATCGCGCCGCCGACTATTGGCCGGATGCCGATATGGAGACCGATTTCTTCGAATGGCGTCGCTCCAACCGCGTCGTCGTCGGCCATGACGTCTGGATCGGCCACGGTGTGACCATCCTGCCAGGTGTTACGGTCGGCAATGGCGCGGTCATCGGCGCCGGTGCCGTCGTCTCCAAGGATGTTGCCCCTTACACCATCGTCGGCGGCGTCCCCGCCAAGCTGATCCGCGAACGCTTCCCGAAGGAGGTCGGCGAACGCATGGACAAGCTCGCCTGGTGGGATTGGGAGCACGACCGCCTGCGGGTCGCGCTGGCCGATTTCCGCGCGCTGAGCGCCGAAGATTTCCTCGCCCGCTACGAAGCATGATCGGGCGCCCCAGACTGGGGCGCTCATTCTGCCCGGAGCTTGACCGGCCCAAAATCGGCCGGCTGACCGCCGTTGCTCGCGGCACGCCTGGGTGCCTAAAACTTGCAGCCGACGAAGCATCGGCTCACCCCATTGTCACAATAGTCGCGCCAGTCTCTGCTAAGAAAGAACAGGAGACGACCCCTGTTTGCCGCAAGGATAACCACGCGTCTTGGGCGTGGATGAGCTTGCGCGAATGCCAATTCCTGTAAGAATCGGAAACACATTGTGACTAAGTCTTTACAAAAGCTACCCTTTTCCGACTTGTCTCGTAAACCTACTTCATGGATATTAGACTGATCTTGAGGAAGTCATCATGATCAGAATGATTGAAGATCCGGCGGAATTGGCCGGCGAAGATATCACTGGCAAGTATATTCTGCGCAAGCTCAACTATCATTGGTTCGCCTACGGCAAGGCTGCGATCGTGACCGCCTGCAAGGGCACGATCCTGGAGCTTGATCGTGAGGAAACGGTCTATTCCGAGCATTGGGGCCGCCGCGCCTACACGGGAACCGGCAAGCGCTATCCGGGTGGTATCTGTCCGATATCGGCGGTCGCCTGCGTCTGCGATACGCCGGACGACGTAAATGCCGTCATCCAGCTCGATGTCGACGCGCAGGACGAGTTCTACCGGTTGATCGCCAAGACGGAAGCCAAGGTTCGCGCCCTTGCGTCTTCGTCAGAGAACACGGTGTTTCTGGCGGCTGCCGAATAAGTCTGGCGTTCCTGGTGGTTCGGTATAAGACCGAGCCTCCCGCGATCCGTCCTCGCGGATGGATGTCACAAGGCGCAAATGACCGACAACACCGACACTATTCTCCTTGCTGAAAATATTGGCTCCAGGCACGATCTCCACGTCTTCGCCGACGGTTGTTACGAACCCGATTCAGGGGAGGGCGGCTGGGCATTTGTGGTCTTTCGCGACGATGCCGAAGTCGCCTCCGGTTTTGGCTGCGTCAGGGACACCGCCAGCAATGCGACGGAACTGATCGCGCTGCTCGAAGCGGTGGCGTGGATCAACAGCAATGCAGCGGGGGAAACAGCCGTCGTCTGGTCCGACTCCGTTTACGCCGTCAAAGGCTGCAATCACTGGCGCCACATCTGGAAGAACAACGGCTGGAAGAAGATAAGCGCCAACGCGAAGGTCCGAAGCCGCACCATCGCAAATCCGGATCTTTGGAAGGCGATAGACGCTCAACTCTCGCGCAATCGCCTGCTGACGATCGCCTGGTGCAAGGGCCATTCGGGCCTTGCCGGCAACGAGCGCGCGGATGAACTCGCCGAGCGCGGCCGCCTGTCACTGCGTGGCAAGGGTATCCGATGAGAGTTGACCCACGTCGGCCCGCGCGCGGAAGTGCAGGTTTCCAATAGGCGCCGCCGGCACGTGACCATCGCTCGCAGCTGTCCGAAACGCCTTGAGGGCAGGTGGCTGCACGCGCCGCCGTCGCCGTTGCCGCAATCAACTCTTGGCTTCGGCCCTCACGCCCATGGGTTCTTCGCCAGCTGCCATTCACCGGTCTCGTCAGGTTCGACGCGCTTGTTGCCGCGGTAGAAGATCGGCAGTCCGGTCTTCTTGTCCATGGAAAAGCGGCTGGGTGTGAACTTCTCGTCCTCGTGTCCGCGGATGGCGAGAGCGAGGGCCTCTTTGAACTTCCCGTCTTTGCACAGGCTTTTGAAGAGTGTCTGGTCCATCGCTTTACTCCACTATCGTCGGGTCCCGGATTGCCTGCCATCGACTGGCGGTCCGGTCAACCGTCAATGGCGACAGGCCGGGGGTTGAAATCGCGAGGCGAGACGCCGACCGGCAGGCTCTTATCTTCATGCAAACCGGCCGGGTTTCGTTATGCCCCAAAACTCGATTATGACAGTCCTTACATAAAACTGACATTGGAGGTTCATGAACCGGGACTAATGCACTCCCTCATATCGCATCTGGACTATGAGGAAGAGCATGATGTTCGAACTGAAGAATGTCACCCGCCGTTTCGGAAAGAAGACAGCTGTTGATTCCGTGACGCTCGACATTCCTCAGGGCCAGATGGTCGGCATCATCGGCCGGTCCGGCGCCGGCAAGTCCACGCTTCTGCGGATGATCAACCGCCTGCAGGAGCCGACGTCGGGCTCGATCCATTTCGCCGGCGTCGAGGTTTCCAGTCTCCGTGGCCAGGCGCTGCGCAACTGGCAGCGTGATTGCGCGATGATCTTCCAGCAGTTCAATCTCGTTCCGCGTCTCGACGTTCTGACCAACGTCATGCTCGGTCGTCTCAACCATCGTTCGACCACGATGAGCCTGCTCGGTCTTTTTAGCCGCGAAGAGCGCATCCACGCCATCGCTGCCCTTGAGCGTCTCGGCATCGAGCAGACGGCTTTGCAGATGGCCGGCACTCTGTCGGGCGGCCAGCAGCAGCGCGTGGCGATTGCCCGCGCCCTGATGCAGAACCCGAAGATGGTGCTTGCCGACGAGCCGATCGCCTCGCTCGACCCGCTCAATGCGAAGATCGTCATGGACGCGCTGCGCGATATCAACGAGCGCGAAGGCATCACCGTCATCACCAACCTTCATACGCTCGATACGGCCCGCAACTATTGCGAACGCATCGTCGGGATGGCCGCTGGCCGCGTCGTGTTCGATGGCAGGCCTTCCGAATTGACCGCCGATGCCGTCAAGCAGATCTACGGCACCGACAAGGATGGCGCCGGCATCGACGAGACGATGACCTCGACCTCGATCAACATTCCAGCGGCCGTTGCCGCCAATCAATCCGCCGGCTTGCAACCGCTGGCGCTGGCCGGTCTCTGAGAGGGGCGGCCTCGATCGTAAGCCCGCGTTATGGGCACCTTCTTCTAACCAGAGATCGCCGGGGACACCGGTCAATCAGGAGAGTACCATGTTGAAGAAAGCACTCTTTGCCGCGACGGCGCTGTTTGCGCTTGCCGGCGTCTCGCATGCCGCAGACCTCAAGGAATTCCGCGTCGGCATCCTCGGCGGCGAAAACGAAGCCGACCGCCTGCGCAACTACGCTTGCCTGGCTGACCACCTGAAGACCGAGTTCGGCTTCGAGAAGGTTTCGCTCTTCCCGGCTGCTGACTATGACGGCGTTATCCAGGGTCTGCTCGGCGGCACGCTCGACTTCGCGGAGCTCGGCGCTTCCGGCTACGCCGCCATCGCCATCAAGGACGAGAAGGCCGTTACGCCGATCCTGACGACGGTTCAGAAGGACGGCTCGACGGGCTACCACTCGATCGGTCTCGCCCTGAAGTCCTCCGGCATCAAGGACATCAAGGACGCAAAGGGCAAGAAGCTCGGCTACGCCGATCCGGACTCCACCTCGGGCTACCTGATCCCGCTGACGCAGATCCCGAAGGACACTGGCATGCCGAACGACCAGTACTTCGCGTCCACGCAGTTCAACGGCGGCCACGAGAACAACCTTCTCGCCGCTTACGACGGCAAGGTCGACATCGCTGTTGATGACTCCTCAGGCATCGGCGATTTCAAGGACGGCTACACCTCCGGCACCTTCCGCAAGGCTGTCGACAAGGGCACCGTAGACCCGAACAAGCTGGTTGAAGTCTGGCGTTCGCCGCTGATCCCGAACGGCCCGCTCGTCGTTCGCAACGAACTCGGCGCTGATTGGCAGGCCAAGCTCACCGACTTCTTCATGAAGCTCCCGGAAAAGGATGCCAAGTGCTTCGCAGCCATCGAAGGCGGCGACTACCAGGGCTACACCAAGGTTCAGGCTGACTTCTACAACGCCATCATCGACGCTCGTAAGGCTGCCATCGGCGGTTGATCGATCCTGACAGTTGGAGGGCGGCCGTCACAAGCCGCCCTTTTTCCTGCGAAGAAAGCGGACACCCTTCATGACTTTTGCCGATCCCAACGCCCAAGCGCCCGCCGTCCAGCAAAGCGCAAGTGAAATCGGTGACGCCTGGAGCAAGATGGTGGCCCGCCGTCGCCTCTATACCGGTCTCGGGCTGGTGATCCTGCTGGCTGCCTTTGTCGCCTCGGTACGGTTCGCGGACGAAAGCAATGCCGGCCATTTCTTCGAGCGCCTGCCGCATCTCTTCGATTTTCTGAGCTGGCTCATTCCCAAGGATTGGAATGATGTCTGGCGCGCCCTGTTCGATGTCGCAAGCCCGATCCAGAAGACCGGCGAGGAGTACAATTTCGCCGAGGGCCGGGTTTATGTCTGGGGCGGTTTCTATATCCCCGAATATTTCGAGCTGATGATCATCACGATCAATGTCGCGCTCGTCTCCACCCTGATCGGCTTCATTTTCGCCGTGCCGCTGAGCTTTCTCGTGGCCCGCAATCTGGCACCATCCAATCCGCTGCGCATCGTCGCCAAGCGTCTGACGGAATTCCTGCGTGCCTTCCCCGAGATCGTCATCGCCGGCCTGTTTTCGGCCATCCTGTCGATCGGTCCGGTTGCCGCGATCATCGCGGTCAGCCTGCACACTATCGGGGCGCTCGGCAAACTCTTCTATGAGGTCGTCGAAAACATCGACATGAAGCCGGATGAAGGCATGAAAGCCGTCGGCGCCAGCTGGTCGGAGCGTGTCCGCTTCGCTGCCCTGCCGCAGGTCATGCCGAACTTCGTTTCCTACGCACTCCTTCGCCTCGAGATCAACGTCCGCGCCTCCACCATCATCGGCGCGGTCGGCGGCGGCGGTATCGGCGAGGAGCTGAAGCTCTCCATTTCGCGTGGATTCGGCGCCAAGACGATGGCGCTCGTTCTCCTGCTTTTCATCACCATCGTTGCGGTCGACCAGTTCTCCGCATGGCTGCGCCGCCGCCTCGTCGGCGAGCACGCCTTCCTTTTGCAGCATTGAGGTCCGCCATGACGGTGATCGACGCCAACCGGATGCACGAGATCGAGCAGCGCTATCCGGAATATTTCAAACGGTCCTTCAAGCAGCGCTTCGGCGGCCTGATGATCGTGATCGCGACTCTCGTCTATGCGCTTTACGCGACCTGGTTCTTCGACCTGCCGAAGCTGCTTGCCGAAGCTCACTGGGAGCGCGTCGGCCTCTATCTCAGCCAATGGGTCAGCTATGACGTGCAGCCTGAGTTCCGCATCGGTGATGATGGCATTACGGTCAAGTATCCGCGCTTCTCGCCGCTCGGCGACGATCCGCATCCCGACTGGGTTGTGAGCAATCCCGATGGCAGCCTCACAGCCTCCGTCAGGGGCACAAGCCGCACGGTCACGATCTCCAGCAAGGAAACGGTTGTCACTGCCCATGGCATCAGCGTGCCGGTGGACTTCTCCAGCGGCGCCCCGAAGGTCGTGGGCCCGGTCCCTGCCTGGATGACGGTCTACGATGACAACGTCCTTGCCGATCTCGGATTTGCCGGCGATGTCAGCATCTCGGTCGATCGCGTGAAAGTCCGCAAGCGCTTCCTCGGTTGGGCGAATTTTGTCTTCGACACGCAGTCGCCGTTCTTCGACAAGCCAGCGACCGAGGTTATCAGCCTGATCGTTTCGGGTCCGGACCTGAAGCCCGGTCAGTCCAACCTGTCGCTTGCCTTCGATAATATCTGGCACAACAGCGCCTGGCAGCATGGCGACGTCTGGACCAAGCTGTTCCAGACCATCGTGATGGCCTTTCTGGGAACGCTGCTCGGCGCGTTGCTTGCTTTCCCGCTGGCCTTTCTGGCTGCGCGCAATATCACCCCGAACAAGGTCCTGAACCAGGTCCTGAAGCGGTTCTTTGATTTCCTGCGCTCGGTCGACATGTTGATCTGGGCGCTCTTTCTGACCCGCGCCTTCGGACCCGGTCCCTTGGCCGGTTCCGGCGCGATTTTCCTCACGGAAACGGGCACGCTCGGCAAGCTCTATTCCGAGGGCCTGGAAAACGTCGACAACAAGCCGCGCGAAGGCATCAAGTCGACCGGTGCCTCCACCGTGCTCACCCATCGCTACGGCATCATCCCGCAGATCGTCCCGGTCTTCGTCAGCCAGACGCTCTACCAGTGGGAATCGAACGTACGCGGCGCAACGATCATCGGCGCGGTTGGCGCTGGCGGCATCGGTCTCAAGCTGTGGGAAGCGATGCGCACCAACGCGAACTGGGAAAACGTCGCCTACATGGTGCTGCTGATCCTGATCGTCGTGTTCCTGTTCGACATGGCGTCGAACGCCCTGCGTCACCGTCTGATGGGGACCAAGGCCCACTGAAAAAGCGCGGGATCGTTCAGGACCATCATCATTCTGTCACGGAAATCTTTTAGCCGGAAGCCAGCTTGCGGTCGTGGTCAAATCACTGAAGACTGCGACCGCACTCCGAACGATTCCCAGGATAAGAGCCTTGCGCTACGCACTCTATTTCACGCCGCCGAAGGATGACCCCTTGAACGGCACGGCCGCGCTCTGGCTCGGCCGCGATGCCTTCACCGGTGAAATTTATCCGGCTCCCGATTGTCCGGACCTGCCAGCCGCCGAGCAGTTCGAACTGACAGCCGATCCTCGCCGCTACGCTTTCCACGCGACGATCAAGGCACCGTTCCATCTGGCCGCCTCCGTCACCGAAAAGGACCTGATCCAGGTGGTCGAGGATTTCGCCGCCCGCACGTCCGCCTTTGAGATTCCCGAGCTGGTGCTTGGGCAGTTGGGTAAATTCTTTGCGCTGGTGCCCGCTTTTCTGCATCCGCCGCTTCAGGATTTCGCCGCGACGGTGGTAAAATCCTTCGAACCGTTTCGCGCCGCGTTGTCGGATGCGGATATAGCGCGCCGCAACCCGGAGAAACTGAGCGAAAGCCAGAGGGCCAATCTGTTGCGCTGGGGCTATCCCTATGTGATGGATGATTTCGGGTTCCACATGACGCTGACCGGCCAGGTGCCGCAGGAGCGTGCAGGCGTGATGAAGGCCATTCTGGCGGAGCGTTTCGCCGCCTTTATCGGCCGCCCGCTCCCCATTAGTGGCCTTGCCGTTTTCGTCGAGGAGGCGCGGGGCGCGCCGTTCAAAGCCCATTCCTGGTGGCCGCTCGCCGGCGCTAAAAATTGAAAGACCATATTCGATGACCAAAGAAACAGTCTTCTCAAATGCCCGCATCGTTCTCGAGAATGAGATCGTTGAAGGATCGGTCCTCGTCCGCGATGGCAAGATCGCCGATATCTCGACGGGCAGTTCCCGCGTGGGTGAGGATTTCGAAGGCGATTATCTGATCCCGGGTCTCGTCGAACTGCACACCGACCATCTGGAAGGTCACTATTCGCCGCGTCCCGGCCTGCGCTGGCACAAGACGGCGGCGATCCAGGCGCACGACGCACAGATCGTCACCTCAGGCATCACCACGGTTTTCGACTGCCTGCGCATGGGCGCCGACGAGGACGGCGGCTTCGAGCACGGCGAGATGCGCGAGATGGCCGATGCGATCCAGAAGGCCGAGCAGGAGGGCCGCCTGCGTGCAGAGCACCTGCTTCACCTGCGCTGCGAGGTCTCTGCCGACAACGTGCTGCAGCACTTCGCCGATTTCGAGAACGATCCCTATGTCCGTCTTGTCTCGCTGATGGACCACGCGCCCGGACAGCGGCAGTTCCAGACGATGGACCAGTACATCTTCTACTACCAGAAGAAGCGCGGTCTCTCCGATGCGGAGTTCGCCAAGTTCGTCGATCGTCGCGTGTCCGAATCTGACCGCAATTCCACGCCGCACCGCACGGCCATTTCCAAGGTCTGCGCCGAGCGCGGCATCACCGTCGCCAGCCACGACGACGCGACGCTCGCCCATGTCGACGAGGCTATCGAAAATGGCGTTCGCCTTGCCGAATTCCCGACCAGCTTCGACGCCGCCAAGGCGTCGCACGAGCATGGCATGAGCGTTCTGATGGGCGCCCCGAACATCGTTCGTGGCAAGTCGCATTCCGGCAATATCGCCGCCCGCGATCTCGCCGAATGCGGCGTGCTCGACGTTCTGTCCTCTGACTACGTCCCGCTCAGCCTGCTCTACGCACCCTTCCTGATTGCCGACGAGGTGGAGAGCATTTCGCTACCGAAGGCGATCGCCATGGTCACCGCGACGCCGGCTCGCACCGTTAGCCTCAACGATCGCGGTCGCATCGCCACTGGCCTGCGCGCCGATCTCGTCCGCGTTTTCCGTGATCACGGCGTGCCGGTCACCCGTGCTGTTTGGCGTGAAGGGCGCCGTGTCGCATGAACCCGTCGCACGAACCTCACATCGTTCCCGGCACAGAGCACGGCATCATGGTCGTCGTCGTTGGCCCGAGTGGCGCCGGCAAGGACACGCTGATGGCGCTCGCCGCCAAGCACTTTCGGGGTCGTCCTGAGGTGCATTTCGTCCGACGCGTCATTACTCGCCACACCCATGCCGGCGGCGAGCAGCATCTCGCCGTGTCCGACCAGGGCTTTGCGTCGATGGAGCAGGCCGGGAGCTTCGCGGTCTGGTGGGAAGCGCACGGCTTGAAATATGGCATTCCAGCCGAAGTGTCGGTGTCGCTCGCGCAGGGAAATCTGGTCATCGCCAATGGCTCGCGCTCCGCGCTTCACCATTTCAAGGCTGTTTTCCCGCGGCTCAAGGTCATCAATGTGACGGCGACTGCCGAGGTTCTGGCAAGCCGACTCGAGGCGCGCGGTCGCGAGACGCATGAAGACATCATGGCGCGGCTCGCCCGCGGCCCGCTGACGGTGCGTGGCGACTACGACGTGACCGACGTCGATAACAGCGGCTCGCTTGAAGACGGCGAGCGCAGGATCGTGGATGCGCTGAACGGCTTCCTCACCGAAGTGGCTTAGGATCGGGAGGTACGATGGCAATCGTTGTCGTTCCTTACGATCCCGAGTGGCCACGGCTTTTCAACGAGGTCAAAGCAGAGCTGCAGCCGGTGCTATCCGACTTGGCACCGGTGTTTCATCATGTCGGCAGCACATCGGTTCCGGGCCTTGCCGCGAAGCCCAAGATCGATCTGCACGCTGCTTTCGGCAACGAGGATGGGTTGCTGACCGCGATCGAGCGGGTAAAAGGCCTCTCCGCCTACGCGTTTCACGGTGACAAATACAACGACCAGAGCTGGACCTTCACCTGCGGCAAGGGCTCCTATGGCGCGCGGCTCTATCTCTGTTCATCCGATAACCGTGTGCTCCGCGATCGCACCGTTTTCCGCGATTACTTGCGGGCCCATCCCCAGCGGGCGAAAGCATACGCGGCACTGAAGCTTCGCCTGATGAGCCAGGCGAACGACGATCGGGCCTATTACACAGGCGGCAAGACCGACTTCGTACGCGAGACCTTACGTCTCGCGGCTGGCGAAGTGGACTGATGTCACGGCGCAATCTTGTTGTGCGTGGAAAAAATCGAATGAACTTTCAGTGATTTGGACGAACTGATCTTCCCCGTCGATCCCCGCGCCAACGATCTGGCGCACACTGATGACTTCATTGGACAGGGAGCCGGGTCGCGAACCGGATCTGACAAAACGGGTTGAAAAGTCCGGCGTTCGATGATGTTTGCAGGAGGAGGATCGCAGGCGTCAGGACCGGCGATCAACCGCAACGGAAATGCCGAGAGACGCTCCTGTCGGCCTGGAAGCGCGGGGACCTCGATGCAATCGGGCAGGCGGTACCGCCTGACAATCCACATAGACCACAACCGCTGCCTGCCCATTCCCAGGCAGGCCAAGCCGTACCGGAGCATTCTCCGGCGCGGACATTACTGCTGGCAGCGGCACCCCTTGTGGGATGCCGCTGCCACTGCGTTATTCGCCTTCGCCGCGTCCAGCGACGATCTCGCGCTTGCCGACATGATTTGCCGGGCCGACGAGACCTTCCTTCTCCATGCGCTCGACGAGCGAAGCCGCACGGTTGTAGCCGATGCCGAGCCGGCGCTGGATGTAGGAGGTCGAGCACTTCTTGTCGCGCATCACGACCTTGACCGCCTGCTGGTAAAGCTCGTCGCCGTCTTCGGAGCCCATGGCGCTCTTGTCGAAGACTGCGCTGTCCTCTTCTTCCCCGTCCTCTTCTTCCTCGTCAGCGGTGACGGTGTCGAGATATTCCGGCCGACCCTGCGTCTTCAGATGCGCGACGACCTTCTCGACTTCGGCATCGGAAACGAACGGTCCGTGCACGCGCGAAATCCGCCCGCCGCCCTGCATGTGCAGCATATCGCCCTGGCCGAGCAGTTGTTCCGCGCCCTGTTCGCCAAGAATAGTGCGGCTGTCGATCTTCGACGTCACCTGGAAGGAGATACGGGTCGGGAAGTTCGCCTTGATCGTGCCGGTGATGACGTCGACCGACGGGCGCTGCGTCGCCATGATCAGGTGGATACCGGCAGCACGCGCCATCTGCGCCAGGCGCTGGATCGCCCCTTCGATTTCCTTGCCGGCGACCATCATCAGGTCGGCCATTTCGTCAACGATGACGACGATATAGGGCATCGGCGTCAGGTCCATCTCCTGGCTCTCTTCGATCGGAGCGCCCGTGCTTCTGTCGAAGCCGGTCTGGACCATGACATGGATGGTCTCGCCCTTGTCGCGCGCCTGCGCCACGCGGCTGTTGTAGCCGTCGATG
Organism: Rhizobium altiplani; assembly: GCF_001542405.1. Lineage (GTDB taxonomy): Bacteria > Pseudomonadota > Alphaproteobacteria > Rhizobiales > Rhizobiaceae > Rhizobium > Rhizobium altiplani. Next base: position 205,438 of record NZ_LNCD01000140.1, read on the forward strand.
TTGCGCACGCCGAGGCGTGACATCTTGCGATACCGATCCTCCATCTCGCGCACCGCCCACTTCAGCGCCATGACGGCCTTCTTGGGGTCGGTGACGACGGGCGTCAAAAGGTGCGGGATGCCGTCATAGACGGAGAGTTCCAGCATCTTCGGATCGACCATGATCAGGCGGCACTGCTCGGGCGACATCCGGTAAAGCAGCGACAGGATCATGGTGTTGATGGCGACCGACTTACCCGAACCGGTGGTGCCGGCAACGAGCAGGTGGGGCATCTTTGCGAGCTCGGCGATGACGGGTTCGCCGCCGATCGTCTTGCCGAGGCCGAGCGCCAGCTTGAAGCCGCTCTTCTCGAAATCCTGGCTTTCGATCATCTCACGGAAGTAGACGGTCTCGCGCAGCGCGTTCGGCAATTCGATACCGATGACGTTGCGGCCGGGAACCACCGCGACACGCGCCGACAGGGCCGACATCGAGCGGGCAATATCGTCGGCGAGGCCGATGACGCGGGAAGACTTGACGCCCGGTGCCGGCTCGAACTCGTAAAGCGTGACAACAGGGCCGGGGCGGACATGGATGATCTCGCCCTTGATGCCGAAATCCTCGAGAACACTTTCCAGAAGGCCGGCATTCTGCTCCAGCGTCTCCTGCGACATGATCTCGCCGACACGTTCAGGCGGCTCCTGCAGCAGCGAATGCGACGGGAATTCGTAGCCTGAGGCATCGACCCTCGAGGCGACGACCTTCGGTGCGGCAAAACGCGGTGCCGGTGCGAGCGGCTGCGGCGCCAAAGCGCGAACTGGCAGCGGAGCGATAGGCTGCACTTTCGGCTCGACTTGCGCCGCTTCTTCCACGCGGCTGTGTTCGGTCGCGACCGGGTTTTGCGCGGCGCGGCCACGCGTCAAACCGGGAGAAGGCGCGACAGCGGCTGGGGCGACCGGCTGAGGCACCGAAGCTACGGCCATTGCGGGCTGTTGCCGACCAGGCCGCCACTCCATGACGCGGAACCGGCTGATGATCGATTCGGGGCTGACCTCTGCCTTCGGCATGGAGACCGGCGGCAACAGGATCGGTTCGGCTGCCGCTTCCTCGAAGGCCATGACCTCCCAGAATGCGAAGTCCGAGATGGCAGCCAGTTCCGTGGCTGCGCGGACAACGGTGTGAGTCTCGGGCTCGACCGACATCAACGGCAATGCGGTGGCAGTCGGCTGCACCTCGATCGCCGGCGCGATCTCCGTTTCGTAGACCTCGACCGGAGCGTTCGCGACAACAGGTGCCTGCTGTTCCACGCTCGCGCCGATTTCCGCCGCAACGCGTTCCTGCAGCGCAAGCGGCGGCGTGCGAAAGGGCGGCGCCGGTACGCGCTTCGGATTGATCAGATTCTCGGGCGTGCGGGTGAACCGCACATTCGGAGCCAGTGAAAAATTGCTCTGCCAAATTGGTGCCGTAGGCTTCTCGCCTGCGTGTTCCTGCAGCTGTTCACCTTCGACTTCCGCGGAAATCTCCTCGGCCCCTGTCAGATTGGTTCTCGGAAAGCGCATACGACCGCTACTCACTCATGATTAGCAACTAATATCGGCTTTCGAATTAGGAAATGAAGGTTAATAAGTTCCTTCCATCCGCGCGGTCATTCGGCGAGAAACAAAAGGAAAATCATTTTATATCAATGGCTTGGAAGGCAATGAAAATTTTAATGAATTTTCGACGAAGCGCTCAGTGCGCTTCGTCCCAGTTGGTGGCCGAACGCGCGTCGACTCTCAGCGGCACCCGCATTTCGAGCGCCGGCATGGTGGCGTTCTCCATCACCGAAACGATGATCGGCGTCGCCTTTTCGACGTCTGCGTCCTCGACTTCGAAGATCAGTTCGTCGTGCACCTGTAGGAGCATGCGCACGCGGTCGCCAAGCCCTGCTTCGGCCAGCGCCGGCTCCATCTTGATCATGGCCCGGCGAATGATATCGGCGGCTGATCCCTGGATCGGCGCGTTGATCGCGGCGCGCTCGTTGAAGGCGCGAACCGACGGGTTGGACGAGCGAATCTCCGGGTAGTTGATTCGCCGCCCGAAGATCGTTTCGACGTAACCCTTGTCACGCGCCATCTGCTTGCGGCTGTCCATGTAGTCGCGGATGCCGGGGAAGCGCTCGAAATACTTCTTGATGTAGTCGCCCGCTTCCGAGCGCTCGATCGAGAGCTGATTGGCAAGGCCGAAGGCTGAGATACCGTAGATGATGCCGAAGTTGATGGCCTTGGCGCGACGTCGCACTTCTGACGGCATGCCCTCGACAGGCACGCCGAACATCTCCGATGCGGTCATCGCATGAATGTCGACGCCGTCGGCGAAGGCCTGCGTCAGCTGCGGAATCTCGGCGACGTGGGCGAGCACGCGCAGCTCGATCTGGCTGTAGTCGGCCGAAATCAGCTTATGGCCCGGCGACGAGATGAAGGCCGTACGGATCTTGCGGCCTTCCGCCGTCCGAACCGGAATGTTTTGCAGGTTTGGTTCCGAGGAGGACAGGCGACCTGTCGTCGTCGAGGCCAGCGAATACGAGGTGTGAACCCGCTTCGTCTGGGGGTGCACGTATCCCGGCAGCGCATCCGTGTAGGTGGACTTGAGCTTGGTCAGCTGGCGCCAGTCGACGATCTTGCGCGGCAGTTCGAAGCCCGCGGCGGCGAGGTCTTCGAGAACGCTTGCCGAGGTCGACCATTGGCCGGTCTTCGTCTTCGTACCGCCGGCAAGTCCCATCTTGCCGAACAGGATGTCGCCCAGCTGCTTCGGCGAGCCGATGGTAAAGCGACCGCCTGCAAGCTTGAAAATTTCGTCCTCGAGTGCCGCGGCGCCTTGTGCGAGATCGCCGGACAGGCGCGAGAGGATCTGCCTGTCGACGGTGATGCCGCGTTCTTCCATGTGTGCCAGGACCGGAAGCAAGGGCCGCTCGAGGCGTTCGTAAACCGTGGTCAGCTTCTCGGCGGCAAGGCGCGGTTTCAGCACCAGCCAGAGCCTGAGCGTGATCTCCGCATCCTCGGCGGCGTAGTGCGTCGCGCGATCGATATCGACGAGGTCGAATGTAACGTTCGACTTACCGCTGCCGGCCACGTCCTTGTAGGCGATCGGCGTGTGGCCGAGGAACTTCTCCGACAACGGGTCCATGCCGTGCGCGCCGGTGCCTGCGTCGAGCACGTAGGAGATCAGCATCGTATCGTCGAAGTTCTTGGTTTCGACCCCGTAGCGCTTCATCAGCAGGTAGTCGTATTTGAGGTTCTGGGCGACCTTCAGGATCGACTCGTCTTCCAGCAGTGCCTTCAGCCGGGGCAGGGCATCTCGCATCGGGATCTGATTGTCCGCAAGCCCGCCGCCGAGCAGATCGCCGACGCCCGTCTTGTGGGCGATCGGGACGTAGGCGGCGCGAATGCTGGTGCCGGTGGCGTTCCTGTCGTTGTCGGCAATCGCCATCGAGAAGCCGACGAGCTCCGCCTGCATCGCATCGAGCGACGTGGTCTCGGTGTCGAAGCCAACCAGTCCGGTTTCGCGCGCATCGGCAATCCATTTGTCGAGCGTCGCGATGTCGCGAATGGTGACATAGCGCGAGTGGTCGAAGGGCAGGGAGGCAAAGGCCTCGGCGCGCGCCTTGGCAAGATCGCCCGGCCGGAAGGTACCCTCGCGACCATTCGCGCCGTTCGCCTTTGCCGGAACGGGCACGGCCTCGCCTGCAACGTCGGGAATACCGCCGGCAACCGGCTCGGGCTCTGCGGCGTCGAGATCCGGCCCGCGCGCTGCCGCACCCCACTGGACCGGAACATCCACGGCTTCGATCGCGCTGGCATCGCAATCGCAAGCCTCGGCCACGCGCCGCGTCAGCGAGGTAAACTGCATTGCCTTCAAGAAGCCGATCAGCTTCGGTCCGTTCTGAGGCTCAAGGATCAGGTCTTCGACCTTGAGTTCAAGCGGAACATCGGTGCGCAGCCGCACGAGCTCGCGCGACAGGCGGGCCTTGTCGGCATTCTCGATGATCGTCTGCCGGCGCTTCTCCTGCTTGATCTCGGTCGCGCGTTCGAGAAGCGTGTCGAGATCGCCGTAGTCGGCAAGCAGTTGCGCCGCCGTCTTCGGGCCGATGCCGGGGATGCCAGGCACGTTGTCGACCGAGTCGCCGGTCATCGCCTGGAGGTCGATCATCTTCTCGGGTGGAACGCCCCACTTCTCGATGACATCAGGAACGGCGATCTGCTTGTCCTTCATGCTGTCGTACATGTGGACGTTGGTCGTCACCAGCTGCATCAGATCCTTGTCCGAAGACACGATCGTCACGTCGGCGCCGAGCGCCTCGGCCTGGCGAGCATAGGTTGCAATGATGTCGTCGGCCTCGAAACCCTCCGTCTCGATGCACGGCAGGTTGAAGGCCCGTGTGGCGTGACGGATGAGACCGAACTGAGGGATGAGTTCGTCGGGCGGTGTCGAGCGGTTCGCCTTGTAGGCGTCGTAGAGATCCTTGCGGAATGTCTTTGCCGAATAGTCGAAGATGACGGCCAGATGCGTCGGGGTCGCGCCAACCGATGTGTCGCGCGCATCGGTCAGGAGTTTCCACAGCATGTTGCAGAAACCCGACACGGCGCCCACCGGCAAACCGTCGGATTTGCGCGTCAAAGGGGGAAGTGCGTGAAAGGCTCGAAAGATAAAACCGGAGCCGTCGATTAGGAAGAGATGATCGCCTTTTTTCATGGCGTCATGGATAGCGCGGCGACCTTGGAAGGTCCATATAAAGTTCCGAGGGTGAAAACTTTCTGGCTCACCAAAGTGTTACTAATTTGTAATAGTCAATCCTCGGCTTTCCCTTGAAAAGCCACATTCCCGATCACAAATGATTACTACCGGCGTTTGATCGTGTTTGATCGCGTCGAGGGTCTGATAGCTGGCTTGTCCCCCGCCGCTTCGGACTTGGACAAAGGCCTTATCCCCTCTCCGGGCCTTTGTCCCCATTTTAAAGCCGCCATAGCCAGACCTCCAGGCTATGGCGGCTTTGTTTTGCTGCTCTATCTTTCGAACATAGCCTGCGATGAAGCATTTGTGATGCGTCGTATGCGATTTGTTGCATTGTTTCATCGAGTTTTCTGCGACTAATTGAGAAGATGGGAATTAATCGAATGGACTCGGGAGCTTACCTTGCCAGTCAGCTGGCCAAGGGCTTCGCTCGTTCGCTCCAGCAGCGCGCGGCGCGGCTCGGCTTTTCGCCCGGGCAATTCCCCGTTCTTCTCGAACTCTGGGCCGAGGACGGGCTGACGCAGAAGCAGTTGCTGGCCCGCGTCGACATCGAACAGGCGACGATGGCGAACACGCTTGCGCGCATGGCGCGCGACGGGTTGATCGATCGTCGTCCGCATCCGTCCGACAAGCGCGCGCAGCTGATCTTTCTCACGGACAAGGCCAAAGGCATGGAAGACGACGCCATCGAGGCGGCGCGTGAAGCGGACCTGGCCCTGTTTCAGGGCTTCAAGAGCTTCGAGCGCGAACTGACGCTCGAGTACATCCGCCGCCTGCTCGACAATGCCAAGAAGCTGTAATCGACACTGTTCCGCCGCCGTTATGGTCGAACTCCTCCGCATGCGCTGAAAACAAGCTCTCGCCCGCCGCCAGCTATTCGTGCTCTCGTCCCCCGGGCGTGTCTGACGCGCCCATCTCTCGCCATTGGCTCCCCCTGCCTGCTTTTTCGTCTCGAAAGCGACCGGCCTTTGGTCTATCGTCCCGCCGAATTTCAAAAGGAGTCGAAAATGACTGACGTAATGCCGGTGCTGTCGCGTGCGGACCAGAATTTGACATCGAGCCTCGACAAGCTGTTCGAGCTGTTGCGCATCAAGTCCATTTCCACCGACCCGGCCTACAGGGCCGAGTGCCGCAAGGCGGCTGAATGGCTGGTTTCCTATCTCGAGACCCTGGGTTTCGAGGCGTCCGTGCGTAACACGCCCGGCCACCCCATGGTCGTGGCCCATCACGCCGGCGCAAGCGCCGACGCGCCGCATGTGCTGTTCTACGGCCACTACGACGTGCAGCCAGTCGATCCGATCGAGCTCTGGGAGAATGATCCCTTCGAACCGTCGATCAAGGATGTCGGCAACGGCCGGAAGATCCTGACGGGCCGCGGCACCGCCGACGACAAAGGCCAGTTGATGACCTTCGTCGAGGCCTGCCGTGCCTACAAGGAAGTCAAAGGTGCACTTCCCTGCCGCATCACCATCCTCTTCGAAGGCGAAGAGGAATCAGGTTCGCCGTCGTTGAAGCCTTTCCTTGAGGCCAACGCCGCGGAGTTGAAGGCGGACTATGCGCTAGTATGTGACACCGGCATGTGGGATCGCGATACGCCGGCGATCGCAGCAGCCCTTCGTGGTCTTGTCGGCGAGGAAATCGTCGTGACGGCCGCCGATCGCGATCTGCATTCCGGCCTGTTCGGCGGTGCCGCGGCGAACCCGATCCATATCCTAACTGCCGCGCTTGCCGGGCTGCACGATGAGACCGGCCGCATCACCCTTGAAGGCTTCTATGACGGCGTCGAGGAAACGCCTGCCAATATCAAGGCATCCTGGGAAACGCTCGGCAAAACGGCGGAAACCTTCCTGGGCGAGGTCGGCCTGTCGATCCCGTCGGGTGAAAAGGACCGGTCGGTTCTCGAGCTCACATGGGCGCGTCCGACCGCCGAGATCAACGGCATCTGGGGTGGCTACACCGGTGAGGGCTTCAAGACGGTGATCGCAGCCAAGGCTTCGGCCAAGGTTTCCTTCCGCCTCGTCGGGACCCAGGATCCGAACGCCATCCGCGAAAGCTTCCGCAGCTACGTCCGCTCGAAAATCCCGGCGGACTGCTCGGTCGACTTCCATCCGCATGGCGGTTCGCCGGCCATCCACCTCTCTTACGATTCGCCGGTGCTGACGAAGGCCAAGAATGCGCTCTCCGACGAGTGGCCGAAACCGGCCGTGGTGATCGGCATGGGCGGATCGATCCCGATCGTCGGCGACTTCCAGAAGATGCTCGGCATGGAGTCGCTGCTTGTCGGCTTCGGTCTCAGCGATGATCGCATTCACTCGCCGAACGAGAAGTACGAACTCGCTTCCTACCACAAGGGCATCCGTTCTTGGATCCGCATCCTGGAAGCGTTGGCCAAATAGGCTGGAAAAGCGTTCGTCTTTGAACGCCAGAAAAACAAAAAGGCCGGAACGAGCCGGCCTTTCGCCATCCGCTTCACTTCGATGCCAGTACATCCGTGGTCAAGGAGGAAGCGAATGTTGCAGCCAGACTGATCGGGAAAGGTTAACCAACGGTTAACGCGGAGCCTCGATCAGGACGGTGGAAGCGGCAACGTTGCTGGCGCGCACAGCTTTCCATCGGCTGCAATATGTTGATCCACATGTCGGAATGCCTAGCGCGCGTTTCAAGTAGATGTGACGCATTTTTGAATTTTGAAGCGCCCACGCGTTCAAGTCAGGTTCATCGGCGCGGACTACAAATCATTGAAAGAAAAGGTGATTGAGCTGAAATCGGCACGAGGCGACGAACGCCGAAGCCGTGCCCGGGCGCTTGCGCACCTTCTCGGAAAACACAAGCGGCGCGGTCGCCAGCGTCGTCAGAGGAGTTGAAACGTGAAGTCCATCTTGATGAAGGCCGCTGCAGCGGCCGCCCTCTTGCTCGCGCCGGCGATTGCCCAGGCGGCAGAGGGATATGCGACAGCCAACGTCAACATGCGGGCCGGACCAAGCACGCAATATCCCGCTGTAACCGTCATTCCGGCCGGTGAATCGGTGGAAATCCATGGCTGCCTCGCCGATGTGCCTTGGTGCGACGTGGAGTTCTACGGTGGGCGCGGCTGGGTCGCAGGTCGCTATGTGCAGGCGCTCTACCAGAGCCGTCGCGTCTATGTGGGTCCGGAATATTACCGTCCCCTCGGAATCCCGACCGTGGTCTTCAGCGTCGGAAATTACTGGGACCGCTATTACCGCGGTCGCGATTTCTATCGGGAGCGCGATCGTTGGCGTCGCAATCCTGTTTACGATCGCCCGCCCGCTGTCGTTCGCCCGGTGCGGCCGCCAGAATTCGACGGAAACCCCGGCCCCGGCCGTCCACGACCCGATTTTGATCGCGGTCCCGATCGGAGGCCCGATGGAAACCGCGGACCGGGCCGTCGTCCCGAGCAACCGAATTTCGACCGCGGCCCCGGTCGCCAGGATTTCCAGGGACGGCCCCATGACAATCGTCCGGACTTCCAGCGCCCGCCGCAGGGCAACGACGATGGGAACTGGCGTCGCGGCGGTGAGGGCCGTCGTGGGCCTCCACGCTGCCCGCCGGGTGATCCGGCCTGCGGCAACCAGCAGTGACGCATCGGGGCGGCCGCGAGGCCGCAGCGGCCGCGAGGCCGCCCTTTTTATTGGGGAGATGAGAAGGCCCGGCGCTCTGGGAGAGACACCGGGCCTGATCGCGATCGGCGCGTTTGAGGGGGAGACGGCCGACCTTTAGCGAAACGTGTAGGGCGTGTTTCGCTAGGGCATTAATCCACCAGCTCGCTAATGGTTCCCTGTTACCAGAGAGAAACGGAACGCTGCCGACCGGCGAGGAGGTCGCGCAATTCCGCGAACGGGCCGTGAAGCATCTTCAGGCGGCTCTCTTCCATTTTTGTCAGCCTGTAGCGGCGTGCAAACTCGTGCACGTCCCAAACTTCACGCAGCTTGAATTCTTCGCTTTTGGTAATGTCGATGGTCATGGATGCCTACATATTGCGCATGCTGCGCTAATCTCAGGCGCAATTCGGCGTGCTATACGTCAGATTTGTGACAGTCGCAACGAATGGCAGCCATGCCAAAAAAGCGGGGCTTGGTAAACGAATTATAACAAAGCCCAGGCTGAGCGGCCCGGGCCTTGCTGTCTTAATCAGCGCCAATCGCGTCCGCGCACCCACGGTGGCGGGCGATCCCATCCGTAGGATCGCTCATAGCGCCAGTCATGGCGCGGCCGGCCGCCCCATCCGTAGCGGCGATCGGCGCGCCAGCCGTAACGCGGCGGTGGCGGTCGGTCCCAGTTCGGCCGGCAATTGCCCCACCGGGTCAGGTGATAGCCGCGCCCGCAGGCGTAATCGACGAGTACCGTATTCTTGGCCGCAACGCCGTTCAGCGGCGCGACCGGCATCGCTTCAGCCGCGGTAACGCCAAATCCACACATGGCGATCGCAGCTGCAATCATTCTCATACGCATCTCTGCACCTCTGTTATGCAAGTCCCTTGCACATGGATTAGAGAGCCGGTTCGGTGAACGGGGGCTGAACCAAATTTGACATTGTTGGGGCAAGGGCGGGCCGGTCTAACCACTTCTTAACCACCCCTTAAATCGCCGCATTTAAAGTTCAACCGGGCGGAGAACCGTTTGGCAAAGCACGGTTTCTGCGGCGTCGCCGCGCAAGGAGCGAAGAAGGGGCGTACCGGTACTAGATGGCGGGCAGAGGCAAATCACGCGACAGGATCGAACCTTCCTTCAGCGGTCGCGACGACCGCGACGATGATGACGATTTTTCGCTCGACGCCGATGACCGTGTCGTCAGGGGACGTTCGACCAAGCGATCGCCGTCAAAATCGTCTCGCGCGCGCCAACCCGAAAGACGCAGACGTGGTCGTCGCGAACGCGAGGGTGGAAGCTTCTTCGGCTTCATTCGTCGCATCCTCTACTGGTGCATCGTTTTCGGCATCTGGGCCGGGATCGGCGTGGCTGGCCTCGTCGTCTACTACGGGTCGCGCATGCCGAGCGCCAGCACCTGGGCCATTCCGGATCGCCCGCCGAACGTCAAGATAACTGCCGTCGATGGCAGCGTCATCGCCAATCGCGGCACGACGGGCGGCGAAGCGCTCGCGCTCGAAGACATGTCGCCCTACATCCCGGAAGCGATCGTCGCCATTGAAGACCGCCGCTTCTATTCGCATTTCGGCGTGGATCCCCTTGGCCTCGCACGCGCCCTCGTCACCAACCTGACGACCGGCCACATGGTTCAGGGCGGCTCGACGCTGACACAGCAGCTTGCAAAGAACCTTTTCCTGTCGCCGGACCGCACGCTTGAGCGTAAGGTGCAGGAAGTCCTGCTCGCGCTATGGCTGGAGCAGAAATACACCAAGGACCAGATCCTTGCGATGTACCTCAACCGCGTCTTCTTCGGCTCGAACGCCTATGGCGTCGAAGCGGCCTCGCGTCGCTACTTCAACAAGTCCGCACGCGACGTGAACCTCGGTGAAGCAGCCCTTCTTGCCGGACTCGTCAAGGCGCCGTCGCGGCTGTCGCCGGCGCGCGATCCCGAGGCCGCCAATGCCCGCGCGCAGGTGGTCCTGCAGACGATGCGCGAGCAAGGCTATATCACCGACGACGAGGTGAAGACCGCGATGTCGCAGACGCCAGCCAAGGCGAAGCGCTACTGGTCGGGCGCCGGCCACTATGTCGCGGATATGGTCATGGACCAGCTCCCTGGCCTGATCGGCGACGTCAAGGAAGACATCGTCGTCGATACGACGATCGACAAGACGCTGGAGAAGCGCGCGGAGCAGTCCCTGAACGATGTGCTCGGCAAGGATGGCGCCAAGCTCGATACGTCGCAGGCAGCCCTGGTTTCACTCGATGGCACCGGCGCAATCCGCGCGCTCGTCGGCGGCAGGGATTATGCCGACAGCCAGTTCAACCGCGCCGTCACCGCCAAGCGCCAGCCGGGCTCGTCCTTCAAGCCGTTTGTCTATGCAGCGGCGTTGGAAAAAGGTCTGACGCCGTTTTCGGTGTTCAACGACGCGCCGATCCGCATCGGCGATTGGACGCCTGAGAACTACGAGAAGAAGTACAATGGCGAAGTGACGCTCGCGACGGCGCTTGCAAAGTCGCTGAACACCGTCGCGGCCCAGTTGGTCATGTATGACGGGCCGGACCAGGTGATCAAGCTCGCGCACCGCCTCGGCATCGAATCGGAACTGCAGCCCAATGCCTCGATCGCTCTTGGTACGTCGGAAGTGTCGCTGACCGAGCTCACCGGCGCCTATGCCGCCTTCATGAATGGCGGCTACAAGGCGACGCCGCATGTGATCCGACGCGTAACGACGGCTGACGGCAGCAAGGTGCTCTACGAAAATACCTACGACAACCCGCCCCGTGTCCTGTCGGAAGCGATTGCCGCCAACATGAACACGATGATGATGGGCGTCATCAACCAGGGAACGGGCAAGAGCGCCAAGCTTTCCGGTTGGCAGGCCGCGGGCAAGACCGGCACGACCCAGAATTCGCGCGACGCGCTCTTCGTCGGCTTCACCAGCAACCTCACAACCGGCGTCTGGTTTGGCAACGACGATGGCAAGCCGATGAAGAAGGTGACGGGCGGCGGCTTGCCGGCCAAGGCCTGGCAGGAATTCATGGTCGCCGCGCACAAGGGACTGTCGCCGGCGCCACTGTTCGGCAACGGGCAATTCATGGCTGATCCGGCAGCCAATCCCGGCTTCGGCGACCAGCCGATGGCGTCTGCGGAGCCCGGTATGGCGCCGCCGCTTGAAGAGCCGACGACAATCGGCAGCATTCTCTCCGGTGTCTTTGGTGAAAGCGCCGAGCGCTATCCACAGGCGAATGACCGGCCAAGACGCCAGCCGATCGCCCCGGTCAATGGCGGTCCCGTGCCGCCCGCCGACATCGCCGATGACGGTGGTTATGGCCACGGTGATGCGCTGCCGCCGGGTGATATTGGCGAGCCTGAACCGTCGCCGGCGCACCATCGGAAACGGACGACCTTGCTTGACTTGATCATGGGACAATAGTCGACGGGTTTTGGCCAGAAAAACGCCATCGTCCTGTGCGTGCCAAAATTAGCTGTTGGGCGCTTTTTTTGCCGGTTTTCTGGCTAGTTCTCGCCTTGCAGTCCCGAAAACCGCTCCTTATATACGCGGCATCACCGCAATCACGATTGCGTTAATCTTAAAGACCCATCCCGTAAGGGGCTGTCAGGGAAATGCCTTCTCGGGGTTCCGACAGCTTGCTTCAAGGAGAGAATGACATGGCAAAAGTAATTGGTATCGACCTCGGAACGACAAATTCCTGCGTCGCTGTCATGGACGGCAAGGACGCGAAGGTCATTGAGAACGCCGAAGGTGCGCGCACGACGCCTTCGATCGTAGCATTTTCCGAAGATGGCGAACGCCTCGTCGGTCAGCCGGCCAAGCGCCAGGCAGTCACCAACCCCACGGATACGCTGTTCGCAGTGAAGCGCCTCATCGGTCGCCGCTACGACGATCCGACGGTTGAAAAGGACAAGGCTCTCGTTCCTTTCGAGATCACCAAGGGCGACAACGGCGACGCATGGGTCAAGGCCCGCGGCACCGGCTATTCGCCTGCCCAGATCTCCGCGATGATCCTTCAGAAGATGAAGGAAACCGCTGAATCCTATCTCGGTGAAAAGGTCGAAAAGGCCGTCATCACCGTTCCCGCATACTTCAACGACGCACAACGCCAGGCAACCAAGGATGCCGGCAAGATCGCCGGCCTCGAAGTTCTGCGCATCATCAACGAGCCGACGGCGGCAGCCCTTGCCTACGGTCTCGACAAGAAGGACGGCAAGACCATCGCCGTTTACGACTTGGGTGGCGGTACCTTCGATATCTCGATCCTCGAAATCGGCGACGGCGTCTTCGAAGTGAAGTCCACCAACGGCGATACCTTCCTCGGCGGTGAAGACTTCGACATGCGTCTCGTCGAATACCTCGTTGCCGAGTTCAAGAAGGACAACGGCATCGACCTCAAGGGCGACAAGCTGGCTCTGCAGCGCCTCAAGGAAGCTGCCGAAAAGGCAAAGATCGAACTGTCGTCCTCGCAGCAGACCGAAATCAACCTGCCGTTCATCACCGCTGATGCAACCGGCCCGAAGCACCTGACGCTGAAGCTGACCCGCGCCAAGCTCGAAAGCCTGGTCGAGGATCTGATCCAGCGCACGATCGCACCGTGCAAGGCTGCTCTCAAGGATGCCGGCGTCACGCCAGCCGAGATCGACGAAGTCGTTCTCGTCGGTGGCATGAGCCGCATGCCGAAGGTCCAGGAAGTCGTCAAGCAGCTGTTCGGCAAGGAGCCACACAAGGGCGTCAACCCTGACGAAGTCGTGGCACTCGGCGCAGCCATCCAGGCTGGCGTTCTGCAGGGCGACGTCAAGGACGTTCTGCTTCTCGACGTAACCCCGCTGTCCCTCGGCATCGAGACCCTCGGTGGCGTCTTCACCCGTCTGATCGAGCGTAACACGACGATCCCGACGAAGAAGTCGCAGACCTTCTCGACCGCCGACGACAACCAGCAGGCCGTCACCATCCGCGTTTCGCAGGGCGAGCGCGAAATGGCTGCCGACAACAAGCTGCTCGGCCAGTTTGACCTCGTTGGCCTGCCGCCGGCACCGCGTGGCGTTCCGCAGATCGAAGTCACCTTCGACATCGACGCGAACGGCATCGTGCAGGTTTCGGCCAAGGACAAGGGCACCGGCAAGGAACAGCAGATCCGTATCCAGGCTTCCGGTGGTCTCTCCGACGCCGACATCGAAAAGATGGTCAAGGACGCCGAAGCCAATGCCGAAGCCGACAAGAAGCGCCGCGAGGCCGTGGAAGCCAAGAACCAGGCTGAAAGCCTGATCCACTCCACGGAAAAGTCGCTGAAGGATTATGGTGACAAGGTTTCCGAGGCCGACCGCACCGCGATCTCCGATGCGATCGCTGCTCTGAAGTCTGCCGTCGAAGCAACCGAGCCGGATGCTGAAGACATCAAGGCAAAGACCCAGACCCTCATGGAAGTCTCCATGAAGCTCGGTCAGGCGATCTACGAAGCACAGCAGGCTGAAGGCGATGCGGCAGCAGACGCATCCGCGGAAGCCGGCGACGACAATGTCGTCGATGCCGACTACGAAGAAGTCAAGGACGACGACCGCAAGAAGTCCGCCTAAGCGAGACGAGACGGTCTAGCTTGAAACTGACGTTCCGGCTGCCCACCACGGCAGCCGGAAAACCATTTCCGGGGTCTAATCCTTAATGGCAAAAGCCGATTTTTACGAAACGCTGGGTGTCGCCAAGACGGCGGACGAAAAAGAGCTGAAAAGCGCCTTCCGCAAACTCGCCATGAAGTACCATCCGGACAAGAATCCGGGCGACCACGACGCCGAGCGCAAGTTCAAGGAAATCAACGAAGCCTACGAAATGCTCAAGGATCCGCAGAAGCGTGCGGCCTATGACCGATATGGTCACGCTGCCTTCGAGCATGGCGGCATGGGCGGCGGCGGCATGGGCGGCGGCTTTGGCGGCGGCGGATTTTCCGACATTTTCGAGGATATCTTCGGCGAGATGATGGGCGGCGGCCGCCAGCGGCAGCGCTCTTCGGGCGGCCGCGAGCGTGGCGCCGATCTTCGCTACAACATGGAAATATCGCTGGAGGAGTCCTTCTCCAGCAAGACGGCGCAGATCCGCGTGCCGACTTCGATCACTTGCGACGTCTGCTCCGGCTCGGGTGCGAAACCCGGCACGCAGCCGAAGACCTGCGGCACTTGCCAGGGCTCGGGTCGCGTGCGCGCTGCCCAGGGCTTCTTCTCGATCGAACGGACCTGCCCGACCTGTCATGGTCGTGGCACGATCATTCCCGATCCGTGCACGAAGTGCCATGGCCAGGGCCGCGTCACCGAAGAGCGTTCGCTGTCCGTGAACATTCCGGCCGGTATCGAAGACGGCACCCGCATCCGCCTGCAGGGCGAGGGCGAAGCCGGCATGCGCGGCGGTCCGGCGGGCGATCTTTACATCTTCCTGTCGGTGAAGCCGCATGAGTTTTACCAACGTGACGGCGCCGACCTCTACTGCACCATTCCGATCTCGATGACGACGGCGGCACTCGGCGGCACCTTTGACGTGGCGACGCTCGATGGCACGAAGTCGCGTGTGACGGTGCCCGAAGGCACGCAGGCCGGCAAGCAGTTCCGCCTGAAGGGCAAGGGCATGCCGGTGCTGCGTTCGCCGCAGACGGGCGACCTCTATATCCAGATCCAGATCGAGACTCCGCAGAAGCTGACAAAGCGCCAGCGCGAACTTCTCCAGGAGTTCGAGCAGCTCTCCTCGAAGGAGAACAATCCGGAATCCACCGGGTTCTTCGCGCGCATGAAGGAATTCTTCGAGGGCTGATCGACCCTATATGAAATGTAACAAAGGCCCGGTTGCTGCTGCAGCCGGGCCTTTGTTGTTTGCTTTGTCAGGTCGCCTACGCAGGGTTGTCTCAACGTTCGAACGTCAGAAACACCTTATTATCCCGGGTCGACCGAATGAATGGTGGGACATTAAGATAATAAAAGGCTAAATTAGTGTGACGAAAACTGTATAGCGTCGAGGGACACTTGGAACGCCGTCTCGCAGCCATCCTCGCAATCGACATCGTCGGCTATGGCCGGTTGATGGGCATAGATGAATCCGGAACGCTAAGTGCGGTGAAAACCTGCCGCACGGAGCTGCTCAATCCGAAGATTGCACAGCACCGCGGACGCATCGTCAAGCTGACCGGCGATGGCATGCTGGCGGAATTCTCCAGCATCGTGAATGCTGTTGCCTGCGCCGATGAGGTGCAGCGAGAGGCCGCGCAACGAAACCTGTCGGTGCTCGAAGACAAACGTATCGAATTTCGGATCGGCATCCATCTCGGCGACGTCATTGTCGAGGAGGGCGATATCTTCGGGGACGGCGTCAATGTCGCTGCGCGGCTGGAGGCGCTTGCTGAGCCAGGAGGCATTGCCGTTTCGGCCACCGTCAAGGACCATGTCGGCTCACGGCTCGACCTGTCCTTCGAGGATCGCGGGGAACACCGCCTCAAGAACATCAAGGAACCGGTCCGGGTCTATATGATTTCGCCGCAGCGGGCGCTGCCACTGAAAGTGAACAAGGCGGCTTTGACCGCAGCCCGAAAAAAGCACAAGCAGCTTGTCGCCGTGCTGCCCTTCACCAACATGAGCGGCGATGCCGAGCAGGAGTATTTTTCCGACGGCATCACCGAGGACATCATCACCGACCTCTCGAAGGTGTCGAACCTCTACGTGGTCGCCCGCAACACCGCCTTCACCTACAAGGGCAAGTCCGTGCAGGTGAAGCAGGTGGCGTCGGAACTCGGTGTCGACTTCGTTCTCGAGGGGAGCGTGCGCAAGGTCGGCCAGCGCGTCCGCATCACCGGACAGCTGATCGATGCGAGAAATGGCGGGCACCTTTGGGCGGACCGCTTCGATCGCGACCTCACCGATATTTTCGCGATCCAGGACGAGATCACCCACGCAATCGTCGATCAACTCAAGATCAAGCTGCTACCCGAGGAGAGGCAGGCGATCGCAGCCGAGCCGACAAGCAATGTCGAGGCCTACACCTATTATCTGCGTGGACGACAGCTGTCTCACACCTGGACAAGGCCCTATCTACTTCTGGCCCGGCGCATGTTTGCAACGGCCGTTGCGTTGGATCCGGAATATGCCCGTGCCTATGCCGGCATGGCGGATTGCGAGTCGGCGCTGCGCGATTGGCATGCGGGTGAGTTTACACTGCAGGGGATACTCAATCTGAGTGCCAAGGCGCTGGCGCTCGATCCGAATCTTGCCGAGGCGCATGCGTCGCGCGGACTGGCGCTGCACCAGGACGGGCGAGACGAGGAGGCTCTTGTCGAGTTCGAAAAGGCGCTGGCGCTGGAGCCCGATCTCTATGAAGCGAATTTCCACTATGGTCGCTTCCTTTTCATGGAGGGCAAGTTCGAGGGGGCAATCACCTTCTTCACTAGGGCGGCCGAGATCCGCCCCGACGACTATCTCTCGCCCATTCATCTGATGAGCGCATGCCGGTCGCTTGGTCTCGAGGAGGAGCGAGCGCATTGGGCGCGCGTCTGCATCGAGCGTGCGGAAGAGGCCTTGGAGCGGCATCCGGAAAACTCGGGGCCGGCCCATCGCGGTGCGCTCGCATTGGCTCACATGGGCGATGCGGAACGCGCTAAGGAGTGGGTCAAGCGCGCGCAGATGATTGATCCGGATGACATCGTTGCTCAATACAATATCGCGTGTGTCTATGCTTTGTTGGACGAATGCGACGCCGCACTCGATCTGTTGGAAGAACTGCTGCCGCAATCGTCCTGCTATCACATCCTATGGTTCAAGCATGATTCGGACCTCGATTCGGTGCGCGATCACCCGCGGTTCGAGAAAATGCTGGATGCGATCGCGGCATGCTCGGCCTCGCTGGAGTACCGGGTCGCGTCAGAATAGCGCCGGCGCTTGCCGGGTGTTCCATTATGAAACAAGCAAAAATGCACGTCTGCCTTGCGTTAACGCAGGCAGTGAATGCCGCTTTGCAAATAGAAGCAAAGCGGCCAGTATCCTTTCGGGGATCAACCAAAAACAAGGGCAACTTCCATGACGGCAGCAGCCACTTCTTTGTCTTTGCAGTCCGATGATGTCGATGTGCTCGCCGGCGCGCTCTATTCCTGGTGTGCCGAGCGCAACATCAAGCTGCGCAGCCAGCAGGGACTTTCCATCGCGAGCATCGCGATCGATCTCTACCATGCTGGCCATCGGACGCAGGACGACTTGCTCATCGCGCTTCACGCGTGCGAGTTGCACTGACCGACAGGGTTCAGCGCAAAGCCTCGATGTAGCTTTCACCGGTCATGATCGACAAGATGGTCTTGACGGCCTCCTTGCCTGCCGCAGAGCGAAGCTTGTCATAGTGCAGGGCAAGCTCATAGGCTTCGGGGCTCAGCCCTGGCCGCGCTGATCCGTCAGACGGGTTGGCGCCCTCGAACAGTTCCGAAATATCAACGCCCAGAAAAACCGCGATCTGGTGAAGCTTGCTTGCGGATACGCGGTTGGTGCCTTTCTCGTATTTCTGAATTTGTTGAAAAGTCAGCCCCAGCGCCTCTCCCAGTTCCAGCTGCGATATGCGTCGTTTGGCCCTCAGTGTCCGTACATTTTTACCAACAATAATATCTACCGGATCTGGCACCGTTATGTTCCCTTATAAATGCAATCAATACGCATAGTACTATGCCCGCCTTCCATAATATCTCAATCCCATGAGTTGTAAATTTCAACCCGCTTTTGTTATGGTTTTTTGCCCAATAATCATACACTTTCGGCGTAGATGTAGACTGTAGCGTGCACGTTATTTCCGATGCCAGCTAAAGGCGGTGCACGTACGCGAAGCTGTGCGTCGTTTTACTTGCCGCGGCCATGCGTCAATTCACTGGTTTCCATGCCTGTGAAAACTTGACCGACGCGCCGGCAGCCTCTATTTTAGAATAATTCTAAAATTGAGGTTGTCATGCTGTCCAGGCTTTTTTGGTCATCCAAGCGCTCGTTCGATTCTTTGTCGGAGCAGGAAATACTCGCACTCGCCATTGGGGCCGAAGAGGAGGACGCGCGCATCTATCTCGCCTACGCCGACATGCTGCGCAGCAACTATCCCGCGTCCGCTAAAATTTTCGAAGAGATGGCCGAGGTCGAGGACATCCATCGCAAGTCCCTGATCGAAATCTATCGCCAGCGGTTCGGTGAACGCATCACGCTCATTCGCCGGGAACATGTTCAGGGTTTCTATGAGCGCAAACCCGACTGGCTGCGACGTAACCTGTCGCTCGAGAAAATCCGCGGTGAAGCCGAAGCGATGGAGCAGCAGGCCTATCGCTTCTATGTGGAAGCGGCACGGCGCGTCACGGACGCGCAGACCCGGCAGTTGCTCGGTGACCTCGCCTTGGCGGAGCAGGGCCATGAGGACATTACTCACATGCTTGTCGACAAGCACACGCCGGCGGACGTCAAGGCGGAGGAAGATCACGCTGCCCGCCGCCAACTGGTGCTCACCTATGTGCAACCCGGCCTTGCCGGCTTGATGGATGGCTCGGTATCGACCTTGGCGCCGATCTTCGCAGCCGCCTTTGCGACCCAGAACACCTGGCAGACCTTTCTTGTCGGCATGTCCGCCTCGGTTGGCGCCGGCATCTCGATGGGCTTCACAGAAGCGGCACATGACGACGGCAAAATTTCAGGCCGCGGATCGCCGATCAAGCGCGGCATCGCCTGCGGCGTCATGACCGCGCTTGGCGGTCTCGGCCACACCTTGCCCTATCTCATCCCGTACTTCTGGATCGCAACGACGATGGCCGTGATCATCGCGATCTTCGAACTCTGGGCGATTGCCTTCATCCAGAACAGATTTATGGAAACGCCATTCTTGCGCGCTGCCTTCCAGGTGGTCGTGGGCGGCGGTCTCGTTCTCGGTGCCGGCATTCTGATCGGCAATGGGTAAAGCGAACTCCGGCACTACGGAGCGATCGACGCGGTGAATTGATCTGGCACGCGAATGCACAGGCGATGGGCCGGAATGATGCGCTAACTGGCGTCGTGCATAAAAAAGGCCGGCGTTTCGCCGGCCTTCAGACTGCTGACAAACCCCTGGCCTCGTCCAGGGGTTTGTGATTCACTGGGTCATGTTGAAGAAACCTGCTCCCGAACAGACGGCTCTCGAGATGGTGACGCTCGATCAGCTTGTTCCGAAGGATCACCTGCTTCGCAAGATCGACGCGGTAATCGACTTTTCCTTCATCCATGATCGGGTTGCCGGTCTTTACTGTGCTGATAACGGCCGCCCGCCGCTCGATCCGACCTTGATGTTCAAGGCGCTGTTCATCGGTTACCTGTTCGGCGTGCGCTCGGAGCGTCAGTTGGTGCGCGAGATCGAGGTCAACGTCGCCTACCGCTGGTTCTTGCGGCTGAAGCTGACGGATCCCGTGTTCGACGCCTCGACCCTGTCGCAGAACCGCCGCCGGCGCTTCAACGACACGTCGGTGGCCCAGGACATCTTTGATCATATCGTCAGCCAGGCGATCGCCCACAAGCTGGTCGATGGCACGGTGCTTTACACGGATTCAACGCATCTGAAGGCGAATGCCAACAAGGGCAAATACGATCTTGCGATGATCGAAAAGTCGCGGGCCGATTATTGGGCCGATCTCGACCGGGCGATCGAGGCGGAGCGGACGCTGCACGGGCAAAAGCCGCTGAAGGACAAAGAGCGTGAGCCGCAGGTGAAGGAAATCAAGGTGTCGCGCACCGATCCCGACAGCGGCTACATGGTGCGCGACGGCAAGCCGAAGGGCTTCTTCTATCTCGACCACCGCACGGTCGACGGCAAGCTTGCGATCATCACCGACACCCATGTGACGCCGGCCAATGTGCATGACAGTATCGTCTATCTCGAGCGGCTCGACCGGCAGCGGGAGCGGTTCGGCTTCGAGGTCGGCGCCGTCGGCCTGGATGCCGGCTATGCCACGTCCGGCATCGCCAAGGGGCTGGAGGACCGCCAGATCCTAGGCGTCACCGGCTATCGCAATCCGACCCCACCCAAAGATGGCATGATGCGCAAGTCGAAGTTCGACTATGAGCCCGAGACGGACGGTTATCGCTGCCCCGAAGGCCAACTGCTCGCCTATGCCACCACCGACCGCAACGGTTATCGCCACTACACATCCGACCCGGCGATCTGCCAAACCTGTCCGCTGCTCGCCTCCTGCACATCAAACACCAAGGCGGTGCGCACCATCACCCGCCATGTCTGGGCCGATGC
>NZ_LNCD01000141.1 GCF_001542405.1 Rhizobium altiplani
GCATCGGCCCAGACATGGCGGGTGATGGTGCGCACCGCCTTGGTGTTTGATGTGCAGGAGGCGAGCAGCGGACAGGTTTGGCAGATCGCCGGGTCGGATGTGTAGTGGCGATAACCGTTGCGGTCGGTGGTGGCATAGGCGAGCAGTTGGCCTTCGGGGCAGCGATAACCGTCCGTCTCGGGCTCATAGTCGAACTTCGACTTGCGCATCATGCCATCTTTGGGTGGGGTCGGATTGCGATAGCCGGTGACGCCTAGGATCTGGCGGTCCTCCAGCCCCTTGGCGATGCCGGACGTGGCATAGCCGGCATCCAGGCCGACGGCGCCGACCTCGAAGCCGAACCGCTCCCGCTGCCGGTCGAGCCGCTCGAGATAGACGATACTGTCATGCACATTGGCCGGCGTCACATGGGTGTCGGTGATGATCGCAAGCTTGCCGTCGACCGTGCGGTGGTCGAGATAGAAGAAGCCCTTCGGCTTGCCGTCGCGCACCATGTAGCCGCTGTCGGGATCGGTGCGCGACACCTTGATTTCCTTCACCTGCGGCTCACGCTCTTTGTCCTTCAGCGGCTTTTGCCCGTGCAGCGTCCGCTCCGCCTCGATCGCCCGGTCGAGATCGGCCCAATAATCGGCCCGCGACTTTTCGATCATCGCAAGATCGTATTTGCCCTTGTTGGCATTCGCCTTCAGATGCGTTGAATCCGTGTAAAGCACCGTGCCATCGACCAGCTTGTGGGCGATCGCCTGGCTGACGATATGATCAAAGATGTCCTGGGCCACCGACGTGTCGTTGAAGCGCCGGCGGCGGTTCTGCGACAGGGTCGAGGCGTCGAACACGGGATCCGTCAGCTTCAGCCGCAAGAACCAGCGGTAGGCGACGTTGACCTCGATCTCGCGCACCAACTGACGCTCCGAGCGCACGCCGAACAGGTAACCGATGAACAGCGCCTTGAACATCAAGGTCGGATCGAGCGGCGGGCGGCCGTTATCAGCACAGTAAAGACCGGCAACCCGATCATGGATGAAGGAAAAGTCGATTACCGCGTCGATCTTGCGAAGCAGGTGATCCTTCGGAACAAGCTGATCGAGCGTCACCATCTCGAGAGCCGTCTGTTCGGGAGCAGGTTTCTTCAACATGACCCAGTGAATCACAAACCCCTGGACGAGGCCAGGGGTTTGTCAGCAGTCTGAGGCCCTCCAATCGGAGGGCCTTTCGATTTGAGAGCCTTTGAAAATCAGGCCTTGTACTTCTCAACGGCACCCGGGAGCTTGCTCCATTCGGCGTACCAGGTGTTGAAGAGCTTGAACTGAGTTTCGACGTAACCGCGCTGGCTATCGGTCAGGGCGTCGGTTTCGTAGAAATGAAGGGTGTATTCCTTGTCGCCCTTCAATACCATCATGTGCTTGAAGAACAGCACGAGGTCCGGGCCTTCGTCGAACGACGAGAGGACGGCCAGTGCCTGCTCGAGCTCCAGCGCGCGCTGGCGGGCATCTGCGTCGCCGGCAGCAGCGGCCTGGGCGAGGTTGCAGAGGTGCAGCACTTCCTTCGGCAGCACGTTGCCGATGCCGGTGATCGCTCCGGTCGCACCGCAATTGACGAAGCCATGGAAGACGGCCGTGTCGACGCCGATCATCAGCGAAACGCCATCATCGCGGCTGGTGATATTCTCTGCTGCATAGCGCATGTCTGCAGCGCCACCGAATTCCTTGAAGCCGACGAGGTTCGGATGCTCGGCGCGCAGTGCTAGGAACAGGTCCGCGCGCGTGGCGAAGCCGTAGTAAGGGCTGTTGTAGATGACAGCAGGAAGATCGGGGGCAGCCGAGAGGATTGCCTTGAAGTGCGCCTTCTGGGCCGCGATTACCGAACCACGCGACAGGACGCGCGGGATGACCATCAGACCCTGTGCCCCGACCTTCTGGGCATGGGCCGCATGCGCGACGGCCGAGGCGCTGTTGACGGCGCCGGTGCCTACGATGACCGGAATGCCAGCCTTCACGAGACGCTCCACGCCTTCCATGCGCTGTGCATCGCTCAGCAGTGGCCAATCACCCATGGAACCGCAATAGACAACAGCCGACATGCCCTGCGCGATCAACTCCAGGCCCTTGCGGACGAGTGCGTCGTAGTCGGGGGTACGGTCTTCCTTGCAGGGGGTCATCAGGGCCGGAATTACACCGGAGAAAATCTTGGCCTTCATTGCGAAACTCCTATTGCCTGGCGGGACGGGCAGGGATCGCCGCGCGCCTCCACCGGCACCGGTCCCCGTGTCTTCGACGGCGGTTATATCACTTGCATATTATTTGTCGACAACAATTATGCAGCAGATCAGAGGGCGATATCCAGTTTTCCGCCGCGCGCGAAAAGCTTCTGTATTTGCTGCACGATCTGCTCGGCATGGATCGTCGCCAAGCGGTCGGCGGCCTCGCTGTCGCGCGCGGCGATGACAGCGATAATGTCTTCGTGCTCGTCGACGAAACGTTGCGGCAAGCGGTCTTCATAGGACTGGTAATAGAGCCGCAAGATGCGTCGCCCCTCATCGAGGAGACGATTGAAGAGACCGGAGAAGTAGGCGTTGCGGCCTGCCTCGGCGATGGCTGAATGGAAGGCAGCGTTGGTGGCAATCATCGCCAGGGCGTCCTGGGCCGCGACCGCCGCGGCGAAGTCGGCCTGATGCGCGCGGATCACCTGCAGATCTTCGAGGCGATGATACTGGGCGGCCAGACGGGTGGTCACGCGATACATCAGCACCAGCGCATCGAAGAAGGTATGCATATTGAGGAAATCGATATTCGATACCATGGTCGAGCGATTGGGCAGCGTGTCGATCAGGCCCTCGCCGGCCAACCTCACCAGCGCCTCGCGGATCGGCGTGCGCGACATCTTGAAACGCTCGGCCAGTTGCACCTCATCGATCGGACTGCCGGGCGGTAAAACCAGGTCCAGGATCTCATCGCGCAAGAGGTCGTAAACCATCTTGACGCCGGAGCCTCGCTTGCGTTCGGGAGTGGACTTCGTGTCGGTATCAGTCATGCCGGTATCCTCTTGTCGACAAAAGGAATACTTTTTCTCGCGTGCTGGTCAATAGCTCTGGCAACTCGGGCGGGTGAAATGCCCGGAGCAAGGCCTCTAAAATCGGAATCGATTTTCGATTCTGACGTAGCCTGTCATGCTAAGCCATCGGAGCGGGAATTTTCGACTTCTGGTTCCTGCAAGGGAGAGAAGGGAAAGTCCCATGGAGGCAGCATCGACTTTTCGGAAGCGCAGATCGCCTTTTACGACTCGCTTGCCCCTGCTCTAGCAAGGCCGTCGCCGCGGAGGTTCTGGCCCGCCGGGGATATCCGGCTGCGATTGTTTCGGGTATCTGGGAAGGTATCGGTTGCAGGGCCTGATGGGACGGAGACTTGTAAAGTCTCGGCCTCAAGCCGACCCTCGCGGCAACAATTTCAGGTTTGCGCCAAGCGCGCGGACGTCGAGCACTTTTTCTTTGGGCGATGCAGACGAGTGAGCAAATATAGAAGCAGCGGTCCGGCACCTGTAGCCAGTTCGATTTCTCTTTCTTCGGTTGCTTGACGACAGTATCAGCGATGACACAAACGGCTCTCCATCATCCCATGCATTGATACGGCCGACCGCCAAATAGTTTAGGGACGCGGTGATTGCCGCTCAGCGTGTCAAAAGGCTAGCGCGGGCCGGTGGCTGCATTACGGGGTTCAGATCAAAGTCCAACGCCTGTACTACCTCTGGATTCTAGCAGGACAGCCCCAGACTTTACTTCCAGCTGGAACATCGTGATTAACAAAAGACATCGCGCCAACCACCGCACCATCTCCAATCGTCACGCCACGAGAAATAACGCTGTTGGGACCGATGTAGACGCCGCTGCCAATCTTGGTTGGAGAATATTCGATCGGCGCTTTTCCCAGTGTTAAGCTTCTTTGCACAGTGTCATGTGAATAGATCTGAACACCAGTGGAGATTGAGCAGTGATCACCGATCGAAAGCCCGCCAGTCCCATCCAATACCGTTCCAGGACCAATCCAGGTATGGCAACCGACACGGACCTCTCCCATAACGAGGGCACTGTCATAACAGGATGTACCCTCACCAAATCCATATTCACGCGCATTTTCCCAACGATCAGTTATCAAATCGCCGAAGGACACGCGCCGCTGGAATTGCGCGAGCTTCTTGAGTTGCAGCGTTTTTTGAAGTGCTCTCAATGTTTCAATCATGAGTGAACTTGCTCTATCTACTTTGACCGTTGAGATAAACTCACCACAATGGGCCAAAGACGCGGTAGCCTCGCACGTGTGAATTCCACCACCGATCGCTCTTGCCCAAGACTAGACCGTTGCAGCTTCGGTAATCGTCCGCCCCACCGATTTCACACGCATGGCAAGAAGACCTTCGATATCGAGTGCGCGATCGTGGCGATTATTTGCGCGGAACAATCGCGCCATTAAATCAAGCCAACTATCAAAGTCCTCATTTCCAATCCAAGCAATCGAGAGGCAGTCCCCAGGCAACGGTCCGTCAAACGAGTCGTCGTTGGATGGATCCGTAAGCTCGTTTGTTTCGATCAACCATTTGGTTCGCCTAATGGAAACGTGAGGGACGGTCTTAGCTTGTTCAAGCAGGAAAACCCTCAAATCCTTGTCGCCAATGATATCACTCAGGAGGAGAAGCCAAGCGATCTCAACCGGATCCATCTGCGCCAAGGCCGGCGACGATGTGCCCTGGAGATTGCTACGACGACTAAGTAGAATGGCGGCCTCTCCTGCATCTCCCTCGAGCAGCGAGATAATGCCGAGCAGAACCCATGGCTCGGCGATATGGCTAATCCAAGTACTTAGCTCTCTCAGGGTCTGCGCGACCTCCTTGAAATCTCCTCCCTCCAGAATTGCCGATCTGGCCGAACGAAGCACTGCGGACATCGGGCTGTCCGGAACGGCCGCGTTCACGAAAACTACGGAAGGGGATTGCATTGGAACGATCTCAAATTTGCCGAACCAATTGATTTGTCTGACAACTTCGCCTGAACGAACGGCGCGGCGGCACTCGTACCAATCTGCAATATAAGTCCACGCCTGACGGGTATAGCGGCTGTGGACGAGTTCATAACCCGTTTTACGGATGTCGGAATAAAGATCGAGGTCTTTGCTGACCTCGTTGATCTTTTGGTAGAGCTCCTTTCCGCTGCCCATGATGCAGTTTTGCATGTCCACAAAGCCATATTCTTTCAGACGATCGGAGTCAGGAGCAAGAAGAACCGTACCGCAAGCTGGTATCTCAAGGTGCTTGCGAACGACGTAGTCCAGCCGCGTCGTGTCGGCAGCCGAAAAGTAGCTTTGAGAAATTAACTGAGCGTATCTAGCGTCACGAACCTCAAATGGCCTGCGGTCCTGTAGCCTATAGCCCGGATGAGTATAAATTAGCGTTGGAAAGAAGTGTTGAATCTCGTGGGTCAGCTTTGCCCGCCACGGGTAGAAACTCGGGAATAGATGCCCACTCATTATGTTGACGGGGACGATCTTTTCCAAGTTATAGTCATGGAATATCTCGGGATCGATAAATTTCGGAATGACGAAACAGGCAAATTGCGAGAGCTCCGGCATATGCTGCAGATGTTCCAGCCCGAAGCAGAAGATCGTGTCAATGCCGTATTCAGTGAGAGCGCTCAACGTGAGTGGCCGCATCGGGTCGTGTGGATCGCAATTGAAGTACAGCGCCCGCGGTATCTCTGGGTAGGTATGAATGTTTGTGATGTTAAGCCGTAGCGGTCTGCCGGAATGCACTGCCGAAAATATGACGAAATCGGGCTGCAGCTCATCACAGACGGCTTTGAAATCGAAATCGCGGTCGACAACACTAACCTCGCAGTGGTGAGCAAGCGCGTAAATCCACTCGTCGACCACATTTGTGAGAACTGGAGCTGCGGTCGTATTGAGCTGCGGCAACACGCATAGAACGCGTCTGCGCTGTGTTGCCACCGTCATCTCTCACCCTTTTCGAAAAATGAGCAAATTGCATCGACGACTTGTTGCTGCTGCGCCGCGGTTATGCCAGCGAACATGGGCAAAGACAGCCCCTGGCCGGCAAATTCTTCCGTTGCAAGAAATTCACTTTGGGCGCTTTCGACTTGCGCCAAGCAAGGCTGCCGATGCAATGGAATGGGATAGTGCAATCCGGTCTGAATACTTCTTGAATCAAGGTGCGACCGTAGGTCGTCGCGCCGATCCGTGCGTACGACGTAGAGATGGTAAACATGATCGCCATGCACGACATCAGGGAGCGTAAGGGGCGTGCCTTTCAAGCCCTCCCTATACCGTTCTGCGGCCCGCTTCCGCTGATCAGTCCAATCATCAAGATGCCTTAGCTTGCTGTTCAAGACCAACGCTTGCAGGCCATCCATGCGGTAGTTATAGCCGATCTGTTCGTGGAGATAACGCTGCGTCTGCCCGTGATTTCTCAGTGCCCTCAGCCGCTGAGCGAGGTCGGCGTCTTGCGTGACGATGAGGCCGCCTTCACCCGCTGCACCGAGATTCTTGCCCGGGTAGAAACTGAAACAGCCCATTGACCCCATCGATCCGAGCGGTCGACCGTTATAACGAGCGCCGATTGCTTGGGCCACATCTTCTATCATTGTCAGCCCGTGACGCTCGGAAAACTCCAGCGCTGCCTTCATATTTGCGGGCTGACCGTAAAGATGAACCGGAATGACTGCTTTCACATCGCCATCCAGACGCCTTTCCGCATCCGCAAAGTCGATCGTACCCGTAGCACGTTCCACATCACAAAAAACCGGAACAGCACCCTGATAGATCACCCCCCACAAGGTGCCGATAAAGCTATGGGCCGGTACCAGAACCTTGTCTCCCGGGCCTATGCCCGCTGCAATGACCGCCAGATGCAGGGCAGCACTGCCACTGCTGACGGCAATGGCGTGATCGACTTCAAGATAGGAGGCGATGGCCTTTTCGAATTCGTCAACCCATGGCCCCAGGCAAAAAGCGCTCGCATCGAACAGACGTTCGATCTCCGGCATGACATTATGGCGAATCTGCTCCCATTGGATAGAGAGATCGACGAAAGGTACCGTTGTTTGTGAACTCATCGCCCACTCTCCGACATGTCGCGAGTAGACCCTATCACACGTGCTGGATTGCCCGCGACGATGGCATATTCGGGAACGTCTTTGGTCACCACCGCCCCCGCTGCTACCATAGCCCTTCGCCCAATTACAACGTCAGGTAGGATCGTGGCATTGCTTCCGATCGATGCGCCCGAGCAGATACGGGTGGGAAGGCAGACCCAATCTTCCGAGCCCTGCAATGCACCGTCAGCGTTTGTCGCAGCCGGATAACGATCGTTTGTGAACATGACGCCATGGCCCACGAACACCTCGTCCTCAATGATGACACCAGAGCAGATGAAGCTATGGGACTGAATCTTGCATTTTGCACCGACATGGACATCCGATTGGATTTCCACGAAGGTGCCGATCCGTGTTCCACGGCCGATTGTGCAGCCGTACAAATTGACGAGATCTGGATGGAAAACCAGTACGTCATCTTCAAAAACGACATTGTCAGCGATGGGCATTGGGCCACTCCTTTTCAGCAAGGATCTCTGACAAGGCAGTCACCACGCTGACTTGTTCGGCGTCCGTCATTCCGGAGAAAAGTGGCAGTATGAGATGAGCTGCGCTGACTTGTTCGGATCGGGAAAGCCCTGCATGCCGAGCCCCGCGCCAGGGCGCCTCAAGGTGGCTGGACATGACTGCACGCCGGGTCGCTATTTTTCGGTCGAGCATCTCCTGCATGACCTCTTCGCGATCTGCACCTTCAGGCAACCCAATTGAATAGCTCTGCCAGTTAGATTTCGCCCAGTTCGGCTCTTGCGGCACGATTATACCGTTGACGGGCATCAGGAGTTCGCCGTAGCGCTTCGCCAATTTCCGCCTTTCGGCAACAATTCCATCGAGACGCTTTAGCTGCTCTCGTCCAACCGCAGCCTGAAGGTCGGTCATGCGGTAATTGAAACCCGTCTCGGTGTAGGTCTCGATCACAACACGATTGGATGCATGACGGGCGAGGTCGGAGACAGACATTCCATGTTGCCTCAGAAGGCGGCACTTCGCGTCTATTTCAGGGTTGTTCGTTGTGATCATTCCGCCCTCACCCGTCGTAAGAACCTTGCGGGGATGAAATGAGAAGCATGCCACGTCGGAGAGCACGCCACCGATCCGCTGCCATTGGTCATCGACCAGGATCATCGATCCGCTGGCGCAGGCGGCGTCTTCCACCACAGCCAGCCCATACGCATGAGCGACCGCGCAGATCGCCTGCAAGTCGCACGGCATACCGATTTGGTCCACACACAACACGGCTTTAGTCCGCGACGATATCAGCACCTCAATACTGGTCGGATCCATGTTGTAGCTACCTGCACCGATGTCGGCGAAGACCGGCTCGGCACCACACATATGGATGGCATTCGCTGTCGCAATGAAGCTGTGACTGACCGTGATCACCTCGTCACCCGGTCCAACACCGACAGCCAGCAGTGCCAAATGAAGCGCTGTCGTACAGTTGGAAACCGCGCACGCATATGAGGCACCGGTCATTGCAGCGAACTCCGTCTCGAACCCAAGAACCTGTGGTCCCTGGGTCAACCAGCCGGAAGCGATGACCGAAGCGAGTGCGTCTGCTTCTTCTGGACCCACCGTTGGGCGCATAAGGGGGATCACTTGGCCAACTCCAGCACGGAGACACATTCATCCCGCCACCATCGCACCAGATCGCGCAATCCATCTTCCAGCCCGATCGAAACTTGGAAACCAAGTTGCGCCCGCGCCTTTGACGGATCGGCCAACCGCCGCTCGACTGGGTTAACGTTGCGAGCAGGTTCATGGTGGATTCCGAGATTTTCCCGTCCCATGATCTTGAGCAGCGTCTGCGCCAATTCTTTTAGAGAAACTTCGGCCCCTGACGCGACATTGTAGACTTCGTCCGAAGCAGAAGAGAGAGCCGCCGCGATATTCGAAGACGCGACGTCACGAACCTCCACGAAATCCATGGTTTGCAAGCCGTCACCAAAGATGATGGGAGGTTGATTGGCAGCAATTCTCTCCATCCACCGGATCAGGACTTCCGTGTAGCGGCCGTGGATATCCATGCGCGTTCCATAGACATTGAAGTAACGAAGCGCACAGTAGTTAAGGCCGTACATATCGTTGAATGATCGGAGCAGCTTTTCGTTGAAGAGCTTCAGGCCGCCGTACAATGTTCGATCGGCGTAGGGTGCTGCGGCCTCCGTGGTCGGAAATTCTGGAGCATAGCCATAGATTGAAGCGGACGACGCAGCGATGATCTTCTGAATTTTGTGTTTCACGCAGAGCTGCAGAAGATCGAATGTGGCGCGGCCCATAACCTCAAAGGCCTCGGCGGGTTCGGCGGCACAATGTGTAATCCTCAAAGCGGCCTGATGGAATACGATATCGGCGTCTCGCACCAGCTCGTCCATGAGCGCATTGTCACGAATATCGCCGTTTACAAGCCGCAAGCGCGGGTCGGCGGCAACGGAAGAGAGATTCTCAGACCTCCCACGCACCATATTATCGACAGCCACAACGGCCTGAACCTCGTGGCCCATGAGTTGATCGACAATGTGCGAGCCGATGAAGCCGGCGCCTCCGGTTACTAAAATGCGCTTCCCTCTTAGGAAATCTGAGGCGTTCGATTGTTTAACCTGTTGTTCCATCGTCTCACTCTGCCGCGATGATATTGAATGTGTTGCGCTTACTGCATGCGACCTGCTGCAAGCTGCACTCCAGTGCCGACTGCGCCCGCTCCAGCGTTCTGACAATCCTCAGTCCGAAATCACCATCAGTTTGGCAACGCTCCTGCCCGAGGATGGAGCGACGGAGGTGTTCAACCACTTCCGTAAGCGGCTCGGGGCCGGAAATGCGCGGGGATGTCACCGCGCCGATTCTGTAATTCGGAAGATTGATCTCGCGATCCTGATTGGAATGGATAGTGATGCCGGAATCATAGATCTTGACCGGCTCATCGCGGTTCAAATCATCCCAGACAGCCATTTGCTTGCTGCCCCCAAGAGCAATCCGCCGCATTTTTACCGGCGACATCCAACTCAGATTGAGGTGCGCGACCATAGAATTCTCGTAATGCAAGGTGATGTAGGCGATATCGGGCGATTTGTCGTTGACGTGACAATACCCGCTGGCCTCCACTGAAACCGGCTCTGCCGCAAACCGATAGTCTAGGATCGATAGGTCGTGAGGAGCGAGATCCCAGAGCACATTTACGTCCGGTTGAAAAAGGCCCAAATTGACGCGCTGAGAGTCAAAATAGGAAATATGCCCGAGCGTGCCGCTTGCAACGAGATCTCGGAGCTTTCGAACGGCAGGATGGAAGAGGAAGGTGTGATCAACCATCAGAGTTAAGCCATAGGCTTTGGCCCGCGCGACCAGGTCCTCCGCCTCTTCGCTGGAACCGCACATGGGCTTCTCGATCATCACATGCTTGCCGGCGTCCAAACCGGCCTTAGCAAGCGAGTAGTGCGAGGACACCGGCGTTGCAATGACCATTGCATCAATATTTGGATCGAGAATGACAGACGAAGCGTCTTCGTAAATCGCGGCGCTCGGGAACGATTGCGCCAGTCGTTCTCGAACCTCCAGCCGCGTGTCAACAATTGCGGCTAACTGAATCCCAGGATTGCTGGAAAGGACACGTAGCAGGTTGCGCCCCCAGTAACCTACGCCGCATAAAGCCACCTTGATCATGCCACCAAGACCCTCACACTTAATCGGCATGACTTATCGCGGTGCAATCTTGCCCCAGCCTGACGGTTACTGTTGAGGCGAACTCTAATCCTCGATCGAAGGTGGAACTTGTATTCCGGCTCCGCAGACAGCGGCAGAGCTTCGTGTCGGGCTTCGACTGGGCGTTGCGTCGCTGCTGAAACACATGCGAATTTGGGCGAACCTGGCGGCTTGAGAAATCGACACGGAGTCCAAAAAGCTCCTCGGCGCTTGCGCGGAGGAGCTTTGGTGCAAATATCCGGAATGAGAGGTTTTGCAGATAAATTTGGTTGCGGGGGCAGGATTTGAACCTGCGGCCTTCAGGTTATGAGCCTGACGAGCTACCGGGCTGCTCCACCCCGCGCCAAGTGCAAAACCCTCTGGGTTTTGTCACGGTGCGTAAACTGCGAAGCAGTTTACGCTACTGCCCGAGCAAATTGCCGAAGGCGATTTGTCTCGTGTAAGGGACGCACTGCATATTTTCGGGCCCATTATAGCAGAAAGGCCGCTTTGTGGGCGGCCCTTTTGATCGGCTTGGGGCCGTTTTCGTGATGAGAAGATTATCTTTGTTTCACATGCAGCTTTCGACTGTCTTCGACATTCGGCGCATGTGTTGTTGCGTTTAGCAGACCTGGCAGCGACCGACTCTCCCGCGTCTTAAGACGAAGTACCATAGGCGCTGGGGCGTTTCACGGCCGTGTTCGGAATGGGAACGGGTGCAGCCGCCCCGCCATAACCACCAGGTCAGCGAAGCGCAACAAATGAGAAGCTGGTGCAGTTTTCACTGCGTTTGAACACGTCTTGCATCATCTCCCGACACGTCTGTGTCGCAGATGAGCATTGATCAATGAGAACGATCAAGCCAATCGAGCTATTAGTACCGGTAAGCTTCACACATTGCTGCGCTTCCACACCCGGCCTATCAACGTGGTCGTCTTCCACGGCTCTGATAGGGAATACTCGTTTTCAGGTTGGTTTCCCGCTTAGATGCCTTCAGCGGTTATCCATTCCATATGTAGCTACCCTGCTATGCCCTTGGCAGGACAACAGGTCCACCAGAGATATGTCCATCCCGGTCCTCTCGTACTAGGGACAGATCCTGTCAATATTCCTACACCCACGGCAGATAGGGACCGAACTGTCTCACGACGTTCTGAACCCAACTCACGTACCGCTTTAAATGGCGAACAGCCATACCCTTGGGACCTGCTCCAGCCCCAGGATGCGATGAGTCGACATCGAGGTGCCAAACAACCCCGTCGATATGGACTCTTGGGGGTCATCAGCCTGTTATCCCCGGCGTACCTTTTATCCGTTGAGCGATGGCCCTTCCACACGGGACCACCGGATCACTATGACCGACTTTCGTCTCTGCTCGACTTGTCAGTCTCGCAGTCAGGCGGGCTTATGCCATTGCACTCGACGACCGATTTCCGACCGGTCTGAGCCCACCATCGCGCGCCTCCGTTACTCTTTCGGAGGCGACCGCCCCAGTCAAACTACCCACCATACACTGTCCCGGATCCGGATAACGGACCGCGGTTAGACATCCATGACGATAAGGGTGGTATTTCAAGGATGGCTCCACAGAAACTGGCGTCCCTGCTTCAAAGCCTACCACCTATCCTACACATGCCGACACGAATGCCAGTGTAAAGCTATAGTAAAGGTGCACGGGGTCTTTCCGTCTGACCGCAGGAACCCCGCATCTTCACGGGGAATTCAATTTCACTGAGTCTATGTTGGAGACAGCGGGGAAGTCGTTACGCCATTCGTGCAGGTCGGAACTTACCCGACAAGGAATTTCGCTACCTTAGGACCGTTATAGTTACGGCCGCCGTTTACTGGGGCTTCGATTCAAAGCTTGCACCTCTCCTCTTAACCTTCCAGCACCGGGCAGGCGTCAGACCCTATACGTCGTCTTGCGACTTCGCAGAGCCCTGTGTTTTTGATAAACAGTCGCTACCCCCTGGTCTGTGCCACCCCACTTCACTTGCGTAAAATGGGGTCACGCTTCTTCCGAAGTTACGCGTGCAATTTGCCGAGTTCCTTCAACATAGTTCTCTCAAGCGCCTTGGTATACTCTACCTGACCACCTGTGTCGGTTTCGGGTACGGTCTATACGGTGGAGCTATTTCCTGGAACCGCGTCCCTGCAAGATCAATCCAATAAGACCTCACAAGTTGAGCAATCCGTCACTACCACCAGGCCCACGAATATTAACGTGGTTCCCATCGACTACGCGTGTCCGCCTCGTCTTAGGGGCCGGCTAACCCTGCTCAGATTAACTTTAAGCAGGAACCCTTGGTCTTTCGGCGAGAGGGTCTCTCACCCTCTTTATCGTTACTCATGTCAACATTCGCACTTCCGATACCTCCAGGAGCCCTCACGGGTCTCCCTTCATCAGCTTACGGAACGCTCCGCTACCACGTGTATTGCTACACATCCTCAGCTTCGGTGCATGGCTTCAGCCCCGTTACATTTTCGGCGCAAAGACCCTTATTTAGACCAGTGAGCTGTTACGCTTTCTTTAAATGATGGCTGCTTCTAAGCCAACATCCTGGTTGTTTTGGGATCCTCACATCCTTTCCCACTTAGCCATGACTTGGGGACCTTAGCTGGAGGTTAGGGTTGTTGCCCTTTTCACGACGGACGTTAGCACCCGCCGTGTGTCTGCCGACTAGTACTCCTGGGTATTCGGAGTTTGGTTAGGATCAGTAAGACGGTGAGTCCCCATAGCCCATCCAGTGCTCTACCCCCCAGGGTATTCGGTCGACGCTCTACCTAAATAGATTTCGCGGAGAACCAGCTATTTCCGAGTTTGATTGGCCTTTCACCCCTAGCCACAAGTCATCCCAATCTATTGCAACAGATGCGGGTTCGGTCCTCCAGTTGGTGTTACCCAACCTTCAACCTGCTCATGGCTAGATCACTCGGTTTCGGGTCTAATGCAACAAACTAAATCGCCCTATTCAGACTCGCTTTCGCTTCGCCTACACCTACCGGCTTAAGCTTGCTTGTTACACTAAGTCGTTGACCCATTATACAAAAGGTACGCCGTCACCCTTGCGGGCTCCGACTGTTTGTAGG
Source organism: Rhizobium altiplani (assembly GCF_001542405.1). GTDB lineage: Bacteria > Pseudomonadota > Alphaproteobacteria > Rhizobiales > Rhizobiaceae > Rhizobium > Rhizobium altiplani. The sequence goes on from NZ_LNCD01000141.1 coordinate 13,916, forward strand.
CATCCGGTTTCAGGTTCTATTTCACTCCCCTTGTCGGGGTGCTTTTCACCTTTCCCTCACGGTACTTGTTCGCTATCGGTCATGCACGAGTACTTAGGCTTGGAGAGTGGTCTCCCCATGTTCAGACAGGATTTCTCGTGTCCCGCCCTACTCTAGGACAATCATGCTATCTACGCGTACGGGGCTGTCACCCGCTACGGCCAAACTTTCCAGATTGTTCCGCTTTAAACACAATTGCCACTGGCCTGGTCCGCGTTCGCTCGCCACTACTTGCGGAGTCTCGGTTGATGTCCTTTCCTGCAGGTACTTAGATGTTTCAGTTCCCTGCGTTCGCTTCTTACACCCTATTTTATTCAGGTGCAGATACCTTATCACAATGCTTAGAAACC
>NZ_LNCD01000142.1 GCF_001542405.1 Rhizobium altiplani
GAGCTGGTGTCGGTCCAGTCCGGCCGCGGTGCGGCATTCGTTGTCGTTCGATTACCTGACGGACGCCGCCGTTCAATTCGCCGATCGATAACCGATCTTGTAACCGCTTCGCCGGAAGCGCGAAGCGAGTCGAAGTCGGCGCCTCGCATCAGCGTTCGAACCCTGCTCACATTGATGCACCATTTGAACAGCATGGTTACCTCCCGTTCCAAGGAGGTGATTCGCGATGAACGTGCAATCAAAACCGTACCGCGTAGCGTCTCAGTCCCTCGTAAAGCTTCTTACCCCGAGCACGACAGTCCCGCGTCCGTGGCTCGATCTGCCGCCGGAGACGCGGAAACAACTTGCTCAAAAACTTGCCCCCCTGTTGATGCGGATGCGGTCAATACGCGCGCCGACAAAGGTGGATCGGCATGCTGAGAGCGACGAATAACCCGGACGAGCGCGTCACGGCCGAGCATCGCGGCAAGCTCGCCTACATCTATGTCCGCCAGTCTTCCGTAAACCAGGTGCGCCATCATCAGGAAAGCACGGAGTTGCAGTATCGTCTGATCGATCGTGCCGTCGCTCTTGGCTGGCCACATGAACGCGTGCACGTCATCGATGAAGATCTCGGCAAATCCGGTTCGGGCTGCGTCGAGCGAGAGGGCTTCAAGAAGCTAATCGCGGAGATCGGGCTGGGAAACGCGGGGCTTGTCATCAGTCTTGACGCCTCCCGGCTCGCCCGTAACAACCGCGACTGGCATCAACTCCTCGATCTGTGCTCATTGTTTGGCGTCATCATCGCTGACGGCGAACGGCTCTACGATCCGTGCGCTTATCACGACCGCCTGCTGCTGGGCTTGTCCGGCATCATGAGCGAGGCGGAGCTGCACCAGATCAAGCAACGCCTGCATCAGGGTGAGCGCCAGAAAGCGGCACGCGGCGAATTGCGCCTTGGCCTTCCCGCCGGATTGGCTTACGACCGCTCAGGCCAAATCATCCTCAACCCCGATGAGGAGGTGCAGGCAAGGCTGTGCCTGGTCTTCAGCAAATTCCGCGAGTTAGGAAGCGCGCGGGCAGTGATGCGCTACCTACGCAAGGAGAATTTGCCGTTGCCAATGCGCCCCCTTCGTGGTCCGGCGCCGCACGAAGTGGTTTGGCGTGAGGCCAGCAACCCGCGGGTGCTCAGCATTCTCCATAATCCCGGCTATGCTGGGGCCTATGTCTATGGTCGGCGGCGGCAGACGGGTGGACGCGTTCGCCAGGACGTTTATCGTCCGCGGACGACTAAGGTCCCCATCGCGGACTGGGAGGTCTGTTTGGAAGCGGCCCATCCTGGTTACATCGGCTGGGAGCAGTTCATGGAGAACCAACGGCGATTGGAGAACAACATCAACCGCTACGAAGCCGGCCATTCGGGCTTGCCGCGCAAGGGCGCCGCGCTGCTGCAGGGCATCGCTGTCTGCGGGCGGTGCGGTCGCCGGATGAGTTTGCGCTATAGCGGCCCTGCGGGAAACTATCCCGTCTACGCATGCCGCGCCGACCGCGGCCACGACGGAGGGCCGTTATGCCAGGAGGTGCGCGCTCTGCCGGTCGATGCACGCGTCGAAAGCATTCTACTCGAGGCTCTGACGCCGGACAGGATTGCTATCGCCGTCGCCGCACTGGGCCAGATGGAAGAGGAGGCCCGTCAACTCGAGCGTCAATGGGCTCTGCGGCGCGAACGTGCGCGCTACGAGGCGGAAAGGGCACGGCGCCAATATGATGCAGTCGAGCCAGAGAACCGCTTGGTGGCCCGTTCGCTGGAACGCGGATGGGAGGAAAAGTTGCGCGCGGCCGCGGCCATCGAGCAGGACTATGAACGGTGGCGGTCCGACGAGCCCCTGGTTCTCAGCGAGGCAGATCGCGACGGGTTATTGGCACTCGGAGAGAACCTGCCTGGCATCTGGCATGCCCCATTGACCACGGCGGCCGAGCGAAAGAGCATCTTACGCCTCATTATCTGCGAGGTCGTTCTCGATCAAAAACGGCTGCAAGGACAGGTCTGGATCAAGATCTTGTGGCAAACGGGAGCGACGAGCGAGCACTCTGTCCAAAGGCGCGTTCATACCTATGGCGACTATATCGATATCGACAAATTACGAGCGCGCGTGACGGAGCTGAACGCCGCAGGCAAAATGGACAAGGAAATTGCGTCGGTACTGAACGCGGAAGGCTTCCGTGCCGCACAGAATTGCGCCTTCAAAGGTGACAATGTCTGGCTCTTGCGCAGGCGTTGGGGCATTCCAACCGTCAAAATCAACGGAACGAGCTCCAACCCCGTCAGGTGGCCAGACGGAACCTATTCCGTTCAAGGAGCTGCTGCAGCTCTTGGCATTACGCCGCAGACCATCTTCAAATACCTGGCACGAGGCCTGATTCAAGGCCGGCAGCTAGTGAAAGGACAACCATGGCAGATCGAACTGATGGAGGACCAGATCGACATTCTACGCGCTCGCGCTCAACGCAATAGACGATCGAGGAAACAGGCATCATGAAATCATCGGTGACCCAACCTACGCCGATGCCATCCTCGATCGCCTCGTTCATAACGCCCATCGCATCGACCTATCCGGGGAAAGCTTGCGGCGAAATCAGCGCCGGAAATCTTGACTCGCTACACGAATGAACTGACAACAATCACTGCCAGCAGGACCCCAGCCTCAGGGGGCGAGATCATCCCGGAATCCGGGGGCGCAATCATCTCGGAACAAAGGGGCGGCTTCATCGGAATCGGCAATTGAATGGAGAAATCAAGCGAAGGACCGAGGTCGTCGGCATATTCCCAAACGACGATGCCATTGTCGGGCTCGTCGGCGCTCTGCTGCTGGAGCAAAATGATGAGTGGCTGTTCAGCGCTCGCGGTTACATGACACTGGAAACCATCGCCACAATGAGCGATGATCCACTCATCAACTTGCCCGGTATTGTCACGTTAACTGGGCTGCGGTTGCCTGCCTGACGGGTTGGGCGTAGATTTCGGCATGTATTCACGAGATATCAGCTTCAAGCGTGACCGTTTTCCGCCACGGATCGTTTCTCGGTCTGGCTTATTTGCGGTTCAACCTTAGTCGCGTGAAGTTGAGGAAATGCTGCTCGAGCGACGTGTCATAGGAGACAGTCCGCCGCTGGATTGCCAAGTTCGGACCCCAGATCGCACGCAACTTGCGGCGGCGGCAGGCGCGCCCCGACGGTATTTGGTATTTGGACGAAGTCGTCGTGAAATGCGCTGGAGAGAAATTCTGGCTCTGGCGTGCGGTCGATCAACA
>NZ_LNCD01000143.1 GCF_001542405.1 Rhizobium altiplani
GCATCGGCCCAGACATGGCGGGTGATGGTGCGCACCGCCTTGGTGTTTGATGTGCAGGAGGCGAGCAGCGGACAGGTTTGGCAGATCGCCGGGTCGGATGTGTAGTGGCGATAACCGTTGCGGTCGGTGGTGGCATAGGCGAGCAGTTGGCCTTCGGGGCAGCGATAACCGTCCGTCTCGGGCTCATAGTCGAACTTCGACTTGCGCATCATGCCATCTTTGGGTGGGGTCGGATTGCGATAGCCGGTGACGCCTAGGATCTGGCGGTCCTCCAGCCCCTTGGCGATGCCGGACGTGGCATAGCCGGCATCCAGGCCGACGGCGCCGACCTCGAAGCCGAACCGCTCCCGCTGCCGGTCGAGCCGCTCGAGATAGACGATACTGTCATGCACATTGGCCGGCGTCACATGGGTGTCGGTGATGATCGCAAGCTTGCCGTCGACCGTGCGGTGGTCGAGATAGAAGAAGCCCTTCGGCTTGCCGTCGCGCACCATGTAGCCGCTGTCGGGATCGGTGCGCGACACCTTGATTTCCTTCACCTGCGGCTCACGCTCTTTGTCCTTCAGCGGCTTTTGCCCGTGCAGCGTCCGCTCCGCCTCGATCGCCCGGTCGAGATCGGCCCAATAATCGGCCCGCGACTTTTCGATCATCGCAAGATCGTATTTGCCCTTGTTGGCATTCGCCTTCAGATGCGTTGAATCCGTGTAAAGCACCGTGCCATCGACCAGCTTGTGGGCGATCGCCTGGCTGACGATATGATCAAAGATGTCCTGGGCCACCGACGTGTCGTTGAAGCGCCGGCGGCGGTTCTGCGACAGGGTCGAGGCGTCGAACACGGGATCCGTCAGCTTCAGCCGCAAGAACCAGCGGTAGGCGACGTTGACCTCGATCTCGCGCACCAACTGACGCTCCGAGCGCACGCCGAACAGGTAACCGATGAACAGCGCCTTGAACATCAAGGTCGGATCGAGCGGCGGGCGGCCGTTATCAGCACAGTAAAGACCGGCAACCCGATCATGGATGAAGGAAAAGTCGATTACCGCGTCGATCTTGCGAAGCAGGTGATCCTTCGGAACAAGCTGATCGAGCGTCACCATCTCGAGAGCCGTCTGTTCGGGAGCAGGTTTCTTCAACATGACCCAGTGAATCACAAACCCCTGGACGAGGCCAGGGGTTTGTCAGCAGTCTGAGCCCGGCGTGAGCCGGGCTTTCGTACATTCCAGAGAGGTTTCTCTGAAGATTAAGCTTCGTCGCCTTCGAGGTCGGCTTCCGGATCGAAGAAGTCTTCCGGACGCAGGGCGTCTTCGTCAACGCCGTAGATGGCATCGACGGAGGTGAGGGTTTCGCCCTTCGCCTGACGGCCAGCTTCTTCAGCCGAACGCGCAACGTTGAGCTCGACGTGAATTTCGACTTCAGCGTGGAGCTGCAGTTCAACCTTGTGCAGGCCGATCGACTTGATCGGGGTGTTCAGGTGAACCTGGTTGCGGCCGATGTTGAAGCCTTCGGCAGCGAGGATTTCAACGACGTCGCGAGCAGCAACCGAGCCGTACAGCTGGCCGGTTTCGCCAGCCGAGCGAACGACGATGAAGGACTTGCCGTCGAGAACGTCAGCAACCTTCTGTGCTTCCGACTTGCGCTCGAGGTTACGAGCTTCGAGCGTTGCACGCTCGGATTCGAAACGCTTCTTGTTGGCTTCGTTGGCGCGAAGAGCCTTGCCGAGCGGCAGGAGGTAGTTACGAGCGAAGCCGTCGCGAACCTTTACGGTTTCGCCCATCTGGCCGAGCTTGGAGATGCGTTCAAGAAGAATGACTTCCATGTTGGTGTTCCTTTCGTGTCTTTAGATTTTCGTGTCTGTCTGTTTGGGGGCATCGACATCCTTGTTCGGGGTCAGTGCGATCGCCTTGCGGGTATCGCTCAGTCCCACCACGAGGATGAAAAAGGCTGGCACCATCAGGACGAGCGATGCCAGGTAGCAGAGGATGAGTGCCGGCAGGCGCCAATCCTTGCCGCGCGTGCGGAAGTGCAGCGCGGCGAAGCCGGAAAGCAGGAAGCCGGCGCCGAAGGTGCCGACGACGGTTGCTCCGATCATCGCCGGTATGCCGCCGAAGAACGTGGCGGCAAGCCCAACGAGAAAAACGAAGATTGAATTGCGGTTCATGCGCAGTGCCGAAGGAATGTCCTCACGCGGACGCAGACCACGGCCGGATGCACTGACGATCCGGGTTGCGATGTGGTAGGCGGAAAACAGCATGACCACCCACATGCCGCCCTGGATGGCAGGCAGCATGAGCAGGACCAGCGATTTGGTTTGTGCCGTCACTGCCGGATCGGGCGAAAACTCTGGCTGCTGCTGCGCAAGCGAGCCGAACAGGACATCGACCAGCCGGTCGATGAGCTCAGGACCGTAACCGATCATCACGCCAACGACGATCACCGCGATGGTGACGAGGCCGCAGAGGTGCAGCAGGATATCCGAAAGCGGATACCAGGCCATCAGATGCTCAGGCCCGCCAAGCTCCGAGGCGGGACGGGCAAGATTCGCAAGGTGGCTGAGCCACCCGGCCGGAAGCAGCGTGACCAGCGTCATCATCAGCGCGAAGGACGGCGAGATGGCGATCGCGCCGACTACAGCGGCTGCGACGACGGCAGAGATTGCCGCCATGTTGCCCCAGCCGAGGCCGACGAGAAGAATGGGAAGTGCCGAAGCAGCGTAGAGGACCGCGCTGAACGACGGCTGCAGGCTCGCGCCGAGCACCAGAAGTGCTGCGGTCACTCCAGCGAGTGCGCCAATGCTTAGCGTTTTTGTGTTCAGTCGGTTCACGGTCGCTGTCCTGCTTCATCGAGCAGTTAGAGGGTTCTTCTGAACAGCTTCAGAAAAGCCTCAACATGGGTTTTAAGAGTTCCGATCCGCGCCCATCGCGAAAGGGAGAAGGGAAGGCACTGCTGCCTTCCCTCGATTTGGTCTCGTCGGCTGATTAAGCGACGACGTACGGCAGCAGGCCGAGGAAACGAGCGCGCTTGATCGCCTGGGCGAGTTCGCGCTGCTTCTTCTGGGAAACAGCCGTGATACGGGAAGGAACGATCTTGCCGCGCTCGGAAATGTAGCGCTGCAGGAGACGAACGTCCTTGTAGTCGATGCGCGGAGCGTTTGCGCCGGAGAACGGGCAAGTCTTGCGACGACGGTGGAAGGGGCGACGAACCGGAGCGGAGGAAGCTTCAGACATTCTTAGATCTCCTTATGCACGGTCTTCGCGGGGAGCACGGTCCGGACGCGGACCACGCTGGAAGTCGCCATCACGGCGCGGCGGACGGTCGCCGAACTCGCGGCGCGGGCCACGGTCGCCGCCTTCACGCGGGCCGCGGTCGTCGCGGTCGCGCTTTTGCATCATGGCAGACGGGCCTTCTTCGTGCTTTTCAACAGCGATCGTCATGTAGCGCAGGACGTCTTCGCTGATGCGCATCTGACGTTCCATTTCCTGCACGGCAGCAGCCGGGGCGTCGATGTCGACGAGAACGTAGTGAGCCTTGCGGTTCTTCTTGATACGGTAGGTGAGGGACTTGAGGCCCCAGTTTTCTACGCGCCCGACCTTGCCGCCGTTAGCTTCGATAACACCCTTGTACTGTTCTACGAGGGCATCAACCTGCTGAGCGGAAATATCCTGTCGGGCAAGGAATACATGTTCATAAAGAGCCATGACAGCTTTGCCTTTCTTGCGTTTATTCAACCCGATATTCGGCGGCTAAGCCTCAACGACTGCTCCTGAATGGGCGGACCCAGGCAAGAAAAGCGTTTCCGAGACGGTCGAGAGCGGAGACACGGGAGGCTGGAACGCTTCCGTTCCGAACGATTTCCCGTAGGAAACCGGCCCTCCGTTCAGCCACCAGCCAGAAGACCGGGTTTGCGAACAGGGCGCTTATACGGGTTTTTGGCGGAAACGCAAGGGACAGTCAGCAATGTTCTCGTTGCGAGTTCAACGACGGTAGCCCGGCCTTGCGCAGCCCGTCGACGAAATGGTCGTAGTGACCGGGGTCGACGTAGGGCGTCAGGATCTTCCAGTAATGCTCCAGGTCGGCGGGGACATTCGCGAGAATTTCCGGGATCAGGCGCTGTGCCTCCTCGCGCCGCTGCAATTGCCCCAGGCTTGCAAGAAGAACGACGCGATTGAAATAGGCGCGTCGCAGGGAAAGGCCGCGCTCGGAATAGTGGATCGCTTCCTCGTAGTTGCCGAGATGGTAGTTCGACAGCGCCAGCCGGTCGAGGATGAGGTAGGCCAGGGGATCATGCGGGCTGAGCCGCAGGGCCATATGGAGTGGATCGCAAGCTGCCGCAAAGTGGCCAGTGAATATTCTGGCCCACCCAAGTCCCATATGCGCCAGTGCGAAATTGGGATTGAGATCGATCGCCTGCTGTGCCTCTTCTACTGCGGCCGGGGCGTTGTGAGCGACGAAATGGCCAAGACACATGGCGTAGTGGGAATAGGGATCGCGCGGATCGAGTGCCACTGCGCGCTCTGCCTCCGCCCGAAGTTCCGTGCTGTCCCTGTCGACATCGTTGCTGAAGCCGTGGAAACAGCGCGCGTAGAGCGAGCGAGCCAGCATCATGTGAGCGCGTGCAAATTCGGGGTCGAGCTCGATGGCTCGGCGATGCCAGGCTATGGATTCGATGAAGTGTTCGGCGGTATCCTGGGCATTGTGGAGCCATGTGCCGCGCATATGGCTTTCATAGGCATCAAGATTGTCCGTCGTTCTAAGCAGTGCCCGGCGGCTTTCGCCTATCAGGATTTCCGGCTCGATGGCGCCGACGACATTTTGGGTGAGCTCGTCCTGGATGGCGAAGATGTCGGCGATTTCGCGGTCGTAGCGCTGTGCCCAGAGGTGAACGCCGCTCTCCGCTTCGATCAGCTGCCCCGTGACGCGGACCCGCGTCCCGGACCTGCGCACACTACCCTCCACGAGATAGCGGACACCGAGATCGCGTCCAATCTGCTTCACGTCGACGGCCCGCCCCTTATAGGCGAAGGACGAATTCTGGGCGATGACGAAAAACCAGCGGTAGAGCGAAAGCGCAGTGATGATGTCTTCGGTCAAGCCATCGGCGAAGAACTCCTGCTCTGGGTCATCGGACATGTTGACGAAGGGCAATACCGCAATCGAGGGTTTGTCAGGCAGTCGGAGCGGCCCCCCGAGCGCGCCGCCCTCCACGGGGTCCTCGCCGGTCCAGTCGACCTTATGCACAGGCACCGGGCGCGGAATGTTCTTCAGCGTACGATCGCCCATCGGCACGAGAGGGAAGTCCAGCTTCCCTTCGATCTGCTCGCGCAAGGCGCCAGAGATGCAGATACCCGAAGGTAGCGCCACCTCCTGAAGGCGGGCGGCGACATTCACCCCGTCGCCGAGCAGGTTATCGCCGGAAACCACGACGTCCCCGAGATTGAGCCCGAGGCGAAACTCCATTCGGCGATCCACAGGCAAGTCGGCGTTTCGGCGATTGAGCGCGCGCTGGATGGCGACCGCTGCGCGAACGCCTTGCACTGCGCTGTGGAATTCCGCCACCACGCTGTCTCCGGAGCTGCCGAAAATCCGCCCGCCATGCTCGCAAACGAGGTCACCAATCGTGGTGCTGTAGACGCTCAGGGTCGCAAGCGCATCCTCCTCGTTGGCTGCAACAAGGCGGCTGTAACCGGCCACGTCGCCGGCAAGGATGACTGCGAGCTTCCGTTCCACGGAATGAGCTCCCCGCGGCCCTACACAGAGCCCTATAAACGTAGCTGAATTGCGCAGGACGGAGAAGCGGAAATTGCCGCGCGGGCAAAGTTCTCGAAACTTGTCGTTGTGGCGACTTTGCGTGGGGCGGGGCCCCGATGCAATGGTTTCAGGGCAGTGATCTGGCCGTCGACGGCCAGATCGTGATGCATCGTCCGGTTGCCTTAGATCGGCATCGGGTACTGGCGATGAACCGCCTCGATTTCCACGAGAACGTCGTGCGACAGCTTGAGATTGACGGAGCTCAGGTCTGTATCGAGCTGTTTCATCGTCGTCGCGCCGATAATCACCGAAGCCATGAATCGGCGATGCAGGCAGAAGGCGAGCGCCATCGCAGCAGGATCGAGCCCATGCCGTGCAGCGATGTCGAGATAAGCCTTCGTCGGTGCTTCCTGCAAAGGCTGCAGCCGACCGCCGAGATCGCCATTGATCGCCCCGCGCGAGCCTTCCGGCTTGGCGCCGTCGATATACTTGCCGCTCAGGATGCCGCCGGCGAGGGGGGAATAGGCGAGCAGGCCGACACCCTCGTGATGCGACAGCTCCGCCAGATCGAGGTCGTGGTGGCGGTAGAGCAGATTATATTCGTTCTGGATCGTGGCAACGCGCGGCAGGCCAAGCTGTTCGGCGAGCGTCAGATACTTCTGGGTGCCCCAGGTGGTTTCGTTTGAAAGGCCGAAGGCGCGAACCTTGCCTTCCCTCACAAGAGCACCCATCGTTTCCAATATCTCCGTGATATTGGCGACGGCCTTGGCGTGGTCCTGCTTGAAGGGATCGTAGTGCCAAGCCTGACGGAAATGGAAATGTCCGCGGCTCGGCCAATGAATCTGGTAGAGGTCGACATAGTCGGTCCGCAGGCGCTTCAGGCTTGCCTCGATCGCCAGGCGAATATTCTTCGCGTCGGCACCGTCGCCGTTGCGGATGTAGGAACGGCCGGGGCCCGCGACCTTCGTCGCGAGCACGATATCCTTGCGCATGCCCGTCTTCTGGAGCCAGCTGCCGATGTAGTCTTCGGTCAGCCCCTGCGTTTCCGCCGAAACGGGCGTAGTCGGATAGAGCTCGGCCGTGTCGAAGAAGTTGACGCCCTTCTCGACGGAATGGTCCATCTGCTCGTGCGCTTCGATCTCGGTGTTTTGCGTGCCCCACGTCATGGTGCCGAGGCAGATTTCGGACACGGAAATATCCGTGCGGCCAAGTTTCCTGTATTTCATCTGAAAGCCTTGAAAGTGATCTGAAAAAGAAATGGTCTGGAGGGGCGGCGCAAATCTAGACTGGAATTGAGTAAGCGCAAGGGGCCAAAACGCTGCGTTCTCGCAGCTGCAAAAGCCTTGGAGCGCGGGGCTCCGGCACTTGACTCTGCAGGAAAGAATGTCAATTGGAGGCGAAATAACCAGAGGTCCATTTATAAAGGACATAGGATGACCATCGCTTTCACATTTCCGGGGCAGGGCAGCCAGGCTGTCGGCATGGGCAAGGATCTCGCTGAAAACTTCGCCGAGGCACGCGCCGTCTTCCAAGAAGTCGACGAAGCGCTGGGCGAGAAGCTGTCCGAGACGATGTTCAATGGGCCGGAAGATACGCTGACCCTGACGGCCAATGCGCAGCCGGCCTTGATGGCGGTTTCGATGGCGGTTATCCGGGTCCTCGAAACCAACGGCGTCGACCTAAAGGCAAAGGTCTCCTATGTCGCCGGTCATTCGCTCGGCGAATACTCAGCGCTCTGCGCCGCAGGAACCTTCTCGCTGGCCGACACTGCACGGTTGCTCCGCATCCGCGGCAACGCCATGCAGGCCGCCGTACCGGTCGGCGTCGGCGCGATGGCGGCCATTATTGGCCTTGAACATGCCGATGTCGCCGCCGTCTGCGAGGAAGCCTCGGCCGTCGGCTACTGCCAGATCGCCAACGACAACGGCGGCGGTCAGATCGTCATATCAGGCGAGAAGGCGGCCGTCGAAAAGGGCGCTGCGATTGCGACCGAGAAGGGCGCCAAGCGCGCGATCCTGCTTCCGGTCTCCGCTCCCTTCCATTCTTCGCTGATGGCCCCAGCTGCAGAAGCGATGCGCGAAGCGCTGGCCGGCGTGAAGAAGTCCAACCCGGTTGTGCCTCTTATCGCCAACGTGCGCGCTGCGCCGGTGACCGACGCCGACGAGATTGCAAAGCTGCTGGTGGAGCAGGTGACGGGCCAGGTCCGCTGGCGCGAGACTGTCGAGTGGTTCGCGGCCAATGGCGCGACGACGCTTTACGAGGTCGGCTCCGGCAAGGTCCTGACCGGCCTTGCACGCCGCATCGACAAGACGGTGAACGGCATCGCCGTCAACACGCCTGCTGATATCGACGCGGCCGTTGCCGCCCTGATGGCCTGATAGATTTAACGATTACAAGGAACACTACCCATGCTCGATCTTTCCGGCCGCAAGGCTCTGGTTACCGGCGCATCCGGCGGCATCGGCGAAGAAATCGCCCGTATCTTGCATAAGCAGGGCGCGATCGTCGGCCTTCATGGCACCCGAGTCGAGAAGCTTGAGGCGCTGGCCAACGATCTCGGCGATCGCGTCAAGATCTTCCCGGCCAACCTCGCAGACCGCGACGAAGTCAAGGCGCTCGGCGTCAAGGCGGAAGCCGATCTCGAAGGTGTGGACATCCTCGTCAACAACGCCGGCATCACCAAGGACGGCCTGTTTGTGCGCATGAGCGACGAGGACTGGGATAGCGTCATCGAAGTGAACCTGACGGCGATGTTCCGCCTGACGCGCGAGCTGACGCATCCGATGATGCGCCGCCGCTATGGCCGTATCATCAACATCACGTCGGTCGTGGGCGTGACCGGCAATCCGGGCCAGGCCAATTACTGCGCCTCCAAGGCGGGCATGATCGGCTTCACGAAGTCACTGGCTCAGGAGATCGCAACCCGCAACGTCACGGTCAACTGCGTGGCGCCTGGCTTCATCGAGTCCGCCATGACCGGCAAGCTGAACGACAAGCAGAAGGAAGCGATCATGGGAGCGATCCCGATGAAACGCATGGGCACCGGCGCGGAAGTCGCCTCTGCGGTTGCCTATCTCGCCTCGTCGGAAGCTGCTTATATGACAGGCCAGACGCTGCACGTAAACGGCGGCATGGCCATGATCTGAAACGGGAAACTGCGTTTCGAGGCAGTTTTCGTCGCAATAGCGTGTTGAGCAACCCGATGGGGTTGATTTTCTGGCTTTGCGGCAGACTTAAACCGTGTTAAGCGGGCCATGACTGTGAACAGTCTCCCGAGAAAGCAGACGGACCGGCGGGCTTTTGTGCAAGCCTGGGACATTTCTGGTAGCCGGGTTCAAAGAGTTTGCCGAGGGTGGCTTAACGGCGCCGCAGGCTGAAACAGGGTAGGGATGTCACAAGGCATTCTGATCAGGATATAAGGTCGAGGAAACCGACATGAGCGATATCGCAGAACGCGTAAAGAAAATTGTTATTGATCATCTTGGCGTCGACGCCGACAAGGTTGTTGAAAGCGCCAGCTTTATCGACGATCTGGGCGCTGACTCGCTCGACACCGTCGAACTGGTCATGGCGTTCGAAGAAGAATTCGGCGTTGAGATTCCGGACGACGCTGCAGACTCGATCCTGACGGTCGGCGATGCCGTGAAGTTTATCGAAAAGGCTCAGGCTTAATCCTGAGCGATTGAGAAAAGGGCGGACCCGGAGTCCGCCCTTTTTATTTCTGGCATGGTTCTCCAAGAACATAAAAGGCGGGGGAATGCAGTCGATGAGACGGGTCGTCATAACTGGTACCGGCATGGTATCACCCTTGGGATGCGGAACGGAAGTGACGTGGTCCCGCTTGCTTGCGGGTCAGAACGGCGCCCGCCTTGTCACTGAATTCGAAGTCGACGATCTGCCCGCAAAGATTGCCTGCCGCATCCCGGTTGGTGACGGCAGCAACGGCACCTTCAACGCCGACGACTGGATGGAGCCTAAGGAACAGCGCAAGGTTGATCCGTTTATCATCTACGGCATGGCCGCCGCTGATATGGCGCTTAAAGATGCGAACTGGCACCCCGAGAGCGATGAGGACCAGGTTGCGACCGGCGTCTTGATCGGCTCCGGCATTGGCGGCATCGAGGGCATTGTCGAAGCAGGCTATACGCTGCGCGACAAGGGCCCGCGCCGCATTTCGCCCTTCTTCATTCCTGGCCGTCTGATCAACCTCGTATCCGGACAGGTGTCGATCCGCCACAAGCTGCGCGGGCCGAACCACTCGGTGGTCACGGCATGCTCGACTGGCGCTCACGCGATCGGTGATGCTGCCCGTCTCATCGCGTTCGGCGATGCGGACGTCATGGTTGCTGGCGGCACCGAGTCCCCGGTCAGCCGCATCTCGCTCGCCGGCTTTGCCGCCTGCAAGGCGCTGTCCACCCAGCACAACGACGATCCGACCAAAGCGTCGCGCCCCTATGACAAGGACCGTGATGGGTTCGTCATGGGTGAGGGGGCCGGTATCGTCGTTCTCGAAGAGCTGGAACATGCCAAGGCGCGCGGCGCCAAGATCTATGCCGAAGTGGTCGGCTATGGCCTCTCGGGCGATGCCTATCACATCACGGCTCCGTCCGAGGACGGTGAAGGCGCGCAGCGCTGCATGACGATGGCGTTGAGGCGAGCCGGCTTGACCGCTGCCGATATCGACTACATCAACGCGCATGGCACGTCGACGATGGCCGACACGATCGAGCTCGGCGCGGTGGAGCGTCTGGTTGGTAATGCTGCCTCCAAGATCTCGATGTCGTCGACGAAGTCCGCGACCGGTCATCTGCTCGGTGCTGCCGGCGCGATCGAGGCCATCTTCGCAACGCTTGCGATCCGGGACAATGTCGCGCCTCCGACGCTCAACCTCGACAATCCTGAGCGCGAGACCGCGATCGACCTCGTCCCGCACAAGGCCAGGCAGCGGGAAATCAACGTCGCCCTGTCGAATTCCTTCGGATTCGGCGGCACGAATGCCTCGCTGGTGCTGCGCCGCTACGTCGCCTGAGTTCAGGCGTTGACGTTCTGGCGGTGGGGCTGCACCTTGCGCGGCGTGGCCCCACCTGCATTTTGCCGCATTGCTTAGCAAGAAGCGGGACTTGAGGCCAAGTTTAGAGGATTGCCGGTGAACGATACGAACCAAAACAACGGGACGATCGGCGAGGAGAGCCAGCAGACGCAGAGTGGGCCGATCATTCCCAAGTCGCCAAGCGAGGCGCTGCGGCCGGAACGCGTGCCCGAGCCGCCGAAGCGCTCGAAGAAAGCGCGCAGCCAGGTTATCATTTTCCTGAACTTCCTGATGACGCTGGTCGTCCTCGGCTGCGCAGCCGCTGTCTTCCTCTTCTACTACGCGATCTCGGCCTACCAAGATCCTGGTCCCCTGGAAACGAACACGAACTTCATCGTGCGAAATGGTGCCGGCGTTGCTGAAATTGCCGCGAGCCTTGAACGAAACAACATCGTCTCGGATGCCCGTATCTTCCGCTACCTCACGGCAACCCACCTTGATGATGGCGAGAGCCTCAAGGCGGGTGAGTACGAAATCAAGGCACATGCTTCCATGAACGACATCATGGAACTGCTGAAATCTGGGAAGTCGATCCTGTATTCGGTTGCCTTCCCCGAGGGCCTCACCGTCCGCCAGATGTTCAATCGCCTGAACGAGGATGCCGTGCTGGAAGGCGATCTCCCGGCTGTCGTCCCCGCAGAGGGAAGCCTCCGCCCGGATACCTACAAGTTCTCGCGCGGCACGAAGCGGGTCGAAATCATCGGGCAGATGGCTGCGGCCCAGCAGAAGCTGGTCGAGCAGGTTTGGGACAAGCGCGACCCGTCGCTGCAACTCAAGTCAAAGGACGAACTGGTCGTCCTCGCCTCGATCGTCGAGAAGGAGACTGGAGTTCCCGATGAGCGTGCCCACGTGGCTTCCGTCTTCCTTAACCGGCTGGGCAAGGGGATGCGCCTTCAATCAGATCCGACAATCATCTACGGGTTGTTCGGCGGCGACGGAAAGCCGACGGATCGCCCGATCTATCAGTCGGACCTGAAGAAGGAAACGCCCTACAACACCTACGTGATCAAGGGGCTTCCCCCGACGCCGATCGCCAATCCGGGCCGTGATGCGCTGGAGGCTGTCGCCAATCCGTGGAAGACGCAGGATCTGTATTTCGTCGCCGATGGTTCCGGCGGGCACGTTTTTGCAGCCACTCTTGAGGAGCATAACGCGAACGTCAAGCGCTGGCGCCAACTGGAAGCCGCCAAGGGAGCCGACCCCAATATTGCGGTCGACGGACAGCCCGAGAGCCAGACGCAGCCGGACACACCTGCCGCGCCTGCTGCCCAAAAGAAAAAGAAGACGAACTGATTTTTGGAGGCTCGCATGGCTTTGCAGTCCATGACCGGTTTTGCGCGGCGAGAAGGCACGAGCGGCCGTTGGCGTTGGGCTTGGGAGTTGCGTTCGGTCAACGGCAAGGGCCTTGACCTGCGCTTGCGCTTCCCGCCGGGGCTGGAGCGTATGGAGAGCGACGTGCGTCGCCTTGCCGGCGAGCGCTTCAGCCGAGGCAATATGCAGGCGTCGCTTTCCGTCTCTGCCGGTGAGAGCCGCATTGAAACCGTCCTCAATCAGGAAGCGCTTTCCGCTGTGCTCGCCTTGCGCGATCAGCTTGGCGGCATCATCGATCCCGCGCCGTTGCAGCTGGATACATTGCTCGCCATCCGGGGTATCATCGAATTCCGCGAGAGCGAGGACGGTGATGAAGCGATCGCCGCCCGCGATTCCGATATTGTGGAAGGCCTGATCGCAGCTCTCGCCGACCTACGGCACATGCGCGAGACGGAAGGTGCCGCTCTGTCGCGCGTACTTCTCGACCATGTGGCCACCATCGAGGGATTGACAGAGGTGATCGAGCGTGACCCCTCCCGCTCTCCGCAGGAGATCTCGACGAGATTGGCCGCGCAGGTCGCATTGCTGATGGATGGATCGGGAAAGCTGGATCGCGACCGGCTGCATGCGGAAGCTGCTCTGCTCGCCACCAAGGCGGATCTCCGTGAAGAGATCGATCGCCTGAAAGCGCATGTGGTTGCCGCTCGCGACCTGCTCGGCAAGGGCGGCCCGGTCGGGCGTAAGCTGGATTTCCTTGCACAGGAATTTAACCGAGAATCGAATACTATCTGCTCGAAGTCGAATGCCGCGGCAATCACCGCCGCCGGCATCGAACTGAAAGTCGTCATCGACCAGTTCCGCGAGCAGGTCCAGAATCTGGAGTGATACATGAGCCCGGCCCAGTCGAGCACACCCACCAAAATCGCCCGGCGCGGGCTGATGCTTGTCCTGTCCTCGCCCTCGGGCGCAGGCAAGTCGACAATTGCTGGCAACCTTCTCCGAGACGACCACAGCCTCGAAATCTCTGTCAGCGTTACGACCAGGGCCAAGCGGCCGAGCGAGATTGCCGGCAAGCATTATCACTTTATCACTGTACCGCAGTTCGAGAGGATGCGCGACTCAGGCGATCTGCTCGAATGGGCGGAGGTTCACGGCAACTTTTATGGCACGCCGCGCGAGCCCGTGGAATCGGCCATGGCCGAAGGTCGCGACATGCTGTTCGATATCGACTGGCAGGGTGCCTTGCAGCTTCAGGACAAGATGAAGGCCGATATCGTTTCGATCTTCGTGCTGCCGCCCACCATGACCGAACTGCAGTCTCGCTTGCATCGCCGGGCCGAGGATTCGGAAGAGGTCATTCGCACGCGGCTTTTGAATTCGCGCGCGGAGATCGAACGCTGGCGCGAATACGACTATGTCATCGTCAACGACGATCTCGATGAGGCTTTTCGCAATGTGAGCTGCATCGTCAATGCCGAACGCGTCCGCCGCGACCGGCGTTACGGCCTGTTCGATTTCGTCAACGGGCTGCTGACTGAAGAGCCGAACCTTTAGGACCTGCACGGTCGATGCAATGGTGCTTGCGGCTAGATCAACTGACCGGGCCGATATGCTGTCAAGCGATTCACTATCCTGGAAAGTCGGCGTGCCCTAAGCGAACGCTGGCTAGAGGCAATTCGCCAGTCGAACAAACTCTTCGACTGAAAGCGTTTCGGCCCGTCGTTGCGGGTCGATATCCGCCTTCTTCAACAAGACTTCGCCCCCCAGCGGCTTTAGGCTCTGCCGCAGCATCTTGCGTCGCTGGCCGAAGGCGGCATGCGTGACCTTCTCCA
This sequence comes from Rhizobium altiplani, assembly GCF_001542405.1. Lineage (GTDB taxonomy): Bacteria > Pseudomonadota > Alphaproteobacteria > Rhizobiales > Rhizobiaceae > Rhizobium > Rhizobium altiplani. The sequence goes on from NZ_LNCD01000143.1 coordinate 13,978, forward strand.
GATCGGCGACCGAGCAGGGGATCGGGCTTTCCTTTGGGGTCAGATGAACGACAGTCGACGTTACTTTCGGCGGCGGCGTGAAAGCTTGCGGCGGAATGTCAAACGCCATCCGTGCGTTCGTACGCCATCCGCAAAGCACGCCAAGACGTCCATAGTGGTCGTCGTCTTCGGCCGCAACGACGCGCTCTCCCACTTCCTTCTGAAACATCAGCGTCAGCGAGTCCCAGAAAGGAGGCCACTGCTTCGGCAGGATCCAATTGACCAGCAGCTGCGTGCCGACATTGTAGGGCAGGTTGGCAATGATCTTCACCGGTCCCTCGGGCGTCAGAGCTTCGAAGTCCGTCTTCAGCGCATCGCCTTCGATGACCTCGAGCCTCCCCGGATAGTGATCCGCGATTTCCGAAAGCGCGGGTAAACAGCGAGAATCACGCTCGACGGCGATCACCTTCTTTGCACCCAATGCCAGAATGGCGCGCGTCAGGCCGCCGGGACCCGGACCGACCTCAAAAACCGTGGCTCCTTCCAAGGAGCCGGCTGTGCGAGCAACCTTCTGCGTCAGGTTGAGATCGAGCAAGAAGTTCTGGCCGAGCGCCTTGCGCGCATCGAGGCCATGGCGCTGAATGACATCGCGAAGGGGCGGCAGCCCATCCAAGGCAGCCATCAACGATGCCCTTCTGTGGTGCGTCCGAGGTGACCGGCGAGCTTCAGCGCCGCGACGAGACTGTTTTCACGCGCAAGGCCCTTGCCGGCGATCCCGAATGCGGTGCCGTGATCGGGCGAGGTGCGCACAAAGGGCAATCCCAGCGTGACGTTGACAGCGTCGTCGAAGCCAAGTGCCTTGGCCGGTATCAGGGCCTGGTCGTGATACATGCAGATCGCAACGTCGTAACGCGCTCTGGCGTCGTCGTGGAACATCGTATCGGCAGGCAGCGGACCGATTGCGTTTATCCCCTCGGATCTCAGGAATTGGATGGCCGGTTTGATGACCGTTTCATCCTCTTTGCCGATCGTACCGTCTTCTCCGGCGTGTGGATTGAGACCGGCTATCGCGAGCCGGGGTTGCTCGATCCCGAAGCGACGCCTGAGATCGGCATCAGCAATCCGGCAAGTCTCGATGATGAGATCGGCCGTCAGTGCCTGAGGCACATCCTTGAGCGGAATATGAATTGTAACAGGAATGGTGCGGAGCTTCGGACCCGCGAGCATCATCACCGGCATCCCCGCTTGTCCAGTCGCACGTGCGGCGAGATCGGCCAAAAACTCAGTGTGTCCGGGGAAGGGAAAGCCGGATTCGTAGAGAACGGACTTGGCGATCGGGTTGGTGACGACGCCGAGGGCTTCGCCACTCATTGTCAGCGAGACAGCTCTTTCGATCGCGGCGATCGTGCTCTTTGCCGTCGCCACATGCGGCTCACCCGCTACAACGTCGATACCTGCGGTAATGGGGAGCACGGGGAGGGCATCTGCAAAGACATCATTGGCGTTGGTGCAATCGGTCTCGCGAATGGCGATCGTCAAGCCCAGGAGCTTGGCACGCGATGCCAGTACATCAGGGTCGCCAATGAACACGAACGGAGGCAGACCCAGCTCCCTGCGCCGCATCCAGGCCAGAAGTGTGACATCGGGGCCGACGCCGGCCGGATCGCCCTGGCTGAGAGCAAGCGGGCGCGAGAACGAGAGTGTCATCTTGCTCAGGGACGCATGATCTGCGCCTTCTTGCGCAGCTCTTCCATATATTTCTGGGCGTTCGGATTTTCCGGAGGGGCGTTCTTCCCTGCCTTCGCCTTATCAAGGTCTTCCTGGCGGAACACCATTTCGGCGGCTTGGTCATCAGAAACCTGGCGCTGGCTGCAGATGGCGATGTATTCGACACCTCTGTCGGTCACGCGCGTGGCGGTCGTGTTGCCCTTTGCCTGCTCGACAAGCGGCTTCCATTCGGCCGGAAGTTCCGGTGCAAGAACGCGACCAAGGTCACGGACTGACACGTCAAGCATCGTTGCTGCGAAGACCTTTGCCTGGTCACAACCCGGATACTTCGCGCGAGACGCCTCGGCTTCGCTCTTGCGTTTGCCGACGATGCCCTTCTTGTTGGCGGGAACGACGAAGATCATCTGCTGCAGAATATATTCGGTGGTTTCCGGCTTCTGCTTGTTCTCCATCATGCGGGCAACAAGGTCGGAATTCGACATGCGATTGCTCGAACCGTAGCGGGCATTGACAAGGCGCGGCCAGCTCATCTGCACGGCAATGAAAGCCTTGAAATGATCAACACCGACGCCGGCGCGTTCGAGAATTTGCGTCATCTGGTCCGTCGTCAACTTGTTGCCGCTCGCGAACCGCGCGAACGATGCGTTGACGTCGTCCTTGGAAACCGACATGCGGACGCGGGAAATTTCCTGCTGCTTCAGCGTCTGTTCGATCAGCTGTTCTTCCGCTGCTTTCGCATCAGCCTTTTGATGCTGCAGGCGCAGGAATGCCTGGCGCTTGGCGATGTCACCGCTGGTGATTGCTGTTCCGTTGACGACAACTCTGACTTCGCTTGCAGCAAAAGCTGAGCCGGTCTGCGGCGAGGCAAAAGCCGCCAGCATCGCGAAAGTCGCGCCGGCAATCATAGTCCTTACGGTTCTTCTTGCGCCAATCATCTATCGACCCTTCCCATTGGCGCCGCGCACTCACGTCGCCGCGCGCATACCTTCCCGAGACACACGGGCATTACCGCTGCAAATTGAAAATTCAGCATATGCCTTAGATCTCAACTGGCGACAATGTCCTGCATAGTCTTACGGCGAAAGAAAGGCCCTTTCTTTCGCCGTATTACAGAACTGTCAGTTAATTCTGGTAGATGGTTGGGCTGGCATCTATGGGCGTGCCGAGATTGATGTCGCCCAGCGTCCGGAAGGTCAACCTCGCCCCGATACTCCAGTCGCTCGCGGTTTCCGCGGTGGTATCGCGCTTGTCGATATATGCGATCGTGAAGATGGTGCATTCGTCTTCATAGGTAAGGCCGATTGTCTTCCTGACAACAGTGTTGTCCTGAAGGTCCCAAGCGACGCCGCCAAATACCGTCCAATAATCCTTGAACTTAACAGCAGCCTTGGCCTGGATCTCATCATTGTCCTCGGCGAAGCCGTATTCCGGCTGCGCTGAGACATGCGTGTAAATCATCTGACCTTGGAAATTGTCGGTCTGGTAACCGGCCGTCAAATCGCCACGACGGAAATCCAGGTCCTTCTCGTCAAGCCGATAGGAAGCTGCAAGGGCAACGCCCTGTGGCGTTTCGATCCCGCCGAGTCCGACAAAGTCGGAGACGTCCGTTTCGAGGCCGGAGTCGGCGCCGACGTTTACCAGATCAGCCGTGTCAAAGGAGTTTTGGCCGCCGAGCTGGTAGGATTGGCCGAAGATACCGTGCAGCTTGTAGCCGTTGTCAAACGTACCGGTGTACTGGAAGCCGACATTAGCGCGCGTGCCACCTTCGATACGGTCGTAGCCAGAGAACTTATCACGCTCGAAAAGATTGGTCGCATCGAACACGAAGCTCTGCGCATCTTCGTTCGGAAGAGAGCCGGCAAGCCGTTCGTCAGGTCGTGCATAGACCTGGACGATCGGTTCGAACAGGTGTGTACTGTTCGCGGTCGTACCGAGGATCGGGTAGCGCATTTCCAATCCTGCGGTAAACATCGAACGCGTCGCTGCATTGCCGTCGTCGTAATTGCCGTCATAGACAAAGGTGCCGGAGGTCGGCGGCGGCGTCATGTTCAATGCCAAGGCATCGCCCCGGGCTGCAAGCAGCGGAGTGATCAAGAAGCCCTGAGGCGTGACAAAGGTCCGCTTCCATTCCAGTTCGCCCGTCAGGCGAGATGTCTGGCCCTCAAGGCCGCGGAACCGATCAAAGCCTGCGACGCTATAAAAGTCGTCGTGCGTGCGCGACAGGTTCGTGAAGTTGACATCGGCAGATAGTTCACCTCCGGCGAGCGGCTGCGGCGCCACGAAGTGATAGTCCATCACCGGGTAAACGATTGCCTGCTGCTTCTCGGCGACATCATTCGGATCGGCGTTCTGAACGTCGAAATAGAACGAGCGCAGATCGAAATAATTCCGCTTGCCGAGACCCGTCAGGTAAACTTGGTTGGTATGTGTACTTTCGTCCAGACCCTTCAGGTTATAGGTGCGAGCGAAGTTGTTGTCACTCTGAACCATCACGTCCCAACCAAACGCCCATCGCGGGTTGATTCGGAAGGCCCCCTTCGACGCTACGACACCGCGGAAGTCATTTTCGGCATCGCTAGTGCCGGGCGTAAAGGTCCCCGGGCTGAGCTGGTCGATACCGGCCACGCGCAAGGTGTGCGTGCCGTTCTCGAATCTCTGGCGGAATTCCGCATCCGCCAGGAAACCCTGGGTGGTGTAACCCGTGCCGGTCACCGTGACGTCGCTGCTCGGCGAAATGACGTAATAGTACGGGACAGAAAGGCCGAAGCCGAGATTCTGCGATGCGCTAAAGGTCGGGAAAAGGAAGCCGGACTTCCGCTTCACGGTATTGTCGGGGACCTCGATCCACGGAACGTAGGCGAGAGGGTGGCCAAGGAGCTCGAAGCGCGCCTTTTCAAGGCGAATCGTATGCTTGACGCCGTCCTGAATGACGCGTTCAGCCTTTACCTGCCAGAAGGGAGGTCGTTCCGGTCTTTCAGCGCAAGGCAAACAGGCGGTATAGACGCCCCTGTTCAGGATCATTTGCGTGCCCCCAACACGCTGGCCGGTTTCGGCAACCAGGCGCGTATTGTCGGGGGTCTCAATTCGGAGCGCGTTTACGAACCCGTTGGCAAAATCGTCGGTGATGTCAATCTTGTCACCGTACATGCGGTTGCCGTCGGGGGCGATCAACTCCACGTTGCCGAGCGCCATCAGGCGGCGGGTCTGCTGATTGTACTCGACGCGTTGCGCCACCAATCTGTAGCCGGCGTAGTTAATCTGTACACCGCCGATGGCCGAAACGATCTGCGCGTCCTTGTTGTAGACGAGTTCGTTTGCCGACAGAATCAGCTTCTGGTCGGCGGACACGTTCGGCCTCAAGCCTTGCAGGGCATCCTGGGCGAAAGCAGCAGGAAAGCCATTCGAATAGGTAGACAGGGCCGCGCCTAGGAGCAGGGCAACCAACTGTTTACTAAGAGTCTTGCGGTCGCCTGCCGCCACTAGCCATCCTCCTGATGAAGCAGAATTGTTGCACCCAAAGCCAAGGCAACGATGACCGGAATCCACGTTGCCACGAAAGGCGGGACAACCCCACTGCTTCCGAATGCTTTTACAAGCACGGTGACCACATAAAGCACGAAGCCCGACAGGATTCCACCCAGAATCACCGACCTCGACTGGTTGAACCGGCTAAATTTTAGGGACACTGTTGCAGCAATGAGAGTCATTGCGACAAGCAACAGTGGTTGGGACAACAACGAATGAAATTGGGTCTCAAGCGCCTTGGTCGGAATCCCGAAGGATCTCGCCGCGTCAATTCGGCTCGAGAGATCAAAAAAGCCAATAGTTTCAGGGGCTGTCAGCCTCTGCTGGATGAAATCCTGTTTCAAATTGGTGCTTACGCGCACCTCATCGAGCCGTGTGGCGACTTCGCCCGGACGACGCTCGACAACGTTCTTAAGAAGCCAGTAACCATCTTCCAATTTTGCCGACGCGGCGTCCTGTCTCAGGATGATGTGATCGGACGAATCGAAATGCACGAACACGGCGTTCATAAGCAGCGTGCCGTTTTCGAGAATCGTATTCGCTCCGATGATCACGTCGTCCCCGCCGCTGATCTGGCGAATCCACGGAACTTGCGGCGCGGCGTTGGACCCTGAGACTTCTCCACGCCAGTTGCTCTCGATGACGGCAGCCTGACGTTGCCCCCAGGCTGCCAGCGGATTGAGGACGGTCATGACCAGGACGCCGAGCAAAAAGGCGCCGGCGAGGAAGGGAGACATGAACTGCCAAACCGAGATGCCGGCAGCACGCGTCACGACCAGTTCGTATTTTCGGTTGAGCCCGATTAGAACGGTCATGCCCACAAAGAGGGCAATGAAGGGCACGGTCTGCTGCAAGATGAGCGGCAGACGCACCGCCGTCATCGCGAGCCCGCCGGTCACGGTGTAGCCGGGAAGACCGGAGAGTCGGCCAGCGGTCTCGCTGAAATCAACGAGGTAGACGATGCCAATCACGCCGAGAAAGAACCACATTGTGGTCAGCAGGTATCGACGGAAGAAGTAACGGCCGAGTGTCCCGAGAATCATGCGCTGCCTCCGGCGGAGGGATCTGCCGACCGGCCAAAGCGTCGCGACAGTCGCTGCCAAGAGGCGGAGATTCGGTCGCTCATCGCGGACACGACCGACAGGCGCTTGTGGTGCGACAGAGATGCGATTGCCAAAAGGCTGGCGACCACGGGAATCGCATAGAGCACGCCGATATACTCTGGATCCGTGTCGATCTGGTTGGCGGCGTAGAACGACGCCCAACGAATACCGAACGCGAAGATGAGCGCCGCGACCATGGGGTGCAACCGCGCTTCGCGGTGGGAGCGAGCATCACCGGCGATCGCGAGCGAAATCAGCGCAAACACCATCGGAAGAACCCAATCCGTCATGCGGCGGTGCAATTCGGCACGATAACTACCGGGTCTGGCGATGTAATCCTTATCGTTCGGATCCGGATTGAAGAGGAACGCAAGCTCGCGGTCGGATGCGCGAAGAGTTGCCTGACCGCGGTTTTGGGTCAGATCGGACAGGTCGAAGGAGTAGGAATCGAAACGAATGACGGAGACTTCACCGGTTTGCGTTTTGCGGTGAACCTCGCCATCATGCATGATGAGTGACGTGCCCTTCTCGTCAACGGCGCCTTCACGTGCGTAGTAGATAAGCTCGAATGCGGGGTCGCGCTCATCGACGACGAACAAGCCCTTGAGCACGCGTCCGGCCAATCTCTCGGATATCTGTACGTAGAGGCCGGTGTCGATGCGGCGGAAGTTCTTCTCTTCAATCACGGTCGAGAGCAGATCCGCATAGGCAGCGGCCACCATCTGGCGAACCCCCGTCTTGGCCTTCGGCTCGACGACGTTATCCACCAGAAACGAAAAGATGCTAATGACGGCGGCGAGGATGAGGATCGGGCGCAGGATAATGCTGCGCTTGGCGCCAGCCGCGTCGATGACGGTCAGCTCCGAATCGTTATTCATCGTCGTCAGGGTCTGCGTCACACCGATCACAAGTGCGAACGGCAGCACGATCGGAATGATCGACGGAAGAATCAGCGTTGCCAGCTTGGCGAACGATCCCATCGACTGGCCGCTGTCGGTTACGAGATTGACGCGCTGCAGGACCTGAGTCGTCCAAATGATCGCGAGCACCGGCAACAGGGCAACGAGAAACATCTGGCCAACGCGCCGGAGTATGTATGTTTCAAGCAGTTTCATTAATGCCCTTGAACGCCATTTGCGAACCAATGCCGCTACGCAGCGAAATCCATCTACGCTGTTTGGGTCTCTTTTGCGACAAGCTGGAGTCGAATATTCATTCAAATTTCAGTTTTTTTTTGCCCTGTGGCGAATCGGTAAGCGCAAGAAGACCTGCAAAGACAACAACGGACGAAAGCCAACCCAGGATGACGTCTGAAAGGTAGTGCGCGCCAAATGCAAGACGCATGGCCGGTGTCAGAAAGGCGATCGCTGTGAGGGGGAGGGCAAGCGCGAAGCGCGCCGGCTGTGGTATCAGGAAAATCAGACAGAAAACCCAGCCGGCGCCTGCCGCTTCGCCGGAAATGAAAGAGCAGTTCGATACGCATTTTCCGATCATGGAGCCCGCCTGCACGAAGTCGAGGTGGCCACCAAAATCCAGCGTTTGGGACGGTCGCGGTCTACCCCAGTATGTCTTGAAAATGAGGTTGGTGAGGATCACAGGGCCGATCATCAGCGACGTGAGCGCAATCTTGAAGGAGCGGGCGCGCGAGGTTGAAAGTGGCCCCGCAGTGCCCGTAGCACTCCAAGAGTTTCCACAAGAGGACGATGGCGATGAGGTAGGGAAGCCGGAAGAACAGCGTTCTCAGGAACCCGAGATAAGCCTCGTGCCGGTAGGGAAAGTAGCCGCAGTTTTTTCCGAATGTGGCTGGAGTGCTGCATGCCTCGCGCACAAAGAAATGCGCTGATGCGTAGACATCGATCTGCGGAAAGCCATTGAACAGCAGAAGCAGCAGCCACCACAGACAGAAAAGACCTATAAACACATGTGCGGGATCGCTGTCGGGCATTTGTATGCGCCAACACGTCCTCGTCCCTGCAGACATCAAAAGGGAAAGCAATTCGGAATTCCTGTGGACTCAATTCTGCGGGAGGAATATGCGCCGAAGATGACATCCCTTTAACGGGTTGGCGGTTAGTCAGGCCGCCACGGCCTCATCCCGAAGACTTGTTTTCGGGGGTGAAACCCGAAATGATCGGATAGAGCGGATTTAGGACAATCCCAACGGAGAAGACATGTCAGCCAAGTTCGATATCTCATTTGCAAGCTCCACCGAGATCGCCGGTGGCTACGCGATCCTCCTGCAGGCAAGCGGAACGGACCTTGCCGCCGGGGCCAAGCTTGCGGATCCCGCTGGCGTCATCCCGAGAGCAGCAAAGATCGCCGGCTTCTCCGCCAAGGCGACGACTGTGCTGGATCTCGTTGCGCCCGAGAGGTCCGCAGCTGAGCGGCTTATCGTGGTAGGACTCGGCAAACCTGAAGAGCTGACCGCTCACGATTGGCTGAAGGCTGGCGGCGTCGCCGCATCCAAGATCAAGAAGGCCGAAAAGGTCGCAATCTTCGTCGATGCGCCGGGTGCCGGCGTCGGAGCGAAGGAAGCGGCGGATTTTGCGCTTGGAATGCTTTTGCGCGCCTATAGCTTCGATACCTACAAGACCAAGAAGAAGGACGAGGACGGCAATGGCCGGAATGGGCAGGTGCCGATCAAGATCGTTACCGCCAAAGCGACAGAGGCGGCAGAAGCCTTCAAGCTCTCGGAAGCCGTTGCGGCGGGCGTTAACCTGGCCCGCGATCTTGTGAACGAGCCGCCGAATGTTCTGGGTCCGGTGGAGTTTGCCGCCAAGGCAAGCGAATTGCAGAAACTTGGGGTCGAGGTAGAAATCCTCACCGAGAAGGAAATGCAAAAGCTTGGCATGGGCGCCCTGCTGGGCGTGGCACAAGGCTCGGTCAGGCCCCCGCGTCTGGCGGTCATGCAGTGGAAGGGCGGCAAGAGCGGCGAGAGTCCGGTCGCCTTCATCGGCAAGGGCGTGGTCTTTGATACCGGCGGCATTTCGATCAAGCCCGCTGCCGGCATGGAGGAAATGAAGGGTGACATGGGCGGTGCTGCCGCTGTCACCGGCCTGATGCATGTCCTCGCTGCCCGCAAGGCAGCCGTGAACGCGGTCGGCATCATCGGTCTGGTCGAAAATATGCCCGACGGAAACGCGCAGCGTCCCGGCGACATCGTTACCTCGATGTCGGGCCAGACGATCGAGATCATCAATACCGATGCTGAAGGCCGGCTCGTTCTGTGTGACGCGTTGTGGTATTGCAACGATCGCTTCAAGCCGAAATTCATGATCAATCTGGCAACATTGACCGGCGCTATCCTTGTTGCGCTCGGCAATGTCCACGCCGGTCTGTTCTCGAATGACGATGAGCTCTCCGCGCAGCTGACCGCTGCCGGCTTGACAAGCAGCGAAAAGCTGTGGCGCATGCCGCTCGGCAAGGAGTATGACAAGCTGATCGACAGCAAGTTCGCCGACATGAAGAACTCCGGCGGCCGTCATGCGGGATCGATCACCGCCGCTCATTTCCTGAAGCGATTCGTGCAGGAAACGCCTTGGGCACACCTCGACATCGCAGGAACGGCAATGGGCTCGCCGCAGGATGAGATCAATCAGTCCTGGGGTTCCGGTTACGGCGTACGCCTACTCGATGAGCTGGTGCGTGCCAACTACGAGTCATGACGGAAGTTCTGTTTTACCATCTGACGGAATCCAAGCTGGAGGATGCCCTCCCGCCGTTGCTCGAGAAAAGCGTCGAGCGCGGCTGGCGGGTCGCGGTGCAGTTGAAAGACGCTGCGCGACGCGACCTGCTCGATCAGCATCTCTGGACATTTCGCGAGGATAGCTTCCTGCCGCATGGCACGGATGAGGGGGACCTGGCGGCAAATCAGCCGGTTCTCCTTACGGTTTCCGAAGGGAATTCCAACGCGGCGACGGTACGATTTATCGTCGATGGAGCTGAGCCGCCGCCGGTCGAGCCTTATAGCCGGATCGTCTTTATGTTCGATGGTTACGACCAGGCGCAGCTCGAAGGGGCTCGCGCGCAATGGAAGAACCTGAAAGGCGAAGGACATAACCTCACCTATTGGCAACAGACCCCGGAAGGGCGTTGGGAAAAAAAAGCATGAAAAAGCCCGCTTCAAGCGGGCTCAGACCGCTGACAAACCCGTCGATATTTTCGGCGGGTTTGTTTTTTTGGACGTTGGTTGTTTTAAGTTGGGTTCTGCGGCGCGGCGAAGTTGGCGGTCTCTGGCCCTCATGCCATGGCTGGTCTGGGTGGCTTGGTGAGCGCCATTGCGATCTTCTTGATGTTTTGGGCGGCTGCGGCCAGCAGGCACTGGCATGCGACACGGGTGAGACTTCGGAAGCGGGCATAGCGATGGCCGTGAAGCTGCTTGGCATCGGCAAACGAGCGCTCGACCGTCTCCTTGCGGCGCTTGCCTTGCCCCAAGGGGTCAGGCGGTTGGCGTCGGTGCGCTGGCGCGCATCGGCCCAGACATGGCGGGTGATGGTGCGCACCGCCTTGGTGTTTGATGTGCAGGAGGCGAGCAGCGGACAGGTTTGGCAGATCGCCGGGTCGGATGTGTAGTGGCGATAACCGTTGCGGTCGGTGGTGGCATAGGCGAGCAGTTGGCCTTCGGGGCAGCGATAACCGTCCGTCTCGGGCTCATAGTCGAACTTCGACTTGCGCATCATGCCATCTTTGGGTGGGGTCGGATTGCGATAGCCGGTGACGCCTAGGATCTGGCGGTCCTCCAGCCCCTTGGCGATGCCGGACGTGGCATAGCCGGCATCCAGGCCGACGGCGCCGACCTCGAAGCCGAACCGCTCCCGCTGCCGGTCGAGCCGCTCGAGATAGACGATACTGTCATGCACATTGGCCGGCGTCACATGGGTGTCGGTGATGATCGCAAGCTTGCCGTCGACCGTGCGGTGGTCGAGATAGAAGAAGCCCTTCGGCTTGCCGTCGCGCACCATGTAGCCGCTGTCGGGATCGGTGCGCGACACCTTGATTTCCTTCACCTGCGGCTCACGCTCTTTGTCCTTCAGCGGCTTTTGCCCGTGCAGCGTCCGCTCCGCCTCGATCGCCCGGTCGAGATCGGCCCAATAATCGGCCCGCGACTTTTCGATCATCGCAAGATCGTATTTGCCCTTGTTGGCATTCGCCTTCAGATGCGTTGAATCCGTGTAAAGCACCGTGCCATCGACCAGCTTGTGGGCGATCGCCTGGCTGACGATATGATCAAAGATGTCCTGGGCCACCGACGTGTCGTTGAAGCGCCGGCGGCGGTTCTGCGACAGGGTCGAGGCGTCGAACACGGGATCCGTCAGCTTCAGCCGCAAGAACCAGCGGTAGGCGACGTTGACCTCGATCTCGCGCACCAACTGACGCTCCGAGCGCACGCCGAACAGGTAACCGATGAACAG
>NZ_LNCD01000144.1 GCF_001542405.1 Rhizobium altiplani
ATCTTGGCCCCGTCGTTCTCGCTGAGGAACTTCGCAGCATGGAACCCCACATTGCCAAAGCCCTGGACGGCCACCGTCATCTTCGCGAGGTCACGGTTTCCTCCGATGCCATTGCTGTAGGGATCTCGCAGATAACAATGAATGGCATATTGCACACTTCGCCCGGTGGCTTCGGTGCGACCCTCGATACCGCCATGAGACAGCGGTTTTCCGGTGACGCATGCGGCGCGTTGACGATGTCCGATGGCCCGGTCCGTTTGTGCTCGTCCGCCATCCACGCCATTTCCCGCTCACCCGTACCAACATCCGGTGCGGGCACGTTTCGCCCTGCCGAAATAAGGCTGCACTTTGCGAGCTCCTGTGTAAATCTGCGGGTTATGCGCTCGAGTTCGTGGACTTCCCAATCCTTGGGATTGATCTTCAGCGCTCCTTTCGAGCCACCGAAGGGCACGTCCACCAACGAGCATTTGAGGCTCATCAGCGCCGCCAACGTCTCCACCTCTTCTTGGTTCGACGCAAGATCATAGCGGATGCCACCCTTTGCAGGCTCAACGTGCTCGCTGTGGACGGAGCGCCAGCCCGTGAAGGAATACATTCGCCCCCTTAGCCAAACGCCGAAGCGAACCGTATAGGTGGAATTGCAAGCCTTTATGCGCTCTGCAAGTCCCTCTGGAAGCGGCAACTGCGCGAGTGCGCGGTCCATATACGCTTCGACGCTGTCGAGAAACGAGAATTGTTAATCTTCAGACGTCGCAATTTTCACTGCCGTATTCAATTTTCATTCTCCTCGCGGAAGTAAGCTGTTGCAAGTTGAGCGCGGTGCCGCCTGGGCCTCGCCAATCTTGAGCCCTCGCCGCGGGCATAAGCGCTCCGGCGAGGCCGTGGCATGGGGGCAATTTCAACCTGATCTGCCTATGGCCATCTTCTCGGACCCGCGCCAGGCATCCTGATTTACCGAAGCTCGATCGCGCGCTGTTCTGCTGCCCTAACGCATTGATCGAGCAGCGCAGGGAGCCCTTTTGGCCCTTCAAGTACCGAGAGGCCCGCCTCTGTCGTTCCTTTGGGACTGGTTACGGCCCGCTTCAGATCAATCGCGCTGCGTTGATCGCGCTCGAGCATCCGACCAGCGCCCACGACGGTCTGCCGAGCGAGTGCCGCCGCCAGTTCGGCCGGCAAGCCGATCTCCACAGCAGCCGCCTCGAGGTGTTGCGTGAAGGCAAACACATATCCAGGTCCGCTGCCGGCAACGGCCGTGACTTTATCGATGTCGTGTTCGTCAGAGACCCAGTGGAAGCGCCCAACGGCTTCAAAGACGCGTTCGACGCGCTCTAAAACCTCCCCATCTACCAGGTTATCCGCATATCCCACGGTCATCCCCGCCCCTACTGAAGCGGGAAGATTGGGCATCACGCGGATCAGCCTTGCGTGTTGGCCCGCAACCTCTCTCATCGTTGCCAGGCTGACGCCAGCGGCAATGGAAACCATCGGCGCCTCAGCAAGGCTGGCCTGACAAGTCTGCAATGCGTCGCCGATGTAGTTCGGTTTGACGCCGAGGATGATAAGGTCAAAGCGCCGCTTCATTAATTGGGCAAGGTCTGAGAACACCTGCACCCGGCTGCCTGGCGGCAGAAGCGATTTCGCGCGCTGTGCGTCAGGATCGACCGCGACGACATCTTCGTGCCCGTTTTGATCGACGCCGGAGGCGATGGCTGCGCCCATATTGCCGCAGCCGAGGACTAGAACGCTCATGAGGATGTCCTTTGCAGATGTTAGTGGGCGCTTGAGGCGATGAACTGCTTGAAACGTTCGGAGCGCGTATTGCCAAACAATTCGTCCGGGGTGCCGTCGGCTTCGACTTCACCTTTATGGAGGAACAGCACGCGATTGGACACGTTGCGGGCAAAGGCCATCTCATGGGTGACGACGAGCATGGTTCGGCCTTCCTCAGCCAGCCCACGCATCACCTTGAGGACTTCACCCACCAATTCAGGATCAAGGGCGGAGGTAGGCTCGTCAAACAACATGACTTTCGGGTTCATGGCCAAGGCACGGGCAATCGCCGCGCGTTGCTGCTGCCCGCCCGACAAGTGGCTTGGGTAGTAGTTGCGCCGTTCCGCGAGGCCCACTTTCTCCAAGAGCTCCTCAGCCTGAGCAACGCATTCGCTTCGCGGCCTTCGGAGAACGTGAACAGGCGCCTCGATGATGTTTTCAAGAACTGTCATATGGGACCAGAGATTAAAGCTCTGGAAAACCATGCCAAGTTCCGCGCGGATCGCGTCGACCTGGCGACGGTCAGCCGGCTCGCTACTTCCATCCCGTTTGGTCTTCATGAGGATCGTATGGCCACCGACCGTAATCGTCCCGGTGCTTGGGGTCTCAAGCATGTTTATGCAGCGCAGAAACGTGCTCTTCCCCGATCCGCTTGATCCGAGGATCGAGATCACGTCACCTTGATGAGCCTCGAGCGAGATGCCTTTGAGAACCTCGTGCGAACCGAAAGATTTTCGGAGATCCTTTACGATCAATGCTGCATTTCTGTTCTGTGTCATTGGTTTTCCATCAAAGAGCTTGAACTGTCTCAACGCCGGTGGGTCGAGCCCGCAAGTGCGGAGACAGACGCCGCTCGAGCATCCCGAGCGCTTGGACCAAGAGGAAGTTCAAGAGGAGATATATGGCCGCCGCACACAAGAAAATTTCAAAGGTGCGGTATGTCGAGCTGATCATCTTGTTTGCAATTCCGGTGACCTCCCAAACCGTCACCAGACTGGCCAATGAAGTCGACTTCATCATAGAAACAAGTTCGGTTGAGTAAGCCGGTAGACAATGACGAAATGCGATCGGTCCGACTATGCGCCGGAAGAGGAGGAACCCGGACATGCCGTAGGCCTTGCCCGCTTCGACCTCCTTGGGGGGCACCGCGCGCAGTCCCCCGCGGAAAACTTCGGCAGTATAACCCGCCGTACACAATGCCAACGAGATACAAGCGCAGTAGAATGGCTCCCTAAGAATGGGCCATACCACGCTGTGGCGGACGATCGGAAATTGTCCGAGCCCGTAATAGAGCAGGAACATCTGCATCAAAAGCGGTGATCCACGGAATACGAATATATAGGATCGTGCGAAGCCGCGAGCGGCAGCGTTGTTGCTGACACGCAGGTAGGTCAGCAGTAGCGCCAGGAGGCCTCCGGCGGTGACCGAGATCGCGAAAAGGGCGACAGTCACAGGCAGCACCTCGAGAAGGGCCTGCATAACCTGCTCAAGAAAGACGAGATCCATGTTCACGCCTCTTCCGTGCGAGGCGTAAAGGCCTTGTCTGTCGCGCTTTCAGCTTTTTCAACAACTTGGTTCGATACTGCTGTCAACATCAGGTACAGCGCCGCCCCCGCTACATAAAAAAGGAAGTATTCACGCGTCGTGCGGGCAGCAACGTCGGTGGTCCTCATGATTTCCGCCAGGCCGGTGACCGAGACCAGTGCCGAATCCTTAAGGCTCATCTGCCAAACGTTGTTGAGGCCTGGCAGGGAAAAGCGCATGACTTGCGGTATCAGGATCCTGCGTAGCCTCAGCAGGCGCGGCATGCCGATGGCAACGGCTGCTTCGATTTCACCCTTCGAGACGGCGAGGTAGGCGCCCCTGTAGACCTCGGCCTGATACGCAGCACAGATCAGGCCCACGCCAAATGCGCCGGCAACGAACGGCGGGATCCCGACAAAGCCTGCACCGCCGCTCATATGGAATATGCCGCTAAGAAGTGAGGACCCGCCAAAATAGCAGAGATAGATGATCAATAGTTCCGGCACACCGCGAAAGACGACGGTGTAGCACTCGCCCAACAGGCTTGCGGGCAGTGATCGCGAGAGCTTGGCCCAGGCGATCAGCGCGCCAAGGACTGCCCCGATGATCAGCGATGCAAGCGTCACAGCAAGCGTCATGATGGCCGCTTGAAGCAGCAAACCGCCCCAGCCGCCGTTGCCAAATCCAAGCAAGAATAGGTCGCTCATTTACAGTTTCCGTAGATTTGGCCACGCAAGGGCAGCTGAAGCGTGATCCGAGTTACGGGCTCACGTCGCGTTTGAACCACTTCTGAGCCAGCGTCTTGACGGTGCCATCGGCCAATGCCGCTTGAATTGCGCCGTCGAATTTAGCTTTGAGGTCCGCGTCATCTGTGCGGAATGCCAAGGCCTGCCCGCCGCCCCAAATGGGTCCACCAACTTCGGGGCCTGAAAAAGCTAGATCTGCATTGTCAGGCTTCGCCAAGGCGGATCCGAAATAGGTCGCATCATCGAATGCCACGTCAATTCGACCGGCCGTCAAGTCAAGATCGTGCTCAGGGGGCGTCTTGTATTCCCGAATATCGGCCACATCCCCGAATTTCTTGTGAATGTAGTCGGAGTACACCGTTGATATTTGCACGCCGATCGTCTTGCCGGTCAGTGCTTTGCGAAGCCGGGAAATGACCGCCTCTGCGTCGCTGTCTCCCTTGCCCGCATCATCAAGCTTCAGCACGGTTTTCAGATCGGGTAGTTCATTCAGGGAACCCGTTTTGTTTACGACAAATGCCGCGGGCGTGTTGGCGTAGGGTATCGAGAAAGCCACCTGCTTCTTTCTCTCAGGTGTAATGTTTACACCATCCATAATGACGTCGAACTTCCCGGCCTGCAGACCCGTGAACATGCCATCCCAATCATTGGCAATGAGTTTGCAGTTGAGCTTCGTTTTTCCGCAAAGATAATTTGCAAGTTCGGGTTCGAACCCATCAAGCGTTCCATCAGACCGCGTCAGATTCCATGGTTCGTACGCTCCCTCCAGGGCAATCGTCACCGTGCGACCTTCGTCGGCCGCAGCCAGATAAGAATTGAGTAGCGTCATCGCGAGTGCCAGCGTGGTGGCCTTCGCTATTCCGATCGTGCGCTTCATCATCGAACCTCCCTGAGCTCTGCCTGGCCTCCCGCCACGGCATGGCGCAAACCCAAATGGTCTGCGCGATCAAAGCTATTTAGAGATCGGTCGCTTTCGAGAATATCCTCCTCAAGGAGGACAAAGGAGAGGCCTAACCCAGACGCAACCGGCTCGATCCTCTTCGCTATATTTCTGATTTTGAAAGCACCATGCTGCTGCCACGCCATCATCGGACGCAGTGCTGTGCCTGGGACCATTGCAGGGTTGTTCCCTGACAAACGGGTTATATCCAGTAACGCCCGATGAGGCGCCGCGAGGGTACGGCGGCGGAGTTGGCGCACGCATTCCGAAGAGGAATCGCATGGGGGCGGAAGGCCCGACCGACGGAGAACGCCCCTCAGCCGATCGGCAAACGATACCGAACGTTGCCATCCTCTCTGACGTAGCTATCGTATTGCCGGCGCGCATGCGCGTTGTCCCGCCGGGCGTGCCAGTAAAACTCTGAGCATCCCGATTCCTTTGCGGTGCCAAGCAGATCGTCGAGCATTGCTCGCCCCAGGCCTTTGCCGCGGTGGCTCTCGGAAATGAAAAGATCTTCGAGGTAGCACACTGGCCGAACCTGCCAGCTTGAGGTCTGAAACTGAATGAGAGCGAAACCTGCGAGCCCGCCGTCGACTTCCAAAACCCTAATCCGTCTCGGAACCAACGGATTCATTGCCGAATCCCAGGTGTTGGTGGTCGTCTCCTCCTCCAACTGGACCTGATAAAAATCCAAATAACCTGCCCAGAGCATTCGCCAGGCACTGTAGTCGGCGGGGAGAGCATCTCGGATCGACGGCATGAACGTCCTCTTTCGATATAATTGCATTTGCAGACCGACTATTTCATGCGCGATGCAGAACCCAATCCTCCCCGAGTGGGACAAGCTTTGCTGGACACGCGCTGTTCGGTGTCGATGCCCTTCAAAGATCCCGGCGCCGCCAGCGCCAGCGAGTCTGCCGCGCGCCGCCAGAAGGAGTTAAGGCCAACCAGGGGGGTCGCTTACGTGGGCGCAGCCTCATAGACGCCCGGCACGTCGCATCACCAGCTACCGGCCAAAACGCTTGCGCAGCCCGAAGATCGGAGGGCAATTGCCGCCGTTTCAGCGGGGAACAATGGCTATGGCTCGTGCTGGAAATCCAGACCCGCCTTTCGGCTTTGGCCAAGACGCCATAATGAGGGCGCCTGCCTCCGGCACCTGGTCTAAATTTCGCAATAATTCGATCTGCCACGCATTCTGTTGCAGCACAAAAAGCTCGAGGCTGCTGTCAGCTCGGGAGACGGCCAAGCCTGGATCAGTGTCGATTTGCTCGTGGCCGATCGCCGTTATCCTGCGTTCGAGAAGCAGAATTTCCAACACGGATTTGGACCAGCCCGGCGCGTGCGAGCGACCGTCCTGATCCAAGTTCGCAAATTTCTCGGCGTCAGGCCATCTGGTATGCCAATCCGTCCTGAGCGCAACAAAGCAACTCGAAGGAATGCGGCCATGCCGCTCTTCCCATTTAGTCAGATCCTCCAACGTCGGGGTGGCATCAGGATCTCGTCCGACCCTTTCGGAAATATCGATGACGACTAGCGGAAGGAGCATCTCTGAAACCGGAAGCTCATCGATTGTGCGTCCGCCTCTAACGAAATGGACAGGCGGGTCGACATGCGTCCCCCACTGACCGACGAAGCTATAGCGATGGACTTGTGCGATATCGCCTCTGTCGAAATCCATCACGAGCCTTCTCTCTTCATCGGGGAAGCTTGAAAACCTCGGCTGACCCGGACCGAACGCATGGGTCAGGTCTACGAAGTCAGCCGAGGAGATCACCTCCCGATACATATCCCACAAAGGGTGTCGGGAGGGACGGGTCATGGTGCCGGCACGAACGAAGGGGCTTCTTCCGAAGCAAGGTAGAGCTTGCCATTCTTCACGCCGATGACGGTCACGGACTTCTCCGGCACTGGATTGCCGTCCTTGTAGGTGATCGTACCGGTGACACCTTCAAGGCCAGCAGTCGTCTTGATGGCCTCGTGGATTTTTGCCGGGTCGTCACTGCCGGCGCGCTTGATGGCGTCCGCCATCAGCTTCATGGCATCGTAGCCGAGAGCTGCGAAGGTGTTCTCCGGAGCACGCCCGTACGCTTTCTTGTATGCTTCCATGAACGCGGCGACTTTCGGCGAAGCGCCCTCACCAATGAAGCTGTGCGTCGTGAAATAGGTGTTGTTGGCAGCCGGACCACCCATCTCCAAGAGAAGCGGCGTGTCGTAGCCGTCACCGCCGACGACAGGGATATCGACCCCGGCTTGGCGCAGTTGCTTGAGGATAAGGCCGATGTCGTCGCCTCCAGCCGAGATGAAAATGAAATCCGGCTTCTCACCCAGGGCTTTGATTTTCGTCACCTGGGCGGTAAAGTTCTTGTCGCCGGTTTTGTAGGTATCCGTTCCCAGCAGCTTGCCGCCACCGTTCTCATAGGCTTTCGTAAAGTATTCGGCGAGCAGGGTCGTATACTCCATACCCATGTCGGTGATCAGGTACCCCTTCTTGGCATTGAGCTTCTCGAGCGCGAACTCCGCTCCGACCGCCGCCTGGACGTTATCCCCAAAGCAGGCCAGGAAAACCTGCGTGCCGACCTGCAGGGGAAGCTTCGGCGACGTAGCGCCAGGCGTGATCAAAGGAATTTTTGCGGCTTCGATCTGAGGAGCCGCCGCCAACACGCTGTCCGGATCGGCAAAACCGATAAACGCTTTGACTTTATCGCTCTCGATCATCTGGCTCGTGACCGTCGAGATCGTCGCAGTGTCGCTCTTGGTGTCATAGGTAACAAGGTCGATCGGGCGGCCAAGAACACCACCGGCGGCGTTGATCTCCGACACCGCGAGCTTCGCGCCGTTCAACATGGGTCCGTCAAATGAAGCCTCGATCCCCGTGATATTGGCCGGAAATCCGATCTTGATCGCATCGGCGGCGGAGGCTGTGGTCGCGAGCATCATCGCGGCCATCATTCCGAGAGTGAGCGTGGCACGCCTGGAAAGGCTTGGCATAGTGTTACCCCTTTTGCTTGGTTATTGCCGAGCTTTTGAACCGAGAGTGAACTCCCGGTCGCCCATGATCCCCTTCGGCCTGAAGATCATGACAACTATGAAGATGAGTCCGAGGATGATCTGGCTCGCGCCGAAAACGGCCGGGACTTCGAAGGCACCAAGTGTGAAGCCCCTCTCCACGGACCGTAGGACTTCTGTGATCAGCGATATGCAAACGACGCCGATCAGGGCCCCTGAGAGCGACCCCATTCCGCCAAGGACCAACATCGCAACGATGTTCATTGTCATCGCAAAGTAGAACGTCTTCGGCGAAAACGAACCGAGGTAGTGCGCAAAGATCGATCCGCCGACGCCTGCAAAGAATGCACCCACCACAAAGGCGGTCAGACGCGTTCGCAATACGCTTATTCCGACTGCGCTGGCGGCGAGCTGGTCGTCCCGGACCGACTTCATCGCTCGTCCGAAGGGCGAATGAACAAGACGCCATAGGATATAGAAGGTGATGGCGAGCCACCCCACCGCCCACATCAAATTGGCGTCGACGGGCACCCCTGTGAACGTGCGGGCTCCGCGCGTGAAGTCGCTTGCATTGATCAGCACGACATTCACGATAATGAGAAAACCCATCGTGGCGACGGACACAAAGTTACCCGACAGTCGCATGAGCGGAAATCCGACGATAACCGCGAGAGCTGCCGCGATCAGTCCAGCCACAATGGTGGCTGGGAAAAACCCGAGATGCATTTGGGCGATCAAGAAAGGAAGGTTGGGGAGCAGCGCCGACTTCTGCTGAACGGAAAGGGAGAGAATGCCCGAAGCGTAAGCCCCGACCGCAATGAAACCAACGTGACCGAGAGAAAAAACCCCGGTAAAGCCATTGGTCAGCGCAAGCGAAAGCACGAAGATGCCGTTGAGCGCCATAAGAAGGCATATCCGGCTGACATAGTCGCTGGCTATTGCAGGCAGAAGCCATGCTGCCGAGATGGCGAGCGCGATGAGGGCGACGCCGATTGCGTGTGACTTCAACATCAGAGCTTGATCTCGCGATTGGGTTGGAGAAGGCCGCCGGGCCTGAACAGCAGGAAAGCGATGAGCAACGCGAAGACGATCGCGTCCCTGTAGGGCGACACGGACGAAGGCAGGAAAGCGACGATCAGAATTTCCAAGGCACCCAACATGTACCCGCCCACTAGGGCGCCGGCGATCGAGCCGAAACCGCCGATGATCGCTGCCACAAAGGCTTTCAGCAGCGGAGTAAAGCCCATCTGGGGATCGACCGCCCCCGCCTGAGCTGCCCACAAGACCCCGGCCAGCCCGGCATAGGCCGAGGCGAGCAGGAAGGCGATGACAATCAGCTTATTGACGTTGAGGCCCACAAGCTGCGCGGCATCCGCATCCTCAGCGGCGGCACGCATTCCCAGTCCCGCGGTGGTACGCGTGGTGAACCAGCCAAGCAGCACCAGCGAGCCTGCCGAAACCGCGATCGTCAACAGGGTAATGTTCGTGAGGGTGATGCCCCCTGTGAGCTGCCACGACCCATCGAGCCACGTTGGTATCGGAAAGTTGCGCGGCGACGAACTGAAGATGACAATACCCACATTCTCGAGAATGTATGTCACCGCGAGACTTGTCAGCAGACGCGCAACATCCGGCGCTTTGCGGATGGGTCGATAGGCGATGCGTTCAATGAGGATGCCCAGGACTGAGGCGACAGCGACGCCTATGACGATTGCCGGAATGAATGGAACGCCTGCAGCGATGGAGAGAACGGCACCGAAGGCTCCGACCATCATGACGTCCCCATGGGCGAAATTGGTCAGACGCATGATCCCGAATATGATCGAAAGCCCGACTGCGACGAGGGCGTAGAGGCTGCCGAGGCTTACCGCATTCAGGAGCTGTTGAAGCACATAGTCCCAGAAATTCATTGTGATGCTCCCAAGTAGGCCTGAGCGACACGGTCGCCTACCCGAAGATCGGACGCTTCGTCGGTAAGCACGACCTGACCATTTCGAAGCACGTATGCGCGATCCGCCAGGTCCAGAGCCAGAGCCGTGTTCTGTTCGACCAGAAGCATCGTCATGCCGCGCCGCTTTAGCTCTCGAAGGGCTTCGAAAATATGCCGGACAAGGAGCGGTGCGACGCCGAGGGACGGCTCATCGAGAAGCAGAAGCCGTGGTGAGGCCATCAATGCCCGTGCCAAAGCCACTTGTTGCTGTTCTCCGCCCGAGAGGGTTCCTGCAAGTTGCGACATGCGCTGCTTGATGATCGGAAACAGCGTGAACATGTTGTCAAGATCTGCCGCGACTTGATGAGCGTCAGACCTTGTACTGGCTCCCAGGCGCAGATTGTCGGCGACGCTCAAGCCGCCAAAAAGCCGCCTTCCCTCGGGGCTCTGGGAAATGCCCAGCTTGACGATTTTCTCAGGAGTGAGGCCGAGAATACTCGTCCCTTCGAACGTCACGGCGCCGGATGACGGCCTTGTGAGACCGGATACCGTTCTTAAAGTGGTCGTCTTGCCCGCGCCATTGGAGCCCAACAAGGCTACGACCTCCCCATGCCCCACGCTGAGCGTGACCCCCTTTAACGCGCGCACGGCGCCGAATGAGACGGTGAGATTCGAGATTTCCAGCCGAGTGCCCGCATTGCTATTCATGGCCGAGATAGGCCTCCCTCACCCGCGGGTGCGCGCGCACTTCCTGTGGTGTTCCGACGCAGATAACCTCTCCTGCAGCCAGCACCTGGATGCGCTCGCAGAGATTCATGATCAGGTCCATGTCGTGTTCGACCACGACGACCGTCACGCCTCGACTGTCCCGGATACGTCTGATCAAGTCGGCGAGCTGTTTGGTCTCTGCGGAATCAAGGCCCGCGGCGGGCTCGTCGAGCAGAAGGATGTCGGGGGCGGTCGCCAGCGCTCTGGCGATCTCGAGCCGTCGCTGATCGCCGTAAGGAAGTTCGCAAGCGAGCCGGTCGGCGTGGTGTGACAGCCCCACCAAGGAGAGAAGTTCCTCCGCCTGGCCGTTTGCCGCCTCCTGCGTCGCAAAATATCGCCTGGTGAGCAGAACGGCTTCGAAGATGTTCGTCTGGTGCCTCAGATGAGCTGCGGCCCTGACATTTTCCCGCACCGTCAGAGATACGAATAGCCGGGAGCCTTGAAACGTCCGCGCCAGGCCTTTTGCGACCACTGCGGATGGTCGCAAACCGCTGATGCGGTCGTGCCTGAAAAACACCTCTCCCGCGGTGGGTTTCGAAAACCCGGTGATGCAGTTGAACAGCGTGCTCTTTCCCGACCCGTTCGGCCCGATGACGCCGACAATCTCGCCTTTGCGCAAATCGATCTGGTGATCGCGAAGCGCGATCAACCCTCGGAAGCTTTTGGTGAGCCCTCTGGTTCTAAGCAAAATTTCGTCGCTCGACGCGTCGACCATTCCGCAGCCCCTCCTCTAGTTTTTTCGCATAAGGCAAGACTATTTCCAAATAGTCAAGTACCTATCCTATGGTGAATTTACGCGAGCAACATCGGAGCCAATATCACCTAGATACATTCGGTCAGCCCTGCTAAATATCTTCTTTTCAATGGTTTATAATGAATCACTCTGAATTCTGGGCAGGAAAGTCACTTGACATGGCCTCTTCGTGACAATAGCAATGGGCGAAAATGAAGGAGGACCTCAGCCCATGAGTGATGTCTCGCACTCCAAAGATTTTTGGCACGATGCGGCAAAATCCGTTCGAATCCCCACCCGCGCCTTCGTCGGCGGGAAGCATGTAGATCCGGCGGGCGGGAAGACCTTTGACGCCGTAAACCCCGCCACGGGGAAAATACTGGCAGCTATCGGCGCCTATGATGCCTCCGATGTCGATGCCGCGGTCCGGTCGGCGCGCAAGGCCTTCGACAAGGGTGACTGGTCGCGTTGCGATCCGGCCGAGCGCGGCCGTGTGCTGGTGCGCCTGGCGGACCTGATCATGCAGAACCGCGAAGAGCTGGCGCTCCTCGAAACCATGAATATGGGTAAGCTGAT
Organism: Rhizobium altiplani; assembly: GCF_001542405.1. Classification (GTDB taxonomy): domain Bacteria; phylum Pseudomonadota; class Alphaproteobacteria; order Rhizobiales; family Rhizobiaceae; genus Rhizobium; species Rhizobium altiplani. Next base: position 11,994 of record NZ_LNCD01000144.1, read on the forward strand.
AACGGACTCGACCAAACTGGACGTGCCGAGCGCGGCCGCCGTGTTTCGCTGGTACGGGGAAGCTGTCGACAAGCTTGTGGACGAGGTGATACCGACCGACGAAAACCGACTGGCGATGGTGACCCGCGAGCCCGTTGGCGTCGTCGGCGCTGTCGTCCCTTGGAACTTTCCACTGAAAATGGCTGCATGGAAATGCGCGCCGTCACTGGCGGCGGGCAACAGCGTCATTCTAAAGCCCGCCGAACAATCGCCGCTGAGTGCTTTGCGACTGGCAGAACTTGCTGCGGACGCTGGTATTCCCCCGGGCGTGTTCAACGTCCTCCCAGGCCTGGGAGCGGATGCGGGACGGGCAATCGGACTTCATCCTGACGTCGACTGTGTTGCCTTTACGGGCTCCACCGAGGTCGGAAAGATGTTCCTTGGCTATTCCTCCCAATCGAACATGAAGCGGGTTTGGCTTGAATGCGGCGGAAAGAGCGCCAACATCGTCTTCCCGGCCGTGGCCGACATCGGAGCGGCTGCGTCCGCCGCGGCCCTTGGAATCTACTTCAATCAGGGCGAAGTATGTTCGGCGACCTCCAGGCTCTACGTTCACGCGTCAATCCATGACGAGTTTGTTGAAAGGCTGAAGGGCGAAGTTTCGAAATTTCAGCCCGGCGACCCGCTCGACCCCGCATCAGGAATGGGCGCGCTCGTCAGCGAGGAGCATCTCGAAAAAGTCAGTGGCTATATCGATCTCGGGAAAAAGAGCGCGACGCTGGTTGCAGGCGGCGACAGAGCGTTGACCGGCAGCGGAGGCTATTTCATCGAGCCGACAATCTTCACCAATGTGGAGCCTGGTTCGACGCTATCGCAGGACGAGATATTCGGCCCGGTTCTGGCCGTCACCCGGTTCGAAAGCGAAGACGAGGCGGTCGGGTATGCAAACGCCTCCATTTACGGCTTGGGCGCCTCGGTCTGGACAAACGACCTTTCGCAGGCGCACCGCGTTGCCCGGCGCCTTCATGCGGGGAGCGTCAGCGTCAACCTTGTCGACAACGTTGACGTCAGGACTCCGTTCGGCGGCGTGAAGCAATCGGGGACCGGGCGAGACCTATCGCTTCATGCCTTCGACAAATACACCGAGTTGAAAACGACGTGGATCGCCCTTTGACGCACAGCGCTGCCACTCTCACGAATTCGAGCCGGCTTTGGAGCTCGATCATGCGCATTGCGGAAATCGGCGCGATTGAAGGAAACGGCAGCTGCCGCCTCTCCCTGACCGACGAAGACAAAGAGGCGCGCGATCTCTTCCGCTTCTGGGTGACCGCGGCCGGATGCGAGGTGCGTGTCGACAACTTCGGCAACATTTATGCGATCCGCCCCGGCGCTCGCGATGATCTGCCCGCGGTGCTGATTGGAAGCCACCTTGACACCCAGCCCCATGGCGGTCGCTTCGACGGTGTGCTTGGGGTCATGGCAGGACTTGAAATCGTCCGGGCGCTGAACGACGCCGGGATTGAAACCGAGGCGCCAATCGCCATCGTCAATTGGACCAACGAGGAAGGCGTTCGCTTCAAACCTGGGCTAACGGGATCGTGCGGTTTCGTCGGCGCCTTGCCAGCTGGCGACGAGAGTTCGATCTCCAGTTCCGACGGCAGCCGATACTACGCCGAACTCGCACGCATCGGATATGCGGGGCAGGATCGCCCTCCGCAAATATCGACCTATTTCGAGATGCACATCGAACAAGGCCCCGTGCTGGAGAATGCCGGCGCAACGATCGGCATCGTGGAAGGTGTCCAGGGAGTCCGATGGTTTGAAATTGATTTTCTCGGCCAGGACGCTCATGCCGGGACGACCCCCATGAACAATCGCCGGGACAGCTTTCTCGCGGCGTCACGATACGCCTTGGGCTTTGTCGAACGAGCTATGGACATCGACCCTGATGTTCGGGTCACATTCGGCCGTGTCGAAGTCGAGCCGAATTCCACCAACACCATACCCGGTCGCACGCGGCTGGTGCTCGATCTGCGTCATATCGACGAACACGTTCTCGACAGGGTCGAGCGGCTCATGGCCGATCAGGGCGAGCCGCTCAAGAAGCTGGGTTTCGGGTTCTCCATCAACCGCATCATGAACGTTCGACCTGCTTCGTTTAATCGCGACCTTAAAGACGCGGTCGAGAAAGTGGCGTCTTCCCTGTCGATGCCATCGTTGCGCCTCCCCAGCGGTGCGATGCACGACGCCAGCAACCTCGCGGCCGTCGTGCCCTCCGCGATGATTTTCATCCCCTCGCGAAACGGCATCAGCCACAACCCACTTGAGTGGTCCGAGCCCATGCATGTAGGGGATGGGTGCGAAGTACTGTGCCGTGCGGTCTTAGAGGCCGCCAAGGCTTAGAGGGGAAAAGGCCGGACCATGCAAAACCAAGATCAGTCACTCAAGATCGGCGCGAAGCTCAGGCACGCCCGTCTGCTTATGGGCATCAGCCTAGCGGAGCTTGGCGAAAAGATCGGTGTGACGGAAGGCTATCTCTCAAAGCTCGAAAACGATCGCTCGCAAGCCTCGATGGCGACGCTTCACAAATTGGTTCAAGCCCTCGGTACGAACATGAGCGAGTTGTTCGCGACACCTGCGGAGGATCACGGGCCGGTGCTTGTCGTACGCCAGAACGAGAGGGCCCGGCTTGTTACAGGCCATCGACGCGCGGGAAACCAGGTTACCCTCGAAAAACTTGTCCCAAGCGGCCCGGGATATCTTCTGCAGATCAATATCCATGTCGTGGCGGCCGGAGGCGGGAGTTCGGAACCCATCAGCCATATGGGGCAGGAGTTCGGCTACGTCTTGGCTGGAACCCTGGAGCTGACAGTCGACGGTCATCCAGTCCTCCTCCATGAGGGAGATTCCTTCTATTTCGAGTCCCCGCTTCCCCATTCCTACCAGAACCTGGGCGACGGTGAAGCGAGGATTCTGTGGGTCAACACTCCGCCAACTTTCTGATCAGAGCCCGCCTTTGACGTCGTCACTGCGGGTCTATCAACCGCCAAGGAACCTAAAGAATGAACTATGACGTTGAATCGGTTAGACGGAATTTTCCCGGGCTCCAACGCAAGAAACACGATCGGCAGGCAGTTTTCCTTGATAATCCCGCGGGGACGCAGGTCGCCGCCTCGGTGATCGAACGCATGACCGATATGATGATCAATGCGAACGGAAACCTTGGGGGCTTTTTCGACACGTCGCTTGAAGCGGCCTCAAGGGTCGAGGCTGCACACCGGGCGGCGGAGGCCTTCGTCAATGCCTACGAAGAAGGCGAGGTCTTTTTCGGCCAAAGCGCCACCGCCCTCACCTTTGCCATGTCGCGCAGCATAGGCTCGCTGTTGAGCGCCGGCGACGAGATAATACTCTCGCGCATGGATCACGACGCGAACGTCGCTCCGTGGCTGATGCTTGCAGAGGACCTGAACTTGAGCGTCAAGTGGCTGGATTTCTCAACCGAAACCTATGAATTTGATCCGGACGACCTCGTCAAGCTGATCAGCGACAAAACCAGGCTGGTCGCAGTCGGATACGCAAGCAACATCACCGGCACAATAAACAACGTCCAAGCGCTTGCGCAGATCGCGCACCGTGCCGACGCACTTGTCTACGTGGATGCCGTGCAATACGCGCCTCATGGATTGATAGATGTCCAGCGGCTCGGCTGCGATTTCCTCGTGTGCTCCGCCTATAAGTTTTTCGGTCCGCACTATGCCCTTCTTTGGGGCCGCAGATCCGTCCTCGACCGGGTGAGACCCTATAAGGTACGCGCAGCGTCCGATACGTTGCCATGGCGATTTACCAACGGTACGACGAACCGGGAGCAGTTGGCTGGGGTCCATGCCGCTATTGACTACATAGCGGCGCTCGGCGACCAATTCGCAGGCACCACATCCGCGTCCGGTCTCCGCGCACGTCTGGACGGTGGCTATAAGGCCATGAAACATCATGACGATCTGTTGGCTCTCAAGCTGATCGACGGGCTTCGAGCGCACAACAGAGTTCGGGTGTTGGGGATCAGTGATGCCAGAAGCCTCGATCGCCGCGTATCGACTGTAACCTTTGTGGCGGAAGGGGTTCCATCGGCCGACATTGCTCGCCACTTGGCTTCGAAGGGTATTCATGTTTGGAGCGGCCACAATTATGGGCTGGAAGCAAATCTTCGGCTCGGCATCCTCGATTCGGGCGGCGGCGTGCGTATCGGCCCAGTGCACTACAATACTCTCGAAGAGATCGACCGCACTCTGACAGAGATCTCGGGAATCCTGTCCCGCTAGCTGTTTCGGATCCGCAAGGGAAAGTGCGAGCCGGGGGCAACGGTGATGAACTACCCGGCCATGTTCAAACGCGAACGGGGCCGGTCTTCCATGCCGCGGATTGCCCCACAGTCAAGAATTGGACGCCGGGTTACCATCACGCTGCGCTTCCAAAACGACAGGATCAGCAAATCGGCAAGGCCGCCAGTTGTCAGCGCAACCGCGCCGTGCCGTGAGCGCCGTCACCGGCTCCTCTCGGGGCGCGGGCTGCCAGACGATACGGCCCCGGTAACTCCGCGTCGAGGTGATCTGCGATGGGAGGTCGCTTCCTTGCATCCTGACAACGTTCGGCCGTTAGGAGAACGGAGCGTCGGGCGCTAACCGCATCTACCGCTGGAAACAAGCCGGGCCCTGGAAAAGTTGCCGAACTGCGGAGACACTCCCCCACCTGTTAGCGTTTGCGAAGCTCTCTGTTCTTTTATTCGCGCCATCGCCGACCGGCCGGACAAAGCGATTTCCTGTTCCGCTCGTCGCCCAAATAGCAGCTATCGGCTGTTTGGCGGCACTATCGCCCAACCGATCGTTCGGTCGTGAGATGAAGGGTATGTGTAGACGCAGTTGCGACAGCCGCCGCACATTGAACCGCTAGTTTATGATGGCGCTGGGTCAAGGCAAATTTGTCCCGGCCCAGCCCCAATTTCAATCAGCCAAGGATGTTGCGAACTGTTCGCATGAAAACTCCCGCCCCAATACCGATCAGGGGATCCGGATAGTCGAAGTCTGGGTTGTGAAGACCAGGGTGATTAACTCCGGCGCCAAGAAAGAACATCGCCGATGGCGCAACGCGTCCGAACACTCCGAAGTCCTCTCCGGCTCGCATGGGCAATATTCCATTGCCATCATCGAAGCTCACGCCTTCATCCGTCATGGCTTTTCTCAGTTCGGCAACAGCCTGGGGCGCATTGCTGCTTTGGGGGAATACGTCTTGGTATTCTATGCTTACAGTTAGGCCGGCCGCTTCAGCTTCAAGGTGAACGAGCCTTTCAGCAGCTGTGACCAGCTCCGCCATCGCGTCATCAGAAAGGGCTCGGAGTGTCGCCCAAACCTCGGCATATCCAGGGCTGATTCCGAAGGCGCGTTCGCCCAATCTGGCATAGGTAATTGTCACCTGCAGGAAATGCTCATCTACGGTCATGCCGCGGCCCAAGGCCGTGAGCCCCTCAAGCAGCCTTGCAACAGCGAATGTCGGTGCTGTTCCCTCCTCTGGCGAAGACGCATGGGCGGTCTTTCCGGTCAATGCGATCTTCAATCCTCGGGACGCGCAGTTGATGGGACCCTCCCTCAATGCGCTATGCCCAAGAGGAAGTCCTGGGAAATTGTGAAGCGAGAAGACCAGGTCTGGTCTGATCGCAGCAAACTTCGCGTCCGCGACGACCGCCGCCGCGCCGACGCCATTCTCCTCCGATGGTTGGAACATCAGGACCACTCTTCCGCGCGAAGGGCGCCTTTCGCCAAGTCCCTTGGCGAGCGCAATGAGAGTGGCCGTGTGTCCATCGTGGCCACAAAGATGGCCCTTGCCGGGAACCTCGGATCGGTAGGGAAGGTCGGAGATTTCGTCTATCGGCAATGCGTCGAGCTCGGAGCGGAACATCAGGCTTGGCCCATCTTCCCTGCCTGAAAAGATCGCCGCAACACCATGCCCGCCGATCCCGGTTAAAACCTCGTCCGCGCCAACGGCGCGAAGCGCATCGATGACTGCGCTTGCCGTCTCGACTTCTTCGCCAGAAATCTCCGGGCGGCGATGGAGGCTATGTCTGAACGTTGTAATTTCGTCAAGCTGCTCGCTCGTTAGAAACAAGTCTGAACTCCTTCGAAACGTTGATGAGCGCCAATTTTTTACGACGCCAAATGCTTGCGCAGAAAGCTCTTCGTGCGCCCCTCGCTAGGATTGACAAAGATTTCGTCCGGAGGTCCTTGTTCGACGACGACGCCGGCGTCCATAAACATGACGTGGTCGGAAACCTCAGCTGCAAATCGCATCTCGTGCGTCACAATGAGCATCGTCATGTGTTCGCTGGCGAGCTGCTTCATGACAAGGTTGACCTCGTCGACCAGTTCCGGATCGAGCGCCGAGGTGGCCTCGTCGAAAAGCATCACCTTCGGCTGCATTGCAAGAGCCCGCGCGATGGCGACACGTTGCTTCTGACCGCCAGACAGACGGGCTGGAAACACGTTTCCCTTGTCCGACAGGCCGACTTTCGCGAGTAGCGTTTTTCCGAGGTCCTCAGCTTCTCTCTTGGACAGTCCCTTCAGCCGAATGGGACCAATCGTGATGTTCTGCAGCGCTGTTAAATGCGGGAATAGATTGAACTGCTGAAACACCATGCCCATCTGCTGTCGGATCTGGTTTATATGCTTTTCGAAAGCGCACCCCTTGAGCGGCCGGTTCACCTGCTGGCCGTCGAGCCAAATCTCGCCGCCTGATATTGCCTCCAGCATATTGATCGAGCGTAGCAGGGTGCTCTTGCCGGAGCCGCTCGGACCGATGATCGAGACAATTTTTCCCCGCTCAACGCTGAGATCAATCCCCTTCAACACTTCGAGGCTACCGTAGGACTTACGGATCTGTTGCAACTTGATCATTGTTGAATCTGCTTTCATCGGATTTCCTCCGCTCTTCTGGCTGCGCCGGCGAGCAACCACTCCATCACCAGGTTGACGACGTAGTAGCAAACGGCAGCGGTGAAATAGAATTCGAAGGGTCGATAGGTTTCGCTGATTGCCCGCTGGGACTCCAGGACCAGCTCGGTGATACCAATCACCGAGAGGACTGCCGTATCCTTGAGGAGAATGATGCAGTTATTCCCGACGCTCGGGAACGCTATCAATAGGGCCTGCGGAACGATGAAATGTCTGAGCGTCGCCCAGCGGCCGAAGCCGAGCGTTCTTGCTGCTTCCGTCTGACCTGGATCGACAGCCTGCAAGGACGAGCGAACAATGTCCGCATTATAGGCTGCGTAGTGCACTCCCAGTCCCGCGACGCCCGTCCAGAAGGCCGGGAGCATTATGCCGATTTGCGACAGCCCGTAGTACAGAAGGTAAAGCTGTAGCAACAACGGGGTCGCCATAAACAGAAATATGATCGCTCTCATGGGGACGATGAGCGCCGCCGCTCCGTATTGCGCGGTGAGCGCAATGCCCGTGCCCAGAACGATGCTGAGCGTTCCCGCAAGGGCCGTCACCAAAACGGTCCATCCCAGCCCCTGGAGGATCACCGGCCAGTAAGGAAGTATCACACCGAAATCGAGGGTCATGGAGCGGTCGCTCCTCCGTAAGACGCCTCAGCGAAGCGCGCTATTGCAAGGATCACAGCGATAATGATGATGTAGGCCGCGCCAGCCACTCCGAAGACTTCGAACGGCTTGTAAGTCGAAGTGACGAAGCGCTGGGCTGAATATGTCAGCTCGACGACCCCGATTGTTGAGACTAGCGCAGTGCCTTTTGTCAGAATGACCGTGTTAACTCCAAGCGACCTCAACACAAGGGGCCGCGCTTGAGGAAGCACGAATAGACGCATTGTGTCGAAGCGACCAAAGCCCAAGGTCCTTGCCGCCTCCGTCTGGCCTTTGTCCACCGACAGGATCGCACCACGCATCCCTTCGGACATGTAGGCTCCGATATTGAAACCGAGCGTGAGGATGCCGGCGACGAAAGGCGTCAGCTCCATTCCGAATTGGGAGGTTCCAAAGAAAACAAGGAATAGCTGGACCAACAGAGGCGTGCCGCGCATGACGCTAACGTAGGCAGTAGCGATTGCGCGGATTCCAAAATGCGTGGAGAATCGCGCGGCTACCAGCAGTGCAGAAACTGCCACCCCGATCATGAAGCTCGCGACGGCGAGCTTGATGGTCATCAAGCCAGCTTCCGCCACGAACGGCAATATCTTCAATATGAGATTAATATCCATGGCGGAAGCTTTCGTCCGGGAGGACAATTAGTTTCGAATGTCCATTCCGATCCACTTCTTCGCGATGGCTTCGTACGTGCCATCTGCCATCATATCGTCGAGCGCCTTCTGCATCGCGGCCGCGAGTTCAGGGTTTTCCTTTCGGATAGCAATGCCGATATCGTACTTCGGCAAACTGCTGTCCTTGATCTGCTCGATGGCAGCGCCGCTTTTGTGGATGGCCACGATAACGGGCACGTCGTCGGATACAATGGCATCAACTCGGCCGGAATTGAGCTCAAGCATCAGCTCCGGCAGTCCTTTATAGGTTCGGACATCGAACTTCTTTTGGTCACGCGCCCATTTCTCGGACACCTCGCCGAGCGTCGCGCCAACGGTCTTGCCATCGAGGTCGCTCAATTTGGTCGAGGACGAACCCTTTTTTACGAACACTCCAATGCCTGATCGGTAATAGGGGCCGACGAAGTCGACTGCCTTCTTGCGCTCCTCGTTGATCGTCATCGAACCGATGATCGTGTCATAACGCTTGGTAAGGAGGCCAGCGATGATGCCGTCCCATTGCGTTGTGATAATTTCGGGCTCGACCTTCAGCCGCCGGGCGATTTCAGATGCGATGTCGACGTCGAAGCCAACGACCTTGTTGTTGTCGTCGACGAAGCTGAACGGCGGGAAGACGCCAGACATGGCGACCGACAATTTGCCCGCCGACTGAATTTTCTCCAAATCGTCCGCACGAGCGACATTCACAAGACACATGCTGGCGGCCACGGCAACTGCAGCCGCAATACGCTTGAATGATCCCATTTTCTTCTCCTCCGGTGGGGTTTCGCAACCAAAAATCTTCGATGAACGCAAAGAGTCGCAGCCCGACGGGGCTGAAGAGGAAGGTGCCACTGGATTGTCGCGATTGACGCTGCGTCGCCAGACTAGACGTCAGCGTGCTCCCCGTTTTTGTTGTGCCCAAATTATGCTGAAGACGCTGCACGAAAAAGAACGCAAAGTGTTTATTTTTAAGCTAAACTGACGATTTCGATACACACGGTCACCAAAAGGTACACTTCTTGATGGACAGTCTCGATCACCGTATGATCGCCGAGCTCCGCATCAACGGCCGCGCCTCTATTCCTCAGCTGGCGCAAATATTAGGGGTCTCGAGGGTAACGGCGCAGAGGCGTCTCGATCGCTTGATCGAAAACGGGGACATCAGGGGGTTTACGGTCCGTCTGCGGGACGAAGTTCGCGATGATCAGCTTCGAGCTGTTATGCTGATTGAATTTGCCGACTCCCCAGTCAAGGGGGTCATAGCGGCGATCAAGCGTATTCCAGGAATTGCTGCTGCCTATAATACGAATGGGACCTGGGACGTGATCGCGGAAGTCGAGGTCTCCACCATGAGCGAACTCAACGCGCTTGTGACAGCGGTCCGTTCGCGCGAGGGGATCGCAAAAAGCGAGACCTTCATCATACTTGGCCCCGCGTAGATGAAGCATCGGCGACTTCCAGTAACTTCGCCAAACTATGCAGTGTCGCGATATCGACGTGCGACGTGCGGAACTTGCAGGCTGCGCCAAAAACCACTCACGGAGCGGTCGAACATCCATGCTGGGACTTCAAGAAGTCGATCAGAAGAAGACCCAGAAAGGTTGCAGCGGAAAATATGCGTCCCTTTGGACAACGCCTCATGGACGTGAACAAACCGCCCGGACCAGGGATGCCACGGATACAAAAGCTCGCGAACGGCGGTCCCGTGGGTGTTCTGTCGTCGTGTTGTACAACCATTTCCAGGCGCACTCATCGCTCGGATACAAGACCCCACCAACACCCACCCCCATTAAGCACAGCTGTGGAGGTCTGTTTGATTCTTATAAGGCTGTGTGGTGGAGACTCCGCGTGCGATTAAATTCTCGCGCTCCACCAGTCACTGAAGCTGGTTGGCCGCCTCGGCAAGCGACTTCGTGTATTGGACTTGCAGCCATGTGAAACATAAATGGGTCCAATCCAAACAATCGATTTTACCGACCCGCAAGATCCGCATAGCGTCTTCCGGCAGTGCCCCGACCGGCCGGCAGATGATCGCCGTCTCAAAGCAAGCTCGCGGATGGCATACGAGCCTCTCCATCATTGCCAGGCAACCTCGGCAGCGGGCCTTTTTCAAGAATTTGAGGGTAAAGAATATGGAAAATTTCGTGTATTTGTTGGATTCCGACACCGCTACCTTTCGTGCTGCTGAGCTTTGTGATCGAAACAGCATTGCAGCGATCTCCGACTTAATTGGAAGCGATCTGATTCAGATGATCCGCTTCGACGACATGCACTCGCTATTTGTTGACGAAGAAGGTTTACGGGCTGGGCTTACCTCATTTACAATCTTTGACGGCTACCCGACGCCTCTTGCCGGGAAGATAGCGCTCTTGGGAGGCGACGGTAGCCAACCCTATTGTTCCCCAACGATAACAATGACTGAAGCGGCGCGACGTTTTCAATGTTGCCGGCCGGTGTTTGATCCAGTTTTTGTTCCAGCGGACCAAATGGGGCAGAAGGGCCTCGTAGTTGCAGGAGCAGTGGAAACCCTCCACGCGCGTATCGATCGCCGCACCCCGCTGCTCGTACGAGACGGCGCAACGATGAAATTCGAGATCCGGGAAACAAACCGGATCGCACTGTTCACGAGCGTGCGATAGCAGCGCGAGAAAACGAGGAGTTGAAGTGTCACACTCGCTGCGTACCGGTGCCATAGGGTCGGACGTGAGTGCAGCGGCTAGAGCTTTTCCACAGAGTGACGTAGCGCAGGGAAGATGCAGCGTGTCCGGCGGTCGACCACCCTTGGCGTTCCACGCGGCTGAGTTTGAAAGTCACCCAATCGGCGGCCAAATCGTAAGCGGATTGGCACGTCTTTCTGCCGCACTCAAACGTGGAAGAAACTGACCTGCCACTGTATTTCCCTACAATATGGATTAGAGTTCGGCCCATTGAGGCGGATTTATGAAGAAGCAGCGATTTACGGAAGAGCAGATCATAGCGGTGTTGAAGGAGCAGGAGGCCGAAGCGAAAGCGGCAGATCTTTGCCGTAGGCAGCGGATTTCCGAGACGACCTTTTACAACTGGAACGCCAAATACGGCGGCCTGTCGCCGTTTAACGTACTTTGAAATCAATCCCGCTCAAGAGGGCAACGGGTCGCGTTATTCAGTCGTTTAAACCGCTCCAGCCTCTTTCTCAGCTGCGCGTTTTGCAGCCTTAGTGGCCAGCTGAATCCTGAGCACCATGATCTCTTCATTGAGGTTCATTTTCGTCTGCAGTGTGAGTTACTTGGCAGACCTTGGGAGCGTTCGAAATCGCGGCCGCTTCCTTGCCGCGACTTCGTCGCTTGCAGATTGGTGCCTCGAGACATCGAGTGATCTCCGCAGCATCATGTGCAACGGTGACGTCGAAACCTGCACCGCCGCCGGATACAGCTGCATACCTGCCTTATCTGTAAGCGTCAAGCGCGGCGGAGATCGCCTTCAGACCACCACGAAGTTCTTCTTCCGTCGGCCACCCGAAACCAACGCGGAAGTAGTTGCCCGGCATTTGAAACCAATGGCCAGGCCCGACATAGGTGCCGTGCTCGTCGAGGAGCGATCTGTAGAAGGCGCCGGCGTCAAAGTCCGCGGAAACCTTCAGGCGCGGGAAGCCCACGACACCACCTGACGGCCTGACCCATTCGACGAGAGGCTCGCCATTAATCCATTCTTGAACGATGTCGCGGCGCCTGCGCATTTCCGGCAGCACCTTCGCGAGGAACTGCTCGCTTTTCTTGAGGAGCTCGAGAGCGACAGTTTCGTCCAGGATCGAACCGCAAATCGCGATCTGTTCCTTCGCAGAAAGGAAGCGTTCGTAGAGCACCTCGTCCTGCGTGATCAGCCACCCAACGCGGATACCCGGGATGCCGTATGCCTTCGAAAGCGAGGCTACGCTAATCGCCTTTTTGCTCAGCGAGGCAGCTGTCGGAAGCTTCGCTTCATAGCTCAGATCTCGGTAGGTCTCATCAACGAGTAGATAGCAGCCGTGATCCTCGGCGATCTGAATCAAACGGTCGAGCTCGGCGCGCGACATCGTGGTGCCACTCGGATTATGTGGGCAAGTGACGCTGATGAAGCGCGTGTTGGGTCTTAGCGAGTTTGCGACCTTATCGATGTCGACAGAAAAGCCTCTGTCGAAATCGAGATCGATATATGTGATTTCGCAACCGATCGCTTTCGGCGTTTCGATGTTCGTAGCATAGTTCGGCCGCACGACGACGAGATGGTCGTTCTGCGAAAGGAGCGTAGTAGAGATAATAAACAGAGCCCCCGCAGCACCAGGAGCCATGAGGACGTGCTCCGCAGATAGGCCGTCGTCCTTCTCGACAACCAGCTTACGCAGCTCCGGATCGCCACGATGCTCGCCATAGAGAAGCTTGACGTCCGGAATAACGACGCCGATGTCAGACAGTCTCTGATCTGTAATAGAGCTTTCAGAAAGATTGTACTTAATCAGGTCGTAGCCGTATTCTTCCGGCGATTCCTTTTCAATGACCATACGGGCGTATTTCATGAGGCTACCTCCTGTTCGAACATGTCTGCTGATGCAGACGCCTGAGGTCAGCTACCGTGAACGTGCCTTTTTCCGCTATCCTCCCAGAGGACTACAGCGTCGATCACTTGCGAGCGTTCCCAACCGCGGCCGATCTGAAACGGGCGGACTTTCATCGCCCTTGCTGCTCGAGATTCTTCGATAGAAAAATACGAACCGCTACGCTAAAACACACCAACAGCGCCGCGCTCGGCGCGCAAACCGAAAAAACCAGCAGTTGACCGCGTCCTGGTCGGGCTGGCTGGCTTCTTGGGCGGGCGAATGCTGCATACAGCAGAGTACAAGCAGATCGGCGAAATGATTGCGTCATGTCGGGAAACTGATTTTTGTGCGCGTCTTGCCGAGTGGATCCGAACGGATGCAGCTGTCGACACGCTTACGATGGTCGTGTACCGCGGCTCTGAACCGCCAATACATCTTTACGATGACTTCAGAAATGAGACGGCCCGCGCTGGGATGATGACCTATCTGACCAGCACCTACGTCCTGAACGCCTTTTTCCAAAGGCATCAGACGGGGCTCCACTCTGGCGTCTACCGCATTCGTGACCTGGCCCCCGATGCATATCTCCAAAGCGAGCTCTACAAGGGATATGAAGTGGTCCTGTCTGAGCGTGAAGAGATTGGCTATGTCACTGAAGGCTGGCCACAGGGCCTCGAAGAGATCGATATTGCAGTCTCGTTAGGAAATTTGGTTACAGCTGAAATAGGCCTCTATCGCGCTACCGACCGAGGCGGCTTTGCGGATGAGGCGATCCGACTCTTCCAAGCAAGAATGCCGGTGATCGAGGCTGCATTCCACGCCTATTGGAGCTATTCGGAATCCCGACCTGCATCTGAAGAAGAGGCGCCTAGACCGAACGCAAGGATTGGGTTCGAAACCTTTGGTGCCTGTCTAACGTCGCGTGAACGGGAGGTCGTGACAATGATCCTGCGCGGTCACTCCTCGGAATCGATTTCCTACAATCTCGGAATTTCAATCACCACCGTGAAGACCCATCGCAAACGCGCATACGAAAAACTGAATATTTCGACCCAAGCCGAGTTGCTTTCCCTCTTCTTGGAGCACGTTCAGTCGAACTATAACGCTCCGCATTGAGCTGAACAGCCTACACGAAGACTACACTGTTAATTGTCGCTTCGATCTGAGCCGCATTTCCGCTTGCGCTGATCCGCGCTTCTGGACAGGCGGTCCGGTGTTTAGCCAATTTGTTTCATATCTTAGACTTCGTCGGGCTGTTTCACCACAATGACGGCATACGTGCACTATCTCCCCGCCGGGCGGTATTTCGTTCTACGAGACGACGTTGCGAATGAAGCGAACGATCTTCTTCTCAACGTTGCAGTAGGAATAGTGCTGAGCCGTGCTGTAGGTGACAAACTCGCCCGCGGCATAGTCCCGCGCCTCGCCTGGTTGGATCAAACGCAGCGCTCCTTCGACGACAAAAAGTATTTCGTGCCATCCTTCAGGGTCCGGCTCTGCCATGCGGCCAATGGCCGAAAATGGAAATACGATCGATGTTTGCGGCTGACGTTCGAGCAGGGCTTTGCGAGGAATTCAAAAGATCCGCAAGATATTGGTTCCCATTTATCTGCTGGAGCCACCTGAAACCGAGCATTATGAGCGCTGTTCATCGATTCATGCAGTAATGCCATTTCTGATTTGATTGGCCTTATGATATCGCGCTTCGGTCACCGAATATCCCCCTTGAGAGCCACATTGAGAACCAATGTCATCACTCGGATCTGGGAAATTTCAAGAGACTGGGCGGCCGATACGCCGCGTTCCGATTGCTGCTTGCGGCAAACTCGAGCGATAAACTTTGACGAAGGTTCGATATCTCCGAACTCCGGTCAACAGCAAATAAGAGGTCTTGTATGCGCGCCGACGTGCAGTGGAAATTGCGCTGGGAAAGCGAGTTGGAACTCGCCGAACATGTCGAACTCGCCGAGTTTTTTCGAAAGACCTATGGACCAACCGGGGCCTTTAATGCAAAGCCGTTCGAGGGCAGCCAAAGCTGGGCCGGAGCAAGACCTGAGCTTCGTGCAATCACCTATGACGCTAATGGGGTCGCGGCTCACATGGGATTGCTGCGCCGCTTCATAAAGGTTGGCACAACCGATCAGTTGGTGGCTGAGCTCGGACTATATGGTGTGCGTCCGGATCTTGAGGGTTTGGGGATAGGACATTCGATCCAAGCCATGCTTCCGGTGTTGCGCGAACTGGCTGTTCCGTTTGCTTTCGGCACGGTGCGGCCCGCATTGCAAAAACACATTGAGAGGTTCGGGCGAAACTGTCCGGTGACTGTTGTGTCGGAGATTAGCGTACGATCCACGCTGCCACACGCGCGTACTGACTTGCCGCCCACGCGGGTCGAGGACCCACTTGTCATTATTCTGCCTGTTGGACGGCCAATCTCCGATTGGCCAGCCGGTACGACAATCGACCGGAACGGACCGGAGCTGTGAGGCACCTCGACTGCTTACCCGAAGCGCCGAATGCCCGTTGGCAAACTTACGCAGTCCCACGCACATTGAAATTCTGGCGATCGGGATTTGGTCACCCGTCTGTCGAAGAAACCTGCGGTTCAAAGGACTTTGATCTAAATCTCCCGGTCGTGTTCGATGCTTTGATGACCGAGCCAAACTCACTGCGGCCCGCAGATCAATCTCAGTTAGCCGGCGAAGAGGGCGGTTTACTGTCGCGGAAAGTCGAATGTTGCCGCACGTTGAAGGGAATCGAGGATGCGTAATCACAACTCGGAATGCACGAGCACACAGCTAGATCACCGGCTTGGTCATTGAACCAGCATGACCGAGCAGCAGGATTGAGCCTGGAGATGCATGATGGAAAATAGCGCTGAGAATACCGTTTTTCGATATCGTGGCTCGACGTTCGATAGCATGATCGAATCCCTCGGAGCGGTTTTCGGCACATTCGACGCCGATCTCGTCGGTCGTACTCGGGACTTCTATTGGGCGCTCGATCTTGCGGGGTGTGAAAACGCAACATTGATTACCGGTCACCATCAGACCGGGTTTCAGTTCCGCGCTCAGTGGTGTTCTGAAGCTACAGAGCATCTATCGATCGTGGTGCCTCGCAGAGGCGGCATGGGTGTCACGTACGGTTCGCGCATGGCTGAGGCCCGGGAAGAGAAATTGCTTCTTTACAGGAATTTCGAACTAGATAGCATTTCTATACAAGGGCAATCCAATTTAATAGATGAGCTGGTGCTTAATTGGTCTTTGATCCAACGGACCATTGGCGAAACTTTCGATATCCCGTTTAGCGGCTCGCTCGACCTGTTGCCCGAAGTCGACCTTTCAACGCCAGTTGGCCGGACAATCGGCAATCTCACGGAAGCGATTATCGACGGAATACGTGATAATGGTCCCCTTTGTCAGAGTCCCATAGCCACGGCTCATATTACGCAGGCGCTAGCCGATGTCGTAATACGGATGGTGCCTCATCGGTTATCGCATCTGCTGGATAAGAAGCCACACATGATTGCTCCCGGCCACGTCCGCCGTGGGATCGAGTTCATGTGTGCCAATGTTAACCAGCCGATTACAATGCCAATGGTGGCAGATGCAGCGGGTGTTTCCACCAGGGCACTCGAAGCAGGTTTTCGTGCTTTCAAGAATACAACGCCGGCAGCTTATCTACAGATGCTTCGGCTCCGGGCAGCGCGCGAGGACCTGCTCGATCCAGAAAACCGCATGCTCATGAAGGAAATCTGCCTGAAATGGGGGTTCTTTCAATTCGGAAGATTCGCCGCAGTTTATAGGGCGCACTATGGAGAAAATCCCTCCGAAACAAGGAGACGGGTCTGCGGATCAAATTCTCGTAGGTCCTTCTGACAAGCGAATTGACGAAGGCGCTGGCGCGATTAACGGCAGAACCGGTCTGTGCAAGCCGGATGATGGCATCACATTGATAAGTCTCTGGGCGGATGATTGCCTCTAGCTTCCCCTCCTCAGCATCCGTCCGGTTCAGCCGCTTAATGTGATCGGCCAATTTGTCCTGCGGCCTGACCTGTTGCGCCTGACAGTAGTGCGGCAGACCGGACTCGGATCAGAGTTGCTGCGCGACCCCCAACGATAGAAACGGCAACTTAACAAGCAGCGCTTTGCGCTCTAAATTGCAGAACTCCTGTCCGAATGAATGGGACCATCTCTCTCTACCGCGTTCAATCCTCCAGTTTTAATTCCCTGTGTACCACTTCCGGCTTTAGCTTTGCGCCAGCGGCGTTGATCAAACGGGAACATAATGAAGTCGCGTACGGTGAGCGGTTCGGGCTGATTTCGCATGCCAACTTCCGGCCACTCATTCGTTTTCGGCCAGTATGCAGTACGGAAAATCGTGTCCCAAACGGTTGTAAAGAAGCCATAGTTTTTATGCCGGTGGTGGAATTCCGTGGAGTGATGAATACGATGGAATTTATTATCGCCGATGAGGTACCGAAGTGGCCCCAAATTAAAGCGTGTGCTAGAGTGGGAAAGATGGGCCTGAAAGGTAATCAGCGCCATGGCAGCAACGGGCACGACGCCTGATTCGAAGTGAATTAGCGCGAGTGGGAGTGCTACAAACGCCGCGTAAACAAATGGCTCGGAAATATGGTGGTTGCAATTCCACGCCGTCAGTTCGCGGATTGAATGATGGGTCGCGTGCAGGCGCCACAGAAATGGAACGGCGTGCTGAGCACGGTGCATCCAGTAGTAAAAGAAGTCACCAGCAATCGCGACTAGAACGCCCGAAAGGACGGCGAAGCCAGTATTGGCGATCGGGTTATTAGAGTGAAGCAACGCACCAAAATTGATCGTTACGAGCGGCTTAACCCCCAACCATTTCAAACCCAAAGCGTAGAAGTGCCAAATTAAAGTGCCGCATCCGATACGGATAATCCAATTCCGCGCACCGCGAATGTACGAGGCAAAGCTGTATCGGTAAGCCGGAAAGATCACCTCGAGCACAACGCATGCGGTAGCGAAAATCGCAACCAATTTAAACGCTTTGACGAAGAGCTGGGCCATTTCCCCAACATCGAGAACGTGCATTTTGATTGCTCCGAAGAATTGGCGAACAACAAAATGCACTATGCGGAATTTACCTAGATTGCAAAATCGATTGTTTGGATGATGAGTATCCATCTCCCAAATGATTCTCTCCACTCCATTGACAGGAATGACCCGTTCTTCGGACGGCTCTCTCGCAAATGTGCTGATTGAGATCGCCCAGTGTTCTCGCGTCAGATCCTCACGGCCTGCATGGATCACTTGGACTGCCGCAGGGCCAAGCTGCAAGGGTAATTGCTTTGGTTTATTCGACGTTTGGATGTATCTCATGACATCAATTAATTACCCAATGGTCCGATGAAGGGTAAATAGGTTTCGCTGAGACGCTCAATCACAAGGGGTATCTGCTACGGTTCGGACCAATTGGTCTCGACCCGCCTTCTCGTGCCCTGTTTGATGCCATTCCGAGCGAAGAGTTTGCTCTCGAGCGCATCGTCAGCAAGGTCCCCAGGCAACGGCCAGTTTAACCCAACCGCCGCTGCGCGCTGCAGATTATACTGCACCGTGCTTCGCGCAATTCCCAACAGGACGGCAATCTCACGCGAGCTGGTTCCGCTTGCTGCAAGTCGCAGCATTTGTCGCAAATGTCTCATGGTCAGCCTTGTCTTTGCCGGCAACAAAATCCCCTCGTTCATCGCGAGGTATTTGATGCCAAAGTTGCTGACCAGGGAGTGATCTTCAGTGCCGAAAACTGGCCGGTCTTTGATCGGAACGGTGGCCGGCTTCAAATCGGAATGGCGGCCGGTCTTTGATCGGAATGCCGGCCGGCTTCACGTCGCAATCTGGAGGGTTATGTGAGGTCGCATATACAATGCGGAAAATGCTCGATATGAAACGCAGTCTTGCGTTCGAATGGCTGGGGAAATCAAGCCGGTTCTTTCGGAGATGGATTAGTTCGATTCTGGATATGATATCCCGCTCTGCCACCCCGCATCCTGGAATTCGCTGTCCGGCTTGATCTTTCCAGGCCGCGGCATCCGGAACCTGCCGGGTCTATCGAAGAAATGGTTTCCTTGGTTGCCGATCGCCTCCATATACTCTGGCGTGTCCTTGCGGATTAAACGGGATCAGATGATTACAGATCACGCGAACTCACCGGAATGTCAGAGCACTGCGATCTCGACAGATGTCCCATTCATGATCGTGGTGGCCGCAAGGCTGGGCGGGGAGCGGACAAGCGCACCCGCGGCATTGGGGCTGCTCCACCGGCAACGGTGCCATACCAACATTTTTGCAGTTCAGTCGCCCGACGAAGTTTTCAGATCAGAGATGAGCTGGACAACATTCGTGCTGGTCCTGGTTGATGAGGGGCTCGGCAGCTACAAGCGGTGATGTCATACGGGCCGCTTCCTGGAATAGCATGTCGCGCATCCAGACGCTTGCCGGATCACTATTGTGAAGCGCATGCCATTGCACGGCCTCGGTGAAGGGAAGATGTTGTGGCAGCGGAAGGTCGACAATTCGAAGGGGTATTGTTTTTGCTAAATGCTGCGCCAGCCGTAAGGGCATGGTTCCTATACGGTCAGTGTTGGACAGCACGGGCGCAATCATGCTGAAGCCGTGTACCACGACGTCGATGCGTCTCTTGCGACCGTGCTCGCGCAAATACCATTCCTCGAGGCCTGGCCTCCGAAAACTTCCGAACTTAGCGACAACGTGCCCCATCGACATGTATCTCTCGAATGTAAGTGGCTCTGCCAGCTGCTTGTTCGAGCGACAGCCTACGCACACGTGTAAATCGTCGAAAAGCCTCGCATGAGGATGGGCATTCGACATGAATATTTCCGGCAATATGAGAAGATCGACGTCGCCGCGCTGGAGAAGATCTTCATTGTGGTCGGCGGGAGGGAAAAATTCGAAGCTGACGCCGGGAGCTTGCCGCGCCACACGCTCCACAACTTTTTCAAAAAATACAAGAGTGACGTAATCGGAAAGCGCGATTTTGAAGCGACGATCCGATTGGGCCGGATCAAACGGCTGCCAGGAAATAATAGAGAGCTGAACTTGCAGCAGAGCCTCGCGCACCGCAGGTGCAATACCTTCCGCCCGCGCCGTCGGGATAAATTCGCGGCCCGTCATCGTAAACAGCTCATCTTGGAAATAGGCGCGCAACCGGGCGACAGCCGCGCTCATGGCCGGCTGACTGAGATTGATGCTGTGCGCCGCCGCCGTGAGCTTACGCTCAGTCATCAAAGCGTCGAACACGACTAGGAGATTTAGATCAAGTCCCTTAAACCGCATGTCTCTCTATCTATCCATAGCGTGGATCTATGCTCCCCAAACCCAACAGCATTCTTCATTAGTAATACAAATTGACATTTTCACAGCGCAGAGACCAAGTATGGAGATTTTCATTCGCGAAATGCACATTGAATGCGAATTTGAACATGGCACTGTCGGCTTGCGCTCGCGCGGGGGTCGGACAACGCGAGCGACCCATCCACCATGCGTCGCGCCGATTCAGCATATACCCGGAGTTCGTTAGCGGCGCGCAGTCCGCGTATGGTGATTTCGGAACGGTTTGCAACCAGGATCTTGGAATTCGTCACGTTCAGGTCACTGGAAGTGCTTTGACCCAAAGCAGGTACGAACCAGATAGCGCTTGCCGAAGAAACCGGCATACACGTTGATGACATCTCGAACTGGCATGGTAAGGGGAATGGTGATTTTTATAGGATTTGCGATGCTGCTGCTGCCGTGGTTGCGATTGCAGCGATATTCTTTAGGCAGTGTTCAGCGCAACTCGACGACGGACGGGAACACGTGTCGGTCGAGCAGTGGCCGCCAAGGTCAACGATCGTGGTTGAAAATCAACGAAACCTCGAATTTCTGGTACTGGCCGACAGGCTGAGGTTCCAAGGCGAAAAGCTTGAACGGCACTGCTGGGACGCCTGCCCACCGGCAGGCCACTCGAGGCCACGACGGCCGCAGACGTTTTGCGGATGACTGAGATGGTGGTGCGAGGTCACAAACACGAGGTGCATGAGCCTCCGTGTTATGAACAGAATTTATCGATCCATGAAGCAAGGAAATTTTTGATCCGACATTCCTCGTGCTATGTGCGCGGGATCACAAATTTGTCCCACCAGCCCGCCGACCGTCATCCCCGCTTGAAGACCGTCACGGGCGCGCCCGCTTCTGACAGGCCAACGCTGTCGGGAGCCAGCTTCCCGGAGAGAGATAATGAGGAACACCAAGGTAGCTATTATCGGCGGAGGCTTTGCAGGACTGCACACCGCGCGACTGCTGCATGCGGCCGAGATCGAATTCCTGCTCATCGAGGCAAGAGCCACCCTCGGCGGCCGGATCGAGACCGTGAACGAGACAGGCCAGCCGGACGCAGACGGCTTCGACCTTGGACCGTCCTGGATCTGGCCTCGAATGCAGCCTGCGATCGCCGCGCTCGTTGCCGAACTCGATCTGCTCACGTTTGCGCAAAACAGCGATGGCGACGTTGTCTTCGAGCGGATGTCGCGGGAATCGGCAAAGCGCTATCCCGGACTGAATCAGGAGCCCGAAGCACTGAGGTTCATCGGAGGATCCGCTTCATTGGTTCGTGCGCTGGCGCAAGGCTTGCCTGAGGCGGCGCTGTGGTGCGGTGCGCAAGTCACCGCGATGCGTCTCAACGAAACCGGTGTCGAGCTGTCTTTGAGATTTGCCGACGGACGTATAGAGCTGATTCAGGCGTCACAGGTGATTGCGGCGCTTCCGCCGCGTATTCTGGAGGCGACCGTCCAGTTCGAGCCGGCCCAGGAGAAAGGCACGATCGAACTGTGGAGGCAAACGCCGACCTGGATGGCGCCACACGCCAAATTTTTCGCTATCTACGATCGTCCCTTCTGGCGCGAGGCAGGATTCTCCGGGACGGCGCAAAGCATGGTTGGACCTTTGACGGAGATCCATGATGCGACCACGTACTCGGGCAAGGCAGCCCTGTTCGGCTTCGTCGGGATGGGAGCCGAACAACGTGCAGCAATCGGCGCGGTCGCGCTGAAGGAGGCCTCGATCCGCCAGTTCACGCGCATCTTCGGGCCGCAAGCTGCCCATCCACGAGCGACCCTCTACAAGGACTGGGCTGCCGACCCGCTGACTGCGACATCCGCCGACTGGTTTTCCGCCGGCCACCCGAATGGCCCTGGAGGGGGCTGGATCGCTAGCCCGTGGAAAGAGCGGCTGGTCCTAGCCGGGAGCGAGACGAGCCGAGGTGAGGCCGGCTACCTTGCCGGCGCCGTACAAGCATCTTCCCAAGCTGCCCGAGACGTCATCTCGAAACTCGTTGTCGAGCAAAGCTGAAGGATAGAGGTGGTTCGGTTTGCCTGAACAGTTCCAGGCTTTCCGCGACACAACCGCCGGGTCACAACATCAGAAGACCACCACACGAAACCTCTGGGTTCGGACTGCGGCACAGTCGCTAAGCTCGACAGAGCGATCGCCCGGGTTATGGTCGGTGGCTTGGTTGCTGCTGTGATCGCCCGCAGTTGGTCATCTGGACCCTCGAAGCAGTTCCAGGTCACCATTTTGGGGGCAGCTTCCTCAGTCAGGCCGCACTTGCGATGCTTGCTATTCCGATCCCGTTTGCTTCCCTACGTCGGAGGCGAGACATCACAATGCGATGCCGCACGGAAGGAAAGACGCGAGACATGGCCGCCTACATGCACAAGCTCGAATAACCTCTTGCAAATATCGTGGCTCTGAACATCTCCTCGACGGTGATTGACGAGAGGGAATCAAGGCGGCGCTGGGAAATTCGCTTTCCGCGATCACGGCGAAGGCGAGCGCCCCCTCTCGCGGGCAAGCGCTAGAAAACCGTCGATGTATGATATGGTCTCCTCACCGCGCCGTACACCCAGATTGATGTTTTTCCGTATACCGGTATCGCCCACGCGTAGTGCGCGTATCGGCATTCCAACGGCGTCTTCCTGCAGCAGCCAATCCGGTAGGACCGTAACACCCCTTTTCGCACAGACGAGTTGCAGCATCAGGTCGATGGTTTCGGCCGTGCGGTGCTGACGCGGTCGGCAATGGGCGGGAACAAGGAATTTGGTGTATATGTCCAGCCGCTCCAATGTGACCGGAACCGTGATCAGTTCCTCGTCGAGAAGATCCTGTGGCTGCACGCATTTCCGGTTGGCAAGAGGATGGGTCGCATGCACCATCAGCACCAACTCATATTCGAAAACCGGCGTAAAGAGCAGGTCCGGCGCGTCCACGGGATCCGGTGTGATCAGAAGATCGATTTCGTACGCAAGGAGTGCCTCGACACCGTCGAACCGGAAAGCCGTACGCACGTCGAAATCGACATCGGGCCACTTGTCGAGATAAGACGTCGCAATCTTGGTCAGCCACCGCTGGCAGGGATGACATTCCATGCCAACACGAAGGGCTCCTCTCCTTCCCATAGCAAAATCGGTCAGGACCCGCTCGGCATGTTCCATTTGGGGCAGGACGCGTTCGGCCACAGAAAGCAGATACTCACCTGTCTGCGTCAACCGCAGCCCGCGGCCTGATTTCATCCATATCTTGATGCGGTGCCGTTCCTCGAACTTTGCGATCGTATGGCTCAAGGCGGATTGAGTGACGTTCAGCTTTTCGGCGGCCGCGGTAACGCTGCCTCGACGGCTGACTTCTCTCAGAATTGCAAGATGCTGACGATCAAGCATTATGATGCCATTTATGAACCGAAGGATCAATGACATTTCTGATCATAATGCATTGCTGCTAACCTCGTCGTCAACCAAGCTCTGCCCAAGCCTCGCGATGGACGAAGGGATACTCCAGTGATCTTTTTCGATGCGGTCGTTCGTGGCTTCCATGGCTACGATCAATCCTTCTTTTGAAAATGTGTGAGTACGTCGCTCGCTGATCACGCAGCCAGGTCGGAAGCGACCCGGTCGAGCACAGAGCAGCACTCATTGAGCTCCGACAGGCGAATGTATTCATCGACCTTGTGCGCTCGGTCGACGTTACCGGGACCGCAGATGATTGAGGGAATACCGGTTTTCGCAAAAAGCCCGGCTTCGGTCCCGTAGCTCACCGCGCGGATGGGGTTCCGGCCAGTTGCCCTCGTCATCAATGTGGCCAAATCGGAATCTTCCGGGAGTTCCATTCCTGGATATTCGGACAAGCGATCAGCTTTGACTTTGAGTCCAACCTTTTCAAGCTCGGGAAAGGCCTTGAAAATCGGTTCAAGCAGTGAGTAGGGCTCCGCGCCGGGAATGGCTCTAACCTCGACATCAAAGCTTGCGAACTGCGGTATGACGTTAAGTGACAGACCTCCTTCGATCACACCGACCTGAAGGGTCGAGTATGACGGCAAAAAGAGTTCATTCTGCTGCCCGTGCTTCAGCAGATCCGACTGAGCCACCGCCTTGGCCAATAAGGTGGACAGTCCGTGAATGGCATTGAGCCCGCGATCGGGTCTCGACGAATGACCGGCTGTTCCTTCGACTGTGAATTTGACGGCGGCCTTCCCCTTGTGCGCAAGAATCGGGATCATCTGGCTTGGCTCTCCGACAATGCAGCTCGCCGGCAAGGCGCAGATCGACGGAATTGCCTCGATCATATGGGGAACGCCTCGACATCCTGCCTCTTCGTCGTAGGAAAATGCAAAGTGAAGGGGGCGACGGAGTTTTTCCGCATTGACTCCAGCTGCGACGGCCATGGCAGCGGCAAGAAACCCTTTCATATCGCTGGTGCCGCGGCCGTAAAGGCGATCGCCCCCTTGTCGAAGCGCGAACGCCGGCGATGTCCAAGGCTGACCCTCTATGGGCACGACATCCGTATGACCCGAGAGAATGATGCCGGCTCGATCACGCGGTCCCATGCTCACGAACAGATTTGAACGATTTCCTTCCGGACCGGGCAGCTCGCTCACATGCGCGCCGAGCGCAGCGAAATAGTCCCTGATGTAAGAGACGATCGGCGCGTTCGCCGAGCCCACGACGGATGGAAAACCTATCAACTTTTCAAGAATTTCACGAGCGTTTGCCATAATGCGTACCTCCGGCGCCAATTCAGATTTCGATCAAAACGCTCTTTAGCCGACGGTTGGATTTGTAGGCTTCCTTGCCAAGGTCCTTGCCGATACCGGATGCCTTGTAACCACCGGTCGGGAGGATGTGGTCGCGCGAGCGCCCGTAACGATTGACCCAAACTGTCCCTGCCTCAACGCGTTTGACCGCCCGCATTGCCTGCGACAGATCCTTCGAGAACACGCCGGCGGCAAGACCGTAGGTTGGATGATCACTCAATTC
>NZ_LNCD01000145.1 GCF_001542405.1 Rhizobium altiplani
ACACGCAGAACGCCGTTTCGTCTGGCCTGCGCGTCGGCAAGGCTGCCGACAACGCTGCCTACTGGTCGATCGCCACGACGATGAAGTCGGACAACAAGGCCCTTTCGGCTGTTTCCGACGCCCTCGGCATGGGCGCCGCCAAGCTCGACACCGCATATACGGCTGTCGACAGCGCCATCGATCTCGTCGGCGAGATCAAGGCAAAGCTCGTTGCAGCCAGCGAAGCTGGTGTCGACAAGACCAAGCTTCAGGACGAAATCACCCAGTTGCAGGCACAGCTCTACAGCGTTGCCCAATCCGCTTCGTTCAACGGCGAAAACTGGGTCAACAACACCGGCGGTACCGTCAGCGTCGTTTCCTCCTTCGTCCGCGGCACCGGCGGCACGGTCTCGATCAAGACCACCGACTATGTGCTCGGCACGACCAACACCCTGTTCAACGGCACGACCACCGGCGGCATTCTTGGTGGGACCGGCGCAAGCTCCGGCCAGTCGGTCTACGGCTTCACGATCGGCAACACCACGACCCAGGCCGCAATCGACAACCTGCTGACGGACGTCGAAACCACGCTGAAGAACATGACCACTCTCGGTTCGCAGCTCGGTTCGCTGCAGCAGCGCGTTGATATCCAGACCGAGTTCGTCTCCTCGCTCAGCGACTCGATCGACTCCGGTATCGGCCGCCTGGTTGACGCCGACATGGAAGAAGAGTCCTCCAAGCTCAGCGCCCTGCAGACCCAGCAGCAGTTGGCGATCCAGTCGCTGTCGATCGCGAACTCCTCTTCGCAGAACATCCTCTCGCTGTTCCGCAGCTAATAGCAGGAGCGCCCGCGGGCGCTTCAAACCGAAAGATCGCCGATCGAAGCCGCGCTCCCCCGAGCGCGGCTTTTTTATGTTTGTTAACTCGGCGTTAACCAAACTCATGTTTTCTGCCGTCAACGAAACGGTATGTTAACCAAGCTTAAGAAGCGGTTAGCGGGCATGAAGCTGATTGCCGTTCCCGGTGGCGGACCGGAGTGTCCTTTTCAATATTTGCCAGCCAAGGACCAATAATTTCATGACCAGCATTTTGACGAACGTCGCGGCAATGTCCGCCCTCCAGACCCTCCGCAGCATCAATGGCAGCCTGGAAGAAACGCAGAGCCGTGTTTCGTCAGGCTACCGCGTCGCGGAAGCCAAGGACAACGCTGCCTATTGGTCTATTGCGACGACGATGCGCTCGGACAACAAGGCGCTGTCGGCTGTCTCCGACGCGCTTGGCCTCGGCGCGGCGAAGGTCGATACCGCATATTCCGCCATGGATAGCGCCATCGATATCGTCAGCGAGATTAAGGCCAAGATCGTAGCCGCAACGGAAAAGGGCGTCGACAAGACCAAGGTTCAGGACGAAATCGCGCAGCTGCAACAACAGTTGCTGAGTGTTGCGCAATCTGCTTCCTTCTCCGGTGAAAACTGGGTTGCAGGCAATACAACGAAAAGCGTGGTCTCCTCGTTCGTCCGCGACGCGAATGGACAGGTGTCCGTTCAGACGACAGAATATTTCCTCGATGACTCGACCAGCGGCAACGTTCTGTTTGGCATGACGACAACCGGAGCAATCGACACTGCGACTGGTATCATCGGAACCTCCTCGGGCAGCGTTGGCTCGATCTTCAGCATGGACATCACGAGCTTCAGCGACAGCGATATTAACCTGGCATTGACCACCGTGGAAAACGGCCTCAGCGCGCTGACGAAGGCGGGTTCGCAGCTCGGTTCGATCTCAACCCGTATCGATCTTCAGGAAAGCTTCGTTTCGAACCTCAGCGACTCGATCGACTCGGGCGTCGGACGTCTCGTTGACGCTGACATGGAAGAGGAATCGAGCAAGCTGACCGCGCTGCAGACGCAGCAGCAACTGGCGATCCAGTCGCTGTCGATCGCCAACAACAGCGCACAGAACGTCCTCACGCTGTTCAAGGGCTAAGAACGCCGCCAGCCACGAAGTGAGACAGAAAGCCGCGTCGCGAGATGCGGCTTTATCTTTGTTTTTGAAGCGATAATCAAGGTTGCGCGAGGCTTGCGGCACCGACGCCGTAGCCCTTGCGCCGGTCCGGAGCCTTGGTTACCTTCGCTTAACAGTTGATTTGTTTTAGCGACAATCCGGCCTGGAGGATCCAGTCGGGGGCATGACGCCAGCTCAGTCGCTGCCGCTCGCCGGCCTGTCCCGTTTCCCTATTCAGAGCCAGAAAATGACATACAAAATTACCAGCTCGGCACAGGTGAACGCCCTCGCGGCGCTGCGCATCATCAACAAGGACGCCGCAACGGTTCAGCAGCAGGTTTCGTCGGGTTACCGCGTCGAAACGGCTGCGGACGACGCAACCTATTGGTCCTTTGCAAGCGTCATGCGCTCGGACAGCAATTCGCTGCAGAACATTCACGACGCGCTCGGCGTCGGCGCATCGAAGGTCGATACTGCCTATACCTCGATGGACAGCCTGATTGACCAGTTGGGCGAGATCCGCAAGACGCTGCTGACGGCGAAGGAAGCCGGCGTCGACAAGACGAAGCTTAATACCAGCCTCAGCGAGTTGAAGGGACAACTGCAGACGACGGTTCAGTCGACCAGCATCGCCGGCGAGAACTGGCTTCTTAACCGAGATGCCACGCTTCCGACCTCGCGATCCGTGATCGGCGGTTTCGTGCGCGGCGCGAGTGGTGAATACCAGATGCAAACCATCGATTTTCCGGCGGACCAGACCGTCATGATCGATATGACGGACGCCAATCGCGGACTGCTCACGAAAACGGTAGATGCGAACACCCTGAATTCCGACGGCACTGCGACGGCGCGCAACTATTATCTGCTTAGCGCCGGCTCGACGACGCCGGCGACTGGAACGGAAATAAAGCTCGATGGCAATACGACGTCCGCACAGGTGGACGATATGATCGCAGTGGTCGATTCCCTGTTGTCGACACTGACGGAGACCGCGGCTGGCCTCGGCACGATGAGCGCGCGTATCGGCGATCGCGTTGCCTACACCGCGGACATGTCTGACTTGATCGACAAAGGTGTCGGCGCACTCGTTGACACCGACATGGACGAAACGGCGACCCTTCAGAAGGCGTTGCTTGCGCAACAGCAGATGGGCATTCAGACGATCTCGATCCTGAACACAGCCGCCAGCAAAGTACTGCTACTGCTGCAATAGTGAGGTGAGGCACGGGTGAGCTTGTTGGGCCTCACCCTTCATCCTCGCGCAAGTTTGATTGCCTAGTTTCGATACAAAGGCGCAGTGCGGAAACCGTGCCTGATGAGTTGTCAGTTCATGATGGGGCGCGGCATGTCGCAGTCTTCTGCAGCGAGAGGGTGGATTCGGTGAGCGCGCTGCTTTCTCGGTATCTCAAGGATTTTGGAGAACCGGCCGTCGCCGCTCCCGTCGTGGATGCGGACGATTTCGCGAACGACTTTGGCGGCTTTGCCGATCTTGCCTCAGAGCCTGTCGTCGATCTCGAAGCAGAGCGCCACAATGCTCACGCCGAGGGCTATGCGGAAGCGACCGCCGTGTTAACGGAGAAGTATGAACTGGAAGCGCAAACGGTCGCCTTTGTTCACCAGCGCGAGGTCGAAGAGCTTCGCGACCGCTACGAGGTTGAGACTGCGGCGCTGGTCGCCTCCCGGCTTGATGCCATGGCGAGTGCGATTGCCGAGCTTGTCAGCGCGACTGTCGCAAGGGCGCTGGCCCCCGTAATGACCGATGTCCTGTCGCAGAAGGCTGCCGTCGATCTCGCCGGCATTCTTCGCGAGGCGGTATTGGAAGGCGATGTCGGCACCGTGACCGTCAAGGGACCTGCCCGGCTGTTCGATGTGTTGAAGGGTACTCTTGGCGAAAAGGCAGGTCTTCTGCGCCACCTTGAAACCGGCGATGTCGACCTGACTGTCGAATTTGGCGACGCCGTCCTTGTGACGCGCATGTCGGCCTGGGCGACGAGCTTGAAGAAAGTTCTGGAATGAGTGAGAGCGAAAACCACCATCACGGCAAGAACGAGATCATCATCGTCAAGCGGCATGGCGGCGGCGATCACGATGGGGCGCATGGCGGCGCTTGGAAGATCGCCTACGCCGACTTCATGACGGCCATGATGGCGTTCTTTCTCGTCATGTGGCTGGTCAACGCCGCGAACGAGGAAACCAAGGCCTCCGTCGCGACCTATTTCAATCCGATCAAGCTCTCCGACGAGAAGCCCACGCAAAAAGGCCTGAAGAAGCCTGTCGATCAGGCGGATGGCGATCAGAATCAGGAGAAGTCGAAGGAAAAGGAGGACAAACCCAACGAGGGCGCGGCGGCGGCAAACGGCGACGACCAGACCTCGACATCCGGCGACCAAACGAACTACTCCGAAGCCGACTTCTTCGAGAATCCCTATTCGGTCCTGGCAGAAATTGCGCAGGAGGTCGGCCAGCAGGCAAACGTCAGCGCCAAGGGTGAGGGCGGCGCGAGCGACTCCGGTCCTGCAACCGGAGCCGACGGTGGCCAGGCTTATCGTGACCCGTTCGATCCCGACTTCTGGACGAAGCAGGTCGAAGTTACCCATGCCAACAAAAGGCAGCCGGCTTCGAAAGATGTTCCTGCTGATGAAGCAGCGGACGCCACGGAAGTTGCGAAGGCCGAATCCGGGAACCCGGCGGATCTGACGAAAGCGGCGGACGCCGGCGAGAGTCACGACGCACAAGCCGCAGCGACAGCGGAGGACAAGCCGCAAGCCGAGGCGCAAAAGGCCGTTGAGCAGAAGAAGGCCGAGGACCTGCAAAAGGAAATCGCGCAGCAGATCAGCGTCGTGGCTGGCAAGCTCGCCGAAGGCCTCACGGTTACGGCGTCGGAAGGCGGCCTCCTGGTCAGCATCTCCGATCAGAGCGACGATTCCATGTTCAATATCGGGTCGGCCGTTCCGCGCAAGGAAATGGTGCTCGCAATGGAAAAGATCGGTGAGATCCTGAAGAGCAAGCCGGGCGCAGTCGCCATCCGCGGTCATACGGACGGCCGTCAATACAAGGGTGAAAACGAGAACTGGCGCTTGTCCATGGATCGTGCCCAGGCGGCCTACTACATGGTCGTTCGCGGCGGACTCGACGAAAAACGCGTCTCGCAGGTTTCGGGCTTTGCCGATCGCATGCTGAAGGAGCCGGCCGATCCGTTCAATGCTGCCAACCGGCGCATCGAGATATTGCTGCAGGCGGATCAGGGATAATCCATGGTCCGTCACCACCAACGTCTTCTGCTTTTGCTTTTTGGGCTTGCGGTGAGCCCTGCTACCGGCGTGCACGCGGAAGATCAGGAGGACATTGTCCCTTACAAGATGCTCCGGTCGCTGCAGTTCGTGCAGGATTCCGTCGTGCTCGGGGATCACTCGGCTGCCGAGATGCAGCGCTTCATGCTCGGGACGATCGATCAGCGTCTACGCACGATCGATCCATCGGTTTTCGATGATGAGCGTAATGTCGATGCGGCGCTAATCTACGCGATGAGCGGTGGTAATCCGGAGACCCTCGAATATCTCGTCGCGCGCGACGTGAACGGTCACTTCGACAACCGGGTCAGCGACGTCCTGCGGAAATATCTGAGCGGCAAAGGCCTGCTTGTTGCAAAGAGCCTTGTCGAGACCGCAAACGAATACAAGGACAAGAAAATCGGTCCCTATCTGGCGCTGGTGGGCGGCAACGTCACCATCGCCAAGAGTCCAGTGGAAGCGCTGAAGCTGTATGATCAGGCTCGCCTCTATGCGCCGGGTACGATCGTCGAGGAGGCGGCGCTACGCCGCTCCGTGTCTATCTGCGTCGAAGCAGGGATGGTGGATAAGGGTCTCGACTACTCGCAGCGCTACGTGCGTCGTTTCCTGCATTCACCATATGCCAGCCAGTTCGCGGATCTTTTTGTCAGCCTGCTGGTCAATCACGATCATGAGGTGAAGCCGGACGACGTTGTTAACATCCTCTCCTTCATGGACGAGGCCAGGCAGCGCGAGGTCTACCTCCGCATCGCCCGCGCGGCGGCGATCGCCGGCAAGGGCGATCTCGCACGGATGGCCGCGGCGCGCGCCCAGACGCTTGCAGGCGATTCTGATAACGCCTTTGGAGCGCTGGCGGATTTCTACGGCGGCATGGCGGCGATCCCGACCGACAAGATCGATGCGGCCACGAAGAACATCGAATCCATCCCCGAGCAGGAGTTGTCGCCGCGCGACCAGGCCCTCAGAGCCGCGGCAAAAGCTATTGCGGAACAAGTGCTTCGTCCGCCTGAACCGGCAAGCTTGACGCAAGCGACGACCCCTAAATCTAATGGCCAAGAAATTACTTCTGAACAGGCTGAAGCGGATCAGGGGGAGGTACCAAACCCAGTTCCAGGTCCCGTTGTGGGAGAATCGGCGGGGGGGCCGCCATCCGATGTTGGGGGACAGCAGGACGCCGACCCGTCATTCAACGCATTCGTGACGTCAAGCCGATCGCAGTTGGATGAGATCGACGGCCTCTTGAACAAAGAGAGTAATTGAGATGATGGACATCAGTGTTTTGGGGGGAGCATCCGGAGCAGGGGCTGCCTCTGGCATTGGCCGCCAGACGGGCAGCGGTGGCGATGCGGATGCAGGCGGGTTCTCCGATGTCCTGAACAAGGCAAGCGGCGGAAAGCATGACGCCGCCGAACAGTCCACGGCCGGCCGGCAGGCAGGCGAAGGCACCGATGGCAGCACATCCACTGCGCCGCGCCGCCCAAGCACTCAGCCATTGATCGATCTCGGCAGCACATCTCTCGCTGCGCAGGCGCAGATGAAAGAGAAAGCGTCTGGTTCGGCGGACAAAGAAACGAAGACGACGGAACAGAACGGTAAGCCTAAGGGCAAGCACGCTGATGAAGCCGATTTGCAGGATCTTTCGGATAGGCTGGATGATGACGCTGTAACGGTTCGAAAGGGCGCCAAGGAGACGAAGGCCGACGGTGCCGACGACCAGAAGGTCGCCCCGGACGATAGCACGCTGTCTGATGTCCTGAGCTTACTCAAGCAAGTCCCGACGGACGGAACTGCGGCTGCAGCGTTCGCGGCGATGGCAGCCGCGAAGCCGGAAGGCAAGGTATCGACAGAACCGAAAGAAAAGTCCGTTGCCAGCGTCAAGGCCAAGGATGAGATGTCTGTTGACGCAGGTCTGACCGGCGTCGATACAGCCGCGGACGTCCAGCTACCCGGCACTGAGGCCGAAGGCGGTATCGACGGGACGACATTCCGGCTGACCCGTGCCGACGGCCGTGGTCAGTCCATGGACATGCATCTTGGCGTTGACACGGATGCCGCCGAGTCCGGCGGCAAGGCTAACATCGAGAGCGTCTCTGTTCTGGATTCGCGCCGCTACATCGGTCTTGCGCAGAACACCAATTCTGCCGCCGTGACGGCCGCCATATCCGGTGATCAGGAATGGGCGCACGCCATGCAGGCGAGTTCTTCGCTGTCGAACGCCGCTGAGTGGACGAGCACCGGCAAGGTGGTGAATACACTCAAGATCCAGATGAACCCGATCGAACTCGGTCTCGTCACGGCGACGATGCGGCTGCAAGGCGACGCGCTCAACGTCGATCTGAAGGTCGAGACACCAGCTGCCTACCGGCAGCTCAAGGAAGACCACGGGAAGATCATCGAGGCATTGCGCAGCCAGGGCTTCGCGATCGACAACGTGACGATCAGCATGGCGCCAGTCGACCGTTCGGACACGGGCAACCAAGCGACCGCACAGGGCCAGCAGCAGGGCCAGGCGTTTGCCCAGCAAGGCCAAGGCGGGGAGGCGCGTGAGCGCCAAAATCACTCAGGACAGCGAACTGGCGGAGGCTTCAATGGCTCGGGCGAAAGCGGTGTTGAAAGCACTTCTTCTGGCGCCGCTGGCAGTAGTCGCGCTGGCGACGTCTACCTCTAGCGCTGAAGCGTCGAACAGCGCCTGCGAGGTGGAGATTCAAGCCGCCGCACTGAAATACGGTATTCCGGAAGGCATACTCTATTCCGTGGGTCTGACCGAAACCGGGCGCAAGGGATCCCTCTACCCTTACGCGCTGAACATCGAAGGCAAAGCCTTCTTTCCGCCCTCCGAGCAGGATGCTCTGAGGCAGGTCGATGTGGCGCGCCGATCGGGCGCGAAGCTCATCGACATCGGCTGCATGCAGATCAACCAATACTACCATGGTGAGAATTTCCGGTCCGCGGAGGAGATGTTCGACCCCCGCCGCAATGTGGAATACGCGGCAAGGTTCCTGCGCAATCTCCACGACCGACACGAAACCTGGACGATGGCAGTGGCCCGCTATCACGCCGGCCCCAACAATGACCCTGCCCAGAAGCAATATGTCTGCCGGGTCATCGCCAATCTGGTCGCCACCGGCTACGGCAAATGGACTCGCAATGCGAGCACCTTCTGCCAAAATTGATTCAATCAAAACTAGCAGAAAACAGAACAAAACAGAAATGTGTCATATTGTGGCGAGAATCTGTCTCAATATGGCAAGGCAAGTCACATTTTAGACCTTGTTAACTTTTCCACGAAATTTTTGTGTGCATAATTTCCGACCGCTACTACATCTAGATCAAATCGCGCCCCAATTCTTAATCAACTATTAATTCCTGCCAGTAAGTTCCTACAGCTTGTCCCGGAATCGCGCGATTCGTACCCATAGAGCATCGAGGTACCACAAGTGATTCGGAGGCGGACGAATGATCGTAGTGGTTGATGAGCGTGAGCTCGTGAAAGATGGTTACACTTCACTTTTTGGGCGGGAAGGCATTCCTTCCACAGGGTTTGATCCACGTGAATTCGGCGAATGGGTTCAGACGGCGGCGGACGCTGATGTCGCGGCCGTCGAGGCGTTCCTGATCGGGCAGGGGCAGCAGACTTTCGAGCTGCCGCGCGCGATCCGTGACCGTACCATGGCGCCGGTTATCGCAGTCAGCGATCAGCCGTCGCTGGAAAACACCCTTGCACTTTTTGATTGTGGCGTCGATGACGTCGTGCGCAAGCCTGTGCATCCCCGCGAGATCCTGGCTAGAGCCGCCGCCATTCGGCGCCGACTGAAAGCGATTTCCAGCCACACGGATATCGGTGCGATCCGCGTGTTCTCCGACGGCCGCGATCCGGAAATTCACGGTGAGGTTTTTGCGCTCCCCCGTCGCGAGCGTCGCATCCTTGAGTACTTGATTGCAAACCGCGGTCGTCGTGTCACCAAGACGCAAATCTTCAACGCGATCTACGGGATTTTCGACGACGAAGTCGAAGAAAACGTGGTTGAAAGCCATATTTCCAAGCTGCGCAAGAAGCTTCGGAAGAAGCTGGGCTTCGATCCGGTCGATTCGAAGCGCTTCCTTGGCTATTGCATTGACTGGAACTGATTTTTTCAGAACGGGCCGCGTTGCCTGAACCTGGTCGCTGCATTCTCGCGACATTGGTTCAACGCCAGACAGCCTCACGCAAGGCCCACCAAATACTCTCAAGCCTACTAAGGGAATCGAGGTTTTCAGATGAGCATTTTTGGCAGCATGAAGACGGCCGTGTCCGGCATGAACGCCCAGGCAAACCGCCTTAGCACCGTCGCCGATAACATCGCGAACGCAAACACGACGGGCTACAAGTCCGTTTCGACCGCTTTCTCGTCGCTGGTCCTGCCATCGACCTCGGGTAACTATAATTCGGGCGGCGTCCAGACATCCGTTCGCCAGTCGGTTTCGGAACAGGGCGACATCTCCTACACGACATCAGGCTACGACCTGGCGATCTCGGGCGACGGCTTCTTCATCGTTCAGAGCCCGGACGGCGTTCCGGTTCTGACCCGCGCCGGCGATTTCACCAAAGACCCCGAAGGCAACCTGGTCAATTCCGCCGGCTTCAAGCTGATGGGTTATTCTTACGACGCTGGCGCGCCGGCCGTCGTCGTCAACGGTTTCTCGGGACTCGTGCCGATCAACGTCAACCAGTCCGGCTTGACGGCGATCGCTTCGACGACCGGTACCTTTACCGGCAACTTGAACTCCAATGCCAACGTCGCAACTGGCAACCTTCCGTCTTCCAACACGGCGCCGATCACAGCTGACACGAAGCAGATGTCGATGGTTGGTTACGACAAGCTCGGCAACACGGTTCAGTACGATTTCTACTTCACCAAGACGGCCGTGACGACGCCCCCGCCGGCAGCTCCGGGTGTTGCGAGCACGTGGGAGGTTGCAGTCTTCCGTCATGACGATGCGGCAACAGGTGGAACCTCATCATTTCCGTACACTTCGACGCCCGGTCCGGCTCTCGTTGGCTCGACAAATTTGACGTTCGATGCCAACGGCAAGATGGTCAGCACTGGCGCCCTCACCATCGCCGATCCCGTCACCACCGGTTCGATCGCCATGGACCTCAGCGGTTTCACGCAGCTCGCCGCTGATTTTGCAGGTAGCGGCACGCCGAACGGCCAGGCCGCCAGCCCGGTCAAGGATGTCACGATCGATAAGGACGGCACGGTATATGCCAAGTATGCGGATGGCACGTCGAAGCCGCTCTACCGCATTCCGCTAGCGACCGTCGCCAGCCCGGACAACATGACGCTGATGAGCGGCAACGTTTATAGCGCAAACGGCCAGTCCGGCGTGACGGTCACCGGCTTCCCGCAGACCAACGGTTTCGGGACGATCCAGGCGGGAGCACTTGAAAGCTCGAACGTCGACCTCGCCGGCGAACTGACCGAAATGATCGAGTCGCAGCGCAGCTACACTGCCAATTCCAAGGTGTTCCAGACGGGGTCCGACATCATGGACGTCCTCGTCAACCTCAAGAGATAAGTAGGGTTCGGATAAGCCATGTCGCTCACTTCCGCACTGAATACCGCGCAGAGCATATTCAGCAACACCGGCACTCAAAGCAGTGTGGTGTCGAACAATATCTCGAACTCCAGCAACAGCGACTACGTGCGCCGGCAGGCGATGATCACCACGTCGCTGAATGGAGCGCAGGTTGTGAAGATCAGCCGCGCGCAAGAAGACGCGCTAATGCGTCAGTGGCTGAAGGCGAGTGCGCAAGACAGTGGCCAGCAGACGCTGCTTGGTGGTCTGACCGACCTGAAATCGATCATGGGCGGCAACGACTACGAGACGTCGCCGGCCAACTACCTGGCGACGTTCCGCGAAAAGCTGCAGGCTTTCCGCACATCGCCAAGCAGCACCATTGCCGCGCAAAGCGCGGTCACGGCTGCGCAGGACGTCGCCAATTCGCTGAACAACGCGACGAAATCCGTGCAGGCGGTACGCCTGGGCGCGGACAAGGAAATTGCAACGCAGGTTTCGACGCTCAATACGCTGCTCGCGCAGTTCAAGACGGCGAACGATGCCGTCAAGAGCGAAACGGCAACCGGTGGTAACCCTGCCGATGCGCTGGACGAACGCGACAAGCTGCTGAAGCAGATTTCTTCGATTGTCGGTGTCAACGCCGTCGACCGTCAAAACGGCGACATGGCGCTCTATACGACGGACGGAACCGTCGTGTTCGACACCATTCCGCGAACGGTTACTTTCGTCGCGCAGGACACTTACACCGCCCAGACAAAGGGCAACGGCGTCTACATCGACGGCGTGCTGCTCGGCAGTGGCAAAGGGTCGACAACGACGGCGCAGGGAAGCCTGCAGTCACTGCTACAAGTGCGCGATGACATCGCAACGACGTTCCAGTCGCAGCTCGATGAGATCGCAAAGTCTCTCGTGACGATGTTCTCGGAGACCGGCGGCACTCCCACTACGACACAGCCAGGTCTTTTCGTCTGGAAGACGGCGACCGGAGCAACTGGCGGCACACCGACGACCACAGGCGTGATCGATGGCATCGCGGGTACGATTGCGGTGAATGCCGCCGTCATCACCAACCAGGGCGGCGACCCGATGAAATTGCGTGACGGCACGATCACCGGCCTCACGAATCTCAATCCGACGGGCAGCAGCGGTTTCTCCGACAATCTCGATGCGCTCTACTCGGCGATGGGCGCGGCCCAGACCTTCTCGTCGACCGCCGGCATCTCGTCCAACGTGAACATCATGGACTACGCCTCCAATTCGATCGGATGGCTCGAGCAGTATCGAAGCGATGCGACGACTGCGTCCGAGAATACGGCGGCGGCGCTCTCGCGTTCGACGGAAGCTTACTCCAACGAGACCGGCGTCAATCTCGACGAAGAACTGACCCTGCTCCTCGACATCGAGCAGTCCTACAAGGCGGCCACCAAGATCCTAAACGCTGTCGATGAAATGTTGAAGTCATTGCTAGACATAGCGAGTTAAGCCATGAAAAGTTCATTTATTTCTAGTTCGGCCATTCAGAACGCAATGCGATTGACGATCCGCCAGTCGCAGAAGCAATTGGTAACCGCGTCTCTCGAGGCGACGACGGGCGTTTACGCCGACATCGGCGCCTCCCTGGGCTCTGGTGCAGCCAAGAGCGTGAATTTCACAGCTGAGGTCAGCCGCATCAAGGCCCTCAAGGGCAGCAATTCCATCGTATCGGCGCGTCTCGAAGCTTCGCAGCTCGGCCTCAACAGTATGAAGACGGCCGGCGACGCACTGGTCTCCAAGCTGACCGCGCTTCAGGGAAGCCAGGACAAGACCAGCATCGCGGTGGCCATGCAATCTGCCGGCGACGCGCTTTCGCAGCTGATGGACACGGGCAATTCGATGCTCAACGGCGAGTACCTGTTCTCGGGTATCAACACCGATGTGCAGCCGCTCACCAACCAACAGAATGCCGCAACGACCGCCATTCAGACGAACCTCGAAGCCTACGCGAGCGGCCTGGGCAAGCCGGTAAGCTCTTTGACCGGCGCCGAGATGGGCACCTTCATCACGAACTTCGTTGAGCCGATGTTCTCCCAGGACACGTTCAACGGCACCTCCACACCGGTTGCATTCCCGCCGCCCGGCGCACCGACCCCGGTTGCACCCGCGGCCTACGTCACGCCGCCGGCCTGGAGCGATTGGTCGGCTGCTTCGAACCAGAACATGACGAGCCGCATCAGCAACTCTGAAGTCGTCACGTCGTCGACCAATTCCAACTCGGACGGCATGCGCTACTTCGCGCTGGCTTCGATCACAGTGTCGGCGCTGGCCAGCCAAAATCTGGGCGCCGACGCACTGAGCAAGGTCACCTCCACGGCGATCGGCTATGCCGCGCAGGCCACGACCGGCATCGTGACCCAGGCGAGCCAACTCGGCCTTTCGCAGGAGCGCGTCGAGAAGGCCAATGACGCTCTCGATGCACAGTCGAGCATTCTTCAGAACAAGCTCGTCGATCTTCAGGGCGTGGATACGTCGGAAGCGTCGACGCTGGTCAATACCCTCCAGACTCAGCTGGAGACCGCCTACACCATCGTATCGAAAATCCAGCAGTTGAGTCTCGTGAATTACCTTTGATGATCAAAGGTACGAAAGACAAAGAAGGATGCATGAATGTATCAGTTCTCTTACTCCGAGATCATGGAGGACTCGGTGGCCGATGCGAAGGAGCGGGAGCGTCAAGTTCTCGACCGGTCCATAGAGCTGCTGTCGATTGCGCGAGACAAAGAGAAATACAGCCGGGAAGCCATTGATGCATTGTTCTACACCCGGCGCGTTTGGGTAAGTTTTATCGAGGATCTCAAGCATCCGGACAACCAGCTTGAAATCCAATTGCGGGCCAACCTCATCTCCATCGCGATCTGGATCTTGAAGGAGTGCGATCGGATCAGGCGCCGGCAATCGACAAACTACCAAGGCATTATCGACGTTACCACCATCATCAGGGATGGACTAAAATGAAAAGCACACTTCGTATCTCGCTAAAAGCCGGGGAAAAGATCTTCATCAACGGTGCGGTCCTGCGCGTCGATCGCAAGGTCGCGCTGGAATTCCTGAATGATGTAACATTCCTTCTCGAAAACCACGTCCTCCAGCCGGAAGACGCCACGACGCCGCTGCGCCAGCTCTATTTCATCGCGCAGATGATCCTCATCAATCCGGAAGGCAAGGATCAGTCGACCGCGATGTTCCGCAAGTCGATCACGATGCTGCTGACCTGCTTCAAGAACGAGGAAGTCCTCGCCGAACTGAAGCGCGTTGACGGTCTCGTTTCGACCGGCCGCGCCTTCGACGCCCTGAAGGCGATCCGCGGTCTCTATCCGATCGAGGATAGCATTCTCAACAACCAAGAAATGCACCCGACGATGGTCGAGCAGATTCGCAAGGAGATCGCACCATGGCGGTAGACGGCGTCTCAAACGTCAATAGTTCTTCGTCGTCGAGCACCTCGAGCGCGCAACAGAAGGCGACGCTCAACTACGACAACTTCCTGCAGCTCCTCATCGCGCAGATGAAAAACCAGGATCCGACGGATCCGGTGGACGCGAGCGAACAGATGTCGCAGCTGGCGAGCTTCTCGCAGGTCGAGCAGACGATCCAGACGAACAGCAAGCTGGACACGCTGCTGGCGAGCTCCAGCCTGACGCAGGCTGGCAGCTACATCGGCAAGTACATGACCAGCGCTGACGGCAGCGTGAAGGGCACGGTTGCGTCGGTGAAGGTTTATTCCGACGGCATCATTGCGACGACGACGGATGGCGGTAGTATTCTCGTTCAGGCGGGAATCACCCTGGCCGACAAGGCTCCGACGACGACCGACACATCGTCTTCGAGCTAGTTGAAATGACAAGGCGGTTCGGCCACACCGGACGGACCGCAAGGCGATATGAGGTTGCCTGCAATGAATGAAGCTGATGCACTTGACCTATTCCAGGCAGCGATCTGGACCGTTCTTGTTTCCGCCGGCCCGGCGGTCGCAGCGGCCATGATCGTCGGTCTGATCATCGCGCTGTTCCAGGCGCTGACCCAGGTTCAAGAAGCGACACTCACCTTCGTTCCGAAGATCGTGGCCGTCCTCGTCACCATCGGCATCTCGGCTCCGTTCGTCGGATCGCAGATTTCGATTTTCACCAATCTGGTGTTTTCGCGCATTCAGTCAGGTTTCTGAGCCACTTTCGCGCAAGCTTCGCCATTTAAGTCTCGTTCCGAATTGGTGGGCATCATGCCCGCACCTCTCATGAAGAGACGGAATCGAAATGGCGCAACCTCCTGCACTCCCCCTCCCGAAAGCCGGACTTAGCGTACGTGATATCGGTTTTGCCATGGGCATCATCGTTATTATCTGCGTGCTTTTCCTGCCGATCCCGCCGTTCTTGATCGATATGGGACTGGCCTTCTCGATCGCCTTCTCGGTGCTGATCCTGATGGTGGCGCTGTGGATCCAGAAGCCGCTCGATTTCTCGTCCTTCCCGACCATTCTTCTGATCGCGACCATGACGCGATTGGCGCTGAACATCGCGACGACGCGCGTCATCCTATCGCATGGCAACGAGGGTCATGATGCCGCCGGCGGTGTCATCGCGGGCTTTGCCAGCCTTGTCATGTCCGGCGACTTCGTGATCGGTCTGATCGTCTTTTTGATCCTGATCACCATCAACTTCATCGTTATCACCAAGGGTGCTACGCGTATCGCGGAAGTCGGCGCGCGCTTCACCCTCGATGCGATCCCCGGCAAGCAGATGTCGATCGACGCCGACCTTTCGGCCGGCATCATCGACGAGAAGGAAGCACAGCGCCGCCGCAAGGAGCTGGAAGAGGAAAGCTCCTTCTTCGGCGCCATGGACGGTGCGTCCAAGTTCGTTCGCGGCGACGCGATTGCCGGCTTGCTGATCACTTGCATCAACGTCTTCGGCGGCATCATCATCGGTTACTTCCGCCATGGAATGCCGATCTCCGAAGCCGCCGACGTCTTCGTCAAGCTCTCGGTTGGTGACGGTCTCGTTTCGCAGATGCCGGCCCTCATCGTTTCTCTCGCAGCCGGCCTTCTCGTGTCGCGCGGCGGCACCGTCGGTTCCACCGAACAGGCAGTCGTCAACCAGCTCAGCGGTTATCCGCGGGCGCTTTCTGTTTCGGCGGTTCTGATGGCGATCCTCGGCCTGATGCCGGGTCTGCCATTTGTGCCCTTCATGTTCCTGTCCGGTCTGCTAGCCTTTGGTGCCTGGTTCATTCCCCGCCAGGTCGAGGCGGAGAACAAGGCTCGTCGCGAGCTGGAAGAAAAGAAGGTCGTCCAGAACAAGGAACTCGAAAAGGATTCCGTCAAGTCGGTGCTGCGCACATCGGAAATCGAGCTCGCGCTCGGCAAGATGGTGTCGACACGCCTGCTCGGCGCTCACCAGGAGCTTGCCTTCCGCGTCGGCAAGATGCGCAAGAAGTTCGCAACGCAGTACGGTTTCGTTGTTCCGGAGATCAAGGTCACGGACGATATCGGGATTGCCGAGAAGTCCTATCAGATCCGAATTCACGGCACGACGGTCGCGTCCAACATGCTGCGCGTTGGCGAAGTTCTTGTTGTCACCGGCTCCGGCCGCAAGCCAAGCATTCCGGGCGACGAGATTCGCGAACCAGCCTTCGGCATGCCGGCGGTTTCCATACTCGAAGCATTCGCCGACGATCTGAAGCGCGAGGGTTTCCAGCCGATCGACAACGTTTCTGTCGTCCTGACGCATATGAGCGAAGTCATCCGCAACAATCTGCCGGCGCTCCTGTCGTACAAGGATGTGAAGGTCCTGATCGACAGGCTCGATCCGGAATACAAGAAGCTGGCGGACGAGATCTGCTCGTCGCACATGTCCTATTCCGGCCTGCAGGCCGTGCTGAAATTGCTCCTCGCCGAGCGTGTGTCGATCCGCAACCTGCACCTCATCCTGGAAGCCGTCGCCGAACTCGCGCCGCATGTCCGCAAGACCGAGCAGATTGTCGAGCATGTGCGTGTTCGCATGGCGCAGCAGCTTTGCGGCGATCTCGCGGACAACGGCGTGCTTCGCGTGCTGCGACTCGGCAGCAAGTGGGATCTCGCCTTCCATCAGGCGCTGAAGCGCGACAACAAGGGCGAGATCATCGAGTTCGACATCGACCCGCGCATGCTCGAAGAGTTCAGCGAGCAGGCGACGAAAGTTATCCGTGAATTCATGGATCGCGGCCTGCCGTTCGCCCTTGTCACCTCGCCGGAAACACGCTCCTATGTGCGCATGATCATCGAACGATTGTTCGCAACGCTCCCGGTCCTGTCGCATGTCGAGCTGGCCAAGGGCATCGAGATAAAGATTCTGGGCTCCATTTCATGATAACAGACCCGCAAGGGACCGTCCTGGCGCTGTTCCTGATCTTCTGCAGGATCGGCGGCTGTGTTCTCGTGATGCCCGGCTTTTCGTCTGCCCGTGTCGCACCGCACTTGCGGGTTTTCATTGCAGCTGCCTTATCCCTTGCAATCCTTCCAGTGCTCTGGGAAACGGTCTATCCGATCGTCCACACCTCGAACGCCACCTATATCGGCTACATTTTCAGCGAGTCGCTGGTTGGCGTCATGTACGGCATGCTTGCTCGGCTTTACACGCTCGGCCTGCAGTTCGCAGCCAGCGTGATTGCGATGATGGTCGGCTACACTCAACCGAGCGCGGGCGATATCTTCGAAGATTCCCCGGAAAGCAGCCTTTCAGGGTTCATCACCTTTGCCGGCATGATGATCCTGTTCATGATGGACTTTCATCACGTCGTCTTCAGGGCATTGGTCGATTCCTACACGTCGATGCCCTTCGGAGGCATCCTGCAGATGCGCAGCACGCTGATCTCGTTCACGGACACGCTGTCATCGACATTCATGATCATGCTGCGGCTCTCAAGCCCCTTCCTGATCTACGGCCTGATGTTCAACATCGCGATCGGCTTCATCAACAAGCTGGCGCCGCAGATTCCGGTGTATTTCATTTCGACGCCCTATCTGCTTCTCGGCGGCCTGTTCCTGTTCTATTTCTCAGTGGCGGCGCTGGTTAGCCAGTTCGGCCAATCCTTCGCCAGCGTGTTCATCGGCAGGTAGCGACATGGTGGACAAGACGCGCTCACAGAAACTGAAACGCCTCGTGGCGGTTCAACGTCATCTGGAGCAGATGGCTGAATTCGACCTTGCCGAAACGAGCCGTCAGCGGTCGGAAGTCAACGAGCAAATGGACAGCGTCATCCTGGCGCTCGGCTCCATGGACCCGGTCCATCATGCCTTCTCGCAAAGCTATGCGGATCGCTTCAACCGATTGGGGATCAAGGACAAGCAGCTGATCGGCATGCAGCAGATTCACGAAATGCGCGTTGTTCAGGAACGCGCCAAGGGCGATCGCCTGGAAGACGGCATGCGTGAGGCGCTCGAGGCCGAGCGCCGCGAAGCCGCCGACAACGCAGTCTATGATCTCATCGATCAAAAATTCGGTACGCCAGCCTCCA
The DNA here is from genome assembly GCF_001542405.1 of Rhizobium altiplani. Lineage (GTDB taxonomy): Bacteria > Pseudomonadota > Alphaproteobacteria > Rhizobiales > Rhizobiaceae > Rhizobium > Rhizobium altiplani. The sequence continues at coordinate 18,357 of NZ_LNCD01000145.1, forward strand.
GCAAGCTTCAAAAATCATAATCGTCACAATCTTAATCAAGAGGATTGTGACTTGGCTATTTCACCTCCGAGTGATCTGGTCCTGGATGTTGTCAAAGCTGCCGACCCGCTCGAGGTGCAGGCAGCCCAGGAAAAACTGAAGGCAAACCAAGCGGCGTTTGCCGCCAACAGTCTTGCCGAAGCCGGCAACGGCTTTACCTCGGCCGTCGATATTCTCGATCGCGCCGCGGGCAAGACCGGTTTGAGCGACAGCAAAAACCGCAGCACCAAGACAGAAGAGGTGCCGGAAACCTACCGCAAGTTCGAGGCCATGGTCCTGCAGAACTTCATCAAGAACATGCTGCCGAACGACAGCGAAGAAGTGTACGGCAAGGGTGCCACCGGTGATATCTGGAAGGGCATGATGGCCGAACAGCTCGGCAACGAGATTTCGAAGGGCGACGGCATCGGCATTGCCAAGCAGCTCTATCACGATGCGCTGAAGAAGCAGGAAGGCAAGGTCGCCAACGCTTCCACCGATCAGGACGATCGCAACATGGCGATGAGCATGATCGACGACTTCCAGCGCAAGACCTTCGGTACACCAACTGCGGACAACAAGTCCGCCAATGACGCCTGAGAAAATCGAGGACAAAAATGGAAATAATCTCGAACGACTATCGTATCAAATCGGTTCTTGGACGCCTCGAAATGATTATCGACAACGAGAACACGCGTATCGGCAACGATCCGCAGTTCGATCTCAAGGTGTCGAACACGCACAAGAGCCGCTGCCTCTACGAGCTGTCGATGCTCTTCCGCGACACAGACCCGAAGGAACTGGCTGCCACGCATCTTGATCAGCTGCATGGGCTCAAGAAGAAGCTGGTGCTGAACGCACGGCGCGTCGAAGCGCATCTGGAAGCGGTCCGCACCGTTGCCGATCTCCTGAAGAATGCAGTCCAGGATGCGGACGCCGACGGCACCTATTCCCAAGAGCAATTCGTAGCACGTGACGCTTGATGATTAAGCTCGTTCTGACAGGCGTCTGGGTTTGCGCGATCACGCTGGCATCGGTCTATTTCTCGGTGCACATGGCAACGGCACCTGCGCCGGCCCCCGATGATTCCAAGCAAAGCCGGCTCGAGCTTGTAAAGGGCGAGACGATCACCGTGCCGATCATCGCCGACGGTACAATTACCGGCTACTTCCTCGGCAGGATCTCTTTCATGATGAACAAGGACGCGGTGAAGAACGTGTCCTTGCCTCTGACGGAAATGACGACCGACGAGCTCTTTACATTGCTCGTCGGCAACAAGATGATCGACATCTCCAACATGAAATCCTTCGATCCGAACGCCTTTCGGGAGATGATAAAGAAGGACGTCAACCAGCATCTGGGTGGAGAGTATATCGAGCAGGTCATGCTGGAACAGCTCGACTACCTCCCCAAGACGAGTGACTCCGGACAACACAAGAGGACGGGCAAGCCCGTCAACGTCGTCGCTCCGGAACCGGTAGCGGATTAAAGCTGCCAGAGAGTGACTCGGTCCTTGCTTTAAGCGGCGCCCTTGGGGCAGCGCCCTTGGGGCGCCGTTTCTGCGTTTTTGTGCCGACTGTAGACGGTTAATAATTCCTTCCACCAAGGGGCGAAATTCAAACGGTTTTCCTAAGAGATAGTTGAAATCGCGCTGTTACAAGACCGGCCCGATGGGCTGACTGTGCACTGACATTCTGTTTCTCGGAATTCTCTCATGCGCTCCCAGGCCAACGCCACCGGTCGATGCTGAATCGTCTGGTGCGGCTATGTGATCTGTTCGGGGATGCATGCGCATGAAACACTATCGTCAGGAAACCGGCATGAACCTGATCGCGAATTTCGCGGTCTTGTCGTCGCGCCGCGCGATTTTCGATCTGCCGGTCTGCGACCTAGGCTGGGATGACGCCCTGGTGCTTTTCAATGAACTCCTGTCGATACCGGTCGGGCAGACATCCGTTTCCTTCGTCACCGCGCGCAACATGCTCATGGCGCTGCGCGACAGCGACTATCGCGCCGTTCTTGCACAAAACCTGCTGCTTCCCAATGGTCCAGGTTTCAACATCGCGTCGAAGGTGGCGCATGGCTCGCCGTTCTCTGCCAGCTTGAGGGCCGCCGATTTCGTGCCGGCGCTGCTGACGTTCATGGAGACACCGCGCCGCATCGGCCTTATCGGCACGAACCCTCAAGAGGCTCGCCTGACTGCAGCGAAATTCCGTCGGCACGCGCCATGGCACGAGTTCACCGTCATTTCCGACACCCTCTCCCACACAGAAGGCAGGTCGCGGATCGTAGATCAGATCGACGGGCAAATGCTCGACATACTCGTCGTCGGAGCGCGCACTCCATTTCAGGAAAAATGGATCCAAGAGAACATCCGGGCGGATCACGCTCGCCTAGTGCTTGCTGTCGGCGACCTGTTCGATGTCGTGGCCGGTATGATCCGCCCCGTGCCGAAGATTGTACGGACGGTGGGACTTGAACGCGCCTATCGCTGGACGCAATGGCCGGCGCGCCCTGGCCTTCGTTCCGGCCTGGGCTTTGCTGCCTTCCTGTACTACGCCCTCCGGTACGACGGAACGCCGCATGCGGATACGGAACTGACCGACGCAAGGTCGGCCAGTTAACCTTTTCTTTGCCATGAACTTTTAGTGTTGGTTAACCCGTCCGCTTTCGCGGATGGCTTCGACCGTTCATACGCATGAGATCTGGCGATGTACGACAACAACCCGAGAAGCCAAGCCTTCCGCCGACCTGTGGCGGTCAAGGGCGAGCGTGTGGCGATGCCATCCAAAACTGCGGCCGCGATGCCGGCTGCGGAGGCAGAATTGCTCGGGGTGATCGAGCGTGCGCTCGAGCGGCAGCGGTCCAGACGTGATGCCGAGGCGCCGCCGCCGCTTGTCAGCCGCATCGAAACGATCCTGGGCAAGCGGCTCGAGGCTGCGAACGATGCAGCGGCTGCCGCGATCGATCCGTCCTCTGTTGTGCCTTCGGAAGTTACGTGCGCCACAGAAGCGACAGCGACCCCGAACGTCGCCACGCTGCCTACCGAACACAGTGCACCGAAATCGCAGCGTCTGAAGCCACTTGCGATAGTTGCTCTCATCTCCGCATTGGGCGCGGCGAGCGGTGCCCTGATCCCGGCCGAAACGACGCGCTATAGCGCTGACGCTGTGCTCGCTGTCCAAGGTGACGGCGAAGGCCGTGCGGCCGTCGCTAAAGTGGCCGAGAAGACGCTTCGGTCTTCCCACGTGATCGCGGCAACGGTCGCTGCGTTGAAACTCGATCGCGATCCGGAATTTTTCGGCCTCTCCTCGGATGCGTTTGCGGTGGCTGTCGACCTGCTTTCGACCGATGGCGCTGCCGCCGATCCGCTTTCGCACGCAGAAGCATCGCTCGTTTCCGCGATCCGCACCACGAGCGACCCTCACGCCGGCACCATCGATTTCAAGGTGACGACCGGCAGCGCCGAGAAATCCGCGCGCATTGCGAACTACCTGGCGTCTGTCGTGACAGGCTCAGGAACCACAAAGGCCGCGGCCGAAGACGGGTCGCTGAAGAAGGCGGCCGACGCGGCGCAACTCGATCTTACGGCCTTCACGCAGAAAAGTGGCGAAGGCAACGTGAAGGTTGCCATCGATCTGCAGCGGCAGATCGGGAGCATGGACGCGGAACTGAAGGCAGGGGACGAGCGAATTGCTGCTACCCAGGAAAGGGCCCGTCGTCTGAAGGCGGCGAAGGTTGGCGATGTCATTGCCGGTACGCTGGATGCGGACCTCATGTCGCCGACGCTCGTCGATCGCCGCGACAAGTATGTGGCGGCACAACTGTCTCATTCACAGCTGTCGGCCAATCTCGGTCCCCGCCATCCCCGCTTGCAAGCTCAGCAGGCAGAGGTCGACGGCTTGAAAGCAGCGATCGGTGACGACATCGCCCGGCTGCTCCGCGAAACGACCGACGAGATGAAGCAGGCGACCGTCGAGAAGCGGCAGCTAAGCGACAGTCGCAATGCACTGATTGCGCAAAGCAAGGATACGGGTGTCGACCTGGCGAAACTCGCCGAGCTTCGCGACAAGGCGAGTGCGGCACGCCAGCGCCTTGAGGATGCGATCACGACCGGAGCGGTGACGCCTGGTGCCGGCAGCCTGCGACTGCAGAAGGCGGTGCAGGTCGCCGCAGTGCCGGCGGAGGAGGGCTGGCTCCCCACGTTGCTCGGCGCCTTTGCTGGCCTCGCATTTGGTCTTGCGACAGTGTCTTTCAAAGCGCGCGCCAGGTTCACGGCGTCCGCAAGGAAGGAACCGTCGCTGCCCACTCCCGCCCCGAAGCCGGTTGTCGTCGCGCCATCGGCAGCTGAGCCTGCCGCGATGCCGCAGGAAGTGGACATTATACGCGCGGAGCTCGCCGCCATGCGCGACAGGTTGCGTACCCGGCAGGCGGCATCCTGACCAGCTGCGACACGATTGTTCTTGCATTTGCCATTTTAGGCAGGATAGGGCGTGGACAGGCAAATCGCGCTCGGCGCCACCGGCTACAATGGGCGAAAGCAAGGGCAGGAGATAGTCTTGACGACAGTGATTGATGGCAAACAGGTCGCAGCTTCCGTAATCGAAACGGTGAAGGCGGCGACATCGGCGCTGGACAAGCAGAGCGGTGTCAAGACGGGTCTTGCGGTCGTGATCGTTGGCAATGACCCGGCCAGCCACGCCTACGTCAACTCCAAGAGCAAGATGGCGAAGGAATGCGGCTTCAAATCCGTCCAGCACACTTTGCCTGTCGAGACCACGCAGGATGAGTTGGCGGCACTCGTCGCGTCGCTGAACAACGACCCCTCGATCCACGGCATCCTTGTGCAACTGCCGCTGCCGAAGCATCTGAAATCCGAACCGATCATCCAATCGATCCTGCCGGAAAAGGATGTCGACGGTCTGCACGTCGTCAATGCCGGCAAGCTTGCAACCGGCGATCTTGTAACGGGCCTGGTATCCTGCACGCCAGCCGGCGCGATGGTCTTCGTGCGCCGCACGCACGGCGAAGATCTCTCGGGCCTGAATGCCGTCGTCATCGGCCGCTCGAACCTGTTCGGCAAGCCGATGGCGCAGTTGCTGCTGAACGCCAACGCGACGGTCACCATCGCTCACTCGCGCACCAAGGATCTGCCCGTTGTCTGCCGCAATGCGGATATTCTGGTTGCCGCCGTTGGCCGGCCGGAAATGGTCAAGAGTGATTGGGTGAAGCCCGGCGCCACGGTCATCGACGTCGGCATCAATCGCATTCCGGCTCCCGAGAAAGGTGAAGGCAAGACTCGTCTGGTCGGGGATGTCGCCTTTGAAGAGGCGGCAAGGGTCGCCGATGTCATTACGCCGGTTCCGGGTGGTGTGGGCCCGATGACCATTGCGATGCTGATGGCCAACACCGTCATTGCCGCCCATCGCACCGCCGGTCAGACACCGCCGACATTCTGATCCTGCCGTGGAGCAGGGCCCGTTGAGGCCCTGACGATCAGCTCGGTCTTCCAGAGCTCCTGCTCCGGGAAGGGCCCTTCCTGCTTGATCGTTCCGATGAGCCGTTGAGCGATGCGCACGCCTGCCGCCCGAAGCGAGGATCGTGTCGTCGTCAGCGGCACCGAGAAGTTCTCGGGCTTCAGATGTGGCAGGACGTCGTCATGCGCGATCAGCGAGATTTCCTCCCCGAGCTTCAGGCCGGCCTGGTTTACGGCGCGGATCGCGCCAAGCGCCAACACCGTACTGGAGCAGAGGATGGCCGTCGGCCGCTCCGGCATCTGCAGAAAGCGCTCCATTGCGGTCTGGCCAAGCTCGTCCGTCATTGATGTGTGGCTCATGTGATCGTCCGGAAGCGACAATCCCCGCTCGGAAAGTGCGGCAATCATTCCGTTCTTGCGACGGATCGCAAAGTCGAGATGCTCCGGCCCGTTGAGCAGGGCAAAGCGCGTATGGCCGAGCTGAAGCAGCAGGCGCGCGGCATCGTAGAAAGCGCCTTCATTGTCGATGTCGAGGTAGGGATAGTCCGGCTCGGAGCCGAAGGAGCGGCCATGCACGAGGAAGGGCATCGAAAGCGACTTCAGCATCGGTAGTCGCGGATCATGGCCGCGCATATAGGCGACGAACAGCGCATCGACATTGCCGCTGATCGCAAGCCGCCTCAGCGCGCCAACTTCGTCGTTGGGATCGGCCGGCATGATCACGAAATGAAAGTCGTGGCGCACGGCCTCCTCGCCGAGGCCCGTCAGGAATTCGCCGAAATGGACGTCCGAATAGTGGTCGGGAGCGGTTGGCATTACGAGGCCGATGGAACCGGCCTTGCCGGTCGCAAGCCGCTGGGCCGCCTTGTTCGGACGGTATCCGGTTTCCTTGACGGCCTGCAACACGCGCTCGCGCGTCGCCTCATTGACTTCGGGGTAGCCGTTCAATGCGCGGCTTACCGTCGTCTGCGACAGTCCAAGCAATTCCGATAGCTGTTTGAGATTCACGTGTTATGCTTCCTCCGCTCGCACTGGCCGCCAGCTCCCAATGGCATCCAAAGCGCTTTCAATTATGTAGCAGCTGCACCGCTTGACTCAAGCAAAATCGCGCCATATTCCCAAGGGTGTGGCGTCGGTACTTCGGGGATAACAGGGCCGCGTCTGCTGCCCTTTTCGCGAAATAGCTTGACTCTTTTCCATCGAAAGTGAAATGAGTGCATTTGTCAAAGCGCTTTGGAACGGCATCCAAATAGTTTCAAAAGTGCGGTTGGGATTGTGATGGGAGGTTGATCACATGAGAAAGACGTTTTTGATGGGCGTTGCCGCGGCGGCGCTTCTTGCTGCGGGTGCCGCGTCGGCTGCCGATCTGAAGTTTGCCCCCGGGCAGGATTCGAAGTTCAACTGGAAGAGCTACGACGACTTCAAGGCTGCCCATGCCGACCTGAAGGGCGAGCAGATGACCATCTTCGGGCCATGGCGCGGTGAAGACGAAGCCTTCTTCCGCAGCATTCTGGCCTATTTCACCGAAGCGACCGGCGTGGACGCCAAGTACTCGTCTTCGGAAAACTATGAACAGCAGATCGTCATCGACACGCAGGCTGGCTCGCCGCCGAACATCGCGATCCTGCCGCAGCCGGGCCTTCTCGCCGACCTCGCCGGCAAGGGCTTCCTGACGCCACTCGGCGATGAGACCTCCGCTTGGGTCAAGGAAAACTATGGCGCCGGCGACAGCTGGGTTGGCTATGGCACCTACAAGGGCAAGGACGGCAAGGAAGCCTTCTACGCCTTCCCATACAAGGCCGACGTGAAGTCGCTTGTCTGGTATGTGCCGGAGAATTTCAAGGAAGCAGGCTACAAGGTCCCGACGACCATGGAAGAGCTCCATGCCCTGACGGACCAGATCGTCAAGGACGGCGGCGTGCCGTGGTGCATCGGCCTCGGCTCCGGTGGTGCGACCGGCTGGCCGGCAACGGACTGGATCGAAGACATCATGCTGCGCCAGCAGAAGCCTGATGTTTACGACAAGTGGACGACCAACGAAGTGAAGTTCACCGATCCGGCCGTCGTTGCCGCGGTCGAGGAATTCGGCTCCTTCGCCAAGAACGAGAAGTATGTCAGCGGTGGCGTTGCAGCGGTAGCTGCGACCGACTTCCGCGACAGCCCGAAGGGTCTCTTCGGCGTGCCGCCGAAGTGCTATCTGCATCACCAGGCTTCATTCATTCCGTCCTTCTTCCCAGAAGGCACGAAGCTCGGTCAGGATGCCGACTTCTTCTATATGCCGACCTATGCGGCGCATGCCGATCTCGGCAAGCCGGTTCTGGGCGCTGGTACGCTCGTAACCGTCACGAAGGACTCCAAGGCCGCCCGGGCGTTCGTTGAATTCCTGAAGACACCGATCGCACACGAAGTCTGGATGGCGCAGTCCAGCTTCCTGACGCCGTACAAGGGCGTCAACACGGCAGCCTATGCAAACGATCAGATGAAGCGGGAAGGCGAGATCCTGACGACTGCGACGACTTTCCGCTTCGATGGTTCCGACCTGATGCCGGGCAAGATCGGCGCGGGCGCATTCTGGACAGGCATGGTCGATTTCGTTGGTGGCAAGTCTGCGGAAGACACCGCCAAGGAAATTCAGGGTGCCTGGGACGCGATCAAGTAACATCGCCTGAGTTCCATGCCGTCGGTTGCGGCGGCATGGTTGAAATACATGGCCGGATACTGGGAGTGTCCGGCCACTGTCGCCTGTCGCGTCGAGCGATGGCGGCGTGACGACATCGGCGCGCATACCCGTCAGGACAGACAGGGTAGCAGGGGGAGGGACGAATGCTGTCGCAGATAGTTTCCGCTTTGGGGGTCGTGGTCGTGGCGGTCTTCGCCTGCTCGGCCTATTTCTATTTTTCCAACAAGATCCTTGATTGGTCCCTGCCGGTGAAGGATGGTGACATCCATTCCGCAGCGCGCAACCTGAATCGCCGGGCGATGATCCGCCCGTGGCTGTTCATCGGGCCGGCCCTTCTCCTCCTTGTCGTCTACCTCGTTTATCCCGTGGTCGCGACGCTCATCCTGTCCTTCTATGATCGCTCCGGTGAGCAGTTTGTCGGCTTTGCGAACTATCAGTGGGCTTTCACCGACCGCGAATTCCGCCAGTCGATCTTCAACAACATCCTGTGGCTGGCGGTCGTGCCGGCGGCCTGCACCTTCTTCGGCCTCGTCATCGCCGTGATGACCGACCGCATCTGGTGGGGCAATATTGCCAAGAGCATCGTCTTCATGCCGATGGCGATCTCTTTCGTCGGCGCATCGGTTATCTGGAAGTTCATCTACGAATACCGCGGCGGCAACGATGTGCAGATCGGCCTCCTCAACGCGATCGTCCAGCTGTTCGGCGGGACGCCTCAGGTATGGATCTCGGTTCCCTTCTGGAACAACTTTTTCCTGATGATCATCCTCATCTGGATTCAGACCGGTTTTGCGATGGTAATCCTGTCCGCGGCGCTCCGCGGCATCCCTGAGGAAACCATTGAAGCCGCCGTCATCGATGGCGCAAACGGCTGGCAGATCTTCTGGCGCATCATGGTGCCGCAGGTCTGGGGTACGATCGCCGTTGTCTGGACCACGATTACCATTCTCGTGCTCAAGGTCTTCGACATCGTGCTGACCATGACCAACGGTCAATGGAATACGATGGTGCTCGCCAACCTGATGTTCAACTGGCTGTTCCGAGGCGGTGGTGACTCCGGCCGAAGTGCTGTTATCGCGCTGATCATCATGCTGGCCGTGACGCCGATCATGGTCTGGAACGTCCGTCGCGCCAATCGCGAGCTGGGAGGCCACTGAGATGACGCTTACCCGAGATTTCTTCAAGATCGGCCCCGCCCGTCTCTTTGTCCACTTTGCGGTCCTCGTGATCGTCGTTCTGTGGCTGATCCCGACGCTCGGTATCTTTGTCAGCGCGTTGCGCGACAAGGACCAGCTCGTCGTCTCCGGCTGGTGGACGGCCTTTGCGGGTTCGTCACGCACCGTTGCCGTGCGCCTTGGACAGCCCGACCAGCAGAAGCAGGAAGGCGCCATTTACGTCATTTCGGGCAATGTGCTGGAAGGACAGCAGGGGCGCTCCATCCGCGCTTTCGGCACGCGTGTCCAGCAGCCGTCCGCCTACAAGGCGGGCGAGACGGCTGATCTCGGCGACGGCGTGTCGCTCACCGTCGCAGCCGACGGCAACTATCGCTATATGAAGTATGCCGCCTTCGGACCGGATGACGGCGGCCGCCGTGTCTACATTTCCGTCGCCACGCCGCCGGAATTCACGCTGCAGAACTACAAGAACGTTCTGACCAGCGAGGGTATCGGGCAGTCCTTCATCAACTCGCTGACTGTCACCATCCCGGCGACGATCATCCCGATCCTGATCGCCGCCTTCGCGGCCTACGCGCTGAGCTGGATGGAGTTTCCGGGGCGCGCGTTGCTGATCGCGCTTGTTGTCGGCCTTATCGTCGTGCCGCTGCAGATGTCGCTCATTCCGCTTCTGCGACTTTACAACGGAATCGGCGCACTGCTCGACGCTCCGTCGAAGACCTATCCCGGCATCTGGTTCGCGCACACTGCCTTCGGCATGCCGCTCGCAATCTATCTGCTGCGCGCCTACATCGCCGGTCTCCCGAGGGAAATTATTGAGTCCGCCCGCGTCGACGGCGCCAGCGATTTTGAAATCTTTACCCGTATCGTACTGCCCTTGTCCTTCCCCGCGCTCGCATCCTTTGCGATCTTCCAGTTCCTGTGGGTGTGGAACGACCTGCTTGTCGCCATGGTCTTCCTCGGCACCGACAGGGACCACCTCGTGCTGACAGGCGCGCTGAACGCGCTGCTCGGGTCACGGGGTGGCAACTGGGAAATCCTGACGGCCTCGGCCTTCGTCACCATTGTCGTACCGCTGCTCGTGTTCTTCGGCTTGCAGCGCTATCTGGTGCGTGGTCTGCTCGCGGGCTCGGTCAAGGGCGGTTAGCAACCCAAGACGATCGAACAGGAAACATGAGCATGGCATCCCAATCCATTTTGACGGCCGACAAGGACTGGTGGCGCGGCGCGGTGATCTATCAGATCTATCCGCGCTCCTACCAGGACTCCAATGGCGACGGCATCGGCGATTTGAAGGGGATCACCGCCCGGCTGCCGCATGTCGCCGCCCTCGGCGCCGACGCGATCTGGATCTCGCCTTTCTTCACTTCGCCAATGCGCGATTTCGGCTACGATGTCTCCGACTACGAGAACGTCGATGCCATTTTCGGCACGCTGGTGGATTTCGACACGCTGATTTCAGAGGCCCATCGCCTCGGCATTCGCGTGATGATCGACCTCGTCATCTCGCACAGCTCGGACCAGCATCCCTGGTTCGTCGAGAGCCGATCCAGCAAGACCAACGCGAAGGCCGACTGGTATGTCTGGGCTGATGCCAAGCCTGATGGCACGCCGCCGAACAACTGGCTGTCGATTTTCGGCGGTTCCGCGTGGGCGTGGGATCCGACGCGCATGCAGTACTACATGCACAACTTCCTGACCTCGCAGCCGGACATGAACCTGCACAATCCCGAGGTTCAGGACCGGTTGCTTGATGTCGTCCGCTTCTGGCTGAAGCGCGGCGTCGATGGCTTCCGCCTCGATACGATCAACTTCTACTTCCACGACAGGGAACTGCGCGACAATCCGGCGCTCGCCCCCGAGCGCCGCAACGCCTCAACCGCTCCTGCGGTCAATCCCTATAACTTCCAGGAGCACCTTTACGACAAGAACCGGCCGGAGAACCTGGAGTTCCTGAAGCGGTTCCGCGCCGTGCTCGAGGAGTTTCCGGCGATTGCTGCCGTCGGCGAGGTGGGCGACAGTCAACGCGGTCTTGAGATCGTCGGCGAATACACGTCAGGCAATGACAAGATGCATATGTGCTATGCCTTCGAGTTCCTGGCGCCCGACCCCTTGTCGCCCGAACGCGTCGAGGAGGTGATGGAAGACTTCGCGGCCGCGGCACCCGATGGCTGGGCCTGCTGGGCGTTTTCCAACCACGATGTCATGCGCCATGTCAGCCGCTGGGGCTCGCTGGTCGCCGATCACGATGCATTCGCCAAGCAGTATGCGTCGCTCCTGATGACGATGCGCGGTTCCGTCTGCCTCTACCAGGGCGAGGAACTCGGCCTGACCGAGGCCGATCTCGCCTATCAGGACCTGCAGGATCCCTACGGCATCCAGTTCTGGCCGGAATTCAAGGGCCGTGATGGTTGCCGCACGCCGATGGTTTGGGATAGCCAGGTCGCCCAGGGCGGCTTCTCGACCGTCAAGCCGTGGCTGCCGGTTCCTGTCGAACACATCCTGCGCGCCGTCAGCGTCCAGCAGGGCGACGAGAACTCGGTCCTCGAGCACTATCGCCGCTTCCTCGCCTTCCGCAAGCTGCATCCGGCCTTTGCCAAGGGCGAGATCGAGTTCATGGAACCGCAGGAGGACGTGCTGATTTTCGTGCGCGAGTACGGCAACGAAAAGCTGCTTTGCGTCTTCAACATGTGCGCTACCGAAAGTGCCGTCGTTTTGCCTGCCGGTGACTGGCAGGCGTTGACGGGCCACGGCTTCGTCAGCAATAACTACGGTGAGAAGATCGATATTCCGGCATGGGGAGCGTACTTCGCTCGTCTCGCCTGACGACTTGAGGAGGAGGATTTAATGACTGGACTGACGCTCAAGGATATTCGCAAATCCTACGGTTCCGTGGACGTTCTCCACGGCATCGATCTGGAGATCAAGGAGGGCGAGTTCGTTGTGTTCGTCGGCCCTTCGGGCTGCGGAAAATCCACCCTGCTGCGCATGATTGCCGGCCTGGAGAACATTACCGGTGGCGACATGTATATCGATGGCCAGCTGGTCAACGATGTGCCGCCGTCGAAGCGCGGCATCGCCATGGTGTTCCAGTCCTATGCGCTCTATCCGCACATGACGGTCTACGACAACATGGCGTTCGGCATGAAGATCGCCGGCGAAAACAAGCAGGAGATCGATCGCCGTGTTCGTGCGGCGGCCGACAGTCTTCAACTCGGCAAATATCTCGATCGCCTGCCGAAAGCGCTCTCCGGTGGTCAGCGCCAGCGTGTTGCCATCGGCCGCGCCATTTGCCGCAATCCGAAGGTCTTCCTCTTCGACGAGCCGCTGTCGAACCTCGACGCAGCTCTTCGTGTCGCGACCCGCATCGAGATCGCCCGCCTGAGCGAGCAGATGGCCGGCACGACAATGATCTACGTCACGCACGACCAGGTCGAGGCGATGACACTTGCCGACCGCATCGTCGTTCTTTCCGCCGGCAACATCGAGCAGGTGGGCGCACCGCTGGAGCTCTACGAGCGTCCGGCCAATCTCTTCGTCGCCAAGTTCATCGGCTCTCCGGCCATGAACGTCATTCCGTCGACGATTACCGAGGCTGGCAACTCAACGACGGTGACGCTGACCGGCGGCAAGTCCGTAACGCTGGACATTCCGACGGCGGGCTCTGAGAAGGGCAAGACCGCGAGCTTCGGCGTTCGCCCCGAGGATCTACGCATCGCCGGTGCCGGCGACGACTACCTCTTCGAGGGCGAAGTCTCGATCGTCGAAGCGCTCGGCGAAGTGACACTGCTCTACATCGAGGGTCTCGTTCCGGGCGAGCCGATCATCGTCAAGCTGCCTGGCATTTACGATATCAAGAAGGGCCAGAAGATGCACTTCTCGGCCGACCGCTCCAAGCTGCATCTTTTCGATGCGGAAGGGCGCACATATCGTAAATAAAGTTGCCTCGTTGCGAACGAGAAAAATCAGGCCCGGGGACCGCGATGTGTTGCCCGGGCTTTGTTATGTATTTGATCGAAAACGGGTTTATTCTTGCAGGTTCGCTGCGGCGTTCAGTGTGTATAGCGTGCCGGATCGAAACTAATCTCACCTTCTGTTAAACATCGCCAGCTAGTATTTCCTCATTGAATATCGAAGGGAATACGGCGGTGGCAGCATCGAATCCAATGCCTTCCGGGCAGCACTTTCTAAATAAGGAGGAATCCTTCATGTACGACCGCGAAGTGCGGTTCAAAATGGAGGATACGATGAATGCCGCACGCATCGAATATACTGAGAAGGGCGTCATGCACATGGCGTCCCGGCGTTGCGATATCATTCGCATTTCGAAGAGCACGGCCGTCCTCGCGCTCCTCACCCAGTACGCCCTTCCGAAGCAGTTCTATCTCGATATCCCGGATGCACGCATCACCAAGATCGGCTGCATGCTAACGCGGGTGAATGCCAACAACACCATCGAAGTTCGTTTTCTGCGCATGCTAAATGATAAGGAACTCAACAAGATCTTCGTCTACAGCACACACCCGGCACACCGCGATCGCGTGCTCGACATCCGCGGCTGATTTCGCCAAGCATCAAAGGCAAAGCCCGCGAGTTTCCTCGCGGGCTTCGTTGTTTCTAGAGCGGGCTATTGCCTCAATGGAAGAGGACGCTGGCCCCGCGATCCGAAGGACCGACGGCGCGGCGGAAGGGCGAAAACAGCTCGCGGCCCATGCCGAATTCGTTCTCGGAAAGATCGGCAACCACGGACTCGCGTTCCGCCAGATCGGCAGCATCGACCAGTACCTCCAGCGTGCCGGCGATCGCGTCGAGGCGAATGATGTCGCCGTCCTTGATGCGAGCGATCGGACCACCATCGACAGCCTCCGGTGTCACGTGGATTGCAGCCGGAACCTTGCCCGAAGCGCCGGACATACGGCCGTCGGTCAGAAGTGCCACGCGGAAGCCGCGATCCTGCAGCACGCCGAGTGGCGGCGTCAGCTTGTGCAGTTCCGGCATGCCATTCGCCTTCGGTCCCTGGAAGCGAACGACGGCGATAAAGTCCTTGTTGAGCTTGCCTTCCTTGAAAGCGTCCTGCAGTTCCTGCTGGCTGTGGAAGACGATGGCCGGCGCTTCGATGACGTGGCGGTCCGGCTTGACTGCAGAGATCTTGATGACGGCCTTGCCGATATTGCCGCGAAGCATTTTCAGGCCGCCATTGGCCTGGAAGGGGGTTTCGATATTGGCAAGCACCTTCGGGTCGACACTCTTTTCCGGTGCCGGTTCGCGCACGATCGTGCCGTCGTCACCGAGGCGGGGATCGATCGTGTAAGCCTGCAGGCCATGGCCGAAGACCGTACGAACGTCGTCATGCACCATGCCGTGCTTGAGCAGCTCCTTGATAAGGAAGCCCATGCCGCCGGCGGCGTGGAAGTGGTTCACGTCGGCAAGGCCGTTCGGATAAACGCGCGCCAGCAGCGGCACGATCTCGGATAGCTCGGCAATATCCTGCCAGGTCAGCTGGATGCCTGCTGCCCGCGCCATGGCGACGAGGTGTAGCGTGTGGTTCGTCGAGCCGCCGGTCGCGTGCAGGCCGACGACGCCGTTGACGATAGAGCGCTCATCGATCATCTCGCCGGCCGGCGTGTATTCGTTGCCCTGGGCCGTAATCGTCAACGCACGCTTGGCAGCTTCGCGTGTGAAGGCTTCGCGCAGCGGAGTGCCTGGATTGATGAAGGAGGAGCCGGGCATATGGAAGCCCATAATCTCCATCAGCATCTGGTTCGAATTCGCCGTGCCGTAGAAGGTGCAGGTGCCCGGACCGTGGTAGGACTTCGACTCTGCTTCCAGCAGTTCGGCGCGGCCGACCTTGCCTTCGGCATAAAGCTGGCGCACGCGTGACTTCTCGTCGTTCGGCAGGCCCGACGTCATCGGACCGGCCGGCACGAAGATCGCCGGCAGATGCCCGAAGGAGAGGGCGGCGATGACAAGGCCGGGCACGATCTTGTCGCAGACGCCGAGGAAAAGCGCGGCATCGAACATGTTGTGGGAGAGGCCCACGCCGGCAGCCATGGCGATCAGGTCGCGCGAGAACAAGGAAAGCTCCATTCCCGGCTGCCCCTGGGTGACGCCATCGCACATGGCAGGAACACCGCCGGCGACCTGCGCGATGCCCCCGGCTTCCGCTGCCGCCTCGCGGATGATCGCCGGATAATGCTCGAAGGGCTGGTGCGCGGAGAGCATGTCGTTGTAGGAAGTGATGATGCCGAGGTTTGGCACGCGGTCGCCTGCAAGCGCGTCCTTCTCGGCGGGGGAACAGACCGCAAAGCCGTGCGCGAGGTTGGCGCAACCGAGAACCGAGCGGCTTACACCCTTGGAGGTCGCATTGCGCAGGCGCTCCAGATAAAGTCCGCGTGTCGGCTTCGATCGTTCGACGATGCGGGAGGTGATCGCAGAAATGCGTGCATTAGCGGACATGGGAGGTATCCTGCCTTGTTTGCTCTTCAGTTTTTCGTTCGCGGCTATCTGCCCGAAGGCTTATGGAGCCCAGTAGATTTCGACGGGGCTCGCCGCCCGCCGCAAAATGGCGCGGATCGGCATCTCTGCCTCGTCGCCGGCGCTCTGCGCTTTCGTCAGGACGTCCTTCTTGCTCTCGCCTTCGATGTGAAGCACGAGCAGCTTTGCATCCTGAAGGCTGGAGAAGGTGAAGGTGAGCCGCGGCTCGCCCGCGCCCTCCGCCTCCATGGTGATGATACCACGCGGCGTGTTGGGATCGAGCGCGACCTTCAGATTGCTGCCGCGCGGAAAGAACGAGGCGGTATGGCCGTCGCCGCCCATTCCGAGGATCGCCACATCGAAGGGATTGCCGATCCTGGCCGTCGCGCTTGTCGCAAGCCTCGCAGCCTCCTCGACCGAGCCTGCTGCCTGGTAGAGCGGCAGGAAGTTTGCAGCCTCCGCCTTGTTCCGCAGGAGGTTTTCGGCCACCAGCAGATGGTTCGAGCGCGGATTGTTCGCCGCTACGAAGCGTTCGTCGACGAGTGTGATGGTCACTTTGGTCCAGTCGAGATCGCGGGCCGAAAGCTCTTGGAAAAACAGTTTCGGCGTCGAGCCGCCGGAAACGGCAAAGGTTGCCGCTCCCCGTGCGTCGATTGCCGCGGAAAGCGACGCAGCGACTTTGTCGGCAAGGTTGCGAGCCAGTTCCGCGCCATTGGCAAAAGCATGCATCGTCGCTGCCATCGTTCTTTATCCTACAGGTTGTCGTGCCAGGTGCGGCCGTCACGCTCGATGAGCGCGATCGACTGGCTGGGGCCCCAGGTGCCGGCGGTGTATCCCTGAACCTTCTGGCCGGTCGAATCCCAACCCTTCAAGATCGGGTCGACCCACTGCCATGCGGCCTCGACTTCGTCGCGGCGCATGAACAGCGTCTGGTTTGAACGAATGACGTCCATCAGCAGCCGTTCATAGGCGTCCGGATTGCGGACCTGGAAAGCGTCGGCAAAGCTCATGTCGAGCGAGACGTTGCGGAGGCGCATGCCGCCCGGGCCCGGATCCTTGATCATCAGCGACTGCTTGACGCCTTCATCAGGCTGCAGGCGAATGATGAGCTGGTTCTGGTTGATACGGCCGGCGGACTGGTCGAAGACCGAGTGCGGGATCGACTTGAAGGTGATGACGATTTCCGACATGCGGCCGGCAAGACGCTTGCCGGTACGGATGTAGAAGGGAACGCCAGCCCAGCGCCAGTTGCCGATTTCGGCCTTGATGGCAACGAAGGTTTCGGTGTTCGAAACGCCGCCTTCGAGCTCCTCAAGGTAACCCTTGACCGGACCGCTGCTGGAAGCGCCGGCGCGATACTGGCCGCGAACGGTATTGGTCTCGACGTTCGATGCATTGATCGGCTTCAATGCGCGCAGCACCTTCAGCTTCTCGTCGCGGACGGCCTCGGAGTCCATCGAGGAGGGGACCTCCATCGCGACCAGGCAGACGAGCTGCATGATGTGGTTCTGCACCATGTCGCGCAGCGCGCCAGCGGTGTCATAATATCCGGCGCGGCCTTCGAGGCCGACCGACTCGGCAACCGTGATCTGCACGTGGTCGATATGGTTGGCGTTCCACAGCGGCTCATAGAGCGCATTGGCAAAGCGCAACGCCATCAGGTTCTGCACCGTTTCCTTGCCGAGATAGTGGTCGATGCGGAAGATCTGCTCTTCCTTGAAGACCTTGCCGATCGTGTCGTTCAGCTGCAGGGCGGAAGCAAGGTCGCGGCCGATCGGCTTTTCAACGACAATGCGCGTCGACTTGGTGATCAGCTTGTGGTCATGAATTTTCTGCGAGATGTCGCCGAAGATGCCCGGAGCAACGGCGAGGTAGAAGGCGCGCACGCGATCCTTGCCTTCGTCCAGAAGCTTCTTGAGCTGATCCCAGCCGGCATCCGAACGCGCATCCACCGGCACGTAGTACAGGCGCTGCAGGAACTTCGTAACCTCGGCCTCGTTGTATTCGCCCTTCTTGAGGTGCTCCTTCAGGGCGTCCTGGGCAAACTTGCGATATTCCTCGTTCGTCAGCGGGCTACGCGACGCGCCGATGATACGGGTCGGTTCGGAGAACTGCCCCTCGATCTGACGATGGTAAAGGGCAGGCAGCAACTTGCGTTCCGCAAGGTCGCCGCTGCCACCGAAAACGACATAATCAAAGGGTTCAACGGGGATGGTTTGGCTGCTCATGAGGATGTCTCTCAATCAGACGGGTTATTGGCTCTTTAATCTAATCGATTTAAAAAAGCCAGTGTGCGATGCAATGAATCTCTCGGAAAGAGGTTTTAGATCGAATTGCCGCGCGATGAAATCCGCAATCTGACTAAAACTTGTCGCGCAGTGCAAACCAGGAGAGCGCCAGGAAAAGCAGCGGCGCGCGCATGGCCGCACCCCCGGGAAAGGCCGGAATATCGAGCGACTTGAAAAGATCGAGATCCGCCGATTTTCCCAGAACCGCTTCGGCATAGAGCTTTCCGCAGTAATTGGCGAGCATGACACCATGACCGGAATAGCCGCCGATCGACGTCACGCCAGGCATGACCTCGCGCACAAAAGGCTGACGCGGCATGGTGATGCCGACCGAACCGCCCCAGGCATGCGTGATCTCGATGTCCCGAAGCGCCGGGTAAATCTCGGCGATCTGCCGGCGGATGTGCTGCGTTATGTCGCGCGGATTGTCGGCCGTATAGGCTTCGCGCCCGCCGAAGAGCAATCGTCCGTCCTTGGACTTGCGGAAGTAGCGCACGACAAAGCGCGAGTCGGCCACGGACTCGCCGCCCGGCAGCACCTGCGGATGCGCGTCGAGCGGCACCGTGGCGCCAATGAAGGAGCGGATAGGCATCACGTGACTTGCCGTCACCGGCTCGAGATTGCCGATATAGCCGTTGCAGGCGATCAGCGCCCTGTCGGCAGTGATCGTGCCCCTTGGCGTCTCGATCAACACCTTGCTGCTGCCATGAAGGATCGCCGAGGCCTTGGTCATCTCGAAGATCTGCGCGCCGGCATTGGCGGCAACCCGGGCAAGGCCGGTCAGCAGCTTCAGCGGATGGATGTGGCCCGTCCCAATGTCGCGAACGCCGCAGTGGTAGCGCGTCGAGCCGAGCCGTTCCTGCGTTTCGGCTTTGTCCATGAAGCGCACATGCGGATAGTTGTAGCGCATCGCCGCGATCTCGGCGTTTTCGTAGTAGTCGGCCCTGTAGCTCGGCTTGTGTGCAACGTTCATCTGCCCCGGCATGTAGTCCATGTCGATCTGATAGTCGGTCGCGAAATCCATGAGATGGTGCTTGGCCGCCTCGGCGAGATCGAACAGCGCGCGCGAACGCTCGTAGCCGATCTTTTCCTCAAGCTCTTCCGGCCACCAGCGTTGCCCGGTGCCGAGCTGGCCGCCGTTGCGCCCCGAGGCGCCGTCGCCGAACCGGCACGCCTCGATGAGAACCACCGAGACGCCGGATTTGGCGAGATTGTAGGCGGCCTGAAGGCCGGTGTAGCCGCCGCCGACGATTGCGACGTCGCATGTCTTCGAGCCGTCCATTTCCGGGTAGGTCGGCCGCTCGCCTGATGTTGCCTGATACCAGGAAATGCCGGGCGCAATCGGGCTCTGCCATCTCTCCTGCGATGTCATGATGAAGCCCTCCCTAAACATTCAGCAGAAGGAATTCGCGCTCCCAGGGGCTGATCACCTGCATGAAAGTTTCGAATTCTCCGCGCTTCACACCGGCGTAGATGCCGAGGAACTCCTTGCCGAACACTTCCTCGAAGGCTTCCTCGTCTTCCATCAACGCGACTGCTTCCAGAAGGCCGCGTGGCAGTTCGATCGAGCCCTCGTTTGCCGTATCCTCTGTTGGTGCTGTCGGCTCGATGCCCTTCATGATGCCGAGCAGGCCCGATGCGAGCGAGGCGGCGAGCGCAAGGTAAGGGTTGGCATCCGAACTCGGCAGGCGGTTTTCGACGCGCCGTGCCTGCGGATCGGATACCGGGACGCGGAACGCCGTCGTGCGGTTGTCATAACCCCAGGCATTGTTGACGGGCGCCGACATGTCAGGCGTCAGCCGCCGATAGGAGTTCACATAGGGCGCCAGCATCACCATGGAACTCGGCACGTATTTCTGCAGGCCGCCGATGAAATGGAAGAACTCACGAGAGGCGGAACCATCAGGGTTGGAGAAGATGTTCTTGCCGGTTTCCTGGTTCACGACCGACTGGTGGATGTGCATCGCCGAGCCCGGCTGTCCCTGCATCGGCTTGGCCATGAAGGTGGCATAGATGCCGTGCTTCATCGCCGCTTCGCGGATCGTGCGCTTGAACAGGAACACTTGGTCGGCAAGTTCGATCGGATTGCCGTGGCGCAGGTTGATTTCCAGCTGCGCCGGGCCTTCTTCGTGGATCAGCGTATCGATCTCGAGACCCTGCTTTTCTGAGAAATGGTAGATGTCGTCGATCAGTTCGTCGAATTCGTTGATGCCGGCGATCGAATAGCCCTGACCCCCGAGGATCGAACGGCCGGAGCGGCCCTTCGGCGGATGCAGCGGATAATCCGGGTCATCATTCTTCGCCACGAGGTAGAACTCGATCTCGGGCGCCACGATCGGCTTCCAGCCGCGATCGCCATAGAGTTTCAGCACGCGCTTCAGAACGTTTCGCGGCGTGTAGGGGACCTCTTCCCCATCCACGCTAACGATATCACAGATCACCTGCGCCGTCGGGTCGGTCTCCCAGGGGACGACCGAAAGCGTCGAAAGGTCAGGCACCAGCTTCAGGTCGCTGTCGCGCGGCTCGTAGCGGAAGCTTTCCGTCTCGTCCGGATATTCGCCGGAGATGGTGTGACGGTAGATCGCCGAAGGCAGCGCAAGCGAGGTGTTTGACGTGAACTTGGAACTCGGCATCATCTTGCCGCGCGGCACGCCGGCAAGATCCGGCGTAATGCATTCGATGTCTTCAATGCCGCGCGCCCGCAAGAACTGCGCTGCTTCCTTCCAGTTTTCCACGCCGCGCTGATGTCCGGGGTCCGGGGGTGTCTTCTTCGAGGCAGGTACGTTTCTGGCAGGCTTCAGCGTCGTCTTTTTTGGGGACATGACACACCGGTTTGCGTTGATCGTGACGGCATCATAGCTGGAGTTTGGCAATTGGCGAGGGGGAGGCACGTTGACTTTCGCCTCTTGATGGAAAAAGAAGATGCCTTTCGACAAGGGAAGTGGTTTTGCAGCGAAAAAGCGATGTGATCGTCATCGGCGCGGGCGCAGCCGGCATGATGTGCGCCATTCGCGCCGCTCAGCGCGGCCGCTCGGTCATCGTTCTCGACCATGCGAAATCGCCGGGCGAAAAGATCCGCATCTCCGGGGGGGGGGCGCTGCAATTTCACCAACATTCACGCCGGCCCGAAGAGCTTCCTCTCCGCCAATCCGCATTTCTGCAAGTCGGCGCTGGCGCGCTTCACGCCTTCGGATTTTATTGCCATGGTCGATCGTCATCGGATTGCCTGGCGCGAGAAGACGCTTGGGCAGCTGTTTTGCGACGACAGCGCCAAGGACATCATCCGCATGCTCCTCGATGAGATGCAGGCTGCCGGAGCGGCGTTGCATCTGCGCACCGAGATCGCGGACGTGGAAAAGAGCGGCGAAGGCTTCCGCATCTTGACGTCGGAGGGGGCATATGAATGTCGCTCGCTGGTGATCGCGAGCGGCGGCAAGTCTATCCCGAAAATGGGTGCCACGGGCTTTGCCTATCGCATTGCTGAGCAGTTCGGCCTTCCCATGGTGGAGACGCGGCCTGGACTTGTGCCGCTGACCCTGGATCAGGCGACGCTCGAAAGCCTTTCCGACCTGTCGGGCATATCGGCGCCAGCCGAAATCCGTCACGGCAAGACAGCATTCCGCGAAGCCCTGCTGTTCACCCATCGCGGCCTCAGCGGCCCTGCGATCCTGCAAATCTCCTCCTACTGGCGCGAGGGCGAGGACATCACCGTCGACATCGAGCCCGATGTCGATCTGTTCGAACATCTGAAGGCGGCGAAAAGGGTGAATGGCCGGCAGTCCGCTCAGACGGCGCTGGCCGAGATACTCCCGAAGCGGCTGGCGCAATATCTGGCCGACCGAGAAGGCATCGTCGGCCATATGGCCGATCTTTCCGACAAGGTCCTGGCGCGTTTGGCCGAAGCGGTACAAAGCTGGAAAATCAAGCCGTCCGGCTCTGAGGGCTACAGGACTGCCGAAGTGACGCTCGGCGGCATCGATACGACGGGGCTCGACTCCCGTACCATGGCGGTGAAGAGTATTCCGGGCCTCTATTTCATCGGTGAATGTGTCGACGTGACCGGCTGGCTCGGCGGCTATAACTTCCAGTGGGCCTGGGCTTCGGGCTTCGTCGCCGGTGAATCTTTATAGGCGCGAAACTATCTGCTCGATTCAAGAGTTCTTAAGAAGGGTGCGCCATCCTGCCTCATGACGGAATGGAAAAGCACTTCCTAAATAGAGCTTTACCAACAGGTCGTTTTGTTGGATTGTTGTGTCAGAAATGAAGTGAGGTTCTGCAAAATGAACAGGAACGCACGACGCGCCCGCGCCATTGCAATCGCTCAAGCCAAGCCCGACAACAAGCTCGTTGCCGCACGCTACTTCGTCCTCTCTGCCAGTGCATTGGCCGCCGTGGCCGCTCTCCTCCTCGCACGTTGCTTCTGACACTCCCGATCTCGGATCTGTGAGCACCGGCCGCATTCGGGCCGCCGGCCATATCTGGGCCAAATCGATTTGACCACCGCTAAAATCGATTTGATTGCGGCTATCCGTAATTTCCGCTTATCCGAAAATTAAGACATCCTCTGCAAAACTTGCTCGATGATTTTTTGGGCGCTTCCGCGTTGGCGTGAGGCGAACCGGCAATGACTGCCGACCGGGCCTCGCCGTCCGGAACTCCAATGTTCCAATAAAGCAGCTCGATGCACTCGGTCGGCGCCCCGCCAGGCGGCCGGCGGGAGGAGTGGTGTATGGAAGGCCGGAACCGCTATGTTGATTGACAAGATTCTTTCCCGTTTCAAGATCAAGACCAAGGTCCTGATCTTTGTATTGCCCTTCGTCGTGAGCATTTCTGCCGTCGGCCTGACCGGCCTCTATGCTTCGGGCATGCTGCAGGGACGTATGGAAATCTCCAACAGCGTCCTGCGGTCGCTCAGCGGGTTCAAGGATCTCTATGGCTCCATGGACGACTTCCTGCAGATGACCAGCCAGGAAGCGCGTGACAAGCTTTACGGGGACATCAAGACGCAACAGGGCACGCTGAACGCCACGCTGAAGCAGATCGGCGACAATGGCGGTCGCGACAACCTTCTTGCCGCCATCGACGGTACCTCGGGAATTTCCGACACCGTGGGCAAGCTCTGGACCCTGCACGAGCAGGAGCTCGCCCTTCGTAAGTCGATCGATGACGCGCAGAAGGTGATGATCACCAGCCGCTTCAACGTCAACTACGATGCGCAGCAACTCGAGGAAAACATCCGCAAGGATGAGGGCAACGCCACTGCAACGCTGCGCGCCGCCGACCGCCTGCTGAAGGGCGGTGATACCCTTGCGGCCGTCATGGCCGACTTCAACAAGGCCCAGCTGCCGGCTGACAAGCTGAAGGTCGTCACGGACGCCATTCCCGCTATCGCAAAGGCGCAGCGCCTGATCGAGATTTCGGTCCCCGCGAACCAGAAGAGCATGACACAGTCGCTGTCGCAGACGATCAGCGACGTGAAGGCGCAGGCAACGGCGGCCGATGCCGGCACCGACGAGGCGATCGCCAATCTCGGGCGACTTGTCTCCCGCTTCCGTCAGATGTCGACCTATACCCAGCTGACGGCAACGCAGATGATGCGCGCAGCGACGACGACCTTCGTCGAGCTCGACAGCCGTATCGCGCAGACGAACTCGGTTCTCGAAGACACGCGCCGTCTGGAGAGCGCGATCTACTCGCTGCAACTCGTGCTCGGTGAGTTCGCTGCCAAGCCTGGCAAGGAAAATCGCGTCCGCCTGCATCAGGAGATCGCGACGCTCGGCACCAACCTAAACACGCTGCTCGCCAGCGCGAAGGGCATGAATTTCGCGGAAGACATCGTCGCGGCAATGTCGCCTGCCCTTGCCTCCATGGATAAGGATGCGCAGAGCCTAGTCGACACGATCAACCAGCGCGTCACCGACTACGCATCCGCTCGCCAGCAGCTTGATGCCGTCTGGGGGCAGCTCACGACGTTTGCCGAATTGCAGAAGAAGAGCGCCGGTGCCGAGCGCACTCAGGCAAATGGCATCTCCGTGCTGACGACGGGCCTCGGCATCCTGGTTTCGATCATCGGCGGCATTGCCCTTGTCCTGACGCTGCAGCGCCCGATCGGCCAGATCACCGCCGCGATGCGCCGTATTGCCGATGGTGCGCTCGACACCAACATCTCGGGCGACCAGCGGTATGACGAAATCGGCGACATGGCGCGCGCGCTTGGCATCTTCAAGGAGAATGCGATCTCCAAGATCCGCATTGAGGAGCAGAGCGAGGAAGAGCGCGTCGCGGCCGAGCATGAACGCCAGCGCAACGACGCCGAGAAGCGCGAAATGGACCGCCAGATCGAGTTTGCTGTCAATGCGCTTGCCTCCGGTCTCGAGCGCATGTCGCAGGGTGATATTTCGACCACGATCGACACGCCGTTCATCGGTCGCCTCGAGCAGCTCCGCCAGGACTTCAACGGTTCGATGATGCGCCTGCAGGCCACCATGAGCCAGATCCGCGACAACGTCGAGATGATCCAGGGCAACGGCAACCAGATGGCTCAGTCTGCTGAAGACCTCTCCAAGCGTACTGAGCAGCAGGCAGCTTCGCTGGAGGAAACCGCCGCTGCCGTTGACCAGATCACTGTCACGGTCCGTTCCTCGGCCGAGCGGGCCAAGGACGCCGATCAGATCGTGCGCCAGGCAAAACGCAGCGCCGACGACTCCGCAGTTGTCGTCAGCAACGCGATCGACGCAATGGGCCGGATCGAAGCGGCGTCCCGGCAGATCGAACAGATCATCGGCGTTATCGACGAGATCGCATTCCAGACCAATCTGCTGGCTCTGAACGCCGGCATCGAAGCAGCACGCGCCGGTGAAGCCGGCAAGGGCTTCGCCGTCGTCGCCATGGAAGTGCGTGAATTGGCGCAGCGCTCCGCTGCTGCGGCGCAGGAGATCAAGGGTCTCATTAACAAGTCGACCACCGAAGTCAGCTCCGGTTCGCAGTTCGTGCAGGAGACCGGCACGGTGCTCGCGAAGATCAGTGCCCAGATCGTCACGATCAGCCAGCATGTCGAAACGATCGCCCGAGCGAGCCACGATCAGTCGAGCGCAC
The DNA here is from genome assembly GCF_001542405.1 of Rhizobium altiplani. GTDB lineage: Bacteria > Pseudomonadota > Alphaproteobacteria > Rhizobiales > Rhizobiaceae > Rhizobium > Rhizobium altiplani. Next base: position 43,563 of record NZ_LNCD01000145.1, read on the forward strand.
TTGGTGAAGTCAACGCGACCGTCAACCAGATGGACCAGATGACGCAGCAGAATGCGGCCATGGTCGAAGAGACGACGGCAGCAAGCCGCGAGCTTGCGGTCGAGGCGGATTCACTGCTGCGGCTCATCCAGCAGTTCAAGATCGGTGGCGACATGCAGGCGAGCGTCTACCGCGCGGCATAAGACGACGGCCAAAACAAGCGCTTGGAGGGCCCCGGTATACCGGGGCTCTTCTGTTTTTCCGAATACCGTCTTTTTAAGTTTTCGACGATTATCAATTTTTTGAAGATTTTCTTTAAATTTTCGCATTAGCCTCCGGGGCTCACGTCTCAGGGGATACCTATGCTACGCCTGTTCTCGGCTTCCATCGTACGTCAGATCGTCGCCATCACACTCGTTCTACTCGTCTTCAGCACCGCAGCGATCGTCTGCGCCACCTATTACAATCTGAGCGCTTACGTGATGACGAGCGCCGTGTCTGACGCCAAGGATGCAAGCAGGACGATGGCGGTCCTCTACGGCGCGAGCGATGCCGGAGTGAAGGTCGAAGTCAGCAACAACGAGCTTGCCGGGGTAACCGAGGAAAAGCTGCCATCGCTCGGCGATCACGTTCTGGTCGATCGCACCGCACAGTCGATTGCTGGCGTTGCCACCGTCTTTGAACGCCAAGGCAGCGACTACGTCCGTGTTTCCACGAACGTCAAGAAAGAGAACGGCGACCGCGCTGTCGGCACGAAGCTCGCGGCGGATCATCCCGCGCAGGCGGTACTGGCCAAGGGGCAGGCCTACTACGGCCCGGCTGACCTTTTCGGTCGGAAGTTCATGACAGGCTATTTTCCGGTGAAGAACACGGCCGGTTCAAACGTCGGCATCCTGTTCATCGGCATCCCGATGGAAGTCTATTACAGCAGCCTGCAGCAACTGCTGATGCTGGTGGCCGGTGTCGGTGTAGCGGTATTGCTGCTCGTCGGCGTGGCAGCCTACTTCGCCATCCGGGCGTCCATCAGGCCGCTCGAGGCGCTGACGGCGACCATTCATACGATTTCCGACGGCAATCTCGACAGGCCGATCCCTTGCGTTGAGAAGCAGAACGAATTCGGCGCGATCGGACGCGCGCTCGCGCTGTTCCGCGACAACGCCCGCGCCCGCCAGGACTTGGAGATGCAGGCGGCCGAACAGCGGCAGCATAGCGATAGTGAACGTGCCCGCAACGACGCCGAGAAGCGCGCGCTTGACGGCCAGATCGACTTCGCCGTCAACCAGCTCGCCGCCGGTTTGGGGCGCCTGGCGCAGGGCGATGTTTCGCAGACGATCCAGACGCCATTCGTCGGTCGCCTTGAGCAGCTTCGCGTCGATTTCAATGCGTCGCTCGTGCGGCTGCAGGAAACCTTGGCGCGCATTCGCGACAACACCGCTTCGATCCAGAACAACTCCGGGGCGATGCTGGCGTCTGCCGATGAGCTTTCGAAGCGTACGGAAGGACAGGCTGCCAATCTGGAGGAGACGGCGGCCGCAGTTGAGCAAATCACCGTGACCGTCAAATCGTCGGCCGTACGTGCCCGCGAGGCGAATGATGCCGTGTCCGCGACCAAGAAAAACGCCGATAGTTCAGGCGCTGTCGTCACCGACGCGGTCGCGGCGATGAACCGTATCGAAGAGGCGTCGAAGCAGATCGAGCAGATCATCGAAGTCATCGATGACATTGCGTTCCAGACGAACCTTCTGGCGTTGAATGCAGGTATCGAAGCCGCCCGGGCTGGCGAGGCGGGCAAGGGCTTTGCCGTGGTTGCGCAGGAGGTGCGCGAACTTGCACAGCGGTCCGCCGATGCGGCGCGCGAAATCAAGGGGCTGATCGAGAAGTCGACGCGCGAGGTTACCGCAGGCTCCGGCCTTGTGCAGAAGACCGGTGCCGTGCTCGCCGCGATCAGCCAGGAGATCATTGCGATCAGCAGCCATGTCGAAATGATTGCGACGGCAAGCCAGGATCAGTCCGCTGCCCTGCAGGAGGTCAACGGCGCGGTCAATGCGATGGACCAGATGACGCAGCAGAACGCCGCCATGGTCGAGGAAACGACCGAGGCGAGCCGCCAGCTCGCCAACGAGGCCGATGCGTTGATGACGCTGGTACAGCAGTTCCGGTTCGAAGCCGCCCAGAATTACGACCGCGTGAGGCATGCGGCGTGACCGACGTTCCCGGATCGGCAAGCGTCCGTTCTTCCGGAGCGGCGCTTCCCGCTCCATAGCCACGGAGACGTGAGGAAAGCCGCGACGCGGACCGCGCGGGAGCTGCCGAGGCTCTCGTAGAATTCGCTTTCGGCCTTTGCCGAGTACTTGTCACGACTGCCATTCAGCAGGTCTGCAATCTGGGCGACGGCGATGAGAGTGATCATGGCGATGTCCTTCTATATGGGCATCGCCTTAGTTATTCCTCGAAATTTGGTTTATAAACGGGAATTTCCTCACTATGTTTTTCATCGATGAAAAGCACACAATGGGATTCCTTTCAGCTATTCGTGCAGGTCGCTCGCTTCGGCGGGCTGACGGGCGCCAGTGCGTCGAGCGGGCTCAGTCCCGCCACGATTGGTCGTCGCATGCTCGATCTCGAGCATGAGATCGGCAAGGCGCTCTTCATCCGCAGCCAGAAGGGTTACAGCCTCACCGCGGATGGCCAGGTCCTTTTGGATCATCTGCAGGACATGGAGGCCGCGGCGCGCAAGATTGACGCCTGGCGGCAGGCCGGGAGCGTTGGTGCGACGGTCAAGGTTGCCGCCGGCACTTGGGTCGCGTGGCTTCTGACGGAGAATTTCGCCGCGATCCGCAAACCCGGCGATGCCTTCGCTATCTCTTTGACGGTCGGCGAAGCGCGCGCCAACCTCAATTACAGGGAAAGCGATATCGGCATCCGCGCCTTCGAGCCCGAAGAAAGCAAGCTTGCCGCCCGCCTGCTGGGCGAGGTGGCCTACGCTGTCTATACGAGACGCAATGTTGACGCGACCGAGGACAGGTGGGTGGCCGTCTCCGAAGAGGATGCGATCTCGAACTATCTCCGCTGGCCGCACCGCAATGCAGGCGGCTTGATCGTTGCAACGGTCAACCGGCCACGCTCGCTGCCGGAGCTGGTGAGAGGAGGGGCGGGCAAGGCGGTCTTGCCATGCTTCGTCGGCGACCTCGATCCCGAACTGCAGCGTCTTGGCGGCGAACTGCCGGAATTGCGCCACCGGCAGTGGATCGTCATGAACAACGAGGATCGGCACCGGCCGGAAATCCGGACCGTTGCCGATCGCATGACGAAATTGCTGAAGAGCTATGTCGATCTGTTTGCGGGCAGGCGCGCCAGCCGAAGTTGAGGGCGCCCGCCGCGATCTCAGTTGCGCCCCGCGACTATGATGGGGATCAAAAGATCTCCCCAGTTACCGTCGCCGCCGTGGTGTCTCGCCGAGCGAACGATCTCGACGGAGACACCGGCATCGACCGCCTTCATCACCGACTGGTTCAGTCGGTGCAGATCGTTGGCGAGCGTACGGATCGTCGTCTGCTGGTCTGTGGTCATGCAGGTGGACTGTTCTTCAGCGCGTTCCTTGACGCGTGCAAGAGTAGGCATGGCATTCTCCTCCTTGGTGCGATCATTCTGCTGCTGGTTTGAACTGTGCATGTTCGGTGGATTCCCTCATCGCCGTAGTCGACGAACGTCCGCCGGTGATGGCCATCGAAACGGCATCGAAGTAACCGGTGCCGACTTCGCGCTGATGCTTGGTAGCGGTGTAGCCGTTGACCTCCGCCGCGAACTCCGCCTCCTGCAATTCGGAATAGGCAGCCATCTGCCGGTCCTTGTAGCCGCGGGCGAGTTCGTACATGCCGAAGTTCAGCTGGTGGAAGCCGGCAAGCGTGATGAACTGGAACTTGTAGCCCATTGCGCCGAGTTCGCGCTGGAACTTGGCGATCGTCGCGTCATCCAGGTTTTTCTTCCAGTTGAACGACGGCGAGCAGTTGTAGGCGAGCAGCTTGCCGGGATGCACCTTGTGGACCCCCTCGGCAAAACGGCGTGCCTGCTCGAGATCCGGCTTCGACGTCTCGCACCAGATGAGATCGCAGTGCGGTGCATAGGCGACGGCACGGGCGATGCACGGCTCGAGCCCGTTGCGAACCTGATAGAAGCCTTCGACCGTGCGGCCGGCATCGTAGTCGACAAAGGGCTGGTCGCGTTCGTCGATATCTGAGGTCAGTAGCTTGGCGGCTTCCGCATCCGTGCGGGCAATGACGAGCGTCGGAACACCCATGACGTCGGCGGCGAGGCGAGCCGCATCGAGGTTGCGGATGTGTGCTGCGGTCGGGATCAGGACCTTGCCGCCGAGATGGCCGCACTTCTTCTCCGACGCCAGCTGGTCCTCGAAATGGACGCCGGCTGCACCGGCCTCGATATAGGCCTTCATGATCTCGAAGGCGTTCAGCGGGCCACCGAAGCCTGCTTCCGCGTCAGCAACAATCGGCGCAAACCAGGTCTCGACGGAGAGGCCGTTCTGCTCTGATGTTTCGATCTGATCGGCGCGCTGCAGGGTCCGGTTGATCCGCTTGGCCAGTTCCGGACCGGCGTTTGCCGGATAGAGGGATTGATCCGGATACATGGCCGAGGCGGTGTTGCTATCCGCGGCGACCTGCCAGCCGGACAGGTAGATTGCCTTCAATCCGGCGCGAACCATCTGCATCGCCTGATTGCCCGACAGGGCTCCGAGAGCATTGACGAAATCATCCTGATGCAGAAGCTGCCACAACCGCTTGGCGCCCATTTCCGCGAGGGAATAGCGCAGTTCGACGGAGCCGCGCAGCCGCTTGACGTCATTGATCGAGTAGGGACGCTCAACCCCATTGAATCGCCCAGCTGGAAGGTCCCGGTGCAGCTTGTCAAATTCTGTCATCTTATGCTCCTTGCAGATTGTGTGGTCAGTTTGGATGATTGACAGAATTTACAAATCCCGGAAAAACACCAGAGTTTTCTATGGAGTAACCATCGGAAACGAGTTAGGATGCAAAGCCTTGACAGGCTGGCTCTGTCAATTTGTAAAGTATTGTAAAGTTATCTGCGCGGACTTTTGTAAAGGATTGTCACATGGCGGAGCGCAAGATTTTTGCGGGGCCAAAGGTCCGGCGCATTCGCAACGGCCTCGGTTTGACTCAGTCAGCGATGGCCGAGGAGCTTGGCATCTCTCCATCCTATCTCAACCTTATCGAGCGCAACCAGCGGCCACTGACGGTGCAACTGCTCCTGAAGCTGTCGTCGGTCTACAAAGTCGATCTGGAGGAGCTGAGGGACGAGAGCGGCGGCAGCCTCAACCAGCTGCGCGAGATTTTTGCGGATCCGCTCCTGGCCGGCGAGCTTCCCGGCGACCAGGAACTCGTGGAGGTCGCGGAGGCCGCGCCCAACGCGGCAAGCGGCATCATCAAGCTGTACCGGGCCTATAGCGAACAGGCGAACCGCCTGTCGGACCTGACGTCGTTGACGGCCGGCGCGGGGCAGGTACCGCTCGCCGGTGCGCGGCTGCCGGCCGACGAGGTCCGCGATATCATGGAGCGGCGCTCCGCCTATTTCTCTCAACTGGAGGCTGCGGCGGAGACCTTCCTGGCCCGCTTTGCCGAGACGCGCGATCTGCCGGCCGCGTTCAGGGAGTGGCTGCGGGCGGAACGCGGGATCAGCGTGCGTGTCCTTCCCGTTCACGTCATGCCCGATCTGCGGCGCCGCTTCGACCGGCACTCGATGCGGCTCTTCGTTTCCGAGCGCCTGTCGCCGGCCGATCAGGCGCATGAGATCGCCATCGAGGTGGCAACGCTCGCCTTGCGTGATGCGATCCTGGCGGAACTCGATGGTCTGGCGCTGTCGACGCCGGAGGCGAAGCGGATAGCGCGCTTCGAACTCTGTCGTTACGGCGCCTTGGCGCTTGCCATGCCCTATGGGCCATTTCTCTCCGCGGCCCAAGGCAGCCGATACGATGTAGATATCCTCCGTTCCCGCTTCGGAGTTTCCTATGCGCAGGCCGCAGCCCGGCTGGTCATGCTGCAGCGACCGGGCGCTTCCGCGATTCCCTTCTTTATGATTGAGATCGACGCCGCCGGTCACCGACTGCGGCGGGCTGGGGCGCAGGGTTTCCCGCATTCGCGTTTCGGCGGCGGCTGTCCCAAGCTGAACATTCATGCCGCCTTCCTGCAGCCGGGCCAGATCCTTGCCGAAACGGTCGAAATGCCGGATGGCGCCCGCTATCTCACGGTCTCCCGGACGCTTGAAGGGCCGAACGCCGCGTTCGGCGAGCGCATCAGGCGCACCGCATTGCAGATCGGCTGCGACGCTGCCGCCGGCGAAGCGTCGGTCTACGGCCAGGTGGCAACGTCTCAGCAGCCAGTTGCGATAGGACCTGCTTGCCGCCTTTGCGAACGGCGCGGATGCCTCTCACGCGCCGAGCCGCCGGTCACACGGCCATTGGGCCTCGACGAGATGGTTGCGGGCCTCAGCAGCTTTGATTTTCAATGATTGTGAAATGATTGAGAGTGCAGGTTTTTGCGCTTGTGGGCTCTCAAAAACATTTCTAGTCTGCTTGCAAAACCAGAGGGTCGGCGTCTACAGGCGCCACAAAGCAAGAAGAAGACAGGAGATATCATGAGGTCAACATTCGCAAGACTTGCAGCGAGCGCCGTTGTGCTTGCATTCGCCGCTGCGCCGTCCTTTGCGCAGGAGCGGGTGGTCAACGTCTACAACTGGTCGGACTATATCGACAGCTCCATCCTTGAAGACTTCACCAAGGAAACCGGCATCAAGGTCGTCTACGATACCTTCGATTCCAACGAGACGGTTGAAACCAAGCTGCTCGCCGGCGGTACCGGCTATGACGTTGTCGTCCCGAGCGGCGACTTCCTGCAGCGCCAGATCCAGGCCGGCGTCTTCCAGAAGCTCGACAAATCCAAGCTGCCGAACCTTTCGAACATGTGGGATATGATCCAGCAGCGCACCGCCATGTACGACCCCGGTAACGAATACGCGGTGGACTACATGTGGGGCACCAACGGGATCGGATACAACAAGAAAAAGCTCGCCGAAATCCTCGGGCCGGACGCAAAGGCGCCGGGCCTCGAAGTCATCTTCGATCCGAAGGTTGCGGAAAAATTCAAGGACTGCGGCATCTATGTCCTCGATGCGCCTAAGGACGTCCTGCCGTCTGCCTTGACCTACATCGGACTTGACCCCAATTCGAGCAAGCCGGCCGATCTGCAGAAGGCCGGCGAAATGCTGGAAAAGGTACGGCCCTTCGTTCGCAAGTTCCACTCCTCGGAATACATCAACGCCTTGGCGAACGGCGACATCTGCATCGCATTCGGTTATTCCGGCGACATCTTCCAGGCTGCCAACCGTGCGACCGAAGCCAAGAACGACGTGGAGGTCGGTTACTCCATTCCGTCACAGGGCGCGCAGATGTGGTTCGACATGATGGCGATCCCGGCGGATGCCAAGCATGTTGCCGAGGCGCACGAATTCCTCAACTACATGATGAAGCCTGAAGTCATCGCCAAGGCCAGCAACTACGTATTCTACGCCAACGGCAACAAGGCGTCGCAGCAGTTCATCGACAAGGAAATCCTCGAAGACCCGTCGGTCTATCCGAGCGAGGACGTGATGAAGAAGCTCTATAGCGTCACCCCATGGGATCCGAAAACGCAGCGCACGGCGACCCGGATCTGGACGAAAGTCGTCACCGGCCAGTAAAGAATATCAGGCCCGGACGGCAACGCCCGGGCCTTTCCTTATCATGCCGATTCTGGGGACGTCGGTTCTCAAAATGACTTTTCGGGGCACATAATGAAGTCACTTGGCAATATTCGCCGTTCCTTTGCGCCGTGGGCAGACCCGGCATCGAAGCCGTTCATATCGTTCAATAACGTCACGAAGCGGTTCGGTGACTTCACCGCCGTCGATGACCTGTCTCTGAATATTTATCATCGTGAGTTCTTTGCCCTGCTCGGGGCTTCCGGATGTGGGAAATCCACGCTGCTGCGCATGCTTGCAGGCTTCGAGCAGCCGACCTCGGGCGAAATCGTCCTCGACGGCACCGACATGGCTGGAACGCCACCGTACAAGCGACCGGTCAACATGATGTTCCAGTCCTATGCGCTGTTTCCGCATATGACGGTGGAGAAGAATATCGCCTTCGGCCTGCGCCAGGATGGCATGCCCAAAGAGGAGATCACCGAGCGCGTTCTGCAGATGCTGAAGATGGTGAAGCTCGAGAAGTTTGCCACGCGCAAGCCGAACCAGCTGTCCGGTGGCCAGCGCCAGCGTGTGGCCCTGGCGCGTTCCCTTGCCAAGCGACCGAAGGTGCTGTTGCTCGACGAACCGCTTGGCGCGCTCGACAAAAAGCTGCGCGAGGAAACACAGTTCGAGCTCATGGACCTGCAGCAAAACCTCGGTCTGACCTTTGTCGTGGTCACCCACGACCAGGAGGAGGCGATGACCATGGCGGACCGCATTGCGGTCATGAGCCACGGAAAGGTCATCCAGGTCGCGACACCGGCGGAGATCTACGAGGCGCCGAATTCCCGCTTCGTCGCCGACTTCATCGGCGACGTGAACATCTTTGATGGCAAGGTCGCGAGCACGAACGACAGCACCGTCGAGATCGCCGTCGACGAAAATTTCTCGATCAGTGTCGTCACTCCCGAAAAGCCGGCAATGGGCGCGCCAGTCGGCTTTGCCATCCGTCCGGAAAAGCTGAAGGTCTCGCGCAAGCCGCCAGCCAATCCAAGGGTAAACGCGGCGTCCGGGGAGCTGTGGGACATCGCCTATCTCGGCGACATGACGGTCTTCCACGTGAAGCTGAAGAGCGGCAAGGTGGTCAAGGCCTCGCTCCTCAATGCGCAGCGCGCTGTCGACGACCCGTTCACCTACGACCAGGAAGTCTGGATTACCTTCGCCGAGGATGCCGGCGTCCTCCTCAAGGATTGAACCATGGGCAAGCTCGGTTCCGCATTCTACAATCGCCTGGTCATCATCATTCCCTATGTCTGGCTGCTGCTGTTCTTCATGGCGCCGTTCTTCATCGTCTTCCGCATATCGCTCTCGACGACGGCAATCGCCATGCCTCCCTACGAGCCGGTCTTTGCTCTGGCTGACGGCTGGGCCGAGTTCTGGGCGAAGATGCGCACCTTTTCCTTCGAGAATTACAGCTATCTGCTCGACGACCCGCTCTATTTGAACGCCTACATATCGAGCGTCGTGATCGCTGGCGTATCGACGTTCCTTACGCTGCTGATTGCTTATCCGATCGCCTACGGCATGGCCCAGGCTCCACGCAGCATCCGTCCGACGCTACTGATGCTCGTCATCCTGCCGTTCTGGACGAGCTTCCTGATCCGCGTCTACGCCTGGATCGCAATCCTCAAGCCGGAGGGATTGTTCAACCAGCTGCTATTGTCGGTGCACGCCATCGATACGCCGTTGATCATTCTGAACACGAATGTCGCGGTCTACATCGGCATTGTCTATTCCTATCTGCCGTTCATGGTCCTGCCCCTCTATTCCTCGCTGGAAAAGATGGACGGCACCTTGATCGAGGCAGCGCAGGATCTCGGCTGCACGCCGATTACCGCATTCTGGCGGGTAACCTTCCCGCTGTCGCTGCCAGGTGTGGTTGCCGGATGCATGCTGGTGTTCATCCCCGCGGTTGGCGAGTTCGTTATCCCCGACCTGCTTGGCGGATCGGAGACGCTGATGATCGGCAAGACGCTGTGGAACGAGTTTAACTCCAACCGCGATTGGCCGGTGTCCTCAGCGGTGGCGACGATCCTGCTCTTGATCCTGGTGATCCCGATCGTGTTCTTCCAGAACGCGCAGGCCAAGGCCGACGAGCAGGGGAGATAGACATGCTGAGATGGACCCGTTTCAACATCGCCTCCGTCGCGCTCGGCTTTGCGTTTCTCTATCTGCCGATCGTCCTGCTGGTGGTGTTTTCCTTCAACGAGTCGAAGCTGGTGACTGTCTGGGGCGGCTTCTCGACCAAATGGTACGTCTCGCTCCTGCACAATCAGGCTCTGCTCGATGCCGCCTGGGTGACGATCCGCGTCGGCCTCCTTTCGGCCACGGCGGCAACGGTCCTTGGAACGCTCGCCGCGATCGCCTTGGTGCGCTACACGCGCTTTCGCGGCCGCATGCTGTTTTCCGGCATGGTCTATGCACCGCTTGTCATGCCCGAGGTGATAACCGGCCTGTCGCTTCTACTGCTGTTCGTGGCGATCGGTTTCGACCGCGGCTTCTGGACGATCACGCTGGCGCACACCACGCTCACCATGTGCTTCGTCGCCGTCGTTGTGCAGTCGCGACTGTTGACGTTCGACAGGTCGATTGAGGAAGCGGCGCAGGATCTTGGCGCACCACCGGTGCGGACCTTCTTCGAAGTGACGCTGCCGATCATCGCGCCTGCCGTGCTTTCCGGCTGGATCCTCGCCTTCACGCTGTCGCTGGATGACCTCGTCATCGCGAGCTTCACCTCCGGCCCTGGGGCGACGACGCTGCCGATGAAGATCTACAGCCAGGTCCGTCTCGGGGTAACGCCTGAAATCAACGCGGTCTGCACCATTCTCATTGCAGTCGTGGCGATTGGCGTCATCTGCGCCTCCACCATCACGAAACGCCGTGAACTGCAGCGCGAGCGTGACGAACGTGCGGCTGCAAACGCGCCGTGATTATTTGGTCGATCCCTGCTGCGTGACGGGAGCCGGGGAGATCACCGGCTCCGGCCACGCGCCGCCAACGAAGAACGGCAGAGGCGGGAAACTCGTAGATGCTGTCGGGTCAGTTGCTTCGATCGTCCCCGACAGTGCCAATCCATTCGAGTGGTATGGGATGACGCCGGAAAGGATCAGCGTCTGCTGGGGACCTTCGATACGGCCGCCATGGATGGTCGCCACGCCATCGGCGAGATCGGCGGCGATGTCGAAATTGTCAAAGGCAAAGGCACGGTGGGATACCGCGTTCAGCGTGAAGAAGTCCGCGCGCGTGGCTTCTTCGCGTACGGCCTCCGCATCGAAGCCCGGAAGCGAGCCCGAGCGCGCGCGGAAAGCGATCCTGCCCGTCACGTCGCCGGCTTCGACCTTCCAGAGCGGCTTTGTCGTTTTGATCGACATGTCGAGAGAGCCGGTGGCAAGGGGGAGTGGTCCCTTCAGCTGAAGCCGCTCGATCAGCCCGGCGAAGTCGGCGCCGCGGATCGACAGTTGCAGTTTGCCGCCGCCGTCGAAATCACCGCGCATCGCCTCGAGATGAGCGGACAGGGAGCCGCCTTCAAACTCGCTGTCACCGATGTCGAACTTTGCCTCGTTGCTGGAAACGATGATGCCCGCTCCGACATCGGAGAGGATGAAAGGTTCGATGAGGGCCTGTTTCGCGGAAAGCCGAAGATCAAGATCGAGTTTCTGCAGCGCACCGCCATCAGGCCGTCCGCCAGCCTCGCCGGCGGCCAGACGAAGCACGAATGCATCGAAGAGCGACCTGAAATTCATCTGGTCGAAGGCCAGCGTGCCGCCAAGTTTGGCGCGTTTGCCTGGCGGAAAGGCCACGTCCATCACGCCCTTCGCATTCGACCCATTCATGCTCATATTGACATTGTCGAAGCGGAAACCGTTCGCAACCGAAGCGACATCGGTCTCGATCGAGAAGGTCTTGAGGGTCGCGATACCCGGCAGCGAGCGGTCGGCCCATGTCAACAGTGCCGGCAGATCGGGGATGTTCAGCGCCATGTTGCCGGAGAGGTCAAAGAGATGCGAGATGTTCGCGAGTCCCTGGAACCGTGCCGTGAGCAGGCTCGAAGTCAGCGATCCGCTCATTTCGGCCTTGTTGCCGCCGAAAATGAGAAGCGGGCTGGGGGACGAGAAATCGAGTTTGAGATCCTGCCCACTCATCCGTGCGATCAGCACGGCGGTAATCGGACTCGACAGTTTGCGCCAGCTGACGTCGGCGGTCACACCCTCGAAGCGATAAGTCCTACCGCTTGCGACATCGGCGACGTTGACGGTGCCATCCTCAACTGTGATGGCACCGACGGCGGCATCCAGTTTCCGATCTAGAACCTCTCTTCCACCTTCCTCACGCGCGCCTGAGATCGCTCGCGCCAGAAGCCCCTCATTGGTCCAGTCGATCACGCCGCTGCTTTCACGGGTGAGTTGCAGGTTTGGGCGGAAAAGGTGGAACTCGTGGAAGCTCGCGCGCCCTCGGATCGCATCGATCAGGCTGAACTCGGCGGAGAGGCTTTCGATCGTTCCGAGCAGCCTATTGCCGTCGCCTTTCTGGTGAACCGAGATCTTGCTGAGGGTGATGCGAGGCGTCGGCCAGAATTCGATGACCGGCTTGCCCGCGACCTCGGCACGATAGCCGGCCCATTTGGACAGGGCATCCTCGATGCCGGAGCGAACGAGGCCGGTTGAAATCAGGTAGGGGGCGGCGACACGAAGCGCCACGAAGATCGACAGGACGACAAGCAGGGTGACTGTGGCAAGCCGGGCGAAGCCAGGCAGCCAGCGTGACACGGGTCTGATTTTCTTCCGCCATCGCGGTTGTCTTGACGTACCCATGAATTCCGCCGGTATTTTCGGCCGTCGCCGCCGTTAATGCTCTGAAATGCCCGATATATCAAATGCAAGCTGCATGCAAACGCGAGCCTCTGACTTTGCTCGTCACTCCCTTTATAAGCTGATATTGCATGGTATACAGGCGAACAAATAGGAGAAGTCTCGAATGCGCGACGATAAGCCACTCTGGATGCCTTGGCGTACATCGGTCGAAGCGAGCCCGATGTACGCCTTCATGCAGCAGTGCAACCGTGACTTCGATCTCTCCCTGACAAGCTACCATGATTTGCACGCTTTTTCTGTCGCCGACAGGGAACGGTTCTGGACATCGGTCTGGGAGTTCTGCGGCGTCAAGGGCGAGCGCGGAGCACGCGCGCTCCTCGATGGCGATGTCATGCTCGATGCGCGCTTCTTCCCGGATGCGATGTTGAATTTTGCCGAGAACCTGCTTTCCGGAGAAGGCGTTGACGATGCACTGATCTTTCGGGGGGAGGACAAGGTTGCCGATCGTTGGAGCTGGGACCGGCTGCGTGGCCTGGTTTCCAGGTTGCAGCAGGCATTCAAGGCAATGGGGATCGGTCCCGGAGATCGGATTGCGGCGATGATGCCGAACATGCCCGAGACGGTGGCCTGCATGCTGGCGGCCGCGTCGATCGGCGCGATCTGGTCGTCCTGTTCGCCCGACTTCGGGGAGCAGGGTGTTCTTGATCGGTTTGGCCAGATCGGGCCGAAGCTTTTCATCGCCTGCGACGCCTATTGGTATGGCGGCAAGCTGCAGGACGTGAAGGCCAGGGTGGCGACCGTGACGAAGCAACTCGGCGCGCCATGCCTCGTCGTCCACTATGCAGGGGATGCCGCCGCGGTCGCAGACGAAACACCCGGCGCCAAGACGCTGGACGACTTCATCGCGCCCTTCGAGCCGCGTTCTGTCGAGTTTACGCGCCTGCCCTTCGCGCACCCGCTCTATATCCTCTTCTCATCGGGAACGACCGGCGTTCCGAAGTGCATCGTCCACTCGGTCGGCGGCACATTGTTGCAGCACCTCAAGGAACACCGGCTGCATTGCGGAATTCAACCCGGCGAGAAGCTTTTCTATTTCACCACATGCGGCTGGATGATGTGGAACTGGCTGGTGAGCGGCTTGGCGGCAGGTGCCACGCTTTGCCTTTTCGACGGCTCGCCTTTCGCGCCTGACGGCAATGTGCTCTTCGACTTTGCGGCGGCCGAGAAGTTTGCTGTTTTCGGGACCTCGGCGAAATATATCGACGCGGTGCGCAAGAGCGGGCTGACGCCGCGCACCACTCACGACCTCTCCAGTCTTCGGCTGATGACATCGACCGGATCGCCGCTCTCGCCGGAGGGCTTCTCCTTTGTCTACGAAGGCATCAAGGAAGACGTGCAACTCGCATCTATTTCCGGTGGCACGGATATTGTTTCCTGCTTCGTCCTCGGCAACCCCTTGCAACCAGTCTGGCGTGGCGAAATCCAGGGGCCGGGCCTCGGCCTGGCGATGGATGTGTGGGACGACGAGGGCCGGCCGGTTCGCCAGGAAAAGGGTGAACTCGTCTGTACAAAGGCCTTTCCGTCGATGCCCGTGATGTTCTGGAACGATCCTGATGGGGCGAAGTACAGGGCAGCCTACTTCGAGCGTTTCGACAATGTATGGTGCCACGGCGACTTCGCGGAGTGGACCGCGCACGAGGGCATCATCATTCACGGGCGCTCTGACGCCACCCTCAATCCCGGCGGCGTCCGCATCGGAACCGCGGAGATCTACAATCAGGTCGAACAGATGGGCGAAGTCGCGGAGGCTCTCTGCATCGGCCAGGAATGGGATGACGATGTCCGCGTGGTTCTGTTCGTGCGCCTCACGCCCGGCGTATTCCTGACCGATGACCTGACGAAGGCGATCAAGAGCCGCATTCGCACAGGCGCCTCGCCACGGCATGTGCCGGCAAAGATCATTGCCGTCAGCGATATTCCTCGCACCAAATCGGGGAAAATCGTTGAACTTGCGGTGCGCGAGGTCGTCCACGGTCGGCCGGTCAAGAACAAGGAGGCGCTTGCCAATCCGGAGGCGTTGGATCTCTTCGCGGGGCTTGCCGAACTGCGCGCGTGAGCGACGGGTGCAACCGGCCACTACAAGCTTTCACCGTTAACAGATTGAAGGCGGCGGCAACTTTTCGTTAAGAAACGTTGGTCATGAATGAATTTAACTTGGGGCTGCAGATGAACGAGGCAGCCGGAGCCTTGGGCTCCTGAAACATGATGTTGCTTAACTAAGCCCTTGTTGAACAGCACACCCCAACTCTCAGGCAGCCCCTCCGGCTGCCTTTTTTGGTTCAGCCTGCAAGGACCCGCTGTGACGGGAAGGCGATCTCTACCAGCGTGCCTTCGTTGGGTGCGGAACTGATCGCGAAAATGGCCCGGTTGGCATCGACCATCGCCTTGGTCAGCGGCAGGCCGAGTCCCGTACCTTCGCCACGCGGCCGAGACTGCGCGGACACCTGACGGAACGGCTTCATGGCTTGGTCCAGTTCGCTCCGTGTCATGCCGACGCCGGTATCGCGCACCCGCAAGACGACGCTGCCGTTTGCCTCATAGGAGGTGGAGACGACAATCTGTCCGCCCGCCGGCGTGAACCGTATCGAGTTCGACAGGATGTTGAGTGCAATCTGCTTGACCGAACGGAGGTCGGCGACGACGTCAGGCACGGCCTGGGATAGGGCTGTGCGGATGATGACTCGCTGGCTGTTGGCCTGCGGCTGGAGGAGCGAGACCGCCTCCGAAACCGCCTCGTTCAGGTCGATGGCGCCGAAATCGAGGTCCATTTCGCCGGCCTCGATCTTCGAGATATCCAGCAGGTCGTTGACGATATCGAGGACATGGCGTCCGGAACGACCGATGTCGTTGGCATACTCGACATAGCGCGGATGCCCGATCGGGCCGAAGCGCTCGCTCGCCATCATGTCGGAAAAGCCGATGATCGCATTGAGGGGCGTACGGATCTCATGGCTGACGCGCGCGAGGAAGTCGGTCTTGTGTTCGCTCGCCGTCTCCGCTGCGCTCTTGGCGCTGCGCAGTTCATCCTCGGTACGCTTCCACTGGGTGATATCGCGGATGACCGCGCAATAGCCGCTCGAGGAGGTGAGGCGTCCCATCGTCATGAACAGCGGCACGAAGCCGCCGCCGGCTTCGCGTCCGATGACTTCGCGGCCATCGTTAAGCACGCTTGCGACGCCGTGGCCCGAGAGGCCGCCGAGGTAATCGAGCACAGCTCTTTGGCTCTCATGCGCAAACAGCATGACGAAGGGCTTTCCGCGGGTCTCGTCCTCATCGTAGTTGAACAGCGCGCTTGCCGAGCGGTTCATCGAGCGGATGTCGCCTTCAGCGCCGATCACCACGACGCCGTCGGTCGCCGTTTCCAGGATCGAGCGCAGTTCTTCGACTTCCACCTGCAGCTTGGCGACCTTCTCCAGCATCCTTTCGAACGAACGAGGCTCTGCGGGCGGCGCAGGGCGCGCGCGAACTGCCGCGTCGCTTGCCGCCGGCATCAACGCCAGCATCAAGGCGCTGCTTTCCTCCCAGCGAATGGACTGCAGCCGCGCCGTGACCGGAACGAGACTATCATCGACCGTTACCAGCATCATCGAACCGGAGCGGCCGGCACTTCCTTCGAGCTCCGAGCGCTGCAGCAGCGCATCGATGCCACCGACCTCGCCCAGGGCTTCCAGCGACTTGTAGCCGGTCAGTCGCATGAATTCCGGGTTGGCGTGGATCAACTGGTCGCCCGCATGCACGAGGACGGCGACAGGCAGCTGGTCGATGGCAGCCGCGGACAGGCCGGCGCCCATTTTTGCGCGCGGCGGAATGAAGCTCGCCAGCATATCCATCTGGCTGACGGTTTCTTCCAACCCCTCGGTCACACCGTCGTCGGGTGCGGAGGCCGAAGTGACCGTCTCGGGTTCGTTGACAGAAGGCTGTGCCTCGTCACCCTCTTTCTGTTCAGGCGAGGCGTCTATCGAATCGTCCTCGAATGCGGAGGATTGATCAGCAAGCATACTGGCCTTCGGCGTTTCCGCTGCCGCGATGTCGCGCTTCCCGGTTTCGCTTACCCGAGGCTCGTCGTCGCTGCGCGGCTCGCGAACGCCGAAGGCTTCGAGACGCTTGGCGATCTCGCGGAAATTTGCCTGCTCGGCGGAGGTGAGCTGCGGCCCGGCCCCGTGGAGCTGTACGATCTTGTCGGTCAGGCGGCGGCTCGGACTTTCGACGATCCGCAGGGCCGGCGGCTCTGCTGATGGTTGTGTTTTCGTCGGCTCGGGTGTCGCCTCAATGTCAGCTTCGGTGGTTGCGGCCTCTTCTGCAGCCGGCTCGAAAGCCGGGGCGGTCGTCTCCACCACCGTCGGCTCGCTGGTCGCCACTTCATCGGCGAGCGCCGACAACGCTGCGTCTTCAGAGGTTTCCGCCTGCTGCTCGAGCGCTGCCGCGTCGATGCCGTTCGGGCCAAGTGTCAGGCCTAGCGCCAAAGGATCTTCGGCGGCATCGGACAGGCGCACGACACCGAAGCCGCGAAAACCGTCGAATTCCCGGCTTCGGGTGTAGGTGGGCAGGGCCGCGAGGTCGACCGGGACTGCCAGACTCGTCCCTTCGATCGGCCAGTTGATTGTCTTGCCCGACCATGTGTCGCGCCGCGCCAGAGCTTCGCTGATCTTGCCATCGGGATCGAGATTGAAGAGTGCCGAAATATCGCTGAAGGGCGTGCCGACGACGTCAGCCGCATGTGGTCCGACCGCCTCGGCAAATTCGCTCGACACCTCGCTGAACCGTCCCGCCGCGTCGATTTTCCAAACAAATCGGGTCGCGCGGCTATTTGGATTGAACACAAAGGTACCCGCCTTGGCGGCCCGGGCTGGCTCCGACTGCTCTATCTCAGGGGCGACGGCGGCATCCTGATCGGCGGCGGCTCTGACATGTTCGGTTGCTGGTGCTTCCGCAGGACTGTATGCGAAGGCAGCGGCCACAGCGGGTTCATCCGTCAGGCGTTCCGGCGTTGTCTCGGTTGCGTTCGGTTCCTCGGCGGCCTCGTCCGTCGGAGTAGGCAGCGGCTCGGCTTCCTGGCCCATCGCTTCAGCGCCGATCGCCTCCTCGGCGATTGCGGCAGCTTCCGTGGTCATGGCTTCGGGTTCGCCCTCGTGATTGTTCTCCTCGGGAAGCTCTTCCATGTCCTCGATGCCAGCAATGGCATCGATCGCGTCGACAAAGCTCGCGACCTGCGGTGCCTCCTTATGGTTAACGGCGGCTGTGGAAAAGTCCTCTGCGGGCGCCTGAGAGTCGATCGGGTCGAGATGCCCGATGACGGTTTCAACGGCGAATAGGAGATTGAGGGCCGGCTCGTCACTGAGTCGTCCGACGGCGGCCGGAAGGAGGCCCTTGCCGGTGGCAACGGGCCGTTTCACCAATCGGTCCGCGTGGCCGCCCGCAAGCGTCGTCATGGCCTTGGCGGTTTGCTCCGTGACGCCCAGCGCGGCAAAACCGGGCGACGCGGCGATGATTTCGCCGTCGGCGCCGATCACAGCCATATGCGTATCCGGATCGTCGAGCCCCTTGAGCATCCGTTCGGCGGATGCCTTGATCGACAGGGCGTTGGTCGCAACCGGCAGGGACAGAAGAACGGCGCGCTCCCCGGAGGAAAGGCGGATCAGTTCGACAGTTGCCTGAACGGCAACACGTTGGAAGCCCCGGGCAATGCGGATCAGAAAGTTGCGGCTGTCGCCGACATTCACGAGCTGCCGGGCTGTGGCTTCCAGCTGGCGAAAGGTGATGTCAGCCGCATTTATGCCTTGGTCGAGCAGATCGTAGACCGCCGATTGCCCGAAGAGCTCGGCGCCGGCGCCGTTCGCCCAGAGCGCGCGGCCGAGATCCGCCGACAGCAGCACCATCGCTTCGCCACGCGAAAAGCGTTCCCGTACCCGGGCATGCACGGCGATGTCGATGAACGGGTACTGCACTGCGGGCATGATCGAACCTTCGGCTTCGGTCATCGTGAAAATTAATAGTCTATTAATAACGATAGCCCGGAACGGGGTCCAGAACGGCGTCCGGCTTTCGGCTGGAAAGGTTAACGCATTGTGCGCCGCACAAGTATGTTGCAATGCACAAGAATCTGCGCTATATAATGGACATCTAACCTACGAGGCCATCACGCATGCCGAGGCAAAAGGAGCGCAAACCAATGGCTAACATAAAGATGGACGACGTTTTTTCAATGTCGTCGTTTGATCCTTCCAAGTTCACTGAATCTTTCCGCGACTTCGCGGAAAAGGGCGCACAGCAGTCGCGTGAAGCCTATGCCAAGATGAAGAGCGCCGGCGAAGAAGCGAGCAAGACGCTCGAAGTCACGGTTCAGACTGCCCAGGCCGGCGCTGTTGAAATCGGCCACAAGGCGATCGACGCTCTGCGCACGAACGCGGAAAACTCGCTGACCCACATGGAAGCGCTGCTTGCAGTCAAGTCGGTCGCCGAGCTCGTCGAACTCCAGACGACTTTCCTGCGCAAGCAGGTCGAGCTGACGATCGAGCAGGCGAAGACCATGCAGGAAACCTCCAAGCAGGTTGCCGAAAAGCTTGCGAAGCCTTCCAAGGAAGCAGCTGAAAAGGTCATGGCCTCCTTCAAGGCGGCCTGATTCTTTAACAGGACACACGAAGAGGCTGGACCATTTGTCCGGCCTTTTTGTATATTGGGGCGAGATAGGGCTTGAATTAATTTCCAAGTCCTCGTATGTGACCCCCGTCGCGTCGGACGCGACTTGTGCGGTTGTAGCTCAGTTGGTTAGAGCGCAGGTTTGTGGCACCTGAGGTCGGAGGTTCGAGACCCCCCAACCGTACCATTCTTCCACAATGAAATCAGAGTACAACCGACCCTGTCCGCCCGGGAACCATGTTCCGGGAATGCTACTTGGAACTTGTCTCGAACATCTGGCGCGTTGAAGGTCTAGGCGTTCTGCAATTGGCGTGGCAATACCGCCGAAAGCTCGTCGGGTCAGCTTCCGCCGTCCGCGCCCTCCCAAAAAGAGGTGGCATTGCGAATGTTTTTCGAGATGCCCCGTTCTTCCCGCCACGTGCGTCCGGTGTCCTCAACTATCGGCTTGCGGTCCGGAGAGAATATATAGTTATCGTAGCCTGCGACGGCGCGCTCCAAGGCCGAATTCACACCTGAATAGAATTGCTTCTCCGGATCGAAGAGCGGGTCCATAAGAACGGCGCTCATCCTGGCGAAATTGCCCTCAATAACCGAGGGAGATGTCGTGAATTTCGGATAAGTTCTAGGAAGCGGAAGCTTGATGCCTAAGATGGTCGTGTAGCGCCTGCGCCTATGAAGATATCCCCGCCTCGCTATGTCCCAGTTTTGATTGGCAGTGTGGAATGATGCCTGCTTGACGTTCTCAGACTCGAAACAAGCCTCGATGCGAGAGTCGATGTCATCCAACGCCAGCCAGTCGTCTTCCAGGTGCATGACGAAGCCGCTCGTCGTCGACGACCAGAGCCTTTTCACCGCGGAACCAAAGCCCGCGTCAAAAGGCGTGAAAATAACAGGTGATGGGAAGTAGCGCCTTACGACTTCGACGCAGGCCCCTAAGTCAGCCTCGTCTCCGAATATGGGATCAATATTTACGAAGACGTTTTGCACATCGTGGTGGGCAAATGCTCGATGGGAGAAGCTGTCCAGTGTCGCGCGCAGGAGTTCCGGTCGACGACCGGCAATGATCGTTACGTCGATTTTCACTTTTGCGTCACCTACAGATTGCCACCAATTGGCTGGCTTTCGCCCAAGCAACCGTGTATGCGAACCCGACATGGATTTGGAGTCCGTAGTGAAAAAAATCGTAAGAGAAAGGGCAAACTCAAGAACGCGACTGGGCTTTTCGTGGCATCTGAAAGGAGAAAATTCAGCGCCAATGAGATCGCGCCCTTGGTGTTTTTCCGTTCGAAGCGTCAACCGCCGATTACCTCGATCTGCTTCAGATCGAAGTCTTTGGCTCTGCGAGCGTATGTGATGTCCCGGACTATTAATGTATATGCGGCTTCCGTAGGTAGCCGGTTCGGTCAGGAGGCGGAGAACTTCGGCGACAACCTAATGGCTGATTTGCTGGAGGGAATGTTTGGCCTCAAAGCCAACTACGTCAAGCATGGCTCCGCGGAACTCCTCGGCGTTGGCAGCATTCTGGACTCCTATTACAGAAGAAAGAAGGGCGCGAGTGTTCCGCTTCTTTCAAGACGTCCCTGGAGAACGCTGCATGTCTGGGGCTCGGGTTTCATGAACGAGAATTCTGCGGCCGTGTGGCCGCAACGATTGAAATTTCATGCCGTCCGCGGGCCGCTCACGGCCGCGAGAGTGAAGCAACGTTTGCCGTTGGGCGACCCGGCTCTCCTTCTCCCCAGGCTCTGGCCTATGCGGGGCATTAAGCAATTCGCTGTTGGAATTATCCCTCATTTTGCAACCCTTCCGCTTTTCAGGGACAGGTACGCGAGCAGCCTTCCTAAAGGATGGCAGATTATCGATCTCCTGCAGAAGCCGAAGGAGATTTGCGAGCTGATTTCGGCGTGTGACGTGATCGTCTCCAGCAGCTTGCACGGGCTCATTGTCGCCGATGCGTACGTTGTACCGTCAAGGTGGGTAGCGCCTGAAAACTCTATTAAAGGCGATGGCTTCAAGTTCAGAGACTATGAGGCACAGCGAGGAGTTGCGTTTTCGCCTCCGGTCGAGTTCCATGAAATATTGAGCAATGGAATCAAGGGCGAAGACCTAACTGTCTCCACGCCAAGCAACCAGTTGCTTGACCAGCTAGTTTCGTCGTTTCCTTTCAAGTGACTTCCAAGATTCTGGGCCATCCTGATCGCTCTCCAAGAATGGTCGGTCTCAAAGGCTTATCACCGGCGAACCCGGAAAGCTTAGCCAGAGCACCCGTTCCCCCCACGCGCATACCAATCAATACTTCGATGGAACGTAGAGTTCTGGCGGCAGCACCTTGCGCTCGTAGTCCGGATTGAAGACGCGGTTGGGCAGGGTGATCTCCTCGTGCGGCACCTCAGTGTAAGGGATCTGACGCAACAGGTGATCGATGCAGTTCAGCCGTGCCCGCTTCTTGTCGTTGCCTTCGACGATATGCCACGGGGCTTCCGGAATGTTGGTGCGCGCGAAGGTCTCTTCCTTCGCCTTGGTATAGCCTTCCCAGCGGACGCGCGATTGCAGGTCCATCGGCGAAAGCTTCCACTGCTTCAGCGGGTCGTGGATGCGCACGAGGAAGCGCATCTGTTGCTCTTCATCGGTGATCGAGAACCAGTATTTGACAAGCCGGATGCCTGAGCGAACGAGCATGCGTTCGAATTCCGGCACGTCGTTGAAGAACTCCTCGACCTGGTCCTCGCTCGCAAAGCCCATCACCCGCTCCACGCCCGAGCGATTGTACCAGGAGCGGTCGAAAAGAACGATTTCGCCCCCGGCAGGCAGATGCGGGACATAGCGCTGGAAGTACCACTGAGTCTTCTCGCGGTCGGAAGGCGCGGGCAGGGCGACGGCGCGGACAACCCGCGGATTGAGGCGTTGCGTGATGCGCTTGATCACGCCGCCCTTTCCGGCGGAGTCGCGACCCTCGAAGATCACGACGACCTTCTCCTTATTATAGACCACCCAATCCTGAAGCTTGATCAACTCCGCCTGCAGCGAAAGCAGCGCGCGAAAATAGTCGAGCCGCGGGATCGATGCCGGATGGGCGTTGCGATAGATTTTGCGGATCGCGTCTGACAGCGCCGGCTCCGAGAGTTCCAGCTCGTAGTCCTCATCGATGGTGTCGGCCAGTTCGGCTTCGAGCCAATCGGACTGGTTGATGTCGGATATGTTGTTCATAGGCGTTCACCCTCGATGCGTTCGTGGCGCGGTTTGAAACCTGGCGGCATGGCGACGATGTCTCTGAACAGTCGTCATCTTCCAGCAGATCCTTAGTCGGATTTATTCCCTTAGAATGAACCTCCTGTGACACTCGGCGTGGGCTTTGCTGCGTTCGAAGAGTGGTCGCTTTTTGCGTGCGCCCGCCGAGTGAATGAGGGCCGGGCAGTAACCTAGGGGCGGTGTCACATGAACCGCGGATGCGCTTTCATCGAGAACTCGTCTCCCGGCCTTTGTCGTCTCATTTGCCCAGTTTCGGCCGCAAATGATTCGCCCGAAACATGCGCCCATGCCTAAGAATAGGTGACAAATCGCCGCGTGCGAGAGGTTTTTTCAACAGGTGGCAACGTCCATGTGGCCGGCGAGGCGGTCAGGAAAATGTGCTTTGCTAACAAGGGGCAATCAGATTTTGCCCACTCGCCCGAGGCTCCGTTGCTGCGCTCTCGTTGATCACGGATTAACCGTACTGCATTGCAAATCGTGATCGGGGGTGTCATTTTCCGGTCGGGGGTTAATTCAGAGTGATTTCAGAAGGAGACGTAAATGTCCATTTCGCTCAGCAATCTGGATGCATCCAAGGCTACCGCCGTTTCGGCCGTGAATGTAGCCGCTGCTGTACGTGCCGCTCGAGAGGCCGTAGGCTATAGCCTCGACGACCTCGCAGTGACTTGTGGCCTGGTTGTTAATGAGATTGAGGAAATCGAGAGTGGTGAGGATGCTGATCCCGCCAAGCTCAAGCGGATCGCCTCTGCATTGCAGGTGCCGCTCTCATCGTTTGCTCCGATGTGATAATAACCTCAGGGCCGGGCAGGCAGTCGCCCGCCTGGCCTTGCCTCTCCCAAAAACGCCTGCAACACCGCCCTTCATCCTTTCTTAACCATCTCCTCCGAACCGCTGAACGCTCTTGCTCGCGAAGGGTAATTTTACCGCCGCTGATTGTCCGGTGCGTTAGCAACTTCATCGCAAATGTCCGCCCTCGAACGAGCCGGGTGCCTGTGCACTTCGGCGGTTTTGTGTATAGAGGAGAGGGCAATGAGCCGGGCTCGACGCATTGGCGCCACGCGGATTGATTTGAACGAGCTCATCAAGCGTAGCGCGCTTGCCGTCCTTGCCATTCTTGCGGTCTTGCTCCCAGTCCTGAAAGTCAGCTTGGTCAGCGAGTCGGACGATATCGTTCTCGGGGATTTCCGGTTGCTGGGTGGGGCGGCCTATCTGCTGCTGGTGGCCTTTCTGTGCGGCCTTTCTACCGTTGTCATCGATAGCATGCGGGCACATTCGCGCTTCATCGACATGGCCGGATTGATCATCGCGGTCGCGGCCGTCTCGCGCGCTGCCTATAGTCTCAGCGCGAGCCTTATACGCAATCCGATCGCGGTTGATGCACCTCCCCAGAGACTGGATCAGTTGGCGCAAGTCTCCTTGTCCTATGGCAGCGTTCCGCTGTTGCTCATCCTGTTCGGCGCCTTGTGGCAGTCGCGAAAATCCTGGCGCAGCTAAGCGATCGATTGGGATGGAACCGCGCTCGCTCCTTGGACGTTCTAGTCGATAGGAGAAATGCGCATGTCGAAGACGCTTCTATATGGCGCGACCAAGGTGGATGAAGGCAACGAAGCCTATTCCGCCATTGCGAGCCTTGAGCAATTCCAGTGGCGGAACCGTGTCCTTGTCATCTTTGCAGACAAGGGAAACGCGCGGGCTGCTCGCCAGGAAAACCAGTTGCTTGCCGATCGCGATGCCTTGCAGGACCGCGATATGGTCATTCTCAAGATCGTCGGCGGCAGTGTCAGGGAGCTATTCGGCGCTGGCGAAAAGCTGGACGCTGCGGCGATTGCCCGCGATTTGGGTGATCCGACTGCCGGAGAGTTCGCAGCCTTTCTCGTCGGCAAAGATGGAACGGTAAAGCTCAAGGCGAGCGAGCCGGTCACCAGCGCCGAACTGTTTGCGATCATCGACAGCATGCCGGTGCGCGCTGCCGAAGTTGCGGCAGAGAAGCAGCAGACGAGCGAAGAATCTGAGAAGCGCGACTGACCCTGCCGCGTTGACCCGATGTTACAGGAATATGTGGCGCTCGGCGGCCACGAGTTCCTGCAGGAAATCGGAAACGGTACGCACCCGCACGAGGTCGCGTGCGCTTTCATGAAACGTGGTCCAGTACGCTCGCCGGATCGAGATATCGGGCAGGATGCGCACGAGTTCGAGATTCTGCCGGGCAATATAGTCGTGCAGGATGCCGATCCCGGCGCCGGAAAGCACGGCTTCTGTTTGCCCCGTCGCTGAAGAAATCTCGAAGGCGGCGTTCCAGTTCCGCATCACCTCGCCGGTGAAGTTCAGCGATTGGGAAAAGATCAGGTCCTCAACATAGCCGATCCGCCGGTGCTGTTTCAGCGCCTCGACGTTGGCGGGCTGGCCATTAAGTTCGGCATAGCTTCGTGATGCATAAAGGCCGAGCGTGTAGTCGGTGAGCTTGGCCGACACGAGCCGGCCTTGTTCGGGCCGCTCCAGCGTTATGGCGATATCCGCCTCACGCTGTGAAAGCGAGAATGATCGCGGCACCGGCACAAGCTGGATCTTCAGTTCCGGATGACGCTCGATCAGTCGACCCATGCGGGGCGCGAGAAAGGAAACGCCGAAACCGTCGGGCGCTCCCACCCGCACCGTCCCGGCGATTGCCGTATCGGTACGGCCAAGATTTGCCTGCACAGACAGCATTTCGGTTTCCATCCGCTCCGCAGAGGCGAGGAAAACCTCGCCCTCGGCCGTCAGCTCGCAGCCATTTGTGCGGCGGACGAAGAGGCGGCTCTTCAGCGCCTCTTCCAACGAGGTGAGCCGTCGAGAGAGGGTGGCATGGTTGAGCCCCAGACGTTTCGAGGCGGCAAGGATCTGCCCGGTGCGGGCCACGGCCAGGAAAATGCGGACATCGTCCCAGTTCATGGCTTGCCACGCATCATGATCGGGTCGACGTCGATGAGCGTCAGGGACTTCACCATTCCCACGGTTCTGTTCTTGTATTTCAGGAAATGCGGTGTCTGCAGGTGCGCTTCGTAGGCTGCCTGGTTCGCATAGACCTCGAGGATACGGATCTTTTGCGGACTGTCCTTGAGGGAAACGGCGTTCAGCGACAGAACGCCGGGCTCCAGTGCGACAGAGGCCTCGATCTCCTCGGTCAACAGAAGGCGATAGATTTCAAGCTGGTCGGGATCGATTTCGAGCTCGGCCATTCTGACAACCAGTTTCCTGCTCATCGAAGCACTATCTCCTCTTCAGTTTGCATCGACCGTGGTAGTCTAGCGGAGTCCTGCGTGGACCTTGAGAGAAGCATCAGCTCGATCAGCTGGGCTTCAATTTACGCACAACGGTTGCTTATCTCAGCGCATTGATTTGTGCAAATTGAAGTGTGATTGTTTCGGCATCCAAAAACAGGAGGAGGCACATCCATGCGTGAGATCGGTCATTTCATCGGCGGTAAGCACGTCGCCGGCACCAGCGGCCGCACCAGCAACGTCTTCAACCCGGCAACCGGCGAAGTCCAGGCCACTGTGGCGCTGGCAAATGTCGAGGAACTGCGCGCCGCAGTCGAGAACGCCAAGGCCGCTCAGCCAAAGTGGGCGGCGACGAACCCGCAGCGCCGCGCCCGCGTCTTCTTCAAGTTCGTCGAATTGCTGAACAAGCACATGGATGAACTCGCTGTCCTCCTCTCGACCGAGCACGGCAAGACAGTCGAAGATTCCAAGGGCGACATCGTTCGTGGTCTTGAGGTCTGCGAATTCGTCTGTGGTATTCCGCATCTGCAGAAGGGTGAATTCACGGAAGGCGCCGGCCCGGCAATCGACATGTACTCCATGCGCCAGGCGGTCGGCATCGGTGCGGGCATCACCCCGTTCAACTTCCCGGCCATGATCCCGATGTGGATGTTTGCGCCGGCAATAGCCTGCGGCAACGCCTTCATCCTGAAGCCGTCCGAGCGCGACCCGTCCGTGCCGCTGCGTCTCGCCGAACTCATGATCGAAGCAGGCCTCCCGGCAGGCATCCTCAACGTCGTCAATGGCGACAAGGCTGCCGTCGACGCTATCCTGACGGATCCGGATATTGGCGCGGTCTCCTTCGTCGGCTCCACGCCGATTGCCCGCTACGTCTACGGAACGGCCGCCATGAACGGCAAGCGCGCCCAGTGCTTCGGCGGCGCGAAGAACCACATGATCATCATGCCTGATGCAGACATGGACCAGGCCGTCAACGCACTGATGGGCGCAGGTTACGGCTCTGCCGGCGAACGCTGTATGGCGATCTCGGTCGCCGTCCCGGTCGGCGAGGAAACCGCCAATCGCCTCGTCGAAAAGCTGACGCCGAAGATCGAATCGCTGCGTATCGGCCCCTACACGGACGAGAAGGCCGATATGGGTCCGCTCGTTACCAAGGAAGCCTACGCCCGCGTCAACGGACTGATCGATCGTGGCGTCGAGCAGGGTGCAAAGCTCGTCGTCGATGGCCGCGGCTTCAAGCTGCAGGGTTATGAAGACGGATATTTCGTCGGCGGTACGCTGTTCGATCATGTCACGCCGGACATGGATATCTACAAGACGGAGATCTTCGGGCCCGTTCTCTCCGTCGTCCGTGCCAAGAACTACGAGGAAGCGCTCGACCTGCCGATGAAGCACGAATACGGCAACGGTGTCGCGATCTACACCCGCGACGGCGATGCCGCCCGTGACTTCGCCTCGCGCATCAACATCGGCATGATCGGCATCAACGTCCCGATCCCGGTTCCTCTGGCCTATCATTCCTTCGGCGGCTGGAAGGCCTCGAGCTTCGGTGACCTCAACCAGCATGGTTCGGACTCGATCAAGTTCTGGACCAAGACGAAGACGATTACCGCCCGCTGGCCCTCGGGCATCAAGGACGGCGCCGAATTCGTCATGCCGACGATGAAGTAAGACGAACGAACGATGTTATTGAGTTGGGGGCTTCGGCCCCCAATTTGCGTTGAACGTGGTTCTGGCCGTGACCGAAAGTCTCGCGTGACATGATCCCGGGTTCCGGACCAAATAACGTCGCGGCAATCCGTCTCACATAAGATGATTATGATTTTCATATTTTGGAATTGTTCAAAACTAGCAAAGCCACTATATAGACCACGTGTAACTGACGATTCTGGAGATCGGCATGCGTTTGACCAAGCAGACCAACTATGCGGTTCGCATGTTGATGTATTGTGCTGCCAATGAGGGGCAGCTGAGCCGGATTCCGGAGATTGCCAAGGCATACGGTGTTTCCGAACTCTTTCTGTTCAAGATCCTGCAGCCTCTGAACAAGGCAGGGTTGGTCGAGACGGTTCGCGGTCGCAACGGTGGCGTTCGGCTCGGCAAGCCTGCGAAAGACATCAGCCTCTTCGACGTGGTTCGCGTCACGGAAGACAGTTTTGCAATGGCAGAGTGTTTCGAGGATGACGGCATGGTCGAATGCCCGCTTGTCGACAGCTGCGGTTTGAACTCCGCCTTGCGCAAGGCCCTCAACGCTTTCTTCGACGTGCTGGCGCAATATTCGATTGACGACCTCGTCAAGGCGCGGCCGCAGATCAACTTCCTGCTGGGCCTGACCGGCGAGCACGAACGCCGCAAATCCCCCGTCGTGGCACCCGCTGCCTGATCGGCGATGACGAAATTTTGATCCGGCCGCGGCAGCGTCAAATGCCGCGGCCGTTCCGTTCTAGGGGAGTTTTTTGTCGGGAGTTTCGCGTGACGCGTGTGTGAAAAGGTCGCAGCTGGCGCGAAATTATACCAAATGCGACAAGAATCACGTTTATTCAGTCCGTTTATTTCTAAGTGCGGCCCATTTTTGGCGGAAAATTACTAAAGTTGCCCATCTGGAAGAATTTTCCACTTCGGTCGTTGATTTCAGCAAACAAATGTCGTTCCATCTGCCGTCATTCCGGGTTCCCCGGGATCTCAAATAAAAGAACAAACCTGGGAAACGATATCATGAAAAAGATGTCTGTCTTGCTGGCCGCGACGGTCCTGGCTTCGGCCATGGCATCCGCAGCCTGGTCTAAAACGCTCGTTTACTGCTCTGAAGGGTCGCCGGAAGGCTTCGATCCGGGCATTTATACCGCAGGCACCACCTTCGATGCCTCCTCGCGTACGGTTTACAGCCGTCTCGTCGAGTTCCAACATGGCAAGACCGAAATTGAGCCGGGCCTGGCCGAAAGCTGGACGGTTTCCGACGACGGTACGGTCTACACCTTCAAGCTGCGTCCGGGCGTCAAGTTCCAGACGACCGAATTCTTCACGCCGAGCCGCGATCTGAACGCTGACGACGTCGTCTTCTCGTTCGAGCGCCAGCTGAAGGCTGACGGCCCCTGGGCCAAGTACGTTGCCGGCGTTTCATACGAATATGCCGCGGGCATGGGCTTCCCGGAACTCATCAAGTCCGTCGAGAAGGTCGACGACCTGACCGTCAAGTTCACCCTGAACCATCCGGAAGCACCGTTCCTCGCCGACCTGGCAATGGACTTCGCGTCCGTCCTGTCGAAGGAATATGCTGACAAGCTGCAGGCTGACGGTAAGATGGAACAGATGAACCAGATGCCGCTCGGCACCGGTCCGTACACCTTCGTTGCCTACCAGCCGGATGCTGTCATCCGCTACAAGGCCAACGAAACCTACTTCAAGGGCAAGGAAAAGATCGACGATCTCGTGTTCGCGATCACCCCGGACGCTTCCGTCCGCGCTCAGAAGCTGAAGGCCGGCGAATGCCACATCATGCCGTATCCGAACGCGGCTGACATCAAGGACCTGCAGACGGACTCGAACCTGAAGGTTCTGGAACAGCCAGGCCTGAACGTTTCCTATCTCGCGTACAACACGCTCCAGGCTCCGTTCGACAAGGCCGAAGTGCGCAAGGCGCTGAACATGGCGATCAACAAGCAGGCGATTGTGCAGGCCGTCTTCCAGGGTGCTGGCCAGGTTGCCAAGAACCCGATCCCGCCGACGATGTGGTCGTATAACGACGACATCAAGGATGACGTATACAACCCGGACGAAGCAAAGAAGATGCTCGAAAAGGCTGGCGTCAAGGATCTCAGCATGAAGATCTGGGCTATGCCGGTTTCGCGTCCGTACATGCTGAACGCACGTCGCGCCGCTGAACTGATGCAGGCTGACCTTGCCAAGGTCGGCGTCAAGGTCGACATCGTCACCCACGAATGGGCTGAATACCTCAAGCTCTCCAAGGACAAGGCCCGTGACGGCGCTGCGATCCTCGGCTGGACCGGCGATAACGGCGACCCGGACAACTTCCTTGACACCCTGCTCGGCTGCGAAGCCGTCGGCGGCAACAACCGTGCACAGTGGTGCAACAAGGAATTCGACGATCTCGTGAAGAAGGCCAAGAAGACCGCTGACGTCGCAGAGCGCACCAAGCTCTACGAACAGGCGCAGGTCGTCTTCAAAAAGGAAGCTCCGTGGGCGACGATCGATCACTCCACGGAATTCGTACCGATGAGCGCCAAGGTTTCCGGCTACGTGCAGGATCCGGTTGGTGTTCACCGTTTCGACGGCGTTGATATCGCCGAGTAATCAAAATTATGCAAAGATGCCCGGCAATCCCGGGCTTGGCCGGCGGTCAGGTTTGATACCTGACCGCCGGAACACTATGGACACTTGCCAATGTTGCGATTTCTCATCGGACGCCTCGCGATCCTGATCCCAACCTTCATCGGCGTTTCACTCATCGCCTTCTCGTTCATCCGCTTGCTGCCCGGTGACCCGGTCATGCTGATGTCGGGCGAGCGCGTGATGGCGCCGGAACGCCATGCCCAGGTCATGCATGATCTCGGCCTCGATCGACCCGTCTATGTTCAATACCTGGATTACCTCGGTAACGTGGTGCAGGGTGATCTGGGCTCGTCGATCGTTACCAAGCGCCCGGTTCTGCAGGAGTTCGGCTCGCTCTTTCCGGCGACGCTTGAGCTTTCGCTTTGTGCGATCATTTTTGCCATCGTTCTTGGCATTCCCGCCGGCGTCTTCGCCGCGGTCAAGCGAGGAACCTGGTTCGACCAGAGCGTGATGGGCGTTGCCCTCGTCGGCTACTCAATGCCGATCTTCTGGTGGGGCCTGCTGCTCATCGTTCTCTTCTCGAACACGCTGCATTGGACACCCGTGTCCGGCCGCATTTCGCTGATGTATTTCTTCAAGCCGGTCACCGGCTTCATGCTGATCGACAGCCTGCTCTCCGGCCAGGCCGGTGCATTCAAGTCGGCGTTCGTTTCGCTCATTCTGCCGACGATCGTTCTCGGCACCATTCCGCTTGCGGTCATCGCGCGACAGACGCGCTCGGCCATGCTGGAAGTGCTCGGCGAAGATTATGTTCGCACCGCGCGCTCCAAGGGTCTCGCCCCCATCCGCGTCGTTGGCCTGCACGCGCTTCGCAACGCGATGATCCCGGTCGTGACGTCGATTGGTCTGCAGGTCGGCGTGTTGCTCGGCGGCGCGATCCTGACAGAAACGATCTTCTCCTGGCCTGGTATCGGCAAGTGGATGGTCGATGCGGTCTTCAAGCGCGACTACACCGTCGTTCAAGGTGGCCTGCTGCTCATCGCCGGCATCATCATGATCGTCAATCTGATCGTCGACCTCATGTACGGTCTGATCAACCCACGTATTCGTCACTAGGAGCGGCTTATGAGTGCGATAACCACCAAGTCGACCCAGCCGTCAGCGCTCTCTGAGTTCTGGTACTATTTCTCTCGCAACAAGGGTGCCGTCATCGGCTTCGGCATCTTCCTGCTCGTGCTTTTGACAGCGATCTTCGCGCCGTTGATTGCCCCGCATGATCCGAACGTTCCTTTCGACGGCATGCAGCGCGTCCCGCCGGTTTGGTCGGACAAGGGCAATCCGATGTTCCTGCTCGGAACGGATGCCGTCGGTCGCGATATGCTGTCGCGCCTCATCTATGGCACGCGCTTCTCGCTGTTCATCGGCCTCGTCGTCGCCTCGCTGTCGGCTGTCGCCGGCGTGCTGCTCGGCCTCGTTGCAGGCTATTTCCGCGGCCGCGTCGACACCTTCATCATGCGCGTCATGGATATCATCCTGGCATTCCCTTCGCTGCTGCTGGCCCTCGTGCTGGTCGCCGTTCTGGGACCGGGCCTGCTCAATGCCATGATCGCCATCTCGATCGTCAACCAGCCGCATTTCGTGCGACTGACGCGCGCCGCCGTCATCAGCGAACGCGAAAAGGAATATGTCGTAGCGTCGCGCGTCGCGGGCGCCGGCACCTTCCGTCTGATGTTCAAGACGATCCTGCCGAACTGCCTGGCTCCGCTGATCGTTCAGGCAACGCTCGCATTCTCCGCCGCGATCCTTGATGCCGCAGCCCTCGGCTTCCTCGGAATGGGCGCCCAGCCTCCGACATCGGAGTGGGGCACGATGCTTGCCGATGCGCGCGAATTCTTCCAGAGCTCCCCGTGGCTCGTCACTTTCCCGGGTCTTTGCATCCTGATCACCGTTCTTGCCATCAATCTGATGGGCGACGGCCTGCGCGATGCGCTCGACCCCAAGCTGAAGAGGTCCTGATATGGCACTTCTTGAAATCGAAAATCTCGCCGTTGAGTTTCAGACGTCCACGGGCCCGTTTCGCGCAGTTGATGGCGTGTCGCTCAAGGTGGATGCGGGTGAAGTCCTGGCAATCGTCGGAGAATCCGGATCCGGCAAGTCGGTCTCCATGCTCGCGGCGATGGGCCTTCTGCCCTGGACGGCAAAGGTAACGGCCGACAAGATGGTCTTCGACGGCCGCAACCTGCTTGGCATGTCGGCGAGCGAGCGGCGCAAGATCATTGGCAAGGATATGTCGATGATCTTCCAGGAGCCGATCGCCAGCCTCAATCCCTGTTTTACCGTCGGCTTCCAGATCGAAGAAGTTCTGCGAATCCATCTGGGGCTGGACAAGGCTGCACGGCGCAAGCGCGCCATCGAGCTGTTCGAGGCCGTTGGTATTCCCAATCCTGCCGAGCGCCTCGGCCATTTCCCGCACCAGATGTCGGGTGGTCAGTGCCAGCGCGTCATGATCGCCATCGCAATCGCCTGCAATCCGAAGCTCTTGATTGCCGATGAGCCGACCACTGCGCTCGACGTCACCATTCAGAAGCAGATCCTTGATCTCCTGATGCGGCTGCAGACGGAGCACCGCATGGGCCTGATCATGATCACGCACAACATGGGCGTTGTCGCCGAGACAGCCGATCGCGTGATCGTGCAGTATAAGGGCCGCAAGATGGAAGAGGCCGACGTCCTGTCGCTCTTCGAGTCGCCCAAGAGCGATTACACGAGAGCGCTGCTTGCCGCCCTGCCGGAAAATGCCACCGGTGATCGACTGCCGACCATCGGCGAAATTTTCAAGGGAGCGGCCCAATGACGCCAGTCCTCGAAGCAAAGAACATTGTCCGCAACTATTATCTGCCGGGCGGTCTCTTCAAGAAGGAGAGAACCGTACACGCCGTCAAGGGTGTGAGCTTCAAGGTAGAGCAGGGCAAGACGCTGGCGATCGTCGGCGAAAGCGGTTGCGGCAAGTCGACGCTCGCCCGCATCGTCACGATGATCGATCCGGCGAGCGGTGGCGATCTCTTCATCGACGGCAAGAAGGTCGATATCGCTGCAGGCGATCTGACACCGGAAATTCGCCGCAAGGTGCAGATTGTCTTCCAGAACCCCTACGGCTCGCTGAACCCGCGCAAGAAGATCGGCGACATTCTGATGGAGCCCCTGATCATCAACACCGATACGGCCGCCGCTGAGCGGCGCGAATTGGCGATGGCGATGCTCAAGAAGGTCGGCCTGCAGGAGATCCATTTCAATCGCTATCCGCACATGTTCTCCGGCGGCCAGCGCCAGCGTATCGCGATCGCCCGCGCTTTGATGCTGAAGCCGCGGCTTCTGGTTCTCGATGAGCCAGTGTCTGCACTCGACCTTTCGGTCCAGGCTCAGGTTCTCAATCTGCTCGCGGATTTGCAGGACGAGCTGAACCTCACATATGTCTTCATCAGCCACGATCTCTCGGTCGTCCGCTATATGGCCGACGACGTCATGGTGATGTATTTCGGTGAAGCTGTGGAGTATGGCGCGCGGGATCAGGTTTTCAACGATCCGCAGCACAGCTATACGAAGACCTTGTTTGCGGCCACGCCGCGCGCGGATGTTGACACCATCAAGGCTCGCCTTGCGCGCAAGAGTGCGACACTCGCTGCTTCATAAGGTCGTCGTTCTCCCGTCCCCGGGAGTGCCGGAACGCTGAGAGAGACAAGCAATGCCAGAGACCAACGGAACCCCTTACGCCATCATCGTCATGGGGGTCAGTGGTTGCGGCAAGTCCTCGATCGGCCTGAAGATTTCGGACGCCCTCGGCATGCAATTTGTCGAGGGCGACCAGCTGCATCCTGCATCGAATGTCGAGAAGATGTCGAAGGGCATTCCCTTGACGGATGACGACCGGATGCCTTGGCTCGACCTCATCGGTCAGACAATGAAAGCGTCGCTTGATCGTGGGCAGGGCGTCATCGTTTCCTGCTCGGCGTTGAAGCGCATCTATCGCGACCGGCTGCGCAAGGCGGTGAATGGAAAACTCTGTTTTGTCTATCTGTCAGGCTCGAAGGAGCTGCTCACGAAGCGGATGGGTGAGCGCAAGGGTCACTTCATGCCTGCATCCTTGCTGGAAAGCCAACTCGCGACACTCGAAGTGCCGACCGGCGAGCTCGGCGTCGTGACCGTCGATATCGACAATACAATCGAAGGGATGGCGGAAACGGCGCTCCGCGATCTCAAGTCTTTGGGCGTTGTTTAGCCGTCGGTCCGCAGCAGGACCTTCATCTCGAAGAAGAAATAGGGCCGCAGGCGAACGCCGATGACATTGCCGGCAAACGCGGCCACGGCCCAGAGATAGCCATGCAGGCTGCCCGACGAGATGCCGGAGAAATAGGCGCCGATGTTACAACCGTAGGCGATGCGTGCGCCGTATCCGAGCAGCAGGCCGCCGATCACAGCAGCTAGAACCGAACGCAGCGGAATATCCCAGCTCGGTGCAAATCGACCGGCGAGCGACGAGGCGAGCACTGCACCTGCAATGATGCCGAAATCCATGACGGAGGTGATATCCGCAAAGACGCTGTCGGCCAGCGCCTTGGCATTGGCGGGCGTCTGCCAATAAGCCCAGGCGGTCGGGTCAATGCCGATGATCTGTGCGCCCTTGGCGCCCCAAAGTGCAAAAGCCGAGGTGATGCCCCAGGGGCGACCGGCGATCGACAGAGTCACGAAGTTCAGCAAGGCAAGGGCAACAGCGCCGAGGACAAGCGGCCACGGTCCGCGCAGGAAACGCGAAAAGCCGCGGCGCGGGGAGGGCGCTTCCTTTTCGAGCGAGCCGTGCCAGCGCTTCTCGACGACAACAGTCAGTACTGCGATCGCTGCAAAGATGATCAGCGAGACCGCGATGCCGCCGATGGCGCCAAAGCTCTGTACCAGCGAGGTCGGTGGAAGTGACGGCAGGCTCACCCACCAGTCGAAATTCACGGTGCCGAGCACCGAGCCGACGATAAAGAAGAACAGGGTGATGAGCATCCGCGCATTTCCGCCGCCGGCGGTAAACAGCGTACCGGAAGCGCAGCCGCCGCCGAGCTGCATGCCGATCCCGAACATGAAGGCGCCGACGAGCACGCCGATGCCTGCGGGCGACACCGAACCCTTGACCTCATGGCCGAACAGCGTGCCGCTCGCCAGGAACGGAAAGAACAGCACGACGGCGATCGCCAGCAGGATCATCTGCACGCGCAGGCCGCGTCCGCGACCATCCATGATGAAGACGCGCCATGCGGAGGTGAAGCCGAAGGCGGCGTGATAGAGGGCAATGCCGAGGGCGCCGCCGACAAGGAACAGTGCGCCCTGAGCCGGGCCGTGATAGTAGCCGAGCAGTAGTGTGCCGAGGACAAGAACGACGAGCGCGCCGAGACCCGGCGTGCCGAGCGGGGGCTGCCGTGTCTCGAGGGCGGGGGAGGAGGCAATAGACATGTTGGATTTCCTGAGAGTTTCCCTCGTCTTATAGGGAACTCGGCGTAAACGTTGGAGGAATCAGGTCCTCCTTTCCGCCGGTCTGGCGGATTGTTGTCCTTCTATGAGCCTGTTTGGTATGCGTGCGTTGCTTATGGGTTGAAGCGCTGCGGCGAATAGGCCGAAATATCGATGAACGGTGCCTCGCCGGTGATCGCTTCCGCCAGGGCGCGGCCGGTGACAGGCCCGAGCGTCAACCCGTGATGAGCGTGGCCGAATGCGAACCACAGCCCGTCGTGCCGGGGCGCCTTACCGATGATAGGCATCATGTCGGGCGTGCACGGTCGGGCGCCCATCCACGGCTCCGGATCGAGCCGCTCGCCGAGCGGAAAGACTGTGCGTGCCACCTTCTCGGCGCGATCGAGCTGCACCGGTGTCTTCGGAGCATCGAGTGCCGCGAATTCCGCACCTGTTGTCAGCCGGATGCCCCGGCTCATAGGTGCGAGGAAATAACCGCGCTCGGCATCGAGCGTCCAGTTGTTGAGGGTCGCATCGCCTGCCGCGGCATAATGCATGTGATAGCCTCGCTTGACGCCGAGCGGGAAGGCATAGCCGAGCCGACGTGTTGCAACAGCAGCCCAGGGGCCGAGCGCCAAAACCGCATCTTCCGCGTCCAGAGCCCCCTCGCTGGTGACCACCCGCCAGCTCGAGCCGGAGCGACCGAGCGAATTGGCGTCGCCAGTGACACACCTTCCGCCCAGACTCTCGAAGTAGGTGCGGTAGGCCATCGTCAAACCGTGCGGATCGAGTACGGACCAAGGATCGCGCCACCGCAGGCCGCCGACGAAATCTCCCTTGATATGAGGCTCCAGCCGCGCGACGGCTGCGGCGTCCAACTGCTCGTGCATGACGCCGAACTCGGCTCTAAGGCGCTCTGCCTCGGCAAATTCCGCGTCGCGCCGGCCAGCCGTGCGGAAAATCTCCATCCAGCCGTTCTTGCGAATCAGGTGCTGTGCATTGGACGCTTCGATCAGATCATTGTGCTCCGAGATCGAGTGCTCGATCAGCGGGGCATAGGCGCGGGAGATCATCTCATGGCGTTTCGCGCCGGAATTCCACCAGTAGCGCGCAAGGAAGGCGAGCTGTCCGGGCAGCGCCTTGAGGTGGTAGTGAGCGTCGATCCGGTTGTTGAAAGCGTAGCGGATCAGAAGCCCGAGTTGCTGCGGAAAACCGTACGGCACGACGCCTTCGCGTTGAATGAGCCCGGCATTCCCGAACGAGGTCTCCTTGCCTGGGGCCTTGCGGTCGATCAGCGTCACCTGCCGACCCCTGCGCTGCAGATGAATGGCCGTCGACACGCCGACGATACCGGCGCCCAGTACAATCGCATTCTTTGTCATTGCCGTACATTCCAGCTATTCCAAGCAATGAAAATGCAACTACGGCAGGCTGCACGCAAACGAAAAATGTCGTTTTATTTCAAAAACATTGTCGTTCTGAGTGCCTGTTTTTCGGCTTTGATGCGGACGTAAAGTACGGCCGCGTTCAGCACTGAAAATGTCGCCGCGTAGAGGGGCAT
This sequence comes from Rhizobium altiplani, assembly GCF_001542405.1. GTDB lineage: Bacteria > Pseudomonadota > Alphaproteobacteria > Rhizobiales > Rhizobiaceae > Rhizobium > Rhizobium altiplani. Next base: position 80,699 of record NZ_LNCD01000145.1, read on the forward strand.
CCCGAAGGCAAGCGGAAGGACGGCGATTTCGCCAGCCACGATGACATAGTTCGGATGAGCCATGAATCGGTAGGGTCCGCTGCTGACGAGCGGAGCGCCCGGGAGAACGATGATGCGTGTTGTCCACCGCCCCTTGAGCGTGCCGATGACCCAGAGCCGGCCAGCCTGCAAAACCATGAAGACGGCAAACCAGATTGCGTCGACCGGACGACCGATCGCCAGCAGCCACAATCCGGCGATCCAACAGCCGTGCAGAGCTACCATGAAAGGATAGTGCTGCGGCGCGACCTCTTTCGCGCCGCTGTTTAGAAGCACCCGCGTATTGTGGCGGGCAAGGGCGAGTTCCGCGAGGCGCTGTGCGGTCACGAAGGCGAGCAATGCAAGGGAGAGCCACATCATGCCGCTCTCTTCAAGGTCACGCAGCTGGCGGAGAAACCCGGTCCTAGGGCGACCATCGCGCTGCGTTCCGGCAATCCCTCCTTCAAGGCGCGCTCCAGCACGAAGAGGATCGTCGGCGAGGACATGTTTCCGTATTCCGCAAGCACCGCGCGCTCGTGATCCAGGGTTCCCGATTCTAGCGACAGCGCGCTCTCCAGGGCCATAAGCACCCTCGCGCCGCCGGGATGGCAGATGAAGCGACCTATATCGCGACGAGAGAGACCGTTTCTCGCCAATATCCCGTCGACGGCCGGGCCGAGTTCCGTCTCGGCAAAGGGCGGTAGCGATTGAGCGAGAACCACGCCGAAGCCGGTGTCGTCGATCTTCCAGCCCATGATACCGAGCGTATCGGGGAAAAGATGCTCCCCCGTCGACTCGACTTCGGCCTTACCCTCTCGCCCCGCCCGGAGAATGCAGGCGGCCGCGCCATCGCCGAAAAGTGCCGTGGCGATGATGTTTGCGCGCGTCAGCTCGTCCAGCCGGAAAGCCAGAGTGCAAAGTTCTATTGCCACGAAAAGCACCGTTGCGCCCGGCCGATCGCGGGCAAATCGCGAGGCGATGGCGAACCCGGAAACACCTGCTGCGCAGCCGAGTCCGAAAACGGGAACGCGTTCGATGTCCGAGCGGAAGCCCATTTTCTCTGCGAGCTGTGCATCGAGGCTCGGTGTAGCAATGCCCGTGGACGAGATGGTGACGATGCAGTCGACGTCGCATCCCTTTAGACCGGCCTGCTTGAGTGCATGGGTGGCCGTCTCGAAAAACAGGCTGCGCGCGACTTCGCCATAAGCCTCCATTCTGTCTTGCCAACCGTGCGGCTCGATGAACCATTCCAGCGGACGGGCGGCATAACGTCTCTTGATGCCGGCATTCTCGAAGACGCTTGCCAAATGCGAAAAATCCTTGAAGCGGGACGAAAACAGGCGCGCAGAGGTTTCCGCCGCCTCCTTTTGCGTGATGACGTGCTCCGGCGTCGCGACGGCAAGACTCAACAGTTTTACGGTATCACTCACGGGATGCTCCTTTTGCCCGGCGCGTGAGCGGCTAACACGTCAGGCCCGCATTTATTCGCCCGCACCGAGATCGCAAGGTGCAAAAAAGAAGAACACGCAATCGAATAAAGTGCCAGTCAACGGTGTTCATTCGCCGCCAACGTCATTTTCGTAGGAGATATCCCATGACGATCGCGACTGTTCGTATTGCTTCCATCCTGGTCGGCGGCTGCATTGCCGCGTTTGCACTCTCCACGCCCGCATTTTCGATTAACGGCGGCAGCAGCAGCGGCGGCAGCAGTAGCGGATCCAGCGGGTCCAGCGGCTCCGGAGGTAGGAGCAGCGAAAGCACCATGCCGACCTGCAAGAAGGGCCAGATGTACGACAAGAGGACGAAGAGGTGCGTCAAACAGAGCAGCGCCAACGTGACGGAAGAAAACCGCACGGACTACGCCTATTCGCTGGCAAAGGCCGGACGCTATGAAGAAGCGCTTGCCATGCTCGATACGCTGAAGGATCCGAATACCGCCGAGGCTCTGAACTATCGCGGCTACGCCACCCGCAAGCTCGGCCGCACGGATGAAGGCATTTCCTACTACCTGAAGTCCGTTGAGCTTGATCCCAAATACGCGCAGGTTCGTGAATATCTCGGCGAAGCCTACGTCATCAAGGGTCGGCTCGATCTTGCCAAGGAGCAGCTGGAAACAATCAAAACGATCTGCGGCACCGATTGCGAGGCGTATCGCGATCTGAACGAAGCGATCCTCAAGCCTTGACCATTGAAGAACAGCGGGAATGCGCAACCACGGTTGAATAGGAACCTTCCAATGCCGGTCGCGTACACCACATTTCCTGCCTATAGTCGCGCAGTACCAGAGCCGTCGGTGCAACCGGCGGCTTTGGAAGGAAAAATCGTGGCGGAGGCTCTCATCGCAAGCGAAGCCGATATCAAAAGTGGCCTGGCGGACAATCTGCTGCGGCTGTGGCGCTATGGCCTTGTGCTCTCGCATCGCCGCGACGTTGCCGACGATCTCGTGCAACAGACCTGTGTTCGCGCTCTGGAGCGCGTCGAGCAGTTCGAGACGGGAACGCGGCTGGACCGCTGGCTGTTCTCCATCCTTCATTCCATTTGGTTGAACGAGATCCGGTCGCAACGCGTGCGCCTCGGTCAGGGCTTCGTCGATGCAGACGAGGCCCTTGTTGTCGATGGCGCCCGCGACGCGGAAACCCATCTCATGGCAAACCAGGTTCTGCGGCTGGTCAATGCGCTGCCGGATGCGCAGCGTGCAGCGGTCTTTCTCGCCTATGTGGAAGGTCTTTCCTACAAGGAGGTCGCAAGCGTACTGGATATCCCGATCGGCACCGTGATGAGCCGCCTTGCCGCCGCGCGCGCCAAGATAGCCGCCAGTGTCTCGGGAGAGGGGGTTACATGAACGACAAGAACCAAATCCTCTCCGATGAGGAGTTGACGGCCTATATCGACGGTGAGCTGTCGGATACGGAGGTCTCGCGCATCGAGGCGCTTCTCGACTCGAACGCGCGTGCGGCCGCGAGGCTGGAGTTGCTGTCGCGGAGCAGTCTCCCCTTCAAGCAAGCCTTCGAGCCGCTGCTTGCCGAAGCTCCGAAGGCAAGGCTCGACACCTTGCTCGGCACGCCGGCCGACGCGAAGCCGGCTCCCGAACGCTTCGGTCGCCGCGGTTTCCTCGGTTCGCTTGCAGCCTGCCTCGTCGCCGGAATTGTGGCTGACCGGGCCTTCATCAGCATCCGCAATCGCGTTGATGCTCCGGATGAAAGAAGCGAATGGCGCGCCGTCGTTGCCGAATACCTCGCCCTCTATACTGTCGATACCCTGGCCGGCCCGTCGCCGTCAGGCGAAGCGCAGGCAGCCCAGCTCGCCAGGCTCGTCGACAAACTTGGCATCTCCCTGTCACCCGAAGCGGTGTCGCTGCCCGGCATCGAGTTCAAGCGCGCCCAATTGCTGCAATACGACGAAAAGCCGCTCGCACAGATTGCCTATCTGGACCCGGAGACGGGGCCGCTGGCACTCTGCATCGTTCGCTCGGACGTCGGAAAGCAGGATCCCGACGTCGAAGGCCGACGCGGCATGAATGTCGTCTACTGGTCGAACGAAACGCACGCCTTCATGCTGATTGGACGCATTCCGATCGACCGGATGCAGGAACTGGCGGAGGATGTCCGCAAAAGGACTGCATGAGGTCTGAGGCGGAGTGGCGGCGAGAGCGGCTATGAAAAAAAGGACTGCCCAATCCCGCGATTTTTTGAGATAGTTGCGTGGGGAGGATGACCTCTACGGCTCGCGTGGCCGGTTCGAATTGGTATCCCTTGAACGTCCTTGGACCCGCCCCATCCGCAGCGTGAGTCGGCTGTCGGCAAGCATTTAGCGAGCATTTTTCACTGTTCAGCACACGCTAGCCAGGAGCAATTCACATGGAAACGTGGAAACCTGATCCGAGCTTTTATCCGTCGCCACGCATGGCCATGAAGGCGGCGCCCGAGACGTTTGCCTATGTCGTCGCCTTCGATCCAACGCGAGCGGTTCCCGATGAACTTGCCGTCGTCGATGTCGATCCGACATCGGCCAGTTACGGGCAGATCATAAACAAGCTCGCGATGCCTAATGTCGGTGACGAACTGCATCATTTCGGCTGGAATGCCTGTTCGTCCTGTCTGTGCCCGAACGCGCCGCACCCGCACGCTGAACGCCGCTATCTGGTCGTGCCGGGACTGAAATCTTCCCGAATCCATATCATCGACACCAAGCCGGACGGCAAAAATCCTCAGATCGTCAAGGTGATTGAGCCCGCGGACGTGGCCGAACGAGCCGGCTATTCCCGGCCGCACACCATCCATTGCGGCCCCGAGGGCATCTATGTGGCCGCGTTGGGCAATGCCGAAGGCAAGGCCCCAGGCGGGATTTTTCTGATTGATCACAGGACTTTCGAGGTCCGCGGACAGTGGGAGATAGATCGGGGAGAGCAACAGCTCTCCTATGACGTATGGTGGCACCTTGGCCACGACACGCTCGTTACCAGCGAGTGGGGCACGCCCGATACCTTCGAAAACGGGCTCGTCCCCGACATCCTGCTCGGCGCGAAATACGGACGCCGTCTGCATTTCTGGGATCTGCACACGCGCAAGCACCTGCAGACGATCGATTTCGGCGACAAGTACCAGCTCGTATTCGAGCTCAGGCCCGCGCACGACCCGACGAAAGCCTATGGCTTTGTCAACTGCGTGCTCAGCCTAGAGGATCTCTCCTCCTCGATTTGGGTCTGGCACCGTGACGGTGAAAAATGGGGGGTGACAAAGGTGATCGACATTCCGGCGGAGCCCGCCGATGCCGACCAACTCCCGCCAATGCTCAAAGGTTTCAAGGCCGTGCCGCCGCTTGTCACCGACATCGATCTCTCGATGGATGACAGATTTCTCTACGTGTCCTGCTGGGGAACCGGCGATCTCCTTCAGTACGATGTATCAGATCCGTTCAAACCGAAGCTGACCGGCAAGGTCCGCATTGGCGGTATCGTTTCGCGTGCGTCGCACCCAGGGGCCAAGAATGGCGCGCTGAACGGGGGCCCGCAGATGGTCGAGATCAGCCGCGATGGTCGTCGCATCTACTTCACCAACTCGCTTTACGGGGCGATCGATGAGCAGTTCTATCCCGATGGCATAACGGGCTGGATGGTGAAGCTCGATGCGAAGCCGGAAGGTGGCATTGCCTTCGACGAGAAATTCTTCGTCGAATGGCCCAAGTCACACCGTCCGCATCAGGTCCGCCTGCAAGGTGGAGACTGCTCGTCGGATTCCTATTGTTATCCCTAGGGAAACGACATCAGGCAAACGAGGCGCCGATGAACGAGCTCTGGCCCTGGATGCTGCTGGCGGGACTGGGCGCCTTTCACGGTCTCAATCCCGCGATGGGGTGGCTGTTTGCCGTTGCGCTCGGCGTTCACCGGCAGAGTTTTACGGCGGTGGTTCAGGCCGTACCCGCCATTGCCCTCGGGCATGCTGTCTCCATCGCGTTGGTGGCGGGAGCTGTAGTCGCCGCCGGCCTTTTCGTGAACCAGGATGCTGTGCGCATGGCCACCGGCGTGACGCTCGTTGCCTGGGCGATCTGCCATCAAGTCTTCGGGCACAGTCGCCGCGTTCGCGTCGGCTTGCGGACGGGACTCGCCGGCCTTGTGCTCTGGTCGTTCCTGATGGCCACGGCCCATGGCGCCGGCCTCATGATCCTGCCCGCCCTGATGCCCCTCTGTCTGACCCAGCCGCCATTGCCGAATGTTGGCGGCGCCGGTTCCGCCGCCATGGCGATTGCCGCAGTCGGCGTCCACACGCTCGCAATGTTGGCGGTCACAAGCCTCATTGCGCTGACGGTTTATCGCTGGGTCGGGCTCGAAATATTGCGCAGTGCCTGGATCAACGTCGACTTGCTGTGGACGGGGGTTCTGTTCGCCACCGGTGTCGGGCTGCTGATCATCAGGTGAAGGCGAGTAGAGCTGGCACACGCGCACCAGTAAGGACCAAACGCGCAGCCGTCCAGCTTGTATCAAGCAGAGGCAGCAGCCAAGACCTCGACCCGGCAGCCGCCTGAGGACCGGATCACCGAAATTGGTGCACTCGAACGACTTAGCGCGTGGCCGCGAGCTGAACGGCGGACTTGGCGTCTTCCGTTTTCATCCGACCTTCAACGACCGCTCGGCAGGCCTTCCAGGCTCGTTGCCACTTGGCCGCACTCTGGTTCGGTTCATGGACGAGCCAGGTCAATGCCTCCTCCGGGGAGCCGACGACAATACGAATGCGGTTGTCTCCCAGCACGAGAGGTGTTTCCCATCGGTGTACCAGCATGGCCACACTCCAATCATGTGAGGGTCCGTTATCGGCGCCATCGAGTACTCGTTCCGCCTTCAGATAGATGGGTATTCGCAGCAGGCAATCAAAGGGAAGAAATGGATGGCAGGTCGCCAAGTGCCTCAAACAGGAACGGTGATCGGTGTTTCTTGGGCGACGATAAGGCGACCGATACAGATGCCGATCGCCCTTCCGAACCTCAATTCTTCTTTGGGGCGCTTTGGCTGGCCTTCGGCTGAGAACTTAAAATGGGCGGGCCGCCTTTGTCGGCGGCCGCCTTTTCCTTCTTGGGCTTCCAAGAAGACGGAGCGGCTGAAGCTCCTCCGTCTGGAACGTGAGGCTTGCGCGCCCCACCGACGGCGAAACCAAAGCGCGGGCGGCACGCTTCTTGGTCTAAACAACAACGTGATGGAGATCAGTGATCTCGGGATCTTCATGGCTAAGACACGACCATCCTCACAGTAAGGAGTTAGGCCATCCGGAACACTGCCTCTGCGTCAAGAGCCGCTGCGAGAAATGCGGACTGCGCGTCTCCCTGAGTGACTGTTTCCGTCATCGTACCAGCGTAGGCCTGCATTGCCGAGAAGAAGGCGCGGTCGTTCGTCACCAGGCCAATTCGCAAAAAAGCATGTCAAAGTCTTCTTCTGGAGATGCAACAGGATGCAGCACGCGGTTGCGTTCACAACGACTAAGACTAGCCAGCTCGGTACCGACACAGGGTCTCCGATTCCACATTCGAGAATAGTGGATCACACAGTTAGCCAGCGTAAGACATGAGGGAGAAACATTCCTCACCCGTGCGATCCACTCCCTCAATCCCCGCCTTGACGCGTTGTTCCAAGGGCCTGCTACATCGGGAAGGCGGAGAGTCCTACAGCTCCAGGAAATTTCTACCGGGGAGGCCGTCCCTGAATGGAGGCGCGTGTCCGCTCGAAGCTTGGTGGAGATATTGCCGAAGTCACCCGGCCAAAATGCCTTTCCAGTTCCCTGGATAGGTCGTCGGGGGAGGTCATCCCATGTTGGAAACGTTCGAAAAGTAGCTTGGTTGCGATGTTGTATCGCTCAGGATGAGCAACACTACTGGCAGCACTGTATCCAGCCGCATCCAAGATGCCTTGCAGCATAGTAAGGTCCCTGGAATGTAAGACATAGCCGAATTCGGAAGACACTTCGGTCCTCCTTCAATTTGGGGCGAGGGCTCTGAGCCCCTGATGCAGCAGCGCCCGTGACATTGGCTGCTGAAGAAGCGAGCATGCCTGAGCGTGGCTCCGGATGCAACGCAATTCGTGCAATTTTTGTTTTTATCAGACTTCGAGAATAAAACCAAAAATTGCGCTTGCGTTTCGTGCAGCGAGTGCCTATATGCCTTTCATCGGCATTGCTGATGAGCGCTGGAATATGTCTGCCGCTCGCAATTTGCCGCAATCGCTTTCTACTTTTGACCACGGATGTACTGGCACTGGTATGAGTAGCGATGTGAGGAAGGTCGGTGCGGTTTCGCCCCGGCCTTTTTTGTTGGCTGCTCCGCTGGTCGACGTCTTGAGGCTCACTGCGAAAGACGAACCCTGCGCGCAGGTCCTACGACAGGTCATGACCGACCTTGGCGGAGTAGGAAAGCTTGCTGAGCGCGTCGTCAAGGAACGGTGCAACTGCGGCGGCACCGATCGCCGGGGCAACAGCGATATCGAGAATTCGGCGCCGGCCAAGCGTGGTCGGGCTTTCATACGTAATGATCGCTGATGGCGGATAGAAGGAAAGGCAGAGACGGGTCGAAACGAACGGGCGCCGACCGGCTGCAGACCGGTGCATCAGCATTCGGATGCCATCCTGGAAGCCGCGAGTGTTCGCCTCATGGAGCAGCTCTAGATAGTTCGATCTGATCGCAAAGGTATGAGATGCAGATACCCCGTTGTCGAGCCGCGAGCAGCTTGTCAGCTCAGCCATTCTCCAGATGGAGCTCCAGCACTTCGATGTCGGCGGGACGGCCGTTGCGTCTTGCGGCGATCGAGACGTCTTCAAGATGCAAGCGCATCACGTCGCGTTCATGTTCGCAAAGCTTTTGGAGCTGCGCCTTGGACATCGGTTCCTTCGAGTTCATCTTCAGCTCGGCCATGAGCGTGTTGAGCTTCCGACCGACTGCTTGAGCCTTTTTATGGTCCGAACAATGAAAGCCGGCTGCCCGGCTGGCATCGCGTGAAAGAACTGGGAACACGCGCCCGCCGGTAAAAGATGTTGCCGCGGCGAATAAGGTTGTGGACGTCGTGGCGGACCGCCATGGGATAGTTGCCCTTGCCTGCCACTGCGACGCCCCCGCGCTCATTAGGCAGGCATCACCTGTGTGCTACAGTTCTGGGCATCAGGTCGCGCATGATGCCAAAACGATATCCGGCAGGACCGGAAAATCAAGGAATTAAGGTGATTTAGGGAGAATTGGCTGGGGAACCTGGATTCGAACCAAGATCGACGGAGTCAGAGTCCGCTGTTCTACCATTGAACTATTCCCCAGCAGGTGCGGCGCTCGAAGCGGCTCCGCTGGTGTGCGGCGCTTATAAACAAAAGCTGGCGGATTGCAAATACCTGTTTCGAAAAAAATGAACAGGGGTTTTACGCTGGCTTTTGAGCTCGAAGAGAGGACCTATTTCGCTAACGCCAAAAAGAATTTGGTGATTTCGCCATGCGCTGGTATCTTCGCGCCAACGCAAAATCGAATGAGCGCCTGCTGCATACCTTTTGGACTTGCGCGGCGCGATGGAAAAAGAACGTGGAAGACCCCGAACGCGGCCAAAGGCCGCAAGGTAACGGGGCGTCGGCGGCAGGGCGCAGGGATGGCAAGAAATCCAGGCGCCGCAAGGGCAAGCGTGGCGGGCAATCCCGCAATGCGAACCAGTCCGCTCAGCATGTCCTGTCCGGCGATGCCGGAGAGGCGGCGCGCCCAATTGAAGCCGACAATGTCGCGCGCAAGCGCAAGCGTCGCCGTCGCGGGGCAGGCGCTCCAGGCGAAGCGGTTCAACAGCATCAGGCAAGCAACGAAAACGCCCTAAGCGCGACGCACGCTGTTCGCGGAGACGGCGAATCGGTGCCGAGTCGCCGCAATCGCCGCAAGCATCGCGGCAAGCGCGGCCTCCAGGGACGCCCACTGGTCCATGAAAAGCCGACCGGACGTCCGGCCCAGCCGCAGCAGCCAGCGCCCGCCGGGCGGGCGGGGGCAGCCGAATTGCGAACCGGCCAGAACGATAATCGTGGGGCGCGCCCGTCCGAAGGAGGGCAGCGCAGCCACGAATATCCGTGGCCGGATGAGCTTTACGCCGCTCTCGATCTCGGCACCAACAATTGCCGTCTTCTGATCGCGCAACCGACGCGGCCGGGTCAGTTTCGCGTTGTCGACGCCTTCTCCCGGATCGTACGCTTGGGCGAGGGACTGGCGGCAAGCGGCCGCCTCTCCGACGATGCGATGGATCGCGCCGTCGATGCGCTCCGCGTCTGCGCCTCCAAGCTGAAGAGCCGCGAAATCCGCCGTATGCGGCTGATCGCGACCGAGGCCTGCCGGCAGGCGAGCAACGGGGCCGTGTTCCTCGAACGCGTCATTGCCGAGACCGGCCTCGAACTCGAGATTATCGATCGGGAGACCGAAGCGCGGCTTGCCGTCTCGGGCTGCTCGTCGCTCGTCGGACGCGAGACCCGCTCCGTTGTCCTCTTCGATATCGGCGGCGGCTCCTCCGAAATCGCGGTCATTCGTATCGGCGACAACCGCTTCAATCGCCTCGCAAACCACATCACCCACTGGACCTCGCTTCCCGTCGGCGTCGTCACGCTATCGGAGCGTCATGGCGGGCGCGATGTCACCCCGGATGTTTTCGAGGGCATGGTGGTGGAAGTGGCGGGCATGCTCGACAACTTCGATTGCCCTGCGATCGACATCGGTCACGCGGATGATTTCCATCTCATCGGCACCTCGGGAACGGTGACGACGCTTGCAGGCGTCCACCTCGACCTGCCGCGCTACGACCGCCGCAAGGTCGACGGCATCTGGCTTTCGGACGACGAGGTCTCGGCGATGCAGGCAAAGCTGCTGTCGTGGGATTTCGCAAGCCGGGCCGCCAATCCCTGTATCGGACCGGATCGCGCCGATCTGGTGCTCGCCGGCTGCGCGATTCTGGAGGCGATCCGCCGCCGCTGGCCGAGCCCGCGCATGCGGGTTGCCGATCGCGGCTTGAGGGAAGGCCTGCTCACGGACATGATGGCGGACGACGGCGTCTGGCGGCGCCACCGCAACCGCCGCGGCCAGCGCGGCAAATAGGGGACAAGCATGGCGAAGCCAACGATTGCGGGTAGCCGCACCGGCCGCAAACTCGGCCAGCGCGTCAAGAACAAGAAGATGAAGGCGTCGTCGCGGCAATGGCTGCAGCGCCACATCAACGATCCCTATGTGCAGCGCGCCCAGCTCGAGGGCTATCGCGCTCGTGCCGCCTTCAAGCTGCTCGAGATCGACGAGAAGCACGGCATCCTGAAGGGCGCCCGCCGCATCATCGATCTGGGTGCCGCACCGGGAAGCTGGTCGCAGATCGCTGCCAAGGTCACGGGCTCGACGGATGAGGATATCCGTGTGGCGGCGATCGACTTCCTGGAGATGGATCAGCTGCCGGGCGTGAAGATCCTGCAGCTGGACTTCCTCGATCCGTCAGCGCCGGCACAGTTGATCGAGGCCGTCGGCGGCACGCCTGATCTGGTGATCTCGGACATGGCAGCCCCCACGACCGGCCACCACCGTACCGACCATTTGCGCACCATGCATCTCTGCGAAGTGGCGGCACACTTTGCCATCGAAGTGCTGGGGGAGGGTGGCCACTTCCTGGCAAAGACCTTCCAGGGAGGCACCGAACGCGATCTTCTCAACATGCTGAAGCGGCATTTCAAGCAGGTTGTCCACGTCAAGCCGCCGTCGTCGCGGGCCGAATCTGTGGAGATGTTCCTGCTGGCGAAAGGCTTCAAGGGCCGCCAGATGGAGCCCGATGTCACCGAAGCTTGATCTTTGGGCTGGTCTCGGGTGATGATCCGATCTCCCAAGACTTGGAATGCCCGGGTACCATGCTCCTATACGTCACCCTCGGAACCAACGACATTGATGAAGCGCGGCGGTTTTACGATATCGTGCTGCCGCTGCTCGGCTATCGCCGCCAGCGCTACTCCGAAGAGGAAATCGGCTACGCCGCAGATGGCGACACCCGATGCCGGCTCTGGATCGTAACCCCGTTCAACCGCAGGCGGGCATCAACTGGCAACGGCTCGATGGTCGCGCTTCATGCCGAGCGCCGTGCGGACGTCGATGCGTTTCATGCCGCAGCCCTTGCCGCGGGCGGCGTTGACGAAGGCGCCCCCGGATTGCGGCCGTTCCATGCCAATTTCTATGCCGCCTATGTGCGCGATCCGGATGGCAACAAGCTGAGCGCCGTCTGCGAGACTCCGGAATAGGCCTTACTTCACGGCCTGTTGTTCCGCCTCGATCGTCGCCGGGGTGATGCGCTTCGCACGGTGGCCGGAAACAAGCGCGCCGGCGCTCCTGTCCATTCGGATGAACGGGATGGTCGCCACGACAGTCAGGATCGCGATCACGTAGAAGGCGACGTGGAAGTCGGCCACCTGCAGCGCCTCGCCGCGGAAATAGATCGATGTTTCAAGGATTGCTGCGGCAACCGCGACGCCAAGCGCCAGGCTGATCTGCTGCATCACCGAGCTCATCGACGTTGCCTGGCTCGCCTGTGCATCGTCGATGTCGGCAAAGGCCAGCGCATTGACGCCGGTAAAGAAGAACGAGCGCGAGAAGCCGCCGACCAAAAGAATGGCGATGATGACGAGATGTGGCGTCTGTGGCGTGAAGAAGCCGGTCGCGACCGTAACCACGGTCGTCACCCCTGCTGCCGAAAGCAGTGTGGTGCGGAAGCCGGCAGCCGCGAAAACGCGACGCGCCATGAACTTGGTCGTGATCGCCCCGATCGCGCCGGCAAAAGTGATGAGACCCGATTGGAACGGCGTCAGGCCGAAGCCGAGCTGCAGCATCAGCGGCGTCAGGAAGGGCATGGCGCCGATACAGATGCGAAACAGCGTGCCGCCGGTTGTCGATGCGCGGAACGTCGGATTGCGGAAGAGGTTCAGATTGAGGATCGGCGCTGGATGCCGTTTGGCATGGCGCACATAGAGAAAACCGCAGACGAGGCCGATTGCCGTCGCCATGATGCCGATAACGGGCGGCAAGGCCGGGAGGCTGACGACGGAAAGGCCGAAGACGACGCCGGCGGCCGAAAACGATGTCAGCAAAAAGCCGGTGAAATCCAGCTTCGGCGGCGCCGTCGCCTCAACCTCCGGCAGGAAGATCGTTGCCAGCCAGACGCCGACAATGCCGACCGGCACGTTGATCAGGAAGATCCAGTGCCAGGTGAAATAGGTGGTGATGAAGCCGCCTAACGGCGGTCCGGCCAACGGTCCGACGAGCGCCGGGATGGTCAGCAAGGCCATCGCCGAGACAAGCTCGCTTCGCTTCGTCGTTCGCAGAAGCACAAGGCGGCCAACCGGCGTCATCATCGCCCCGCCCATGCCCTGCAGGAAGCGCGCAATGACGAACTCGATCAGGCCGGACGAGATTGCGCAGAAGATCGACCCGACGACGAAGACGCAGATAGCCAGGCGGAAAATGCGCTTGGCGCCAAACCGGTCCGCCATCCAGCCGCTGATCGGAATGAAGACCGCAAGCGACACCATGTAGGAGGTCAGTGCCAGCTTCAGCGTGATCGGCCCGACGTGGAGATCGTTGGCGATGGCGGGCAGGGCGGTCGATATGACGGTGGAGTCCATCTGCTCCATGAAGAGAGCAACGGCGAGGATCAGCGGAACGATGCGGTTCATACGCGAAATGCCTTGAAGGTCTTGCGAAGGCGGTGGAGGCCCGTGCTCTGTAGTCCTCGCGACAGGCTCTGCCAACCCTTCATTCCGCTTCCGAAGCACGTTTGCATCACGTCTGCGTGAGACCGCTTGCTCAGCAAATTCAACGGCCAAGATTGACATATGCTTGTTTTGGTCGGGTGCAACAAACGCGGCGGCTGTTGGTCATTTGGGGGTATGCGGCAGTGATGCTGCACGCTATTGGGAGGCGGGATATGGCACTACCGGGGATGAAACGGCGCACTTTGCTTGCTGCGGGCATCAGCCTGCTGGCGACGCCGATGATTTTGAAAGAGACGGCCGCTATGGCCGTAAGTGGAGACAAGACCAAGATGGATGCGACGCCGCAGCCCCAGTTCAATCAGTTTAAACTCGGCTCCTACAAATTTACCGTCTTCAAGGACGGCGCCACGATTGCCGAAAAGCCCTATGAAACCTTCGGAACCAACCAGACGCCGGAAACGGTTCAGGAGCTGCTTGCGAGGAATTTCCTGCCGACCGACAAGTTCGTCAATACTTACGCACCGACGCTGATCGACACAGGATCGGATGTCATCCTTGTCGATACGGGTTTTGGCGAAGGCGGTCGCGCCCGCGGCAGCGGGCTGCTTCGCGATGGGCTCAAGGCTGCCGGCTATTCGCCCGACGACATCACGCTGGTCGCGCTGACCCATCTGCATGGCGATCATATTGGCGGCCTGATGGAAGGGGGCGCACCGGCCTTCAAGAACGCGCGTTACGTCATCGGCCAGATCGAATACGATTTCTGGACGGACAAAGCGCGTGAAGGCACAGCCGCCGAAGGCGGTCACAAGACAGTTCTCGCCAACGTCGTGCCGCTTGCCGAGAAAGCGACGTTCATCGGCGATGGCGGCACTGTTGCAAGCGGCATCACCGCAATGCTGGCGCCGGGCCACACGCAGGGCCACATGGTTTTCCACATCGAATCCGAGGGTAAGCGCCTCGTGGCAACGGGCGACACCGCCAATCACTATATTCTGTCGCTGCAGAAGCCGGATTGGGAGGTTCGTTTCGATATGGACAAGGCGCAGGCAGCAGCAACGCGCCGCAAGGTCTTCGGCATGATCGCGGCCGACAAGATTGCCTTCCTAGGCTACCACATGCCGTTCCCCGCCGTCGGCTTTGTCGAGGCACACGACGACGGATATCGCTTCGTTCCGAAGACCTATCAGTTCGACCTGTGAGACCGCTGCATGGCAGCCATACCAAGCCCGGCGAACACGTCGGGCTTTTTGCTATTCACTTCCTGTCATAGACGTGTTACGAGCCCTCGCCAACTTCCAAAGCAACCCTTGCACACTGCCGGTGCGGACGATTCGTTCCGGGAGGCGTTGCATTTTTCTTAATTGAAGGAAATTGGCCATGGCTCGCATCATAGAAACGCCAACCGGTTTGGATGCACTCACCTTCGATGACGTGCTCCTGCAGCCCGGTCATTCCGAGGTCCTGCCCGGTCAGACGAGCGTTGCAACGCGCATCGCCACTGACTTCGAGCTGAATATCCCGATCATCTCTTCGGCCATGGACACCGTCACGGAAAGCCGCCTTGCCATCGCCATGGCTCAGGCCGGTGGCCTTGGCGTGATCCACAAGAACCTGACGCCGGCCGAGCAGGCCGAACAGGTCCGCCAGGTCAAGAAGTTCGAAAGCGGCATGGTCGTCAACCCGGTTACGATCGGTCCCGACGCGACGCTCGCCGATGCGCTCGGGCTGATGAAGACTTACAGCATCTCGGGCATCCCGGTCGTTGAAAAGTCCGGCCGTCTCGTCGGTATTCTAACCAACCGCGATGTTCGCTTCGCCTCCGATCCGAAGCAGAAGATCTACGAGTTGATGACGCGCGAGAATCTCGTCACGGTCAAGGAAAGCGTCGACCAGCAGGAAGCCAAGCGTCTGCTTCATGCGCATCGCATTGAGAAGCTGCTGGTGGTCGACGGAGAAGGCCGCTGCGTCGGTCTCATTACCGTCAAGGACATTGAAAAGTCGCAGCTCAACCCGAACGCATCCAAGGATGCGCAGGGCCGCCTTCGCGCCGCTGCCGCTGTCGGCGTCGGTGACGATGGTTTCGAGCGCGCCGAACGCCTGATCGAGGCAGGCGTCGATCTTCTCGTCGTCGATACCGCGCATGGTCATTCGCAGGGCGTTCTCAATGCCGTCGGACGAGTAAAGAAGCTATCCAACTCCGTCCGCGTCATGGCCGGCAACGTCGCGACATCTGACGGCACCAAGGCGCTGATCGATGCAGGTGCCGATGCCGTCAAGGTCGGTATTGGCCCGGGCTCGATCTGCACGACGCGCATCGTCGCCGGTGTCGGCGTTCCGCAGCTCGCAGCCATCATGTCGGCGGTTGAGGCAGCACGGGCGCAGGATATCCCTGTCATCGCCGACGGTGGCATCAAGTTCTCGGGTGACGTCGCCAAGGCGATCGCATCCGGCGCTTCCGCTGTCATGATCGGTTCGCTGCTCGCCGGCACCGATGAGAGCCCGGGTGAAGTCTATCTCTACCAGGGCCGTTCCTTCAAAGCCTATCGCGGCATGGGTTCCGTCGGCGCCATGGCGCGCGGCTCGGCAGACCGCTACTTCCAGGCGGAAGTGCGCGATACGCTGAAGCTCGTGCCCGAGGGCATCGAAGGCCAAGTTCCCTACAAGGGCCCGGTTTCGGGCGTCCTGCATCAGCTTGCAGGCGGCCTCAAGGCAGCCATGGGTTATGTCGGCGGCAAGGACATCAAGGACTTCCAGGAGCGCGCGACCTTCGTGCGCATCTCCGGCGCCGGCCTTCGCGAAAGCCACCCTCACGATGTGACGATCACCCGCGAGAGCCCCAACTATCCGGGCTCCGGCGGCTGAAAATGAACGCGGGCAGCCGTATTCCGCTCTGGATTATTGCGCTGCTCGCGGCTATCTGCCTTGGCGTGCTTGCGTGGACGACGTTCGGCTTTGTTGTCCCCTTCAAGCACGAAACCGGGCAAGCCGTTCTCGATATCTATTTCGCCGGTTATGACGAATTCACCGTCGGCCGGATGCAGCGGCTCCTCGGCGAGAACGAGATTGCCAACAATCTGTTGCGGGCCATGTACGCTGGTCCCGAGCTGATCTTTCCGGCACTTCTGACGGCACTCCTCTTGCTGGTCTTGATCAAGCTGAGACCCGGCGGCTCATACTTCAACCGCCCGATTCGGCCGTTCTTCGCCAAGCTGATCTATGCGCTCCCCTTCATCTATGGCCTCGCCGACTACGGCGAGAATGTCTCCAGCTTGATCGCCTTCGGGGACAGTGCCTGGGCGGATCAGGCCGCGCAGTTGTTGCCGTGGATGACACGGCTGAAATTCTCAAGCCTCGCCATCTGCCTCGTCGTCATCATCCGCTTCGCTGTCGTTCGTGCGATGCGCGGCCAAGAGGGCGAGCAGTAGCTTACCGCGGCCACCGCCATGGCGGATTGGAAAGGCGAGCCGCCATGAACTCCGATAATACTTCGACCTTTGCCGGTCGTGCGCGTGCGGACGGCGTGACAAAATAAAGTGCCCCGCTGGGCAGGCTCCAATCGGTCAAGATCGCCTTCAAGCGCCCGTCAGCTAGATATTCGCTGGCCATGAACTCCGGCAGCTCGCAGATGCCGAGGCCGCGCAACGCCATTGGGATCAATGCTTCCGAATTGGTCGCCCGAAGTGGGCCGGTTGGGGTGACGAATTCCTCCTCGCCTGCCTTATTCGTCAGCCGCCATATGTCCTGGCGTGGCCGATAGGCATAGCCGAGGCAGTGATGCGCGGCCAGCTCTCGAGGATGCTCAGGACATCCGTATTTCTCGAGATAGGCAGGCGACGCCAGAATGAACGGCTTAACTGGCGCGAGCCGACGGGCAATTAGGGACGAGTCCGGCAAAACCGCGATACGAAGCGCAGCATCGAAACCTTCCCCCACGAGATCGACGCTCGCGTCGCTCATGTGAAGATCGATGCTGATGTCGGGGTAGAGTTCAAAGAACTCGGGCAGGATCGGTGCAATCCAATGCACGCCGAACGTCATTGGCGCTGCCAGCCGGATCAGACCGCGGGGACGACTCGACAGCTCGAGCGCCGCATTCTCGATCTCCTCCGCATCGGAGTAGATCCGCGACGCGCGCTCGGCGAGACGGAGGCCGAATTCCGTCAGCGACAGTTGGCGCGATGTCCGATTGAACAGCCGGGCGCCCAGTCTCTGTTCCAGGCGTGCGACGCCGCGCGAAACGGTTGCTACGGAAATACCCAGCGTCTTTGCCGCGCGGGCGAACGATCGCTCCTCCGCCACTTTGGCAAACATC
This sequence comes from Rhizobium altiplani, assembly GCF_001542405.1. GTDB lineage: Bacteria > Pseudomonadota > Alphaproteobacteria > Rhizobiales > Rhizobiaceae > Rhizobium > Rhizobium altiplani. Next base: position 98,246 of record NZ_LNCD01000145.1, read on the forward strand.
GCGAGGCCTTCGAAGTCTGGCAGCTTCATCATTTCGTATTTGCAACAATGGTTTTCATTCCTTTCTATTTCGAAACGATCGGCTCGTCCATATCTTCTGCTCAGTCGAACAAAAGGAGACGACGACAATGACTCAGAAATTGAATGGCAAGATTGCAGTGATAACCGGCGCCACGTCGGGCATCGGTCTCGCCACGGCGAAGCGTTTCGTCGCCGAAGGCGCTCGCCTCTTCATCACCGGCCGCCGCGCAGATGTGCTCGCCGCGGCCGTCGACGAGATCGGCGGCAACGTCATCGGCATCCAGGCCGACTCCGCCAAGCAGGCCGATCTCGATCGTCTGTTCAATCGCGTGAAGGAAGAGGCCGGCCGCATCGACGTGCTCTTCGTCAACGCAGGTGGGGGCTCGTTCGCGCCGCTCGGTCAGATCACCGAAGAACAGTTTGACGACACGTTCAACCGCAACGTCAAGGGCGTGCTCTTTACCGTGCAAACGGCACTGCCGCTGCTCGGTAACGGCTCGTCGGTTATTCTGACGGGCTCGACGGCCGGTGCGACGGGCACGCCCGCTTTCAGCGTCTACGCTGCCTCGAAGGCGGCGATCCGCAACTTCGCGCGCAACTGGATCCTCGATCTCAAGGACCGCGGCATCCGCGTCAACACGCTGAGTCCCGGCCCGACGGAAACGACCGGCCTGGTCGAACTCGCAGGCAAGGACAAGGCTGACCAGCAGGGCCTTCTCGACTATCTCAGTTCGCAGGTTCCGATGGGCCGCGTCGGTCGCGCCGAAGAAATCGCCTCCGCAGCTCTGTTCCTGGCTTCGGATGAATCGAGCTTCGTCTCTGGCGCAGAACTCTTCGCCGATGGCGGCATCGCCCAGGTCTGATGCAGCAGCCATGCCCGTCGCACAATCGCGACGGGCATTTGCGGCGTCGGTTGTTTTCCTCTACAGCGTGGAAATCAAACGAAAAAACCGCAAGGAAGAGACAGCATGACCGGCTACGAGATGTTCTGGCCCATTATTGCCCACGTAGCCCTAGTCTATTTCCTCTACATGCTTCTCTCGTACCGCCGGCAAAAGCTGGTTCGGGGGGGCAAGATCCGGCGATCGAACTACCGGGAAAATCGCGACGAGCCAGCGGAAGGCCTTGTCGTCAAGCATTGCCTCGCCAACCAGTTCGAGTTGCCGGTGCTTTTCTACGCCTGTTGCGTCCTTCTTTACATGACGGAAGCCGATAACCTCGTCGCCGTTGTTCTTGCCTGGATCTTTGTCGCATCGCGCTATCTGCACGCCTTCATCCACGTGACCAGCAACAATCTGCGTTATCGCAGCCCGCTCTTTGCCTGCGGCTATGTGGTGCTCGGCGCCATGTGGATGTGGGTTGCCGCCTGGATGGCATTCGCGAACGGTTGAGCGACTTGAAGTAACGCAGTTTTGTTCCTGCGTTACTGGCCGCTGACCTATCTTCCCCGACAGGCGAAAGCCGACATGTAGGGAACGGGAGGCCTCAAATGAACAAGCCGGAAATCACGCAGGCGATGATCAACGCCTACGACGAATACACGCATCTGACACTCGATCGCCGCAACTTCATGGACAAGCTGACGAAACTGGCCGGTTCCGCCGGTGCAGCCGCTGTCATCGCACCGATGCTTGCGGCCAACAAGGCAAGCGCCGAAATGATCGCCGCCGACGACACGCGGGTGGTGGCCAAGGACGTCACCTATCCCGGTGGAGCTGGTGAGATGAAAGGTTACTTCGTCGAACCCAAGGATGCATCGGGAAAACTCGGCGCCGTGATTGTTATCCACGAGAACCGCGGTCTGAACCCGCACATCCGCGATGTCGCGCGCCGCATGGCGCTGGAGGGCTTCATCGCGCTGGCGCCAGACTTCCTCTCGCCCCAGGGCGGCACGCCGGAGAATGAGGACAAAGCCCGCGAGATGTTCAGCACGCTCGACCGACCCGCCACGGTGGCGAACGCGGAGGCGACGCTTACATATCTGAGCAAACTCGACAATTCCAATGGCAAGGTCGGCGTGATCGGTTTCTGCTGGGGTGGCGGGCTAGTTAACGATTTCGCTGTTGCCTCGCCGGACCTGAAGGCGGGTGTTGCCTATTACGGCGCCCAGCCGAAGGCGGCCGATGTGCCTGGTATCAAGGCTGCGCTGATGCTGCATTACGCCGGCCTCGACGACCGTATCAATGCCGGCATCGACGCCTACAAGAAGGCGCTGCAGGACAATGGCAAGGACTTCCAGATCTTCGTCTATGACGGCGTCAACCACGCCTTCAACAATGACACGTCGGCGGCTCGCTACGACAAGAAGGCGGCCGACCTCGCTTGGAGCAGGACTGTCGAATTCCTGAAGAAGAACCTGGCCTGATCAGGCCGCCAGCTCGCGCGGCGCAGGGGCGACAGCGATGATCGCCTCTGCCAGCGCCTCCATCTCCTTGCCACGATGGTTGCTGCGACGCCAGGCAAGGCAGATCTCGCGCGACGGCTGTGGATCGGTAAAGGGCACGATGCGGATCGAATTGCGGCTGGTCTCCGTCGGAATGGCGATCTCGGGAATGAGCGTCATGCCCATATCATGCGACACCATCTGCAGCAGCGTCGCCATTGAGGTCGCACCAAAGTTGACGAGGCTGCGCTTGCCGGCGCTGCAGACGGCAAGGGCCTGATCGCGCAGGCAATGTCCTTCCTCGAGCAGTAGCAGGCGATCGACATTTACTTCATGCTCGGTGAGCGGCGACATCAGCACCGCCTCGCCGTTGTCCGCTACGGCCATGAAGAAGCGGTCGGTGAAGAGCGGTCGCGTCTGGATGCCTTCGATATCGAGCGGCAAGGCCGCGATCACGGCATCGAGCTTTCCCGTCTGGAGGTCCGCCATCAACCGATCGGTGACCGCCTCCCGAAGTTCCACCTCAACGCTGGGGTAAGTCTTGCGCAGATGCGGAACGAACTGAGGGACGAGGTAGGGCGCGACTGTCGGAATAATTCCGATGCGGATCAGACCTTCGAGCGTGCCTTCGCCCTTTCGGGCCGTCTGCTCGAGCAGGTCGACCTGATGCAGGATGGCGCGGACATAGTGCAGAACCTCTTCGCCTTTCGGCGTCAGGATCGTGCTCTGCCGCGTTCGCTCGACCAGCTTGGCGCCGAGATATTCTTCCATTTCCATGATCTGGGTCGACAGCGCCGGCTGGCTGATGTGGACCATTTCGGCGGCCCTGCCGAAATGGCGCGTCGTTGCCAGCGCATCGAAATAACGCATCTGTCGTAAGGTCAGCATGATAATCTCTTCCAATCGATAATCTCATTAAATACGACTTGAGATTATCGAAGGTCAATGGAATTACGAGCAAGGCCGCTCTTCAGGCGGCATCCTGAGTGGCCGCCGATTTGAGGGCACTTGAGGCACATGTAGCGTGCGCGAATCGGTGCGCGCAGCGACCGAGAAGCCACGGCCACAACGATTAACGTCCAACCCGTCGCAAGTGAGCAAAACAACACGCGGAGTTGACCAAATACGGGTGTATCACCCCGATTTTCTTATACTTTTCCCCATCCGTACAATCCGATGCATCTCGTTTACGAGTCGTGAAGACCTGCATGTCATATCGGCGAGATGGCGCCGGTATGAACCACCTCCGTCGCTCCACATAGAACAAATGGGAACGACATGAAGGTCGGAAGTTTGGATCGTATTGGCCTCCGCCGGAAGCCAAAGCAGGAACGCAGTATTCAGCGGCTCGACCACATCTTGTCGGCCGCAGCCGCACTCATCGCTGAAAAGGGTGTAAGCGCCATGCGGATGACGGAACTGGCCGTCGCCGCCAAGGTTCCGATTGGTTCCGTTTATCAGTATTTTCCCGAGAAGGCGGCGATCGTCAAAGCGCTCTTCGACCGCCATGCGCTGGCGCTCCAGACGCGCATCGCCGAGGCCTTTGCGTCCGTGCACTCCGTCGACCATGCGCTCGAGGTACTCGTCGCGACGATCGACTGGCACTACGCCGACTATCGCAACGATGCCGCCTATCTCGGCATCTGGATGGGTACCGAAACCGACCACGACCTGCTGCTGCTCAACATCGAGCATAGCAAGCGGATTGCCGACATCTTTCAGGATACCGTCCGCCGCGTCGCACCTGAGCTCTCCGCAGCCGACATGCAGGCCCGCAGCTATCTGTTCAGCCATCTGCTCGGGGCATCGATCCGCCTTGCGGTCGTCAGCGAGGATTCCCTTGCAAGACGCATCCTGGATGAGTGGAAGCGCTTGATCCGAACAGCCTTCCTCTCACCGGTTGCCGCCTGAGCCTACCAACTCGGGACGATGCCAGCGACCTTGAGGCGGGGCTGAGCCCGCCCATAGGCGTTCTTGACGTCAGCGTCGAGATTGTCGTCGACGACAGCGGGCGTGATGTTGTCGAGGCAGGCGGTGATATGCGCCGTGATCGCGTTCATCAGCGAGATGGAAACACCCGGCCGCTTCATGATGCCGATCTGGACCGGGGGCAGGGCAGGGAAGCCGTCCGCCTGGCTTAGCACCTTCATCCCCGTGCGCAGAGCCGATTCCGGCATGACGGAAACGGCCATGCCGGCGAGGACCGCGGCCGCGACGACGGTGCACGACCAGCTGGTGAACAGGATCTGGTGTTCGCGACCGACCGCGTCCAGCGCCGAGCAGGCGAGCTGCCGCCACTGGCAGTCGCGACGGCCGACGGCGAGCGGCACAGGGGCATCGTCGCGGATCGGATGGTTGGCAGAGCCGACCCAGCAGAGCGGTTCCGTTCGCACGACATCCGACATGCGTTCGCGCGGATTGTGGGTCACCAGCGCAATGTCGAGCTCGCCGCGATTCATGCGCTCGGCGAGGCCCACCGAGGGTTCGCAGACAATGTAAAGCTCCACGTTCGGATGCGTCTTGGCAAAGCGGCCGATGATCTCGGGCATGTAGCGGTCGGCGTAGTCATCGGGCGTGCCGATGCGCAGCGTGCCCTCGAGACGGTTGTCATCAAAGGCTGCGATCGCTTCGTTGTTGAGGCGAATGATTCGTCGCGCATAGTTCAAGAGCTTCTCGCCTTCGACGGTGAGGCGGTTGCCGCGCCCGTCCTTGATGAAAAGCTGCTTGCCGATGCGCTCTTCCAGTCGCCGCATCTGCATGGAGACAGCGGACTGCGTCTTGTAGACTCTGTCGGCAGCCTTGGTGAAGCTGCCGGAATCCACAATCGCAATGAAGGTCTGCAACTGATCAATATCGAGAGGCGCTGACATGAGTTCACCTATAAAGATCTCTGATGTTAATCATTAGAAACATTCGTTGGACTGATCAATAGGTGTTTGGCATCTTCGGGATGCAAATCAAGCAAAGTGAAGGACAGACACCCTGCCTGTCCGCTCCGATTTCAACCCGATGCCTTGCCGCTCGACCTCGCGGGAGGGGTGGGTTGTTGCGCGCCAATGAAAGGATCGTCCCATGCGCACGACAGACCGGATACTCGAACTCGACTGCAGCCAGACCTCGCTGACGTTCTTCCAGCGTCTCGTAAATGGCTTTGCAACGCTGTCATCCGTACTGCGCGTGATCCGCAACCGTATGGAGATCAACAAGCTGAACGAGCTCGATGACAATCAATTGAAGGATATCGGCCTTAGCAGGACCGATCTCACTTCCGCGTTCCTGGCGTCCACCTTCTTTGAAGATCCGTCGGAACACCTGACTAAATCCGCGCGCAACCGCGGACCGACGTCGCTCTTCCGGTCCCGAAAGGATTGAGACCGGCCCAGTTTTTCCCCGCAGGGTGATAGCCAATAGCCCTGCCTCTTACCCGGTGACCGGCCTCCCAGCCGTCTCCGGGTTTTTTTATGCCTTCGGGGGAGTGGAGGGCTCCTTCGGCATATAGGTCTCGAAGATCGCTTCCATGCTCATCTGGTAGCTCTTCTGAACCTCGAGCCCGCTGTCGAACATGTTGTTCAGCATGTCGACGTAGCGTTCCGCCTCTGCCTTTGCCTGCTCTTTCGGGGCTTCGGCTCGTTTCGGCTCAACCGGCTTTCCGAGCGAGCCCATCATTTCCTGAAAGGCCTTTGCGAATGGATTGTCGAAAAACGGATTGGTGACCGTCTTCTCTGCCTCCGGCTTCTGCATGCCGAACATCTGCTGCATGGCCTGAGTGAAAGGATTGTCGAAGATGGTGGGCTCCGGAGCGGCCTTCTGCTTCGGCGCAAAGCCGGTGCTTTCCAGCCATTTCTGGATGGTTTCGCCCATGGCGGTGTTGATGAATGGATTGACGGGCGCGTTCATCTGCCCCATCGACTGCTTGAACAGGCCGCCCATCAAAGTATCGGCCATCACGGGCAGCATCTGCTTGTAGATCTCCTGGCCGATCCCGGTCATCTGGGCAGCCTGCGCCGCAACCGCCCGCGAGACCTCCTTGGAGCCGAACAGCTGACCGAGGATGGTGTTGCCATCATCGATTCCTTGCGGGGTGAAGGCCTTGCCCATGTCCTCGAAATATTTGGCGTAGTTGCCGGAGGCGACCGCCTGCATCAGCCCCATGAAGTCGTAGGGGTTGCTGCTGCTCCGTTTCAGGCTGGCGGAAAATGCCGGCATCAGCGCGGCCATCGCCTTTGTGGCCTGCTCCTGGGCAAGATTGAACTGCTTGGAGACCGCATCCATCGCCGCGCCGTTCTGGGCCTGCATCATCATGTCGAAGAGTGGCAGCATGGTAATCCCTTTCCCGGTTTCGCAACGCGTAATTGCGTCACTATAGCCGGAAAAAGGAATGCGCAAACCGCTTTTTGCAGAAGGGCTTAGGGTAGACCCTAGTATTGATACTCTTCGAAGACAGGCTCCACGGAACCGTTCCAGCGGCCGTGATACAGCGCCAGCAGATCCTCGGCCAAAGTCGCCTTCTTGGCCATGACTTCGTCGAGCGGCGCAAGGAAGATGGTTTCGTCCTGGCCTTCCTTGTTGAGCTTGTTGCGCGCTCGGAGACCGGACTTCGAAACGGCGATCACTTCGCGCGCCGTCTCATAAAGCTCATGGCCGCGGAACTTTGCCCTTAAACCCTGAGACGGGACGGCATCGCGCAACGCGTTGACCTCGTCGAATGTCCAGTCCTTGGTCAGCATATCCGCGTCTTCGAGTGCAGCATCGTTGTAGAGAAGCCCGACCCAGAAGGCCGGCAACCCGCAAATGCGCCGCCACGGGCCGCCATCGGCACCGCGCATCTCTAGGAAGCGCTTCAGGCGAACGTCGGGGAAGAGGGTCGAAAGGTGGTTCGTCCAGTCGCCCATCGTCGGCTCCCAGGCGGCAACCGCGCCCTTCAGCGCGCCGTTCATGAACTGGCGGAACGTGATGTGGGTACAGTCGTGATAGTGCCCGTCGCGCACGATGAAATACATCGGCACGTCGAGGGCCCATTCGGCATAATCATGAAAACCGAAATCGTCGCGGAAGGTGAAGTCCAGCAGACCGGAGCGATTGTTGTCGGTGTCGCGCCAAATGTCGCCGCGCCAGGAGAGCAGGCCGTTGGGCTTGCCTTCGGTAAAGGGCGACGAGGCAAAGAGCGCAGTTGCCAGAGACTGAAGCTTCATCGAAACGCGCATCTTCTTGCGCATGTCGGCTTCGGAGGAAAAGTCGAGGTTCACCTGGATGGTGCAGGTGCGATACATCATGTCGAGACCCTTGGCGCCGACCTTCGGCATGTAGCGGGTCATGATCTCGTAGCGGGATTTCGGCATGACAGGCGTTTCGGCCAGTGTCCATTTGGGGCTGCCGCCAATGCCGAGGAAGCGGATGCCCATCGGCTCGGCGATCTCGCGCAACGTCGCCAGATGGGTATTCGATTCCTTGCAGGTCTCGTGGATCGTTTCCAGCGGCGCGCCGGACAGTTCGAACTGGCCGCCAGGCTCGATCGATATCGCGCCCATTCCGTTCGGCTCGCCCAGGCCGATGATATTGTCGCCGTCCATGATCGGGTCCCAGCCGGATTTCTGCTGAAGGCCTTTCAACAGCGCCGAAATGCTGGCCTCGCCGAAATACGGCACAGGGCCGTTGTCCGCCCGGAAGAAGGCAAACTTCTCATGCTCGGTACCGATGCGGAATTTTTCCGCCGGCTTGTTCCCCGCGGCAAGATAATCGGTCAGCTCCTGAACCGAAGAGAGTGGCGTCTGGTCGGTGGTATCGCGAGCCATTCAAGTCTACCTGCAATGGGAGAGCGCCTGGAAAAACCCGGGCAATTGGAAGGGTGATTAGGACCGCTCCCACGTATGTTGCAAGTGAAATTGTTTCAACGGTCCATCAAAAAAATAGCAGGATATTTCGGCTGCGACCGATCCTAAGGTTAATTCCAGTCGCCGATCGACGCTTGAATGACTGCCATGGCAGCAACCGCAGCCGTATCGGCTCTGAGGATCCGCGGCCCAAGCGGGATTGCGGTCACGAAATCGAGGCCGCGCAGCCGCGCGCGCTCTTCCTCGGAGAAACCGCCCTCTGGGCCGACAAGGAGCGCCAGCTGTCGCTCGCTGATCTTGGACAGCAGTGGTAGCGGGTTCTGCCCCGCATCGCCCTCGTCGCAATAGATGATGCGGCGGTCGCTCGGCCAAGTGTCCAGCAGGTCGAACAGCTTCACGGGCTCGGCAACGTCGGGGATATCGAGTATGCCGCATTGCTCCGCTGCCTCGATGACGTTTGCCTTCAGCTTGTCGAGATTGGTGATCTTGCCCTGCACATGCTGGGTCATCACTGGACGCAGAAGGCCTGCGCCCATCTCGACGGCCTTCTGCACTAGGTAGTCGAGTCGCCCGACCTTCAGTGGTGCAAAGAGATAGTGCAGATCGGAGGCTGCCGGCTGCGGGCGGGTCTGCTCCTCGGCGACCACTACAATCCGTTTCCGCGTTGGAAAGGTGAGGCGCGCCTTCCACTCGCCATCGCGGCCATTGAAGACGAGCAGTTCGGCGCCATCAGTCATGCGCAGTACGTTGGCGAGATAGTTGAAGTGGTCGCCCGTCGTCTCGACCGTTGCTCCGGTGGCGAGAGGAGCGTCCACAAACAGCCGTTGCATCCGAAAATTGGCGCGCATCGAAAAGTCCTGCTCATACAAAGAGCGCGAACATAACCCAATAGATCATCGCTGCAAGCGCTGCCGAGGCCGGCACCGTGATGATCCAGGCGGCGATGATCGTCATGAAGTGCGAACGGCGAACGAGATAGCGGCGACGAACCTCATGCGTGTTCGGATCTTCCGGTTCATCAATCGCCCAGCTTTCCGCCTTGCGCCGCACGTACCGGATGCGTCGCTTCGAGTTCCGGGTGTACCACTCGCGGAAGAAGCCGACGCCAAACACGGAACCGACCGCGATATGCGTCGTACTGACGGGCATGCCGAGCCACGAGGCCACGATAACCGTGAAGGCCGTCGACAGCGCAACGCAATAGGCGCGCATGGGGTTGAGCTTGGTGATCTGTTCACCGACCAGCCGGATCAGGCGCGGCCCGAACAACAGTAGGCCGACCGAGATACCGAAGGCGCCGATGAGCAGCACCCAGATCGGGGGCTGGCCATTCGGGCCGGCTGCGGATCCCGCGACCGCGCGCACGATTGCCGAAAGTGGGCCGACTGCGTTGGATACGTCGTTGGCACCATGTGCGAAGGAGAGCAGAGCTGCCGAGCCAATCAGGGGAATCTGGAAGAGGACGCGCAGCGAGCTGTTGCGGTTTTCCAGCCCTACGGCCTGCCTGTGAACGAATGAACGCGCGGCAAACCATCCGAGGCCGCCGGCCGCGACGCCGAAAAGGAGGATTGTGAACGAGGAAAACGCGCCAGCGGGCGTAAGCTGCAGCACCATGTAGGAAGCAAAGCCACCGAGCATCATCGCGATCAGAACGGGGACCCAACGCCGCGCCGCGGCAATCTTGTCGTCGCGGTAGATGATCAGGCTCTTCACGAGGAAAAGCAGGCCGGCCGCAATCACGCCGCCAAGCAGCGGCGAAGTCACCCAGGCCGATGTGATCTCGACCATCACCCGCCATTTCACCGGGTCCGGACCGACCGCGCCGATACCCGCTCCAATCACCGCGCCGACGATCGCGTGCGTGGTCGAGACCGGTGCGTTCATCCAGGTCGCGAGGTTGATCCACAATGCGGCGGCCATCAGTGCCGCTATCATGATCCAGCTGAGTGTGCCTGGTGGGACTTGCACGGCATCCACGATGCTGGAGGAGATCGTCTTGACGACCTCGCCGCCGGCAACTGTCGCCCCGAGAATTTCGAAGATGGCTGCGATGACAAGAGCTTGCCCCATCGTCATCGCTCGGGCGCCCACGGCGGCGCCGACGTTATTGGTAACGTCGTTTGCACCGATGTTCATGGCCATGTAGGCGGCGAGCGCCGCTGCCGCGATCACCAGCACGGCGCTTGGCCGGTCAAAGACATAGACGCCCGCGAAAAGCATGGCTAGCCCAAGGAAGATCAGCCCGAGGCCCGGCGCCACCAGTTTGCGCGAGACGAACTTCGTCGCATCCTCGACATGCGTAAGCTTGTCGAGGTCTTTGTCGAGGGTTCGTTTCGTGAGGACGGCTGATCGGTTGGGCATGCTATTCCTTCGTTGAATCCTGCTTTAGCGCCGCCAAGTTTAGCAGCGCAAGATGGCAGTATTCATTCCGCCGGAATTTGCTTTGGCATGCTTGCCGCAAGCTGTTCCGTCATGCGGCGCTTGAACAGCAGGATGAGATTGCGAAGTTCAGGCTCATGAACGCGCTTCACAGCCTCGTCGCAGGAGACCCACTCCACCTTGCGCTCGCCTTTTTCCTTGAAGTTCTTGGCGATCTCCAGAACCTCGAGAGCATAGACCTGCACTTTACAGGTGACCTTTAGGCCGTTCTTCAACACCTTAGGGTAGGAGTAGGAACCAAGGATCTCGTTTTCGACGGTTCCGCGCGCACCGGCTTCCTCGAATGCCTCGCGTGCGGCGACCTCATACGAGCACCTTCCGTCCATCGGCCATCCCTTGGGGATCACCCAGCGGCCGGTGTCGCGGCTGGTCAGTAAAAGTACTTCAACGTCGTTGGTTTTCTTTTTGACCCGATAGCAGAGCGCAGCATATTGTTGACGCGGAGGGCGCCGAAACATGAGCTGGACGTCTGCAGCGAGGCGGGCGAGAAGAGTCAACGGTCGGGTCACCTTGGCGTTCTGTTCGAGTGAGTCGTCTATATTAGTATCCGCTGGAAAGCTTGCGCGATCCATACGCATTTCATGCTTTTGGCTCGGATTTGATAACTATCAATAGGAACTTTTTGTTTCGCCGGGTAACAAAAAATCCGTCAGATACTATCCTGATTCCGCCAATGCACAGGCGTTCAATATGAGCGCGCCTTGCATTTCAATCAACGGCGGCGTCATCTCATACACTGTTATGTCAATACTATGGTAATCATGCGTCTTCCTCCCTTAAAAGCCATTCGCGCCTTTGAAGCCGTATACCGTCACGGCAGCATTCTTGGCGCCGCCGCCGAGCTTGGTGTTGTACGCGGCGCGGTGCGCCAGCAGATCTCGATCCTGGAGAACTATTTCGGTGAGAAACTGTTCGAACGCGATGGCAGAAAATTGGCTGCGACCGCGAAAGCTGCACTGTTCGCGGAGGCCTCCACCGCTGCCTTCGCGACGCTGGAACGCGCCGCTGCAGATTTTGTCGGTGGCGAGGATCGCCGCATTCGCCTCGGCGTACCTTCGGCCTTTGCTATATGGTGGCTGATGCCGCGGCTTGCAAACATGCAGGCTGAGCTTGGCGTCGTCGACGTCGATATCGTGCCGATGTCGGTCGTCGAGCCGCTGGCGCTGCACCCGGAACTCGACGCCGTCATCATGGGCGCCGAATACCGGCCAACGGCAGGGGTGACAGCGGTCAAGTTCATGGAGGACGAATTCGGACCCGTCGCGACACCGGATCTGGCAGAAAGGATCGCCGGCGATCCCGCGCGGATGGTGGAGATCACCGCTCTTGTCAGCCGCAGCGCGCCAACCCTTTGGCAGGAGTGGTTTGCCGAGAGCGGCACTCAGGCCGTGATGTTCCGGCGCAAGCAGGAATTCGAGGATCTGCTGCTGGTGCTCGGGGCGGTGCGATCGGGGATTGGTGTTGTGCTCGCGCCGCGCGCTGCCATCGAAGATGACTTGCAGCGCAATCTGCTTGCTGCACCCTATGGCTTCATTCGCCGACTGGCCGGCTATAGCCTGTGCTGTCGCAACGTCGACTCGCCGAAACCCGCGTTCGTCGCCCTTCGCGACTGGTTGCTCCGCTCTGGCGCGGCGACGCAATAGGGCAGATTTTCTGCCCTATTGCGCAGAATTATCTCCATGGTCGAAAGGCGCTGCCGAGCCTAACACTGCGTTGCGAGCAAAAGGACATGGATATGCAAAGAGTAGCAAGCCGCATCGAATGGATCGGCAACAGCTGCAGGTTGCTCAAGGCAACGGCGGCAGAATTCGAGAAGACCCAACCGTTCAACGGCTTGACCATCGGCACGGGGATTCATCTGGAGCCGAAGACCGTGGCGCTGCTGATGACCCTGAAAGCCGGCGGCGCACGGCTTGTCTGCACCGGAAATCTGAACAGCACGCAGCCTTCGACTGTCGAGTTTCTCCGTTCGCAGGGGATCACTGTGTTCGCGACCCAGACAACGGACCCAGTCGCGCATCATGAGAGCCTGCAGGCGGTCGTCGCGGAAAAGCCGGATCTTCTGCTCGACAACGGCGGCGACCTCTTGGCGATTGCGGCCGGGGCTCCTTACGCCAGCCTTCTCGGAGGCACCGAGGAGACTACGTCAGGCCGCACACGCCTGCTGCCGATACGGGCAAAATTGAACATGCCGATCCTGGTCATCAACGACAGCCCGATCAAGCAGTTCGCCGAAAACAGACATGCCGTCGGCCAGAGCCTTTTCGAAAGCTACATGCGCTTCACCAACCGCTCGACCAACGGCAAGCGTGTGACGGTTTTCGGCTACGGGGCCTGCGGCAAGGGAACCGCCGCCTGTTTCCGCAACGCGTTTTCAGCCGTCAGCGTCGTTGATATCGATCCGGTGACGGCGCTGGGGGCGCATCTCGACGGATTTTCCACGCCGCTGCGCAACGAGGCGATTGCCTCGGCCGACGTGCTCGTCACCGTTACGGGCTTTCCCGCGATCATCACCGCAGCCGACCTTCCGCTGATCAAGGATGGTGCAATCCTGATGAATGGCGGACATTTCCCGCATGAGATCGACGTTGCCGCATTCCGGCAGCACCCCGATGTCGTGCGGATCGATCGCTACGAGGCGGATCACATCGAGACCCTGCACCTGAAGGACGGTCGCTCTTTCCATGTTCTCGGCGGTGGCCACATGGCGAACCTCGCCGGTCCCAGGCCGCTCGGCAATTCCGTTGAATCGATGGATCTTGGTTTCACGCTGCAGGCGCGCTGCCTCGAGCGTGTCGCCAGACGCGAAGTCGGCGCCGAGAGCTGTCTCGTCCCGGTACCCGCGGATATCGATGCCATGGTGGCGAGCGCCTATCTCGATCTGGCGCGATAGGTGACGGGCGCGGCGAGATTCCGCCGCGCGCGTCCAGATTTCAGGCGATCTCCACCACCAGCTTGCCGTTTGCCTGACGGTTTTCGATCAACGCGTGCGCTTCGGCGGCGTCGGAAAGTCCGAAGCGGCGCGCGTCCAGCCTCGGCATCAGCTTGCCGGCCTCGACGAGCTTGCCCACCTCGCGCAGGATCTCGCCGTGGTGGCTTCGCCCTTCGCCGGTCAGAAGCGGCAGCAGCGTAAAGACGCCCGAATAGGTCGCCGCCTTGAACGACAGCGGGGCAAGCGCATGCGTCCCCCATCCGAGCGCGCTGACGACGTGGCCAAACCGGCCGACCGCCTGGAAGGCTGTATCGAGGCCCGGGCCGCCGACGGTATCGCAGACGATGTCGAAGCCCTTGCCGGCCGTGTGATTGCCGACATAGTCCGCCACGGTCTCTACCCTGTAGTCGATCGGCGTTGCTCCAAGGCTTCTGAGATAGCCAGCCTTGGAGCCACCGTCGACGGCAAACACATCAGCACCCGCGGCTTTTGCGATCTGTACGGCAATGTGCCCCACGCCACCGCCGGCGCCGAGGACAAGAACCTGCCGGCCTTCGCGGACATTGGCTCGATCGACCAATCCTTCCCAGGCGGTAATCGCGATCAGCGACAGGGCTGCTGCCTCCCGCATCGAGAGATTGTTGGGCTTCGGCGCGATCAGCCGGGCGTCGACCGCTGCGAATTCAGCCAACGAGCCCTGGATGCCGCCGACGCCACCGGTCATGCCATAGACTTCGTCGCCGCGATGGAACTCGGTGACGCCGGGACCGACCTGCTCGACGACGCCGGCAATGTCCATACCTAGAACGGCCGGGAACGGATGGCGCGCATGGGTGGCATTGCCGGCGCGGATCTTGGTGTCCAGCGGATTGACGCCGCTTCCCTTGATACGGACTAAAACCTCGCCTTCGCGCGGCGCCGGCCGGGCGATCTCGGCCAGGCGGAAATCCGCGTTCGGCGCGTCGATCAGGAGCGCCTTCATCGTTGTGATCTGTGACATGCAACTCTCCTTCGTCTGTTGTTGCCTGGAGAATGCGCCGTTGATATGAGAATGGAAATGAAAGACATTGCACGAAGTTCATACATTTTTGTATGGGAGTCGGCTTGTGGAATGGAGCGATCTCAAACTGTTTCTGGCGATCGCGCGCCAGGGAACTCTCGGCGCCGGCGCCCGCAGCCTCGGCCTGACGCAGCCGACGATGGGGCGTCGCCTTCGCGCCCTTGAAATCTCGCTCGGCCAGACCCTGTTTCAGCGGACAGCCGACGGGTTTGTGATGACCGACGAGGGCGCAGCCGTCTTTGCCCACGCCGAGCGGATGGAAGAGGAAGCACTCGGGCTCGAACGCGAACTTGCCGGACAGAGCCGGCAATTGAGCGGCTTCCTGCGCTTGTCCTCTTCGGAGTGGTTCGGTGCACATGTGCTGGCGCCGGTCCTTGCGGAATTCTCGCTGCGCTATCCGAAGATCGTCGTGGAATTGCTGACCGATAGCCGCCTGCTCAGTCTCTCCCGCCGGGAGGCGGATGTCGTCGTTCGGATCGCGCCCTTTACCGAGCCGGACGTGATATCGAGGAAGCTGCTGCATATCGACTACCGGCTTTACATCCGCCGAGGGGCGGAGCACCCGAAGGCAGGAGATGGCGCGGGCGCGCGCCTGGTAACGATGGACGAGGCGTTTGGCGGCATGCCTGATGTGACATGGCTGGCGCGTCTTCTGCCAAAGGCCGAGATTGCCATGCGCAGCAACAACCGCGATGTCCAGGCGACGCTGTGCAGGAATGGGGCCGGGCTCGCCGTCCTGCCGCGCCCCCTTGGCGATTCAATCGCTGATATCGAGCCGGTCGACCTCGGTGAAGCGCCGCCGGGGCGCGACACCTGGATTGGCTATCACCGGGATATGAAACGGCAGGCGCGCTTGCGGGCGCTGCTTAATCTCGTCATCGAGAGACTGGCGAATTGAGCGCTAGAAACCTCTAGCGTTCCCAGTAGGGAACCGGGCCGCAGATCTCGGCGAGATAATCGATGAACAGCCCTACCTTGGCCGGCAAGAACTGGCGGCTGGGAAAGACTGCGGAAAGCCCCCGCCTCGTGAGCAGGGCCTCAAGACTAAGCGGGCCAGTGGGTTTTGGGTGCCAAGTCCGCCGCGCCGGTCCTTAGGATCCGATCTCCCGGTTCGATCAACCCTGAAATTTTGCCTGTCGCGGTGACTGGAAAAGGCGACAAGGTATTGCGCATTAATCGCGCTAGATCTCTATTAGGGGTAGTGAAGATTGTAAGCCACAGCTCGCTGTTTCATCCTGAGGTGCTCTGATCCCGGCAAGCGCTTATAGTGCACCCCCGCATTTCCTGGAGTTATAAAGATGGGTTGGTCTCTGAATCTCGGCACGATCGCTGGCACGACCATTCGCGTTCACTTCACCTTTCTGCTTTTGCTCGTCTGGATCTGGCTGATGCACTACCAGATCGGCGGCACGGCGGCCGCGTGGGAGGGCGTTATCTTTATCCTTGCCGTCTTTGTCTGCGTGGTCCTGCACGAATTCGGCCACATCACAGCCGCCCGGTATTTTGGCATTCGCACGCCCGACATCACGCTTCTGCCGATCGGCGGCGTGGCCAGGCTCGAACGCATGCCGGAAGAGCCGGGACAGGAGTTCGCAATCGCGATCGCGGGGCCGCTCGTGAACGTCGCGATCGCCGTGCTGATCTTCATCGCGTTGGGAGGGCCGGCGGCCGTCGAGCAGATGGCGGAGATCGAGGATCCACGCACGAATTTTCTCGTCAGGCTGGCGGGCGTCAATGTATTCTTGGTTCTCTTCAACATGATCCCGGCCTTTCCGATGGACGGCGGACGCGTCCTGCGCGCCGCCTTGGCCTCGCGCCTCTCCTGGTCACGCGCGACCCAGATCGCCGCCACGATCGGACAGGGGCTGGCCTTCGTCTTCGGTTTCGTCGGGCTCTTCTACAATCCGCTGCTGATCTTCATCGGCATCTTCGTCTATCTCGCCGCGGCGGCGGAAGCACAGAACGCGCAGATCCGGCAGGTGGCGACCAGCGTGCAGGTCGGGGATGTGATGGTCACGGAGTTCGCCCGGCTGGAACGGTCCGCAACGCTCGACGAGGCGGTCGAGATGCTGCTCGCCACCACGCAGCACGAGTTCCCGGTGGTCGACTCCGCCGGCCATCTCGAAGGATTGGTGACCCGCGACGACATGATCCGGGCGTTGAAGGAAAAGGGGCCAGCCGCTCCCGTCACCAGCGCAATGCGGAGCGACATTCCCAAGATACATTATCGGAAATCTCTGGAGGAAAGCCTGCGTCTTATGCAGGAGGCAAACGCTCCGGCCGTCGCCGCGACCGACAATACGGGACGGCTTGTCGGCCTCCTGACACACGAAACCATCGGTGAGATGCTGATGGTCCGTTCGGCCGTCCCGGATGCATTCCGCTTTGGCCGCCTGCGCGGGAACGGGCCAAGAACCGCTCGACCCAGCGGCTAACTATTCTTGAAGTGACGCGGTAAACCCTGCCGCCTGGGCTTTGGAACAACGGTCGTCGACGACGTTGCGCGCCATCTCCTCTCGACAAAGCGGCATCAAAACCGGCGTTCTCATGGATGTTCAGTCGGAGCGATCCTGCAAGGCTGAGTGTGTAACTCCAGTCTCCTTAATCCGCTCCGAATGGACAACCTCCTGAAAACCCACAGCTAGCGTTCCCAGTAGGGAACCGGTCCGTAGATCTCGGCGAGATAGTCGATGAACAGCCGTACCTTGGCCGGCAGGAACTGGCGGCTGGGATAGACCGCGGAAAGCGTCACGTTGCGCGATCCTTCGTAGGCAATAAGGATGTGCACCAACCGTCCGTCTTGGAGCTCCCTGCCGATGTCCCAGGTGGAGCGCAGCGCGATGCCGAGCCCCGATATGACGGCCTCCCTGATGACCTCGCTTGAATTGGTGACGAGCATTCCTTCCGGCCGCAGGGAAAGCGGACCCTCCGGCCCCTCCAGCCGCCAGGCATCGTTGTTGTGGGCGGGCAGGCAGCGGTGGTGCTTGAGATCTTCGATGGTCTGGGGCGTGCCGTTAGCGGCAAGATAGTCCGGCGATGCGCAGAGCAGGCGACGCACGGGGGCAAGGCGCCGCGCGACGAGGCTTGAGTCCGTCAGTTCCGCAATACGGATGGCAAGGTCGAAGCCTTCGCCGATGATATCGGTGAATTCGTCGCTGAGCACGAGATTGATCGCCAAACCGGCATGCATATCCATGAAGGATTTCAGGTGCGGGGCGACATGCATGCGTCCGAACGAGGTGGGCGCCGTCACCTTCAGCGTGCCCTGCATCTGCGCCGAGCGTCCGGAAATGTAGTATTCGGCCTCCTCGATGCCGGCGAGAATGCCAAGCACGCGATCGTAGAAGCCCTGGCCTGCCTCCGTCAGGGAGATCTGCCGCGTCGTGCGCTGCAGGAGCCGCGTGCCGAGCCGATCTTCAAGCCGTTTTATCCGCTTCGACACGACCGCCGGCGAAAAGCCGAGAGCCCGGCCGGCAAGCGACATGCTCCCCGTCGAAACGACCTTTGCGAAAATTTCGAGATCACCGAGATTGGTCATTCGTCAGATTGTTTATCCTTTTGGAATAAGTGCTTAGCATTTGCGCCGTAATCGGGAAAGTGCTAAGCCCGACTGAGCCGGCAGCGCAGAGGATGTCTCCGGTTTTCGCTGTCGGAGCGAAGGGAGAGAGTCATGTCCGATACTATTTCGTTTCTCGCCCCACGTGCCGACGTGCTTGCCCGCCGCAGGCAGATCGTCGCAGATCTCATCGACCTGCTGCCGCCGGAATGCCTGGTGCACGAGGCGCGCGAGTTGATGCCGTTCGAGACCGATGCCTTCGTTTCCTATCGCCGGATGCCGCTTGCTGTTGCCCTGCCGCGGACGACCGCGGAAGTGGCTGCGGTCATGAAATACTGTCATCGCTATGGCGTGCCGGTGGTGCCGCGCGGCGCCGGAACGTCACTCTCGGGCGGAGCAATCCCACAGGAGGATGCGGTCGTCATTTGCGTTTCCAAGATGAACCGCATTCTCGAAATCGATCTGGCCAACCGCGTGGCGGTCGTCGAAGCCGGCGTGACCAACCTGAATATTTCAGAATCCGTCTCGGCGGACGGCTTCTTCTATGCGCCCGATCCGAGCTCACAGCTGGCCTGCACGATCGGCGGCAATATCGGCATGAATTCCGGTGGCGCGCATTGCCTGAAATATGGGGTGACGACCAACAACCTGCTCGGCGTCAAGATGGTGCTGACCGATGGCACCGTCATCGATTTCGGCGGCAAGGCATTGGACGCCGGAGGCTACGACTTGCTTGGCCTTGTCTGCGGACATGAGGGCCAGCTTGGGATAGTCACCGAAGCGACTGTCCGCCTGATCGCCAAACCGGAGGGCGCGCGGCCGGTCCTCTTCGGCTTTGATACGTCCGAGGAGGCGGGATCCTGTGTCGCCGACATCATCGCATCAGGGATCATTCCCGTCGCGATCGAATTCATGGACAAGCCAGCGATCGAAATCTGCGAGGCCTTCGCCAAGGCCGGCTATCCGCTGGATGTGGGGGCGCTATTGATCGTCGAGGTCGAAGGATCGGAGGCGGAAATGGACGACATGCTGAAGAGCATCGTCGAAATCGCGCGCAAGCATGGCGTGAAAACCGTCCGCGAATGCCAGTCGGCAACCGAGGCGGCGCTGATCTGGAAGGGCAGGAAATCCGCCTTCGGCGCGACTGGCCGGATAGCAGACTATATCTGCATGGACGGAACCGTGCCGCTCAGCCAGCTTTCTTATGTGCTGACGAAAACCTCTGAAATCATCGACAGCTATGGGCTTCGCGTCGCCAACGTCTTCCATGCCGGCGATGGCAATATGCATCCGCTGATCCTGTTCAATGCGAATGATCCGGAAGATGCCGCCCGTGCGGAAGCTGCGGGGATGGAGATCCTGAAGCTCTGTGTCGATGCGGGCGGCTGCCTCACGGGCGAGCATGGTGTCGGCATCGAAAAACGCGACCTGATGCGTCATCAGTATTCCGAGGCGGACCTGGAGCAGCAGATGGCGGCGCGCGCCGCCTTCGATCCGGCCTGGCTCCTGAACCCCTCCAAGGTTTTCCCGCTCGAGGGACGTCCGGCCGCATGATCGATCTATCGCCCACAACGGACGAAGAGGCCGAGGCAATCGTCCGCAGCCACACCGAGGCCGGCGAGCCGCTGGCGATCTGCGGCGGCAACACTCGCTCGGGTTTCGGGAACGCCGTGGCGGCGGAAAGCCGCCTGCGGTCGTCCAATCTGCGGGGCATCACGGCCTATAATCCCGGCGAGATGGTTTTGACCGCTCGCTCGGGAACGCCGTTGTCCGAGATCGAAGCCGCACTCGCCGAGAACGGTCAAATGATGGCCTTTGAGCCCATGGACCATCGGCCGATCATGGGAACGACAGGTGAGCCGACAATCGGCGGCGTCTTTGCCGCCAATGTCTCGGGGCCGCGCCGTTTCGTCGCCGGCGCTGCGCGCGACAGCCTGCTTGGCGTGAGCTTCATCAACGGCAAGGGCGAGATCATCAAGGCAGGCGGCCGCGTGATGAAGAACGTCACCGGATTGGATCTCGTCAAGCTGATGGCTGGCTCGCACGGCACGCTGGGCTTCCTGACGGAAGTAACTTTCCGCGTGCCACCGCGGCCGAGAACCGAAGCAACGATCGTCATCTCGGGGCTGAACGATGCGGAGGCCGCCAACGCCATGGCGGCGGCGATGGCGCTGCCGGTCGAAGTCTCCGGCGCCGCACATCTGCCGATGACCGTCGCCTGGAAATTTCTCGACAGTACGCTCTCCGAAGGCGAGGGAACCTGTCTCAGGATCGAAGGCCTGCCCGGCTCAGTCGATGCCAGGGCAACCAAGCTCGCCGCAGCCATGGCTGCATTCGGATCCGTCACGCGCTTCGAGCAGGCAGACAGTGTCCGTCTCTGGAGAGATATCCGCAATGTCGCGCCCTATGCCGACGGTACGGCTCGACCGGTGTGGCGCGTCTCCGTCGCCCCAGGGACCGGCCATCAGCTGGTCGCGGCACTTCGCCTCGAAGCCGGTGTTGACGCATACTATGACTGGCAGGGCGGCCTGATCTGGATGCGGATGGAGGCCGACGCGGATGCGGACCTTTTGCGCCGGTTCATCAAGGCGCTGGGCGGTGGCCATGCGACACTGATCCGCGCACCTGAAAAGATGCGATCTGGGATTGCGGCCTTTCAGCCCCAGCAGGAGGCTGTGGCCTTGCTATCGCAGCGACTGAAACTGAAATTCGATCCCGCCGGCATCTTCAATCCCGGGAAGATGGCAGGAGCTTGAGGCATGCAGACCAATTTCACCCCGGCCCAACTTGCCGACCCGCACGTTGCCGAATCCGAGAAGATCCTGCGCAAATGCGTGCATTGCGGCTTCTGCACCGCGACCTGTCCGACCTATGTCACGCTCGGCAATGAGCTCGATAGCCCCCGTGGGCGCATCTATCTGATCAAGGACATGCTGGAAAAC
Source organism: Rhizobium altiplani (assembly GCF_001542405.1). Lineage (GTDB taxonomy): Bacteria > Pseudomonadota > Alphaproteobacteria > Rhizobiales > Rhizobiaceae > Rhizobium > Rhizobium altiplani. Next base: position 119,409 of record NZ_LNCD01000145.1, read on the forward strand.
GGGCGCCCGGCCGACGCCGAGGTCGTTACCCATATCGACCGCTGCCTCTCCTGTCTCGCCTGCGTAACGACCTGTCCCTCCGGTGTCGATTATATGCACCTTGTCGACCATGCGCGGGCGCACATCGAAAAGACCTACAAGCGTCCTTTCATGAACCGGCTCGTGCGCGCCATCCTTGCTGCTGTTCTGCCTTATCCCGATCGGTTTCGCCTCGCGATCAAGCTGTCGTCAGCGGGGCGGCCGTTCGCAGGTCTTTTAGCGCGCGCGCCCGCATTGAAACCATTTGCCGCGATGCTGGCGCTGGCGCCGCGTCGCATTCCTCCCGCCTCCGCCTATGCCGCGGCGGCAAGCCACCCGCCGGTCGGCGAGAAACGCGGTCGCGTCGCGATCTTGACTGGCTGCGCGCAGCCGGTTCTCGATCCCGGGATCAACGAGGCAACAATCAGGCTCCTGACACGGCTTGGTGTTGAAGTCGTCGTTCCCAAGGGAGAGGTTTGTTGCGGCTCGCTCGTCCACCACATGGGACGGGAAGAGCAGGCATTGGCGAGCGCACGTGCCAACGTCGATGTGTGGACGCGTGAACTCGAAGAAGGCGGGCTCGACGCAATCATCATTACCGCTTCCGGCTGCGGCACGACGATCAAGGACTATGGCCATATGCTGCGGCTGGATGCGGCCTATGCCGAAAGGGCGGCACGCGTTTCGTCCTTGGCGAAGGACATCACGGAATATCTCGCATCGCTCGAGCTCCCCGCGCAGATGCCGAAGGGCATCATCGTCGCCTATCACTCTGCCTGCTCGATGCAACACGGTCAGAAAATCACGATGGCGCCGAAGCAGCTGTTGAAGGCGGCCGGATTCAATGTCCGCGATCCTGCCGAAGGTCACCTCTGCTGTGGGTCGGCGGGTACCTACAACATCATGCAATCCGACATTTCCGATGCGCTCAAGACCCGCAAGGCCAAGAACCTCGAAGCAACGAAGCCGCGTGTGATCGCAACCGGAAATATCGGCTGCATGATGCAGATCGGGACAGAGACGGCGATTCCGATCGTTCACACGGTGCAATTGTTGGATTGGGCCTACGGCGGAGATATGCCGGAGAAACTAAAGGATCTGCCGCTGGCTTAGAGGTGCCGGATCGTCCGGTGGTCTCGAAAGCCCATGCATCGCATAGCCCTTGCGCTTGCGACCCCGCATCCGCGGTTTGAGATCGGCGACCGGTTGCCCGGCCGCCTAATTGCTTGGCTTAGCCGCCGAAAATCGTCCGCAGCACGTCGATGCCGCGATCTTCGAAGCTGATTTCGCCCTGCTTGTTGCCAGGGCCGACGACGATGACCTTCGTGCCGACGGGCGCACGATCGTAAAGATCGATCACATCCTTGTTCATCATGCGGATGCAGCCGGACGACATGTTGAGCCCAATCGACCACGGCTGGTTGGTGCCGTGGATGCGGAAGCTCGTATCGTTGCCGCTCTTGTAGAGATACATGGCGCGGGCGCCAAGCGGATTGTCCTCGCCGCCTTCCTGGAAGGTCGGGAGGATGTGGCCCTTCGCCGCCTCGCGAACACGCATCTCAGCCGGGGGCGTCCAGCCCGGCCATTCTGCCTTGCGGCCGATCTTCACCACGCCCGACCAGCCGAAGCCCTCGCGCCCGACGCCGATGCCATAGCGCGTCGCGCGGTCCTTGGTTTCGACGAGATACAGGAACTTGTGGTTGGTATCGATGATGATCGTGCCGGGTGCCTCGTTGGTGATGAGGTGCACGCGCTGGCGCTTGAACTGCGGCTTGACCGACTTCGGCGGTGCGGCGACCCGAACGACAGGCGCGCGATCGTGAGCGGGTGCAATCGGCTGCGCCGAGACCGATGCGGACATGGAAGTGACCAGAAGGCCGGTGGCCGCAAGAGCCGTCGCGAATTTCAGCATGGTTGATTCCCTCAAAGCAAAACCGGACCGAAGCTACCCTAACTTCGATCCAGTTCAAGATGTCGGCGCGGAATGAAACAGCTGCGATGTCTAATTGCAACTATTCTTGGCCGCGCGCCCGATATTCGGGAGCCTTTACATGACGATGACGCGGGTTCCAACCTTTACCCGCTCGTAAAGGTCAACGACATCCTCGTTGCGTAGCCGGATGCAGCCGGAGGAAACGGCGTTGCCGATCGTCCAGGGGGCGTTGGTACCGTGGATGCGGTAGAGCGTCGAACCGAGATACATGGCGCGCGCGCCAAGCGGATTCTCGGGACCGCCGTCCATGCGCGCCGGGAGATAGTGGCCCTTGGCGGCTTCGCGGCCAACCATTTCGGCTGGCGGCGTCCAGTCCGGCCATTCGGACTTGCGGGTAATCTTGTGCACGCCGGCCCATTCGAAGCCTGGCTTGCCGACGCCCACTCCGTAACGCCGCGCCTTGCCGCCCTCCATTACCAGGTAAAGGAAGCGGCTGTTGGTATCGATGACGATCGCGCCGGGCCGTTCCTTGGTGTCGTAGGTGACGATCTGCGGCAGAAATTGCGGCTCAAGCTGGCGGCGGACGACTGGGACGCCGGGATTGATGGCGGACAGCGGTTGCGCCACGGCGGCCGGAGCCCGGCCGAAGACGCCGGATGTGAACAGACCGCGTTTCGGAAAGGCCGGTTGTCGGTAGACGACGGGACGAACCTTGCCGCCGAGCTGCATGACCCATGGGGCTGCAAGGTCCGGGCTTAGCACGACCGGCGGGCGCGTTGCATAACGGTCGTCGCCGAGCGCAGCGGTGGAAAAGACGCCGAGCATCGCTGCGGCGAGCAGAAGGGATTTCATCATCGGACGGACTCTCTACAAATGGCCGAAAATGCGCGGACGGCAGCGGCCGCCTGCCGCCACGCTGCCACCGTTCCCGCCAGCGAATCGTAAATTTGAATTCATTCAAGTCCGAAGCGAGAGATAAACTTTTCGTCAGGGTTATCGTTCGGTTTGGAAAGAGAGTTTGCAAATGGTAAAGCCGGATTCGCAGCACGAAAGCGAAGCGGGATCATGAGCGATACGGGCATCATCATCGGCGAAGACGGCAAGAGCCGTTGTCACTGGCACGCCAACCTCCCGGATTACCTCAAGTATCACGACGAGGAATGGGGGCGGCCGGTAACGGATGACATCCGCCTCTTCGAGAAGATCTGCCTGGAGGGGTTCCAGTCCGGTCTCTCCTGGCTCACCATCCTGCGCAAGCGCGAGAATTTCCGCGCTGCCTTTGCCGGCTTCGACTTCGAGAAGGTTGCGCTCTTCGACGACAGCGATATCCAACGCTGCCTCGCCGATCCCGGCATCGTGCGCCATCGAGGCAAGATCGTCTCGACGATCAACAACGCCCGCCGTGCGATCGAACTGAGGCAGGAGTTCGGGTCGCTCGCCCGGTATTTCTGGAGCTTCGAGCCCGGTCATAACGATAGGCCAAAGGTGGTCGATCGTGCCACTGTCATGGCCAACCCGACAACGCCGACATCGGTTCTCATTTCCAAGAATCTGAAGAAGCGCGGCTGGACGTTTGTCGGCCCAACCACAGTTTATGCCTTCATGCAGGCAATGGGTCTCGTCAACGATCACATCGAAGGTTGCTTCTGCCGCGTCGAGGTAGAGGCGATGCGCAATGCGCTGGTGCGCCCATGAAGGCGCTCGCGGCAACCGTCGCATTCTGCCTGGTGGCATCCGTAGCGTTCGGCCAGTCACCGGAGCTGCAGCCCGGCGAGCGACTGGAGAAGCTGCAGTTTCCGGCTGCAACCATGGAGCTCAAGGGCTGGACGAAGCTCGGCAACGGGCGGGTTTACACACTTCCCGTCAAGGCTGGCCAGCATGTGAAGATCAGCTTTGCGACCAAGAGCAAGTTTGCCTTCCTTTCGATCTTCGATCTGGCAACGCCCGACGAGGAGGCGATCTTTGGTACCGATGAGGATGGCACCAGCTACACCGTCACAGTGAAGGACAACACCACCTGGCTGCTGCGGCCCTATTATTCCAAGGCGTCGCCGCGCCGCGGCCTGGGTGCGCCCTACAGCATTCTCGTCGAGCCGCAGGCAACAGCGCCGCAGCCCACGGCTCCGGCTGAACAGCAATCGCCGTCGCCACTTTTCCCTTCAAGGCAGTAATGAGGGGCTAGCCCAGGCCTTCGATCAACCTGCGCAGTTCTCCGAGATGTTCGATCTTGCGAAAGCGCGGTGCGTCCTTCGGTTCCTCGACATGCTCGACGACCCAGGTGAGTTCGTGCGGCACGAAGACGCCGTAGCTGCCGGCGGCAATCGCGGGGACAATGTCTGATTTCAGCGAGTTGCCGACCATCATCGCCCGTTCCGGGCCACCGCCGACCTTGGAGAAGATCCGCCGGTAGGTCACGGCGGTCTTGTCGGAGACGATCTCGACGGCGTGGAAGAAGTCGCCAAGCCCGGATTGCGCGAGCTTACGCTCCTGATCGAAAAGATCACCCTTGGTGATCATCACCAGCAGGTAGTTTTCCGAGAGCGCCGCCAAGGTCTCCTGCACATGCGGCAGGGTCTCGACGGGGTGAGAAAGCAGGTCGCGGCCGGTGTCGAGGATATTGGCAATGACGCTGGCGGGCACCTTGCCCTCGGTGACCTCGATCGCCGTCTCGATCATGGACAGCGTAAATCCCTTGATGCCGAAACCGTACTGCCGGAGATTGCGCTTCTCTGCCTCCAGCAAGCGCTCGGAAATTCTTGGACCATTTGCAAAATCGGCCAGCAATTCCGTGAAATGCGCCTCGGTAAGCCGATAGTATTGCTCGTTCTGCCAGAGCGTGTCGTCGGCATCGAAACCGATGGTCGTCAGCATGCGGGTCGTCATCGCCCATCTCCGAGTAATCTGATTTGAATCTATTGAAAGATGGCCGCGAAACAAGAGCATCGCAAAGCCGTGAGGCGAGTACACGGCATGTTGAAATGCCGCCGCCTCGCCTTACATCGATAGTGCCTTCCACGCGGCCGCATTCCGGCTGCTCCTGTCATGTGCAGGCCAACAACCAAAAAATGAACTCATGGCAAGCCTGCGGTCGTCACAAGGAAATTTTCGACCATGCGTTACAATCAACTTGGAAATACTGGACTATTCGTCTCGGAAATCTGCCTCGGTACGATGACATTCGGCGCCGCCGGCGAAAACAACCTTTGGGGCTCGATCGCCGACGTCGACCAGAAAGCCGCCGATGAAATCGTTGCGAAGTCGCTGGCATCGGGCGTCAACTTCATCGACACGGCCGACGTCTATTCCTTCGGCGAATCCGAAAAGCTGCTCGGCCAGGCCCTGAAGAACCTCAGCGTTCCCCGTAAGGACGTGGTCATCGCCACGAAAGTCTATAGCACCATGGGCGACAAGCCGAACGACCGCGGCGCCTCGCGTGGCCACATCATGGATTCGGTCGAGGCCAGTCTGAAGCGGTTGCAGACCGATCATATCGATCTTTACCAGATCCATGCCACCGATCCGGTCACGCCGATCGACGAGACGCTGCGAGCCCTGGACGATCTCGTATCCCGCGGTCTCGTGCGCTATGTGGGTGTCTCCAACTGGCAGGCGTGGCGCATCGCCAAAGCGCTCGGCATCTCGGAACGTCGCGGTCTTGCCCGGTTCGAGACGGTACAGGCGTACTATTCGATCGCCGGCCGCGATCTCGAGCGTGACATCGTGCCGATGATGCAGGAGGAAAAGCTTGGTCTAATGGTCTGGTCGCCGCTGGCGGGCGGTCTTCTCTCCGGCAAGTACGGGCCGGGAGCGCCGGGCAACGGGGAAGGACGCCGCGCCTCGTTCGACTTCCCGCCGGTCGACAAGGATCGCGCCTGGGCCTGCGTTGCCGTGATGCGCGAGATCGCCGCGAAACACGGCACAAGCGTCGCGACCGTCGCGCTTGCCTACATCCTGGCGAAACCTTTCGTGACGACTGTCATCATCGGCGCAAAACGCGTCGAGCAGCTCGACCAGAACCTGGCGGCCGTCAACCTGAAGCTCGATGTGGACGACCTGAAGAAGCTGGACGAGGTCAGCGAACTCGCGCCCGAATATCCGGGCTGGATGCTGGCGCGGCAGGGGGCAGCCCGACGGCCGGAACCTTTCGAACCGAAGGGCTGATCAAGGCCTTGTGAAGGCGGACGCCGGGGCTTCGTGCTCCGGCGTCCTTTGAGATTACTTGCCGTGAGCCTTCAGCCAGGCCTGCATATCGGCGATCTCAGCCTCCTGGGCCTTGATGACGGCTTCCGCGAGCTTGCGAATTTCCGGATCCTTGCCGTACTCCAGCTCGATTTTCGCCATGTCGATCGCACCTTGATGGTGCGGGATCATGCCGCGGACGAAGTCGACATCGGCGTCGCCGCTATACTTCATCGTCATGTCCTTGTGCATTTTAGCGTTCGCCTGCGCAAAGGCGTGGCTCGATGCGCCGTGGTCGCCCATTGGCTTGCTCATGTCCATTTTCATCTCCTCTGCGAAGACGGGTGCGGACGAGAGTGCGAGCGTGGCCGCTATGGCGAGAACTTTCAGAGACATGGGATTTCCTTCCTCTGTCTGATAATGGAATTCAATGCGCGGCCGAAGCCGCAGCGTTCATGAAAACCGTCAGACAAACCGGGGAGGCGGCGCCAGCGGTGCTGGGCGGGCATCCTGCATGGCGTGAGCCGGTCCGGGCGCAGGATAGGAAAACATCTGCTTGCCGGTCGCGGCGATGACGCTCAATGGCGGAATGACCAGGCAGGCCGAACAGAAGGGCATGTGCACCATACCGGCGGCCGAACAAGGATCCTGTTGCGCCGGCGACGACTTGGCCTTCTCGCCCATATCCATGCCGGCCATATGCTGATGCTCGGCGCTGGGCGTCGCAGCGACCGGCTGCATGGACAGGCATGTCGGACAGCCAGCCCATGCGGACATGGTGCCGAAGGCAAACCAGCCGAAAACCATCGCTATGATTGCAAGAAACCGCATATCGTCAAAATAGGTGCAGCGCGCGAAGAAGCCAAGCCCGCTTTATACACTTTGGCGAGAGAAGCGTCGGCCGACGTGCGGAGGCTGGCGCTAGTACGCGGCAACGACCTGATGGACGATCTGATAGTCATTGCTCTCTTCGCCGAGTGGCGCCACGGGCCACTGCCAGTTGGCCCGAACCGATGACAGCGCCACGCCGTGCAGCAGATCAGTCTCGTCATGAACCCTCCCCTGTCGGTCTATCACGGCATAGGAAACATCGGTAACCAGGCATGTCTTGCAGGGCGCTGCCTCAAGCGCCGACCTGTGCGCCTCGATCAGTTGCGCGACGGTATCGGCGGGCATGGCGCCGGCCTGTTCCTCCTCGTAGCGGCGTTGTGCGCCGCGACCGATCTGGGAGAGGAGATTGGCCGAGACGACGAAGTCGAGATACGGAACGCTTCTCAGGAACGCCAACGGCTCTGGTTGTTTGCCCGCGGCAAGCTCGTCGTAGCCGGAGAGATCGCGCTCGATCAGCCGAACATTGCTGTAGCGCTTGAGCCGCAGCCAGAGGCGCACCGAGGCAAGATGCACGAGATCGACGAGGACGACAGTGTCAAAGGTCCTGGCTAACTCCTCAATCGGCACGTCGCGGAGCAGGCCCGAGCCCAAAACGACCGCCGTCCTCCTCTGCCGCAACTCCGCAATGGCACTTCTCACAGCGTTCCGGCTTCGCTCCTCGTGCTCCGCCCATTGCCGGCTGCAACGGCCGGCGCGGGACCAGAGATTGACGGAGTATCGGATGAACCGGCGATGCGCCTTCAATGTCATCGGAACAGTGGCAGCATAGAGAAGCGCCTCGGCAATCATCGTGTAGCTCCCGCCATTCGATCCATTCTCTCTCGTTCAATCGATTCTGTGTTCCTGATCAAGGGCCTTCGCCCTTGCCGCACCCGGTCCTTTCCGCTAGGTAACCGCCACTGTCACAGCGAGCGGAATACCTTGGAAATGAACGACAAGCAGAAGAAACCACAAAAGCTCAAGGCCAGACTTCCTCGCGGCTTCGTCGATCGTTCGGCAGCCGACATTCGCGCCGTCAACGAAATGACCGCGAAGATCCAGGAAGTCTACGAGCATTATGGTTTCGATCCTGTCGAAACGCCGCTCTTCGAATACACCGACGCGCTCGGCAAGTTCCTGCCGGATGCCGACCGGCCGAACGAGGGCGTCTTCTCGCTGCAGGACGATGACGAGCAGTGGATGTCCTTGCGCTACGACCTGACGGCGCCGCTCGCCCGTCATGTTGCCGAGAATTTCAACGAGATCCAGCTGCCGTACCGCACCTATCGCGCCGGCTATGTCTTCCGCAATGAGAAGCCAGGCCCCGGTCGCTTCCGCCAGTTCATGCAGTTCGACGCCGATACGGTCGGTGCGCCGGGCGTGCAGGCCGATGCGGAAATGTGCATGATGATGGCCGATACGCTGGAAGCCCTCGGCATCAAGCGCGGCGACTACGTGATCCGCGTCAACAACCGCAAAGTTCTCGACGGTGTTCTCGAAGCAATCGGTCTCGGCGGCGATGACAAGGCCGGCCAGCGCCTCAACGTGCTACGCGCCATCGACAAGCTCGACAAGTTCGGTCCCGAGGGCGTTGCTCTCCTGCTTGGTCCCGGCCGCAAGGACGAGTCTGGCGACTTCACCAAGGGTGCTGGTCTCGACCAGGGACAGATCGACAAGGTTCTCTTCTTCGTCGGGATCAAGGACTATACCGAAAGCGCTGGGCAGCTTGCCGAGCTGGTTGCCGGAACGTCCAAGGGTGCGGAAGGCGTCGAGGAGCTGAACTTCATCGGCGCATTGGTGCGAAGCGCCGGCTATCAGTCGGATCGCGTCAAGATCGACCCCTCGGTTGTTCGCGGCCTCGAATATTACACCGGCCCGGTTTACGAAGCCGAGCTCCTCTTCGACGTGACTAACGAGAAGGGCGAGAAGGTCGTCTTCGGTTCCGTCGGTGGCGGCGGTCGCTACGACGGTCTCGTGTCCCGCTTCATGGGCCAGCCCGTGCCGGCCACTGGCTTCTCGATTGGCGTCTCTCGCCTGATGACGGCGCTGAAGAACCTCGGCAAGCTCGGCCAGGCCGAGGTCATCGAGCCGGTTCTGGTCACTGTCATGGACGGCGATGTCGAGTCGATGGGCCGCTACCAGCACATGACGCAGGAATTGCGCAAGGCTGGCATCCGCGCCGAGATGTTCCAGGGCAACTGGAAGAAGTTCGGCAATCAGCTGAAATATGCCGACCGCCGCGGCTGCCCCGTCGCCATTATCCAGGGCGGTGACGAGCGGGCGCAGGGCGTCGTGCAGATCAAGGACCTGATCGAAGGCAAGCGCCTGTCCGGCGAGATCGAGGACAACGCCAGCTGGCGCGAAGCGCGCGTCGCACAGGAGACAGTTGCCGAAGGCGACCTCGTCGCCAAGGTGAAGGAAATTCTGGCGGCGCAGGCCGAAGACCGCAACAGGGCGGGCTGAGATGGCCCTGATCAACCTGCCGGACTTCTCCGGCGAGCTCCTCTCAGAGTTTGCGGCGCGAAAGACGGAGCGGGTAGATACGCCCGTCATCCAGCCGGCCGAACCATTTCTTGACATCGCCGGCGAGGATCTTCGCCGGCGCATTTTCATGACCGAAAGCGAGACGGGCGCCAGCCTTTGCCTGCGGCCGGAGTTCACGATCCCCGTCTGCCTGCGCCACATCGAGAGCGCGACCGGCACGCCGAAGCGCTATTCCTATCTCGGCGAAGTTTTCCGCCAGCGGCGTGAAGGCGGCAACGAGTTCTATCAAGCCGGGATCGAGGATCTTGGCGATATCAATATTGCCGCTGCCGACGCGCGTGCGATCGGCGATGCGATCGGCGTGCTGGAGCGCGTCGTTCCTGGCAAGCGTCTTGCGGTGACACTCGGCGATCAGGCTGTCTTCGAAGCAGTGGTGCAGGCGCTTGGCCTGCCGCTCGGCTGGCAGAAGCGCCTGATCCATGCCTTCGGCAACATGAGCCAGCTCGAAGCTCTGCTGGCAAGCCTCGTCAGCCCTCAGTTCGTAACTGGATTGAGTGACGAGATGGCGCATCTGATTGCCGCCGACGATGAAGCAGCACTTGTTGCTCACATAGATGCGACGATGCAGGCGACGGGCTATTCGACGAATGCCAGCCGTTCGCCGCTCGAAATCGCGCGCCGTCTGAAGGAAAAGCTGATCCTCTCCGAAACGCGCCTCGATGATGCGGCCTTCCGCGTGCTGGAAGAATTCCTGTCGCTGAACGTACCGCTGATCAATGCTTCGGCGGCCTTGGCCGGTTTTGCCGATGCCGCGGGCCTCAAGCTCGGCAACGCGCTGGCGCGTTTCGACGGCCGCGTGGCCGCTCTGGCCAATGCCGGCGTCGATTTGGCGCTGATCGATTACCGCGCAGCCTTCGGGCGTCCGCTGGATTACTACACCGGCCTGGTTTTCGAGATCGGCGTCCTGGGCACGTCGGCGGTTCTCGCCGGTGGGGGTCGTTTCGATCGCCTGATGACCTTCCTGGGCGCCAAGGAACGCATTCCCGCCGTCGGCTTCTCGCTCTGGCTGGATCGCATCGAAGCCGAGAGGGCCGTATGATGACGATTACCATCGCATTGCCCTCCAAGGGTCGGATGAAGGACGATGCCTCGGCGATCTTCGAACGCGCCGGGATCAGGATCACCGCTGTCGGCAACGATCGCTCCTATCGCGGACGCGTCGAAGGTTGGGACGACGTCGAAGTTGCCTTCCTTTCCGCCTCCGAGATTTCCCGTGAACTCGGCAGCGGCACCGTCGATTTCGGTGTCACCGGCGAAGACCTTGTCCGCGAGGGCCTGGCGGAGGCGGACAAGCGCGTCGAGATCTGCGCGCGTCTCGGTTTCGGCCATGCCGATGTCGTGGTTGCCGTTCCTGAAATCTGGCTCGACGTCGACACTATGGCCGATCTCGGCGATGTTGCTTCCGACTTTCGCGCCCGTCACGGCCGGCGCCTGGCGATTGCCACGAAATACTGGCGGCTGACGCAGCAATTCTTCTCCAGCCAGCACGGCATCCAGCTCTACCGGATCGTCGAAAGCCTTGGGGCAACGGAAGGGGCTCCTGCCTCGGGATCGGCCGATATCATCGTCGACATCACCTCGACTGGTTCGACTCTTCGCGCGAACAACCTGAAGATCTTGTCCGACGGCGTCATCCTTCGCTCCCAGGCCTGCTTCGTCAGGGCACGCAAGGAAAGCCACGCGAACGACGCGACCGTTCAGCGGCTGATCGACGCCGTTCGCTCGGCACTCTGACCATCGCCAAATCAACACACGAAAAAACCCGCCGTCTGGTGACGGCGGGTTTTTCCTGCTTGGGAGAATGCTTGATCGCTTAGGCGACTGCGTAGGCGCCGCGGCGTGCGTCGAGCGAGTAGAGGCCCGGGCCGACAATGGCGAGGAAGATGTAAGCGCCGGCCAGCGTGAAGTTCTTCATGACCATGATCTGGTTCAGGGCGTTGATCCAGCCGAGAGCGGCAGCCGGGAAATCCGGAACGTTGACCGTCGGCAGGTGGAAGACGACAGCGGTGAAGATACAAAAGGCGGCGAGCAGCCAGCCGACGATCTTCGTCTGGTAGCCGACGAGAACCGCGAGGCCAGTCACAAATTCAAAGGCGCCTGCGAGATAGGTCAGGGCAGTCGACGCCGGAAGACCAGCACCGGCGATCATGCCAGCGGTTCCAGCCGGATCGGTCAGCTTGCCGAAGCCGGCAAGTATGAACATGAACGACAAGAGTACGCGAGCGACAAAAATGACAATATTGTTGGTATTCGACATGAACGTTGTCTCCGTTGAATGGCGTTTGAGGTTGTTGTGCCCCGGCACGGTTGCAACCTCGGATGCCACTTTGTCGCCTTTTTTTGCTGTTGTGGAAAGATAGACGGAAGGGGACACTTCGTTCTCTATTATTGAACGACCGATCTCGGCGAAGTCGGCTTGCCATCGATGGTGCGCCTCTTTTATGGTCGGCCGCCCAAGATGGAGACCCCGATGGCAGATCTTTCCGCATTTCCGATCACGACGCGCTGGCCAGCAGCGAACCCGGACATCATCCAGCTTTACTCGTTGCCAACCCCGAACGGCGTGAAGATATCGATTGCGCTTGAAGAGCTTGGCTTGTCCTATGAACCGCATCTGATCTCGTTCAGCACGAACGACCAGAAGTCGCCGGAATTCGTATCGCTCAATCCCAATGGCCGCATCCCGGCAATCATCGATCCCAATGGCCCCGATGGAAAGCCGATCGGCATTTTCGAATCCGGTGCCATCCTGCTCTATTTGGCAGAGAAGACAGGCAAACTCATTCCATCAGATACAGCCGGGCGCTACGAGACGATCCAGTGGGTCTTCTTCCAGATGGCCGGTATCGGACCGATGTTCGGACAGTTCGGGCACTTCTACAAATTCGCGGCCGATAAGGTTGCCAACAACTCGTATCCGATGGAGCGCTACCGCGACGAATCAAAGCGGCTGCTGAGCGTACTGGAAGCACGCCTCCAGGGTCGCCAATGGATCATGGGCGATCTCTACACGATCGCCGATATCGCCACCTTCCCGTGGCTCCGCGGTGCCGACATCTTCTACGGCGGGCGTGAGGTGTTGGACTATAAGAGCTTCCCGGCCGTGATGGACTGGCTAGAGCGCTGCATCGCCCGGCCGGCCTCGGAAAAGGGATTGAATATCCCGGCACGGCCTGCGTAAATCTGAGGCAAATATGCAAAAAAGCCGGTCCAAAAGGCCGGCTTTTTTCATGTGCGGGAGCGTCTATTGGCGCCTGGCAAACTCGCCGCCGGTATTCGTCTTGAAACGAGGGAAGATGAAAACACCGAGCATGCTGCCGTGATTAGCATCGTCGTGGCCGTTCGACTCGCCCATGCAGAACAACGGCTGACGGAAGCCATTCGACATCATGATGGTGGTCGAGAAACAGAAGGATGAGGAGAGCGTCGCAGCCTGCTCGAAGAGTTCCAGGATGTGATCGTGATCCTTCGGATCGTAGCAGCGCATGAGGCTCAGAAGCCCGCATTCCCGCGCCGGGAGTCCGTGCAGCAGGGCGCTCCATTCCTTGAGGCGGATCACGCCGCTGGACAGGTCTCCGACCCAGGTTTCCGAAATGGAAAACTGCGCCAGCATTTCAGGATCATGATTGCTGATATCCAGTGAGCCCGGCATAAGCGGTGCCGCGGCGTTGGTTCTCGCGATTTTGAACAAATTTTTCCCCAGCTTAGGTGCGGCTTCCCCCGCCGCACGTCCGGCAAAAATGAGCAGGTTCATGTTGCACCGCGCATCATGCTCGGGCGACCGGGAAATGGGGTCTGGATTGCCGGTTCTTCTCACGGAACCGCTTCCAATTTCACGGGGGCGTTACTCAACTTCTAATATATTTTTCGGGAAGGGGTTGTCCCGAATCCTACGTCGCATTCTCGTGGTCAGGATCGATGCGCATCGTGACCCATCGGCTGATGACACGCGCCGAATGCGAGGGGATTTATAGGCACTTTCATGCAAACGGCAATCCGCTTTTTGCATAATGCCGGTCGCTACTGTGAGTGGAAAAACAACCGTAAAAGTATGGGGGACGCGAAAAAGAGCAAAAAAATGCGCAGCTGCCGAAGTGCAACCGGTTTCAATGCTCTCCTGAGCTCTGAAATGTGCATAAAATTGCAGCGAACGGATAACACAGCTTTTGGAAGAAATAATGCAGGCTCACAAGCTCTGCGAAAGCTTCGCCGAATGCGAGGCGCATTCAGATATGCGGTTAAACGTTTCACCTGACGATTGAAAAAGCTCACCTGGCGAATCATGCGCCGGAACGAAAAAGGGCGGTCCGAAGACCGCCCTTCCTATTCCGGGAAAACCAGGAGATAGATCGGTGAAGCTTTATGGACGCTTCAGCGATAGGCTTTCGCCTATCACATCATGTCCATGCCGCCCATGCCGCCCATGCCGCCCGGCATGCCAGCCGGAGCGTCCTTCTTCGGGAGCTCGGCGATCATGGCTTCGGTGGTGATCAGCAGCGAAGCAACCGAAGCTGCGTCTTGCAGAGCCGTGCGAACAACCTTGACCGGGTCGACGATACCCATGGCGATCATGTCGCCGTATTCGCCGGTCTGGGCGTTGTAACCGAAGTTGTCCTGACCCTTCTCGAGGATCTTGCCAACAACGATCGATGCTTCGTCACCAGCGTTCTCGGCGATCTGACGGGCCGGAGCCTGCAGAGCGCGGCGAACGATGTTGATGCCAGCTTCCTGGTCGTCGTTCTCGCCCTTGACGGAGATCTTGGCGGAGGAACGCAGCAGGGCAACGCCGCCGCCCGGTACGATACCTTCCTGAACAGCAGCGCGCGTCGCGTTGAGCGCGTCGTCGATGCGGTCCTTCTTTTCCTTCACTTCGACTTCCGTCGAACCGCCGACGCGGATGACTGCAACGCCACCAGCGAGCTTAGCAAGACGCTCCTGCAGCTTTTCGCGGTCGTAGTCGGAGGTGGTTTCTTCGATCTGGGCCTTGATCTGGGCAACGCGGCCTTCGATGTCGGACTTGGCGCCCGAACCGTCGACGATCGTCGTATTTTCCTTGGAGATCGAAACCTTCTTGGCGCGGCCGAGCATGTCGAGGGTAACCGACTCGAGCTTGATGCCGAGGTCTTCGGAGATGACAGTGCCGCCCGTGAGGATCGCGATGTCTTCGAGCATGGCCTTGCGGCGATCGCCGAAGCCAGGAGCCTTGACAGCAGCAATCTTCAGGCCGCCACGCAGCTTGTTGACGACGAGCGTAGCAAGAGCTTCGCCTTCGACGTCTTCAGCGATGATGAGGAGCGGCTTGCCGGTCTGAACGACAGCTTCGAGAACCGGGAGCATGGCCTGGAGGTTCGAGAGCTTCTTCTCGTGCAGGAGGATGAAGGCGTCTTCGAGATCAGCGATCATCTTTTCCGGGTTGGTGACGAAGTACGGGCTGAGGTAGCCGCGGTCGAACTGCATGCCTTCGACGACTTCGAGTTCGGTTTCAGCGGTCTTGGCTTCTTCGACGGTGATAACGCCTTCGTTGCCGACCTTCTGCATTGCTTCAGCAATGTCGAGACCGATCTGCTTTTCGCCGTTTGCGGAGATCGTGCCGACCTGGGCAACTTCTTCCGAGGTGTTGATCTTCTTGGCCTTGGCCTGGAGATCCTTCACGACTTCAGCAACAGCGAGGTCAATGCCGCGCTTCAGGTCCATCGGGTTCATGCCGGCTGCAACAGCCTTGGCGCCTTCGCGAACGATCGCCTGAGCGAGAACCGTTGCGGTCGTCGTGCCGTCGCCGGCGATGTCGTTGGTCTTCGAAGCAACTTCGCGGACCATCTGGGCGCCCATGTTTTCGAACTTGTCTTCCAGTTCGATTTCCTTGGCGACCGAAACGCCGTCCTTGGTGATGCGCGGAGCGCCGAAGGACTTGTCGATGATGACGTTACGACCCTTCGGGCCGAGCGTTACCTTCACTGCGTCAGCGAGAATGTCGACGCCACGCAGCATCTTTTCGCGCGCGGTGCGGCCGAACTTGATTTCTTTAGCTGCCATGATTGAAACTCCTGAATTCGAGTTGTCCGGGCTTTGGGCCCGTAGCTAAAATCGGAAAGGGGAAAAACGGCTGATTAGCCGATGATGCCCATGATGTCGGCTTCCTTCATGATCAGAAGGTCTTCGCCGTTGATCTTGACTTCAGTGCCGGACCACTTGCCGAACAGAACGCGATCGCCAGCCTTGACGTCGAGAGCGACGACCTTGCCGGACTCGTCACGAGCGCCGGAACCGACGGCGACGATTTCGCCTTCCTGCGGCTTTTCCTTGGCGGTGTCGGGAATGATGATGCCGCCCTTGGTCTTTTCTTCGGACTCAACGCGACGGACAACGACGCGATCGTGAAGGGGGCGGAAATTGGTGCTTGCCATTGTCTAATCCCTCGATCAAATGACACTAGCAGGCCGAGAGCGGCCCGCACGGATGGGTGTTAGCACTCGTGCTTGGTGAGTGCTAGCGAGGCAGCATTTAGGAGTGGCCCAACGGGGAGTCAAGAACGGCCGCAATTTTTCTTCGCCGTCCTCACAAACAGCCATAACAGCAAATCCTTGTCGGAAGTGCGACAGGCTGCGTTCTCTCCGAGATTTCCGAACGTCCTGAAGCTGGAGAGCTTTTGTATCCCCGGAACGTTTGCGGCACCCGCGGGGCGAGTAGCGTCAGGATTGCCGCGCATACACGCCGATGGTATCGAGCAGCTTGGGGCAGGGGGCGGCAACCGTGAACAAAACGATCGCGGCGGACGAAATCATAGCGGTACCGACACTTGGGGAGGCGGCGCGTGTATGGGCGCGCATCGGCTGCTTGGGCTTCGGCGGGCCGGCCGGTCAGATCGCCCTGATGCACACGACGATTGTCGATGAGAAGCGCTGGATTTCCGAGGAGCGCTTCCTGCACGGATTGAATTTCTGCATGCTGCTGCCTGGCCCGGAGGCTCAGCAACTGGCCACCTATATCGGCTGGCTGATGCACGGCGTGCGCGGCGGCCTCATTGCCGGCTTGTTGTTTGTATTGCCGGGCTTCCTTGTCATCCTGATGCTGTCGAGCCTCTACGCCGTCTTTCAGGAGGCCGCGTGGCTTCCCGCTCTTTTCTTCGGAGTAAAGGCTGCCGTTTTGGCAATCGTCATCGAGGCCTTGCTCCGGGTGGGGCGCCGAGCGCTGAGGGAGCGCTTTCATTATTATGTGGCCGGAGCGTCGTTCCTGGCTCTCTTCTTCCTGAACTTGCCGTTTCCTCTGGTTATCATCCTGGCCGGAGCAGCAGGCTTGTTATGGATGAAGTATTCCAAGCGTCGATTGGCAGCGCCGGTCTTGCCGCAAGCCTCTTCGCGCACGCATTTTCCCGAGGTTACGACGCATGTGATCGCAAGGCCTCTTGTGGTGCTCGTGTTCTGGATCCTTGTCTGGCAGTCGCCACTCATTTTCATTCGCGGCCTCGATGTACCGACGGACCTGATCGCCGAAACCCTGAGCGGCGAAACCAATGTTTTCGGCGCGGTCTTCATCTTCTTCTCCAAGATGGCCGTCATCACCTTCGGAGGCGCGTACGCCGTCCTCTCCTATGTCGGCCAGGTCGCCGTCGGCCATTACGCCTGGCTTCAGCCGGCCGAGATACTCGATGGACTGGCACTTGCCGAGACGACGCCCGGGCCACTTGTTCTTGTTCTCTGTTTTGTCGGATTTCTCGCCGGCTATCGCAACCCGCTCGCCATGGCGCCGCTTGCCGGGGGCTTCCTTGGCGCCTTCCTCGCCGCCTGGGCGACCTTCGTGCCGAGCTTCATCTGGATCTTCGCCGGGGCTCCCTACATCGAGAAGCTGCGCAGCAACGAAAACCTCTCGTCGGCCCTTTCGGCGATCACCGCGGCGGTAGTCGGCGTCATCCTCAACCTTGCCCTTTGGTTCGGTCTGCACGTGCTCTTCGCCGAAGTTGGCCGTGCCGCACTCCTGTCCGGGAAAACCGGTCTGCCAATCGTCAGCGTCGCATGGCCGGAGTGGCGGACCCTCGATATCGCGGCGCTTGGGATCTTTGTAATGGCGTGCGTGATGCTCTTCCGATTCGAGAAGGGCCTCCTGACGATACTTGCTGTGTCGACTGCCGCAGGCCTGCTAATCAAAACGGGCGAGGCCCTTCTCTAATCGACGGGCACAGTTTTTTGCCGTTGCTCACTGCAAAATGCCTTGCCATCCCGGCATGCCTTTGCGATGTCACCTTGACTTAACGACAGCGGGAAATCGGAATGGCCAAGCGGATCGAGAACTTTGCAGAAATCACCAGCCACTACGACGCGGTGTTCTGCGATGTCTGGGGCGTCTTGCACAATGGAGTCGATCCCTTTCCCAAGGCGGCTGCGGCGCTGGAAGCAGCGCGCGGCGAGGGGCTAACCGTCGTTCTCATCACCAATTCGCCGCGCATCGCTCCGCAGGTCGTGACGCAGCTTCGCCAGATCGGCATCCAGGATGGCGCCTATGACCGCATCGTCACATCGGGCGACGTCACGCGGGGCCTGATCGCCGAGGGTCCGAAGAAGGTATTTCTGCTTGGACCGGATCGCGACGAGGCGATCATCGAGGGCCTTGGTGTCGAGCGCGTCGAGGCCAAGGATGCGGACTCGGTCGTCTGCACGGGCTTCTTCGACGACGAAACCGAGACCCCGGAAGACTACACCAAGTTGCTGAAGGCATTTCAGGCGCGTGGCGTGCCGATGATCTGTGCCAATCCCGATCTGGTTGTCGAGCGCGGCCACAAGATCATCCCCTGCGCCGGCGCGATGGCGGCGTATTACAATCAGCTCGGTGGCCAAACGCGCATTGCCGGCAAGCCGCACAAGCCGATCTACGAGGCCGTGCTATCTGCCGCCCGCGAAGCCCACGGGGACTTTCCGCTGAACCGTGTGCTTGCGATCGGAGACGGTATGCCGACCGATGTTCGCGGCGCTCTCGATTACGGGCTTGATCTCCTCTATATCAGCGGCGGCATCCACGCGACGGAATATACGCTGAATGGAGTGACCGACGAGGCGGTCCTCACCGCCTATCTGGAGCGCGAAAGAGCGACGCCGATGTGGTGGATGCCCCGCCTCGCATAACGAGCCTCGCAAGAGAAAAGCCAGCCGATGACCGTTTTTCACCGCAACGAAACCCGCGAACCCCTGCCGGCCCATCTGCATGGCGGCGTGATTGCCATCGGCAACTTCGACGGTGTGCATCGGGGCCATCAGTCCGTGCTCAACCGGGCCTTGGAGATATCGAGGCAGCGGGGCATTCCGGCACTGGTCCTGACGTTTGAGCCACATCCCCGCACTGTCTTCCGCCCGGAGCAGCCGGTCTTTCGCTTGACGCCGGCGCCGCTCAAGGCGCGCATCCTCGAAGCGATCGGCTTCAATGCCGTCATCGAATATCCCTTCGACCGGGAGTTCTCACAGCGCTCGGCGGACGATTTCATCCATTCGATCCTCAAGGATTGGCTCAGCGCATCCGAGGTCGTGACCGGCTTCAACTTTCATTTCGGCCGCAGCCGGGAAGGCGGCCCGGCCTTCCTGATGGATGCCGGCCAGAAATACGGCTTTGGCGTGACGCTGATCGACGCGTTTCGTGACGAGAATACCGACGTCGTCTCCTCGAGCCACGTTCGCGAATTGCTGAGGGATGGCAATGTCAGCGAGGCGGCGGCGATGCTCGGCTATCACTATACGGTGGAAGCGGAAGTCATCGGCGGCGAGAAGCTTGGCCGTCAGCTCGGCTTTCCGACCGCGAATATGCGGTTGCCCGCCGAAGCAGACATTCAGGCGGGCATCTATGCCGTGCGCTTCCGCCTTGCCGATGGCACGCTCTATGATGGTGTCGCCAGCTACGGTCGCCGACCGACGGTCACCGACAATGGCGCGCCACTGCTCGAAACGTATCTCTTCGATTTCAGCGGCGACCTCTACGGGCAGCTCTGCTCCGTGTCCTTCCTCGGCTATCTGCGCCCGGAACTGAAGTTCGATGGCCTCGACCCCCTCGTGGAGCAGATGAACCGCGACAAGGAGGAGGCGAGTGCGCTGCTGACAGGCGTACAGCCGCTCGGCGAGCTCGACCGCAAGATCTGCTTCGCCTGAAGGTTCAGACGCTTTCGAAAATTGCGGCCCTTTCGGGACGACGGCCGTTGCCGTGTGGGGGCAGGGGTCTATGTCATCTGTTTGATTAGACGCGGATTCGCTGCGCCCCCAAGCACCGAAAGGCAATCATCAAATGGATAAAAGGTTTGGAACAGCAGCCTGCTGGCTGCTCATCATTCCCTATATCGGGCTCCTTTGGGTTCCCTTCTACAACTTTCACGACCCGGTTCTCTTCGGTTTCCCATTCTTCTACTGGTATCAGCTCGCCTGGGTGCCGGTTACCGCTTTCCTGACCTGGATCGCCTACCGGAGCATGCGCAATGACGACTGAACTCAACACCACCGCGCTTGCCGTCTTCGTTTTCTTCTTCGTGCTCGTCACGGTGATGGGGTTTGTCGCCACCCACTGGCGAAGGCCGAAGACGCTTGCCCATATCGACGAGTGGGGCCTTGGTGGCCGCAGCTTCGGCATCTGGATCACCTGGTTTCTGGTCGGCGGCGACTTCTACACTGCCTACACGGTCATCGCTGTTCCGGCGCTGGTCTATACGGTTGGCGCCTACGGTTTCTTCGCGCTGCCCTACACCATTATTGTCTATCCCTTCGTCTTCATGGTCATGCCGCTCCTTTGGCAGCGGGCGAAAGACTTCGGCTACGTGACCGCCGGTGACGTGGTTCACGGCCAATTTGGTTCGCGCGGGCTGGAGCTTGCCGTCGCTGTAACCGGTGTCATCGCCACGATGCCATACATCGCGCTGCAGCTCGTCGGCATGACCGCCGCGCTGAAGGCGCTGGGGCTGCATGGCGAGGTACCGCTGGCGATCGCCTTCATTGTGCTGGCGCTCTACACCTATTCGGCCGGCCTGCGGGCGCCGGCATTGATCGCCTTCGTCAAGGATATCATGATCTACATCGTGGTGATCGCCGCCGTGGCGCTCATTCCCTCGAAGCTTGGCGGCTATGCCAATGTCTTTGCTGCCGCTGATGCCGCGTTCCAGGCAAAGGGCTCCGGCAGCCTGCTTCTTCAGCCCAACCAGTATGTCGCCTATGCGACGCTGGCCCTCGGCTCGGCGCTTGCGGCCTTCATGTATCCGCATACGCTGACTGGCATCTTCGCCTCCAACAGCGGCAACACCATCCGCAAGAATGCTGCGTTGCTGCCGGCCTATACACTGCTGCTCGGCCTTCTGGCACTGCTCGGCTACATGGGACATGCCGCAGGCTTGAAGCTGGACAACGCCAACGATGTCGTGCCGGCGCTCTTCCAGACGCTGTTCCCGAGTTGGTTCGCGGGCTTCGCCTTCGCGGCGATTGCGATCGGCGCGCTGGTACCGGCGGCGGTGATGAGCATCGGCGCGTCCAACCTCTTCACCCGCAATTTCTGGAAGGCCTATGTCAATCCTCAGGTGACGGATGCCGGCGAGGCAAAGGTCGCGAAGGTGACGTCGCTCGTCGTCAAGGTCGGCGCGCTTCTTGTCATCCTTTTCCTGCCGACCCAATTCGCGCTCGACCTTCAGCTTCTCGGCGGCGTCTGGATCCTCCAGACGTTTCCGGCGCTGGTCTTCGGCCTCTACACCAATTGGTTCCGCGCGCCCGGTCTGATCGCGGGCTGGTTCGTCGGCTTCGTCGGTGGCACGCTCTTCGTCTGGATCAACGGCCTGAAACCGCTGCAGCCTGTCACGATCGGAGAGACCTCGTTCACCGTCTATATCGGCCTGCTGGCATTGGCGTTGAACGTCATCGTCGCCGTCATCGTCAACGTGCTGATCCCGGCAAAAGTGACGGCGCGCGCCTGATCGTCCCCCGAAAACAGAAGCCGCGGGCGGGCAAGTTCGCGGCTTTTCCATGCGATGACCTCATGGAATCCCTCTTCCTTTTCCCTGCAAAAGCGCCTATGAACCGGCGCGATGAACAAGTTCCGGCTGGCGATCACGATACGAATTATCGGCCCGGCCTTCCGCGCGCGCTAAGCGGCCGGAAGGTCCGGGTTTTCGGCGCTTGGACGACGAGCGCCTCCGTCACCAATTTTCAAGCCCGTTGCGCCCGCTCCCGTGGCGCCTAGAGACGATTGCTAGACATGACCGATACAGCCGAAAAAGTTGACTATTCGAAGACCCTCTATCTGCCGGAAACAGACTTCCCGATGCGCGCCGGTCTGCCGCAGAAGGAGCCGGAAACCGTTGCCCGCTGGCAGCAGATGGGCCTCTACAAGAAGTTGCGCGCTTCCGCCGCCGGCCGCGAAAAATTCGTGCTCCACGATGGCCCTCCCTATGCCAACGGCAACATCCACATCGGCCACGCGCTGAACAAGATCCTCAAGGACGTCATCAACCGCTCGTTCCAGATGCGCGGTTTCGACGCCAACTACGTTCCCGGCTGGGACTGCCATGGCCTCCCGATCGAATGGAAGATCGAGGAAAAGTACCGCGAGAAGGGCAAGAACAAGGACGAGGTTCCGGTCAACGAATTCCGCCAGGAATGCCGTGACTTTGCCGCCAGCTGGATCAAGGTGCAGTCGGAAGAATTCAAGCGCCTAGGCATCGAGGGAGACTTCGACAACCCCTACACCACGATGAACTTCCACGCTGAATCGCGCATCGCCGGCGAACTGCTGAAGATCGCGAAGTCCGGCCAGCTCTATCGCGGCTCCAAGCCGATCATGTGGTCGGTCGTCGAGCGCACGGCGCTCGCGGAAGCCGAAGTCGAATACGCCGATGTCGAAAGCGACATGATCTGGGTGAAGTTCCCGGTGGCTGACGGCCCCAACGAACTCAAGGACGCCTTCGTGGTGATCTGGACGACGACGCCGTGGACGATCCCGGGCAACCGCGCGATCGCCTATTCCTCGCGGTATAGCTACGGCCTCTACGAGGTCGAAACGGCCGAGAACGACTTCGGACCGCAGCCCGGTGAACGGTTGATCTTCGCCAAGCGTCTCGCAGAAGAGTCGGCCGCGAAGGCGAAGGTGACCCTCAAGTTCGTCCGCGATGTCGCGGCGGCGGAATTTGCCGCGATCACCTGCGCACACCCTCTGCATGGCCTTGGCGGTGGCTATCACTTTGAAGTGCCGCTCCTCGACGGCGACCATGTCACCGACGAGACGGGCACCGGCTTCGTCCACACCGCGCCGAGCCATGGTCGCGAAGACTTTGACGCCTGGATGGACAACGCCCGGGCACTCGAAGCGCGCGGCATTTCGTCCGCGATCCCGTTCCCGGTCGACGATGCCGGCTTCTTCACGGCCGACGCGCCCGGCTTCGGTCCGGACGCCGAGGGCGGTGCTGCTCGCGTCATCGACGACAAGGGCAAGAAGGGCGATGCCAACGAGCGTGTCATCAAGGGGCTGATCGGTCGCCATGCGCTGTTTGCGCGCGGCCGCCTCAAGCACTCCTATCCGCATTCCTGGCGTTCGAAGAAGCCGGTCATCTTTCGCAACACGCCGCAGTGGTTTGTCTACATGGACAAGGAACTCGGCGACGGCTCGACGCTGCGTTCGCGCGCATTGAACGCGATCGACGCAACCCGCTTTGTGCCGGGAGCCGGCCAGAACCGCCTGCGCGCCATGATCGAACAGCGGCCCGATTGGGTCCTGTCGCGTCAGCGCGCCTGGGGCGTGCCGATCTGCCTGTTCGTCGATGATGACGGCGGCATCCTGCAGGATGATGCCGTCAACGCCCGCATCCTGAAAGCCTTCGAGAACGAGGGCGCCGATGCCTGGTTCGCCAATGGTGCTCGCGAGCGCTTCCTGGGCGAGAAGGCGAATCAGCCCTGGACGCAGGTGATGGACATCCTCGATGTCTGGTTTGACTCGGGCTCGACCCACACCTTCACGCTGGAAGATCGTCCCGACCTGAAATGGCCGGCCGATGTCTATCTCGAGGGATCGGACCAGCACCGTGGCTGGTTCCACTCGTCACTGCTGGAAAGCTGCGCGACGCGCGGCCGTGCGCCTTACAATGCCGTCGTCACCCATGGCTTCACCATGGATGAGAAGGGCGAAAAGATGTCGAAGTCCAAGGGCAACACCGTCACCCCGCAGGAGGTGATGAAGGATGCCGGCGCAGACATCCTGCGTCTTTGGGTCATGACGACGGACTATTGGGAAGACCAGCGCCTCGGCAAGGCGATCATTCAGACGAATATCGACGCCTATCGCAAGCTGCGCAACACGATCCGCTGGATGCTCGGCACGCTGGCACACGACAAGGGCGAGGTTATTGCGCTTGCCGATCTGCCGGAACTCGAGCAGCTGATGCTGCATCGTCTGGCGGAACTCGATCAGCTCGTCCGCGAAAGCTACGACGCCTTCGAGTTCAAGAAGATTGCCCGCGCGCTCATCGACTTCGCCAACGTCGAGCTGTCGGCCTTCTACTTCGACGTCCGCAAGGATGCGCTCTACTGTGATGCGCCGTCGAGCCTGCGCCGTCGTTCGGCCCTGCATGTCATTCGCACCATCTTCGAATGCATGGTGACCTGGCTGGCGCCGATGCTGCCGTTTACGACGGAAGAGGCCTGGCTGTCGCGCAATTCTTCGGCTGTATCGGTTCACCTCGAGCTGTTCCCGACCATTCCGGCCGAATGGAAGAACGAGGCACTCGCCGAGAAGTGGAAGAAGATCCGCGCCGTTCGTACGGTCGTTACCGGCGCGTTGGAAATCGAGCGCAAGGACAAGCGCATCGGCTCTTCGCTGGAGGCTGCCCCGGTTGTCCACGTCGCCGATGCGGAGCTCCTGAAGGCACTTGAGGGTCAGGACTTCGAGGAAATCTGCATCACTTCGGGCATCGTCGTAGACAGCGCCGAAGGACCGGCAGATGCCTTCCGTCTACTCGAGGTTTCAGGTGTCAGCGTCGAGCCGAAACTGGCCGAAGGCACCAAGTGCGCTCGCTCCTGGCGGATCACCACGGATGTCGGCTCCGACCCCGCCTATCCGGACGTCTCGGCCCGTGATGCGGCTGCATTGCGCGAACTATCGGTGCAAAACTGAAGAATATTGCCGGGTGAATTGCCTAACGGTGGTTCATCCGGTAAAAGCTGCCTGAAAATGGCCGGATTTTTGCGTCAGGGGGACGATTGTCCGGTAGGGCGAAGATTGCACCGGCATGGCTGGAAGGGTTTTCATGTTATCAACGCGTTGGTTCCGTTTGGGCGTCTGCCTGACCGTCGCCGTGGCAGGCGGCTCGCTGATTTCCGGCTGCGTGGGGAGCCCGCGCTACGGAACAGACAAGACCGCCATGGAACAGCTGACCGACGACATTGGTCAGTCCGTTTCTCTCACCGGCGACGGTCCGAAGAACAAGGGCGTCAAGTACAGCGCTCGTCCGGGCCTCGTTCTGCCGTCCGCAGCAGCCAAGCAAACCCTCGCCGAGCCGCAGCAGACCATCGCCAGCAAGGACAATCCGCAGTGGATCGAATCCCCGGAAGAAACGCGCGCCCGTCTGGTCAAGGAAGCTGACGAAAACAGCGACAACCCGAACTATCGCTCGCCGCTCGCAAGCGACAAGGTTGAAGGTGGTCGGCAAACGACTGAGGCCCAGACCAAGGCTTATCGCGAGGCTCGCGCCGCCCAGAAGGGTACCTATACAGATCGCCGCTACATCTCGGATCCGCCAACCGAATATCGCGCGGTCGACGATCCGGCAAAGCTGGACGATCTCGGCGAACCGGAGCTGAAGAAGGCGAAGAAGAAGAAAAAGGAAGCTGCGATCGCCGGTACCGGCAAGCAGTGGTGGAATTTCCTCCAGTAAGGTTTCAAGCGGGGCAGTCAGCCCCGCTTTGCTTTTGCCCACCTGTCAATCAGCAAGGCGTCCAGAAACTGGCAGGCTAGGAAGATCCTGCGGGCGGCCCGATCTTCGTGCTCCTGTTACGGCATATCCCGCTTCTGCGCGAAGAATGTCCGAAGGATTTCGGCGGATGTCGTTTCCTGCAAGCCGGAATACACGTCCGGGGCGTGATGGCAGGTAGGTTGCTGGTAGAAGCGCACGCCGTTGTCGACGGCGCCACCCTTAGGGTCTTCCGCGCCATAATAGAGCCTGCGAATGCGCGCGAAGGATATGGCCGCCGCGCACATCGTACAGGGTTCCAGCGTGACGTAGAGGTCGGCGCCGGTCAGCCGTTCCTGACCAAGCTCTTCGCAAGCCATTCGAATGACGGCGACTTCGGCATGGGCGGTCACGTCGTTAAGCTCGCGCGTACGGTTGCCTGACGCGGCGACCACGGCCCCGTCAATCACCAGAACCGCTCCGATCGGCACCTCGCCGCGCTCTCGGGCGGCGCGGGCCTGGTCCAGCGCCAGCTCCATAAATTGATTTGTCTTCACGATCCGACAATTTCCACTTAACCGCAGGGGCGCGACCTGATAGGAAGGCCCGAAAAGGCAGGCAAACAACAAATGACATTCAAAGACAAGCCAAAACGGCCAGGCGGCAAGCCATCCCCGCGCAATGCCGGCCCAAAATCCGGTGCCAAGCCGGCAAAGGCGCTCGTCGAGACCGAGGCGGACGACGTCGCCGAGGGCGATGCCAAGGCCGAGCGCATCTCGAAAGTGATGGCGCGCGCCGGCGTCGCATCGCGCCGCGATATCGAGCGCATGATCATGGACGGCCGCGTCAAGCTGAACGGCAAGCTCCTCGACACGCCCGTCGTCAACGTCACCTTGGCCGACAAGATCGAGGTGGACGGCGTTCCGATCCGCGGGATCGAGCGCACACGACTCTGGCTTTATCACAAGCCCGCTGGCCTCGTGACCACCAACATGGACCCGGAGGGACGGCCGACGGTTTTCGATAACCTGCCGGAAGACCTGCCGCGCGTCATGTCGATTGGCCGCCTCGACATCAACACCGAGGGTCTGCTGCTTCTGACCAACGATGGTGGCCTCGCCCGCGCGCTGGAACTGCCGACGACGGGCTGGCTACGCCGCTACCGCGTGCGCGCCCACGGCGAGATCGACCAGGACGCGCTGGACAAGCTCAAGGACGGCATTGCCGTCGATGGTGTCCTCTACGGCGCAATCGAAGCGACCCTCGATCGCACGCAGGGCTCGAACGTCTGGCTCACCATGGGCCTGCGCGAAGGCAAAAACCGCGAAATCAAGAACGTGCTCGGCGCGCTCGGTCTCGACGTCAACCGTCTGATCCGCATTTCTTACGGCCCCTTCCAGCTCGGTGACCTGCCGGAGCGCGACGTCGTCGAAGTGCGTGGCCGCACCTTGCGCGACCAGCTCGGCCCGCGCCTGATCGAGGACGCGAAGGCCAATTTCGACGCGCCGATCTACAACACGCCTGCTGTTGTTGCCGAGGAAGAGCCGGAAGCGAAGCCGGAGCGCCGCGAACGCCCCCGCAAGCCTGAGGACAAGCGCGAGCGTGCGCTGAGCCGCCTCGACACCAAGCGGGACGACCGCCGTGATGACCGTCGCGATGGTGGCCGCATGGACGATGATCGCCCGAAGCGCCCCGCGCTCGGCAGCCGCCGCAACGCCAATGTCTGGATGGCGCCGGGCGCCCGACCGCTCGGCGAAAAGGCGGCCGCCAAGGCCGAGAAGAATGCGAAGACCGCCCGCAAACGCGGCGAGGCTCCGGGTTCCGCAAAGCCCGAGCGCTCGAGCCACGGCGACGACCGGCCGCGCGTTCAGATCAACCGCGCCCGCGATGACGAGGGCGAGTGGATCCGTTCCAGCGAGATCGTTCGCAAGCCGAAGGATGAAGGCGACGAGGGCTTCGGCCGGAAGCGCTCTTTCGGGGATCGTCCGGCTCGCGGTGAGCGGTCCTTTGGTGACCGCCCGGCGCGGGGCGAACGTTCGTTTGGCGACCGTCCCGCCCGCAGCGACAGACCGCACGGCGATCGCCCTTCGCGCGGCGACCGTCCCTTCGGTGACCGCCCTCGCGGGGATCGCAAGCCGCGCGAAGAGGGTGACGAGCGTCCGCGTTCATTTGGGGATCGTCCCCGTGGCGACCGCCCGTTTGGCGACAAGCCACGGGGCGATCGGCGCCCCCGCGCCGAGGGCGACGAGCGTCCTCGCGCCAAGAGCTTCTCGGGCGAGGCCCGTTCGGAGCGTCCGGCCGGCAAGTCCTTTGGTGACAAGCCGCGCGGCAAGAGCTTCGGCGGCAAACCCGGCGGCGGCAAGAATTTCTCCGGCAAGCCGAAGGGCGACAGGCCGGGCGGCGGTGGCAAGCCTTCGGGCGGGCCGTCGCGGGGTGGACCGAAAGGAAAGGGAATGACGCGCGGTGCGGATCGTCGGCGGTGAATTTCGCGGACGGCCGCTTGCCGTACCGAAGTCAAACGACATCCGGCCGACAGCCGACCGGACGCGTGAGAGCCTGTTCAATATTCTGAGCCATGCCTATCCGGAATGCGTCGACGGCACCCGGATACTGGATCTCTTTGCCGGCACCGGCGCCGTCGGCCTCGAAGCCGTCTCCCGCGGCTGCCGCCATGCGCTATTCGTCGAAAACAGTGTCGAGGGCAGGGGCCTGCTTTGGGAAAACATCGATGCGCTCGGCCTGCATGGCAGGACGCGCATCCTGAGGCGCGACGCGACCGATCTCGGCAGCGTCGGCAATCTCGAGCCGTTCCAGATGCTGTTTGCCGACCCGCCCTATGGCAAGGGTCTCGGCGAAAAGGCGATGGCCGCCGCCGCCAAGGGCGGTTGGCTGCAACCGGGCGCGATTGCGGTTCTTGAGGAACGCGCAGACGTTGCCGTTTCGGTCGATCCTTCCTATCTGTTTTTGGAAAACCGAACGTTCGGCGATACCAAGGTTCATTTCTTCCGCTATCAGCCCGAATAAGGGCTGAGGAAATCGGGGGCAGCGGTGCAGCAGGCAGGGACGATGGAAACCGAGTTGCCTGCCCCACGCAGCACATCACGAGCTATGCCCACTGTTGCTGTTGCCTTCGGCGGAGGCGGCGCGCGCGGCCTCTCCCACATCCACATCATCGAAACGCTGGATGAGCTCGGCATTCGCCCCGTGGCGATTGCCGGATCCTCGATCGGCTCGATCATGGGCGCGGGGATGGCGGCCGGAATGACCGGCGAAGCCATCCGCGAACATGTGATGATGACGGTAGGCAACAAGGCTGCCGTTGTCAGCCGCCTGTGGGGCCTGCGACCGCAGACGGTGCGCGATGCCGTTGCCAACGGCGTGCGCATCGGCCAGTTCAATCTCGAGCGTATCCTGAAAGCCTTCCTGCCCGCCGATCTGCCGGATCGCTTCGAGGACCTCTCAATCCCGATGACAGTGACGGCGACCGATTACTACGGCCAGTGCGAGGTGCTGACGAGCGGGGGAGCGCTGCTCCCGGCGCTGGCGGCTTCATCCGCGATCCCCGCCGTCTTCATGCCGGTGCGGCTGCACGGTCGGGTGATGATCGATGGCGGCATCAGCAATCCCGTGCCTTACGAATGCCTGATGGATCGCGCCGACATCGTCATCGGCATCGACGTCGTAGGCGCGCCGGAAGGAGATGGCGCCCACATTCCAAACCGGATGGAAAGTATCTTCGGCTCCGGCCAGCTGATGATGCAGACCGCGATTTCCCTGAAGCTGCGGCTGCAGGCGCCGCACATCTTCCTTCGCCCCGCAGTCGGGCGCATCGGCGTGATGGATTTCCTCAAGGCGCGCCAAGTCCTGTCCAAGTCGGTCGGCGTCAAGGACGAACTGAAATACGCACTCGATCGGGAGATCGAGGCGCGGATCGCCTCCTAGAAGCTTCGCCCAGGCTTAGTAGCCGTTAATGCCGGCCCCACGAACCGGGCCAATCCCCGCGGGAGTTGCGTAGGTGGTATTCCCTGCGCCCGAGCCGGTGGTTGCACACCCGGAAAGGGCAAGGATCGCGATGGCCGCGACGGCCAGAAGACAGCGTAGAGGCATGGCATTGTCCTATCATCGAAGACTGCGCGGGCCTCAGGGGCCGGAGCGGATACTCCCGCAAATCAATGGCGATGGCAACGGGTAGCTAAGAGCGTAGGTTCGATGCGCTGCCCGGATTGATCTCCGGATGCATCCTCACTCGTCCGGGCTATGGCTCGGACATCAACACAGCCCGCCCGGTTCGCCGTGGCGGGCTTTGTCGTAGCCAGCATTCGTGGATGCCCGGCAGGAAAAGGTTACCACCGTCGGCTAGTGCGGCGCACGTCGACGATGCGCCCATCCCTTTGACGGACCCCTATCTCGTAGCGGTTCCCATTGCGGATTGCGCGATAGGTAAAGTACCTCCCGCGGCAATTGTCCCGAATGACGTCGCGAAATCCCCGGGTACGAAGCAGCCTCGCACCCTGAGGGCAGGTTATCGGTCGCCCGTGGTTCAGGCTGCTGCCGGAGCCGATGATGATCTGAGCGCTCGCTTCCTGGGGAAGCGCGACCGGTGAGACGAATACGACCAGAGCAAGTGCACATGAGAGAAGCGAAGATCCGAGTATAGCCTTGAGACTCATAACATCCTCCGGGTTAGCCCGCCTGAGAAAGGCAGGGCATGAGAAAATCGCCTAAGTTGTGGCTCAATACAAGTGATGACTCGACGACCCAGCCGGGGGAGCACGCTCATCAAACTCTAACGAACCTGCCACGCCTCTCAACGCGCTTTACAAGGTGACAAAACGCCCCCGCGATTTCTAACTAGAACGGATAACTTAACACGGCCCGATTGCAAGAGCATGCTTGCTTCGATGGTGAACGGGACAAACACTAGTAGTTTCTGGCAGGGGGGCGTCTGCGGCGCCGCCGGCAGCCTGTTGTTCAATGCCTGGATCGTGCCGTTCCTCACACTAGCCTTCGACAAAGTCGGTGCCGGGCCCGAAGAGGTGGCTGATGCCGTTTTCCGATGGATCGAGCAATACATAGACCTCGGTATCTCGAGTGGGGGCAACTTGTGGAGTGCTCCCGACCCGGATTTCCTTCGACTTGTCTACTACGCGTTGCAGGTTGCGTTCCCGGCTACAGCAATCCTCATCGGTCTGCAGATAAGGCGTCTAGTTGTACGCTTCTGGCCCCAAGGGCCATAAATATGATCGCGCCAGAGAGCCCGTCGCCTGTCCTCTTTCCAACGGGCGAGTACAGGTTCATCATGCCATGGGATGCTTGCCGCCGCTTAGCTGTTGCAGTAGACCCCCGAGCCCGGAACTTGGCATCGGAAAACTTTGGCGGTCAGGCTTTGTAGGATGCTCAATTGGAGAATTCCCATGACCCGCTTGCACAAGCCAATCGCGGCACTCGCTTTTCTCTTGCTCACTGCAATCAGTTCGTCATGTACCACCGGTGGGCCGGGAGCCCGCTCGCTAAATGAACCCGCGAACCCCGCCTGCGCAGATGGCTTCACGCCCAAAGGCGGCGGTTCATGTGACTTTTGAGATCTGGGAAAGATGGAGATTGCCCACTCCGGGCGAGTTCCTATCAGACGCGAAGGCCAGGGGATCGATGAGGGTGTATCACATCGTCGCTCACGCGGGCATCCTTTGAGCAAGCAGAACGCTTCAATCTAACGTGAAAGGGTTCTAAGCGTCGGCCGTCACTTCTGCCGTGCCCGCCAGCGGGTCCTCGTCGAAGCTAGCGGCGCGCTTTGGCTTCATGAGCGGCTCCGGTTTGACCGGCTGCGAGAAAAGCATGTCGCGGCCGGCCTGCAGTCCTTCGGTGACCTGGAGCACGAGGCGCGCCTCGTCGCGCTTGCGGATATCCTCGCCGATTTCATAGGCCTCCGCTTCGCCGACGCCCAAGGCCTCGAGCGTTCGCCGGCCGAAGAGCAGGCCTGACTCCAGCGTTTCGCGCAGTTCGTAGTCGACGTTGAGGTTGCGCAGCGCTATCGAGTGGATGCGGTCGTAGGAGCGCACGAAGAGCTTTGCGTGTGGATAATCCGCCTGCACCAGTTCGACGATCTTGTCGGTGATCTCGCGCTTCTGCGTGCAAACAACAACGATCTTCGCCCGGTCGATGCCGGCGGCCCTGAGCACGTCCTTTCGGGTGCCGTCGCCGAAGTAAATCCGGAAACCGAAAGAGGAAGCCTGCCGGATGCGATCGGCTGAAAAGTCGATGACGGTCACGGCGCGCCCGCCGGCGAGCAGAATCTGGGCGGCGATCTGTCCGAAACGCGAAAATCCGACCATCAGAACATCCGCGCCGGCACCTTCGAAATCCTCGTCCAGTTGTTCTTCCTGATTTCCCGACAGCAGCCGCTTGGCGAGCATCGTTCCGATCGGCGTGAGGGCCATCGACAGGGTGACGATCGCAATCAGCAGCGAGGCGGTACTCGTCGGCATCAGGCCGGAAACGGCAGCGGCCGAAAACAGGACGAAGCCGAATTCGCCGCCCTGCGGCAGCAGAAAAGCGATCCTGATAGCGTCGTCATGCGGCGAGCCGGTTGCGCGGCAGAGTACGTAGATCACCAAGGCCTTCGCTGCCATGACAACAGGCACGGCGACGATGATGAAGAGTGCGTTGTCTCTGAGTACCTCGAGCTGGATCGAAAGCCCGACGGCGATGAAGAAGATAGCGAGCAACACGCCGCGGAAGGGCTCGATGTCCGCTTCCAGCTCGTGGCGATAGGAGGATTCGGCCAGCATCACGCCAGAAAGGAAGGCGCCCATGGCCATCGACAGTCCGGCAAGCTGCATCAGGCTCGCCGATCCCATCACCACGAAGAGGGCGGCGGCGATCATCGCCTCGCGGGCCCCGGTGCGGGCGATGATCTGAAAGAGCGGTGTCAGCAAGTAGCGTCCCATGACGATCATCGCGCCGACAGCACCAATGGCGATCGCGAAGTCCAGCAGGGGCGTTCCGCTGCCCTTGCCACCGTTGAGAATACTGATCAGGGCCAACAGCGGCACGATCGCAAGGTCCTGAAACAGCAGCATTGAGAACGAGCGCTGCCCGTAGCGCGTATTCACCTCGCCTTCATCCTCGAGGATCTGCATCGCGAAGGCGGTGGAGGAGAGAGCAAGCCCGAAACCCGCAACGATGCTGCCACGCCAGTCGAGAACGCCGGAAAGGCCGCTCAACAGCGTCAGCAGTAGACCGGTCGCCACCACCTGCGCGGTTCCGAGCCCGAAGATGTCACGCCGCATTTGCCAGAGGCGCGAAGGCTTCAGCTCAAGCCCGATGATGAACAGGAGGAAGACGACGCCGAGTTCGGCAACATCCAGGATCTCTTCGCCATCCGTCAATCCATGGAAGATCGGGCCGATGACGACGCCGGCAGCCAGGTAACCGAGCACCGTTCCGAGACCAAGGCGCTTGAAGATGGGCGCCGAAACCACGGCGCCGCCGAGGAGCAGGATCGTCTCGGCGAAGAGAGTGTTGGGCTCTGACATCAGGCGAGTTTCTTTCAATGCGGGGAGGCATACAAGCGGCGGGCAAAAGAATCGGCTCACGCGACCTTGATGCTTTTCGTAGTGCACAATAAATGGAACGCGAAGGAAAGGCCAAATCATGTCTTCAGAAATCGACTCCTCGACGCTTCTTTCCCGCGCAAGCCAATTGATCGACCTGGCAAAAAAGGCTGGCGCCGATGCCGCGGATGCGGTGGTCGTGCGCTCGCGATCGCAATCGGTCAGCGTACGCCTCGGCAAGGTCGAGAGCACGGAATCGTCAGAAAGCGATGATTTCTCGCTGCGCGTCTTCATCGGTAAGCGCGTTGCCAGTGTCTCGGCAAATCCGGGCTTCGATCTTTCTGCTTTGGCCGAGCGAGCCGTGGCGATGGCCAAGGTGTCGCCGGAAGACCCGTTCGCCTGCCTGGCAGACGAGGACAGGCTTGCGAATTCCTATCCGGATCTCGAGCTCCTCGATACGACCGAGGTGTCGTCCGACCAACTCCGCGAAGCCGCCCTCGAGGCGGAAGCCGCGGCCCTTGCCGTCAATGGCGTGACCAATTCGTCCGGCGCCGGAGCCTCAGCCGGCATGGGTGGCCTTGTCCTTGTCACCTCCCACGGTTTCCAGGGCAGCTACATGGCCTCGCGTTTCGGCCGATCCGTCAGCGTCATCGCCGGCGAAGGCACGGCGATGGAACGCGACTATGATTTCGACAGCCGCATCTATTTCGGCGAGCTGGATAATGCCGCCGAGATCGGCCGCCGGGCCGGCGAGCGCACGGTCAAGCGCATCAACCCGCGCCAGGTGGATACTGGCAAGGATATCACCGTCGTTTTTGATCCCCGTGTTGCTCGTGGCTTCGTCGGACATATTGCCGGGGCCATCAATGGCGCCTCGGTTGCACGCAAGACCAGTTTCCTGCGCGACAAGATGGGGCAACAGGTCTTGAAGGCGGGGCTTTCGATCTCCGACGATCCGCTGATCGTCCGTGGCCCGTCGTCGCGCCCCTTCGATGGCGAGGGCGTATCCGGCGAACGACTGCTGATGATCGAGGATGGTGTTCTCAAGCACTGGTTCCTCTCCACCTCGACGGCCCGCGAGATCGGAATGGAGACCAACGGCCGCGGGGTGCGCGGCGGCAATTCGGTGACGCCATCCGCGACGAACCTCGCTCTCGAGCCGGGCGACATTTCACCCGAGGACCTGATCCGCGGTGTCGGTAACGGCTTCTATGTAACCGAGCTGATCGGCCAGGGCGTCAACATGATCACCGGCGAATACAGCCGCGGCGCGACCGGCTTCTGGATCGAGAATGGCGAACTGACCTTTGCCGTGTCTGAAGTGACGATCGCTTCGAACCTCAAGGACATGTTCATGCGGGTTACGCCGGCAAACGACATCGACCGCAAGTTTGGTGTCGCCGCTCCGACGCTTGCGATCGAGGGAATGACGCTCGCCGGGCGCTGATGGATTGGATTGCCGAAATGACTGACGTGGACACAGCCCTCTGGCGGAGCGATCTGGAATTGATCGCAGATGCTGCCAGGCAGGCCGGCAAAGTCGCACTCGGCTATTTCAATCAAGCGCCTGAGGTCTGGTGGAAGAACGAGGGGCGATCGCCCGTCAGCGCCGCCGATTTCGCGGCCAACCGGACGCTTGAATCCATTCTCCGCTCAGCCCGGCCGGATTATGGCTGGCTTTCGGAAGAAACTGAGGACAGCGGTGATCGGCTCTCACGGGACACGCTGTTCATCATCGACCCGATCGACGGCACGCGGGCATTCCTGGCGGGAATGGATCTGTGGTGCGTGAGCGTCGCGGTCGTGCGCCACGGGCGACCTGTCGCCGGCGTTCTCTACGCTCCTGCTCTGGAAGAACTCTTCGAGGCGGTCAAAGGTGGCGTGGCCCTGAAGAACGGGCGGCCGATTACTGTATCGACAAAACCGCTCGATGCACCAGGGCGCTTTGCCATCGCGGAGGATGTGCTCAAGGCATTCCCGGAACCGTTCAAGCATCGCATCGAGCGCGTGAAGCACGTGCCGTCCCTTGCCTATCGCATTGCCATGGTTGCCGACGGTCAAATTGATGGCACTTTCATCAAGCACAATTCACATGATTGGGATCTCGCGGCCGCGGATCTCATACTCGAGCGCGCCGGAGGCCGGCTGGTTGATCTCCGCGGTGACGTGCCGCTCTATAACCGCATGCAGGTCAGCCATGGCGAACTCTGCGCCGCCGCTGGGCCGCGACTCGCCGATCTTATAACCCGGATCGGTGAGCGACGAGGCAGTTGACGTTTCCGTCAAAATCCCTCAGATGAAGCGGCGGAGGAGAATAGAGCAGAAAGAGAAGAAAATGACGGAATCCGGCGGCAAAAAGCAGCTCTTGCATCTCGTATTCGGCGGCGAACTGGAAAGCTTGGACGATGTTCAGTTCAGGGACCTGAAGGATCTCGATATCGTCGGCATTTATCCGGACTATGCCACGGCATTGACGGCCTGGAAGTCAAAGGCGCAATCGACTGTGGATAATGCGCATATGCGCTACTTCATCGTCCACATGCACCGTTTGCTGGACCCGGAAAGCAAGTCTGCGCAGTAACCCTCCCCCGGGCGCGGCTCGCTACGAGCCGTGAGCCGACTGACTGCCTGACGCATTCTGAACAAACTGATCGGCCATTGCGGCCGC
This sequence comes from Rhizobium altiplani, assembly GCF_001542405.1. Taxonomy (GTDB): domain Bacteria; phylum Pseudomonadota; class Alphaproteobacteria; order Rhizobiales; family Rhizobiaceae; genus Rhizobium; species Rhizobium altiplani. The sequence continues at coordinate 155,057 of NZ_LNCD01000145.1, forward strand.
AACAATAATTAGGAATGGGTTGATGTCGATCATTTGTGATCGGAGATTTGGCAGATGAGCGGTCGCATGGCGCGGTTTGCGCTGGGCGCCTATCAGGCAACGGGAACGTTGCTGACGCCGTTCGTCGGAGGGTATCTCGCCTATCGGGCCGCGAAGGGCAAGGAAGACCGTGCGCGCCGTTTGGAGCGCTCGGGCTATGCCAGCGCCGACCGTCCGGCCGGACCGCTGGTCTGGTTCCATGCCGCAAGCGTCGGTGAAACCAATGCCGTCATTCCGCTGATCCGCGAAATTCGCCGCCGCGACATCCACGTCATTCTGACCACCGGAACCATCACGTCCGCCAAGCTGGCCGCTGAGCGCATCGGCAACGAAGCGATCCATCAGTACGTGCCGCTCGACCTCAAGCCCGCCGTCAGCCGTTTCCTTGAATATTGGCAGCCGGACTGCGTACTGATCGCTGAGTCCGAAATCTGGCCGGCGACCCTGATGGAACTTGGCCGCCGCCGCATCCCGCAGATCCTCGTCAACGCGCGCATGTCGGACCGCTCCTTCGCGCGATGGAGTCGGCGTCCGGCACTTGCGGAAGCCCTGTTCGAGAACCTGGCGCTTGTTATTGCGCAATCGGATGTCGATGCCGAGCGCTTCCGCGATCTCGGCGCGCGCCACGTCATGATGTCGGGCAATCTCAAGGTCGATACCGACGCCCCGCCTTACGATGCTGCGGTATTCGCCGACTACAAGAAGCAGCTCGGCGGCCGCAAGACCTGGGCAGCGATCTCCACCTTCGACGGTGAGGAAAAGGCCGCAGGCATCGTCCATCGGGCGCTGAAGGAGCGGGACGAGCAGTTGACGATCATCGTGCCGCGGCATCCGGAACGCGCCGACGACATCGAAGCCGAGCTCGTCAAGCTGGGTCTCAAGGTCGCCCGCCGCACGCGCGGTGATGCGCTGACCCCTGATGTCGATATCTTCCTAGGCGATACGATCGGCGAAATGGGCCTCTACCTGCGCCTGACGGAGGTTGCTTTTGTCGGGCGCTCGCTGTTTGCCGAAGGTGGGCAAAATCCGCTGGAGCCGGCGATGCTCGGTTGCGCGGTGCTGTCGGGCAGCAACGTGCAGAACTTCCGCGAAGCCTATCAGAAGCTGGCGCGGCGCGGCAGCGCGCGCATGGTCCGCGATACGGAGATGCTTGCCAAGGGCGTCCACTATTTGCTCACCAACGACGGAGCGCGTCGCACCATGATCGAAGCCGGGATCGGCGCCGTGCAAGAAATGCGGGGCGCGTTGACGGCGACGGTGAAGGGCTTGGAGCCCTATATCAATCCGCTCACCGTGAAGGCGAGGCTGCTGCCGAAGGCGGCTTTGCAGCGCTGAGGGCAGGGCGGCTATGAAGGCAATCAAGGGAATACTTTTCGACAAGGACGGCACGCTTCTCGACTACGACGAGAGCTGGCTGCCGGTGAACCGCGAGCTAGCGCGCATCGCATCGGAAGGCGATCCCGAACTTGCGGACCGGCTGCTTCTGGCTTGCGGCATGGATCCCGTCAGCGGCCACATCGTTCCCGACAGTCTGCTGGCGGCCGGCAACACGCGCCAGATTTCGGAGGGGCTCGTCGCGGCCGGCTCGATGCTCGACGTTATCGAGCTGACGATCAAGCTGGACGAGCTCTTTTCTCATGCCGCCGAGTTTTCCGTAGCGGTCACTGATCTGGCCGCCTTTTTCGGTAGGCTGCATGCACGCGGCTTTCGCCTCGGTGTCGCCTCGAGCGACAACGAGCGCTCGATCAGGCAAACCGCCCAGCGCTTTGGCTTTGCGCCCTTCATCGACTATGTGGCCGGATACGATAGCGGCTTCGGCACCAAGCCGGAACCGGGCATGGTGCTTGGTTTCTGCGCGGCGACGGGCCTTGATCCCTCCGAGGTCGCCCTTGTCGGCGATAACAACCACGATCTGCACATGGGCCGCAACGCCAAGGTCGGCGTGACCGTGGCCGTACTGACTGGCACCGGATCGCGTGAAACGCTCGCCGCCGCATCCGATTACTGCCTGAACGACATCACCGAGCTTGAAGGCCTGCTGCCCGACCGTCAGCTTGCTTGATTGACCAAGGGCTTGCTTTTTCTTGAAATTTACCTTCTCTTTCCGCCCGGTCGAGGACACAGCCCGTCAGCATGACGCTCGGGGTCCGAAAGGCAGGGCGGGGAAAATGGTATCCGAAGCGCCACCCTTCTGGTGGTCGAAAGCCGATTGGCGTGCCTGGGCGCTCTATCCGATTTCCTTCCTGTATGGGCGTGCGGCCGGCTATCGGATGGCCAACGCCAAGCGTGCTTCGGTTCCCGTGCCCGTTATCTGCGTCGGCAATTTCACCGTCGGCGGCGCCGGCAAGACGCCGACGGCGCTGACGATCGCCCGCGCGGCAAAGGCAAAGGGGCTGAAGCCTGGTTTTCTGAGCCGTGGCTATGGCGGTTCCCTCGATGTCACGACTGTTGTCGATCCGGTTCATCACCGCGCCCTGGCTGTCGGGGACGAACCTCTGCTTCTCGCTCGAGAGGCGCTCACCGTGATTTCCCGCCGCCGTGTCGAAGGGGCCCAGCGCCTCGTCAAGGAAGGCGTGGACCTGATCATCATGGATGACGGTTTTCAGAGCGCTCGCCTGGCGATCGACTATGCGTTGCTGGTCATCGACGCCACGCGTGGCCTCGGCAATGGCCACATCGTTCCCGGTGGTCCTGTACGCGCGCCCATCCGTCAGCAGTTGCGCTACGCGACAGCCCTTTTGAAGGTTGGCGGGGGCGAAGCGGCCGACAATATCGTTCGGATCGCGGCGCGCGCCGCCAAACCCTATTTCACGGCTTCCCTGAAGGTGTGCGACAGCGCCGATCTTTCCGGCCGCAACGTGCTGGCCTTTGCCGGTATTGCCGATCCGTCGAAATTCTTCCGCACCGTCGAATCCGTCGGCGTGCATATCGCCGCTCGCCGCTCGTTCGGTGATCACGAGCATCTGACCGATGACGAGATCGACGACATTCTGACAACGGCAGAGAGCGACGGCCTTCAGATTGTCACGACGTCGAAGGATTTCGTCCGGCTCGCCGGCCATCATGGCAAAGCCGAGGAACTCGCGGCAAAATGCCGGGTGATTGAGGTGGAGATGGCCTTCGAGGATGCTCTGGCGCCAAGTCTCATCATCGACCGGGCCATCAATGCCTGCCGCGATCGGCGCTTGAAGGAAGGGCGGAAGGCCTAATCGGAAAATCTCGGGGTGCCGGTGTTCAGCGTCAGCGCTTCTGGTTCGGCAAAACGCCAGCGCGCTTGTCAGCCTCCAGCGAGGCTACGGCATCGGCGTAGGGCTCCTGGCGCGCGACGCTCCAATAGCGCAGCTCGTCGAGCGGGATCTGCTTGCCGGTAATTGCACATACGACGTAGGAGCCCGGCGACAGGATCTGAAAATCCGCATCGAGATAGCGTATCTGCGCTTCGCGGTTTCCATTTCCTTCGAACAAGTTCATGCGCTCCATTCCTTGCAGGCTGTCATACCCCTGCCATAACGCGCCGCAGCGGCCTTTTCCAGCTTTTTCAGCTACGGCCGAACAACCGCTCAATATCCGAGAGCTTGAGCTCGATATAGGTCGGTCGTCCGTGGTTGCACTGCCCTGAGCCGGGAGTAACTTCCATTTGACGGAGAAGGGCGTTCATTTCTTCGGGTCGCAGCCGTCGGCCCGAACGCACGGATCCGTGGCAGGCCATGGTCGCTGCAACATATTCCAGCTTGGCCGACAGGCCGGAGGCGGTATCCCATTCGGCGATCTCGTCCGCCAGCTGACGGATAAGTCCCGTGGCGTCCACCTCTCCCAGCATGGCAGGTGTCTCACGCACGGCGATCGCGCCGGGGCCGAAGCGCTCGATGGCCAGCCCCAGCTCGCCAAGCTCGGTGGCAAACTGCATAAGCCGATCGCAATCCTCTTCCGGCAGATCGACGATTTCGGGGATGAGGAGCACCTGCGAGGCGAGCCGTTTCGAATGCAGCGCCTTGCGCATCGCCTCGAATACCAGGCGCTCATGCGCGGCGTGCTGATCGACGATTACGAGGCCATCATCCGTCTGCGCCACGATATAATTTTCGTGAATCTGCGCCCGGGCGGCACCCAGCGGATAGCGCTGTGGCGGCTCTTCCGGCGCAACCGGCATTCTTGGGGTAGGGGCGATGTCGCTGCGGGCCGTCGGCGTCGCAAGGCCGTCGAAGGAGGCCTGCGGCCGTTCGCCGAAGCTGCCGTTTGCAGCCTGGTGGAATGGACGCGATGGCGAGGTCGCCGCCGACCAAGGCTGTTGGGGCCGTTGGGCGCCAGGCTGGAAACCGGGCCGGAAGGAGCGCAGCATGCCGTCTGCACCCGTTGTGGCCGTCCGGCTGCCGTCACGCGCCAGCGCCTCGCGCACGGCGCCGACGATCAGGCCGCGCACCAGTTGCGGGTCGCGGAAGCGCACGTCCGATTTGGCCGGGTGCACGTTAACGTCGACAAGAGCCGGATCGAGCCTGATCGACAGTACTGCGACCGGATAACGCCCGGCTGGGATGGTCTCGGCATAGGCGCCGCGGATCGCCGACAGGATCAGCTTGTCCTGCACCGGACGTCCGTTGACGAAGGCATATTGGTGGGCCGAGTTTCCGCGATTGAAGGTCGGCACGCCGGTAAAGCCTGTCAGCGATATGCCCTCCCGCTCCGCATCGATCTCGATCGCATTGTCGCGAAAATCCTTGCCAAGGATCTGCGCCATCCGCGCCAGATGATCGTCACCCGTCGCCGGCAACTCCAGCGTCGTTCGATCAGTCCCCGAGAGCACGAAGCGCACCCCGGGGAAGGCAATCGCCATGCGCTTGACGACCTCGGTGATCGCCGCGGCCTCGGCCTTTTCCGTCTTGAGGAATTTCAGGCGGGCCGGCGTCGCGAAGAAGAGATCGCGAACTTCGACGATCGTGCCCGGATTGCCGGGTGAGGGGCGAAGATGTGTAATTCTTCCGCCCTCGACGGCGATTTCGTTGCCGCCTGCGCTGTCCCGGCGGCGGCTCGAAATGCTGAGCCTGGCTACCGAGCCAATCGATGGCAGCGCTTCGCCGCGAAAACCCAGCGTGCGGATATCGTCCAGCGTATCTGAGATCTTCGAGGTGCAGTGGCGTCGTACGGCAAGCTCCAGATCCGCAACATCCATGCCAGACCCGTTGTCCGAAACCCGCAGCAGGCTCTTGCCGCCGCCCGACGTCGCAACCTCAATGCGCGTCGCGCCTGCGTCGAGGGCGTTTTCGATCAACTCCTTAGCGGCGCTCGCGGGCCGCTCGATGACTTCACCGGCGGCGATTTGATTGATGAGGGTCTCTGAAAGCTGTCTGATGGCCATGCGCCTATTCTCTTGGATTCGCGGGTCCGAGGGAAGGGCGAAAGCGCCACCGCCTTTCCGTTCTGCACGCCCTAATTCCGGCTGCTTAATATTAAGCGCGCCTTAAGACAAAGGTGCCATTTTGCGACTTATTCCGAGGACTGGGTTTAAATCGGACAGATGTGGGACGCGTAGGAATGAGTGCCGGCTTCGAACAAGCGGACACATCATCTGTAAGCAGCGAAATGCCGGCTGAATCAAGCCTGCAGACGGTGCTGTTTGACGCGGTATGCGAGAGCTTGGGCGCCGCATTCATCGTCTATGACAAGACCGACCACATGGTCTTTGCGAGCCGCCAGGTTCTCGATTTCTTTCCGATATCGGCGGCGATGCTGAAGCCGGGGAGGCGGTTGCGTGACTTCCTGGGCGCCATCTACGACACCGGCATCCGCACGCAGTCGGCCAGCAACCAAGGTGCGATGAGCCGTGAGGATTGGCTGTCCCAGAAGATCGCCTCGCACTGGCGCGAGCGCTTCGAGGCCGTCGAGCGGCATGGTGCGGATCGGTGGATCAGGTTTGGCAAGCGGCGCCTTGCGAGCGGCTACGGCGTCTGCGTCATCCAGGACATTTCCGAGAACAAGAAGCGCGAGGAACAGTGGCGCTCCGATCTCGAGCGTGTGCAGCTCACGGAGGATATCCTCGACAACCTGCCGTTCCCACTCTTCGTCAAGGACCGCAATCTGAATTACGTCGCCGTCAACATCGCCTTCTGCGACAAGTATCAGACGACGGTCGATGAAGTGCTTGGCCGCAAGAGCAGCGACCTGTTCTCCGAGGATGTCGCCCAGCGTTTCGAGGAAAGCGACCGTCATGTTCTGGAGACGGGCGAAATGTCGATTTCCCGCCAGCGGCAGGTCTCCCGCGACGGCGTCGAACGCGACATCGTCACGCGCAAGCACCGGATCGGCAAGCCGGGGCGCTATTTTCTTGTCTCGACCATGCAGGATCTGCCGCGCGACGGCGACGATCTAGAAGAGTTCCGGTTCGCATCGACGGTCACGACGTCAAGCAAGAATTCCTATCGGCGCGCCTATGTTCCGATGAGCGGAAACGGCGAACGGCGCGAGCCGGCGGCAATGGAGGCGATCGTCCCGGAGAACTTCTCCGGTCGCAAGATCCTCGTCGTGACATCGGATGTCGTGGCAGAAGGCGCGGCCCTGCGGACCCTCGCCAAATACGGTTTCGAGGCCTGTTCGGTTCGCGGCGAGGACGAGGAGGAACAGTTCCTGGAAATCGCGAACTCTTCCGGCATCGCGCTCGACCTGCTCGTGATCGACAACCAGCTCGGCATGCGCTGCCTCGAGCTCGCCGAGCAATACGGCATCCCGGCACTGGCGATGGACGGCTTCCAGCTCGCCAATGAGCTCACCTTCCAGATCGCCCGTCATTTCAACCGCAGCAACCGCGGCCAGATGGCCGAAGGCATTGACACCGACTGGGAAATCACTGCCGTGGAGGAGGCGAACACGCTCGACGTGCTCGTTGCCGAAGATAACGACATCAACCAAATCGTTTTCTCGCAGATTCTCGAAGGCCTCGGCTACCGTTACATGATCGCCCCAAGCGGCGATGAAGCCGTTCGCCTCTGGACAGAGCACCAGCCGAAAATCATCCTGATGGATATCTCTCTGCCGGGCTTCAATGGTTTCGAAGCGGCGCGGCTGATCCGCCAGACAGAGGAAGGCGGCAGTACAAGAACGCCGATCATCGGTGTTCTGACGCAAGCCTTCGAGCGCGATCGAGCTGAGTGCGCAAAGGCTGGAATGGACGACGTAATTATGAAGCCGGTAAGCCCAGATATTCTTCAAGGGATCTTTCAACAGTACCTTGCCCAGGACATCAGACAGGCCAGCATGTGACGAACAAAGCTCGTCAACTCCCTAAATCTTGGGACAAAACACGGTTCCAACGTGACCGATCCACTATCGAATTCTTAAGACTTGCCCGCCATCCTTCCTGCCGTTGGTGCAGTCTGGGTCTGAATGATGATGTCGGCTGAAATGCCTCTGGTGCCCGTAAGTCAGAATGAACTTCAGACAATGGCCTATACCGACCCACTGACCGGGCTCGGCAACCGCTACCGCATGCGCGACCGGATTGCCCAGATCTCAGCCGAACGCGCGAGCGATCCAGCACCATTTACGATCGGCATCGCCAATCTCGATTCCTTCAAGCCGATCAACGATCTTTTCGGCTCATCGGCGGGAGACGAAATTCTCTGCCAGGTCGCCCATCGATTGAAGGCCTGCATTCCCGACGGTGCCCTCGTGACGCGTCATGACGGCGATGAATTTGCCTTTGTCCTGCCGCTGGTGTTCGAGCGGGCCAGCGCCGAGAAGTTCGGCCAGATGATACGCGAAGTCCTGTCGGCGCCGTACGATCTCGGCGACCGCAATGTGCGGCTGTCGGCATCCTTCGGCTTTTCGATCTATCCCTTCGCGGGCGAGGAATTCGACGAACTGCTGAAAAGCGCCGAAACCGCGCTCTACCGTTCAAAACGCCGCGGCCGTGGCCAGATCACCGTCTATTCCCGCGAGATCGCCCAGGAAATGAAGCGCGCGACGCAATTGGAACAGGCGCTGCGCAATGCCATCATTTCCGATGTGATCGACGTGCATTTCCAGCCGATCGTCGCACTTTCCAATAACCAGGTCGTGGGCTTTGAAGCTCTGGCGCGATGGAACGATCCTGATCTGGGCTTTGTGTCACCGGGCGTTTTCGTCCCGCTGGCGGAGGAGCGCGGCTTCATTGATGCGCTGTCCGAGGCGCTCCTGCGCAAGGCGGCCGAGGCTGCCCTTTCCTGGCCGCGCGAACTTTTCCTCTCCTTCAATCTCTCCTCGGCGCAGTTGATGGATCCGGGGACGAGCAGCAGCATCCTGTCGATCCTCGGTCGTGTCGGCTTCGATCCGCACCGGCTCGAACTCGAAATCACCGAGACTGCGGTGATGGGCTCGGCCGACACGGCAAACCGGATCATTGCCGATCTCCGTCAGGCCGGCGTGCGCATCTCGCTGGATGACTTCGGGACGGGTCAATCGAGCCTCGGCCGCCTCCGCGACTTTATGTTCGACAAGATCAAGATCGATCGCGCCTTCGTGTCGCGCATCAATTCCGATCGCGCCTCGGAGCACATCATCAAGGCGATCCTAACCATGTGCGAGGGGCTCGACCTGGAAGTGGTCGCCGAAGGGATCGAGGACTATCTGGAAGCCGTCAAGCTGCGTTCGCTCGGCTGCGGTATGGGGCAGGGCTACCATTTCGGCAAGCCCGCTGACAGCATTGCCACGCTCCGGTTCTTGCACGAGAACTACTACGACACGTCTGATCGCGTCAGCGCCTGAAACTCCGATGGCGCCCTTTCGGACGCCACCGGTTACGCGGTACTCACTGCGCAGTATCTTACTTGTTCGTCGTTGAACCCGTGGCGGTGGTATCCGTTGTACCGCCAGGCGCAGGGGCCCTCTCGGCTGCAATCATCTGAAGCGTCTTGAACTGCGGAGCCGCCTTCAGCGTTTCTGCGGTCTCGGACGTGGTCAGCTTCACTGTGCCGTCCTGCGTGTTCTGAGCGACGGTGATCTTATCCATCGGAACGGCAACATCCTTTTCGCCGATTCCAAGGAAGCCGCCGACGCCGATGATCGCTGCGACCAGGCCGCCGTCCTTCTTCATGATCAGGTCGTTGACCTCACCGATGCTCTCGTTCTGGCCGGTGTAGACCGACTGGCCAATATAGGTGTTGGCACTGATCTGATCGGCGGCCTGCTCCGTTAGATATCCACCACTCGCCTGCGCGGTGTCAGCCGTTGCGGCCGGCGCCGGAGCCTGAGCGGCGTTGTCCATCGGTGCTGTGGCGTCCGGGACCTTCGGCGGAGCTGCCGGGTCGGCCGGCGCGGCCTGTGTTGCCGGAGCGCCTGGTGCTGCCGGCTGAGTCTGTGAGAATGTCGCCGGTGCAAAAGCCGTGGCAAACAGCGCGCTAGCGGCAACAGTCTTCAGGAGTTTGCTTGTCATTTTGAACCTACCTTTGCGTTCCTGAGGGATCTTTAGCCCGCTCCCGCCATGCTCGGCGTTTGCGGCCGGTTCCCTATTGAAATGAACGGGATTTCAATTGGTTCCCGAAAAAAATCGCGCAAAAATTGCTAATTCCACGGACCTTTTAGCTCATACGATGTATGGCCACGCGGGGTTCGGTCGACAAAAAAGGGGCGCCAAATGGCGCCCCGGGAAGCCTGATTATGGTTCTTCACATCACGTAAACCGGGTCGAAAACGCCCTTCACCGTAACATCCAGTTCGAGCAGGGAACCCGCCTGCGGTTGCATCGAGCGGGCATGCTCATCGAGCCCCTCCCACGCCGTGGTGACGGCAAGCCGGTCACCGTTTGTCCCGATGAAGGCAGGGCATGACGGCTGTGACGCCGGCACCTTGTAGCGTGCAATGCGCAGTCCATCAGGGCTGTAGCGATCGACGGTACCGGCACCCCAACGGGCATTCCAGATGTATCCGTCGGCATCCACCACCGAGCCGTCGATGCCACCCGGCTCATCCATCGTGTCCACAAGCACGATCGGCTCGCCTGTCGGGAGACCGGTCTGCGGATCGACCATCACACGCATCAGCCGGCTGATGCGTGTATCGGTGAAGTAGCCCATCGTTCCATCCGGCGAGAAGCAGATCGAATTCGGGATGCTGATGCCATCGAATATCTTGGTTACGCGACCGCCGGCGACATGGTAGATGGCGCCTGCACGGCTTTCCGCCCGCTTGCTCATCGTGCCGATCCAGAGCGAGCCGGAGGGGTGGGTGCGGCCGTCGTTCGAGCGGTTTTCCGGTTTGTCGCTTTCAAGAGCTGCATAGAAGGTCAGATTGCCGCTCTTGATATCGCGAATGAAAAGGCCTTGTTCGGTCGCAAGCAGCTGCCGGTCAGGATCGACCCGGGCGAGCACGCTCGCCATCATCGGCAGCGCATGCACCTTCTTCTCTTCCGTCGAAAGGTTCAGCTCGTGCAACTCCTTGCCAAGAATATTGAACCACCAGACCGTGTTGGTGTCCGGATCGTAGGTCGGCCCCTCACCAAGCACGGAGTTGGTGCTGCAGAGTGTCCTGCCCGCGAACTCATGAATTTCCGTCATATGCCTTAAGCTCCTACGGCTGCGTCATAGGCGTAAATGGTCGCCTTGGCACGCTCGGCAACCTCTGCGGCGGTCATTCCCGGCTTGTAGAGGCTGGTGCCGAGGCCGAAGGCATTTATGCCAGCCTTGGTGTAATCGGAGAAATTCTTGTCCGAAACACCACCAACGGCCGCAATCACGAGCTCCGGCGGCAGAATTGCGCGGATAGCGGTGATGCCCGACGGTCCGAGAACGCTGGCGGGGAAAAACTTCAACCCCGTTGCGCCGGCGCGGGCAGCCGCCAATGCCTCCGTCGGCGTGAAGACGCCCGGCATCGTCACCATACCGTAGTTGCGGGCGAGAATAATGACCTCGGGCTCGACGTTCGGCGTGACCAGCAGCTTGCCGCCTGCCGAATGGAGGCTGTCGACGGCCTCGGTCGTCAGCACGGTCCCGGCCCCGATGAGGCAATCGGCCGGCGCCATCTTTGCGGCAATCTCGATCGACTTGAACGGCTCGGGCGAGTTCAGCGGGATTTCGATGGCGGTCAGACCGTTTTCGATCAGTGCGCCGACCACGCCTTCGGTTTCTTCAGGCTTGATGCCACGTAGAATGGCAATCAGTGGACGCTTCATCGTAGGAAAGGGGATGCGGTTCATCGCTTTGGTACTTTCTCAGTTCGGCCAAATAGTTTTGGCGGCGGCAGCAAGGCCGCCACGGACGGCCGTGTCAGCATCAATGGTGTTGTAGGATAAAGATAATGCCTTGAAGGCCGCTTCATAAAGGCCCTGCAGCCGGCCGGCGGCGACGAGAGTGACGTCGACGCCCGTCCCCGCATCTGACATCGCGCCCGCGATTTCCAGGCCGATCAGGGTCCCGGATATCTTCGCCTGCGCAGCCGCAGCGGTCAGACCATGCAGCAACTGGCCCGAGCGCGCGGTAAAGAAGAGGTTGGTCGCCATCGCGGGTCGGTCATAGGCCGTTTTTACGGCGCTCTCGAAGGCTGCCTCGTCCGCCGGGCTCTGATCGGCACCGGCGATTGCATGCGACAGGATCGTGTGCTTGGAGATCGCGTCGAAAAGTTCGCCGGTCATGAAGCTGGAGAAACCGGTGACACGACCATTCTTGACATGCACCCATTTCGAATGCGTTCCGGGCATGCAGACCGCCTGCGACCCAGTGCTTTGCGGGCCAAGCGCACCGAGGAGCTGTGTTTCCTCGCCGCGCATGACATCTGGCCGCGCCGGATCCCTCTGTGCAAGTCCGGGCAGGATGCGGACGTCCCGGGTCTGGCCGGGGACGGATACGGCGCCGGTCAGGATCGAGGATAGCGATGCCGGGACATCGACATAGCCCGCTTCGACCCATCCCTGTTTCGCACCTGCCATGCCGCAGATGATGACCGGAAGATTTTCCGGCGGATTTACCTTGCCCAAGTGCGAGGCGAGAACCTCGGCAAATCCGGTCTTCGCTGCCGTCGTCATACCTTCATTGCCACGGCTTTCGGCCAGGACGCTGTCATCCTTGCCGATCAGCCAGAGCCGAAAACTGCTCGTTCCCCAATCCACCGCGACATAAGCGGGATCCGCCATCAGAAAATGCCTCCATCGACAATAAGAGATTGTGCGCTCATCGCCGCCGCGCAGCTAGACGCCAGAAACAGGCACGGACCGACGATCGCATCGGCGTGCAGAACCTTCTTGATGCATTGGCGCTGCACCGTTTGCGCAATGCCGTCCTCGGTCAGCCAAAGCTTCATCTGGCGATCCGTGACGATCATGCCGGGCAGAATGCAATTGACGCGGATGTTATCCGGTCCGAGCTTGCCGGCCAGGCTTTTCGTCAGTCCGATCACGCCGGCCTTCGCGGTCGTGTAGGCCGGGAATTCGGGCATGTTGAGGAGAAAGGCGATCGACGACATGTTGATCACCGCGCCGCCGCCAGCGGCACGCATCGAGGGCGCGACGGCTTGCGTGGTGAAGAAGACGTGCCGCAGGTTGGTCGCCTGGTTGTTGTCCCAATATTCCTCGGTCACCGTTTCGAAATCGTGTCGGTCGTCGCGGGCGGCATTGTTGACGAGCACGCTGATCGGACCGGAGTGAGCGACAACCTCGTCGACTGTCCTGCGGATGGCGGCGACATCGCGAAGGTCGGCCTTATGAAAGCGAACGGGATGCAAGGTGTCGCGCGACAGCCTCGCGACGAGGTCATGGCTTTCCGTTTCCGCGATGTCGATGAAGGAAACCTTGGCGCCTTGTCGGGCGAAGCCTTCGACAATCGCTGCCCCGATGCCTGACCCGCCTCCCGTGATCAGGACCGTGCGGTCCCTGAATTCCGGAAACTGCGCAACAATACCCGTCACTATTTCCTCCCGGCTTTCGGTTGTTCTATTATTTGGAACTTAATTTGACTATGTGGAATTATCCGACTACCCTGGCATTTCTGTCAAGGCGTTTGGGGCAACAATGAGTGCGGCAAAAGGGAGTGCGCCCGAGAGGCGCGACACGGGCACCCTCGGCAAGCTGATGGTCCTTCTCGACCTGGTGACCCACGCCGACGGTCCCATGCGCTTCACGGATATACTGGCAGTTGCCGATCAGCCGCGTGGTACGGTCCACCGCCAACTCAGCCATCTCGTGGAGGAGGGCCTACTCGAGATCGATGCGGAGGGCAGATACTCGCCGGGCTTACGGCTTTTGGACTTCGCGTCTCGCAGTTGGGCGCGCAACGAGTTTCGTCTGGTTGCGGAGCCGCATCTTAAGGCTCTCCAGAATTTGACTGCTGAAACGGTCCATCTCGGCGTGCTGCGCGGCACCTCGATCATCTACCTCGACAAGTTCGAAGGGCAGCAGCCCGTCAGAATGTATTCGCAGATTGGTAACGCCTCACCGGTCTATTGCACCGGCGTCGGCAAGGCGGCCCTTTCCATCCTGCCCAGAGAGCGGGTCAAGGCCTTGGTGGCGGACCTCTCCTTCCATCGGTTCACGGCAAACACCCATACGGCCGAGTCGCTTCTTGCTGAGATCGAGCAGATACGGGAGCAGGGCCATGCCTTCGACCGTGAGGAGCACGAGGTCGGGATTCGCTGTATTGCTGCGCCGATCTGGTCGGAAACTCAGTCGCTTGTTGGCGGCGTTTCCGTGACTGGTCCGGCTTACAGGCTCACTATGGAAAAGCTTTCGGAATGGGCGGCTCCGATCCAGCAGTCGGCTGAACGGATCATGGAGGCGATGCGCATCGGGCTTGGTCCGCGTCGCTGAACTGCTGACGGCCGGCTTGGCCTAAAGCACAATATTGAGATTTTCTGACGAATCGTCACAATTGATGCTCGTCAATCCCCCGTCTTGGGGTGTATGTGCTGGTAGATCGTCACCGGCGATACAAACTAGGGACGGCGCGGAGGCGTCGCCGCCCATCAGGCTTCCATCTTTTTTTGAGTTGAACAAGTAAATGACTTCATCGCAGCCAGGATCTTCCGTGGACGTACACGTTAGCGAGATCGCCGGACTGAAAACGCAGTTCGATATTTTCCGCTTCATGAAGAAGGTAACGGAAGCCTATCGGGCGCGGGCCTTTATGGTTTTCAATCTTCCTTCCGTGACAGCACGGGACCTGCAGAGCAGCACGGTCATCTCGAGCTGGCCGGTGGAACTTCTGGCTGCCTACGACCACGAGGGGCTTGTGGCCAATAGCCCGGTCATGAAGCGGCTTCGGACTTCGACAACGCCCTTCTTCAATGACGTGTCGCAAGCGAAACTGGATCGCCCCGACGGGAAGGCGGGCATCGTCAAGGCACTTTTCGAACGCTTTCGCATGATGCGTTGCGCCTATTTTCCAACCCACGAGCCCTCAGGCGGTCGTGGCGCCATTTCATTCTCAGGCGATCGCGAGGCATTCACCGCAGAAGAAATGCGCGAACTCCACTATATCTCCATCCACGTCTTCGACCGGTTGGCGGAGATCCGCAACCATGACAACTGCGTCACCGATACCTTGACCGATCGGGAGATCGATTGTCTGAACTGGACCGCGGCTGGCAAGACCAGTGTGGAGATTGCCGAAATCCTCACCCTGTCCGAGCATACGGTGAACCACTACCTGAACCGCGCGACAAGAAAGCTGGATACGGCAAACCGGACGCAGGCAGTCGCCAAGGCGCTGCGGATCGGTCTCATAAAGTAAGGGTTGCGCAAATTGTGGGCTTGCCAATCATTCGCGCCCAATTTCTCGCCAATTCCGACGACCCCGGCGCCATGCCGCGCCGGCATTGCTGGCGGTTTGCCAATTGGCATGTTTTCTGCTTGCTTACATTCAGCGGTCCAGAGGGGACCTGGCACGACGCCGGACAAACGGCGCGGCCTGCATACCGCCAGCCGATGCCACAGGCCCGACCTCGGGCGTAGGGCGTCGGCGGCGGTTGTTGCCTTTAGAACACGCCGCCGACGGCATCCCTCACGCTTGCTCTTCCCATGGGCATTTTTCGCTGGCCTTTTGTGACGCTTGCTCTAGTTCGCAAGGCTTAGCTCGCTATCCTGGAAGGCTGTTGTGACCATCAGGGCGAAAGCCCGGCGGACTTGGTGGACATAGTGGCCTTCCGGTGAGCCTCGCCTCCTCAAATGCGGTCCCGATCGCCGATTTTGTTTGGCGAAGAGGCGGCGCTCCTCTATCTAGAATGCCAAACACAGGCAGTGAGGATGGAATGACGGGCGTCACCAAGGAACAGGTTCTCGAAACGCTGAAGACCGTACGCGGCCCCGATCTCGAGCATGATATCGTCGAGCTCGGTATGGTGTCTGATGTCTTCATTTCCGACGGCAAAGTCTATTTTTCCATCACCGTTCCGGCCGATCAGGCTAAGGAGCTCGAGCCGCTTCGTCTGGCTGCCGAACGGGTCATCAAGGAAATGCCGGGCGTCAAGGGAGCGCTGGTTGCGCTGACGGCAGACAAAAAGGCCGGTTCCGGCTCGGCGCCGGTCTCGCGCCCGCAGCCGCAGGCCGGGCATGACCATCATGGCCCTGCGCACGCCCCGCAACAGCAGCCGCGCGCCGGCAAGCTCGGCGTTCCCGGTATCGGCGCGATCATCGCCGTCGCCTCCGGCAAGGGGGGCGTTGGAAAGTCCACGACGGCCGTCAATCTTGCGCTCGGCCTCCAGGCAAATGGCTTGCGTGTTGGCATTCTCGACGCCGATATCTACGGCCCCTCGATGCCGCGGCTGCTGAAGATTTCCGGCCGCCCCACCCAAATCGATGGGCGCATCATCAACCCGATGGAGAATTACGGGCTCAAGGTCATGTCGATGGGCTTCCTCGTCGATGAGGAGACCGCCATGATCTGGCGTGGCCCCATGGTGCAATCGGCATTGATGCAAATGCTGCGTGAGGTGGCCTGGGGCGAACTGGACGTGCTTGTCGTTGATATGCCGCCCGGCACCGGCGATGCGCAGTTGACGATGGCGCAGCAGGTGCCGCTGGCGGGCGCCGTCATCGTTTCGACGCCGCAGGATCTCGCCCTCGTCGATGCCCGCAAGGGCTTGAACATGTTCAAGAAGGTCGAGGTCCCCGTGCTCGGCATCGTCGAGAACATGAGCTATTTCATCGCGCCCGATACCGGTACCCGCTACGATATCTTTGGTCATGGCGGGGCTCGCAAGGAAGCCGAGCGCATCGGCGTTCCTTTCCTCGGTGAAGTACCGCTGACGATGAACATTCGTGAGACGTCCGACGCCGGCACGCCGCTTGTCGCGACGGAGCCGAACGGCATTGTTGCCGGCATCTATCGCGACATCGCGACCAAGGTCTGGCAGCAGCTCGGCGGGCAGCCGCAGCGGGCCGCACCGGAGATTGTTTTCGAGTGAAATGCTTCGCTGCCGCTAGACTCCCAATTGCGGAGGAAATGTGGTGAAACGGCGCAGTAAGCGTAAGATGTCTTGATTCTTTCGCAGCTTTCCGTCATATGGCGCGCCGTCGCCATGAGGCGGTTTTTTGCGAATGCTCGATGATGGCCACCCCGCCGGGGCGGTCAGCTGCATGGTCGGAGTTATCTTGGTCGAAGGATTGGCGACTGCGATGCGGTTGAGCACGTTGCATATCCTGGCGGTTGCCGGATGTGCCAGGAGTCGTATGAACTTTCTTCAATCGCTTTCATTAAGATCGGGAACTTGCATCCCGCGCGCTCTCGCAGGCGGCGCGCCGTGGAAGGGCTTTCGATGAAAACAGCGATGCGCGCAACAAGCCCTGATTGCCAGAGGCCCAACCGGTGATCACGGCCTACTGTTCCAATTGCAAGTCGGTTGACGTTGGCGACCTGTCGCGAGGTACGTTACGCGACGATGTGATGTGGATCGACCTGATCGAGCCTTCGCGCGAAGAGGAGCTTTTTGTTGAGAAAGCTCTCGGCATCGAGGTTCCGACGCGAGACGATCTCAAGGACATCGAGCCGTCAGCCCGTCTCTACGTCGAAAACGATGCCGTCTTCATGACCGCTTCCCTCGTCTGGAAAGCCGAGACAGATGCACCGACGCTGACCGACGTGGCATTCATCCTCGCCGGCAAGCGGTTGGTCACGATCCGCTACGCGCAGCCCAAATCCTTTGCGCTCTTCATTGCCGCGCTCCACCGCGTGCCGCAGCAATGGCGCAGCGGTGCCGCATTGCTGGCAAAGCTTTTCGAAACGATCATCGATCGCACTGCCGAGATACTGGAGCAGTCCGTTGCCCGCATCGACATCCTGTCGACGCATGTCTTCGGCGATCGCGCCAGGAAGGTGCGCAAGCCGTCGAACTATCTGGAAGAGAAGCTCCGGGACATTGCGGGCCATCATCGCATCGTGAGCAAGGTCAGGGACAGCCTCGCCTCGTTGTCCCGCCTCATGACCTTTTTCTTCACCATCCCAGCAGTTCAGCAGGATCGCGACACCAAGGAATTGTGCAAAACGGTCTCGCGCGACATCCAGTCGCTCAACGAGCATGCCTCCTTCATCGCCGGCAACATCACGTTCCTGCTCGACGCCTCGCTCGGCCTGATCAACATCGAGCAGAACTCGATCATCAAGATATTTTCGATCGCGTCCGTGGTGTTCTTGCCGCCGACGCTGGTCGCCTCCATCTACGGTATGAATTTCGAGTTTATGCCGGAACTGCACTATGCCCACGGATATCCGTTTTCGATTGGGCTAATGGTGCTGTCCGCCGTCATTCCCTTCTTCTTTTTCCGATGGAAAGGCTGGCTCTGAAGAGCCTGTTTTCATTTCATGCACGAAGGTAGCCATACACACGAACGACACATGAAGCCGCGCAAGCTGGCCTACCTTGCGCTCGGCTCCATCGGCGTCGTCTACGGCGATATCGGTACCAGCCCGCTGTACGCGTTCCGCGAAGCCCTGAAGCCCGTCATGGTCGACGGCCTCACCCGCTTCGAGGTGATCAGCCTCATCTCGCTGATGATCTGGACCCTGACCATTATCGTCACCATCAAGTACGTGCTCTTCCTGCTGCGTGCGGACAACGAAGGCGAAGGCGGCACGCTTTCCCTGCTGGCGTTGCTGATGAAGACGGCAAATGGACATACCGCGCTGCTGATGTTGCTTGGCCTGGTGGGCGCGGCGCTGTTCCTCGGCGACGCGATGATCACGCCGGCTCTCTCGGTGCTATCGGCTGTCGAAGGTCTGAAACTCGTGGCTCCAACTCTGACGAGCTACATCGTACCGATCTCGGTCTTCATCCTGGCTCTGCTATTTGTCGTCCAGTCTCGAGGGACCGGGGCCGTCGCCCGCTTTTTCGGGCCGATCATGGCGCTCTGGTTCATCGTGATGGCGGCCGCCGGCATTTCTCACATCTCGGATGACTTTGGCATCCTTGCCGCTTTCAACCCTTACTATGCCGTTAGCTTCCTGCTGCATGAGGGGTTCTACGGCGTGGTCGTGCTTGGCGCGGTCTTCCTAAGCGTGACCGGTGCCGAAGCACTTTATGCCGATCTCGGGCACTTTGGTCGCCGGCCGATCCAGTGGGCGTGGTTTGTGCTGGTTTTCCCGGCATTGACACTGAACTATCTGGGGCAGGGCGCTCTGGTGCTCGGCAATCCCGCGGCCGTGTCCGATCCGTTCTTCCTGGCCTTTCCGCAATGGGCGCTGCTGCCGGCCGTCATTCTCGCGACCGCGGCCACCATCATTGCCAGCCAGGCGGTCATCACCGGTGCCTTCTCGCTCGTCCGCCAGGGCATCAACCTCGGCTTCCTGCCACGCATGGAAATCCTCTTCACCTCGGAGACGAATACCGGGCAGATCTTCTTGCCCTCCGTTAATGCGTTGCTGTTCGTCGGCGTCATCTTCCTCGTCATCAGCTTCAAGACGTCGGACGCGCTGGCCATTGCCTACGGCATCTCGGTTACGGGCGCGATGGTCGTCACTTCGATCATGGCCTTCGAGTTTGTGCGCGCGCGATGGAACTGGTCGATTCCGGTCGCCACGTTGGCGCTTGCCCCGCTGCTCTGCCTGGAAATGATCTTCTTGGGTGCAAACCTGCTGAAGATCCACGACGGCGGTTACATTCCGATCCTGATGGCGACCGCCTTTACGATCCTCATGTGGACCTGGCGTCGCGGCACGGCCCTCCTGATGGAGAAGACGCGCCACACCGATATCCCGCTCGCCTCTTTTGTCAGCTCGATCGAGCGCAAGAGCGATCATTCGCCCGCCCAGGTACCCGGTACCGCGATCTTCCTGACGAGCGATCCGGAATCGGCGCCCGCGGCCTTGCTGCACAATCTTAAGCACAATCACGTTCTGCACGACAAGAACGTGATCCTCACGATCCGCACCATCAACAAGCCGCGCGTTGCGAGCGCCGATCGCTACAAGGTCGAGCAGATCTCGGAGCGGTTTTCGCGCGTCGAGCTCATGTTCGGCTTCATGGAGTCGCAGAACGTCTCGCAGGCCTTGGCGACGTTGCGCAAGACCGGCCTGAAGTTCGACATCATGTCGACCTCATTCTACCTCGGCCGCCGCAAGCTCGTTCCCGATGCGAAGTCCGGCATGCCTTATTGGCAGGACCGTCTTTACATCGCGCTTGCCAATGCCGCGGCCAATCCGTCGGACTATTTCCGCCTGCCGGCAAACCGCGTGGTGGAACTCGGCTCGCACGTCATTATCTAGAAGAGCAAATGCGCTTCTGAAAAGCCCGGCGATCCGCCGGGCTCAGACCGCTGACAAACCCGTCGATATTTTCGGCGGGTTTGTTTTTTTGGACGTTGGTTGTTTTAAGTTGGGTTCTGCGGCGCGGCGAAGTTGGCGGTCTCTGGCCCTCATGCCATGGCTGGTCTGGGTGGCTTGGTGAGCGCCATTGCGATCTTCTTGATGTTTTGGGCGGCTGCGGCCAGCAGGCACTGGCATGCGACACGGGTGAGACTTCGGAAGCGGGCATAGCGATGGCCGTGAAGCTGCTTGGCATCGGCAAACGAGCGCTCGACCGTCTCCTTGCGGCGCTTATAGATTGCCTTGCCCCAAGGGGTCAGGCGGTTGGCGTCGGTGCGCTGGCGCGCATCGGCCCAGACATGGCGGGTGATGGTGCGCACCGCCTTGGTGTTTGATGTGCAGGAGGCGAGCAGCGGACAGGTTTGGCAGATCGCCGGGTCGGATGTGTAGTGGCGATAACCGTTGCGGTCGGTGGTGGCATAGGCGAGCAGTTGGCCTTCGGGGCAGCGATAACCGTCCGTCTCGGGCTCATAGTCGAACTTCGACTTGCGCATCATGCCATCTTTGGGTGGGGTCGGATTGCGATAGCCGGTGACGCCTAGGATCTGGCGGTCCTCCAGCCCCTTGGCGATGCCGGACGTGGCATAGCCGGCATCCAGGCCGACGGCGCCGACCTCGAAGCCGAACCGCTCCCGCTGCCGGTCGAGCCGCTCGAGATAGACGATACTGTCATGCACATTGGCCGGCGTCACATGGGTGTCGGTGATGATCGCAAGCTTGCCGTCGACCGTGCGGTGGTCGAGATAGAAGAAGCCCTTCGGCTTGCCGTCGCGCACCATGTAGCCGCTGTCGGGATCGGTGCGCGACACCTTGATTTCCTTCACCTGCGGCTCACGCTCTTTGTCCTTCAGCGGCTTTTGCCCGTGCAGCGTCCGCTCCGCCTCGATCGCCCGGTCGAGATCGGCCCAATAATCGGCCCGCGACTTTTCGATCATCGCAAGATCGTATTTGCCCTTGTTGGCATTCGCCTTCAGATGCGTTGAATCCGTGTAAAGCACCGTGCCATCGACCAGCTTGTGGGCGATCGCCTGGCTGACGATATGATCAAAGATGTCCTGGGCCACCGACGTGTCGTTGAAGCGCCGGCGGCGGTTCTGCGACAGGGTCGAGGCGTCGAACACGGGATCCGTCAGCTTCAGCCGCAAGAACCAGCGGTAGGCGACGTTGACCTCGATCTCGCGCACCAACTGACGCTCCGAGCGCACGCCGAACAGGTAACCGATGAACAG
>NZ_LNCD01000146.1 GCF_001542405.1 Rhizobium altiplani
GTGATGAAACTTGAAACCGCAAGCGCCTTGTCATCCTGAGACACGAAGATCGTGAATTTCGGCGTCGGCGTGCCCATCTCCGCGAACTGCTTGGCAAAGACCTGAATATCGATATCCGGGGACGCGAGAATGACGTTGTGAATCTTGCTGTTCACGTGTCCGTCGCGGATACCCATCTGCCGCAGGGATTCCATCGTCAGCCAGGTGCCCATTGAATGAGCGAGGATTGTGATGTCCTTGACGTCGGGGTCGGCGGCTAGCGTCCGCAGCGCCTGCTCGAGCGCCGTGCGTGAATAGTTGGTGCTCTCCTTGTCGTATTCATAGGCGGTAAGCTGCGCGCGTGACGGCCACGTGAAGAGGATAGGGGTCGCCTGCATCCCGGAATCGTGGACGATCTGGGCCAGACGGAAGACGGAATCCTCGTACTTGTTGTTGAAGCCGTGGACAAAGACCAGCGCATGCCCGCCCTGGATGTTCTGGTGGAACCAGGCGCGCCCCTCTGGAACGGTGTCGATCTCCTTGACGCTGGTCACCGCAAAATCGGTTGCGGGATTGGGCGGTAGACGCTTCGGCCATTGGACTGTGCCTGAGGCCCGTTTCGGCGGAATGGAGACGTCAACCGCCGTCAGGTAGGGCTTTGGGCTGCGTTCGCCGGTGAAGAGCGTCGCCGGGTCGCCGGAAGGTTCGCGCGTGGTTGCGACCAGCATGCTGACCTTTGAGGTATTCTGCGTTGCCGCCGATAGCGCAACAGGGGCCATGACTCCGCTTGGATGACCGCAGCTGGCAAGAACTGCCGCGACGAGCAAAGGTGCAAGTGTCCGAACAGTACGGGCAGCAATCACGTTCCGGTTCCCTCATTGAAACGCAAGCACCTTGCGGTGGCCGGGCTCTGGTAAAGTACTCTCACAGAAACGACGCGGATGTTACATGCAATTTGCGCTCCATGCCCTCCGTGCCGGACGAACGATCTACAGCAAGCTCAATTCGGGTCTGAAGCCGTCTATCCATCTCGAGCTACGCCTTCGGCTTCCGCAGCTTCACTGCCACACAATGCTTGTTTTCGGCATCCCAAACGCTGTCGGTCCTGCAGACTGGCTGCTTGGGCGAGCAGGACTTTCCCGCCAAGGTGGATTTCAAGCTGCGAGTGCACAGGCACCTCCCTTTTTCCCAGCCCCAGTTTTCGGGACAACTGACGCAGCGCTTTGTCTTCGGATCAACGAACCGGCCGGCCCCACAGGAACAGGTCGAGCGCTTGGCATCCCACGACGCGCCCGCGGCGCACGCGACGCAAGTTTTCCTTCTCGAATCCCAGTTTTTCCCCTCCGGGCAAGTTCCACTCGCATTGACCGCATTGCCGGGAGCCTGCGCCGAAGGGAGCTTTTGTGGCTCGATCGCCTGCTGGCCTGGACAAGTGAGCTTCTGATCGCACTGCAGTGTGCAGCCGACAACCCCGCGAGACCGGTTGACCGGCGTGTCTGGATATTCAAAGGGACAGGGCATCTGCTGCGCGCCTGCTGTCCATCCGAACAGCAAGATCAAACCGAAGAGAAGAAGACGACATCCCAACATTTCAGAACACTAGGCCCCGACATATCATCTGTCCAGCTTGTCACAGGCGCGACCCTGGACCTGCGCACGGGAGTTCGCTTGACCAGCAGCTGGGAGCGGATCCAATGGCCCGGCGTATCGATCAGACCTCATTTCCGTGCAGGAGCCGGAACCCGGTGACGTCGATTTCGACGCCGCGCTCCTCCTGCAGGGCCCTTTCCCGACATCGCCGGGTTCACCTTGCGATATCCATTTTATGGATGACAGGCGCGTGCTTCTCTGCGAGAAGAAGGCAATGAGAGACAGGGGCGCCCTCGAAAGATGGGCTGAGAAGTACCCTTTGAACCTGAACCGGATAATGCTGGCGGAGGGAGTCGCTCGGGACGTTTCGCCTCCTGCGTCAGTCCCCGCGCCTTTCTCCCCGATCGAAAGGCGCACCATGCAAGATCAGACCTTACCGGGAATACTGCTGAGCGAATTGCGCGCGCAACCGCCGCTCGTCCACTGCATCACCAACTTCGTAGCCATGAACATCGCAGCCAATGTGCTTCTGGCCGCCGGTGCGTCTCCCGCCATGGTGCACGCGGAAGAAGAGGCTGGCGAGTTCGCGGCGATCGCAGGCGCACTGACAATCAACATCGGCACATTGTCGTCATCCTGGTTGCGCGGCATGGAGGCGGCAGCCCTCGCTGCCAGCCAGTCCGGCAAGCCATGGGTTCTCGATCCGGTTGCCCATTATGCCACCTTATTCCGCCGGGCGGCCGTCGATCGGCTTCTGGAACTCGGTCCGACGGTCATCCGCGGCAACGCCTCCGAGATCATTGCCCTTGCCGGTGGCGAAAGCCGGGGCCAGGGGGTGGACAGTCGTGACGAGGTCGAACAGGCCGAGGAATCCGCCCGGCTGCTTGCGAGGACACATGGTGCGACGGTCGCGGTAACTGGCGTCGTCGATTTCGTCACCGACGGTGAACGAACGGCCCGAATTGAAGGCGGGTCGCCACTGATGCCGCAGGTGACCGCGCTTGGTTGCTCGCTGACCTGCCTCGTCGGAGCATTCACGGCGATCCGGCCTGCCGCGCCGTTCGAGGCAACGGTTGCAGCGCTTGCAACCTTTGCTGTTGCCGGCGAGATGGCAGCCAGCAGGGCTGATGGCCCGGGTTCGTTTTCTCCGGCGTTTCTCGATGCGCTTGCAGCGCTTGACGCCCCGCTCCTCGATCGCCATGCGAGGGTGCGTTCCGCATGAGGACCATCGACCTTTCACTTTACCTCGTCCTCGATCCCGATCTTTGTGCCGGCATCGGCATGGTGGAGACCGCCCGGGCGGCTGTTGCTGGCGGAGCGAGCGTTGTCCAGCTGCGCGACAAGCATGCCGATACAGCCCTGATGATTAAAACCGGTCGGGCGCTCAAGGCGGCTTTGTCTGGCACCGGTGCATTGCTCGTCGTCAACGATGACGTGGAGGCTGCTGTCGCAATTGGTGCCGACGCCCTGCACATCGGACAAGAAGACATGGATGCGCCAACTGCCCGCGCGCGGATTGGTGACGCTATGATCCTTGGGCTGTCCGTTGAGACCGAGGCGCTGGCCGGGCGGGTCGATCCGGCAATCGTCGACTACGCGGGTATCGGCCCGGTGTTTGCGACATCGACGAAGGCGGATCACAAGGAGCCGATCGGCTTCGATGGCCTTGCTCGCCTCGTGCGCGCCTGCCCCGTTCCGGCAGTCGCGATCGGCGGGCTGAAAGCGGCTCATGTCGGGAATGTCTTTGCGGCTGGCGCTGACGGTCTTGCCGTCGTCTCTGCGATCTGCGGCACACATGACCCTGAGGCAGCAGCTCGCGAGATCTTTGAACACATCAGAAGGGTTCCCCGATGATCCGAAACGTTCTCTCCATTGCCGGGTCCGATCCTTCTGGCGGCGCGGGTATCCAGGCGGACCTGAAGGCTTTCTCTGCCCGCGGCGTCTACGGCATGGCGGTGCTGACCGCGCTGACGGCGCAAAACACACAGGGCGTTTGCGGTGTTCATCTGGTTCCGGCTGCCTTCGTCGCCGACCAGATCAAGGCAGTGTTCGCCGATGTCCGGGTTGATGCAATCAAGATCGGCATGATTGCCAATGCCGAAATCGCCGACGCTGTCGCCGATGCGCTCGAACCCCACAAGGGCATTCCGATCGTTCTTGATCCGGTCATGGTCGCCAAGGGCGGGGCGAGCCTCCTCGATCTGTCTGCGGTCGAAGTCCTCACCCGGCGGCTGCTGCCGCTCGCGACGCTGCTTACTCCCAATCTTCCGGAAGCGGCAGCACTCCTGCATGGACCGACGGCCGATAGCCGCACGGACATGGCTGAGCAGGCGCAAAGCCTGCGTGCTCTTGGCCCGGAGGCGGTGCTGGTCAAGGGCGGTCATCTGCCAAGCCAGGAGAGCCCGGATGTCCTGGCGACAGCCGCGGGGTTGAGCTGGTTCGAGGCGCTCCGGGTACCGACTTCGAACACGCATGGCACCGGCTGCACGCTATCGAGCGCGCTTGCCGCTGAGCTCGCGAAGGGGGCGACGCTGCCCGAGGCAGTGGCGGAGGCGAAAAGCTACCTCGCCCGTGCCGTCGCGCACGCAGATACGCTGACTGTCGGTTCCGGGCACGGGCCGGTTCAGCATTTTCATGAGTTTTGGACGTTGAGAGAAGGACATTCGAGATGACATTGGCAATCAGCGAACAGACCGTCATCATCACCGGGGCCGGCCGTGGCCTGGGCGCCGCCATCGCTGCCGCCTTTGCCCGCGAAGGTGCGAAGGTCGCAATCAACTTCCGCAACAGCCGCGTCGAGGCCGAGGCGCTTGCCACGTCGTTGGGTGATCGTGCCCGGGCCTTCCAGGCAGATGTCCGCGACAGCGAGGCCGTCGAGCGCATGGTGGCCGAGGTCAAGGATACACTCGGTGCGCCGACGACAGTCGTGCACAACGCCTTGACCGACTTCAGCTTCAACGGAGACGCCCGATCGAAGCTCGACCAATTGACCTGGGGTGAAATGACACCCAGCTCGATACCGCCGTGAAGGGAGCGCTGAACCTGATCCAGGCCGCCCGCCCGGTCATGGCCACTGCCGGTTTTGGGCGGATCATCACGATCGGCACCAATCTCTTCCAGAACCCGGTGGTGCCCTACCATGACTATACGGCTGCCAAGGCTGCGCTTCTGTCCTTGACCCGAACGGCGGCCGCCGAGCTCGGCCCATCAGGCATTACCGTCAACATGGTCTCGGGCGGGCTGCTGCGCGCCACTGAAGCGAGCAGCGCCACACCGGATGCGGTCTTCGATCTGATTGCGGCAAACACGCCCCTCCCGGCAAGTGACGACGCCGGACGAAATGGCTGACGCGGTCCTGTTTTTCGCAAGCCCCTGGGCACGCGCCGTTACCGGGCAGAACCTCATCGTCGATGGCGGACTCGTTTTCGGCTGAGGCACAGCCCTCCTCAGGACTTGACCGCACCCGCGGTCAAGCCGGCGATGATGTGCTTCTGCGCCAGGAAGAAGACGATGATGGTTGGCATGATTGTCAGCGTGATGAAAGCGAGCACCAGCTGCCAGGCAGTGCCGAACTCGCCGCGATAAACCATGATGCCGAGCGGCCAGGGATACATCGTCTCCGAATTCAGCATGATCAGCGGCAGGATGTAGCTGTTCCAGCTGCCGACAAAGGAGATGATGCTGACCGTTGCGATGATCGGCCGCGAGAGCGGCAGCGAGATGTGCCAGAAAAAACGGATGTAGCCACAGCCGTCGACAATGGCAGCCTGGAATAATTCTTCCGGAAGGTTGCGAAAATAGTTCCTGAACAAGAGAATGCTCATGCCGAGGCCAAAGGCGACCTGCGGCAGGACAACACCCCAGTAGGAATTCAACAGGCCCAGGTCCCGGATCCGGATGAACAAGGGAAGGATGGCGGTCGCAGCCGGAAACATCAGGCCGATCAGGAAGTAGTTGAGAAGGAAGCCGGCGCCGAAGAACTTTACATGCGCGAAGGTGAAGGCAGCCATGGCGGAAACCGAGACCGTCAGGCAGACAGTCAATGTGGCGATGATCAGCGAATTCATCATCTGCCGCCAGTAGCGGTCTCCGAAGAGAATGTCGGTATAGTTCTCCGGATGCCATGCGGCAGGCAGCCCGAAGGGATTGGTTCTGAGGTCGCCGAGGTCCTTGAAGCCGCCAAGTGCCGTCGTCATCAGGGGAACCAGCACGATCGCCGCGATGAGCGTCAGCGAGACATAGAGATAGATCTTCGTGCCGGTCGCGGTCCGGGCAGATGAGGCCATGTCAGTCATTGCGCATGAATATCCGTTTGTAGCCGAAGGCCAGCGTCACGCAGATGACGAACAGGACGACGCCGACGGCGCTGCCGAGGCCGACCTGCATGCGCGTGACGCCGAAGTTGAACAGGAAGGTGACCATGGTCTGCGTCGCATTGAACGGCCCGCCACCGGTCAGCGGCATGATGAGGTCGAAGAGCTGCAGCGAGCCGACGACGGCGAAGAAGACGGAGAGGCGGACCGTCGAACCGAGAAGCGGCAGCGTGATGTAGCGGAACCGCTGCCAGCCGCTGGCGCCATCGATTTCGGCAGCCTCCAGCACGCTCTTGTCGAGCGACTGCAGCCCGGCGATGAACAGCATCATGTGGAAGCCGAAATATTTCCAGACGACGACGGCCAGCACTGCATAGATTGCCAGGTCCTTGTCCGCCAGAACATAGGGTGTCTCGACGCCAATGAGGTGGGCAGCCGAGGCAAACAGGCCATAGTCGCCGTCATAGACGAAGCGCCAGATGAGGCCTGCCGCCACTTCGGCGAGGACATAGGGCAGAAAGAAGATCAAGCGGAAGAGGACCACACCGGCGATGCGGTGCGCCAGCATCATCGCCAGCCAGATCGCGAGCGGAATTTGAACCAGAATGGAAACAACGATGATCAGGGCATTGTTTTTCAACGCTGTTATGAAGGCGCTATTCTTGAACAGGACCTCGAAATTCCGCATCCCGACAAACTGTGTCGGCAGACCGTAGCCATCCCACTTGTAGAGACTGTACCAGGCCGCCTCGCCCATCGGCAGGATGACGAAGATCGTGAACAGCAGCAGTGCCGGCGGCAGAAACAGAAGCAGGACAGGCAGGCGCCGCGCCAGGCTGGGATCCTTGCTGCGCGCCGACGATCTTAGAGTCGGGCGCGGACGGATGACGCTCGTCGCGCTGATGGTGGTCATTAAAGCCGATCCTCCTCATTCAGATCGAGGGCGGCGCGGATGCTTCTCCGCGCCGCGACAGTCTTGATCAGAGCTGATCCTGCTCGAAGGCTTCCTGGATCTGCTGCGCTCCATCGGCAGGGCTCATCTGCCCGGAGACGATGGCAACGGAGACATCGTTGACGACACGGCCGACCGACGGGCCGAGATCCTGATCGAAGAAGTTCTGATGCCAGGTCGAGTGCGCCAACTGTTCGGCAGACTGATGCAACAGAGGATTGGTCACACCGTCCTCGGCACCGACAGCGACCGGGATGAGCATGCCGGCCTTGGCCATCTCGCGCTCGTTTTCGGCGTTCGTCAGATAGGCGAGGAAGTCGAGCGTTTCAGGCGGCGCCTTCTTCGTCACGGCCCAGCCGTTCAATCCACCAAGCGTGTCGGTGACCGCGCCTGCGCCGCCCGTCACGGCCGGAAACGCAAAGCGGCCGATATTGTCCGGATCGAGTCCCTTGCCGTCACCAGCATTCGTGCGCTGGTTGGCCGCGGTGTTTTCAAACGCCAGGATCATTGCTGCCTTGCCATCGCCGAAGACGCCAAGCGTCTGCGGCCAGGTGGCGCCGAGATAGCCGGGCTGGAACGGCTCCAGTTTGCCGAGTTCGGCAAGCTGCTCGCCGGCCTTAATGATCGCCGGATCGTTGAAACCTTCCCCTTCACCGGTCTTGGCCGCGTCGAAGACCTTCTGGCCACCGTTGCGCATCACCAGATAGCTCCAGTAGAAATGCAGAGGCCATTTCTCGCCACCGCCGCCCGCAATCGGGACGATGCCGGCATCCTTGATCTTCTTCACGGCATTGAGATAGTCATCCCAGGACTTGATGCTGGCGGCATCGACACCGGCCTTGGCGAAAAGGGCCTTGTTGTAGAAGAAGGAGACGGTGCCCATCTTGAAAGGCACGGCGCCGATCTTGCCGTCGTAGGACAGGCCCTTGATCGCGGCCGGGTTGTAGCTCTTCACCCAGGCGCCGTCCTTTGCGTTCATCGCCGACGTCAAGTCCATGAGCGTTCCGGTCGCCAGCTGCTGCTTCAGCACGCCGCCGCCCCAGCTGTAGAAGAAATCCGGCGCATCGCTCGACTGCAACAGGGTCGGAAGCTTGGCCTTGAAAGCCTCGTTTTCCAGGAACTGCATTTCGATTTTCACGCCGGGATGTTCGGCCTGGTATTTGTCTGCAATCTTGCGCCAGATCGCGACATAGTTCGGATCGAGCTCAAGGTGCAGCCACTTGACGGTGGTGTCTGCCGCGGCACTTCCCGCAGCGATCAGGAGCGCCAGCCCCGTGGCCGCCGAGCGGGCGATGAAACGGCTGCGAAGCAAGGCTTTCGCCTTCATATGGTCAAACATGATTTTCTCCTCCAGCAAGGGCAAAAATCGTCCTCTTCAATTTTTCCCTTATGCGGATTAAATCATCGGGAGGTTTTGGCGAATGTCAACTCCCCTCGTTGAAATCGGGCAGATTTGCCTTGACAGACGGGGATGCTGGCGCGCTATTTAATTCGCATACCGTTGAAAATATGAGCGCCGCACGCCGCGGTAACATCGAAGAGCCTGGCCGACTGATGAAGACCGCAGATCCCGAATTGATGCGCGCGATCAATCGCTTGAACGTGCTGGACACGATCCGGCGTCACGGGCCCATATCGCGTGTCGAGATCAGCGAACGCACGCAGTTGTCGACCACGACCGTTTCGGCGATCACTGCTTCCTTGCTCGACGACGGGCTGATCCTGCCGCGCCACGAGGGCGATATTCGCAACGAGGCGGCACGCGGAAGGCCGCGCGTCATGCTGGAGCTCAATCCCGATGCTGCACGCGTCGTCGGGGCGAAGATCGCGGCCAACCGCCTGGTGTTCGTGGTGACCGATTTCCGTGGCGACGTGCTGTCAAAAATTACCCTGCCGATCCGCATCGACCGCCAGCCGATCGGCGTGATCGCTGACCTCGTCGAAGACGGGGTGCGCCGCTGCGTCGTCGATGCCGGCCTTTCGCTCGAGGATGTCGATAGCGTCTGCCTTGGCCTTCCCGGCGTGATCGAGCACCGAACCGGCCATATCCGCAGCAGCCCGATCTTTCGCGACACGAATGTCGATTTCGCAAGCGAGATGACGACCAGGCTCGATACCCCGACCATCGTTGAAAGCGATGCGCATGCGATCACGCTTGCCCATCACTGGTTCGGCAAGGCCCGTGACCTGGAAGACATGGTATTGATTTCGCTCGAGCAGACACTCGGTCTCGGCGTGCTTCATGACAATCAGCTGTTTCGGGGTGCGGGCGGCCTCAGCCACAATCTCGGCGACCTGGTGCTTGGCATGGGACCCAACGGGGTCGTGCGGCTGTCGAGCCAGGCTGGCGAAAGCGAAATCCTTGGCGAGCAGCCGGCCAGTGGCCGCTTTGCCGAGGCCATCAAGCTTGGACGCGGCATGACGCATGCCCAGGCGCTCATCAAGGCCGAGGACAGTACGTTGATTGGTGCTGCCATCCGGGCCGGCGAAGCCGTTGGCGTAGCGATCGCCAACATCGTCACCTTGTTTGCGCCGCCCCGCGTCATCCTCGTCGGCTCCAGCCTTGCGCTAGGTGAGCCATTTCTCGACAGCCTGCGCAACGCCTATGCGCTCGCCGTTCCGCCATCGCTGAAGGGCGTTGCCGAACTCGTCTTCGACGATTCGACGGACGACTTCTGGGCGCAAGGAGCTGCTGCGGTGGCCCTTTACGAACTTTACGAGTCGCCCTGGAACACCACTGGTCCAGCGCTCTGAGCAGCAAAATCACGACATCCAACGGGAGGAAATCATGGAACCAGTCGGTATCGGCATCATCGGGTGCGGCAATATCTCCGGCGCCTATCTGAAAGCGATGGCATCCTTCCCCATCCTTGAGGTTCGCGGCGTGGCCGATCTCAACCACGCATTGGCAGAAGCCAAGGCCAGCGAATTCAACGTGCCGGCAAAGAGGATTGATGAGCTTCTTGCTGATCCGAAAGTGGAGATCATCGTCAATCTGACGGTCCCGAAGGCTCACGTTGCCGTCGGCCTGCAGGCGCTTGCGGCCGGCAAGCATGCCTATTCGGAAAAGCCGCTGGGCATCAATTTCGCGGAGGGCAAGAAGCTCGCCGAAGCCGCCAAGGCCAGGGGGCTGCGCATCGGTGCGGCTCCCGACACATTTCTCGGCGGCGGGCATCAGACGGCGCGTGCCCTCATCGATCAGGGTGTCATCGGCCAGCCGGTCGGCGGCACAGCAACTTTCATGTGCCCCGGTCACGAGCGGTGGCATCCAAATCCGGCCTTCTACTACGAGGTCGGCGGCGGACCGATGCTCGATATGGGCCCTTACTACATCACCGATCTCGTCAACCTTTTCGGACCGGTCGCGCAGGTGGCAGGCTTCGCCATCACGCCGCGAAAGGAGCGCGTGATCACCAGCGAACCGAGAAACGGCGAGCACATCCCGGTACACGTGCCCACCCATGTCGCCGGTCTCATGGCGTTCGCCAATGGTGCGGTCGTACAGATCGGAATGAGCTTCGACGTTGCCGGACACAAGCATGTGCCACTGGAGATCTATGGCACCGAGGGCACACTGATCGTTCCCGATCCCAATCACTTCGGAGGCGATGTTGAAGTTTTGAAGAAAGGTGGCGCCTTCGAACAGCAGCCGCTGACGGCGCCCTATGACGATGGCAATTATCGCTCGATCGGCGTTGCGGATCTCGCCCATGCCATCCGCTCGAACCGGCCGCATCGCGCCAACGGCGACCTGGCTCTGCATGTCCTCGAGGTCATGGAGGCCTTCCACGCGGCCTCCGAGAGCGGGCGCACGGTTGCCATCACCACTCAAACAGAGCGGCCCATGCCGCTGTCACAGTCGCTCATCGACGGGCGACTGGCCAAGTAATCATCAGGAGGAAGACTATGCGTGAAGCACTGATCGTCTGGGGCGGATGGAGTGGCCACGAGCCGCAGGAATGCGCCGCAATCATCAAGGACATGCTGGAGGAGGACGGGTTCAAGGTCTACGTCGAGCACACGACCGAGGCTTTTGCCGATCCGTCCGTCCATGATCTCAGCCTCGTCGTGCCGATCGTGACGATGTCGAAGATCGAAAAGGAAGAGATCAAGAACCTCGCGGCCGCGATCGAGGGCGGCGTCGGCATTGCCGGCTACCACGGCGGCGCTGGTGACAGCTTCCGCGAATGCGTCGAATACCAGTTCATCATCGGCGGCCAGTGGGTCGCACACCCCGGCAACATCATCGACTACACCGTCAATGTCACTCGCCCGGACGACCCGATCATGGAAGGCATTGCCGACTTCCCCTACACGTCCGAGCAATACTACATGCACGTCGACCCCTCGAATGAGGTGCTGGCCACGACCAGGTTCACCGGCGATCACGCCTACTGGATCGATGGTGTCGTCATGCCCGTCGCCTGGAAACGCAAATACGGCAAGGGCCGCGTTTTCTATTCCTCGCTCGGCCATCAGGCCAAGGAATTCTCGGTGCCTGAGATGAAGAGCATCTTCCGGCGTGGCGCCAACTGGGCGGCACGCTGACCACCGATCGTGAAACCCCGGCGCTGCCATCGCGGCGCCGGCATTTTATCAGGATAGCGTACGAATTCTGCCTTTCGTCTCCTCAGCCGTAGCGGCTGAGATCGAGACCCTCGATCGATATCTGCGGTCTTGCCCTGTTGATGATATCTGTCAGCACGCGGCCGGAGCCGCATGCCATCGTCCAGCCAAGCGTGCCGTGGCCAGAATTGAGGTAAAGGTTGTCGTAGACGGTCTTGCCGATGATCGGCGTTCCGTCGGGCGTCATCGGGCGCAGGCCGCACCAGAACTGCGCCTGGCTCTGGTCCCCTGCCCCACCAAACAGATCCTCGACGGAATGCACCAGCGTTGCCTTGCGCGACATCGGCAAGTCTTTGTTGAAGCGCGAGATTTCGGCCATGCCACCAACCCGGATCCGGTCGCCAAGGCGGGTGATGGCAATCTTGAAGGTCTCGTCCATGATCGTCGAGACCGGTGCGCGGCTTTCGTCGATGATCGGAACCGTGATCGAGTATCCCTTCACCGGGTAGATCGGGATCTTCAGTCCGAGCGGCTTCAGCAGGCTAGGCGTGAAGCTGCCGAACGCGGCCACGACCGCATCGCCATCGAACACGCCCCGCGATGTTTCCACCGCGCTGATCCTGTTGTTCTCGATCCGCAGCTTGTGGACATCGGTTTCATAGACGAAATCGACGCCCAGTGCCTCGGCACGCTTGGCAAGTTCGTTGGTAAACTTGAAACAGTCACCGGTCTCATCATTGGGCAGACGCAATCCGCCGACGATCTTGTGCTTCACCGGCGAAAGCCCGGGTTCGGCGGCAACACACTGGGCCGGATCGAGCACCTCGAACGGCACGCCGTCCTTTGCAAGAACCTCGATATCCTTTGTGATCGAGTCCAGTTGCTTTTGCGTGCGAAAGAGCTGCAGGGTTCCCCGGGTTCGCTCGTCATACGGAATGCCGGTCTCAGCGCGCAGTTCAATCAGGCAGTCGCGGCTATATTCGGCAATGCGCACCATGCGGCTTTTGTTGATGGCATAGCGCGCGGAGGTGCAATTGCGCAGCATTGCCATCACCCAGGCCCAGGTGGCCGGATCGACAGTTGGGCTGATGATCAACGGCGCATGCTTCATGAAGAGCCATTTGATGGCCTTCTGAGGTATTCCGGGGGCGGCCCATGGCGAGGCGTAGCCCGGCGAAATCTCACCGGCATTGGCATAGCTCGTCTCCAGCGCTGGTCCGCTCTGGCGTTCCAGCACCGTTACATCGTGTCCCGATCTTGCCAGATAGTAGGCTGTGGTGACGCCGATGACGCCGGCGCCCAAAACGGTGATCTTCATTGTGCACCCCAGAAAATGAAAGACGTCAGCTCAGATGTAACGGCGATGGCAGAAGCGCTCCAGGCCGTCGGCAGTTTACGGCAGGGGCGGCAGCGTCAATGGAAAGGACGCCGCATCCGTTCGTTGCAAGCGTCACGTTGAAGGTACTGCTCATGGTCGGTCCCGACTTACCTTGGGTGAGGATATCGTTCGTCAAACGGAAGTTTCGCTCAATCCGTTATGGAAACAAGCAATTGCGGTGGTATTTTCGCAATTTTCATCAGATCATTGAGCGTTTCGTGCGGCACCCGCTAGAAAAGGTAGCTGATGAACCGCTCTTCTGCCGGAGACAGGCTCGTGCGGCTGCGGGTTCGTGAGCCTGACGCTCGAGACGATGCTGTCGCGGAGGCTTGAGGGTTCAATCTCATTGGTGGCGAGATTTCGATCAGGAAATTCCATGGTACAATTCGGCTCTTGGCGTTGTTATCCCTTGTGGTTACGCACACGGAGACTTGTCTCATGAATGAAGTGGACGCGCTTTTTGCCAGCCTGCGACAGGCGGCTGACCCGCAGACGGTTGACTGTATCGAGCGCGTAGTCACGCATGGGTCCGATCGCGATCTCAATCGCATCAATGTGCTCGCCTTTGCTGATAGGCATCATCTCGACGAAGAGAAAACGATCGCAGCATTTCTGCATGCAGCGCGCATTGGCGCGTTCGACATGACCTGGAATGTCCTTTGCCCAGGTTGCGGCGGCGTCCTGGACACCGGCGCAACTCTGAAAACAGTCGATCAGGAAACGTACCAGTGCGCGCTCTGCGCGGCCGGATATGAACCAACCCTCGACGAAATGGTCGAGGTGACGTTCACGGTCAGTCCGAGGGTTCGCAGGATTTCTGCCCACGAGCCCGATCGGCTTTCACCGCTTGAATACTACCGACAGATCTTCTTCAGTTCCGGAGTCGACCTGCCAGAGGACTTCGAAGCAAGGTTCG
The DNA here is from genome assembly GCF_001542405.1 of Rhizobium altiplani. GTDB lineage: Bacteria > Pseudomonadota > Alphaproteobacteria > Rhizobiales > Rhizobiaceae > Rhizobium > Rhizobium altiplani. Next base: position 13,695 of record NZ_LNCD01000146.1, read on the forward strand.
CACGCATCCAACTGGAGATGATCGAGTTGGCTCCGGGGGAGAAGGCTTTCGTCTCACTGCACCTGCCGGCGCAGTTCGTGATCATCTTCGATCCGGTAACACATTCGGCGCAGTTCATCGACGTGAAGGGGGAGCCCACCGACGAACGGCAAAACCTGTCGATGGTCATCAGCAAGGCGCATGCGCTCAACGAAACGGTCCCGCTTCGTCCCGGCCCACTGCGGCTCATGCTTGAGAACCTCACCGAACGCAGGGTGATACCGAACGTCTGCGTTGCAGGAGACGAACTACACGACCTGCTGGGCCGCAGGCGAGCTTTTCTCACGGCGAAACGTCTCCTGTCGAACCAGAGCTTCCGGGATATCTATCGGACCGACACACTTGACGTCGACCAGCGCCTCAAGATCACCAGCCTCACCTTCCTCTTTACTGACTTGAGAGGCTCGACCGCGCTCTACGAGCGCGTCGGCGACCTTGCCGCATTCGATCTGGTACGAGCGCACTTCAGGGTCCTTCACGAGATCGTTGCAGCGGAGGCGGGAGCGGTCGTCAAGACAATCGGCGACGCCGTCATGGCGACCTTCCCGAGCCCTGACCGCGCAGTGGCCGCCGCGCTCCGGATGCGCGAGGCGATGCTTCAGTTGAATGCCGAGCACGGCAGCGACGATCTTCTCCTGAAGATCGGGATCCACGAGGGACCATGTCTCGCAGTCAACCTCAACGACAGGCAGGACTACTTCGGTCAGACCGTCAATATTGCCTCCCGCGTACAGGGCCTTGCAGATCCCAATGTGATCATGACGACGGAAGCGATTGTCGGGGATACCCACGTTTCAGAAATCCTGCATGACAGCGGCATCACGTCAGTTTCCAGAATGGAGGAACTTCAGGGCATAGCGAGGGAGGTGAGAATCTTCGCGCTGTCCTGAGCCCACTGTTCTTAGGCAAGATCCTGCTTGTCCTGTGAGAGGGTGCTAAGTGAAGTAGGCGATAAAGCGCTTTGCCGCGGGCGGCAAGGTCGAGCGAGTGCGCGTTAAGAGATAGAGCGAGCGCACCAAGTGTAGGTCAGCGATCTCGCGAAAGACGATCTCGTCACTTTGGATGACATTGGCAGCCTGCTGTGGCAGCAGGGCTATGCCAGCGTTGCGACTGATCAAGGTCAACTGGGCGATGGTGCTGAATGTTTGAATGCGACCGACGGTCAGCTGTTGCGGCAGGTCAGGGCAGTCCGCGAGCATCCTCGCAATACCGGCCTGCCCGTCGAGGACTATCAGGTCATCTGGATCGATGTCGGACAGAAGGACCGAAGCTGAAGACTGGGCCAGGCGATGGCTTTTATGGCAAACGAGACCAAATTTATCTTCGCTGATCTTTTCTTCATGCAATTCGGCCGACTTGAACCCCGGTCCGGCCAATGCGAAATCAAGCGTTTCGTCCACAACCAGACTGGCCAGGCGTTCGGCAACGTCGTCGTGAACAATGACGTCGATCCCAGGATGATCTGAGCGGAATTTAATGATCGCTTGAGAAAGCGGAGTAAGGACGGCGGATGGCGCAGCGCCTATGAGCACCCGCCCCCGCTTGAGACCACCTACCTGTCGCACATTGGCAAGCGAAAGCTCAAAACGGGCGAGAATGTCGCGTGCGCCCTCCAGGAATTCCTGACCCGCTTCAGTCGCTCGTATCGGACGAGATTTCCGGTCAAAAATTGCCGTTCGGCACTCTGCTTCGAGCGTCCGAATTGTTTCGGTCAAGGCTGAGGGAACGACCCCAAGCAACAGCGCAGCTCGGGAAAAGGACCCCTCATCCATGACAGTCAGCGCTGCCCTCAGGTGCCGCAAACCGATGTTCGTGTTTTCTGGAAATATCTTCATCGAAGAAATAGCTCCAGTTCAGCAGTGGTTGGTCGAGGCGGGACGCAGGGACACCCTGATTCTGAAATCATCTTTTACCCCGGGTCAGAATGATTGTTTTGCGAGTTAGCGGGGCCCGAGGATGGCGCAGGCCCAAATTCGTATTTTCCGAAAATATTTTCATATCTTTCTAATTATACGAATGTCGTCTTTGTGGTTCAATGCCCTTCCGTGATGCCCCCTGGGTTACAGTGATAATGCACCAGAACATGAAGAAGCCCCTTTATCATCCTGCTCTTAAACACCTTCCTGCTCTTTTGAAGGAAAAGGGTTTTCGTGGCGACGTCGCAAGTGATGCTGCACTTCTCGCAGCCATGTCCACCGACAACAGCGTCTATGCAATCGCGCCGGATATCGTCGTTGCCCCACGCGATGCCGAGGACGTGCGACGGCTGATGCGTGTTCTCGATACTGATGATCTCAGCGGCGTTCCCGTTACCGCGCGCGGTGGCGGCACGGGCACCAACGGCCAGAGTCTGAATGCCGGCATCATCGTAGACTTTCAGAAGTACATGAACCGTCTACTGGCGGTGAACGTGGAAGAGCAGTGGGTAGAGGTGGAGCCCGGCATCGTTCTTGATGAACTGAATGCGCAGCTTGCGTCGACCGGTCTCTTCTTTGGTCCGACGACGTCGACGGCGAGCCGCTGCACCATTGGTGGCATGGTGAGCACGGATGCGTCGGGCAAGGGGTCGCGGCGCTACGGCAAGACCAGCGACAATATCCTTGGAATGGAACTCGTTCTCGATGGCGGGCGCACATTGGACAGTGCCGCGCCACCCCCCGATTGGGCTCATGCAATGCTCCTTGAGGTCGAGGGGGCCTGTCAGTCGGGCCGCGAAGCGCTTCTGGCTCGGGTGCCAGCGCTTTCACGGCGATTTACCGGCTATGATCTCGAGCGGGCCAAACCGCCTGGAGGCGATCTCGAATGGTGGCGGCTACCGATCGGCGCGGAAGGCACCCTCGGTCTCGTCACGCGGGTAAGATTGCGTCTGCTGCCGAAGCCGAAATTCAAGCGACTGGTCGTCATCGGCTTCGAGACATTTGCCGCAGCACTTGATGCGGGCAGTGCCCTCCTGGCGCATGACCCGCTGGCGATAGAAGTCATGGACGAATGGGTCCAGGGCCTGGCGGAAAGGGCCGGAATTTTGCAGGCGCTGCCTGCCGGGCTTCGCGCTCGCGACGGACAGCCGATTGCCTATAATTTCGTGGAGTTCGTCGGAGACGACGAAGCAGATCTCGCACGGAAGGTTGAAGTCCTGCGCAAGAGCGCGCTGACGCTTACCGGCGCAATCGCAAGCCACGTGGCTGTTGATGATATCGAAATGGCTGCGCTCTGGCAGGTCAGGGCGGCAAGTGTCGGCTTGCTCGGCAAGGTCGGTGGCACGCGCCGGCCAATCGCTTTCGTCGAGGACTGCGTGGTACCTGTCGAAAACCTTGCCTCCTTCGTCAGCGATTTTACGGGACTACTGAGCGCCAACGGCTTGAACTTCGGCATGTATGGGCATGTCGACGTTGGCTGCCTGCATATCCGCCCTGCCCTCAATATCGATCGTGACGAAGACCGGGCCATCATGAAGGCGATTTCGGACGGCGTGTTCGAACTGACGCGCCGGCATGGCGGCATCTTCTGGGGGGAACACGGCAAGGGCGTGCGTGGCGCCTATCTGGCGGAGTTCGTTGGCGCCACCGCCTACGACGCGTTTGGCCGCATCAAGCGGGCATTCGACCCGGGGCATCGCTTCAACCCGGGAAAGCTCGTCGGTGAACCGGGTGCCCTCATGGGTATCGAGACAACCCCGTTCCGCAGCGTCAACACCGAAGACGGCGATCCTCTCAGCCTGGCTTTCAAGTGCAACGGCAATGCACAGTGTCTGAGCTATCAGCGCAGCACCGTCATGTGCCCCTCGTTCAAGGCGACCCGTGACCTTCGCCATTCCCCGAAAGGCCGCGCCGACGCGCTGAGACATTGGCACCAGATGCATAAGGGCGGCCATGCGACCGAGGAGCTGGAGGATGATGTCCTGGCCGCGCTCGACGGATGCCTTGGCTGCAAGGCCTGTGCGACGAGTTGCCCGGTGCAGGTCGACATACCCGAGATGAAATCGCACTTCCTCGACCGGCTCTATCGGAAGCGTCGGCGATCACTGGCGGACAAGGCAGCGCTGTTGCTCGAGGAATATTCACCGGTTCTGGTTCGTCACAGAAAATTCGCGGCGATTTTTGCAAGACTGTTCAACCCGCTGATGGAGACACTGTCTGGTCTGCGCGACCTTCCTTTACTGGCATTTCACGATGTGGGCAGAGGCGGATATCAGACCTTTTCCGCCGCAGTGATCGCAAAACGGCAATGGCACGAGGAAACGGTCTTCATCTGGCAGGATCCGTTTACGGCGCTTTTCGACACACAGGCCGCCCTGGCGCTCGCAGATGGTCTTAGCCGGCTTGGCTACCGGCCTGTTTTTGTTGCGATGTCCCCGGGGGGAAAGGCGGCCCACGTGCTCGGCGACAGAACCCGGTTCATCAGGCAGGCCAGGAAGCTGAGGTCGGCGATCGACAAGGTTGCGGGATCCGGCAGGGCGATGGTGGGGGTCGATCCGGCTTTCGTCATGATGATCCGCCAGGAATACAAGAAGGCCGGCCTGGCGGGGGAGCCTATTCTTCTTGTCCAGGAATTCCTGAGCAAGGAAATCGCCCGGGGACGCGCCCTGCCGAAGCTGACCGCGGCGCGATTGCCACGCAAGCTGTTCGTCCATTGCAGCGAAAGCGCTGGCGGCAGACTGATGGACTGGAAGAGGGTTCTTGCTGCTCTTGGCGCGCCGGTCGAACTTGCGGCAACCGGATGTTGCGGCATGGCCGGCATGTTTGGCCATCAGGATCGGCACCAGGCCCTCAGCAGGCAGACTTTTGATCTTTCCTGGGCAGGCCAGCTGCAGGGCGAAGACGAGGCGATGGTCTCCGGCTTTTCATGCCGTTGCCAAACGAAGCGATTCTCTTCTATTCGGGGTGAACATCCCATGCGATGGATTGCCGACGCAATCGATGCTGGATGAAGGCGGTACCGCCGCGGCACGAATAGATGAGGCGACAATGTATGAGATTGATGCTCTCGACAGGAAAATCATTCGGCAATTGCGTCTGAACTCCCGGATATCCAATGTCGACCTCGGCAAGGAAATCGGCCTGTCCGCCTCTGCCTGCCTGCGCCGCATAGGCTTGATGGAAAAGGCAGGTATTATCAGAGGTTATACAGCCATAGTTGATGTGGTGGGTGAGGAAGCAATTGCGGTCATCATCCAGATCACACTGGAGCGTCAGACGGAGGAATACCTCAATCGCTTCGAAGCCGCCGTGCGCAGGTATCCGGAGATCCGCGAGTGCTTCCTGATGACGGGCGGGTCCGACTACATGCTTCGCGTTGACGTCGAGAGTGCCGGCGCTTTCGAACGAATCCACAAGGAAATCCTTTCTGCCCTGCCTGGGGTGCTGCGGATCAATTCCAGCTTTTCCATCCGCAACGTCCTGTCGACACGCGAGAAATAGGCTTCTGGCAGGGGCGCCACCGACGAAGCGTCCAACGAGCTAGCGGCGCGGGCTTCGGCCCTTTGTCCATATGCTGCGCGGTTTGGATTTGTGCGGCGACCGCTGGCCGTTCGCGTCGGCCGATGGCGCCGATATGGCCTGCAACGTCAAACGGAACCTGATTTGCCCCGAACGCATGGCGAGGCGGAGATGCCATTCAGCCATTTCGACCTCAAGAGATTGAATTGGAATGCTGAGTGCGCGCTCCTTGACAAAAATGAGGTCGCAACATGGGGAAGTGGGTTCGCTTTCGTCCAGGTCTGGCGAGAAATAATATTAGCAGGACTGTAAATAAGGTTTAGTGTGGGGCGCTTTCGGGACCGCCGTCCCGAAGGTGCGCCGTAACAGGAGGCCCCCCTTGCGCAAACCCCCGCCGGGGAGGCCTCCTGTCATAAGCCCGCCTCGGGTGAGGTTCTAAAAGAAATGGGAACCAACGGGCGCCCTATCCGTTTGGGGTTGGGCTTTGCGTAACTTCTTCCCCGCGAAGCCTCAACGCTCTATTGCCCCTGAAACCGCGACTTCCGGGGTTCAAAAACTCCAACCCCGCTTCCTTCAGCGGGGTTCTTTTCGGTCTGACGGTCACGCTACCTACCTCTTTTTGATTTCCCGTGACCATGGCGTCGACATGCCCCCCAAGCGACAAGAACCGCGCGCTTCCTGCCCGCGCCTGACGAGCAAGGTACGTCATAAGAACTTCAAGACGAGGTGGCGCTCGAGTGCTAGCCTTGCAACAGGCAGCAGTCGGAGTCGGGCAGCAAGATGTATGATTATTGTATCATTGGCGGTGGCATCGTCGGTTTGGCGGTCGCCATGGCGTTGCAGGAAAGGATGCCGGGCACCAGCATCGTAATCCTGGAAAAGGAGCCCGAGCTTGCGAGACACCAGACAGGCCACAACAGTGGCGTCATCCATGCCGGAATTTACTATGCTCCCGGTTCGCTGAAGGCAAAGCTTTGCCGTGAGGGCGCCGATGCAACGAAGCGCTTCTGCACTGAGAACCGCATCCCCTTCGAAACCTGCGGAAAGCTTTTGGTCGCGACTGATCATGCCGAGATGCAGCGCATGGAGGCGCTTGAGGACAGGGCGCGGCAAAACGACATCGACTATGCGCGGCTGTCGACGGCGCAACTGAGAACCGATGAGCCCAATATCGCGGGTCTCGGTGCCCTTCTCGTCCACTCCACGGGGATCGTCGACTATGCAATTGTCTGCCGTGCCATGGCACGGGCGATCGAGACCGGAAGCGGTGAAATCAGGCGCGGAACGGCAGTCACAGCCATTCACGAACACGAGAAGGGCGTGCGCATCGAAAGCGCGTCCGGTCCTGTCGAAGCGAGAAGACTGATAGCCTGCGCCGGTCTCCAATCGGACCGCATCGCATTGATGGCCGGCGTGAAGATCAGCCATCGGATCGTGCCCTTCCGGGGGGAATACTACGCACTGCCGGCATCGAAGGCGAAGGTCACGCAGCGCCTGATCTATCCAATCCCCGATCCGGATCTGCCGTTCCTCGGAATTCACCTGACGCGAACGATCGACGGTGGCATGACCGTCGGCCCGAACGCAGTGCTTGGCTTTTCGCGCGAGGGCTATGCCAAGGGCAGCTTTGCGATCGCTGATGTCGCCAGTATGACGACATTTCCCGGCTTCTGGAAAATGGCACGGAGGAACTGGCGCTCGGCAATCTCGGAATTCGCCAATTCCGCATCGCGTGCCCGCTATCTTGCCGAATGCCGGAAATATTGCCCGTCCCTGACAATTGATGACCTGCAGACCCCACAGGCTGGCATTCGCGCCCAGGCGGTCATGGACGACGGAAGCCTGGTCCATGATTTTCTCTTCAAGCAGACCGAACGAATGCTGCATGTCTGCAATGCCCCCTCACCCGCGGCAACCTCGGCCATCCCGATCGGCCGGATGATCGTGGACAGGTTGCTTGAGGGCGAGGCAACCAAGGCGCCCGCCGCCCCGGAGCACGCTCGAGCCTAGCGTTCTGGCAGGGCCGGTTTGACGTTCGTGTGCGTCAAGGGATCGCAAGCCCCGATCAACGGCGAGCAATATACGGTGACCTTGCGGTCCTCTTCGCCCGAGGGAAAGGGTGACGAGAACGTGTCTGCCGTGCCTGAGCGTTCTCTCCCGCCACAGCGGCCGCCGTCGCCGGCCGCAAAAGCAGATTCAGCTGGAAATATGCCGGGGGGCATCTAGGTAACGCTGAATCGGATGACAAAAAAGTATCGGCCGGCGGGGTCAAATGTGGTGGAGCCCCCTGCCTCATCCGGCTAAACTTCTTCCATGGTCGCGGGATGGAGCCGGGAGAGCTCCTCCGTTCAGGCCTGGCAGCAGAGTGTATCCCAGGGAGGGATTGTCGTATGCGGGATGTATCAGAGCCCGATCTGGAAGTCGTCCAGATACGATCCGGCGAGTCCTTCAAGATGTGGTCGCACGGATATCCCTATCATACGGTGCGGTGGCACTTTCATCCCGAATACGAGATCCACCTCATCACCGAGACGTCCGGCTGCTATTTTGTCGGCGACTTCATCGGTGACTTCCAGCCGGGCAATTTTGTCATGACCGGCCCAAACCTGCCCCACAACTGGGTGAGCGACGTTGTCGACGACAGGCGCATCGAGCAGCGATGCCTGGTTCTGCAATTCTCCGAGGCCTTCATCGATGGCCTGCTTTCCATTCTTCCGGAGCTCAAGGGATTCCGCTCGGTGCTTGCCGATAGTCGTCGGGGCGTGCTCTTCCCGCTCGAGACGGCTCAACTTGCAAAGCCGATCATGCAGGAAATGCTGGAGGCCGTGGGTGCCCGTCGTATCGCACTATTCATGCAACTCGTCGAACTCCTGACCGGCGCCAGCAATCACGTCGCGCTCACGACATCCGACTACCAGCCCGATCCCTCCGGTTACATGTCGATCGGCACCAACAAGGCGCTGGCCTATATCCGCGAGCGCCTGACCGAACCGTTTTCCGAGACCGATCTGGCGGCGATTGCCGGTCAGACGCCGAGCGCATTTTCCAGATCGTTTCGCAAGCACACCGGCTTCTCGGTGGTTCAGTATGTCAACCGCCTGCGCATCAACCTCGCCTGTCAGCTGCTGATGAGCAGCCAGGAGTTGGCGGTGATCGATATCTGCTACGCATCGGGTTTCAACAACCTTTCGAATTTCAACAGGCACTTTCTCGCGCAGAAAGGGATGCCGCCCTCAAGGTTCCGAGCCCTGAGGGCACAAAACGAAAAAGCGGTGGAGGCCGCCTAACTCAAGGAGGACGGGAGGAGACAGGACACATTGAGGGCAAGTGCGAACGGAGACCGTGGCGGCCTCCGCAAGGGATCGCTTGTCTTCAAATTTGGAAACAGGTGCAGCTCAGAAGTGCGGCCCGCTGCCGTCTTCGACCGTCAGCTTCGGACCGGCGCTCTGTACGCTTTCAAACTCGGGCCAGCCACGGGTCTGAGTCAGTAACCGCAACAATCGATCTCTTCAATGGAGAAACCGAAAATGACTGAACTTTCGACGAAACTCGCAGGCGCCGCGGTTCTGGCGCTGGGCCTTCTCAGTGGAACGTCCGTTTTTGCACAATCGGCCAAGGTCACGGACGCGACCGTCGCCTTCCTGATGCCCGACCAGAGCTCGACACGTTATGAAGAGCATGATTTCCCGGGCTTCCAGGCCGAAATGGCAAAGCTCTGCGCCGGCTGCAAGGTAATCTACCAGAACGCCAACGGCGACGCATCGCGCCAGCAGCAGCAGTTCAACTCTGCGATTTCGCAGGGTGCCAAGGCAATCATACTCGACCCGGTCGATTCCACCGCTGCTGCTTCGCTGGTGAAGATGGCACAGAGCCAGGGCGTCAAGGTCATCGCCTATGACCGCCCGATCCCGTCCGCAGCGGCCGACTACTATGTTTCCTTCAACAATGAAGAGATCGGCAAGATGATTGCCGCATCGCTCGTGGAGCATCTGAAGAAGAACAACGTCAAGCCGGAAGATGGTGGTCTGCTCGAGATCAACGGCTCGCCGACCGACGCGGCCGCCGGCCTGATCAAGAAGGGCATCCATGCGGGCATCGCTGAGGGCGGATACAAGGTTCTGGCCGAATATGACACACCGGAATGGGCGCCCCCGAAGGCTCAGCAGTGGGCAAGTGGCCAGATCACGCGCTTCGGCAAGAAGATCATCGGCGTCGTGGCGGCAAATGACGGTACCGGCGGTGGAGCCGTCGCCGCCTTCAAGGCGGCTGGTGTGGATCCGGTCCCGCCGGTGACAGGCAATGACGCGACGATTGCCGGCTTGCAGCTGATCATCGCCGGCGACCAGTACAACACCATCTCCAAGCCGAGCGAGATCGTTGCTGCCGCTGCGGCCAACGTCGCGATGCAGTTGCTTGCCGGCGAAACGCCGAAGGCTGATACCAAGCTGTTCGACACGCCGACACAGTTGTTCACGCCGGCACTCGTGACGGCCGAAAACCTCAAGGCCGAGATCATCGACAAGACGGTCAACGGCAAGCCGATCCAGACACCCGAGCAGCTTTGCGGCGACCGCTACGCGGAAGGCTGCAAGAAGCTTGGCATTGGCAGCTAACAGCTCCTCCCGAGGGCCCTCCGGCGCTTGTCGTCGGGGGGCTAATTGCAGGTATCATGCGTAAATACGGAAAGGCTTGCCTCGATGACGAACAATCAACATGACGCGCCTCCGACCGGCGAGCTGGTGCTCAGCCTGCGTGGCGTCTCCAAGAATTTCGGCGCCGTGTCGGCCCTGACGGATATCGATCTCGACGTCCATGCGGGAGAGGTCGTGGCTCTGGTCGGCGACAATGGTGCTGGAAAGTCGACGCTCGTCAAAATTCTTGCCGGCGTGCACCAGCCGACATCGGGCACGGTCACCTTCGCAGGCAAGCCGGTGACGCTCTCCGACCCCAGCACCGCACTTGATCTGGGCATTGCGACGGTGTTTCAGGATCTCGCCCTATGCGAAAATCTGGATGTTGTCGCCAACATCTTCCTTGGCCGGGAGACCAGTCCGCTGCAGCTCGACGAAGTGTCGATGGAGGTGCGTTCCTGGAAGCTTCTGAATGAACTCTCTGCGCGCATCCCAAGCGTTCGCATTCCGATCGCCTCGCTTTCCGGTGGTCAGCGCCAGACGGTGGCGATCGCCAGATCATTGCTGCTGGAGCCGAAGCTCATCATGCTCGATGAACCGACGGCCGCACTTGGCGTGGCACAGACGGCGGAGGTCCTGAACCTCATCGAACGGGTCCGCGACCGTGGCCTCGGCGTCATCATGATCAGCCACAACATGGAAGACGTCCGGGCCGTGGCGGACCGCATCGTGGTCCTGCGCCTCGGTCGCAACAATGGAATATTCTATCCCGACGCAACCAACCAGGAACTCGTCAGCGCCATCACTGGAGCTGCCGACAATTCCGTCTCCCGCAGGGCAAGCCGACGCCAGCTGTCGCGGGAGATCACTGATGGAGACAGCCCATGAGCAGCAACGCCAATCAGAACGCGCCATCCGCGCCGTTGCTGGATAGAAGCGACGTTCGCGTCAAACATGAAACCGGCGTCAGCGGCGCCGTCCGGGCTTTCGCCGATCGCGTGCGATCGGGCGACCTTGGATCATTGCCTGTTGTCGTCGGGCTGGTTCTCATCTGGACAGTGTTCGCCTCGCTCAATCCGATCTTCCTTTCGGCCAACAATCTCGTCAACCTTCTGTTCGACGCTTCCACGGTCGGCGTTATCTCGCTTGGCATAGTCTGCATCCTGATGGTCGGCGAGATCGACCTTTCCGTCGGCTCGATCAGCGGTTTTGCCTCGGCACTCGTCGGTATGCTGTGGGTCAACGAAGGCTGGCCGGTTGCCCTGGCGATCCTTGCCGCTCTTTTAGCAGGTGGCCTGATCGGCGCTCTCTACGCATTGCTGTTCAATCGCCTGGGAATGCCGAGCTTCGTCTCGACCCTGGCCGGGTTGCTCGCGGTTCTCGGCATGCAACTCTATCTTCTCGGCGCGACCGGTTCGATCAACCTGCCTTACGGTTCGGCGGTCGTGAATTTCGGACAGCTGCTCGTCATGCCCGATCCTGTGTCCTACGTGCTCGCCGCCATCCCAGGGATCGTGCTGTTCGTGACCGGCTACCGGACCGTCGTTCGCCGACGTGAGGCAAGCCTGTCCTCACGCTCGCTCGGCAGCCTCGTCTTGCGTGCAATCCTCATCACCGCTGTGCTGGAGCTCATCGTCTTCTATCTCAACCAGGACCGCGGCATTCCGTGGATGTTCGGCCTTTTCGTGGGATTGGTCGTGGCCATGAGCTACGCGCTGACCCGGACCAAGTGGGGGCGCTCAATGACAGCTGTTGGCGGCAATCGCGAGGCTGCGCGCCGTGCCGGCATCAATGTCCGCCTGATCTACACGAGCGCCTTCATGCTCTGCTCGATGCTGGCTGCGCTGGGTGGCGTGCTGTCTGCGGCTCGTCTTGCATCGGCAAGCCAGCAGGCCGGGACGGGCGACGTCAACCTCAATGCCATCGCCGCTGCCGTCATCGGCGGAACCAGCCTGTTTGGCGGTCGCGGCAGTGCCTATTCGGCCCTGCTCGGCATCATCGTCATCCAGTCGATCGCCAACGGACTGACGCTGCTCGATCTGTCGTCGTCGCTTCGCTACATGATCACGGGCGCCGTTCTTGCCATTGCCGTCATCGTCGATTCACTCGCACGCCGTTCAAGAGTGTCGCACGGACGCGCGTAGACCCAAGATAAAAGGTCCCAAGACAAAAGGTCCAAGATAAAAGGTAATGAATGCTATGAGACAGGAACTTTCGGGAAAGGTCGCAGCGGTCACCGGCGCCGCTTCGGGGATCGGCCTTGAATGCGCCAAGGCGCTGCTTGCCGAGGGCGTCAGTGTCGTTCTCATCGATCGGGCAGAGGAGTCATTGAGGAATATCTGCTCTGAACTTGGCCCGCAGGCATTTCCGCTGGTCATCGATCTGACGAACCCGCAAAGCGTTGCAACGATGATGCCGCAAATCCTGGAAAAGTTCGGCAAGCTTGACATCTTCCATGCCAATGCCGGTGCCTATATCGGCGGCGATGTCGTCGAAGGCGATCCCGATGCCTGGGATCGCATGTTGAATTTGAACGTCAATGCTGCCTTTCGCTCCGTTCAGGCCGTCTTGCCGCATATGGTTGAACGCCAGACCGGCGACATCATCATGACGAGCTCGATCGCCGGCCTGGTTCCCGTGGTTTGGGAGCCGATCTACACTGCCTCCAAGTTCGCCGTGCAGGCGTTTGTTCACACTGTTCGGCGACAGGTGATGAAGCATGGCATACGCGTCGGCGCCGTCGCGCCGGGGCCCGTCGTCACCGCCCTGATCAGCGATTGGCCGAAGGCCAAGCTCGAGGAGACCATCGCAGCAGGCGGTCTGATGGAAGCCAGCGAAGTGGCCGACGCCGTCATGTTCATGCTGACGAGACCGCGCAACGTGACAATTCGCGACCTCGTCATCTTGCCTCACAGCACGGATCTCTAGACATGGCACGCTATTTTCTCGGCATAGATGTCGGTACCGGCAGCGCGCGCACGGGGGTATTCAACGAGAGCGGCGATCTACTCTCATCAGCCAAGCAGCCGATTGCCATCTGGCATGAGGCTGGCGGCGTCGTGGAGCAGTCCAGCGAGGATATCTGGCGGGCAGTGTCCGGCACCGTTCGTCAGGCCGTCGCAGATGCGGGCATCGACCCGGCCCTGATCGCCGGCATCGGCTTCGACGCCACCTGTTCGCTGGTGGCTGTCGGCAGGGGTGGAGCGCCGATCAGCCTCAGCCGTTCCGGTGACCCCGACAGAAACATCATCGTGTGGATGGATCACCGGGCGGTCGCGGAAGCCGACGAAATCAACGACGGCGGGCATGCGGTACTGCGTTATGTCGGGGGCCGCATCTCGCCCGAGATGGAGACCCCGAAACTGCTGTGGCTGAAGCGGCACCTCCCCGAGCAATACCAGGCGGCCGCCCACTTCTTCGACCTTTCCGACTATCTGACGTGGCGTGCCACGGGAAGCCTGGCACGATCGGTCTGTACGGTGACCTGCAAATGGACCTATCTCGCCCATGAAGGGCGCTGGGACGCCGACTATTTCCGGGCCATCGGCCTTGAGGATCTGGCCGCCGATGAATTCAGGCGGATCGGGACGGATATCGTCGCGCCGGGCGTCGCGCTCGGCACCGGGCTTTCCGTCGAAGCGGCTGCCGAGCTCGCCCTGCCGGTTGGCACGCCTGTCGGCGCCGCGCTCATCGATGCGCATGCTGGAGGCATTGGAACGCTGGGCGCAGGTGAGATCGAAACAGAACCAAGCGCCGACATCGGCCGACGGCTCGCCTATATTTTCGGGACCTCGGCTTGCTCGATGGCGACAACAGGGCAACCCACCTTCGTCGATGGGGTCTGGGGTCCGTATTTTTCCGCGATGGTTCCAGGACTCTGGCTGAACGAGGGCGGACAGTCAGCGGCAGGCGCCGCAATTGACTATCTGGTGCGCATGCACCCGGCCGCCGGCGCAATCGAGGCACGTGCCAAGGCGGAGGGACTGTCGCTCGTCGGCTATCTGGAGCGAGCAGCCGCTCGCGCAGGGGATGGTGTTGCCGACCTTTCCGACGGCATTGTCGTCGTGCCCGAATTTCTCGGCAACCGGGCGCCCTTTGCCGACCCTGATGCACGAGCCCTGATCGCCGGATTGACGCTCGACGAAAGCGAGGCTTCGCTTGTCGCACTTTACGTGGCGGGCCTTGCAGGTCTCGGCTGCGGGCTGCGGCAACTGCTTGACGCATTGGCCGACAAGGCGATCGATATCGACTTGATCATGGCCAGTGGTGGCGCGGCAAACAGCCCCCTCGTCCTGCAGATGATCGCGGATTCCACGGCAACGGAGGTGGCCAGCGTGACAAGCCCTGAGCCGGTGCTGCTTGGGGCTGCAATGCTCGGGGCGGTCGCCGGCGGGCACTACCCGGACCTTTCCAGCGCGATGGCTGCCATGTCGCGTATTGCAAAGGTCTATCGCCCTGTTTCGGGGGCGCTTCGGGACAAGCACGATCGGCGATATCAGGCGTTCAAGCTGCTGCAGGAAACGGGTCGTCGATTGCGGGAGATGGTCTGACAAGGCTGGTGCCGTCCACATCCTTTGCTTCCACGTTGCAGCCCGGGGGTGCCGGAGCAGAACGGTCCCGGGCTCTACTGCCGGTCGCTGGCTGATTGCTGGCGACCTTGCTGACGCTTGTTGCATTCTTGTCCCGTTTACATTGTCGCGAAATAGGGATATTTTCTGTCCTTAATTGGTGCCGCTCGGTACCCTTTCGGACGGAAATGATGATCCTGAAAAGCCAAGTCGAATGGGCGCTGCATTGTTGCGCCATACTTGCCGGTCTGCCCGAAGGCCGCTACCTGTCGACGAAGGCGTTGGCCGAGTTCCACGGACTTCCGAAGGAATATCTTTCGAAGGCGCTGCAGAGCCTTTCTCAAGCAGGTCTCGTTCATACGACGCTCGGCCCATCTGGCGGCTACAGACTGGCAAGAGCACCCGCTGATCTGACCTTTCTCGACATCGTCGAGGCAGTCGAAGGCAAGGCGCAGACCTTTGTCTGCAACAACATCAGAGCCAACAATCCCTGTCGGCCTCACGATTACTGCGAAAGCAGTCCATGCGCGGTGGCGCGCGTCATGTGGGAAGCCGACGAAGCGTGGCGCCAGAAATTGCGCAGCGTCAGCTTTTCCGATCTGATCGAGACCCTGGCGAGGGACATTCCGCCGGACCTTTGGAAGAACAGCTCCGAGTGGGTGTTAGAGCGAGCTGGCTGATCGCAGCTTTACCTCGCTTGCGTCGGGCAAGGCGTAGAGATAGCTCTGAGGGGGCATTGCGAGCGAGAGCCCGCTTTCCCGGCAGTGGCGGTGAACGAGATCGATCACTTCGTTGCGCGCTGGCGTCCTGTTTGCTGGACTGGTCACGCGAAACTGCAATTCTGCCTCGATTGCGACAGCATCAATCCCCTTGAGAGCGACGATCGGCGGTGGATCCTGGACGATGCGCGTGCTTGATTGCAACGCGGTTCGCAGCGCCTCCTCGACAAGCTGCGGGCTATGGTTTGCCGCCATCCGGACAAGCAGCGTGATCTGATGCGTTTCATCGGGACGGCTGAGGTTGGTAAGACCCACCTTCGCCAGGACGCTATTGGGCAGAACGACGACATTGTGAGCGCCGGTGAGCAGAAAGGTGGAGCGCCAGTTATTCTCGATGACGCGGCCCTCGGTGCCGTCGCCAAGCAAGATCCAGTCACCGATGGCAAAGGGCCGCCCCAATGTCAGAGCGATCCCCGAGAACACGTCGCCAAGCGTATTTTGCAGCGCCAGGCCGAAGATGATGGCAACCACACCCGACGTTGCCACCAGGGTGCCGATGGGTGCTTTGAAAACGAAGCCCAGGATGGACAGCGCGACACCGAGATAGACGACGGCAACGATCAGATCCTGCAGCAGCCGCGCTTCACGCGGCCTCTTTTCCAGAACGATATAGATCCGTACGAAGCCGATGAGGGTCCATGCCAGATGTGTCCACCACAATACCCTTGCCGAGATGGACAGGAATGCCATCACGCCGGCAAGCTGCGTCTCCTCAACGCGATGAGGCAGGATGCCTGCCATAACGAGGACGGCGGTCATGCCTGCAAAGAAAAGGATCTGGACGATCAGCCGCGCAGTCGGGCGGTCACGGCCCTGGAGATGCCAGACAACAATGCCGGCTACGCCCAGAATGTTGATCAGAACAAGCGGCAACGAAAGTGGGTCGTTGAACATGGCAGCTCCGATCGCGATAATTGCCGCGCTGTGGGGGGCCGAGTGCGCGATCGACACCCGGCCCCGTCCTCGCCTACTTCTTCAAGGGATAGGTCAGTTCTTTCTGGTCGGTGTCAACCACGAAAACGGCAAGGAGCTTGGCCGGCTTTGCGTTGCTGCCGTTTGCGCTGACGCCATGACGGTCGCCGGGCATCTCCGAGAAGCTCTCGCCGGCCTTGTAGGTTTTGACCGGTCCATCATTGACCTGGCTGCGGATCGAGCCTTCCAGGACCGTTGCATAGATGAAGGCCGAATTCGGATGCGTGTGCCCCTCGGAAAAACCGCCCGGACCATACTCGACCAGAACACCCTTGATGCTCTTGCCCGGGGCGTTCGGCAGTTCATGCTCATAGACGAGCGTGACCTTGGCAGCCTTGCCGCCTGCCTCGGCGGCAAAGGCTGTGTTGAATGATGCGGCTGCGAGCGCAGCCGCGACAAAGAGCGACTTCATCATTTCAAGATTCCTTTTGTGGGTGGTTATGTCCGCGCGGATGTTTTGAACCATTGCTCGAAGGTGATCTGTCCCAGGCGGGGGTTGTTGTCCGAGACCAGCGAACCATCCTCCAGCAGGGCGCCGAAGTAAGGCGCCTGCGGATCCGGCTCGACCTTGCGTGGATCGCCCATCGCCTTGAGGTAGCGAGCGACGAGTTCAGTGAGCCTGAAGCGTTCCGGCCCGGCGATTTCGATCGTTGTGTTGACGGGGGCAGCAAGGGTCACATCCGTCATCGCGTCGGCTACATCGTCGGAGGCGATCGGCTGCACATAGGCCGGTGACAGATGAACCTTGTCGCCGACCGTGCCCGACTGCGCGATACCGCTCAGGAATTCCATGAACTGCGTCGAATGGACGATCGTGTAGGGAACGCCGGAGGCCTTGATCAGCCTTTCCTGGGCGAGCTTGCCGCGGAAGTAGCCGCTTGCCTGCAGCCGCTCGGTCCCGACGACTGACAGCGCGATATGGTGTTCGACGCCGGCGGTCTTCTCAGCCGCAAACAGATTTCGTCCCGAGGTTTCGAAGAATTCCAGCACGGCCCGGTCTTCGAAGGACGGCGAATTGGCGAGATCGACGACGACCTTTGCACCGGCAAGTGCGGCGGCCAATCCTTCGCCGGTGATCGTGTTGACACCGGTGTTCGGAGAGGCGGCGATCACCTCATGTCCCCGCTTGCGCAGGCGGTCCACTGTCTTTGAGCCGATAAGGCCGGTCCCGCCGACGATGACAATCTTCATGGGACTTCTCCCTTTCGAGCGG
The DNA here is from genome assembly GCF_001542405.1 of Rhizobium altiplani. Lineage (GTDB taxonomy): Bacteria > Pseudomonadota > Alphaproteobacteria > Rhizobiales > Rhizobiaceae > Rhizobium > Rhizobium altiplani. The sequence continues at coordinate 31,332 of NZ_LNCD01000146.1, forward strand.
CCGCCGGCCGCTCTGTTGATGGCTATGAGGTTGCAGGCCTGGTTGAGGCCGGCCTAGTTGAGGCCGGCCTTGTCGAGGCCATAGGCCTTGTCGGCGGAGCCGGGTACTGCCTTGAAGGCGATGCTCGCGCGGTTCCAGGCATTGATGACCATGATCGAGAAGGTCAGGTCGGAGACTTCCTTTTCCGAGAGCTGACCACGGACGCGCTCGTAGAGCTCGTCGGGAATTCCGCCTTCCGGAAGCTTCGTGACGGCCTCGGTCCAGGCAAGAGCTGCCCGCTCGCGCGGAACGAAGAGGTTCGATTCACGCCAGATCGCGACATGATAGAGGCGCAGTTCGCTTTCGCCGTGGATCTTGGCTTCCTTGACATGCATGTCGAGGCAGAAGGCGCAACCGTTGATCTGCGAAGCCCGGATGTTCACGAGATCGCGGATTTTCTGCTCGATGGTGCTGTCCTTCAAGCTCATGCCGAGATCCGAGATCTTCTTGAAGAGTTCGGGGGAATGCTGTGCGTAGTTGAGGCGCTGTGACATGTCTGTCTCCTTAATTAAGGATATCATGTATCCTTATGGACATAAGATATCCGTAATTACTGGACAGTAAAGCGCTTCCGACCTAGACTGCTGCATAAGGCTTATGTCGAAATGTATGGGGGACGAATGGACATCGTATCTGCGCTGAGAGCCTTCCTCCGGGTTGCGGAGACGGGCTCGTTTTCTGCAGCGGCGATCGACCTTGACCTGACACAGCCGGCGGTCTCCCGGCAGGTCTCCGCTCTCGAAGGACATCTCAACACACGCCTGCTGCATCGTAGTACGAATGCGCTTGCCCTGACAGTCGAGGGCGAGCAGATGATTGCGATGGCGCTGAAGGTGGTCGAAGCGGTGGACGCGCTCAACGAAGCGACCTGTGCCGAGGCCACCACGGTATCCGGTCGGGTGCGGCTCACCCTGCCCGCGCCGCTTGGTCTTTACGTCAGCGAGCGTCTTGCCGGTCTGCTCGATCGCCATGCCGGGCTTTCCGTCGAGTTGATTTTTCGCGACGAGCCGTCCGACCTGATCGGCGATGGCATCGACCTTGAAGTGCGCCTCGGTCCCGTCTCCGACTGCAATCTGATGTGCCGGCGGATTGGATGGACGACCGCCTTTCTCGTTGCAGCACCGAGCTATGTCGAGCGACGAGGCATGCCCGAAACGCCCGACGACGTCGGCGGCCATGACTGCATCTGCTACAGCCGCGCCGGAGATTTGCGCTCGTGGACATTTTCCAATGGTTCCGACGAGACCTCGGTGCGCATCGCGCCACGCCTGATTGCCAACAATGCGGTCGCGGTGCATCGCGCGGTACTGGCCGGGGGCGGTCTTGCAGTGCTCTCGCACATCCTCGCCTGCGCCGACATCGAGGTCGGCAGGCTGATAAACGTGATGCCCGATTTTCCTCCGGCACGCCTGCCGATCAACGTCGTCTACCCATCGCGCAAGAACCTGCCGTTGCGGGTCCGCACAGTTCTTGATTTCCTGGTACAGACGGTCAGGGAAGACCCTTTGATGGTATCCTCACTCGGTCCTTGAGCGTTTCCCGGCGCACAAGGGACTTGCGAAAGCCGCGCGCATTTTCATTCTGGAGGCAAGGGAGGTACCATGAGCCGCAATATCATTCTTGTCGATCCGTTGCCGCGAACGCTCGATCTCATCATGACGCCGGATGTTCGCCGCCGTCTTGAGCAACTCGGAGATGTCGTCGTCTCCGAAGATCGGCAAATGCCGGCCGACCAGGTGGAAGCCCTGTTGCCGGATACGGTGCTGATTTTCGGTCAGACCGACATGCCGAAGGAGCGGCTGGATCGCGCGCCGAGGCTAAAGGCGATCATCAATGTCGAGTCGAACTTCCTGCCGAACATCGACTACCAGGCCTGTGTCGAGCGGGGCATCTGGGTGATCACCCCTGCATCGGCCTTCGCTTCACCCGTAGCCGAAGCTGCGCTCGGCATGGCGATCGATCTTGCCCGCGGTATCACCATGGCTGATCGGCAGTTTCGAGCCGGTGTCGAAGACTATGGCCTTGCGGCAAACGAAGGAACGTTTCGCTTTGCCGGCGCACCGGTCGGCCTGGTCGGCTTTGGTGATCTCGGTCGCCAATTGCGCGAGCTTGTCCGGCCGTTTCGCAATACGGTGCGCGTCTTTGATCCTTGGTTGCCGGCCGAGATCATCGAGCGGCTCGACTGCATGCCGGCATCGCTGGATGAGGTACTCAGCCAAAGCCGTGTCGTCTTCGTCTTTGCCAGTGTGACAAGCGAGAACGAAGGGTTCATCGGCCGGAGGGAGTTTGCGCTCATGCAGCCCGGCTCCGCCTTCCTGCTGATGAGCCGCGCAGCCGTCGTCGACTTTCCGGCAATGCTCGAAGCGGTGGGTTCTGGCCATATCCGTGCCGCCACCGATGTCTTCCCCGACGAGCCTGTCGCTCCCGACGATCCCGTTCGCAAGGTGGAAGGGCTGTTGCTGTCGGCACATCGCACCGGCGGCACACGTGACGCCTTCTACGCGCTTGGCTCGATGGCCGTCGCCGATTCAGAGCTCATCATGAAAGGCTTGCCGCCACAGCTTTGCAGAAGGGCGGATCCGGCAACTGCAAGCCGGTTGCGCTCCAAACCGGTCAGCGTTTCCTGACAAGCTCGGATGTCGAAGGGGCAAGGGGCATTCGCCAACAAATTATCCTAAGGCTCTATCGCGCCGCAGGCGGTTAAAGTGCTAGCCTGCGGCAAAAGAAGAATGCCGGAGGATAGGATGACGAAGAAAACGCTTGGCGACTGGCAGGCTCTTGCCGAAAAAGAGCTGAAGGCCTCGCCCGAGACGCTCGTCTGGCACACGCCCGAAGGGATAGACGTCAAGCCGCTCTATACCGAGGGCGACATAAAGGGTGCCGAGCATCTCGGGTCGCTCCCGGGCTTTGCACCTTTTACGCGGGGGCCGCGTGCCACCATGTATGTTGGCCGCCCCTGGACGATCCGGCAATATGCCGGTTTTTCCACCGCAGAGGCCTCCAACGCCTTCTACCGCAAGGCGCTCGCTGCCGGCCAGCAGGGCGTTTCCGTGGCCTTCGATCTTGCAACCCACCGCGGCTATGACAGCGACCATCCGCGCGTCGTTGGCGATGTCGGCAAGGCAGGAGTTGCGATCGACAGCGTCGAAGACATGAAGATCCTGTTCGATGGCATCCCGCTGGGGAAAATCTCGGTCTCCATGACGATGAACGGCGCGGTCATTCCGATACTTGCGAGCTTCATTGTGGCTGGCGAGGAACAGGGTGTGTCCCGGGCTGAGCTTTCGGGGACGATACAGAACGACATCCTCAAGGAGTTCATGGTTCGCAACACCTATATATATCCGCCGGAGCCCTCGATGCGGATCGTTGCGGATATCATCGAATACACGGCAAGGGAGATGCCGAAGTTCAACTCCATTTCGATCTCCGGCTATCACATGCAGGAGGCCGGCGCCACGCTGGTTCAGGAGCTCGCCTTCACGCTTGCCGACGGGCGCGAATATGTTCGTGCCGCGCTCGCCAAGGGATTGAACGTCGATGATTTTGCCGGCCGCCTCTCCTTCTTCTTCGCCATCGGCATGAACTTCTTCATGGAAGCGGCGAAGCTGCGTGCTGCGCGCCTGCTCTGGACGCGCATCATGGAGGAGTTCGAGCCCAGGAAACCGTCCTCCCTCATGCTGCGCACGCATTGCCAGACATCCGGCGTCTCGCTGCAGGAGCAGGATCCCTACAACAACATCATCCGCACCGCCTTCGAGGCAATGTCGGCGGTTCTGGGCGGCACGCAGTCGCTCCACACCAATTCCTTCGACGAGGCAATCGCCTTGCCGACGGAATTTTCTGCGCGCATTGCCCGCAACACGCAGCTCATTCTTCAGCATGAGACGGGCGTGACCAATGTCGTTGATCCGCTTGCGGGCTCCTACTATGTCGAGAGCCTGACAAAGGCGCTTGCCGACAAGGCCTGGGCCTTGATCGAGGAGGTCGAGGCGCTCGGTGGCATGACCCGGGCGGTGAACGAGGGATTGCCCAAGCGGCTCATCGAGGAAGCGGCGACGCGACGCCAGGCGGCGGTCGACAAGGGCGAAGAGGTCATCGTCGGCGTCAACAAATATCGTCTCGACACGGAAGAAGAGCTCGAGATCCTGGCGATCGACAATGCAGCCGTGCGCTCCGCCCAGATTGCGCGGATCGAAGACACGAAACGCCGCCGCGATAACGTTGCGGTACAAGCGGCCCTCAAGGTGCTTGAGGAGGTCGCAAGCAGCGGCAATGGGAACTTGCTTGCGGCAGCCATCGAAGCGGCGCGCGCGCGGGCAACTGTTGGCGAGATCTCGGATGCCATGCGTCAAGCCTTTGGGGACCACGCAGCCGAGCCCGAGGTCATCAGGGACATCTATGGTCAAGCCTATCGCGACGAGCCGGAGTTGGCAGTCCTGAAGGACCGCATGGTCGAAGTCGGCAAGGTCATCGGTCAGAGACCGAGAATCATGGTTGCCAAGCTTGGTCAGGACGGTCATGACCGCGGCGCCAAGGTGATCGCCTCGGCGTTTGGCGATATTGGCTTTGATGTGCTGGCAGGCCCCCTCTTTCAGACGCCAAAGGAAGCCGCCGACCTCGCGGTCGCCAGCAAGGTCCACGTGGTTGGCATGTCGTCGCTGGCGGCTGGCCACAAGACACTGGCACCGCAACTGGTTGACGAACTCAAGGCACAGGGCGCCGGCGATGTCATCGTCGTGGTGGGAGGGGTCGTTCCGCGGCAGGATTACCAGTACCTGATGGACCACGGGGTTGCGGCTGTCTTCGGCCCGGGCACGAACGTTCTCGATGCCGCAAATTCAGTGCTCGATCTGCTCGAGGGCAAACGGCGAAACCGCTAGATCGAGGCAGCGCGACGGTGGCGTTTTTCGCCGATGCCGGGCCTTCACGCAAGCTCGCGAGCCATCCTTCGGCGTTTGCGCGCGGCGAGAACGGGCGTTCACGCCCGATTGAAGGCGATTGAAGCTGGGAAATGGGCGGTTATGAAAATTAATTTCATGCTTGCAACTTTTCGCGGGATTCGTGTTGACGAGTTCGAAATTTTGTCCCAACTTGACGAAAATAAATTACGTGAATTGGGAACGAGAAGAGCATGAAAGTGGGAATTATCGGGCTAGGTTTCAGGCTCGGCTACCTTGGCTACGTCTTCAAGTCCGTTGATGAAAGCTTCGAGATCGTGGGTTACGTCGACCCCGATCCGGCAGGTCTTCAGGGTCTTGTCGAAAAAGGCATCTCTGCCGGCACGGCCTATGCTTCCCCCGAGGAGCTGATCGCCAGGGAAAAGCTCGATCTCCTGATGATCGGTTCGCCGAACCACATGCATCTCGATCATATCAGGCTGGGTCTTGAAAGTGGCCTGAAGGTCTTCTGCGAAAAGCCGATCGTCACAACGGTCGCCGAGAGCATCGAGCTCGCCCGCCTGATGGCGAAGTTCGGTCATGAGCGCCTGATGGTTGGTCTCGTCCTTCGCTATTCGCCCCTCTACAAGGACCTTCGTGCCATTCAGGCCGCAGGCAAGCTTGGACAGATCGTCTCGATCGAGGCCTCGGAGCATATCGAGCCCTACCACGGCGCTTTCTTCATGCGCGATTGGCGTCGCTACGAGCGTTATTCGGGCAGCTTCATGCTGGAAAAGTGCTGCCACGACCTTGATCTCTACAACGGCGTCGTCGGCGCTCGTCCGGAGCGTGTTGCAAGCTTCGGCGGCCGCAAGAGCTTCATTCCGGCCAACGATCCCGCACGCGAAGGCATCAACGACCTGGAGCTTTTTCACCGCAAGCCGAGCGGCTGGATGGGGTCCGACAAGGTTTTCGACAGCGACGGCGACATCATCGACTATCAGGTGGCGATCGTCGAATATGCCAATGGCGTCGGCATGAACTTCCACACCAACCTCAACGTGCCAGACCAGTTCCGTCGCTTTGCCATCATGGGATCGCGCGGCATGGCTGAAGGCGATTTCGTTCGAGGCTATCTTGATGTTCATGAGCAGCTGACAGGCAAGAAGGTTGTCGAGAACAAATACGTCGCGACCGAGCTTTCCCAGCACTACGGCGCCGACGAGCAGATGGCAGCGGATTTGCTCGACAGCGTGCGTACCGGTACCGAACTTCCTGTTTCGACACTCAATGCCCTCGAGGCCGGCATCCTTGCCCTATCGATGGACGAGGCAAGGATGAAAAAGGCGGTGATCGATCTGCGCCCGATTTGGGACAGGTTCGACGAAGCCCTGCACGCAAGAGCGGCTTGAGGAGGGCGGCAAGATGAGCGTCCAACGCAACGCAGTCATCTTTGCCTGGATACTTCTCCTTCCGGCAGTCCTCTACGTCGCAGTGATCGTCGCCTATCCGCTGGTCGACACGTTCATCCTCTCCTTCACCGATGCGTCGCTGAAGAAGACGACGAACTGGGTCGGCTGGGTGAACTATAGCAAGATCTTCAACGCTACCTTCGCCGAAGTCATCATTCGCACCTTCATCTGGACGTTCTTTTCCGTCTCCATCAAGATGATCATCGGTGTGTTCGGCGCAACGATGCTGAATTCTGCGGTTCCCGGCAGGGCGCTCTTCCGCGTCCTGACCATGCCGCCATGGATTGTCCCAATGGCGATCGGCATCTTCATGTGGGGCTGGATGTACAACGGCCAGTTCGGGATGATTTCCGGCATGCTGCAGCGCTTCGGGCTGGTGGACGCGCCGGTCGCATTTCTCGCGCAGGGGTCCACGGCGTTCTGGGCGACGATCATCACCGATGTCTGGATCGGCGTTCCGCTCGTCACGCTTTATATGCTCGCGGCCATGCAGGCGATTCCGCAGGATCTCTATGAGGCCGCCTGGACCGACGGGGCCGGCCGTTTCTATCGGTTCCGGCGCATTACCCTGCCACTGATCGTCCCTTCGATGATCACCATGTCGATGCTGTCGCTGATCGCTACCTTCAACTCATTCGACATCATCTGGATCCTGACGCGTGGCGGCCCGAGCGGCGAAACGACGACGATGATCATCGACACCTATAAAACCGCGATCGGCTCGAACAAATACGGGGAAGGCGCCGCGCGCGCCGTGCTGATCTGCATCTTCCTGTCGATTTTCTGCGTCTGCTACTTCCGCGTGACCAGCCGCCTCACTTCCGGAGACAAGCGATGAAACAGCCGCATCTGCTGATCCATCGGTACAAATGGTATGAGATCATCGGCATCTATGCCGGCATCCTGGTGTTCCTTACCTTCGTGCTTGCGCCCTTCGTCGAGGGCTTCCTGGTATCGCTGAAGCCGCTCAGCCAGCTCTTTTCCTCGCCTTACCGGTTCATCCCCGAGAACGGTTCGTTCGAAGCCTATCGGACCATGTGGGTAAGCGTGCCGGGCTTTGCGCGCTACATCTTCAATTCCTTCTTTATCTCGACCATCGTCACCGCCGTTGTTCTGGTGCTCGTCATCCCTGCCTCCTATGCGTTTGCGCGGTTTGAATTCAAAGGCGCCGGGCTGCTGCTCGGCGCGTTCCTGGCCGTCAACATGTTTTCGGGCGCGGTGCTGCTCATCCCGCTCTTCCGGCTGATGCGAACGCTCGGCCTGCTGAATACCTATTTTGCCATCATGGTTCCAGGCGTTGCCTTCCTGATCCCTTCGGCGATCTGGCTGCTCAGAACCTACATGATGCGCATTCCGCGGGAGCTGGACGAAGCCGCATTCGTCGACGGCGCCAGCCATTTCTATACCCTGCGCCGGGTCATCCTGCCAATCGCCATGCCGGGCATCATGGTAGTTGCGATCACCACCTTCATCGGCTCCTATGCCCAGCAGTTCATCTTCGCGCTCACCTTCAATTCCAAGACCGAATTTGCGCCCTTGCCGGTCGGACTCTTCGCCTATTTCGGCCGCCAGGAAGTCGTGTGGAATGAACTGATGGCTGCAAGTTTCGTCGGCATTGCGCCGGCCATGATCGTGATTTTCTTCCTTCAACGGTATCTCGTCAGCGGTCTGACCGCGGGCGCGGTGAAACAGTAAGTCAACCACCAGAGAAAAAACGGGAGCTAACAACGTGACAGTTCAATTCAAGACCGGGCTGATGGCCCTTGCCCTGCTCGGCTCTACCGCGCTGGGCGCAATGACCGCGCACGCCGCTGACAAGGAGATCAGCTGGATCTATTGCGGCGACAAGATCGATCCGATCCACGAGAAATACATCAAGGAATGGGAAGGCAAGAACCCAGGCTGGAAGGTCACGCCTGAGGTTGTCGGCTGGGAACAGTGCCAGGACAAGGCCACGACGCTGGCTGCTGCCGGCACTCCGGTCGGCATGGCCTATGTCGGTTCGCGTACGCTGAAGGAATTCGCCCAGAACGATTTGATCGTTCCGGTGCCGATGACCGACGACGAGAAGAAGAGCTACTACCCGAACATCGTCGACACCGTCACCTTCGACAACAACCAGTGGGGCGTGCCGGTCGCCTTCTCGACCAAGGCACTCTACTGGAACAAGGACATCTTCAAGCAGGCCGGCCTCGACCCGGAGAACCCGCCGAAGACTTGGGCTGAGGAAATTGCCGCCGCCAAGCAGATCAAGGAAAAGACCGGCATTGCAGGCTACGGCCTCCCGGCGAAGACCTTCGACAACACCATGCATCAGTTCATGCATTGGGTTTACACCAACAACGGCAAGGTGATCGACGGCGATAAGATCGTCATGGACAGCCCGGAAGTCCTGGCCGCCCTGCAGGCCTACAAGGACATCACGCCCTACTCCGTCGAAGGCGCAACCGCCTACGAGCAGAACGAAATCCGCGCCATCTTCCTCGATGGCAAGGTCGGCATGATCCAGGCAGGTTCGGGTGCTGCTGCCCGCCTGAAGGACACCAAGATCAACTGGGGCGTCGCACCGCTGCCGCTCGGCCCGTCGGCCAAGGGTGAAGGCACGCTGCTCATCACCGACAGCCTGGCGGTCTTCAAGGGTACGGGTGTGGAAGACAAGGCGATCGAATTCGCCAAGTTCATCACCTCGCCAGGCCCGCAAGGCGAATACGAACTTCAGGGTGGTGCCGGCCTGACGCCGCTGCGTCCGTCGCCGAAGGTCGATGAGTTCGTCAAGGCTGATCCGTCGTGGAAGCCGTTCATCGACGGTATCACTTTCGGCGGTCCCGAGCCGCTCTTCACCGACTACAAGGGCTTCCAGAACTCGATGATCGAAATGGTACAGTCTGTCGTGACGGGCAAGGCCGAGCCGGCCGATGCTCTCAAGAAGGCTGCTGGCGAGATCGAAGCGTTCAAGTAAGTCTTTGTCGGGATCGCGGGCGCAACAACCGCGATCCCTTTGACTATCGCATACAGTGCCGCAGCGGCGGTGACCGGAGACAGGTTTTGGGACAGCTTCTTCTCAACAAGGTTCAGAAGTTCTACGGCGACTTCGAGGTTCTCAAGGGTGTTCAGCTTGAGGTGAGGAACGGCGAGTTCGTAGTTTTCGTCGGGCCATCAGGCTGCGGCAAATCCACCTTGCTGCGCATGATTGCCGGCCTGGACGCAACCTCCGGCGGCGACATCGTCATCGACGGGCTGAGGGTCAACGACCTGCCGCCGGTCAAGCGCGGGATCGCCATGGTGTTCCAATCCTATGCCCTCTATCCGCACATGTCCGTGTTCGAGAATATCGCGTTCCCGCTGCGCGTCGAAAAGATGGAAGAGCAAAAGCTGAAGGCCAAGGTCGAGCATGCCGCGCGCATCCTCCACCTGGACCAGCGCCTGCAGCAGAAGCCCGGCATGCTTTCAGGCGGTCAGCGCCAGCGCGTTGCAATCGGCCGCGCGATCGTGCGCGAACCGAAGATATTCCTGTTTGACGAACCACTCTCCAACCTCGACGCTGCCTTGCGCGCCGACATGCGCATCGAGCTTGCCAAACTGCACCGCCAGCTGAAGGCGACGATGATTTATGTCACGCACGACCAGATCGAGGCGATGACCATGGCGGACCGGATTGTGGTTTTGAATGCCGGCGAGATCGCCCAGACCGGCGCCCCGCTGGAGCTCTACCACAAGCCTGCCAACATCTTCGTTGCTGCCTTCATCGGCAATCCGAAGATGAACTTCTTGCCCGTCACCTGCACAGGTGTCAGCGATGCCGGCATCGAAATCGACTACAAAGGACAGAAGGCGGTGATCCCTGTCACGCCAAGAGGCGGCGCTATCGGCAAACAGCTGACCTTGGGCGTGCGTCCGGAGCATATCCAGATCGGGTCTGGCGACATCGCCTTCACCGTTACGCCGTCTGTCATCGAGCGCCTTGGCGCCCAGACGGTCGCCTATGCGTCGCTCGACGGCGAAAGCGAGAATTTCTGCGCGACGCTGCATGGGCGCGCCGCTGTTCACCCGGATCAGCCACTCGCCACCGGGATCAATGTTGCCGACTGCCATCTGTTCGATGAGGTGGGCATAGCGTTCGAGCGCCATGTGGAGCTGACGAGCATCGACATGAACCTCCTCAACCCCACGGCTGCGTGATCACCAACCCGCTGGCGCTCCACCTCAGAAGAGGGGATAGAAGAGCCTGTTGGCCGGGTAGGAATAAGCCCCCCGGTCCGCGACCCCGAATCTGGACATGCAGCTTCTCAGCGCTGTAATGTGCCACGCATCTGTCGGATAGGGTGAACCGCGATAGTTGGCTTCTGGCAAGCAATAGCGATAGATCCTGTCAAACCGCGAAAGCAGCACGGGATCGGAATCCATCCGTACGCCATGAAAGGTCTGCCATTGCCAGGGCGGCTCGGCCGCCGATATCGCCAACAGACTTGCTGCCATTCCCAATGCAACTAAGACTCTCATCGACGTGACCTCCCGCGTGCCTGACGCCCACACAAAAGAAGATGCTTTCCAATCGCGTAAGGTCAAGTGTCCTACACCAAAGGAAGGCGCGGGGTCCGACATCCCAGGTCATGTTGCCGGGGCTTCTCAATTGCAGCCAATGGAAAGCGTGCCTCGCCTCGGGCAATGCGGACCTCGCAGACGGTGTTGGCTCGGCGCCATACGGTGATCCTGTTTCCGGGGACAGCAAGGGCAGCCCTTGCCGGCTGCCCGCTGCCTGAGTTTTATTGGTCAGTTGCCCGGCTTGTTCCTGATAGCGGCATCTATCTGCTTTTTGACCGCATCCAGATTGAAGGAAGCCGGATCCTGCATTGGCGGGTAATCGACCGCAGTGAGCGCGAGTTTCTTGACCTCGTCCTGAACGCTGACGAAGCGCCAGAACTCGCGGGCAAAGAAGTCGTTCATGTATCCACCACCGAGGTCATTGAGACTTTGCTCGCCAATCGACGGTGTGCGCTCGAACGGATCCTGACGGATATTGACCATGGTGGGCATATCCGTCGTTACCTTTCCACCGGGCCAGCCCTGGGGCTGCTGGAAGAACTGGAACTTGAAGTTGTCAATGCGAACTGCCCCGAGAGCAGGGCCGCCGAAATAGAAGAATTCATGCCGTGCGGATGGTGATTTGCCGAGCAGCAGGTCCATCTGGTTATAGCCATCAAGATGGTTCTTGTAGGTCCTGTCGCCCAGCTTCACACCCTTCAGCAACTGGTCGGTTATGTCAGTATTGCCGGCTGCCGCTGCTAGCGTCGGGAACCAATCCAGGGCTGAAAAAATGCCGTTCTCGACCGTTCCCGGCTTGACCTTGCCCGGCCACCGAATGATGGCTGGCGCACGGAAGCCGCCTTCCATCACGGTACCCTTGGTGCCCTTGAACGGGGTCATGCCGCCGTCTGGCCAGGTGAAGACCTCCGCCCCGTTGTCAGTGGTGAACACGACGATCGTGTTGCTGGTCTCGCCAGCATCTTCCACACATTTCAAAAGAGCGCCGACGCTATCATCAAGCTGCGCCACGCCGGCTTCCTCGAGGCCATAGTTGCTGTCGCTGTTCATGAGAGCCTGGTATTTGGGCGACAGATAAGTCCAGACGTGCATGCGCGTCGTGTTGTGCCAGACGAAAAACGGCTTGTTATCGGTCTTGGCCTTGTCCATGAAGTCGCACGAAGCCTTGACCAGCACTTCATCGAACGTGCCCATGTCGTACTTGGCCTTGGGCATGATGTCATGCATGTTCGGCACGTTGGACATGTCGGGATAAGGTGCCAGGGGACCCTCGTCCACTATCCTCTGCTTGCCGACCTTGCCCCAGCGCGGCTGTTCACTCGTGTCGTCGGTATCAGTCGCGAAGCTGTGGACCAGATTGCGCGGACCGAATTTGTCCCGGTAGGATTGGTCATTCGGAAACGAATACCAATAGGGGTCAGACATCGCATCGAGGTGATAGAGATAGCCAAAGAACTCGTCGAAGCCATGCAATGTCGGAAGATACTTGTTCAGATCGCCAAGATGGTTCTTGCCGAACTGTCCGGTGGCGTATCCTTCTGTCTTGAGGACGGAGGCCAAGGTCGCCGCCTTGTCGGGCATGCCGACATCCGCGCCCGCCTGGCCGACCGTCGTCAAGCCGGTGCGCAACGGAATTTCACCGGTGATGAAACTCGCCCGGCCAGCCGTGCAGCTTGCCTCGGCATAGTAGTCAGTGAACATCAAGCCCTCGGATGCGAGCTTGTCGAGATTCGGCGTCTTCCCGGACATGATGCCCCGGTGATAGGCGCCAAGGTTGAACCAGCCGACATCGTCACCCATGATGACAAGGATATTGGGTTTTGGCTGCTGTTGCTGCGCAACGGCTGGCGCACCCATTGCGGTTGCGCAAGCGGAAGCCAGCAGTCCAAAGCAAAGGTTTCTCATGCTGTTCATGGCATGTACCCTTTCTTGAATCTGCCTGAATCACAATTCACGCCCAACGCAAAGGGCGGCGCTCCTGCGGATGCAATCCGAAGAACCGCGTGGCATAGCCCGCCGGCGTGGGCCTGTTGGAAGTCAATGCTGCTTCGAATGACTCGCCATAGGGCGGCGATAGCACTTGCGCCACGGAAGGGGTCGGTGGCGGCAATGACACATTCGTTCTAACGGCCCGCATCAAAGACTGCGGTCGTCCAGAACGAGTATTACACATTTTGGCTTTCGCCGCCAGATTGAGGGTCGTGAGCGGTCACCAAAGAGGTTGCCAGCGCACAAACCTCCACACCACCGCGGCTGATAGGGAAAGCACCCAAGACCCTGCACTCAAGACCCTGCACCCAAGACCCTGCACCCAAGGCCCTGCACCTAAGGCCCTACCAGACAAGACCGCGCGCAGCCACGCCTTCGACACGTGTGACAACGCCGTCACGATGAAACACCATCGTGTCGAAGAGATTGGAGACAACGCAGGTATGGTTGGGAATGATGCGGATCTTCTCGCCGATCTCAGGACGCTTGTTGCCGCATTTTGAAAGGTCGATGACGCCGTGTTCCTCGGAAAGGCCAGTAATCACCGCCTCGGGATAGCCAACAACTGTTCCGAAGTCGGAGAAGCCAAGCAGGTCGGACGTCAGCGCCTTCGATCCGGCGTCAATGACGGCTCGATCTGCGGTCGGGCGCGACACGACGGTTGCCAGTACATGCATGGCGCAGTCATCCTCGCTGCAGTGGCCGGCACGGACCATGGAGCGATCGTTATAGACATACGTGCCAGCGCGGTGCTCGGTCGCGGCACTCACCAGATGCGCCTCAAAGAGGCTTGGCGTGCCGCCATTGCTGACAATCGGACAAGCAATGCCGTCAGCCTTCAAAAGAAGCAGTGCCTTGCCGAGGAACGCTTGCACAGCCTCGGCGGAATCGGGCTTCGGGTAGTTGAGGAGGCCGCCGAAGGAAAGGCCCGGTGCGTCGTGAATGCGCTTGGCAAGGTTCTTCGCTTCTTCAGGCGTCTGGACACCGCAGCGCCCCCCACCAGTGTCGCATTCGACAAGAACGGTCAGCGGCTTGCGGGATGCGAAGGTGGAAGACAATCCGTCGACGGTCGTGGCGCTATCGGCAACGACCTTGAGACCCGGGATCCTGTCGTTGAGTGCGCCAAGGCGCTCGAGCTTTTGCGCGCCAAGGATATTGAAGGTGATCAGTATGTCTTCGAAGCCGGCCGCGGCGAACACTTCCGCCTCGCTGATCTTCTGGCAATTTATGCCCTTGGCGCCTGCCGCAATCTGCTCGGCGGCAAGCGCGGGGATCTTGTGCGTCTTGATGTGCGGACGGAAGTTCAGGCCGTGCCTGTCCATGTAGGCCTGTGTGCGGGCAATGTTTGCCGCCAGTCGGTCCTCATCGATGATCGGCCGCGGCGTTGAGAGGTCGGCAACCCTGTCGCCCGGCTTGGCGACGACGGCAAACGAATTTTGCTGCATGTGACGGCTCTCCGCGCTAGCGGCCGTGGGGATCTTCGACCATCGGCCAGATGTTCTTCGGCGCCCGACGATAGGGTGTCTTGGCCGGATTGTTGGGATAAGGCGTTCCGGCAGAGCAGTAAATGATCTCCGCAGCGATTTTCGAGAAGGATGCGTAGAAATGATTGGTCGATTTGATGACCAGGATCTTCCTGGACGTCGGATCGATGCCCATGACGGAGAAAAGGCTCGGGTCGAAGCTCTGGGCGCGCGTCGAATTCAGAATGATATCGATGCCGTCGAGTACGATGTGCGCTGCATCGCCGAATGGCGCAAAGCTCTCGCCGAAACGCATCTCAGCATTCGTGACGAGCTTCACGACCTTGACGACGCCATCGACCGGGTTGCCGGTGCCGGGTGCGGACTTGGCACCAAAGCGCAGGGGAATTTCGGCCCCCTCTCCCGCCGCCATGCAGATCTGCACTGCCATCGGGTCCCAGATCGTGCCGATCGCAACATCTCTCACACCCCTTGCAAGGAGTTCCTGCAACAGGACAGTGGCATCGCCGGCAGTGCCGCCGCCCGGATTGTCCCAGACGTCGGCGACGACGACCGGCCAGGACGTTGCTGCCACTGCCTGCGTTACGGCCTCAATCTCGTCGATCTGAGGCATGATGAAGGTACCACGCTTCGAAAACAGCTCGAGGCCGAGTTCACGCGCCAGGGCTTCACCCTTCTCCGGCTTGTCGTCGGTGACGACAAGCAGCTTCGTACCCATTTCCGGCACGTCGCCTGCCATGAAGCCGTGAATGACCGAGATCGAGAGGATATCAGCGTCCTCCTTTTCAAGCCGCATGATCTTGTCGACAAAGGAGCGCATCGGATCGCGCGAGGTGGGAAAGACATCGATCATCCGGCAGTCGAAGACGGACATGACCGGTTTTGATCGACCCTCCAGCGTCTGGCTGGCAATGCGCCATAAATCCTCCGCGCGATCGACGAAATCGGTGTGCGGGAACTCCTTGAAGTAGACAAAGAAGTCGGCGGCCTGCAGCCTTTTGGCTGTAAGATGACTGTGCGGATCGAGTTCGGCGCAGACAAGGACATCAGGCCCGACAATCGCGCGTACACGCGCCAGTATGTCGCCCTCAGTATCCTCGTAGCCGGCTGCGACCATGGCGCCATGCAGGCCGAGGATGACGGCGTCGACCGGCATCGCTGCCTCAAGCTGTGTCAGCACCTCATCGCGAAGCCCTTCATAGGTCGAGCGGTTCACCAGTCCGGCCGGGTCCGCCCACGCCGCCGTACCCTCGATCAGCTCCCATCCCTTCTCGGCGCAAACACGCCGCCCTACGGTGATTGGCGCCGTGCAGAGGGTCGGGGTTTCCGGGTGCTGCCCTGGAGGCGCATAAAGCGACGCCTCGAACGCGCGCCGATCGACGCAGATCGGGGAAAACGTATTGGTCTCGGTTGCGAGCGCCGCCGTAAAAATGCGCAAGGGTTTGCCTTTGTGTTGATCAGCCCATCGGGTTCGGCAGGTAGCCGGTGAAGCCGCATATCTTCCAGCGGCCTTCATGCAGGCGGCAATAATAGAGCGTCTGCCACTGCATCACATCACGCGTGCCATCGGCCTTGGTAAGGCCGCCATCGAACTTCTTGCGCACCAGCGCCATTTCACCTTCGATCTCGATGTCCTCAAGCGTGGTGGTCGTGAAGATGGCGCTACGGGTGTCCTCAGAGAAGGACTGCGTTGCAAAGTCTCGTGCCTGACGCAGCCACTCGTCACGGTAGGCCGACAAAGTCGGAAACGCCAGGCGCCACTTGTCGGGGCTGACTTGCTTGCGTCCGTCGATGCCGAGGAAGCCTTCCTCGACGAAATCATGCTCGACCATCGACCAGTCGGCAGCCAGGAATGCGTCGATATCGCGCGCTACCAACATCTCCCAGATCGAGTGGCGGGCAGCGTCCGAAGCAGGAAACGGATTTTTGAAAGGATCGCGCATTATCTCCCCCGCATTGAAATTCTTTTCATGAATGCTGTTTTTCGCTGGTCAAATTCCGCTTTCTATGGTGACTTGTCAACTTAATACGAAAATAATTTGCAAGGATCGACCAATGTCCATCAAGCGTTATGGCACGGTTCAAAAGGGTGCCGGCGGCAAGTCCCTCCCCTTTGCCCGCGCCGTCGAAGCAGACGGATGGCTCTATGTTTCCGGCCAGGTTGCCATGGACAATGGCGAGATCATTGATGGAAACATCGTCGCGCAGACGCACAAGACGATCGAGAACGTGCTCGCCATTCTCAACGAAGCCGGCTACGGCGTCGAGCATGTGGTGCGGTGCGGCGTCTGGCTCGACGACCCTCGCGACTTTTGGACCTTCAACGCCATCTATCAGCAATATTTCGGCGACCACCCGCCGGCGCGCGCCTGCGTCCAGTCATCAATGATGGTCGACTGCAAGGTTGAAATCGACTGCGTCGCGTATAAGCCGAAGGATCAGTAGCGCAAAGAACGGGAGAGCTCGGTTGGACATTTTCTCTACATTGCAGGAAGAGAAGCCCCGGCTTTCGCCCTCGGAAAACCGTATCGCGGATATCCTCCTCAATGACTTCGAGTTCGCGGTGAACGCCTCGATCATCGAGCTTGCCGAAAAGGCTGACGTATCGCCGCCGACGGTCACGCGTTTCTGCCGGCGGCTTGGCTGCGAAAGCTTCTCCGATTTCAAGGTCCAGCTTGCCCGAACAGCCTATGTCGGGATGCGATATCTGAAACCTGAGCCGAAAAGCACCAATCCGGGCGATGTCGCGCAAGACATCATAACAAAGGCCCAGAACGCTCTCTTCCTGCTTCATCGTTCACTTGATCTTGCTGCCATCGAGCTTGCCGCCGAGCGACTTGCACGCGCCGACATGATTTATGCCTTCGGTTCCGGTGGCAATTCATCAATGATTGCCAGTGAATTGCAAAACCGCCTGTTTCGCTTCGGCCTGCATGTCACCGCAAGCTCAGATCACGGCATGCAATTGATGATGGCCGCCGCCGCCAAGCAGACCGACGTGCTGATCGGCTCGTCCTTCACCGGGCGCAACACCGAGCTGGTGCGTGCCTTCGCTCTTGCGCGCGAGTCGAAGGTGACGACGATCGCGCTCACCCAGAGCAATAGCCCGGTCGCGCAAGCTGCCGAAATCGTCGTGCCAATCGATCTGCAAGAGGGCAACAATATCTTCCGGCCAACCTCGACGCGCATCGCCTATCTGGCGGCGGTCGATATTCTGGCCAGCCTCGTCGCCTACGCCATCCAGCCAAAGGCGGCAGTGGCGCTGCGCCGCATCAAGCAGCAGCTCGTTGCCCACCGCGATGGCGATGACCGGCAACTGCTCGGGGACTGACCATTCCATGCCAAAGAGGGGTAGAGAATGACAAAGACGGTAGCAATCGTGACCGGTGCTGCGGGTGACATAGGCCGTGCGATTGCCGAGCGGCTTGCCGAGGATCACGATACCATCCTGATGGTCGACATCGACTTTGCCGCCGCCGAGAGGGCCGCCCATACGCTGGGCGCGGCCGAACGCTTCATCGCCTGTGGCTGTGATGTAACGAACGAGGCAAGTGTTGCCGAGATGGCGAAGCGTGCCGCAACGCTCGGTGCCGTCAGGACGCTGGTCAACAATGCCGGTGCTGCGCGCGCCGTCAGCCTGCACGATACCACTGCGGAAATCTGGCGGATGGACAATGCCCTCAATCTCGAGGCAGCGTTCCTCTGCTTCCGCGCCGTCGAGGGACAGCTCGAAGCGACGAAGGGCTCGGTTGTCAACATTGCATCCGTCAACGGCATGAACGTCTTCGGCCATCCTGCCTATAGCGCGGCGAAAGCCGGACTGCTGCATCTGACCAAACTGATTGCGGTGGAATATGGAAAGCTCGGGATCCGCTCGAATGCAGTTGCGCCCGGCACAGTGCGCACGCAGGCCTGGGAGGCGCGTGCTGCCGCCAATCCCAATGTCTTTGAGGAAGCGCGCCGCTGGTACCCGCTGCAGCGGGTTGTCGATCCCCGGGATGTCGCCAATGCCGTTGCATTTCTGGCCGGCCCGCAGGCCGCCGCCATCACCGGCGTCTGCCTGCCGGTGGACTGCGGCCTGACCGCCGGTCAGGCGGAACTTGCCCGTACCTTTTCGCAATCCGAGCACTACTGAAAGACATTCCAAGAGAGGAACAGATATGACTGTGGCGCCCTATCGCCTGGAAAGTTCGTGGCAGCCGGATGGTGGCCCGAACGGCCGCTTTACCTTTTCCCTTTTCAATCTTTCCGATGTTGCGCTTTCCGGCTTCACGCTGGTCTACACCTCGCTGACGCGTGTCATCGATGCCAAGGCCTGCGAGAATGCCACCTTTGTGCGCCGCAATGCCAATTTTCACGAGTTTGCACCGCCAACCGACTTCGTCCTCGAACCGGGCAAGGGCTGGACTTTCACCGTCAGTGGTCTGCACAGGCCCGCGCGCCACTGCACCGATGGCGCCAAGTCCGCCTATGTGACGCTGGCTGATGGCCAGCATGTCACGGTTACCGTGTCCGATCTGCTGCTTGAAGGTCGCGTCAATGAACCGCCGCCGATGCTTCTCCCGGAAGGCAGGCTCACGCTTCCATTCTCGTTGCAGCCATGGCCGGCAGAAATCGACGCCAGGCCCGGCGATAGCTTTCCTGTCGTTCTTTATCCCGCGCAAGGATCCTCGGCTGACGACGTGCGCGCCGTCTCAACTGCCCTTTCGCTCTGCCGGCGCCTCTTTGAGAGCGACCACGCGCCTTTCAATCTCGTGGCCTCGCCGCAGGGCCAGGCCCTGCAGTTTTCGGTTGATCCGACGATAGCCCCGGAAGGCTACAAGCTTGTCTTCTCGCCCGCGACGATCACGCTATCCTTTGCCGATGCTGCCGGACGTCAATACGGGCTGACTTCGCTTTCGCAACTCCTGCATGGCGCCCGCAGCCATCCACAGACGTTCCGCTTTCCCGTCTCCGGGACAATTTCCGACAAGCCGCGATACGGTTGGCGGGGGTGCCATCTCGACGTTTCCAGGCAGTTCTATCCGGTCGCTGATATCAAACGCCTGATCGACATCCTTGCCTGGTTGAAGGTCAACATCTTCCATTGGCATCTGACTGACGATGAGGCATGGCGGCTTGAGATCAAGGCCTATCCGGAACTGACGACGACAGGCGTCTTGCGGGGGCCCGATGAGCCGCTCCTGCCTCAACTCGGCAACAGTGCCGAACCGGTTGGCGGCTTTTATTCCCAGGAGGACGTTCGCGACATTGTCGCTCACGCTGCGAGCTTGAACGTCGAGATCATCCCCGAAATCGATATTCCGGGCCACAGCACGGCCACCTTGACGGCGCTGCCTGATCTGTCCGACGGACAGGAGGCGCCAGACAGCTATCACTCCGTGCAGGGCTATCCGAACAACGCACTCAATCCAGCCGTGCCAGGGACCTACGAATTCCTCGAGAACGTGCTCGACGAGATGGTCGAGCTTTTCCCCTCTTCCTATCTCCACATCGGTGGTGACGAGGTGGCGAACGGCTCGTGGCTTGCCTCCCCGCTTGCCAAGGCGCTGATGGAGAAGGAAGGGATTTCAGGAACGTTTGCGCTACAATCCTATTTCCTCAAGCGCGTGAAGGACATGTTGAGCGCGCGTGGTCGCAAACTGGCCGGTTGGAACGAAGTGGCCCATGGCGGCGGTGTCGCCGCCGCAGACACGTTGTTGATGGCTTGGGAGAACCCGCAGGTCGGGATCGATCTCGCCAGGCAAGGCTACGAGGTCGTCATGACCCCTGGCCAGGCCTACTATCTCGACATGGTGCAGGCGGAGGCCTTTCAGGAGCCCGGTGCAAGCTGGGCCGGGACAGTGCCGCCGGCCCACACCTATGCCTATGAGGCAGAAGGTGAATTTCCGGAGGAACTGAAGGACAGGATGAAGGGCGTTCAGGCCTGTATCTGGTCGGAACACTTTCTGTCGCGCGGCTATTTCAACCGGCTGGTCTTCCCACGGTTGCCGGCAATTGCCGAGGCGGCGTGGACGCCGCGGGCGATGAAGGACTGGCATCGCTTCGCCGCGATCGTTCCCCTTAGCCCAAAACTGTGAGGCCGGCGATGCGGATTGCGGTTGGCGGAATTCATACGGAATGCAGCACCTATTCGCCGGTGCTGATGGCGGTCGACGATTTTCGCGTCCTGCGTGCGGCCGATCTCCTTGCTTCCGATTATTTCAGTTTTCTCGATGCGGAAGGGGTTGAACATCTCCCGCTACTTCACGCACGCGCCGTGCCCGGTGGCCCGGTTTCGGCTGTTGCATATGAGGCGTTCAAGGCGGAGTTTCTTGATCGATTGAAGGCTGTCCTGCCGGTCGACGGGCTTTACCTTGCAATGCATGGCGCCATGAATGTCGAGGGCATTGAGGATGCCGAAGGCGACTGGATCGCGGCGGCCCGCTCCGTCGTCGGTCCGGACTGCGTGGTCGCTGCAAGCTATGATTTGCATGGCAATGTCAGTCAGAAGATTGTCGACCAACTCGACATATTCGCGGCCTATCGCACCGCACCGCACATCGACGTCAGGGACACTATGATACGTGCCTGGTCGATGCTTGTGGACGCCTTGAGATCCGGCAGACGACCCGGTGTAGCCTGGGCACCGGTGCCGGTGCTCTGGCCGGGCGAGCGAACCTCGACCGAGGACGAGCCTGCAAGAAGCCTTTACAAGGCGCTGCCCGACATCGACCGGCGCGCCGGCATTCTCGATGCAAATCTGATGATCGGCTATGTCTGGGCGGACGAACCGCGGGCGGGCGCCTGCGCGGTTGTCACAGCGACCGACAGACAGACGGCGGCACGGGCAGTTGAAGAGATCGCCGCATCCTATTGGAATGCGCGGGAAAACTTTGTTTTTGGGCCGGTGACCGGCCCGCTCGAACAGATGCTTGAGTTGGCGGAGGAAGCCTCCACAGCGCCTGTGATCCTTGCGGATTCCGCCGACAATCCGACAGGCGGCGGTGTCGGGGATCGCGCTGATGTGCTCAAGGCTTTGCTGGAGCGGCGGTTTGACGGGGCGCTGCTTGCCGGCATTACGGACCGGCCGGCTGTCGAGGCGTGCTTTGCCGCCGGCAAGAGCGCAAGGATCGGGCTCGATATCGGTGCGACGCTTGACCCGTCGAGCTCGCCTGTCCAGGTGGAAGCAGAGGTTGTCTTCCTCGATGATCCCGGCGCCTTTGACGAGCGTCAGGCGGTGGTGCGGACCGGAGGGATCACGGTCGTGCTTGCTGCCCGCCGACGGCCCTATCACAACATCGCCGATTTCACGCGCCTTGGGCTCGATCCAAAGTCAGTGCGCATGCTGGTGGTAAAGTCGGGCTACCTCTCTCCGGAACTTGCGCCGATCGCCAACCCGAACCTGATGGCGCTGACTGAGGGGGTGGTGAACCAGGACATCGAAGCCCTGGTGAGCAACCGACGCATCCGGCCGGTCTTTCCCTTTGACCGCGACTTTGCCTATACGCCGCAGGCACGCCTTTCGGCGCGCTGGAAAGACTGATTTTTTTCCTGGCAGGTTTCGACCTCGCGTCGAACCTGTTAAGGCGTCTCGATCCGCATCGCCGGTTGATTTCCTTCCCTCGACCCATCATGACCCGTTTTCTGCCTGATGTATTCCGCAACCCGACAGTTCGGGTCAGCATGCTTGCGATCTTCGCCTTTGGCTTTGCCGGCGCGGCGACCTCGCCATATCAAGCGGTCATCGCGATCCGCGAGCTTGGCCTGAGCAATGGCCTCTACTCGGCGCTGATCTTTGCTGCTGCAGCCGTCAATGTCACCGTCAGCATCCTGCTCGGCAATCTTGCGGACAGACTTGGTGAGTTCCGCAGGCTGATGCTGTCGGTCGCCGTGTTCGGCATCTTCGGCTATGGCGCGGTCTACGTCTTTCCGGCACAGGCAACCTTTGTCCTCAGTGCGCTGTTGTTCCTGCCAATCTACAATGCGCTCAATTCCCTGCTCTTTGCCAACGTGCGCGCCACCACCAACGGGATGCCACGCGGTGACGTGGCGACGGTAAACTCGGGCGTGAGAGCAATGATTTCACTCTCCTGGGTGCTGGTCCCAGGGTTTGTCGGTATACTCCTGTCGCGGTCAACAAGCATGCTGCCCGCCTATCTCTTCGCAAGCCTTGCCTGCCTGGTGTGCCTCTGCCTGATCGCCGCGTTCCTGCCACGCCAGAGCGGAACCGACAATGCAGCCACGCATCATCTTTCCTATCTTGCTGCACTCGCAGAAGTCATCTCACCTCGCGTCTTCGTCCGCGTGATCGCGGTGGCGCTCATCAGCAGCACCCTTCACGTGAACGGTGCCATCCTGCCACTGATCGTTACAGGCCCCGCACACGGGACGGTCGGCGATATCGGGATCCTGGTTGGCATCGTTGCCCTGCTCGAGGTGGTCTTCATCGTCGTCTGGGGCCGTGCCCAACGGATCATGAGCCACGTTACGGCGCTGGCGATCGGCACGATCATCTATGTCGTGTACCTTCTGCTGCTCGGCTTTGCCTCCGCGCCATGGCATGTCTATGCCTTGACCCTCATCAGCGGTGTCGGGGCGGCAGCACTCATAAGCATTCCGATCACCTACCTGCAGGATCTGATCGCCGAGCGGCCGGGCCTTGGCAGTGCGCTGATATCCGTCAACATCTTTGTCAGCGCGGGGTTGAGCGCCCTTCTCTTTGCGATCGGCACTGGCGTCAGCGGCTATTCCGGAACGGCAATCATCGGCGCTGCAGCAGGGCTTTGCGGGCTTTTCCTGCTGCTTTTCTTTGACGGCGACAAACGGCGCTGAGACCGGCATATCTCCAACCAGTCCCCTTCAACTGCAAATGCCCGCCGCGGAGCGCGCGGCGGGCATTTGCTATGTTGGCTTGGGAGAATAAGCCTCAGATGTTGGCGAGCAACTCGTTGATGCGCTGTTCCATATCGGTGAGCGCTGCATCGATCTCCTTCTGACCGGTAATCGCAGCACTCATTTCCTGGCCGATAATGTCCTGGATCGCAAACTGGCGCTGGACGGTCGACGGCAGCGGCGTGCCGAGCGTGGCGATTGCCGAAATCGTGTCACGATGCGGCAGAGCCTTGAACTGATCGGAAGCCAGAACCGCCTTGACAGCTGGCAGGTGGCCGGTCCGCGACCAGTCGAAGTCGTTGTCGTGGAAGAACTTCAGGAACTTGCCGATGGCAGCTGTCTGCTCGTCGCTGCGATCCTTCTGCGACACTGCCCAGCTGTGGCCGTCGGCATATTGCGCCTTCTTGCCCGGGAAGAGCTGCGGATAGGGATAAACCGCATAGCCGCCGGCGTTCAGCGCGGTACCTGCCTTTTCGGAAGATGCCGTATAGTCACCGATGACCCAGGTGCCGTTCAGGTGAACGCCGCCCTCGCCTGCGAGGAAGGCGTTGATGCCGGCCGCATAGTCGAGATCCTTGGTGGTGTAACCGTTGTCGTAGATCGCCTTGTACATCTCGAGGACTTTCTTGGCCTCGGGCGTATTGATCTTCACCTGCTTCGGATCGGCAAAGAAGTTCGAATCCTGCTGGAACAGGTAGGTATAAAGATTGCGGGTATAAAGCGCGACTTCGTTCGCCAGGTTCTGGACAAAGTATGGCTTGCCGGTCTTTTCCTTGAACTGCTTGGCCTGAGCCATGAGTTCATCAACGCTGGTCGGCAACTTCGGCGTGCCGTCGGCGTTGAGGAGATCGGCCTTTTTGAAAAGGTCCAAGTTGATGTGGTACAGCATGGTCCAGTTGTCGATCGGCAGACCGTAGATCTTGCCGTCCTTGGTCACGCCGTTCAAGCTGGCATCGGTGAAGTCGGAAGACGCAACGCCAACGGACTTCAGGACGTCGTCCAGCGGCATCAGCAGGCCCTTGGACTGATAGTCAGCCAGTACCGACTGGTGGATAGTAACGATATCCGGCGGGTCGCCGGCAGCGAACTGTGCCGTCAGCTGGTCATAACCCGGCCATTCGACGGTCGTCACCGTCACATGCACATCCGGATTGTCCGCGTTGAACTTGTTGATAAGCGAGGTGATGATACCGCATTCCCCGACAGCCTTGCTGACATCGGTATTGGTGCCGAAGTCGGCATCGCACGCGCCGAAGAAGCGCTGAACCGTCAGTTCGGTGGCCGCAAAAGCCGGGCTTGCGCCGGCAAGGGCAATCACCGAGGCCGCCGCAAGCATGTATTTTCTGAAAGTATGCGTCATTCCAACTCCTCCTCTTTGGGGTTCCCCACCCCTTGACGTGAGCCCCCTCCTCGGGAGCCGGTTGCACTTAAAACGTGGTCTCTGTCGCCAGCCCTAGCGCACGGCGGTGCCGGATACGGCCGTCACGATGTATTTCTGGAAGAACAGGTAAAGGATCAGGATCGGCGCGCTGGCGAAGACTGCCTGGGACATCAGGAAGCCGAGACCTTGCGACTGCGCGAAATTCATCTGGGTCGAGGCGATCCCGACGGTCAGCGTGAACATTTCCTTGCGGGTGCCTGAGATCAGCGGCCAGAGATAGTCATTCCAGGCGCTGAAGAAGGTGAAGATGCCAAGCGTTGCCTGCGCCGGAATGGTGAGCGGCAAGAGCACCTTCCAGAAGATCTTGAAGCGGCTGGCGTTGTCGAGCAGGGCCGCCTCGTCCAGCTCCTTGGGGATGGCGCGAAAATACTGCGTCATCAGGAAGACGCCGAAGGGTGCCGAAAGCCCCGGCAGGATCAGCCCCGGATAGGTATTGTGAAGCTTCAGCCAGCCAAAGATCTGCTGGCGGGCAATCAGCACGGCCTGTTCCGGCACGGCAAGGCCGAGCAGCACGATGACGAAGAGCACGTTGCGGTAAGGAAAGTTCAACCGCGCGAAGCCATAGCCGGCAAGCGAGGAAAGGACCAGCGTCGCGAGCGTCAGGCCGCCCGCAACGATGGTGCTGTTTAACACCCAGCGGAAAACCGAGGAGGTGCCGATGACATCGATATAGTTCTTGATCGTATAGGGCGCACGGAAGACGGAGTTCATGTCCAGCATGAGCTCCTTGTTGTCCTTCACGGAGAGCGCCACCACCCAGACCACCGGCGCCACCATGACGAGGGCCAGCGCGATCACCAGGCCGAGGATGATACGGTCACCCAAGGTGCGGCCGACGATATTGCCCGAGACAGATCCGCTCATCCCTCTTCTCCCTTGCGCCGCGTGGCGATGTACTGCGCCATGGCGGCAATCAGGATCATCATGAACAGGACTTCGGAAGCGGCAGCACCGAGCCCGAGGTCCCACTTGGTGAAAGCGGCCTCGTAGATGTAGAGGACGACCGGCTTGGAGACGTTGTTGGGGCCACCGTTCGTCATCAGCCGCGCCTGGCCGAAGAGCTGGAACTGCAAGACGATCTGGATGATGACGACGAGCACGAAGGTGCGCTTGATCGAGGGCAGCGTGATGTACCAGAGCGTGCGCCAGCGGCTGGCATTGTCGAGGGCCGCCGCCTCGTAGATCTCGCCGGGCACCTGCTGCAGCGCCGAAAGGAAGAGCATCATCGGCAGGCCAATGCACCACCAGACGGTGGCGATCGCAATGCCGATCATGGCAAGCCGCGGATCAGAGAGAAAAGCGGGCGCAGTCGCCCCGAACCAGCCGTAGATCGTCGCCAGCAAACCGAAATTGCCGATGAAGACGATCCGCCAGATCAGCGTCACGATCGTCACCGAAAGAACGGAAGAGGAAAAATAGAAGGCGCGCAGCACGGCGGCGGTGCGGGTGCGGCGGTTGAGCGCCAGCGCCAGCATCAGGCCGATGATCGCGAGCGCCGGCACCGTCAGGAAGACGAAATAGAAGGTGTTGCCGATCGCCTGCAGGAAGATGCGGTCGTTATAGAGGCGGATATAGTTGGTCAGGCCGACAAACTTGCCGACGCCAAAGGCGTCCGCCTTGTGCAGGCTCAGCCAGATACCCCAGAAGAGCGGCACGACGAGAAGGGCCACGAAGACGAGGAGATATGGCGCGACGAAGAGGGCATTGCGCCATTGCGGCGCATTGATGTTCTGGATGTTGCGCCGTTCGGCGGCCGTAACCGTCGCCGCGGCACGATCGAGTGCCGCCTCAGCCATGACCGGCCTCCTCATTGTGCCAGGCGTGACCGGCATCATCGAAGAGATGCGTGCGCGTCCCGTCGAGCGTCAGCCCCACCTCGTCGCCGATTGCCACGCGGCTGTTGCCGATGTCCTCGGCGATGACGACGCTGCCATCCTTGAGGCGCGTATAAAGAAGGGTGCGATCACCAAGACGCTCGAGGACATCCACCTTGCCCGTCGTCGTCGCAGCAACGCCGTTGGCGCGCTTGACGGCCTCTGCACGAATGCCCAGCGAGTACTCGCCACCCTTGACCCCCGCTGCGCGGATGGCGGTCTGAAGTTGCGTGCCGTCGGGAAGCCTTGCGCGCAGGAAACCGTTTTCTTCCGACAGGGCGACGGTCAGGAAGTTCATGGTCGGAGAGCCGACAAAAGTGGCGACGAAACGGCTGGCCGGGCGCGAGTAGATCTCCATCGGCGTGCCGATCTGTTCGATCTTGCGATTGTTCATGACGACAATGCGGTCGGCGAGCGTCATTGCCTCGATCTGGTCATGCGTCACGAAGATCATCGTCGATCTCACCCGATTGCGCAGCTGGGCGAGCTCGACGCGGGTGCGAACGCGCAACGCCGCATCGAGGTTGGACAGCGGTTCGTCGAAGAGGAACGCCTTCGGTTCCTTGACGATGGCGCGGCCAATGGCGACGCGCTGGCGCTGGCCGCCGGACAGCTGGCCGGGCTTGCGCTCCAGGAGGTGGCCGATCTCGAGCATGCGGGCTGCTTCTGCAATTCGCTTCGAGATCACATCGCTCGATACGTTGATGTTGCGCAGTCCGAAGGCCATGTTGTCGGCCACCGTCATATGCGGGTAAAGCGCATAGGACTGGAACACCATGGCGATGTCGCGTTGACCGGGCGGCAACGTGTCGATGCGCTCGCCATTGATGGAGATCGTGCCGTCATCCACGCTTTCCAGCCCCGCGATCATGCGCAACAGCGTCGATTTTCCGCAGCCCGATGGCCCCAGGAAGACCATGAACTCGTTGGCCTTGATCGACAGCGACAGACCGTCGAGGACGGTCATCGAGCCGTAGCGCTTGGTGACATTCTGGATTTCGATATTCGCGGTCATCCGGCTGCTCCTGGATTGCAGTCAGAACCCGAAAAACCGATATGGACACATGGCAGGCATGCTGAGAACGAGTATGCATCCGCTTTTATCGGCGAATGCCCCTCAGTCAGTGATAGTGCCAGAACAGAAGCTGTCGCTCCCATCTCTTCCTCCCAGTGGCACGTCAAAACCGGTGCGCTGACGTTAAATCATACAATTGCTTTGTCAACACATCGTTTGATATGTATCAGCAAAGCGGATTTATATTATGCCTGCAGGCGGATCATCCTGTAGGAGAGCGGCGCGATCCTGGCGCTGAGCTTGCCATCGGCAAAGCTGGTGCCCGTGACGGCCTTCGCCACGACGTTGTCGGGCTTGTCGGCGGTATTGGTGATGTTGAGATCGGCATGGGCCACGACCTGATCGTCGATGACCCGCAAGGCGCCGAATTCGAGCAGGCTCGCATCGAGATCGAGCGTCTCGGTTCCGTGGCGGTTGACGATGAAGAAGGTCACCGTCTTCTTGTCCGCATCATGGACCGCCGATACGTCGAGGTAGGGCACATCTCCAAGGTCGTCGACCTTGTAGGTGGGGCTATCGACCATCAGTTTCAGCGCAGTTCCACGCCCGTAGACGGAAGCGAAATAGTAGGGATAGAAGATCGTCTGACGCCACGCCGGGCCGCCAGGGACCGTCATGATCGGTGCAATGACGTTGATGAGCTGCGCCAGGCAGGCAATTTTGACGACATCGGCGCGATTGATGAAGGTGTTGAGAATGCAGCCAACCTGGAGCACGTCCTCGAAGTTGTAGTCGTCCTCCAGAAGGGCCGGCGCATGCGGCCAGCCATTGGCGCCGGCAAGCGTTGCCTTGTCGCGCTCCTTGGAGTGGTACCAGACGTTCCACTCGTCGAAGGAAATATAGACGTTCCTTGACGAGCGCTTCTTCGCCTTGACGTAATCGATGACGCCTGCGACCGTGCCGATGTAGTTGTCCAGCTCGATGCTGCGGGCGAGATAGTTGGCCGTATTCTTGGCGCGGTTTTCGAAGTACATGTGCAGCGAGATGTAGTCGACCTCATTGTAGGTGTGGTCGAGGACGGTTGCCTCCCACTCCGGATAGGTCGGCATGTGTGCGTTGGACGAGCCGCAGACGACGAGTTCGAGGGAGCTGTCAAAGGCGCGCATGGCCTTGGCGGTTTCATGTGCCAGACGGCCATATTCGTCCGCCGTCTTGTGGCCGATCTGCCAGGGCCCGTCCATTTCGTTGCCGAGGCACCAGAGCTTGACGTCCCAGGGCTCCTTTCGTCCGTTGGCAATGCGCTTGTCACTCCACTCGCTGCCGCCAGAATGATTGACATATTCGAGGAAGTTGCGCGCCTCGTCGAGGCCACGCGAACCGAGGTTGACGGCCAGCATCATCTCCGTATTCGCCGAGACACACCACTCGGCGAATTCGTGGATGCCGACCTGGTTGCTTTCGGATGTATGCCAGGCAAGGTCGAGGCGGGTCGGACGGTCTTCCTTGGGGCCGATACCGTCTTCCCAGTTGTAGGCCGAGACGAAATTGCCGCCGGGATAGCGTACGATCGGAACATTCAATTCCTTGACGAGATCGATGACGTCCCGGCGCATGCCGTTCTCGTCGGCGGTCGCATGATCCGGCTCGTAGATGCCCGTATAGACGGCCCGACCGAGATGCTCGATGAACGAGCCGTAAAGGCGCGGGTCGATGTCCGAGATCGTGTATTTGCTGTGCGCTGTAACCGCGGCCTTCATGAGATCCTCCACTGTATCGTCATTTGTGATTTGTATCACAATTTGAGATTAATAAAGCGGAAGCCCGGGGCGTGGTCAAGACCAAAAAGCAGAAAATCGGACAGACTTACCGAGTCTTGAGACGCAGCAGAATGTCCTGGTCGTAATTGCCGAATCCGCGCCCGAAGATGTTGATGCCGCCAGGATGTTTGGCGTTGTCGCGCACACCGATGCGCAAGCGGATCGAATGGTGTTCGTCGAGCTTCAGGTCAGCGAGCGTGACCTCGGAGATGCGCAATCCATCGACGAAGGCGCCGTCATCGTTGATGCGGAAGTTCTTCAACTTGCCGTACTGCGATCCCTTCAGCTTCCACCAATCCGGGGTGAATACACCGCGTTTGTCGCCAAAATCAC
Organism: Rhizobium altiplani; assembly: GCF_001542405.1. Lineage (GTDB taxonomy): Bacteria > Pseudomonadota > Alphaproteobacteria > Rhizobiales > Rhizobiaceae > Rhizobium > Rhizobium altiplani. The sequence goes on from NZ_LNCD01000146.1 coordinate 61,092, forward strand.
CCGGAGACGTCCAGGTTCCGATATCAGCCCCGTTGACCGTCAGGGTTATGTCGGAGGGCCAGTCGGCGCTGGTACCGGGAACCTCGGAGCTTAGCTCCATCAGGAACTCGATTTCGCGGATGCTGGTATTCGTCAATCGCGCATTGTTGGGAAACTGATATTCAACATGCCCGCGTGTGAACCAGATGAGCCCCGCCTTCATGCGGTCGGGATCAAGGAAGGTATTCGGCACATCGAGCAACCCGATGATGCCGTCGGCCGAGCAAAGTCCGCAAGGCGCCGTCACCTCGAAGCTCGTATAGAGACCAAGCGGCATCGATACCTCGATCGCGTCTGGTTCAGTTTCCTTGATATCATTCTTGAAGACCACCAGGATCTCGTCATAAACGCTGCGGCAGACCTTCTGATTGCCCTTGCGGGCCTTCTGGGTTTCCGTGTGGATAAGCCCCGCCTCTTCCAACACCTGGACGTTGGTCGACACGCTGGATTGCGGCAGATCAAGGATATCAGCTATTTCGTTGACGTTGAGCGCGCCCTTCTCGTGCAGAAGCTTCAACACCGCCACGCGAGCCGGCGATGCCAGTCCCTTGAGGATAGGCATACCCTCTTCGGGGTCGACGACAAGGAAGCTGCGGCTCATGGGGCTCCGATCGGCACAGGAAAAGATTACACAATTGGTTCTATATCAGAGATATTGATTTAATCAATCAGGCCGCCGACTTTATGTGCCCGATAGCAAAAGTCCCGCGGCGATGCCGCGGGACTTCCTGGGGCCGTGACCGGGAGAGAGATGGTCAGGCGGCCTGAACCTTGCGGCCGGTGCGCGCCCATGCAGGCAACCAGTCACCGTGGGCGGCCAGCAGTTCGTCCACCATCGACCAGATCTGGTCGAGGTCGAGTTCGGCCGCTGTATGAGGGTCCATCATGGCGGCATGGTAGATGTGCTCGCGATTTTCTGTCATCAGCGCCTGGACCGTCAGCTCCTGGACATTGATGTTGGTGCGCATGAGTGCCGTGAGCTGCGGCGGCAGGTTGCCGATGAACGTCGGCTGGATGCCGGATGCATCAACGAGGCACGGCACTTCGGCGGCGCAATTGGACGGCAGCGAGGTGATGCAGCCATTGTTGCGGACGTTGCCGTAGATGACGGATGGCTCACCCGTCCATACCGAATTGATGATCGAGGACGCGTATTCCTTCGACTGCTTGACCTCGATCTTGTCGGCCGAACGGTAGGCCTCTGCCTGCCCCTTCCAGCGCTCGATCTGTTCGATGCAGCGCTTCGGATATTCGTCGAGCGGAATGCCGAACTTCTCGATCAGATCCTCGCGGCCCTCCTTGATGAAGTAAGGCGTATATTCGGCAAAATGCTCCGAGCTTTCAGTGACAAAGTAGCCGAGACGGGTCAGCATCTCGTAACGGACCTTGTTCGGGCAACGCGGGTTCCAGCCGGGCTTCGGCGCACGGCCTTCGCGATAGGCGCGCACGAGATCCGGATAGAGATCCTTGTAGGAGCCATCTGGCTGGCGATGCTCGAATTTCAGATAGAAGGCCATGTGATTGATGCCGGCCGAGCGGTAACGGATGTCCTCGTAGGGAATGTCGAGGTCGTGGGCCAGTTCCATTGCCGTGCCCTGCACGGAGTGGCAGAGGCCGACCTGCCTGATCGTGGGATATTTTTCCGCGATCGCCCAGGTATTGATCGCCATCGGGTTGACATATTGCAGCATGATCGCCTCGGGGCAGACAGCGAGCATGTCCTCGCAGATCTTCCAGAGATGCGGCACTGTTCGCAGGCCCCGCATGATGCCGCCAACGCCAAGTGTATCGGCAATCGTCTGGCGCAGGCCGTATTTCTTCGGGACTTCGAAGTCGGTCACGGTGCAGGGCTCGTAGCCGCCGATCTGGAAGGCGACGACGACGAAGTCGGCGCCAGCCAGGGCCTTGCGCTGGTCTGAATAGGTCTCCGCCTTGGCCTTGACGCCAAGCGTCGAGATCAGCTTGTTGACAACGATGGCGCTTTCTTCAAGGCGCTGCGGATTGATGTCCATCAAGGCGATGGTCGCACCCGACAGCGCCGGGCGCTGCAGCACGTCGCCGACGATGTTCTTCATGAAGACGGTGGAGCCAGCTCCGATAAATGTGATCTTGGGATTTCTTGCCATTATAACCTCCGGCATGTGCAATCAGGCGACTTCGAAAGCGGCTTTGACAAGCCGTTCCGTGTAGGCGGTCTTGGGATTGGTGAGAACTTCGTTGACGGGCCCCTCCTCCATGATCTTGCCATGCTGCATGACGATCACACGGTGGCAGAGGGCGCGCACGACCTTGAGATCGTGCGAGATGAAGAGGTAGCTGAGGCCGCGCTCGTCCTGCAGCTTGCGAAGCAGTTCGATGATCTGGGCCTGGACGGAAAGGTCGAGCGCCGACGTCGGTTCATCGAGCAGGATGAATTCCGGCTCGAGCGCGATGGCGCGAGCGATCGCGATGCGCTGGCGTTGACCGCCGGAAAATTCATGCGGGAAACGCGACAGGATATTGCCCGGCATGCCTGCCGCAATCAGCGCCTCGCGAACACGATCGAGCCGCTCTGCCCTGGTCGCGCCCAGTTGGTTGACGATCAACCCTTCCTCGATGATCTGGCCGATCGTCATGCGCGGGTTGAGCGAGGAGAACGGATCCTGAAAGACGACCTGCATGCGTGAGCGAAGCGGCCGCATCTCGGCCCGGGATTTGCCATGGATCGGCAGCTTGTCGAAGAAGATCTCGCCGCCATCAGGGTCGTTCAGTCGAAGCAGCGCTTGTCCAAAGGTGGTCTTGCCGGAGCCGGACTCGCCGACAAGACCCAGCGTTTCATGGCGGCGTAGCGTCAGGTTCAGGCTGTCGACGGCGACCAGTTCCTTCAATTGCGGTTTGAAGAAACTGCCGTGGCGCATCATGAAGGAGACCCTCACGTCGCGCGCCTCGAGGATAATGTCGGATCCTTCGGGCAACGGATTGGCCTGCCCACGCGGCTCGGAGCCAAGAAGATGCCTGGTATAGGCGTGCTGCGGGTTGGCAAAGAGGCGCTCCGTCGTGTTGTGCTCGCGCATTTCACCATGCTGCATGACGTAGACATAGTCGGAGAACTTCTGCACCACCGTGAGGTCATGAGTGATAAGGATCACCGCCATTCGCAGTTCCGTCTGGAGGCTGCGAATGAGATTGAGGATCTGGGCCTGCACGGTGACGTCAAGCGCCGTCGTCGGTTCGTCTGCAATCAGCACATCAGGATCGTTGGCAAGAGCCATGGCGATCATCACACGCTGGCGCTGCCCGCCCGACAGCTGGTGCGGATACTGCTTCAGCCGCGCTTCCGGATCGGGAATCTGCACATGGTTCAACAGCTCCAGGGCCCGTGCCTCGGCTTGTTTGCGGCTGACCTTGCGGTGGACACGGATCGCTTCGATGATCTGGCTGCCGATCGTGTAGATCGGGTTCAGTGAACTCATCGGCTCCTGGAAGATCATCGAGATCCGGTCGCCCCGCAGTTTGCGACGCTGACGCTCCGAAAATGTCAGGATGTTGTTGCCGTCATAGTGGACGGTCGACTTGTCCGAGACGGTTGCACGCTTGGACAAGAGGCCCATGACCGTGCGGGCAGTCACGGACTTGCCGGAACCCGATTCGCCGACAATGGCGATCGTTTCGCCGCGGTAGAGCTGAAAGGATATATCCTTCACCGCGTCGACGATGCCGTGCTCGACCTTGAACTTGACGCCGATATTGCGGGCGTCGATGACGGGTTTTTCCTGATGCGCCTCGTGGTCGTGGCGCACCGGCGGAGCGAAGGAATTGACGAGTGAGAGAGCCATCTTCATCACCTCAATAAGGATCGACCGCGTCGCGCAGACCGTCGCCCAGTGCATTGAAGGCGAAGACGGTGACCAGCACGAAGCCGACAGGCGCCAGGATCCAGGGGTAGGTCCCGATCACGGAGTAATTTGCGGTATCCTGCAGCATCAGGCCCCAGGAAATCAGCGGTGGCTTTACGGCGAAGCCGAGGAAGCCGAGGAACGATTCCAGCAACACGACGCTCGGGATATGCAGGGTGACGGCAACGATCACGTGGCTCATCACGTTCGGGAAAATGTGCTGGAAGATGATGCGCCGGTCAGTGGCGCCAACCGCCATGGCAGCGCGCACATAGTCTATACGGGCGAGTGCCAGCGTCTTCCCGCGAACTTCGCGCGACATCTGCGCCCAACCGAGTGCCGACATGACGACAATGACAAATGCGAGGAACACATTGGTTGGTGCGGTGACAGGGATCAGCGACGTCAGGGCCAGATAAAGCGGCAACTGCGGGAAGGCCAGGACGATTTCCACGAAGCGCTGCACCCATGCATCGAAGGTTCCGCCGAAATAGCCCGACACCATGCCAACGGTTGTTCCGACAATGGTGACAATGAAGACCACGGTCAGCGCGATCATCAGCGAGATGCGTGAGCCGATGATGGCACGCGAGAGGATGTCACGACCAAACTTGTCGGTCCCGAGGAAATGGACCGGTTGGCCATCGACCGATCCGAAGAAGTGCCGGTCGGCAGGAATGAGGCCAAGGAGCCTGTATTCAGCGCCTCTCACGAAGAAGCCGAGATAGCGCGGGTTGTTGTAGTCCGGCCCGACGATTGGCTGGAACGTGACCGGATCGAGTTCCTCGGATTCGCCGAGCGCATAGACGCGCGGCGGAAAGGCGAAGTTGCCGTCTTTGTCGCGCAGGCTGATAAGCTGAGGCGGGGCGAAGCCAACATCGGTCGCCTTTGGATCCATCGGCGCGAAGAAATCCGCAAAGATTGCCATGAAGAGCAGCAGGCCGACGAGGATGAGGCCCATCATGCCTGTCCAGGAACGCCGCAGCCGGCGCCAGACGAGCGAAAGATAGCTTTCATTGCCGTTGTGCGGGTGCTTGGTGATTTCCTCGTGCGGTGGCGGAGGAGCTGAATCGAAGGCGAGCATGTCAGGCTCCTCCGTACTGGCGGACGCGCGGGTCCAGCATGGCAAGCAGCATGTCGGCGATGATGTTGCCGACGATCAGCGTGGCGGAAAGCACCATCATGAAGGTGGCCGTGACATAGACGTCGCCGATTGCCATGGAGCCGACGATCGCCGGTCCGACGGTTGGCAGCGAGAAGATGATCGCGGTCTCGATCTCGCCGGTCAGCATGTAGGGAAGCACGACGCCCTGATACATAACGAGCGGATGCAGCGCGTTCGGCACGGCGTGGCGCATGACAACAGCACTGCCGGAGAGGCCCTTGGCGCGAGCCGTTTCAACATATTGCGCGTTCAGCGTATCGAGCAGATTGCCGCGCATGACACGCATGTTGTAGGCGAGCCCGCCGAAGGTGGCGATGGCGACGACCGGCCAGACATGGCTGACGAGATCGACGAACTTTGCCCAGGACCACGGCGCCCCGCCAAATTGCGGCGAGAAGAAGCTGCCGATTTCCGAGACGTTGAACTGGAAGACCAGGAGGTAGACGATGATCAGCGCCATCAGGAAGCGCGGCACCGTCATGCCAAGGAAGGAGATGCCAGAAAGAAGGCTGTCGATCCAGCTATACTGACGGGTTGCGGCCCAGATGCCGAAGCCGATGCCAAGCACGGATGCGAAGATGTGGCAGACGAGCGCCAGCGCCAGCGTGCGCGGCAGGCGTTCGGCCACGACATCGGCAACAGGCTTGTTGTAGAACATGCTGTAGCCAAAATCGCCGCGGGTAATGATGCCCTTGATCCAGTTGACGTACTGGATGACCATCGGTTGGTCGAGGCCGTGGGCGATCCGGTATGCCTGGGCCTGTTCGTCCGCCTGCGCGAATGAGGCACCACTCTGATTGATCAGCTGCGAACGGATGTAGTCGGCATAGTCACCGGGCGGCGCCTGGATGATCGCGAATGTCACGACGCTCAAAATGATGAGGACGGGAATCGCAGAGGCTATGCGCACGAGCAGGAATCGTAACATCGGACGGTTCGCTTCTCCTTGCCGCCGGTCGCGCCTGTCGGTGCGGCTGGCTTGTTGATATTGCCCGGCCGCGCTTCACGCGCGACCGGAGTCCTCGTTGGGAGGGGAGTTCTTAGTTGTTCGGACCTTTGTCGCCAGGCTTGCCAGGCAGCTGTTCGGGGAACAGCTCGTATTTGCCCTGCTTGTCGGCGGCCACCCACAGACGCTCGCGGATGACGGAATCTTCGGCCCAGTTGAACATGAAGATCGGAGTACCCGCAGGCACGTTCGAGAAGCGCTTGTTGACGATCAGGGCACCCGGATATTCCGTGAGGCCAACCGTATCGACATTCTCGGTCGCAACCTTCTGGTACTGCTTCATCAGCTCGACCTTCTCTGTGTTGTCCTGACTGGTCTGGAACTTCGTGATGATATCGACCATCTTCTGTTCGTAAGGCATCAGGTCAACCTTGCCGTCCTTGCCGGCACGATGTTGCCAGCTCGTCCGCGGACCAACAGGCGCCAGCTGCTCGGTGTTCTGGACGACCGAGGCAAGCTCGGGCGAGCTGCGCTGGATCAACCAGTCGAAACGGCCGGCGTAATGGGCGTCGTCACGCTTCGGGCCATCCAACGCATTGAGAATGACCTTCAGGCCGAGCTTTTCCATCTGGCCGATGACACCCTCGGCAAGGCTCTTGTCCGTGGCGTAGGCATTGTTGACCAGAAGCACGATTTCGATGTTCTTGCCGCCTTCCGTTCCCGCCGGGAAGTTCAGGAAGCCATCACCATCGGTGTCTTTCAGGCCGACCTTGGCGAGCAGTTCCTTCGCACCCTTGAGGTCGAACGGATAATAGACCACGGAGTTGCGATCATAGAAGCTCGTGCCCGATGAGAGACCGCCGGGATAGATCGCCGTGAACGGACCCTTGACCAGCGAGTCGCCGATTGCCTTGCGGTCGAGACCCATGGTGACCGCCTTGCGGAAGTCTTCGTTCCGGTTGAGTTCACGGATCGCCTGGCCGCGGGTATCAGGGTCGCCCCATCCGTTTGCGGAGAGGTTCATGCGCATGTTGTAGCCGATCAGGCGGGGGCCGAAGGCCAAACGTGCCGGTGCCGTCTTTTCGGCTGCGCGCTTCAGCGAAGCCACGAAATTTTCGGGCTGCTCAAGATTGGAGAAGTCGCCGGAACCGGCAACGGCCTGCACGTCACGATCAGCCCAGGTGGACAGCTTGTAGTGCAACTCGTTGAGATAGGGCAGCTGGTTGCCCTTTTCGTCGACCTTCCAGTAGTAGGGGTTGCGGCGCATGACGATAATGTCGTCGGGACGGTATTCGACCGGCACCCAGGCACCCATGACCGGCATGTTCATGAATTCCGGCGGGAAGGCATTCTTGAACTGGTCGTAAGTGTTCTTCGAATACTTCGGATGCTGCGGCTTCAGGATATGCGACGGGCCCGGGCAGAAGCTCGGATAGGCCATGGTGTAGAGATACTGCTTCGGGAAAGCATCCTTGAAGGTCCATTCGACGGTGTAATCGTCGATCTTCTTGAGCGTCGTTCCCTCGCCGAAGGCCTCAGGCGATGCGCCGCCTCCAAGCGGCGAAACGTTCGGATCGATGACTTCGTCGTCCCAGTAGAACATGATGTCGTCGGCATTGAACGGCGCGCCGTCCGACCACTTGGCACCTTCAACCAGATGCATGGTCAGCTTGTGGCCATCCGGCGACCAGTCCCAGCTCTTGGCGAGATTGGGAAGCGGCTCGGTGTCCTTTGCTTCAACCTGGAAGAGCGGCGCGGTGCGCGTCAGGCACTCCGACAGGCCGATATCGATGCCGCCCCAACCCTGTGTCTGGCCGGCGCCATAGTTCCAGCCTTCCGGCCGACCGCCGATGACATGGCGCATCGTGTCGCCATAAACGCCGATGCCATCGACCATGTTGTCGGTCTTGAAGACGAGAGGTTCCTTGGGCAGTCGATCCTTGACCGGCGGCAGCTTGCCGCTGTCGACGAAGTTCTTCGTGACCCAGTCCGGCTCGTGATACGCCGGAAGCGCCTTGAATTCCTCGATGGAATCTCTCGATACGTATTTGATCTTGCCTTCCGCCGGAAACTGCGGCGGAACGGGCGGTGTCGTCGGCTCGGAAGCATAGGCGTTCAATGCCGAGACCGAGACGCTCAGCGCCAGTCCGGCAAGAATGCCAAGGTTGCGGATATTACTCATCGTCTCTCCCTTTGTTTTTCGGGGTGCTTGTGGCAGCCCCGCTTCTCCTCAAACGATCCGGCGACGGGCCTTCGGCGATGAGTTCCCTCCCGGAGCCCCATCGCCGCCCGTGTCCGAAAGCTTTAGACGGCCTGCTTGAGTGCAGCCTTTTCGGCACGCAGCTCGTCGATGGAACGGACGTTGCGACGGGCGGCACCTGCCCAGTCGCGGGTCTTGACAGTCGATTTCGCCAGACGTTCCTTGGCAGCCGGGATTGCGTGCGCATATTGCGGCAACCAGCGCGCCTGGGCGACGACCATCTCGTCGACCATCTGCCAGACCTCCTCCGGCGTCGCGACGGCACCGACCAGCGGATCGTGCAGAACGGCGAGCTTCAAAAGGTCGATATCGCCGCTGATGGCCGCATGAACCGACATGCGTTGAACGTTGATCGACGCCATGCAGGTGGCCGCACATGCTTCGGGGATCGTGATACCGGAAACCATGTTGATGCCGAAGCGGTCGACGAAGCCGGGGGACTCGATAATCGCATCGGCTGGCAGGTTGGTGATGATCCCATTGTTCTTGAGGTTGAAGTGGCCGCGGTAGACGCGTCCGGTTTCGAGGGCTTCAAGAATATGGCTCGCATGCTCGTTCGAACGCTTGGCCCGATCGATCGGTTTCGATGCCGATTCCAGGAATTGCGGGAATTCGGTTTCGAACCAGTTGCGGGTCTCGGTGGAGTGACGAAGATAACCGCCGGTTTCGCCATGGATCCAGTCGGACATGTCGATCCACTTGGTGATTTCGTCGGGGCGCTTGCGGTACCAGGGAAGATACTCGGACAGATGGCCGTTGCTTTCCGTGGAATAGACCCCGAACCGCTTCAGCACGTCGATGCGCAGCTTTTCCTGCTGCGAGAAGACGGGATGGGCTTCGAAGGCTGCAACCAGCTCGTCCTTCTCGATCTTGCGACCATTGAGTTTGAGATCGACAAACCAGGTCTGGTGGTTGATGCCAGAGCAGATGTAGTCGAGTTCGGAAGGCGATTTCGCGCCGAGCACCTCAGCGATCTGTTCGGCGCCATGCTGGACCCCGTGGCAGAGACCGACCGTATCGACCTTGCCGTATTCAATGGCGGCCCACGTATTCATTGCCATCGGGTTTGCGTAGTTCAGGAACTTCGCACCAGGCTCTGCGACTTCACGGATGTCTTTGCAGAAATCCAGAATGACAGGAATATTGCGCTGGCCGTAGAGAATGCCGCCGGCGCAGATCGTATCGCCGACGCACTGGTCGATGCCGTACTTCAGCGGAATGCGGATGTCATCGGCATAGGCTTCCAGGCCGCCGACGCGCACGCAGCTGATGATATAGCGCGCACCCGTCAGTGCCTCGCGGCGGTTCGTCGTCGCCGTAACCTTGGTTGGCAGCTTGTTGGAGGAAACGATCGTGTCGAGGATCTGCTTGATCATCTGCAGATTATGTTCGCTCATGTCGGTAAGCGCGAACTCAACGTCCTGGAATTCCGGCACACAGAGGATGTCGGTGAACAGTTTTTTTGTGAAGCCGACGCTGCCTGCGCCGATGATAGCGATTTTGAAACTCATGATCCTTGCCTCAATGCGATCAAATTTGCTGGCGCTGAACGATGAGAAGAAGAAATGGACCCGGGCTTGCGCCCGAAGCCAAAAAAGGCCAGAAATCCGGCTTATTCCCCTCCCTGCCGCTCCTCGGTGCAGGCGGTGTTCTCTCTCTTGGGGGCGGATTATGCGCATATTCGGCGGGGCCGCCAGAGAAGGATTATGCTTTCATGGGTAATTTTGTGCTGCAAAAATTGATTGACAACGGACCGGTCATGAGGACCGTGTCGCTGCCGCGCGGCCGCCAGAGCCTGCACACAATGCCGACCAGCACAGGCTACGAGATCCGAGAGAATGCGACCTACGACTGGGATGGCAGAAAGCGCGGCCAAACACCGTTCACCGTCCTGCAACATACGATCAAAGGCGCGGGCAACCTGCGTTACGAGAATCGCCAGCTTCGGGTGAAAGAAGGCGAGACACTGCTCGTGCTCGTCCCGCACAATCACCGCTATTGGCTTGAAGATGGGGACCGCTGGGAATTTTTCTGGATTTCGATGAATGGCGATGAGGCGCTGCGCATCCACCGCTCGATCCTCGCGGTGACCGGACCGATCCTGAAACTGCAGCCGCAAACGATCGAGCATCTGGCAGATTGCAGTCTCCGGCTGATCAATGGCGCCGAGACGCCGGGCCTGGCTTCAGCAATCGCCTATGAGGCGGCCATGGCGCTGTACGACGATGTCTTCGGTTCGCATCCTGTTTTCAGTGAAGAATACCGGACGATGCAGCATGTCATCGACTACATCATGGCGAATTTGGAGCGTCCTCTGCCGGTCGAGGATCTTGCGCGGGTCGCAGGCCTCAGCCGGGCACATTTCTCGCGAATGTTCGCAGCCAACGAGGGCCTGCCGCCGGCCGAGTTCGTCCTGCAGAAACGACTGAAGCGGGCCGTCAAACTGTTGACCAAGACCGCGAACATGCCCGTCAAGGAGGTCGCAATCCGCTCAGGCTTCGAGGACGCGAACTATTTTTCCAAGGTCTTTCGGCGCATCTATGGCACGAACCCGACCGAGTTTCGTACCACGGGCATGTATGCGAGCGTCGGCAGGCAAGGCTGACGCCCGCCTTACTGACGGCCCTGCCCTACGGCCCACTGCCATAGGTAAGGCTCGGATACCAGCTCGGCGGCCGCCCATCCGGCGTTGTGTCGAGCACGGTCCACAGCGGCATGAAATCCGGCGCGCCGCGCGGATCCTGGCCGGGATCGGCAGTTGCGAAGCCCATTTCCGGGTTCCAGAAGTGACGGATGACGCCATCCTTGATCGTGAAGACGTTATAGGCAGCGCCATCGCCGCCGTCAGGACCAATGGCATGATAGTCGCGACTGAATTCGTCCGTCGTGTCGGAGTAGAGTGGCAAGTGATGCCAGCCGCGCTCCTTCTTGAACGCCAATAAACGTTCAATCGGCGAGCGTGCGACGACGGCAAAGGCGACCTGCTGGCAAATATCGGGGACTTCTCCGTCGAACGCCGACAGCATGGACGTGCACATCGGGCATGGTCGTTCGCGTTGCGGCCCATACATGTAGCTGTAAATCACCAATGTGGATTTGTCCGCGAACAGGTCTCTCAAGGTAACCTCGCCATCGGGCCCCTGGAAGCGGTAGTCCTTCCGGACCTGACCGCCTGGAGGCAGCGCGCGGCGCTGCTCGGCAACGCGTTCGATATGTCGGCGCAACTCGATTTCCTCGGCGAGCAATTCATCGCGGGCCTGCCGATACTCGGGGCTTTCGTTCGGAAAACTGAGGCCGTTTCTTCTGGCCAGCTCCCGCGCGGAAACAAGATTGATCGCATCCATCACATCAATTCCTCCTGATATTGAAAGGACGACTGGGCGGATTTCGAAACCGCCGTCCAACAAGGAACGTTTGGGGACGGCAAAAATCGACAACACGGTCTGACTTTTTGATGGTCCCGCAACGGTTAATTTGCCAGGTGCTTGATTTTGCTAGCCTACTATGCGCCTTGCAGATGGACCATATTCGCTTGTCTCAGGCTTTGGTCCCCTTCCCCGCTCCGATTTGCGACCTATGTCCTTCTTGTCCTTCATCTCCTGGAAGGACGAGGGAGGCTTCGAGGCATCGTGGCAACCGGTGCTTCGAACCCTCCCTCCGTGGAGGCTCTTCACGCCCTGGATCGAAGCAGTCGCACTTTTCCGGATAATGCGATGGCACGGGTCTATGGCGTGGCTTTCGGCGTGAGCGTCAGTTCGGATCCATAGGCATCGCGCAACTCTTCATCTCCGGTCCGGCGGTCTTCGGCCTTGTGCAACAGGGTTGATCTGAAGCCGCGCGCATGTGTCCCGTCGATTAAAGTCACGTCGGAATTTGCCGGATTGTCGGAGCGCTCGAACCAATCGACGGCATGGTGGAGAAAGTTCATTTCGAACGCCCTGTTGGTGACACCATGGCCAACGACGATCAGGTCGTTGCCGCCATCGCGCACGTCATTCGTCACGGTTTGAAGGAATAGACGAAGCCGCTGGGCGACATCCGCCCGGCTCTCGCCATCCGGTGGCCTTGCGTAGAACTTCCCGCTGTTGCTCCGCAATCTCGCCCATTTCTCGAACTCATCAGGAAATTTCTGTCTTCGCTCCGCGTGGTCATAGATTTCGGTGAAGAGACCGAAATCCTGCTCGCGCAACAGGTAGTCCTCACGAACGCTCCTGACCAATCCGGGCGGCAGCGCCTCCAGCAAGGCGTCCTTGCTTTGCCGCGTCCGCATATAGGGAGAATACCAGACGTCAAGTTGTCGTATCTGTCCGCGCGGCAATTCGGCAAGATAGGCTGCGATCGCTCGCCCGGCCGCCAGTGCTTGCCGATACCCCCACTGCGTCAACGGAACATTATGGTCGCCGAACTGCCGGTAGGCTTGTTCATTGATATTGCCTAGCGATTCGCCGTGTCGAACGAGGAAGATATGCATTAGCCGCCGCTTTCGATATCCGATGCGCTTATCATGAAGTGAGAGCCGGCTGGCCGCAATGTGGAAGACGCAGCAAGCTCATGTGCGCCCACCAGTCACCGGACCGGCTTTCGGGAAGACGAGACGAAAAGACCTCCAGAGCCTCTCGCAAGAAGGCTGCCCGGATGGAACAAACCCGTATTGGCAGAAGGAGATTTGTCGACATCAGGATCATCGAGAATGTCAAATTTCCGCCGCGCGCCAATTCTCTGGCTAGGCTCGTTTGGATAACACCACGGCGGCCATGTAGGGTTCGTGAGGCCGGGGACCTTCAACCAGTCTACGCTCAAACCGGTTGAACAGTTCAGCGACAAATGCGGCCGGATTGCGAGATGGCTCGATCAAGCTCGCGATTGTCGGCTCGCACCAGGCTTGCATCATTGCCGTATGACGCTTGGCGAACGCCAACGCATCGCCGTTCCTTTCGAATTGCTCCCAACAAGGATCAGCAAGCCTGACGAGATCGAGATGCTCGAGTTCTAGATCGGCGAAATCTTCACCTTCCAAGAACGGTTTCCTGATCTCATCCAAGGTCCGTATGGCGATCGGTATTGTGATGCGGGTCTGCTCTCGTTGCGAAAGCCAGCCATCCGTCCTCATGTCACACAATGCCGACCAGAGCTCGCCAAGGAGCCATTCCCAACCCGTGATGTCGGCTGTGCGGGCCGTAAAGCCCGCCACGAGTTTCCCGCCAGGGCGCATTTCCCGTGACCGCAGGACCAGGAAGCGCTCCCAATCTTTCGCCTGTTGTCGCTTTACCGCAGAAACCACTGCAGGCGTGGCACTCATTCCAGCGAGAATGTGATCAGGCGCTTCGATCATTCCGGTACTCATCCACTGCAATGACCACGTCGACCATCCGAGATCCACGCGTTGAGGTGGGAACAACGGCTCGAAATACGACCTGCCGATCGCAGAGGGAAAAACATCAGAAGCTTCATTCATGTAGCTGTCAGGGCTTGAAGAAAGCGCTTCAAACAGAGCCGAAAAATCATTCGTGGGAAGGTCAGTGTGGACGACTTCGATTGGCACGGATGGGCCCGACCGGAGCCTCAACGCCTTAATCGCCACGCGCATGGGGGGCATCGAATTGCGGCCTTGTGAGGAACCATAATCGACGATGGTAAAGGGACCTTCGCCCGCGGCGACTGTCCGGCACGCCGTTTCCCACAATGAAAGGAGTGCTGAAATGCCAGTGGCCTGCATTGAGGAATGACGGTTGTAGAAGCCGTCTCCTTTCATTGCCACCAGATGAGATCGCGGTGGATCGTTTGGCATGTCCGAGCCTCGCTTGGCTGAGCGGCAGCTTAACAAACCGACCCTAAATTGGCGAGCCAATCCCCAAACAGGGGCTGAAGACTTTGCCTACACAGAAACGCCTTTATCCCACGTCCTGCGCGTCACCACGACCTCAGCGCGCCACTTCCCTGCGCCCGGTCACAACGTTTGGTTCGTCATTCCACCCTCGCTCGCAGGCGAACTGCTCGCATAGCGGCATCAACCGGTGTGCGGTTTGGATGGCGCCTCACGCTGCGTCCAGCTCGGTGTCGGTGGCTGGCCCCTTGAACTGGAGTTCGGCCAGCCGTTTGTAGAGGCCGCCGTTGCGCATTAGAGAGGCGTGCGTTCCTTGCTCGACGATCCTGCCCGCGTCGACCACAAGGATCCTGTCGGCCTTGAGAACGGTCGCAAGTCTGTGAGCGATCACGATGGTCGATCGATTGTCCATGAGCTGTTCCAAGCCCTCCTGTACGAGCTGCTCGTTCTCGGCGTCAAGCGACGCGGTTGCCTCATCGAGCAGGAGGACTGGGGCGTCCTTCAGTATAGCGCGGGCAATCGCCAACCGCTGCCGCTGTCCTCCAGAAAGGGTCAGACCCCTTTCGCCAACGACAGTGTCGTATCCATTCTCAAGGCCAGTGATGAAACCATGCGCCTGGGCCTTGATCGCGGCTGCGACGACCTCGTCCCGCGTTGCATCTGGTCTTCCGAACGCGATGTTTTCGAAGATGGTGGTCGCGAAAATCGTCACCTCTTGTGGCACGATCGAAATCTCCTTGCGGAGGTCTCGCGGAGCGATGGAGCGCACGTCTCGTCCATCGATGGAAAGGCGTCCGCCGCTGCCGTCATAGAATCCGAGCAGAAGCGAAAAGACCGTGCTCTTTCCGGCACCCGATGGCCCGACGAGAGCGACCGTCTCTCCCGGAGAGACCGTCATGGAAAGTCCGGCGAGGATTTCTTTCTGGGGGGTGTTGGGATAGGAGAAATGCAGATCTGATACCTCGATGCCACCGCGGACGGGGCTGCGAAGCGGCATGCTTGCCTCAGGCTCGCGATCATAGGTTTGTTCATTCAAAAGCTCGAAAAGCCGACCGGCAGCTCCTGCTGCCTGCGCCAGCTCACCCCAGACTTCCGATAGAGAGCCCAAGGAGCCGGCTGCAATCACCGAGTAGATCAGAAACTGACTGAGACTTCCTGGCGAGAGTGTGCCGGCGAGGACGCTGTGCGCCCCGAGCCAGAGGACGCCGACCACGCTGCCGAATATGAGTGCGATGGCAAAGCCTGTCAGGCAAGCGCGCGAGCGCGCCGCCGCAATGGATTTGCCATAGGACATTTCGACGTCGCAGACATACCGTTGACGGGCAGCATCTTCGGCATTGAAAGACTGCACCGTCCGGTTTGCCGCGATGATTTCGCTGGCATAGGAGGAGGCGCTCGCAAGCGCGTCCTGGGCCGCTCGGGACTTTTTCCTGACTGAGCGGCCGAAGACAATCAGCGGTAAGAGGATCAAGGGGATCACCGCGAGGGCGATCGATGACAGGCCAGGGCTTGTCACGAACATCATGCCGAGGGCGCCTACGCACAGGATTGAGTTTCTCAACGCCACCGAAGCTGTCAGACTGACCGCCGTCTTGATCTGGGCAGTGTCACCGGTGAGACGCGAGGCAATTTCGCCGGAGTGGTTCGAATCGAAAAACTGGGCGGGAAGTGACAGGACGTGGCCAAAGACCTTCTTCCGGAGATCGGCTACCAGGCGTTCTCCCAGTGCCGTCACGAAATAGTATCGAAGAGCGCTGGCAATTGCCAAAGCAACTGCCAGAGCCATGGCCATCAGGAAGTAACGGTTTATGAATTCGCCATCGCCCTGCCCGAAGCCGTTGTCAATCATGCGCCGAACGGCCATCGGTAGCGCAAGCGAAATCAAGGCTGCGGCGGTGAGGGCAAGCGTCGCGCCGATTGTCAATCGTCGGTGGCTTCCAAGAAGAGGAACAAGCCGCCGCAGGTGCGCCACGGCCTGCCGCCTCGACGGCGCCGGACCTTCCTTTCCATCTGCTTGATCATTCTGCGCAATGGCCGCTTGCCGGTCGTGTTGAGATATCATCAAGGCCGTCTTCTCCTGAGGAATTCGATAAGGTCTTGTCCACCGGAAGGACCAACGCGTCTTTGATCGCGATCAATTATTGGCGAGCCTTCTGGCCATGCCGGGGCTGCCGAACGGCTGTGGTTTCCTCGCCCGCCGGCGACTGTCACCTTCTTCAGGTTGGCAGCAGGCCGTCGGCACGGCCGGAAACAGTCGCCAACACTTTCTCCAAGCATCGTCGCCCTGGGTCCTGGTTTCCGTGGCGCACGGCTCATTTCGAACGAGCGAAATCCTTGATCATCCACGGGCAATGACGAGCACTATCTCTCGCAATTGCCCGTCCGAATAGCGCTGGCTAGGCCACGTGCCGCGCGAGCGCGCAGCGCGCCCAGAGCGAATGCAGCGCCTCGACGAGGTGTTCGATGTCGGTGTCGCTGTGCAGCGGCGTCGGGGTGATGCGCAGCCGCTCGGTCTTCTTCGGCACCGTCGGGTAGTTGATCGGCTGCACGTAGACACCGCAATTGTCGAGCAGCAGGTCGGAGATCCACTTGCACTTGGCCGCATCGCCGACCATGACAGGCACGATGTGGCTCGGGTTCGGCATATGCGGGATGCCGCGCTGATCGAGCAGCGCCCTCAGCTTGCGGACCCGATCCTGGTGGCGTGCCCGCTCGAACGGGCTGACCTTCAGATGCTGGATCGAGGCAACCGCACCGGCAGCAAGCGCCGGCGGCAGCGCCGTCGTGAAGATAAAACCAGACGCAAACGAGCGGATGAAGTCGCACAGCGCCGTCGAGGCGGCGATATAGCCGCCCATGACGCCGAACGCCTTGCCGAGCGTGCCCTCGATGACAGTCAGGCGGTCCATCAGCCCTTCGCGTTCGGCAATGCCGCCGCCGCGCGGCCCGTACATGCCGACGGCATGCACTTCGTCGAGATAGGTCATCGCGCCGTACTTGTCGGCGAGGTCACAGATCTCCTTGATCGGGGCGATATCGCCATCCATCGAATAGACCGATTCGAAGGCGATCAGCTTCGGCGCCTTCGGATCGGCAGCCGCCAGCTTGGCTTCGAGATCATGGATGTCGTTGTGCTTCCAGATCACCTTCTCGCACTTGGCGTAGCGAATGCCTTCAATCATCGACGCATGGTTCAGCGCGTCGGAGAAGATGATGAGGCCGGGGATCTTGGCGCCAAGCGTGCCGAGCGCCGCCCAGTTGGAGACGTAGCCCGAGGTGAAGATCAGTGCCGCTTCCTTGCCGTGAAGATCAGCCAGCTCGCGCTCGAGCAGAACGTGGTAGTGGGTGGTGCCAGAGATATTCCGGGTGCCTCCCGCACCCGCGCCACAGTGATCGATGGCATTCTTCATCGCCTCGACCACCTTGGGGTGCTGGCCCATGCCGAGATAGTCGTTGGAGCACCAGACCGTGACTTCCTTCGGGCCGTCCGCCGTGTGTCGCGTGGCGCGCGGAAAGCTGCCGCGGTGACGCTCAAGATCGGCAAAAACGCGATA
>NZ_LNCD01000147.1 GCF_001542405.1 Rhizobium altiplani
GTGATGAAACTTGAAACCGCAAGCGCCTTGTCATCCTGAGACACGAAGATCGTGAATTTCGGCGTCGGCGTGCCCATCTCCGCGAACTGCTTGGCAAAGACCTGAATATCGATATCCGGGGACGCGAGAATGACGTTGTGAATCTTGCTGTTCACGTGTCCGTCGCGGATACCCATCTGCCGCAGGGATTCCATCGTCAGCCAGGTGCCCATTGAATGAGCGAGGATTGTGATGTCCTTGACGTCGGGGTCGGCGGCTAGCGTCCGCAGCGCCTGCTCGAGCGCCGTGCGTGAATAGTTGGTGCTCTCCTTGTCGTATTCATAGGCGGTAAGCTGCGCGCGTGACGGCCACGTGAAGAGGATAGGGGTCGCCTGCATCCCGGAATCGTGGACGATCTGGGCCAGACGGAAGACGGAATCCTCGTACTTGTTGTTGAAGCCGTGGACAAAGACCAGCGCATGCCCGCCCTGGATGTTCTGGTGGAACCAGGCGCGCCCCTCTGGAACGGTGTCGATCTCCTTGACGCTGGTCACCGCAAAATCGGTTGCGGGATTGGGCGGTAGACGCTTCGGCCATTGGACTGTGCCTGAGGCCCGTTTCGGCGGAATGGAGACGTCAACCGCCGTCAGGTAGGGCTTTGGGCTGCGTTCGCCGGTGAAGAGCGTCGCCGGGTCGCCGGAAGGTTCGCGCGTGGTTGCGACCAGCATGCTGACCTTTGAGGTATTCTGCGTTGCCGCCGATAGCGCAACAGGGGCCATGACTCCGCTTGGATGACCGCAGCTGGCAAGAACTGCCGCGACGAGCAAAGGTGCAAGTGTCCGAACAGTACGGGCAGCAATCACGTTCCGGTTCCCTCATTGAAACGCAAGCACCTTACGGTGGCCGGGCTTTGGTGAAGTACTCTCACAGAAACGACGCGAATGTTACGTGCAATTCGCGCTCCATGCCCTAGGGCCACGACGAGTTTTAAGTAAGTGTTACCGAACCGCAACGAGCTTTGCCTGCCGCTTGGTTGCCAGGCAATCCGTCTGCTGCTCTTGGTCGTGCCAGGTTTGGTCGTTTTGTGAATTCGGTTCACAGATGCTTGGACCAAGTGACCGCTTATCACCGAAATCCAGTGCCTCCATATGTTCGCCAGTCAACCAAGCCGGCAGACCGGCAACATCATTTTGAGGCACATCATGCCAACTGCTCTCTTTGCTTTGACGATCGCGGCCTACGCGATCGGAACCACGGAATTCGTCATCGTCGGCTTGTTGCCGACCGTTGCTTCAGATCTCCAGATCAGCCTGCCGCTGGCGGGATTGATTGTCAGCGTCTATGCGCTCGGCGTCACATTCGGCGCGCCGGTGCTAACGGCTTTGACCGGGCGCATCGCAAGGAAACCATTGCTTCTCGGCCTTATGGCGCTCTTCATCGTCGGCAACGGCATGGCGGCAATCAGCCCAAGCTATGCTCCGTTGCTGGTTGCGCGCGTCCTTTCAGCCTTCGCACATGGCGTCTTCTTCTCCGTCGGCTCGACGATCGCAGCTGATCTCGTTCCCGAGAACCGTCGCGCCTCGGCGATCGCGATGATGTTCATGGGCTTGACGGTCGCCATCGTAACAGGCGTCCCGCTTGGCACTCTGATCGGTCAGATCTTCGGCTGGCGCGCAACATTTGCGGCTGTAGCAGGCCTCGGTGCGATTGCCTTCGTTGCGATTGCAGTGTTGCTGCCTTCGAACCTCAAGAAGGCACCGGCCGCCAGCGTCGGCGACCAGATCCGCGTGCTCGGCAGCGGCCGCCTGTTGATCGTCTTCGCCATGACCGCACTTGGCTATGGCGGCACCTTCGTCGCCTTTACGTTCCTGGCGTCGATCCTGCAGGAGATCACCGGCTTTGCGGCCAGCACAGTCAGCATCATCCTCGTGGTCTATGGCATCGCGATCGCCATTGGCAACGTCGCCGGCGGCAAACTTGCCAATCGCAGCCCGGTACGCGCCCTGACCGGCTTGTTCATCGCCCAGGCGATCGTGCTGGTACTCTTCAGTTTCACCGCGCCATCGCCCTGGCTGGTCGTCCCGACGCTGGCGGCACTCGGCTTCCTCTCGTTCGCCAACGTGCCCGGCCTGCAGATTTATGTCGTGCAGTTGGCGAAGCAGGTTCGTCCCGCCGCCGTCGATGTGGCATCGGCCCTCAATATCGCCGCCTTCAACCTCGGTATCGCAGCGGGCGCATGGATCGGCGGCCTTGTGGTGGAATCTTCGCTGGGGCTTGAGGCGACACCCTGGGTTGGCGCAATTCTCGTGGGCGGAGCCTTGGTCCTGACGCTCTGGAGTGGCGCTCTGGACGGTCGTTCGACAGCGGATAGCGATACTGTGACCCAGCCCGCCTAACCCGCGAGGCGAATTCCGACGTCCCGGGAACGGTGGTTGACGTGAGCCCATCGCGTTGGCCACCATTGCTTCTGTGGACGGTGGAGTACCTGTGCGTCTAACTAGGTGGGGAAAGGCGGCGCCCCGGGAGGTGCGCTCCTCGGTGTTCCTCCAAGAGGCCTCTTTTCCCGGTAAAATTGTGTCCTTGCTGACCACAATTTTCTTGCCTAACAGCGGCATGCTGCGACATACTTACAGCCGCTGATAGCCACTTGAATGCATGCCTAGCACCTACCACGCATTCTATTTGTCCAGGGTGACGAAAGACGGCACCGCCACTTTTTCAGCCTCCGACCGGATTGCGGGGACGATTACGCTGGACGGTAAAGCAAAGGCCGTGGGCGGATCCGACGGGGGAAGCTGCTTGGGCAAAACCCTCAAGGAATTGCGCGAGTCAGGGCAGGCGCACGACCTTAAATCCTAGCCCCGCAACGCACTGGCTCTGGAGAATTGGCCGGACCAGGGCCAGCATGCGCGCGGGCGGCGGAGAAGTGTCGGAATGTCGTTCGACGTTGGGCCTGAACCTACGTCGCATGAAATAGCCTTCGAGGAGGCCGTCGGGGAGGCGGGCTTCATTTTCTAGGTGAAGGTTGGGAGGAGCATGGAAGAGCTGCGAACTCCTTTCAGGGTAACGGCTGGTCGCTTTCTGCGCTCGGTGCGCGTTTTCATGTCCTCGGAGGTCGGCGGCACGGCAAAGCTTCTGACGGCATGCCTTGTCGTGCTCTTCCTCGCGATCAACGGGCTCAATGTGCTGAATAACTTCGTGGGCAGGAACTTCATGACGGCGATCGCCGACAGGCAGATCGCTGAGTTTGTCCGGCAGGCCATATTCTATCTTCTCGTGTTTGCCGGCTCCACGATCGCATCGGTTTATGCGCGCTTTACGGAGGAGCGGCTGGCCCTCACATGGAGAGACTTTCTGACGCGTCGCGCCGTCAATCTCTATCTTACTGACGGAGCCTTTTACCGCCTCGGTGTTTCGGGAGGACTCTCGTATCCGGATCAGCGCATTTCCGAAGATATCCGCGCATTTACCGTGACCACACTGTCCTTCCTGCTCATGATCTTCAGCAGCGGGCTAACGATCCTTTCATTTTCAGGGGTACTTTTATCCATCAACCCCGTCTTGTTCGCCGTGGCGGTCCTTTATGCTGCCTGCGGCTCGTTTCTCACGGTCTGGCTGGGCCGCCCGCTCATCAAGCTGAACTATGACCAGCTCGACAAGGAGGCCAGTTTCCGTACGGGGCTCATCCAAGCAAGGGAGAACGCAGAGCGAATTTTGCTGACCGGCAGCGAGGCGCGCATGAAGTCTTTTCTCGCGGTCCGAATTGATGACCTGGTGACCAACTTTCGCAACATAACATCGGTGAACCGCAATGTCGGCTTCTTCACGACGGGCTACAACTGGCTGATCCAGATCATCCCTGCATTGATTGTCGCGCCGGCCTTCTTCCGCGGCGATATCGAATTTGGGGTGATTACGCAGTCCGCGGCAGCATTCGCCATGCTGGTGGGCGCTTTTTCGCTGATCATCAACCAATTCAACTCGATCTCCAGTTTTGCTGCAGTGGTGGCGCGCCTGAGTACTCTTTCAGAGGCGATAGAGAGACCAAAGGGGGGTGCCAAGATTCAGGTCGATGAGACCCGGGACGACCTGTCGTATGAGAAACTCACGATATTGTCGGAGCGGGACGGATCGTCGTTGCTGCAGGAGCTGACCGTCGCCATCCCGCCTCGTGCCCGCGTCCTGGTGACATGCGCTCGAGAGGAGCAAGGGAGCGCACTTTTCAGGGCTACCGCAGGTGTTGCTTATCCCGGCACCGGCCAGATTTTTCGTCCCACGGCTGAAGGCATACGCTTCCTGCCGCAGCACCCCTATTTTCCGCCAGGGACACTTCGACAACTGTTCATTCCCCCGGCCGCGAGCCCGGAAATTTCGGACGAACGCATCGCGCTGCTACTTGCCGAATTTGAACTTCAGCGCATTTCTAAGATCGAGGAATTTCAACAAGAAGTGGAATGGCATACCGTTCTGACGCAAAGAGAGCAGTGCTTGCTGATGCTGGCGAGCGCATGCGTTGCGAAGCCGCATGTCATCTTGCTTGAGAGAACCGAGGCTATGGTTGGCTGGGAGACACTTTTCCAGATCATGACACGCTTTGCAAATGACGGCATCGCCTGCGTTCATATCGGAAGCGCCGCCGACATATCATCCTATGACGCCATCCTGGACTTTGACGATAGTGGCGCATGGCAGTGGAATACGCCGCATGACCGCGGGAACGGCAGCGGTGCAAAGCACGCAAATTGAGACGACAAAAAAGTCGATAGGAGGCTGATGATGACGAACGCCGCTCGTGCAACCAACGACCATCAGAAGACGAGTGCTCCCCTTGGGGCCGAAGAACTGCGCTTAATGGACGCCTATTGGCGTGCATCGAACTATCTCTCTGTCGGGCAGATCTATCTGCTCGACAATCCGCTACTGAGAGAGCCGCTCAAGCGGGAGCATATCAAGCCGCGGCTTCTCGGTCACTGGGGAACGTCGCCCGGCCTGAACATGCTCTATGTGCATCTGAACCGCGTGATCAAGCGCGACGACCTCAACATGATCTACGTGATCGGACCGGGCCATGGCGGACCTTCGCTGGTCGCACATGCCTACCTGGAAGGGACATACAGCGAAGTCTACCACAATATCGGCCAGGACGCCGAAGGGATGAAGGCCCTATTCAAGCAGTTCAGCTTTCCCGGCGGCATTCCAAGCCACGTCGCCCCTGAAACGCCTGGAAGCATCCACGAGGGTGGCGAACTGGGTTATGCCTTGAGCCATGCCTATGGTGCGGCCTTCGACAATCCAGACCTGATCGTCGCCTGCGTCGTTGGCGACGGCGAGGCGGAGACCGGCCCGCTTGCCACGAGCTGGCACAGCAACAAGTTTCTTAATCCAGCCCGTGACGGATGCGTACTGCCGATCCTGCATCTCAATGGCTACAAGATCGCCAATCCATGCTTCTTAGCCCGCATTCCCGAGGAGGAGCTGCGGAAGCTTTTCGAGGGGATGGGCTATGCGCCCCTCTTCGTCGAAGGGCACGAGCCCGACAAGGTGCAGCAGCAACTGGCGGCAGCGATGGATACAGCCGTTGCCGAGGTCAAGCGGATCTGGGGGGAGGCGCGCGAGAAGGGCAATCTGAAACGCCCGGCCTGGCCGATGATCGTTTTCCGCACGCCAAAGGGCTGGACTTGCCCGAGTGAAATCGACGGCAAGAAATGCGAGGATTACTGGCGGTCGCACCAGGTCCCGATGGGCGAAATGGACAAGCCGGAACACATCAAGATCCTTCAGCAGTGGATGAAGGAATATAAGCCCGAAGAGCTCTTCGATGACGACGGTAAGCTGCGCGCCGAACTCGCTGCGCTAGCCCCGACTGGCATTCGCCGGATGAGCGACAATCCGCATGCGAATGGTGGCCTGCTCCTGCGTGACCTGAGGCTGCCCGACTTCCGTGACTACGAGGTTTCCGTACCTAGCCCCGGAGCGACGACGACCGAGTCTGCCCGGGTTATGGGCAAGTTTCTTCGCGATGTCATGAAACTGAACCTGGACACCAAGAATTTCCGATTGTTCAGTCCCGACGAGAACAACTCGAACCGCTGGCAGGACGTGCTTGAGGTCACCAATCGTTGCTACATGGCCGAAATCTATCCCGAGGACGACCACCTGTCGCCGGATGGCCGGGTGATGGAGGTGTTGAGCGAGCATCAATGCCAAGGCTGGCTTGAAGGGTACCTTCTGACAGGGCGGCATGGCTTCTTCTCATGCTATGAAGCCTTCATTCACATCATCGACTCGATGTTCAATCAGCACGCCAAATGGCTGAAGGTGTGCAACGATATTCCATGGCGCCGTCCGATCGCGTCCCTCAACTATTTCCTGAGCTCGCATGTCTGGCGCCAGGACCACAACGGCTTCAGCCACCAGGATCCGGGGTTCATCGACCATGTGGTAAACAAGAAGGCCGAGGTGATCCGCGTCTATCTGCCGGCGGATGCCAACACGCTGCTTTCCGTTACCGACCATTGCCTGCGGAGCCGCAACTACGTGAACGTCGTCGTTGCCGGCAAGCAGCCGGCGCCGCAATGGCTGACCATGGATCAAGCCGTCAAGCACTGCGCCCAGGGCCTCGGTATCTGGGAATGGGCCAGTAACGACAAGGGCGGCGAGCCTGATGTCGTCATGGCGTGCTGCGGCGACGTGCCAACGCTGGAGACGCTGGCGGCGGTGCAGATGATCCGCGAACATCTACCGGAATTGAAGGTGCGCGTCATCAACGTCGTCAACCTCATGAAGTTGCAGCCGTCGAGCGAGCACCCCCATGGGCTTTCCGACGCCGATTTCGATGCGCTCTTCACCAGGGACAAGCCGATCATCTTTGCGTTCCATGGATATCCCTGGCTGATTCACCGGTTGACCTACCGGCGCACGAACCACGACAATCTGCACGTCCGCGGATACAAGGAGGAGGGGACGACGACGACACCTTTCGATATGGTCGTTTTGAACCAGCTCGATCGCTTCCACCTTGTCGAAGACGTCATCGATCGACTGCCGCAACTCGGTGCCCGCGCCGCCTACTTCAAGCAAGCGATCCGCGAGAAGCTGATCGAGCACCGGCATTACATTGAAAAGCACGGTGATGACATGCCTGAAATCACCGGCTGGAAGTGGGGCGTCCTCGGAGGGGCGGCAAGCAAGCAAAGGACATCGACGGAAGGCGACAACACGTAGCGTTCGGCGCAGCCAGGTGCCTCCCGGAGCCGTTGCTCCAGGGGGCACTATCAAAGACGATGCAGAGGACGCAGATTGCTGCTGGCGCCGTTCGGGTGGCGAAGTGCGTATTGGTACGATGCCGTTGGCGGCAAGCGATTGCAAAGCTGTATGGGAGGGGAAGCCATGGTTGCGGTGTCACCCAGGCCAAACTTGGAGTCGGGGCTGACCGACGAGGACTTTGCGCGACTGCAGTTCACCTCGGTGCTCTACTATCTGCATTCTACGAACCCGGACAACGGCCTCGTTCGCGACAAGACGCAACCCGGCGCACCGGCAAGCATCGCTGCCATCGGCATGGCGCTCGCCACCATTCCTGTCGTCGTGGAACGTGGCGTCCTCATTCGCGAGTTTGCCGTCAAGATGGTCCGGCGCAGGCTCGAATTCCTGATGCAATGCCACCAGGGCCCCGAGCCGGACGCCTCGGGCTACAAGGGCTTCTTCTATCATTTTCTCGACATCGAGACGGGACAGCGGGTGTGGGAATGCGAGCTATCGACGATCGACTCGGCCTTTCTGTTCGCTGGTGCGCTGACAGTCGCCACCTATTTTGACGGGGAGAGCGCCGAAGAAGCGAAGATCAGGACGCTTGCGACGGCGCTATACGAGCGTGCAGACTGGAACTGGGCGCGGGATCAGGGCGCTACCCTGACGCATGGCTGGCGACCCGAGAATGGCTTCATTCCTTACCGTTGGCGTGGTTATGACGAAGGCCTGCTTCTCTACATATTG
Source organism: Rhizobium altiplani (assembly GCF_001542405.1). GTDB lineage: Bacteria > Pseudomonadota > Alphaproteobacteria > Rhizobiales > Rhizobiaceae > Rhizobium > Rhizobium altiplani. The sequence continues at coordinate 7,975 of NZ_LNCD01000147.1, forward strand.
GGGCTGGGATCGCCGTCGCATCCGCTGCCGCCCGAGAGCTATGAGGCCTACACGGAAAGCTACGAATGGCGGAACATCTACGGCCGCGAGCTGCTCTATTCCGGTCCGCTGTTCACCCACCAGCTATCGCATATGTGGATCGATTTCCGCGGGATCCGCGATGAATTCATGCGCGAGCATGACAGCGACTACTTCCAGAATAGCCGGCAAGCGACCTTTGTCCATCAGGAGTATGCAATCCGAAATCCGATGCAGTTCGAGGGTTATGGTGAGCATTGCTGGGGATTTACCGCGTGTGACGGCCCGGGCTGGGTGAAGGCGGATGTCGGCGGGGTTCGTCGCGAGTTCTTCGATTATGTTGCCCGTGGCGCGCCGTTCGGGCCCGATGACGGAACCGTAGCGCCCTGGGTTGTCGTGGCATCCCTGCCTTTTGCGCCCGAGATTGTCCTTCCGACCGTCCGGAAGTTCGCGGGCATGAAGCTGGGGATGACTAGGCTTTACGGCTTCAAGCCATCATTCAATCAGACCTTCAAGGATCCGGACAGTCCGACTGGCTGGTGGATCAGCCCGTACCACTTCGGGATTGACCAGGGGCCGGTGGCGCTGATGATTGAGAATTACCGCACCGGCCTTTTGTGGACGCTGATGCGTGATTGCGAGCCTATTGTCAGGGGGTTGCGGCGAGCGGGGTTCACCGGCGGCTGGCTGTAGGCGGGGCCGCCCGCGGCGATCCACCCAACGATGCCCTGCCAAGTTGATCAGTGGGAGCCGCGAAGCTGGTCGTCCTTCAGCCAATTTCGATTGAAGACACTCTTCGTCCCGTCCGTCCCCTGCGACGTATGAACGATATCGTCCCGCAACCACCAGTCAATCGAGGTGGCGGGCGCCGATAGCGCGCCTTGTTCGAGGTCGGCTCTGACGAGGATTGATATCGATGGATCCCGCACCGTTTTGACGACCGCTGTTTCGGCCGCCGACAACGCGAACAGCGGTGCAACAACGCCCGTCACCAGAACGGACGCATAGACTGGGAACGTTTGCGAGTACGACATGACATGCACCCCGCGTGAACTGCAGCAATACTACAATGTCGCAAGTCAAACCTACAGTCGACCCTCTATTTCCGGTGTTTTCTCGAATAGGATGCTCGGGCAAGCATAGAACAGCAATTGTTCTGCGGTCTGTCGCCTGCCGGCTCGTTCTACCGAGAATTCGCTGGGCATCGGGCGGCTTCAGTTTCAACGGTGCGCTCAAACGCGGCGAGCCGAGAGCGAGGTGATGTAACCGACGATCGAGGACTTGCCTGCCCGGTGTGGAACATGCCGCATCATGCAGCTTGCGCTGATTTATGATGCGGCATGTCGGATCAATCCCGTTAGGGTGAATGCGGTCTCATCACCAATCCCGATCAGAGATATTGCCAGCGCGGTACGCCGATGTCAGAACTCCTCCCAATTGTCATGGGCAAGAGCGGCGTTGCCGTGGAAGGCGGCCGCGACTTTCCCCACCAGTTTGCGGGCCGGCGAGGCGGCAGGCCCGCTATCCCGGGTGGCGCGTGGAGCGGAATACGCGCTCGCAGCCGGGCCGCCTGTTCCGAGGTTGAAGCGGGCGATCAGTCGCGAGAGGTTCGCAGCCTCGTCCGCCAGCCGGTTGGTCGCCGCTGTCGACTCCTCTACCATGGCAGCATTCTGCTGGGTGACCTGATCCATCTCATTCACCGCCATGCTCACTTCCGACAGTCCCGTTGACTGTTCCTTCGCGGCCGTCGCGATCGAATGAACATGTTCGTTGATTTTGATCACATGCCCCTGGATCAGCCCGAGCGCCTCACCGGTTGCCGTCACCAGCGTGACGCCTGCGTCGACTTCCGCGCTGGAGCGGCCGATGAGCGTCTTGATGTCCTTTGCGGCATTGGCGGAACGCTGCGCCAGTTCGCGCACTTCCTGGGCGACGACGGCGAAGCCTTTGCCGGCCTCGCCGGCGCGGGCCGCTTCCACTCCGGCATTGAGCGCCAGCAGGTTCGTCTGGAAGGCGATCTCGTCGATGACGTTGATGATCTGACCGATTTCGCCCGAGGCCTGCTCAATGCGTCTCATGGCTGATACGGCGTCCTTGACAACCGCGCTCGACCGCTCGGTGCTGCGGCGCGCCTCGTCGACCATATGGCTCGCCTCTGTTGCCCGTTCGGTGGAATTTTTCACCGCGACGGTGATCTCTTCCAAAGCGGAGGAGGTTTCCTCCAGCGAAGCCGCCTGCTGTTCGGTGCGCTTGGAGAGGTCGTCCGAGGCGCTGCGTATTTCGCTCGAGCCGCTGTTGATCGTGTCGACGGCGGCGCGCACCTCGCCGAGCACCGAGCGCAGGTTGGCCATGGTCGCGTTGACATTGTCCCTGAGTTCGCCGAAGGCGCCCTGGAAGTCGCCGCGCATCGTTTCGGTCAAATCACCCTCGGCAAGGGCAGCCACGACACGCCGGGTCTCTGCGACGCTGCGATCGACGGAGGCCACCAGTTCGTTGACTTGCGTGGCAAAGCGGTTGAGGTCGGCATCGCCGTAGTCCTTGGCGATACGCCGCGTGAAATCACCGCCAACGGCGGCCAAGACCACCACGCCGATGCTCGACTGCAGATCAACACTCTTGGCATGAAGGGCAGCTTCGTGTGCATTCAACTCGCGAACCCGGAGGCCGTTCTGCTTGAACACTGCGACGGCGCGCGCCATGTCGCCGATCTCGTCGCTGCGCCCAGTGAAAGGGATCTCGGCGCCGAGATTGCCGCTCGCCAGGACACTCATGTTTTCGGTGATACGACCGATCGGCTTTGCCACCGCTTTCGCGCCGAAGAGAGCGGCGCCGAGAAGAGTAATCATCACGAGAAATCCACCGGCGAGCGATGTGGTTTCCATCGAATTGAGGGCCACGTTCGAAGCTGCGGCGGCTGTTGTCGCACGGCCCTTTGCGATCGTGCCGGCCTCATCGAGGAGGGACATCGTCTTCTGGATGAGATCGATCTGGTGTGTAACGAATTCCCGTTCCTTGGCGGCGAGGCTTGCGTCGACGCCCGCCGCGCTCAGTTTCGTGCGGAGGAACTCTGCGAGTTGGCCGCTCGTGTTGTAATATTCGTCAACCAGCGCCTTGATGTTTTTCACCCGCTCCTGGTTGACCTGGATTGTCAGGATCGACAGGGCCGAATCCAGGGCTCTGATGGCTGCGTCGTGATTGTCCCGCACGGCGGACTTGGCCTGCAGCACCTCGTCCATGGCGTCCGCCAGGCGCATGTTCAGGCTCTCGATCTGCATGCCGCGAATGGCGGCCTTGGCCTCGACATAGTCGCGTGATGCGCCGACCTGTTGCCGTTCGAGTATGGCGCTCTGGCCGACCGAGCGATCCTCTAACCAAAGGCCAGCCAGCATGACGAGCATCATCGCAATGCCGGCAGCGGACATGAGGGCGAGTTTCGTGCTGATACGTGAAAAGAAGGCGGGTAAATTCATGTCGGTTATTCGCCTAGGGAAACCGGCGCGATCGTCATGAATTCCGGCTTCTGTATAAGAGTGGCCGGACGCTCGTCATTTCGCCGACAACGTTGCAAGACCACGAGGCCGAAACGTCGCAAAACACTACTTTCCAAAATGCGCGCGACGCAGTGGTTCCGATCGGGAGATCTGACCTTGATCTTTCAAGATTTGAATAATCTCCATAGTTCGCATAGCATTCCTGGGTTAATAAAATGTAAATTTCGAGAAAAAGTTATAATTGATTTTCGTCAATTTGCAGAATATCTAAATAGCGCATAGCATAAAAAAGTTCAAATCGTGTTTGTTGCTAGGTAATATCAACAGATGTAATAGCGTTTGCCCTTAGTCACTCTGTTTTTATTTGAAGTATCGCTCTTGCTCAGTTTGGCCATTAGGGATCGCTCCACTGGGCAACGTCGACGTATCCCTTGTTGCTTTTGCCAGACGCCTTAAGAGTCCACGAATGCCGATGCCGTTATCTGACGACAAGAACAGGAACGGTCGAATTGGCGAGGACCTGCTGGGTTTGGCTGCCAAGTATCATTCTTCCGATGCCCGTGCGCCCATGTGAGGAAATAACGATCAGGTCGCAGTTTTTTGCCTGAGCAGTCTCGAGAATGGCCGTAGCAGGAGAGCTATTTATCTCGTGGACAAAATCGACCGTCACCTGCGCTTTCGCCGACTTGTCGCGGACAATTCTTTCGATCTCGATCAGGTCTTCTTTCACCGCGTGATTATAGCTGTCCAAGGCCTGTGCCTGAACTACTCCCTGAAGCGCAAAGCCAGCCAGCGGCACCGTGAGGTTGATGACTGTCGCTGGAATGCCGAGCGCCTTTGCAAGTGCAAGACCGTGATCGACGCCCTTGGAAGCAAGCTCCGAGCCGTCGGTTGGAATGAGTATACGATTGTACATGGGACATCCGTTCCAGATCGTGGTGCAATAAATTCATCCAAACCTAGCGGACTGTCCATGTCGAACATTGATCCGCGTCAAGATGGCGAACATGTTTCCCGATATTGACGAATGCGACGGAGGGCGCGCGACTTTAGACTCTGGCGTGCGAACACGAGAGGGCATCGCGGAACGTGGCAAAGCGCAGCTGCTAATGCCAAGGTAGGCGATGCCCGACCTGAGAGATAGGTGACAGACCGTACCGGAGACATGGGTTACATTTTTCGATTTTGGTCGGGAGGTGTGGATGCCGTAGAGAGAGACTTCGGTCATGGATGAGCGTCTTGGATTTGTCGCCCGTTTACTGGAGGGCGAAGGTATGAGCGAGGTGTGTCGGTCGTTCGGGATCTCTCGCGCAAGCTACAAGATCTTCAATCGCTGCAAGGAGGACGGGCTGGAGGCCTGACGGACCGGTCCCGGCGGCCGGTGCGCTATGCCAACCAGTTGCCCGAACCGGTCGAGGCGATGATCGTTCGTTGCAAACAGGAGAAGCCGCACTGGGGGGGCGCGCAAGATCCGCGAGCTTCTGGTGCGCCGTCTGGCCGGCGACGTGCGCATCCCGGCGAGAAGCACGGTGCATGCGGTGCTCGACCGGTACGGCCTTGTGAGCCAGGCCCGTAAGAGGAACCGGGCGAACAAGGCCATGGGCACGGCGCTGTCGGCGGCCACCGGCCCCAACGATCTGTGGTGCGCCGACTTCAA
>NZ_LNCD01000148.1 GCF_001542405.1 Rhizobium altiplani
AAGGTGCTTGCGTTTCAATGAGGGAACCGGAACGTGATTGCTGCCCGTACTGTTCGGACACTTGCACCTTTGCTCGTCGCGGCAGTTCTTGCCAGCTGCGGTCATCCAAGCGGAGTCATGGCCCCTGTTGCGCTATCGGCGGCAACGCAGAATACCTCAAAGGTCAGCATGCTGGTCGCAACCACGCGCGAACCTTCCGGCGACCCGGCGACGCTCTTCACCGGCGAACGCAGCCCAAAGCCCTACCTGACGGCGGTTGACGTCTCCATTCCGCCGAAACGGGCCTCAGGCACAGTCCAATGGCCGAAGCGTCTACCGCCCAATCCCGCAACCGATTTTGCGGTGACCAGCGTCAAGGAGATCGACACCGTTCCAGAGGGGCGCGCCTGGTTCCACCAGAACATCCAGGGCGGGCATGCGCTGGTCTTTGTCCACGGCTTCAACAACAAGTACGAGGATTCCGTCTTCCGTCTGGCCCAGATCGTCCACGATTCCGGGATGCAGGCGACCCCTATCCTCTTCACGTGGCCGTCACGCGCGCAGCTTACCGCCTATGAATACGACAAGGAGAGCACCAACTATTCACGCACGGCGCTCGAGCAGGCGCTGCGGACGCTAGCCGCCGACCCCGACGTCAAGGACATCACAATCCTCGCTCATTCAATGGGCACCTGGCTGACGATGGAATCCCTGCGGCAGATGGGTATCCGCGACGGACACGTGAACAGCAAGATTCACAACGTCATTCTCGCGTCCCCGGATATCGATATTCAGGTCTTTGCCAAGCAGTTCGCGGAGATGGGCACGCCGACGCCGAAATTCACGATCTTCGTGTCTCAGGATGACAAGGCGCTTGCGGTTTCAAGTTTCATCACGGGAAAGGTCTCGCGTTTGGGCGCGATCGATCCGACCGTTGAGCCCTATCGCTCGAAACTCGAAGCCGCCGGCATTACGGCCATCGATCTCACCAAGGTCAAAGGCGAAGGCCTGAACCACGGCAAGTTCGCCGAAAGTCCTGAAATCGTTCAGCTGATTGGCCAGCGGATCGTCACCGGTCAGACGCTGACGGATTCCAACGTCACGCTCGGCCAGGGACTCACCGCTGTCGTCGGCGGAACAGTGACGACCATCGGTAACGTCGCAGCCACGGCTGTCGCCGCGCCGGTCACGGTGCTTGAACAGCCGATGCGGGCCAAGAAGCGCCCTGTCGACGAAACCCTGCAAGGCGATCTCAAGCCGCAACCGTTGACCGAGTAGCAATCAGGCATTCTGTGCGCTGTTACGTCGTGACCCTCGTTTGTTACCGTAACGTACTTACCGACCAACGCTTTTCAGTGGGAATCTACGGCCGAGTTTGGCCTACCCACAATCAGGAGAGCGTAGATGTTGAATCACCTGCATGGACAAGGGAGATCGCAATGAGTGCATCTCTCTCAAAACGGCTTCGGCACGCCGGCGCAGCTTTGGCATTGGCGCTGGCCTCGACATCCCTCAGCTATGGGATCGCCCATGCGCAACAGGCGACGCCGGCTCAAGATACGACCAAACCGAATATACTCGTCATCTTCGGTGACGACATCGGCCAGACAAACATCAGCGCCTATTCGATGGGTGTCGTGGGCTACAAGACGCCCAATATTGATCGTATTGCCAAGGAAGGCATGCTGTTCACCGACTATTACGCCGAAAACAGCTGCACTGCCGGCCGCTCGACATTCATTACCGGCCAGGTCTGCCTCCGTACGGGTCTCTGCAAGGTCGGCATTCCCGGAGCAACGGTCGGCTTGCAGGCGCGTGACATTACCATCGCGCAGGCGCTGAAGCCACTCGGCTATGCAACCGGCCAGTTCGGCAAGAACCACCTCGGCGATCGCGACGAGTTCCTGCCAACGCAGCATGGCTTCGACGAGTTCTTCGGCAACCTCTATCACTTGAATGCCGAAGAAGAGCCTGAGCGTCCCTATTATCCAAAGAACGACCAGGCGTTCGTGAAAGCGAATTCGCCGCGCGGCGTCTTGCATTCGTTCGCTGACGGACGGGTCCAAGATACTGGCGCTCTTAATCGCAAGCGTATGGAAACGATCGACGATGAAACGACCGCTGCGGCGATCGATTTCATCCAGCGTCAGGCCAAGGAAGGAAAGCCCTTCTTCACCTGGATGAATACCACGCGCATGCACGCTTTTACCCATGTTCGGGATTCGATGCAGGGGCAAAGCGGCATGCCCGGCAACGAATATGCCGATGGCATGATCGAGCATGACGGCGATGTCGGGAAGCTCCTCAAGGCGTTGGACGATCTCAAGATCGCCGACAATACGATCGTCGTCTACACGACGGACAACGGCCCGAACCAGTGGTCTTGGCCAGATGCGGCGACGACCTCTTTCCGAAGCGAGAAGGATACCAACTGGGAAGGCGCCTTCCGCGTTCCGGCGATGGTTCGTTGGCCCGGCCACATCAAGCCGGGCGAGGTGTCCAATGAGATGATGTCCGGACTTGACTGGTTTCCGACCTTGCTTGCCGCAGCCGGCGATCCCGGCATCAAGGAACAGCTCCTCAATGGCGCAAGCATCAACGGCAATCAGTTCAAGGTCCATCTCGACGGTTACAACCAGCTTCCTTACCTGACAGGACAGCAGCCGAAGTCCGGACGCGAAGATTTCTACTATTTCAACGATGATGGAGAGGTCGTCGCTTATCGCTATGGCAATTGGAAGATCGTGTTCTGTGAACAGAGGGAGCCGGGCGGCTTCGTCGTATGGGCAAACCCCTTCACTTGTTTGCGTGCGCCGAAGGTCTTCAATCTGCGCATGGACCCCTTCGAGCGCGCCGACGTCGTCTCTGACCAGTATTATGACTGGCTGGCGAAGAATGCCTATCTCATCCAGTACGGCGTCTACCGAGTCGCCCCCTTCTTGCAGACGTTCAAGGACTATCCTCCAAGCCAGCGTTCCGCGAGCTTCAGCATCGATCAGATGGTCGACGCCTTGATGCGCTCGCTGGAGAGCCCAGCGTCAGGAAAATAGCAAAGCGGCGGCGGGCGGCTTTGCTTTTCAAGCAGCCGCCGCGCCAGCGATTCACCGGACGGCCAAGCCCCTGGCGACAGCCTTCCGGTGGCGAACTCTCCAGTCAGGTCAGGTGGCAACAAAAGCTGCCGAACGGCCCTGCAGCCACCTGAAGATGCACTCGATTGGCGGCGCGGGCAGCCGCATCGGCCCAACACTGCAACACCCGCCCCCTTCGACGCGCGGAAATCCATTGGCCGAGTTGAATTCATGGCCCACAGCAGCAGATTTACGCCTGATGTAACGTTTTGTGGAAGCCGTGTTACCGTAACGTACTTACGGGTAAGGCAAGACGCGGAATATTAAGGGCAGGCTTTCGGAGGCGACGATGGCACTGGCATTTGACGCAGAACACCGGCCGCAACGTCAGGGCGACGGCAATGGCGACCTAGTCTGGATAGCCGGCCGGACCTTCGTGATGGGGTCCAACGACCATTATCCGGAAGAGGCCCCGGCTCATCCTGTTGCCGTCGATGGCTTCTGGATCGAGGCGACGCCTGTCACGAACCGCAAATTCCAGGAATTCGTCAAGGCGACCGGCCACGTAACATTGGCCGAGAAGGCGCCCGACCCGAGGGACTATCCGGGCGCCCTGCCGAACATGCTTCGGGCCGGATCTCTTGTCTTCACACCGCCCAAATCGGTGAGTGGCGCAGATATCGCTCAGTGGTGGAAATTCAAGTTCGGGGCCAACTGGCGGCGACCCTATGGCGGCCTCAGCGACCTCCGCGGCAAGCTCGATCACCCGGTTGTCCATGTCGCCTACTCCGACGCGAAGGCCTATGCCGAATGGGCCGGAATGGATCTGCCGACAGAGGCCGAGTGGGAACTGGCCGCACGTGGTGGGCTTGACGACACTGAATTTGCCTGGGGCGACGAGCTTATGCCCGGTGGTGTTGCCATGGCCAACACCTGGCAGGGCACCTTCCCGACCCACAGCACGAAGCCTGACGGCAAGGACCGGACGACACCCGTGCGGTCGTTTGCGCCAAACGGTTACGGCGCCTATGACATGATCGGCAATGTCTGGGAGTGGACGCAGGACTATTGGTCGACGCGACATCCGCAGCCTGCGGCAAAGGCGTGCTGCATCCCCGAGAACCCGCGCGGCGGCGGAAAAGAGGCAAGTTACGATCCCAATCAGCCGAACATTCTTATCCCGAGGCGAGTATTGAAGGGCGGCTCGCATCTTTGCGCCCCGAACTACTGCCGGCGCTATCGTCCGGCAGCGCGCCACGCCGAGCCGGAAGACACGTCCACTAGCCACGTCGGCTTTCGCTGCATCAAACGCGTTGCAACATGATCAGGAGTGTCCGATGTCCCCGTCTGTGCGCTTCCTCCTGCTTTTCCTGCTGCTCCCGGTGAGCGCATTCGCGCAGGAGCTTCCCTCCTGGAACGATGGCAAATCGAAGCAGGCAATCGTCGACTTCGTCAAGAAAGTGACAACGCAAGGCGGCGCCGACTACGTGGCGCCCGAGGACCGCATCGCCGTATTCGACAACGACGGTACGCTCTGGACCGAGCAGCCGTTCTACTTCCAACTTGGCTTCATACTGGATCGGGTTAAGACGCTCGCTCCACAGCACCCCGAGTGGAAGGAAAAGGAGCCCTTCAAATCGATTCTGGCCGGTGATCTCAAGGGTATCGCAAAGAGCGGCGAACGAGGCCTCGTCGAGCTTGTGATGGAGACCCACGCCGGTCTGACGACCGACGATTTCCGCAACATCGTCATCGACTGGTTCGCCACGGCGAGACACCCGAAGACCGGCAAGCCTTACAACGAGATGACATTTCTGCCCATGCGCGAGCTGCTGGATTACCTGCGCGCCAATGGCTTCAAGACCTTCATTGTCTCGGGTGGCGGCGTCGAGTTCATGCGCCCGATGACCGAGAAAGCATACGGCATTCCGCCTGAACAAGTCGTCGGAAGCACGATCACGACGCAATACGCGCTCGTCGGCGACATCCCGGTTCTAAACCGCCTTCCGAAAGTCGACTTCGTTGACGATGGCCCCGGCAAGCCGGTGGGCATCAACAGATTCATAGGCAGGCGACCGATCCTTGCCGCAGGCAATTCGGACGGTGACTACGAGATGCTGCGCTGGGTAATGGCTGGCCAGGGACCGCACTTTGCAATGATCATTCATCATACCGACGCAGATCGCGAATACGCCTATGATCGCAAATCGGACTTCGGGAAGCTGGATAAGGCGCTCGACGAGGCGGAGAGCCGCAACTGGCTGCTCGTCGACATGAAAGCCGATTGGAAGAAGATTTACGCGTTTGATCAATAGCCTCCCGGCTGGCGTTTTCCAGCCACTCAACCGCTCTGTACCCCGCTATCAAACGAAAGGAACGGACAATGTCGGAACTCGTTGTGATCGGCTTCGATGCCATGGATGAAGCAGATAAGGTGTTGCTGAAACTTCACAACCTGAAGAAGGAATATCTGGTCGACCTCGAGGATGCGGTGGTCGTCGTGAGAGATGAAGCCGGAAAGGTCCATCTCAAGCAGAGCCTCAACCTGGCAGCAATCGGGGCCACATCGGGGCTCTTGTCCGGCTCACTCTGGGGCGCCCTGGTTGGTCTGCTGTTCCTCAATCCGCTCGCAGGCTTTGCGATCGGCGGGCTCGTCGGTGCAGGCACTGGCGCGATCTCCGGTTCGCTTTCCGACTATGGCATCAACGACGAATTCATCAAGTCTCTTGGCGGAACCATACCGAACTCCTCCTCCGCTCTCTTCGTGCTCATACGCAAGGTGCAGCCGGAAAAAGTCCTGGCAGAGTTCCAGGGGCTGCGTGGCCGCGTACTGAAAACCTCGTTGGCGCCGGACCAGGAGGAGAACCTGCGCAAGGCGCTCTCTGGAGGCTCAGACGAAGCGCCCGCCAAGCCAGCCAAACGCCGAACGACTGCTAAAGGGGCAGCCGACCAAAGTTAGACGGCGATCGATACCAGCCACGACTGTAAATCTACATGCAATATCGGCTCCGGGCGAGCCGCGCGCAAATGCGTGGCCCTTGCCGCCGTCACACGCTGCGAAATACCCGCGCGGAACTCGCTGCGCTGCCGGCGCGAACTCGCTACACGTTGCAGCGCCGGCTAAAAGGCAGTCGCTAGCCCCTCCGCCGTGAAGCGGGCGCCCGCTTTCGTTAGGCCTTCTTCGATGGATGCGGAAAGCAGCGGTTGATAGCGTCGCTGCGCCATTCTCTCGCGGAAGGTCGCCTCGAAATCCGGCGTGAGTTGCCGGAGTTCTGTAAGCCGCTGCGCCGCTTCATCCGACCCGAGTTGCCCGAGTGCGGCAACGCGCAAGACGCTGATCAGGAAATTCCTGTCACTTGCCTGCTCGGCGAGCAGCGAAGCCTCCGACCAATCTGTTCGCCGGTAAGCGTCGAGTGCGAGAACCAGGACCGCATCACGCGGAACGACATCGACTAATCTGCCGGCATCGCGCGCAAGAGAAACGCCCGCATCAAAATAGCCCAGCGCGAACAGTGCAAGACCAAGCTTTGCAGCTACATCGGGGCTGTTGGGATTGAGCGCGAGTGCGCGGTTGCCTGCGGCGATAGCCGCGTCGATCCTTCCACTGTAGAATTGCGACAACATCAGCGCCAGGTGCGCCCGGTCCGAAAGCGGCGACAACGAGACTGCCCGGTTGGCAAGCTCGAGCGCACGCGCAAGCTTGCTGTTGTCGGTGATCTCCGCCTGCCCCGCCGCCAGCAGCATCGCCAGCGCTGCTGTTGCGTCGGCATCGTAGCGGTTTGCCGCAATCGTTCTTTCCAGGCAATCGATCGTACGTGCGAGACCCGATGCCCGGCCGTCGTCCAACTCGTGTTCGGCCTGAAGGACGCATGCATTGCCAAGCGAGCCCTCAGCCATATCGTGTGCTTCGATATTGTTGATGATCCCGCGTGTAGCAGCAAAGCGGCGCGAGAGTTGCGCGACCAATTCCTCCCGGACCGACGCAACCGTCCTGCCACTGGTATCGACCCTCTCCAGACCGGATTTGAGAAGATCGCCCGTCGCCGTGTCGACGACCTGCCACCAGATACTGCGATCGTCGCCATCACCGTAATATTTCATATCGATTGCGTAGGCGTTCGATCTGGCCGGGCGAAGCACCGAGGCAAGCGGCCTTTCGCGCCGATCGGCTTGCGAAACCGTCAGAGTCTGAAATTGGGTAAGGGCGGTCAGCAACATATCGCGAGTGACAGCGGCCTCGTCACGCAACCCTTCATCCACCGCAGTCAGCGTGACTGTGACTGTAGGCTTGGCCGTTGTCACGGTGCGCGCGCCATAAACGGTGATACCGGTGCCTACGACCACGACCATCAGCAGCGCCAGGGTTGCAGCGAGCCGCAAGGTCGCCCAGGAGCCGGCTTGGATATTCGGCGCAACCGCTGAAACGGGCAACGGGGGAACCAGCTTTACGGGTTCGCCCCAGGTCGTTGCGGGATGCTCTCGATCATCGATGCCTGGGGATGCACCGGTGGACCGCGTGAAAATCGCAATATAGCGCCCTCTCGGCAATTGAACCGTGACCCCACCATCTTCACCGAAAGCCTCGTAATACTGGCTGAGCGAGGATCGCAATCGGCTGAGCTCGATGCGAACAATGGGATCGAGTGACGGATCGAAATTGCTTTGTCGGCCAAGCACGTCAATGGCGATAGAATAGGCCTTCACGCCCTCGGCGCGCCCAGCGAATTGCTGTTCCGCGATATATTTAAGGATGCTGCGGCTTCTTTCGGTGGCCCTGAACCGCTCGTCGGCGAGCAGACGCTCCAGTTCTGCGCTGGCTTCCGAGCATGAAACGTCATGAGCCCAGCCTTCGTATTCCTTAGCCTTCATTGCCGCCCCGCTACGCAATGCTCAATGCCAAGTAGAACAGATGGGCTTGCCTCGCAGAAAACAAGGGGTTGCAACACAAAACGCTAACAAAACCAAAACGTGACCGACATTGGTGCGAGCTGGTCGGTCCTATTCCAGGCCGCCGCCTCCGCGCTCACGACAGTACTTGATCACGTCTGCCTCGATCTCTGCGCAGACCATTTCATACTCATGGACCATCGCGTGGTTCATGTCGCCGGCACTGCTCCTCAGCCGGTCGAGGGTGGAGCTAGCATCCTCATAGGCCTCGCAGAGGCTGCCAAGAGATTCCGACTTCTCCCCGATCAGTTGAAGCCGCCCGCGGACCGAGGGCAGCTTCAGCATCAAGCGGTGTAACCCTCGCCGCTCGGCATCGGAAGGCGTTCGTGCCCCGTCGTGTTCCTTGCCCATGAAGACCACCCCGGCCTCAGTCGGCTTCGTTTGAACGATCTTAGCGAGCCAGTGGCGTGGCGGAAGTACGCAACGGTAACAGACCCGCGTTAATAGCGGCCGCCAAGCCTTGTTACCTTGGCATTTACGTTGCGTACCGCGTGGAACGCAACAAGAGTGCTGCAAGTTGGGCCTGTTTGGTCACGCGGCCGGGATCAGTTCAAATGAGCGGCATCAGCGTGAACAGTTCCTGAGCACGATTGACGCCGCGCAAGACATGCTGGCCGATCGAATGCAGGCTGTCCATTTGTGAGGGTGCAACGATTGCCGCAAAACTCGCCGACATCAGCAAGCGGCTCTGCAGCGACCGACAGAGCGAGACAATTCGGCTGACCTCGTTGACGGCAGGTCCGATGACCGTAAAGTCGAGGCGATCTTCACTGCCGATGTTGCCGTAAAAGACCTCGCCGAGATGGAGCCCGAGATAGACGTCAGTCACCGGTCTCCCCTCGATACGGCGCTGCGCATTGAGGTCGAGTAGGCGCCGGTCGAGCAGCGACCGGGCATTCAGCGCCGCCGAACAGGCCTCGTTTGGCCGCCTGCCCTTGAAAATCGCCAACGTGCCGTCGCCCATCAGCTTGAGCACTTCGCCGCCCGCTTCCTGCACCGACGAGATCACTGCATCCGCATAGTCGTTGAGCATCGGAATAATCTCTTCCGGATCGACTGTGTCCGAGATGTGCGTGAAGTTGGCAAGGTCGGAAAACCACAGCGCGGCCGATATGCGGTCGCTTTGACCGCGGGTGATCTTGCCGTGCAGTACCTGGTTGGCCGCATCCTGCCCCAGATAGACCTTGGCAATCGTGCCGGCAACGCCGCTAATCGTCACGCATTTGACGGCCAGCGCCAGGCAGGGAAGCAGATCGCGCAATACCGCGACGTCACGATCGGAGAATCCATCCTTCGCTCGCGTGGCAAAGTGGGAGAAGAAGCAGTCAATGTCTCCGATCGTACCACCATCGCCGAAGCGATGCGCAATGGCGATGAAGTCTGTGAAACCAGCAGCCTTCAGATCGTCCAGCAGGTAGAAATCGGTCGCGTCACCATTGCTCAGGCTTCTGCGGACCTCGACGGACCCCGTCGTCTCCAAATGATGGAATGCGGAGCGGAGCCAGTTGTCGGCGATCGCTCCGGCACCGGAAAAGCCGTATTCCGACACCCGCTCGATCGGCTCTCGGCTGTCCCAGCGGAAAGCTCGGCGTTCATAGACCGGATGCAGAGTGTCCATGACGGCAACGGAACGCTCGACCGGCAGTCCGTTCGCACCACACCGTTCACAGAAGCCGGCGAGCAGGTCCGCTTCGGCCATGCCCTTGAGCCCGCTCTGCATCAGCCAGGTGGTGATTTCTATGACGTGGCGGTCGTCCACGGCTGTCTCCTAGAACCGGGCGTCATTTTGCTTTTCTTAAGCCGAATGGCTTCGTATCCGGTCATCGCGGGACGCCCAGACCGGTGAACTTACAGTTTTGCGAAGGCGGCTCTTGAAGCCGCCTCGGGTCAATTAACGATGGTGACGCTTGCAGTGCGACCGGCGACAAGCGCCGTGTCGTCGGGCAGCGCATCGAGCGCCACGCGTACGGGGACGCGCTGAGCCAGCCGCACCCAAGTGAAAGTCGGAGTTACGTTAGCGAGCTGCGCGCTGCTGGTATCGCTGCGTTCGCGATCCTCTATGCCGCCCGCGACGCCATCGACATGCCCCTTAAGAGGCGTTTTGCTGCCCATCAGATAGACGAGCGCAGGATCGCCGACCTTGATGCGGTCCAGCTTGTTTTCTTCGAAATAGCCGGCGACGTAGTAGGAATCGCTGTCGATCAGGGCGGTAACGGCGGTGCCCGCAGTAACATAATTGCCCGGCTGCATGGAGAAGTTGGTGAGCACGCCGTTGACCGGCGCCCGCACCACGGAACGGTCGAGATTGAGCTGAGCAGTGTCACGGCTGATCACGGCCTGGTTGTAGGCGGCCTCGTCCTGCTGGACTGTCGTCTCAGCCTGCTGGATCTTCTGCCGTGTCACCGAGCTCTCGCCAAGTTTGCGATAGAGCTCGAGGTCGCTTCTCGCCAGGTCGAGTGCCGCCTTGCTGCTTTCCATCTGCGCTTCGGCCTGGCGCAAGGCGAGCGTAAAACGCGCCTGATCGATACGGAAGATCACGTCGCCCTTGCGAACAGTCTGATTGTCCTTTGCATCGACTTCACTGACGATCCCGGAGACATCGGCGGCTAGGCGTACGACGTCCGCGCGAACTTTGCCGTCGCGGGTCCATGGTTCGTCCATGTAGTAGTCCCACAAATGCCAGCCGAGCACTCCCGCCAAAGCGACCATGACGCCGGTAACCAGGAAGCGACCGGAATGAGCGAGAAGCGATTTCATAGTGACACCTTATTCAAAGATAGCGCGATGGCGCCGAGCAGGCAGAAATACATGGCCGTGTCGAAGAGCGGTCGATGCCAGACCAAACGATAGAAGCCGACATACGCCAGTGCACTCCGCAGGATGGCGTTGAGGAGGTAAGCGGCGAATGCGATCGCGCCGAGCGTTGGGAGAAAGACCCCGTAAATATCGATATCCGGCCTCATGCCGCATGTTCCTTTGCAGTTCCGGCTGTCGCGCCCGTGACAGCCTGAGCGAGGGAGGCTGCATCCGGGTAGAGAGTGTATCTGAGCGCTGTCATCGAGCGGCGCGCGCCCTCGATCGCCGACGACCGGCCGGCCTCAATCAGTGCTGCGAGCGACTGGTCCAGTGTCGTCAGTAGGTTTCCGTCGGGTTGAGCATCCCGGCTCTTCTGCTTCTGCTGATAATAAGCCGCAACGCCCGACAGCACGTTCTCGATCGGCTCGCGCTTGTCGCGCGAGACAAGCTGCTTGTGGCGTTGGAGCTCCAGCGTATTGAGGCCGTTCCGCAAATCCCGCAGGATATCGGTCTGAGCGACGGCGGACTCGGCCGGGATCATCGCCAGGCGCGGGGCAACCAGGCCAAACCGGTCGACCATCCGGTAAAGCAACTTCGTGAAGTCGACGTCCTCAGGGCGACGCGCCGCAGTGACGATATCGGTCCAGCCCGAGCGCAGCAGCCGGTAGGCGGTCCATTCTGCACCGACAGAACGAACAAGAACGGTCGTCCCGCAGGCGATCACCATGCCGATGATCATGGCCGCGTTCGAATTGAGGAAGGAGGCGAGATCCAGGCTCAAGCGATCCTGCAGCGTCAGCATGTTCGGCAGGTTCACGCAGAAGCCCATGCCGTAGAGAGCGAGCGATGGCTTGGTCATCAACAACCCCGCTGGCACCAGGACCAATCCAAGTGCTGCGGCAAGCTCGACATAGGTATGGATCAACGGCATCAGGCCGAACTCGAAAACAAACGCTGCGATCACGGTGACGATCGCCACATTGACGAACTTGATCATCATCGGCGCGGGATCGTCCATCGATGAAAAGATGCAGCAGAGCACGCCTGCCATCATCGCGGCGGCGCTGCCTTGCGGCCAGCCGGTATAGATCCAGAGGGCTGTGGCAATGAACGTCGCCAGCATCACGGATAGGCCGGAGTGAACGGCCATGCCGTAGTCCTTGTGGATCGGCGCGCGATCGAACGACGTGCCGAAGCGGCGCCAACGAAGATCGTGATGCGATCCGGATTGGATATCCTCGCGCAGACTGAGACAGTCGCCCCAGATCTGCACCAGATCGCGGATGCGTGCGGTGAAGTTGTGAGCAAGAAGCCCATTCCACTCCTGTTGCTCGCGTCCCTCCTCCTCAGCCTTCGCTATCAGGGCAAGGAGGTGCTGGCGCTTATCCTCGGCAAGAGGCGCACCGTTTTCGAGCAACGCGCTGACTTCGGTTACGAGTGCAGTGATGGCGGGTGTGAATTTGCCCGCCGTCGCCTTGTCGAGCGCGTGCAGCACGTCAGCCAACCCTGAAACGACAGGCAGCATAGCAACCATGCGCTGCTGCAGCATTCGGGTGCGACCGACCATATCGCGCAGTGCCGAAGTGTCGTAGGCCACGTGAGTGGTAAAGCTGTGGAGGTCGACTGCGTCGGCAGCCAGCCGTCGGGCTGCCGCCAGAAGCGAAGGATCGCGTCCCCTGCCCTCCAGCGTGCCAATGGCGAGCTCGGCGCCGTCTCGCAGCCAGGCATTGATGCGCGCGGCCAGAACCGGCCCTGCATGCCGGGGAAAGAAGATACGATTGACAACCGCCGCACAGATGATGCCGAGCGCGATTTCCTCGACGCGGGCAGTTGCATAGGTAAAGGCCGTGTCCGGATTTGCGACGATCGGGAATCCGGTGAGAGCGGTCGTGTAGCCCGCCAGCATGAAGCTGTAGCTCCGTGGCGTCCGGTCGAGCAGACTGACGCCGAGGCAAAAGGCCATCCACAGCGCAATCGCAAGCGTCAGCATTTCAGGCGAATTGACGAGGTTGGGGATCAGGATCACCGTGACCGTACCGCCGAGTGCGGTGCCAATCAGTCGGTAGAGCGCCTTCGACGTACTCGCCCCGGACAGCGGATGGGCCACGATGTAAACCGTGCCGACCGCCCAGTATGGGTTTGGCAGGTCGAAGCAAAGCGCAAGGCCAAGCGCCAGCATTGCGGCGGCGAAGGTCTTGATGGAAAAAACGACGTCTCCCAGACTGGGATCGGTCGCGTTCTTGCTACTCGTCATTTTCCTGTATTCCGGATAGGGCCGCGGTTTTCGCCGCGATGGCGCGCAGGACTTCCAGGGCGGCCCCGACCTGTTCAGGATCGAGGTCGCCAAGGATCTGTGCTCGCAGCTCCGCCGCACAGCTTTCGGCGCGCTCGGCGACCGCTGTGCCTCCTCCGGTGAGTTGCACCAGCTTGATGCGACGGTCCGCCTCATCGGGGACCCGGCGGATCAAGCCGTCATTTTCCAAACTATCAAGAACCCGCACGAGCGTCGGCCCTTCCACACCGACCCGTTCGGCCAGAACACCCTGTGGGATCCGGTCGCCATGCCGAAGCAGCGCAATCAACGGCGCCGCGCTGGCATCGGATAGATTGTGCTCGGTCAGAATGGCGTTCAAAGCGCGACGCCACCCGCGCCCGCAGATCATAAGCAATGGTGCGAACTCCGCCCAGGTTTGTGTCTGATTCGTTGTCATGGAAATTAGATAACATCCTATCGATTAGAATTCAATGATATTGTTGGGCGCATGACGATTGTGGTTAGCGGATCGTTTTTTTGCCCAGCAATTGCGGGACTTTCTGTTCGACACTGCCGGCGACCAATCATAATTTGCCGCGACGCCGACATTGCATGCCCGGAGGCTAGGCAAGGTAGCTCACACGGAAATGTCATTTGCGAGCTAGGCTCGCTCGCTGAGGAGCAAACTTCATTCGGCATTTCGAAATCGGCACATATTAGCAGCGCCGGAAGTGCCATATTAGCGCATGCGAAGCCGCCGTTTTTCTTTTTGACGCAACCGCACTGCACTTAACCTTACCGGCCAACCACTCCATTAGCATCCCCTTGAAAACGCAGGGGATTGTGGCACGTCGCAGCCATGACAAACATCCGCACTCCGAAATGCGCGCAGCGCCGATTGATGGCAGCCAACAACAATTGAACGAAGCTTGGCACCGCAGCAAAGCCTGCGCAATTCTACGGCTCAATTGATCGGCGATGCAGGCGAAAGGTTAGTTCTGCGGCGTGTTTCTGAAGGCTTCCGCTTCCGCGTAGAACTTCTTTTCCCATGCCTTGTGATTGTCCAACCCCTCACGAATGAAGGGCGTGAAAACGGCAAGGTTCATCAGCGTCCAGTTCACAAAGCGCGCCGGGAACTTCAACGGCTTCACGAAATCGATAAAGAGCACCACGCGCGTCTCGTCGGTATGGTTCCACGCCTCATGCTCGTAGGCGTCGTCGAAGATCAGCGCCTTTCCTTCCTGCCAACGGCAGATCTGATCCTTGACCCGGATGGCAAGCTTGTCGGCAGGCTCCGGTACGATCATCCCGAGATGCAGGCGAAGAACGCCATTGTAAGGTCCGCGATGAGCCGGCAGATGCTTTCCGGGCTCGAAGATCGAGAACATGGCGGTTTTCAATCCCGGGATCTTCTGCACCGCCTCCCAGGTTTGCGGGCATGCCCTGATATTCTGTTCCGACCTCACGCCAAACCCGACGAGGAAGAAGGTCTTCCAGCCACTATCGCTTGAGATCGTCTTCACATCAGTCGAGATGTCATGGAATGACGGCAATTCACTCTGCCGCACGAGCACGCGGTCCAGCTCGGACCGTATCTCCGGCCACGCCTTCTCAACCTCGGCGACCCAAGGGAATGTCGCGTTATCATAGACCGGCGGGTTGCCGAGCCTGGCATATTTGAAGTTCAGCTTTTCCGCCCACGCGACGATACCCATGAAGAAGCGCGTAATTGCGCTTGGTCGACCCATCGGCGTGATGCCGGCAGTGTTAAGGGATTGGTCCCTGGACTGGGTAGGTTTGCCGGAAAGACCTGAATCGGTGGTGCGGTCGGTCATGAGTGGTCCAATGCGTGGAACAAGCGGCCCAAAGCTCAAAGAAATATGGACAGGACCGCATGTTTCGCAAGATCGCGCAGGATGAGGTCAAATGTCGCGACGACATATAGGGGACCCGCGGCGCAGGACATTTACCCGCATCTGCCCGCCTTCGGGCAAGATCAATGCGAGATGGACTTCGAGAAGAGGTTGACCACGAGCACGCCGGTGATAATCAGCCCGAGCCCTACGATCGCCGGCGCATCGAGCCGCTGCTTGAAATAGACGAGCCCGACCCCGGATATCAGCACGATGCCGAGCGCGCTCCAGATCGCATAGGCGATCCCGACGGGGATGATCTTCAAGGTCATAGACAGGCAATAGAATGCTGTCGCGTAGCAGACGACCACCACGAGCGTCGGTCCTACGCGGGTGAACTGCTGCGACAACTGCAGCGCCGTCGTGCCGATGACCTCGAGCGCGATCGCAGCAAAGAGCAGCGCATAGACGGCAGCTGGAGCCATGGTGGACCTACCCTACTTGTTGGCCAATTCGACGAGACGGGAGATGAGCGCCTGGCGGTCGCCGCCGCTGTCATGACTGCCGAGCATGTCGGCAAGCCAGAGCCCATCGGCCGCAAATCGAACGATCTGCGCATCGACGGACGAATCCGTGCCGACATATTCCTCCGTCCGCTCCTGCACCCACTCACGCCAGCGCTGCCGAAGCCTTGGCTCGGCGAGCAGCGCCATGGTGACCTGAGCCCAATGGGCGGCCTCGTCGGGCTTATCCCTAAGATCGGCGACGGCATGCAGATAGGCCCGGCTGAAGCGGCCATGCGGGGTAGGGTCTTCGCGCATGCGCTCGTCAATATCGGCGTCGAAGCGATCCAGGAGACTTTCGAAAAGGGCGTCCAGCAACGCGTTCTTCGTCGGGAAATGGTGCAGTAGCCCACCCTTGCTGACGCCTGATGCGCCGGATACGGCATCCAGTGTCAGTGCGGCCATGCCCTGCTCCATCGTGAGGCGAGCGGCCACGTCCAGCAGCTGCTGGCGCACGACAAGGGGCTGTTTGCGGCGATGATGAGCGAGTGACATGCCAACAGAAGATACCGTCCAGACGGTTTTGTCAAGCCAACTCATATTCGACTGTCTGTGCGGATGGCGAATTGCCGCGTGCTGATCCAAGCGGTTGCAGTCCCGCTCCCCGCAGTGCATTAAGAGTCCGATTTCGAGGAATGGAACCGTGACGGAAAATGTCATTACGCTTTATGAGGCGATTGGCGGCGACGAGGCCGTCCGCGCCCTGTGTCGCCGCTTCTATGAGCTGATGGATACGCTGCCGGAGGCACAGCACGTTCGCGCCGTCCATCCGCCGACGCTGGAAGGCAGCGAGGAGAAATTCTACGAATACCTGACTGGATATTTCGGCGGCCCGCCGCTCTACACCGACAAGCGCGGTCACCCACGCCTCAGGAGCCGGCATTTCGTTGCCGAGATCGGTCCGGTGGAACGCGACGAGTGGCTACATTGCTTCCGTCGCGCGCTCGAGGAAACCATCGCCAATCCGAAGCTGCGCGAGATCATCCTGCCCCCCATCGAACGCCTCGCATATCACATGCAGAACAAGGAACACGGATGACCATGACGCTGAACGCGCGTATTGCGCCGCTGTTTTATCTGCTTGCCGGCTTGTTCGGATTTGCCGGCGTGGCGCTGGCCGCGGCCGCAGCGCATGGCGGCGGCGACGCGCATCTTCTCGCTTCGGCTTCGGCAATGTGCCTGGCGCACGCCCCCACCCTGTTCGCCCTCGCGATCGGCGCCGAAAAACTTAAGACGGCGTGGCTTGCCGGCATACTGATAGGGGTCGGCACGCTTCTGTTTGCCGGGGATCTCGTTGTTTTGCGCTACGCTGGCTCCGGCCTGTTTCCGCTGGCGGCCCCCTCCGGCGGATTTGCCATGATGTTCGGCTGGCTGGCGATCGCCGTGGGCGCTTTCATTCGCCGAGGCTGATCGATCAGCTGACGGGGATGCGCCCAAACCGCAGCAGGTTGCCATGCGGGTCATGGATATAGAACTCTTCCATGCCCCACGGCCGTCGCTCAAGTGCGGTCAGACGCGCCACCCGCTTCGCCTGATACTCTGCATGGAGCGCAGCGATCCGACGGCCACGCAGATAGACGGACGTCGCTTCGCATAACGCCCGGTCGCGCGCCAGCCAGAAATGCAACTCCATCTCGTTCCGGCGGAGGATCAGATAGTCCGGAGATTGGTGGATGATCCGGTCGAAGCCGAGCTGGTCGCGATAAAAGGCCAGCGTTTCATCGAGATCAAGCGATGGCAAGACCGGCAGGACTTCGACACGATCCGGATCCTGTTCGGTCATTTCAGATGCCAGCAACCACGGTGAAGCCTTCAAAAACCGGAGGCCCCTTATACATTGCCTTGCGTTCACCAGCGTTGCGGTGCGCGGCGCGGAAGTTTTCGGACTTCGTCCAGTTCAGGAAGTCGTCCTCGCTTTGCCAGAGCGTGTGCGAGGAAAACAGCGTGTAGTCCTCTTCCGCATTCGTCTTGCCCCGCAGCAGCCGGAATTCAACAAAGCCAGGAACCTGCGAGAGGCTGGAATCGCGGTCGCGCCATACATTCTCGAAGTCTGCCTCGGATCCAATCGCAACCTTGAAGCGGTTCATTGCAATATACATGGGTGATCCCTACGCTTTGCTTTTCGCAGCGACGCGCGAAGGCGCGAAGGCTACAACATTATTGCCGTTTGCGGCCTCCAGACCAAGCGGCTTTTCAGGCTGTTGGCCAGGCAACCGTGCCTCCCAGAGGGGAAACTCCGATACGTTGGGATAGTCCCTGCGCCGCTCGGCATTCCGGAGCAGCAGTTCGTAAAGCTCCGGCACAAGGCCGTCGCCTCTTTGGGCGGCGATCTTGTGCAGGCCGATCATCATGACCCCACCGGGGCGTTCTTCATTCATCGGGAATTGTCTCGTTCGTTCATTGTCTGCAACGCACGTTCCAGACTGGACTTGCTGCCGTTTCGAAGCGGGATGAAGGCCTTGCCGAACTTCTTGCAGCCGGTCTTCACGCGCAGGCAGGCATCGTGGCTGATACAGTCGATCGGGCAAAAGACGCAGTCGACCGAGGGAAGTACGGTGTCGATGCGGGAGACCGCCTCGCGCAAACCGCCGTCGTGATGGATCAGCTCTGCCCCGAAATCGCTTGCGATCTGGCGAAGATGCGCCACCTGGCAGTCCCGTCCGCCGACATACAGGAAACTGCGTCCATCAAGTTTGGACCGCCCCGACGTTTCCTGAACCGTCTGAGCATCAGCGTTAACGCGGATCTCGCGGTTGGAACCCTTCTTCGTCTTTCGAGCCATTGCCCACCCGTTCGCTCGTTGATCGTCACACGATTCCTGCGTGTGCCGGGGGACCTTATTAAACTTGATTTTTAGAGTAAAGTATAAAGTTGATTATAGAAGTCATATTTTATCAATGGCCCGTCACCTGGACGTCCTGGCTGAACGACCAGACCGGCTTGCCCCACTCGACAGGGAGCGGAGGGAACGGAGCAGCGCGGCGGATGCCCTCGACAACAGCCTGATCCAGCTCCGGAATACCGGAGCTGCGCGCGATCGAAAGACCGCTCAGATCGCCGCTGGCGCCGATTGTCAGGCGAACGCGAACGCTCATGGATGTGCTCATGCGCTTGTACTCCGACGGCACCCTGACCGAGCGACGAATCCGGGATTGTACCTTGCCGGGATAATTGGCGACGGCCGCGCTCCCCGCACCGCCACTGCTGCCAGCCCCACGCGAATTCTGGTTCGATGTTGCCGTCTCGGTCCCGTCGGCGGACCCTCTCTTGGAATCCTGCTCGTTTTCACCGCCGGATCCTGCGGATGGTTGAGCCTTCTTCGGCGGCTCCTTCTTCTCGATCGGCTTCTTGACGGGCTTTTCCGCTTTCAGCTTGCGCTCCGGTGTTGGTTTATCCGGCTCGGGAGCGACCGCCGCCGTTTCCACCGGCTGAACCGGCTTGATCTCTTCCGGCGCCGCTTGAGCAACCGGAGGCGTTTCCGCAGGCACCTCGAGCGGCACTTCTGTCGCCATCGGCTGCAGGAAGGACGTCTCGGCCGATGAGAGCGAAGTCAAAACCTCCGGTTCCGCGGCAACGATGCTCTCCGGTGAAACGCGCGTAACCTCTTGTGTAGGCGCAACGGTTACCGGCTCGGTGGTCACCGTTTCCGTCGGCGTCGCTGCCGTCGGCTGGACCGTCTGAGTCTGCGCGGTCTCGGCTACGATCTGCTCGGGCTGCTGCTCCTCAGCCTTCTCGCCCGCCGCCGCTTGGTCCGCTTCCGAATCGCCAAGGATAATGACGCTCACGACTTCGCCGGCCTCTTCGACCGGATCGTGCGGTGTGACCACAAATCCGACCACCAGCATCGCGATGACGGCCGCATGGCAGGCAAAGGAACTGAGGCAAGCCATCACCACATTGCGCTGAGGTGGTTTCGCGTTCTCTTCCCTTTCGGCGCTCGCCTCCAGCGACGGCGCGGTTGCGACGGTGCTGCTCGCACTCTGCGGAGCCTGCGGGAAGGATTCGATCAACGCCAGGCGCGCGTAGTGTAGGGAAGCTTCGGCGGCTGGCTGGCGTGGCACATTGCGAAGATCGGACAATTCATGTCCGGGATGCATGCCGGGATTGTTGTCGTTCATTCCGCCGTCAGCGACCGGTTCCTCGACGAGAATGACTCTCGATTTGGATTTTGCTGAAACTGCCATTTGTGCCTGCCTCGGCCAGTTGAAACAGAAAACCGTCGGCTGTCATGCCGGCGAACCACTCAACCCTCGAAGGGAACGGAAACCTGTGAACGAGTGACAAGGCCCTTCATGCACTCTCCCGAGGCCGGCCCGTCGCAGACTGGCGCGTCGTTGATCAGCAAGCGCGTCACGCTCTCGCAGTTGACGTTCGGCATGTCGAACTGGCGCACACGCTTCTTGCCTTGCGGCAGATCGCGGAAGTCCAGCACGGTAACCCGGTCGACCGCGTTCTTGTCGTTGAAGAAAGCAAGCTCGAAGGAGATTTTGCTGATTGGCGCGGCAAGATTGTTGAGCGCAACGAAGGTCATCATGCAGCCCTTCTGTGATGGCGCCAGACCGTTCAACTCGACCTCAAGGCCCTTGGCCGGCGACGCTGCAGCAGCGTCCTGAGCAAAGACCTGCGATGCGCTCGCAACCACGATCAGACCGCTCGTCAAAAGCGCTGCAACCTTGCTCACTGCCATTCCTTCCATCAATAAACTCTAAAACTTGACTTCTAAACTCCGCTATTGCGTCATTAAAAAATGATGACTATGAAAGTCAAGATAATTATGGATTTTCCGGGCGTTTGGACGCCGCGGATCGAGCGGAAATAGCCGACCGAAATGATGGTTGAGAAGCCAGATAGCTTTAGTCACGCGTCGCCGCAGCGCGAACCAACGGCAGAAATGCGCGTTCTGGAAAGTGCGGACATTTTTCGCGGGGCGACCGAGATCATGATCCGTCACGACGGCGTGGTCTACCGCATGAAAATCACCCGTCAGGGCAAACTCATTCTCAACAAGTAGGGCTAGGACATGACTGAAACCACGAAACCGGCTCCCGCCGACATACGCGCATTTCGCGCGGAGAATCCGAAGATGCGCGAGCGCGATATCGCCGCACAGCTTCAGATTTCGGAAGCTGCTCTCGTTGCGGCCGAAGTCGGCATCACCGCAACCCGCATCGACGGCAGCGCCGTGAAGCTCCTGGAGCGGGTCGCTGAACTCGGCGAAGTCATGGCCCTTTCCCGTAACGAAAGCGCCGTTCACGAAAAGATCGGCGTTTACGAGAACATCACCGCCGGGCCGCACGCCTCGATCGTGCTCGGGGAAAACATCGACCTGCGCATTTTTCCAAACCGCTGGGCGCATGCTTTTGCCGTCTCCAAGAAGGACGGCGACCAGGAGCGACTCAGCCTGCAGTATTTCGACAAGGCAGGCAACGCGGTTCACAAGATCCATCTTCGCCCGGACTCGAATGTCGAAGCCTATCGCGCCATCGTCCGGGATCTGACGCTCGACGATCAGTCGCAAGAATTCAACGCTGATCCGACGCCCTCATCGATGGATGAGAGCGGCGAGGTCACCCGCGATGAACTGCGGGAGCACTGGAGAAAGCTCACCGACACGCACGAGTTCTTCGGCATGCTGCGCAAGCTGAAGATCGGCCGCCGAGCCGCCGTTCGCACCGTCGGCGACGACTACGCGTGGCAACTCGACAACACGGCAACGGCGGAGATGATGCACGCTTCGGTCAAGGCCGGTCTGCCGGTCATGTGCTTCGTGGCAAACAACGGCATCGTGCAGATCCATTCCGGCCCGATCTTCAACGTGCAGCCGATGGGTCCGTGGATCAATATCTTCGACCCGACCTTCCACCTGCATCTTCGGCAGGATCACATCGCCGAGATCTGGGCGGTACGCAAGCCGACAAAGGACGGCCATGTAACCTCGCTCGAGGCCTACAATGCCGAGGGCGAAATGATCATCCAGTTCTTCGGCAAGCGCAAGGAAGGCACCGATGAGCGCGACGATTGGCGCTCGATCATGGAAAACCTGCCGCGCGCAGGAACCAGCGTCGCGGCATGAGCAAGGGGATAACGATGCGTAAGGCACCGCGCAGCAAGCGGCTTCGGGCAATGGCGTTTTCAGCCACGGTTATTGGGCTGTCGCTGGCTCCGGTCTCGAATGCCCCGGCCGCTGAAAAACTGAATACGACGCGCCTTGTGTCCGTTGGCGGCGATGTCACAGAGATCATCTACGCACTCGGTGAGCAGGACCGGTTGATCGCGCGCGACACGACCAGCCTGTATCCCGAAGCGGCAACAAAGCTGCCCGACGTAGGCTACATGCGCGCGCTATCGCCGGAGGGCATCCTCGCCATGAACCCGACGGCGATCATCGCCATCGAGGGATCCGGGCCACCGGAAGCGATGAACGTGCTCAAGAGCGCGAGCGTCCCCTTCGAGACCGTGCCCAACGCCTATACCCGCGAAGGCATCCTCGCCAAGATCGACCGGGTCGGCGATCTCCTCGGCCAGCCCGACAAGGCAAAGGCGCTAGAGGAAAAGGTGCGTGCGGATCTTGACGTGGCAATCGCCGACGCCGCCAAGCGCCCCGAAGGCGAGCGGAAGCGCATCCTCTTCATTCTGAGTATGCAAGGAGGAAAGATCATGGCCTCCGGAACCGGCACGGCAGCCGATGGCATCATCAAGCTGTCCGGTTCCGTCAATGCCGTCGGCAATTTCCCGGGCTACAAGCCGCTAACCGACGAGGCGATCGTGGAAGCCAAGCCTGACGTCATCTTGATGATGAACCGCGGCGACGGGTCAGCCACCAAGGATGAAGATCTTCTGAAGCAGCCCGCGCTGGCCCTGACACCCGCGGCGCAAAACAAGGCAATCATTCGCATGGACGGCCTCCACCTGCTTGGGTTCGGCCCGCGCACCGCGAGCGCCGTCCGTGAGTTGAACGCAGCGATCTACGGAAGCTGATAATGGCTCTGCAGGACGCCATCGGACAGAAGCGCTCCATGTTTTCGCTGACAGGTCTGCGGGAGCTTCAAAGGGCGGGTGATCGCAGTCGCCTCGCGCTGCTGGCAATCGTTCTGCTTGCCGTCGGGTCCGTCCTGTCCCTGTTATTCTCAGTGACAACGGGTGCTTCCAACGCCTCGTTCCTCGACGTCATCGCCAACATGGCCGGCTCGGACGATGCGCTGAACGCAAGAGACCGGATCATCATCTTCGATATCCGAATGCCCCGCGCGATCCTGGGTTTCCTGGTGGGCGGCTCGCTTGCCGTCTCGGGCGCCATCATGCAGGGCTTGTTCCGCAATCCGCTTGCGGATCCCGGGCTCGTCGGCGTGTCCTCCGGCGCGAGCCTCGGTGCCGTGGTGATCATCGTGCTCGCCAGCACCTTTGCCGCGCCGCTTTACACGCTGCTCGGCATCTACGCGCTGCCGATCGCAGCCTTCTGCGGCGGACTTGCCAGCACGTGGCTGCTCTACCGGATCGCAACCGGGAACGGCCAGACCTCAGTTGCCACGATGCTGCTTGCCGGCATCGCGCTCGGCTCGCTTGCCGGCGCGCTCACGGGCCTCCTGATCTACATGGCCAACGATCAGCAACTCCGCGACCTCACCTTCTGGGGGATGGGATCGCTTGCCGGGGCGACATGGGCAAAGATCGCCGCCGCCGGCCCGATCATTCTTCTCTCCTTTGCGGCGATACCCTTCATGGCCCCTGGCCTGAATGCCATCACTCTCGGTGAGGCTACAGCCTTTCACATGGGCGTCCCTGTTCAGCGGCTGAAGAACATCGCCATCGTCACCGTCGCCGGGGCGACGGGTGCTTCGGTCGCAGTCAGCGGCGGCATCGGCTTCGTCGGCATCGTCGTTCCGCATGTTCTGCGCATGTCGATCGGCCCCGATCACCGCTTCCTGCTGCCAGCTTCGGCGCTTCTCGGCGGCTCGCTGCTGATTTTTGCCGATGTTCTTGCCAGGACCATCGTCGCGCCGGCCGAACTGCCGATCGGCATCATTACGGCCGCCGTCGGCGGCCCGTTCTTCCTTTGGATTCTGTTGCGGCATCGCGCACGCCTTGCCCTTTGAGTATTGAGCAATGATTGAGGTATCCGGCGTTTCCGTGCGCCTTTCCGGCAAGGCCATTGTTAGTCAGGTCGGCTTCTCCGCCGAGGCAGGCCAGTTGACCGCGATTGCCGGTCCGAACGGCTCGGGCAAGACAACGACGATGAAAGCGGTCTCCGGCGAACTCCCCTACTCCGGCTCCATTCGTCTCAATGGTCAGGAAGTGAACGCGCTGCAGCCGTGGCGGCTGGCGACGATGCGGGCGGTGCTGCCGCAGGCAAGCTCGATCTCCTTTCCCTTCACGGTGCGCGAAGTGGTGCGGATGGGCCTGACCACCGGCGTCAATCGCAATCCTGAGAAAGCCGAGCAGACCGCGGCGAATGCACTGGCCTCCGTCGACCTGGGGGGCTTCGAAGGCCGCTTCTATCAGGAACTTTCGGGTGGCGAGCAGCAGCGCGTTCAACTCGCCCGCGTGCTCTGCCAGATCGCCGAGCCGGTCGTCGACGGCAAGCCCTGCTGGCTTCTGCTCGACGAGCCGGTATCCAGCCTCGACATCAGCCACCAGCTGACGATCATGACTCTGGCGCGCAATTTCTGCGAGGCCGGTGGCGGCGTCATCGCCGTCATGCACGACCTCAACCTGACCGCGCTTTTCGCCGACCGGATCATTCTCATGAAATCCGGCCAACTGGCTGCAAGTGGTAGCGTCCGCGATGTGCTGACCGACGAGACAATGGAATCTGTCTTCGGCTGTGCCCTGCGGATCAATCAGGTTCCGGCCGACGGTACGCCCTTCGTGCTTGCGCACAGTGCGATCCAAACCGGATACAATCCAGCGTAGCGGAACTTTTGCAGGGTGACCGCGTTAAGCAATTGATGATGTGGGTCATTGCCGGGCGATAATCTTCATGCAAACTTCGGCAGCGGCCCTGTGTTGAATCAGGCCGCTAAGAGCGCGCCTCACCGATGGAGAAAATCGTGGCCTCTTCGCTCCTCCACCTCATTCGTAGCCGGCGCAATGGCGGCACGCTTCACAACATCGAATCCACCATCGAAGAACAGATCGAGTCTCTTCGTGAAGAGATCGCAGCACTGACGAAGATTGCCGGAAAGCAGTCACGAAAGTCGAGCGATCGCATGCGCTATCAGGCAGCCGCCAGCTACGACGATCTGCTCTCTCGCAGCGAAGACCTGATGCATGAATTGCAGGAAAGCTACCTTCGCGGCGCCAACGAAGTGCGCAATACTGTGCGCCGTCACCCAATCGCCACCGTCGGGGCGGCAGCAGCCTTTGGGCTCGTCCTCGCCCTTCTTGCCCGCCGTTAAGGAGGCTAAATGCTCTTCCCGCTCCTCAGCCTTTTGGTAGGCACGAGTGTTCACCGAACCGTTGCGCGGACGAAGCGCAACGGTATTTTCGTTGCCATTGCCGTCGTGCTCTTGTTGACCGCTTATACGCTCGCGGTCGTCGCCGGTGCCATCTGGCTCTCAGGCATCTACGGTCCGATCGGCGCAGCGCTGTTCCTGGCAGCCGCAGCCCTGCTGGTGGCGATCGTCGTTCTCGTCATCATGATGGTGATCAACGCCCAGGAGGCGCGCCGTGCCAAAGAACGCAAGCAGGCATTGGAATCGCTTGCAGCGGTCGGCATTGGTCTTGTCCGAGCTCAGCCCTTGTTGACGGCTGGCGTTCTTGCAGCAATCGTGGCGGCCAACCTCGTCGGTTCCAAGCGCGACGACTGACCTCTCAATTTTCGCGTAGCTCAAGGAAAAGGCCGGCGCCCTGTTGGGCAGCCGGCCTCTCCTATAGATCGAACGAGACTATTATGTCAGAAGGCGAAGGCCTTGGACGTCAGCGGCGAGGATGTCGCATCCGGACCAAAATCGGCTTCACCGGATATCTGAAGCAGTTCCTGGAGACGCTGGCGAGCGCGATTGACGCGGCTCTTGATCGTTCCGACTGCACATCCGCAGATTTCCGCCGCTTCCTCGTAGGAAAAACCGGAAGCGCCGACCAGGATGATCGCTTCACGCTGGTCCGGCGGCAGCTGATCGAGCGCCTTCTTGAAGTCCTGAAGATCGAGCGCCCCGTATTGGGCCGGGTGCATAGCCATGGACTCGGTGAACAGGCCATCGCTGTCCTGAATCTCGCGCCCGCTCTTGCGCATCTGGCTGTAGAGTTCGTTGCGCAGAATCGTGAAGAGCCAAGCTTTCATGTTCGTGCCCATCTCGAAATGATCCTGCTTTGCCCAGGCTTTCATGATGGTGTCCTGGACAAGATCATCCGCCCGGTCGTGCCGGCCAATCAGCGAGATGGCGAAGGCGCGGAGGCTAGGGAGCGACGCGAGGAGCTCGCGCTTGAAGCTTGGTTGCTGCTTTTCCATGGAGCCACCTTACTTCACAGCTTTTGCCGACGCGACGAGCTCAGCCTGGTCAAGCTTCTCGAGCAGATCGAGAAAGCGGTCGGGAATCGCCTCTTCCTGCACGGCAGCATAAAGCGATCGTAACTTCACGCCGATCTGGCTGTTGGGGTCAAGGATATCGCTTGCGCGCATTTCCAGCCGCTGCCGATCCTTTTCATTCTTCCGTGTCGTCATCAATCGTCACTTTGCTTTTGTTATCCACGTGCTCTGCCACGTCGCCTTGATTCAGTTCGCCTCAATAAAACAGCCGCTTGTCCCGGCCGATTGGCGAACATCCCGTCGCGTGCCATGAACAAATGCGATAAGCCCTCTGTTGGTAGCCACGATAATGCCGTTGAGAAAAAAAAGTTCCTACATGCGAGGAACATTTTTACAATCCGTCGCGTTTTAATCGCCATTGGGGCCGTTCACCGGCCTATAGTGGGAGCTTTACATGACACTTTCGACTCGAATTGCGCCGCATCTTCCTTACCTGCGTCGCTATTCCCGCGCGCTTACTGGAACGCAGACTTCAGGCGACGCCTATGTAGCCGCCGTACTCGAGGCGATCATTACCGACATATCCATTTTCCCGGATACCGCGGATGACCGCGTCGCATTGTACAAACTTTTCACTACGCTTTTTGGTTCCGTCACCGTCCAGATTCCGGAACCGGCCTCGCCTTACGTATGGGAACAGCGCGCAACGCTGAACCTTGCCAAGGTTTCGCCGCGTGCCCGCCAGGCTTTCATACTCGCCTCCGTCGAGAACTTTCGGGTGGGAGAAATTTCCGAGATCCTGGGCGTGGAAGAGGACGAAGTCGTCAGCCTGCTCGACAACGCATCACGCGAGATCTCCCGCCAGGTCGCCACTGATGTCATGATCATCGAAGACGAACCGCTGATCGCGATGGACATCGAACAGATGGTGGAGAGCCTCGGCCATCGCGTCACCGGCATTGCCCGTACCCACGCCGAAGCGGTTGCACTTTATAACAGGACCCGGCCAGGCATGGTTCTTGCGGATATCCAGCTTGCGGATGGAAGCTCCGGCATCGATGCCGTCAACGACATTCTCAAGACCGCAAGCGTGCCGGTAATCTTCATCACCGCCTTCCCCGAAAGGCTGCTGACCGGCGAACGGCCCGAGCCGACATTCCTGGTCACGAAGCCGTTCAATCCGGACATGGTCAAGGCACTGATCAGTCAGGCACTTTTCTTCAACGAATCCACCAAGGCCGCTGCCTAAGGGAAATGGCGGTCGCCTAGGAACAAAGGGAGCGGAAATGCGTTTCGGTCAATCTGGAACGCTATTCCGACCTTAAGGTTTTTTTTCGTGCTTTCTTCTAGGATGAGCTTCCCGAATGGGCACCTTCCTCCCCGTGAGGAAAGATCAAAAATGGGAAAGGCGACTAGGTGAACAGGAACGGACCAGTGCCCGGAGTGCCCTTCGCGCTGGAAGGCAGAGCGGTGTTGCTGGAGAGCGCACTGGCGAGCGCCGGAATCTCCGTGATCTACCAGGACCCTAGGCTATCGATCATCTATGCCGACAACCTTCCTCCTCATTTTCAGCCGCTTGCAATACCGGGCGGTACTGACGTCGATCTCTTCGGCGAAGCGCATGGACGCGAGTTGGAGAAGCTGAAGCAGCAGGTATTCGAAACCGGAAGGCCGACGACAACCGAGATCGACATTTCGATCGACGGAGAAATGCGCACCTACGAATTGAAGATCCAGCGCGTCGGTACCGATCACGCCATGGGCATCCTTTCCGTGGTCGCCGAGGTGACGGAGGCCCGGCATCGCGAAAAGGTGCTGAAGTCCCTTCTTCGCGAGCTCTCGCATCGCTCGAAGAACCTTCTGGCCATTATTCAAGGAATCGCCACACAAACAGCCCGCAACACCATATCGCTGAATAGCTTCCTGGTGAAATTCCGCGGGCGACTGCAATCCCTGTCGAATTCACAAGACCTGATTACCGATTCCAGCTGGCGCGGTGCGTTCCTGTTCGAACTCGCTGAAAAGCAATTCGCGCCCTACTGGCCCGAGACGGCGGGACCGCTGCCGATCTCCGGGATAAACGTCCACTTGACACCCAATGCCGCCGTGCACGTCGGGCTCGCGCTGCATGAATTGATCGTCAACTCGGCCTCCTACGGAGCGATTGCCGGCAGCACGCCTGCGGTCACTCTGAGCTGTCATGAAGTGGCCGCTGCCGGGCGAAAGGCAATCGAGGTTTCATGGGCGGAGACGCTATGCGATCCGACAGAGGTTCACGAATTCAGTGAAAACAGCTTTGGCAAGACTGTGCTTGAGCGCGTCGTTCCCTCGTCGGTCAACGGCAAGGCCGAACTGACGCTGGTGCCGGGACGGATCGAATATCATCTGGTTATCCCCGACGCCGAGTTCGAGATCCTCCGGCACCCCTCTCAAAAGGCAGCTACACGCTAAACGAAGAACAGCCAGTGCGAGGGCGGCGCACCGGCTGTTCTTTCACTCACCGGGAGGGGACCGTGAGTACGTCCGAACGATGGGTTGGGGGCGCGCATGTTGGGTCGATGCGGTCATCGTTCGGATATCGCAGTAACGGGCAAGTATCCGAATGGTTCCGGGAACCAGTGAGAAAAAGTCGATTTTTTTACTTTTTTATTTTCAGGCCGAAGTCACCGGTGCACGGCCATCCGCCGCGCAGAAATTAATTCCATTAAAACAATGTGATAACAGCGATATCAGGCAAAAATTTTACCGTTTGATAAATTTTTGAAGCTGAGTTACGCTTCCTCTTACTGGCCGTTTACCAATAATGAGGGAACTTCAATGGAACGACTGGGAACTGGGATTCGTGCTGGCCGGCTTTCGCCCGCCGAATACGATTCGAACTTCTCCGATCTTCATCCGCGCCTCGACAAACACGAGGCGCTGGTCGCAGCCGACCGCTGTTATTTCTGCTACGACGCGCCGTGCATGACGGCCTGTCCCACCTCCATCGACATCCCGCTCTTCATCCGGCAGATCGCCACCGGAAATCCGATCGGATCGGCGAAGACGATCTTTGACCAGAATATTCTGGGCGGCATGTGCGCCCGCGTCTGTCCCACCGAAGATCTGTGCGAGCAAGCCTGCGTGCGCAACACGGCAGAGGAACGCCCTGTCGAAATCGGTCGCCTGCAGCGATATGCCACCGATACGGCCATGGAGGCGGACAAGCAGTTCTACAGCCGCGCCGCCTCGACCGGAAGGAAGATCGCCGTCGTGGGCGCCGGCCCGGCTGGCCTCGCCGCGGCCCATCGCCTCGCGGTCAAGGGCCATGATGTCGTCATCTATGACGCAAAGCCGAAGTCTGGCGGCCTCAACGAATACGGCATCGCCACCTACAAGGCCGTTGACGACTTCGCGCAAAAGGAAGTGGACTACGTCCTGGCCATCGGCGGCATTGAAGTTCGCCACAACCAGCAGCTCGGCCGTAATTTCTCCCTCGCCGATCTGCAGTCGCAATATGATGCGGTCTTCCTCGGCATCGGCCTTTCAGGCGTCAACGCGCTGCGGGTCGAAGGCGAAAACCTGCCGGG
The DNA here is from genome assembly GCF_001542405.1 of Rhizobium altiplani. Classification (GTDB taxonomy): domain Bacteria; phylum Pseudomonadota; class Alphaproteobacteria; order Rhizobiales; family Rhizobiaceae; genus Rhizobium; species Rhizobium altiplani. Next base: position 29,495 of record NZ_LNCD01000148.1, read on the forward strand.
CGTCGATGATGCCGTGGACTTCATCGCCGGCCTTCGGCAGGCTGCTGACAAGGGCGACATTGCGATCGGTCGCCGCGTCGTCGTTCTCGGCGGCGGTATGACGGCGATCGACGCGGCCGTGCAAGCCAAGCTGCTCGGCGCCGAGGAAGTGACGATCTGCTATCGCCGCGGCAAGGAGCATATGAACGCCTCGGAATTCGAGCAGGATCTCGCGACCTCCAGGGGCGTCATCATTCGTCACTGGCTGGCGCCGAAATCCATTCTCGCGCACGACGGCAGAGTCGCCGCGATCGAGGTGGAATACACCAAGCTGGTCGACGGGCGCTTGTCGACGACGGGCGAGACTGGCGTCATCGCCGCTGATCAGATCTTCAAGGCGATCGGTCAGACTCTCGACACCTCCAACCTCGGCGCGCTGCGCTTGGAATCCGGCCGCATCGCCGTCGATACTGATGGCAAGACCTCGCTCGACGGCGTCTGGGCCGGCGGCGACTGCGTCTTCGGCGGTGACGACCTAACCGTCTCGGCGGTCGCGCAGGGCCGCGATGCCGCTGAATCCATCAACCGCATGCTTGCTGCCGGTGCGCAGCCGGCCGTTGCCGTCGCGTGAAGGGAGAATGAACAATGGCTGATCTCCGCAATAATTTCGTCGGCATCAAGTCGCCCAACCCGTTCTGGCTGGCCTCGGCACCGCCGACCGACAAGGCCTACAACGTCGAACGTGCCTTCAAGGCCGGATGGGGCGGCGTCGTCTGGAAGACGCTTGGTGAGGAAGGCCCCCCGGTCGTGAACGTCAACGGCCCGCGCTACGGCGCGATCTGGGGCGCCGACCGCCGCCTGCTCGGCTTGAACAACATCGAGCTCATCACAGACCGCGACCTCTACACCAACCTGCGCGAAATGAAGCAGGTGAAGATGAACTGGCCGGACCGGGCCTTGATCGCTTCGATCATGGTTCCCTGCGAGGAGAATGCCTGGAAGGCAATCCTGCCGCTGGTCGAGGAGACCGGTGCCGACGGCATCGAACTCAACTTCGGCTGTCCGCACGGCATGTCGGAACGCGGTATGGGCTCCGCGGTCGGACAGGTGCCTGAGTATATCGAAATGGTCGTGCGCTGGTGCAAGCAGTACACGCGCATGCCCGTCATCACGAAGCTGACACCAAATATCACTGATATCCGCAAGCCAGCCCGTGCTGCCAAGGCCGGCGGCACCGATGCCGTGTCGCTGATCAACACGATCAATTCGATCACCTCGGTCAATCTCGACACCTTCTCGCCGGAACCGTCGATCGACGGGCGCGGCAGCCACGGCGGCTATTGCGGCCCGGCGGTGAAGCCGATCGCCCTCAACATGGTCGCCGAGATCGCCCGCGATCCGGAGACCTACGGCCTGCCGATATCAGGTATCGGCGGCATCACCACCTGGCGCGATGCGGCTGAGTTCCTGGCGCTCGGCGCCGGCAACGTGCAAGTCTGCACGGCGGCGATGACCTACGGCTTCAAGATCGTCCAGGAGATGATCACGGGGCTTTCCGACTGGATGGACGCCAAGGGTCACCGCAACCTCGACGACATCACCGGCCGCGCAGTGCCGAATGTTTCCGACTGGCAGTATCTCAACCTGAACTACATCGCCAAGGCGAAGATCGATCAGGATGCCTGCATCAAGTGCGGTCGCTGTCACATCGCCTGTGAGGACACCTCGCACCAGGCGATCACCCAGTTCGTCAACGGCGTCAGGCATTTCGAGGTGATGGAAGAGGAATGCGTCGGCTGCAATCTTTGCGTCAACGTCTGCCCTGTCGAGAATTGCATCACCATGGAGCAGCTCCCCGTCGGCGACCTCGACAAGCGCACCGGAAAGATCGTCGATCCGAATTATGCAAACTGGACGACGCACCCGAACAACCCGATGGCTCGCCAGGCAGCGGAGTAAGATCAAGGGTGCCGCAAAACTCCGTGCGGCACCCCCTCCCTCATTCCTGTGCTCGTCACAGGAATCCAGCCACGGCGCGTCGGCGCCGTGAATGACTCTTGCTCAATGCGGGCATTTTCGCCATTCTTCAACCATGAAGGGTTGCGTCGATATTCTCGCATCCCCGCGAAACGGCACGCTTTATACCGGCGTGACCCGCGATCTCTCAGCCCAGCTTTTCGGGCATCAGAGCGAGCTACCAGGAGGTTTCATGTCTCGATATGGCGTGAAGATGCTGGTGTGGTTCGAGGAGCATGATCTGCTGACGACGGCGATCACGCGGGAGAAGACCATTAAAAATGGCCGCGGGGCAGTGGAAACTCAACCTGATCGAAGCGACGAACCCCGAACGGGAGGATATTTCATCTTTTCTGCACAGCCTATGAGTCTTTTGCCGTGCCGACGCAAGGCTGCTGGATTCCTGTGACAAGCACAGGAATGAGGGTGGCGGGTGAGGCACCCGACCTACCTCTTTTACCCCGCAAAAGTCTTCCGGTATGCCCTAGGGCTCGTGCCCAACCGTTTGCGAAAATGGTGCCGCATCGTCGCCAGCGTTCCAAAGCCGCTGGCGACCGCGATATCGTCGAGAGACCCGCTGATCTCCTTTTCCAGCAATTCGCGTGCATGGCGAAGCCTCTCCTTGAGCAGCCATTCGCCGACGCTGAGCCCGGTCGTGCTTTCGAACCGGCGCTGAAAGGTCCGGTGGCTCATCCCAGCTTTCGCGGCAAGCAGGCTGATCGGCTGCTCCTCGTCCAGCCGCTGCCGCATCCAGTCCATGAGCGGGCTTAGCCGGATGCCTTCACGCTCCAGCGGCACCGGCGCCTGGATGAACTGCGCCTGCCCGCCCTCGCGATGCGGCGGCAAAACCAGGCGACGCGCAACACCGTTGGCGGCCTCGGCGCCGAAGTCACCACGGACCACATGCAGGCAGAGATCAATACCGGCAGCACTCCCGGCTGCCGTCAGGATGGGGCCCTCATCCATGTAAAGCACATCAGCATCGAAGTTGATGTCGGGATAGCGTTTCGAGATCGAGGCGACATATCGCCAATGCGTGGTGGCGCGGCGATGGCGAAGAAGCCCTGTCGCGGCAAGCACCGCGACACCCGAGCAGAGAGACATGATCCGCGCACCGCGCTGGTGGGCCGCGCACAGCGCATCGATCAGGGCACCCGGAACCTCCGCATCGATCGAGCGCCAGCCGGGCACGACGATCAGATCCGCCTTCTCCAGCACGTCCAGTCCATGATCGACGGAGACGGTCAAGCCGCCAGCAGCGCGAAGCGGCCCAGGCTCGACCCCGCAGACCGAATAGCGATACCAGCCCTCGCCCATTTCCGGACGCGGCAGGCCGAAAACCTCGTAAGCGATGCCGAATTCGAAGGTGCAGAGCCCGTCATAGGCGAGCACAACAACATGGGGTCCTCTCAACGCACTTGGCATGATCTTTACGCTACCCGTCATTATGGCCAATTTCGCAAAGCCATAACATCGGCGATGGTTGGCGGCAACTCGAACCGAAAGGAAACGTCATGCCGAGCTTCGTCGCCGAAGTCCCTGCCGCCTCTCCCGAAGCCACTGCCGCCTACTATGCCCGCAAGCTCGCCTTCGAGACCGATTGCTGGGACGTCCACGCATCGCTCACCGCCGGCCACGGCGACTTCGTGCTGTTGGATGTCCGCTCTCCGACCCATTACGCCGCCGCCCACATTCCGGGCGCGATCAACCTCCCGCACGGCAAAATGACGGCCCATCACATGTCGAAATGGCCGGCAGATACGCTCTTCGTCGTCTATTGCGCCGGCCCGCATTGCAACGGGACCGACAAGGCAGCCCTGCGCCTTGCCCGGCTAGGGCTACACGTGAAGGTCATGATCGGCGGAATGACCGGCTGGGCAGACGAAGGGTTTTCCTTCGAGAGCAGCCCGGCGACAGCCGCGGCCTGACGAAACGTTCGCTGCATGGCCTGCACGGGAGATTGAATTTTCTAACGCCGGTGCGATAGTCGGGAGGCGCAAAGAGGTAGCCTCCCGCATGACACGTCATATCGTTGCGATCGGTCAGTTGCCTCCGCCGCTCAACGGCTTCTCGTTCGCGACCAAGAGCATGATCGCGCTTCTTTCGGAAGCAATGAGCGTCACCGTGTGCAACATCGCTCCAGCGGCCGGCAGTCCCTCGCTGCTGAGGCATCCGATCAAGTTCAGCCGTGTCCTCCGTGCCTGCCTCCCGCTGTTTCGCGACCGCAAACATCACGACAGGATCTGCTATCTCGCCTGCGAAGGAGGGCTGGGTTTAGTCTACACCTTGCTGCTTGTTCTAGTCGCGAGACTGGTCGCCTACTCCATCTACCTGCACCATCACAGTTTCAGCTACATCGACAGGCCAAGTTTACTAATGCAGGCCATCCTGACGCTCGGCGGCCGACAACTGCAACACATCTTCCTATGCGACATCATGCTCGAGCGATTCACCGAGACTTACGGCCGACGCGTCCGTAGCAGCCTGATCTCCAATGCGGCCTACGTAACCCCGCAAGACGAAGGGGACGAGCCGAAGGACCGCGCGCATCTCGTGATCGGCATGCTTAGCAATCTCACCACCGAGAAAGGTCTCGAAACGTTTCTTCATCTCGCAAGGCAAGCGCGAAGCGAGAACGTGCCGATTAGGGCGATCCTTGCGGGGCCGGCTGGCGCTAGCGAGCGCGTGGCCATCGATGCCGCCGTCGCGGAACTTGGCGATACCCTGGATTATCGGGGCGCCCTCTATGACGACGCGAAGGCTGCCTTCCATCGCGAACTTGACGTCTTCGTCTTCCCCACAGCCTATGACAACGAGGCCCAGCCGCTGGTGATCTTTGAAGCAAAGGCCGCCGGAAACGCGGTCATCTCCAGCGACCGCGGCTGCATCAGGAAACAGCTCGACGAAAACGATCTGCTGATCCACTCGGGCGGCGAGTTTGTACCGACCGCATTGGCGTGGTTGGCGGCCATGTCGCCAGAGCCCGCCCTGGAAGCAAGACGGAAGGCGATCCGGCAAGCCTATAGAACCCGCCATGCCAAGGCACGCGCCGCTATCGGCACGCTCTTGGATTTCGACGAATGATGGCGCGACGTCAGGAGGCGCCTGGCACTGGCTTAACCTTCAGTCCGTCGATGAACAGCTGCTCAAGAAAGCGCGCGGCATCCTCGAAGCGGCCGGCACCTGCATGCTCCTGCCCGAGCACCGCCCGCACCTGAACATCGAAGTCGGCATAGTGCTGCGTTGTCGACCAGATCGAGAAGATCAGGTGGTATGGATCACACCTGGCGATCTTCCCGGCTTTCGCCCAGGCTCGGATGACCTCGGCCTTCTCGTCGACGAGTTCCTTCAGCGGACCCTTCAGTTCGTCTTCGACATGCGGTGCACCCTGCAGCATCTCGTTGGCGAAAAGCCGGCTCTCGCGCGGGAAATCGCGGGCCATTTCGAGTTTGCGTCTGATGTAGCTGCGGATCTCGCTTTCCGGATTGCCATCGGCGTCAAAGGCTCTCAACGGTTCCAGCCAGGTAAAGAGCACGCGGTCGATCAGCGCCCGGTGGATCGCTTCCTTGGTGCGAAAGTAATAAAGCAAGTTCGGCTTCGACATGCCGGCAACTTCGGCAATCTGATCAATAGTGGAGCCACGAAAGCCGTTGACCGAAAACACATCGAGCGCGGCTTCAAGAATTTGCTCTTCCTTCTCTTCTTGAATGCGCGTGCGGCGCTGGGTCTTGGCTGCTCTCGGGATTGCCATGTCGATCTTGTTTTCCCTTCAAATTCAACCGTTTCACTCAAGATTGAACCGGCGCGGCACCGTGCTACAAAAATGAGCAGATGCCGGTAATTTTGTCTGTATTTTTCCTGATTTTCGTCTTGAGCCCAGCGCCGGAAGTTGTAATGTTTACCAATCGGTCAAATTATCGATCAGATGCTAAACAAAGGCAACTGGCGATTTTCCGGCGCTAACAAAACAAACAAGGGCGCTCGGATACTGACCACGGGAACAGGCGGCCATGTGCATTGCATGACCGCAGAAAACAGGTGAGGACTTTAGACATGGTGGCAGCACCAGGCGAGAACATGCGCGTCAACGGGGACCGTCTTTGGGACAGCCTCATGGAGATGGCAAAGATCGGCCCGGGAATTGCTGGCGGTAACAATCGCCAGACCTTAACGGATTCCGATTCCGAAGGGCGCAGCCTCTTCCGGACATGGTGCGACGACGCAGGCATGACGCTGGGCGTCGACAAGATGGGCACGATGTTCGCGACCCGGCCGGGCACCGATCCGGACGCGCTGCCTGTTTATGTCGGCTCGCACCTCGACACGCAGCCGACCGGCGGTAAGTATGACGGCGTACTCGGCGTGCTTGGCGCACTCGAGGTCGTCCGCACCATGAACGACCTCGGCATCAAGACCAAGCACCCTGTTGTCGTCACCAACTGGACCAACGAGGAAGGCGCCCGCTTTGCGCCCGCCATGCTCGCCTCCGGCGTTTTCGCCGGCGCCCATAAGCTGGAATATGCCTATGACCGCAAGGATCCCGAAGGCAAGACGTTCGGCGAGGAACTGAAGCGCATCGGCTGGGTTGGCGACGAAGAGGTCGGCGCGCGCAAGATGCACGCCTATTTCGAGTATCACATCGAGCAGGGTCCGATCCTTGAGGTCGAGAACAAGCAGATCGGCGTGGTCACGCACTGTCAGGGCCTGTGGTGGCTGGAGTTCACGCTGACCGGCAGGGAGGCCCATACCGGTTCGACCCCGATGAACATGCGCGTCAACGCCGGCCTTGCGATGTCGCGCATCATGGAAATGGTGCAGACCGTGGCGATGGAAAACCAGCCGGGCGCCGTCGGCGGCGTCGGCCAGGTGTTTTTCACGCCGAACTCCCGCAACGTCCTGCCCGGCAAGGTCGTCTTCACCGTCGACATCCGCTCGCCGGATCAGGCGAAACTCGACGGCATGCGTACCAGGATCGAGGCGGAAGCACCCAAGATTTGCGAGGCGCTGGGCGTCGGCTGCGCGATCGAGGCGATCGGCCACTTCGCGCCCGTCACCTTCGATCCCACGCTTGTGTCCCGCGTGCGCGGTGCTGCCGAACGGCTCGGCTATAGCCACATGAACCTCATCTCGGGTGCGGGCCACGACGCCTGCTGGGCCGCGAAGGTGGCCCCTACAACGATGGTCATGTGCCCCTGCGTCGGGGGCCTCTCGCACAACGAGGCGGAGGACATCTCCAAGGAATGGGCGACGGCCGGCGCTGACGTCCTCTTCCACGCCGTCGTCGAGACCGCTGAAATCGTTGCATAATCAAGGGCGGGGTCATTCCCGCCTTTTCTTTTACCAGCGGACGAAGAGCCGCGAGCAATCAATGCAAGGGAACTGATCATGAGCAAAGTCATCAAGGGCGGAACCATCGTCACCGCCGACCTGACCTACAAGGCGGACGTGAAGATCGAGGGCAGCAAGATCGTCGAGATCGGCCCGAACCTCTCCGGCACCGAAACGCTCGATGCGACGGGCTGCTACGTGATGCCGGGTGGCATCGACCCGCACGTTCACCTCGAAATGCCGTTCATGGGCACCTATTCCTCCGACGACTTCGAAAGCGGCACGCGCGCCGGTCTCGCCGGCGGCACGACCATGGTCGTCGATTTCTGCCTGCCGGGGCCGGAGCAATCGCTGCTCGAAGCGCTGCAGATGTGGGACAACAAGACGAGCCGCGCCAACGCCGACTACTCGTTCCACATGGCGATCACCGGCTGGAACGAGCGCGTCTTCAACGAGATGGAGATAGTGGTCAAGGACAAGGGCATCAACACCTTTAAGCACTTCATGGCCTACAAGGGCGCGCTGATGGTGAACGACGACGAAATGTTCGCCTCCTTCCAGCGCTGTGCCGAACTCGGCGCGCTGCCGCTGGTGCATGCCGAAAACGGCGACGTCGTTGCCTCGATGGCCGCAAAGCTTCTTGCCGAAGGCAACAACGGTCCGGAGGCGCACGCCTACTCCCGTCCGCCCGAGGTCGAAGGCGAGGCAACCAATCGCGCCATCATGCTGGCCGACATGGCGGGCGTGCCGCTCTACGTCGTGCATACCTCCTGCGAACAGGCGCATGAAGCGATCCGTCGCGCCCGCCAGAAGGGCATGCGCGTCTACGGTGAACCACTGATCCAGCATCTGACGCTCGATGAAAGCGAATATTTCAACAAGGACTGGGACCATGCTGCCCGCCGTGTCATGTCCCCGCCCTTCCGCAACAAACAGCATCAGGACAGCCTCTGGGCCGGCCTGCAATCCGGATCGCTCTCGGTCGTGGCGACGGACCATTGCGCCTTCACCACCGATCAGAAGCGCTTCGGCGTTGGTGATTTCTCCAAGATCCCGAATGGCACTGGCGGCCTCGAAGACCGACTGCCGATGTTGTGGACCCAGGGCGTCAACACCGGCCGCCTGACGATGAACGAGTTCGTTGCGGTCACCTCGACCAACATTGCCAAGATCCTCAACGTCTATCCGAAGAAGGGCGCGATCCTCGTCGGCGCCGATGCCGATATCGTCGTCTGGGATCCCAAGCGCTCGAAGACGATCTCGGCCAAGACCCAGCAATCATCGATCGACTACAACGTCTTCGAAGGCAAGCAGGTCACCGGCCTGCCGCGCTACACGCTGACGCGCGGCGAAGTCGCGATCGAGGAAAGCACCGTCAAGACGAAGGAAGGACACGGCCAGTTCGTGAAGCGCGAGCCGTTCCAGGCGGTTAACAAGGCGCTGTCGACATGGAAGGAGCTCGTGGCGCCGCGCAAGGTCGAACGGTCAGGCATCCCGGCGACGGGGGTCTGATCCTTGGCATCACTCCTTCACCAGCCGATCAAGCTCCGGAAGCAAAACGACGCTTTCCTGCTCGTTCGGGTCGGTGCGGGCGATGATCGCGGTGCAAGGGGTGCTGCTGAGGTTGGCAGGCAGATGCGGCACTCCGGCGGGGATGTAGAACAACTCGCCGGCGTGGACGACGACATGATGCTCCAGCTCGTCGCCGTACCAGGTGTGAGCCTCGCCGGAGAGCATGTAGATCGCCGTTTCATGCGACTCGTGCAGATGCGCCTTGGCGCGAACGCCGGGCGGAATCGTCAGCAAATGCATGCAGATACCCTTGGCGCCGACCGTCTCGGCCGCGATGCCTTCGAAGTAACTGAGCCCCTGCTTGCCATCATAGGCATGACTGGGGTGCACAATGTGACAGGTGGGCTTTGATGTCGCGTCCATCGTCATCCTCCATGGACCTTGCCGGAACAATGAAAACAGCTACTCATACTATCACGCAAACCGCGGAAGCGCGGGGAAAACAGGATACACAAGCGTTGACGCAAGCTACCTCAGTCGTATCCGCCAAGGACCTCTGTCTGACCTACGATGCCAGCGACGCTCCTGTGCATGCGCTGACCAACGTCAATCTCGACGTGCGCAAGGGCGACTTCGTCTCGTTCATTGGCCCTTCCGGCTGCGGAAAGACGACATTTCTGCGCGTTATTGCCGATCTGGAAAAGAAAACATCGGGCGAAATCACCGTCAACGGCATGACGCCTGAGGAGGCCCGCAAGGCCCGCGCCTACGGCTATGTCTTCCAGGCGCCGGCGCTCTATCCCTGGCGGACCATCGAGAAGAATATCGCCCTGCCGCTCGAGATCATGGGCTATGCGTCGGCCGATCAGAAGAAGCGCATCGCCGATGCGCTCGATCTCGTCAATCTTACCGGCTTCGAGAAGAAGTTCCCCTGGCAGCTTTCCGGCGGCATGCAGCAGCGTGCCTCCATCGCCCGCGCGCTCGCCTTCGATGCCGACTTGCTCCTGATGGACGAACCCTTCGGCGCGCTTGACGAAATCGTCCGCGACCACCTGAACGAGGAGCTTCTGAAGCTCTGGGCGCGCACCAACAAGACGATCTGCTTCGTCACCCACTCGATCCCCGAGGCGGTCTACCTCTCCACCAAGATTGTCGTGATGTCGCCTCGCCCCGGCCGCGTGACTGATGTCATCGACTCGCCGCTTCCCAGGGAGCGACCGCTGGACATCCGCGAGGCGCCCGAGTTCCTCGAAATCGCCCACCGCGTGCGCGAAGGCCTGAGAGCGGGGCACAGCTATGAGCACTAAGGCACTTAGCGTTGGAACCGTTGCGCGGGGGCGCTCATGAAGCCCGACACTCTCAAAGACAGGATCGTCCCCGTCGTCACGATCCTCGTGGTCCTGATCGCGATCTGGTACGTTGCGGCGGTCCTGATGAACGCCTCCTTCCAGCGGGACATGGATCAGCGCGCCAACCAGACGCCTGACACCATCGAATTCATCGAGAAAACGCTCTCGCAACCGAAGCCGTTGCTGCCCGCGCCCCATCAGGTAGTGCAAAACGTCTTCGAAAACACGTTTCTGCGGAAGCTCTCGAGCAACCGCAGCCTCGTCTACCACAGCTGGGTCACGCTTTCCTCGACGCTGCTTGGCTTCGGCTTCGGCACGCTGCTCGGGATCCTGATCGCTGTCGGGATCGTTCATATCAAGGCGCTCGACCGCAGCCTCATGCCGTGGGTCATTGCTTCGCAGACCGTACCGATCCTGGCAATCGCACCGATGGTGATCGTCGTCCTCGGCGCCATCAACATCACCGGGCTGATCCCGAAGGCGCTGATCTCGACCTACCTCTCCTTCTTCCCGGTCACTGTTGGCATGGTGAAGGGCCTGCGGTCGCCCGAGGTCATGTTCCTAGACCTGATGCGAACCTATAACGCGACACCCGCCCAGACATTCTGGAAGCTGCGTGTTCCGGCATCCGTGCCGTTCCTCTTCACCTCGATGAAGGTCGCGATCGCCGCAAGCCTTGTCGGCGCCATTGTCGGCGAGCTTCCGACCGGCGCCGTCGCCGGCATCGGCTCGAAACTGCTCGCCGGCTCCTATTACAGCCAGACGATCGACATCTGGGCAGCGCTTGTCGCGGGCTCGGTGTTGGCCGCAAGCCTGGTCGCCGTCGTCGGCCTTGTCGCAAAGTTCGTCGATCGTTCGATGGGCGGGAGGCCGGCATGAAGCAGATGGCTTTTTCCTGGCAGGGTATTCTTGCCCTGGTGCTGACCGCGATTGCGATGATCACCTTGCCGATCATGGCCGAGGGCGCACCGGACCCGGTGTCGTCGATAACCGCGGGCCTTACGATCGCGTTGATCGTCGCGGTCGCCCTCGTTTCCTTCTCGCCATTGCCGAAGCTGTATGTCGCCGCCGTTCTGCTGATCGGCGCGCACTGGGCGGCATGGGTCCTGCTCGCTGGTGTGACCGGCAACGAAGGCCTGGCGACGAAATCCTTCTTCCTACTGATGGCCGCCTGCTGGCTGCTTGCCTGGCGATGCGTCACCGAGCTTTCGGCCATGACGCCGGCCTCGAATTTGGGCCGCTCGTGCCTGCGGCTGCTGATCCCGGCAATCTTCGGTGCCTGGATCCTGATACTCTGGGAGGCGCTGACGCGCGGCGCCGGCATTCCCTTCGTCCTGCTGCCGCCACCTAGCGCCATTGGAGCCAGGATCGCCGGCTCGCTGCCGATCCTGGCCGACGACGTACGTCAGACGATCTTCAAGGCAGTATTCGCCGGTTACATCATCGGCTGTAGCGCAGGCTTTGCCGTCGCGATCCTCGCCGATCGCGTCGGTTTCCTGCGCCGGGGCCTTCTGCCGATCGGCAATATGGTGTCGGCGCTCCCGATTATCGGCGTCGCGCCGATCATGGTGATGTGGTTCGGCTTCGACTGGCAGTCGAAGGCAGCCGTCGTCATCATCATGACGTTCTTCCCGATGTTGGTGAACACCGTCGCCGGCCTCACCGCATCCGGCGCGATGGAGCGCGACCTGATGCAGACGTATGCCTCCAACTATTGGCAGACGCTGCTGAAGCTCCGGCTTCCGGCGGCGATGCCCTTCATTTTCAATGCATTGAAGATCAACTCGACGCTGGCGCTGATCGGTGCCATCGTTGCGGAGTTCTTTGGTACGCCGATCGTCGGCATGGGCTTCCGTATCTCCACCGAGATCGGGCGCATGAATGTCGACATGGTCTGGGCCGAAATCGCCATTGCGGCGCTGGTAGGCTCGGTCTTCTATGGCGTCGTCGCCCTCGCCGAAAGGGCGGTGACTTTCTGGCATCCGTCTATCCGTGGTGGCTAGGCGTCGCTTTATTCCCGCGAATGGGATTAGGCATAACTTCAGAGGGAAAAAAGAAAATGAAAAAACTGATTATTGCGATGATGGCGAGCGCGATGTCGCTCGCGGCAACCCAAGCGATGGCTGCCGACAAGGTGACGCTGCAGCTCAAGTGGGTGACGCAGTCGCAGTTCGCCGGTTATTACGTCGCCAAGGAAAAGGGCTACTACGAGGAAGAAGGCCTCGACGTCACCATCAAGCCGGGCGGCCCTGACATTGCGCCGGAACAGGTGATCGCCGGCGGCGGCGCTGACGTCATCGTCGACTGGATGGGCGGCGCGCTTGTTGCTCGTGAGAAGGGCGTTCCGCTCGTCAACATCGCCCAGCCCTACCAGAAATCAGGCATGGAAATGGTCTGCCGCAAGGACGGCCCGATCAAGACCGAAGCCGATTTCAAGGGCCATACGCTCGGCGTCTGGTTCTTCGGCAACGAATATCCGTTCTTCGCCTGGATGAACAAGCTTGGCCTGAAGACCGAAGGCGGTGCCGATGGCGTGACCGTGTTGAAGCAGAGCTTCGACGTGCAGCCGCTGCTGCAGAAGCAGGCCGACTGCATCTCCGTCATGACCTATAACGAATACTGGCAGGCGATCGATGCCGGCTTCAAGCCCGAAGACCTGATCGTCTTCAACTATACCGCCATGGGCAACGACCTTCTCGAAGACGGCCTCTATGCCATGGAAGACAAGCTCAAGGACCCGGCCTTCAAGGAAAAGATGGTCAAGTTCGTCAAGGCTTCGATGAAGGGCTGGAAGTACGCAACCGAGAACCCGGATGAAGCTGCCGGAATCGTCGTTGACGCCGGCGGCCAGGACGAAAACCACCAGAAGCGTATGATGGGCGAAGTTGCCAAGTTGATCGGCGATGGCACCGGCAAGCTCGACACGACCCTCTATGATCGCACGGCCAAGGCACTCCTTGACCAAAAGATCATCAACAAGGAACCGACCGGAGCCTGGACGCACGACGTAACGGACGCTGCTTCCAAGTAATTCGGTAACGACAAGACACGAAACGCGCGGACCCTCCGCGCGTTTTTTCATTTTTTTGCTGTTTTTATCGAAGAAATTTCGCGATCGATGTCGCATCGAGCGGTGCTCGCACGTCATAACAACGACGCAGGATCAACTAACGGAATGCTTGCATAACCGCACAGTGATTGATCTGCATCACATTGGTAATTATTGTGTTCGAACGAGGAATTATTTTCTGCCGGACTTGCGCGATGGGCAAATAGCTACCACGTACAAGCCGAGTTTGCCGGATGAGGGACTTCTTAAGTAAGAGTCGGCAAATGAACGAAAATACTTCTGAGAATACCAATACGGGAACCGGTCATGGGCGCGCTGATGACAACGCGCAAGCTAGGCCGAGCAAAACTGGATGACGACGCATGGCACGTACGCCTGTTAAGATACTTCGCGCCTCAACTCTGCTGATCGCGGCGGTTGTAGCGTCAACGACATTTGCCCAGGAACAGCCGGTCGCAAAGCCGCAACAAAACCTGCCGGCCATCGTCGTGACGAAAGCCTCCACCCGCACGCTCGTCGATCGTGTTGTCGCGACCGGTACGGTTAAGCCAGTCGAGGAAGTCTATATCCAGCCGCAGGTCGAAGGCTTGTCGATCCGTGCGCTCAACGCGGATATCGGCGACAGGGTCCAGGCCGATAGCACGCTGGCGACCCTGAACGACGACGCAATCATCCTGCAGAAAAGCCAGATGCAGGCCACGAAAGCCAAGAACGAGGCGAGCCTTGCCCAGCTTCGCGCACAACTGATTGAAGCAGAGGCTAATGCGGAGCAGGCACGACAGCAGCAGGTCCGCGCCCAGGAAATGGGCAAGAAGGGCACTGTCTCGACGGCAACGGTCGAACAGGCGGATGCCGCTGCAGCTTCCGCCAACGCCCGTGTTGACTCGGCAAAGCAGGCAATCCAGGTAGCCGTCGCGGAGATCAAGGTCACGGAGAGCCAGATCGCGGACGCTGATCTGAAGCTCGCACGCACCGACGTCAAGACGCCGGTCGCCGGTACTGTCGCAGCCAAGAACGCCAGGATCGGAGCGATTGCGCTCGCCACCGGCGATCCGCTTTTCACGGTCATTCGCGATGACGAGATCGAGCTTGTGGCGGAAGTGGGCGAGAGCGAGATTGTGAAGGTTCAACCCGGCCAGAAGGCCACCATCTTGCTCTCTGGTAGTCGCGAAAAGATTAGCGGCTCCGTGCGTCTGGTCTCGCCGACAGTCGATCCGCTCACGCGCCTCGGTTTGGTCCACATTTTGATCGACGATTCCAGCAAGGCGCGTTCGGGTATGTACGGCAGCGCCGACATCGTCGTGCGCACAACGGAAAACGTGGCGCTCCCCGTCTCGGCCGTGCTGTCGGGCAATGAAGGATCCTCGGCCCGTAAGGTCGAGAATAACGTCGTCAAATTTGCCAAGGTCGAAACCGGCATCCAGGACGGAGCCTATGTCGAGATCGTCAATGGATTGAAAGCTGGCGATGAGGTCGTAGCCAAAGCGGGCGCCTATGTCCGTGACGGCGACCGCATCACGCCGGTTCGTGAACAGCCACCGGTTTCCAACTGAGAGACGGCCGATGAACTTTTCAGCCTGGTCTATCCGAAATCCCGTCGCCTCGCTTCTGGCGTTCGCACTTCTGCTTTTCGTCGGCATCCAGTCCTTCAATAGGCTGCCGATCACGCGGTTTCCGAACATTGACGTTCCGCTCGTCTCCATCGTCGTAACGCAGAGCGGCGCTTCGCCGGCCGAGCTCGAGATGCAGGTGACGAAGGAGATCGAGGATGCCGTCGCCAGTATCAACGGCATCGATGAAATCCAATCGACGGTGACGGACGGCCAGTCGCAGACGGTCGTCATGTTCCGCATGGAAGTGCCGACCGAGCAGGCCGTTCAGGACACCAAGGACGCGATCGACCGCATCCGCAGCGACCTGCCTGCCAACGTCGAAGAACCGATCGTCTCGAAGATCGACGTCGAGGGTCAGGCGATCCAGACCTTTGCCGTCTCCTCCCCCGACATGACGCTCGAAGAGCTCTCCTGGTTCGTCGATGATACGGTCAAGCGCGCCCTGCAGGGGCAGGCCGGCATCGGCCGTGTCGACCGTTACGGCGGTGCAGACCGCGAAGTGCGTATCGAGCTCAATCCCGACAAGCTGAACGCCCACGGCATTACCGCGGCAAGCGTGAACCAACAACTGCGCGGCACCAACGTCGACCTCGGCTCCGGCCGTGGCCAGGTGGCAGGCAGCGAACAGGCGATCCGTGTGCTCGGCGACGCCCGCAATGTCGCCGAACTTGCCAACACCACGATCGCATTGCCAAACGGCCGCTTCGTCAAGGTTTCCGATCTCGGCGTCATCAAGGACACCTATCAGGAGCCGAAATCCTTCTCGCGCTTCGATGATACCCCTGTCGTGACCTTCGGCGTCTTCCGCTCGAAGGGTGCCAGTGAGGTCAGCGTCGCCGAAACCGTGGCAAAGAGCCTCGACAAGGTGCGTGCGGAAAACCCGAACGTCGGCATCGAGCTGATCAGCGACTCCGTTTATTTCACCTATGGCAACTATGAAGCGGCCATCGATACGCTGATCGAGGGCGCGCTGCTTGCGATCATCGTTGTCTTCCTCTTCCTCCGGAACTGGCGTGCAACGCTTATCTCGGCCATCGCGCTGCCGTTGTCGGCGATCCCGACTTTCTGGATCATGGACCTGATGGGTTTCTCGCTGAACCTTGTCAGCTTCCTTGCCCTGACGCTCGCGACCGGTATTCTCGTCGATGACGCGATCGTCGAGATCGAGAACATCGCCCGACATATCAAGATGGGCAAGACGCCCTACCGCGCGGCGATCGAGGCGGCAGACGAAATTGGCCTCGCGGTTATCGCGACGACCTTCACGATCATCGCTGTGTTCGTGCCGGTGTCGTTCATGCCTGGCATCCCCGGTCAGTACTTCATTCAGTTCGGCCTGACAGTTGCCTTCTCGGTGTTCTTCTCGCTCATGGTGGCGCGCCTCATCACGCCGATGATGGCCGCATATCTGATGCGCGCGGAAGACGGCATCGAAGACCATCACGACAACGACGGCCTCTTCTTCCGCGGATATACGCGCCTCGTGCGCGCTACGACCCGCCGGTGGTGGACCCGCTATGCGACACTGATTGCGGCGATCGCCTTCCTTGTCGGCTCCGTGATGTTGCTTGCGCAGGTGCCCGGCAGCTTCCTGCCGCCGGAGGACGCATCGCGCATCGTCCTGTCCGTCGAGCTACCGCCGAATGCGACGCTCGACGACACGGAAGCGACCACGAACGCGATCTACAAGGACGTGAAGGATATCGACGGCGTCGAAAGCGTCTTCGTGCTTGGTGGCGCGTCTCCGAAGGGCGACCTCGAACTGCGCCGTGCGACGGTAACGCTCACGCTCCACAAGCTTGACCAGAGGCTTTTAAAGAAGCTGGACGACATGCTCGTTAAGGTCCCGGTCATTGGATCCTATCTGCCCAAGGTGGAACCGAAGGGACGCGTTCGTCCGCAGTGGGATATCGAAAAGGAGGTCTTTGCCAAACTCCATGATATCCCAGACGTTCGCATCCTGAAGCTCAACGATCGCGGCGAACGTGACCTGTCGTTCAACTTCCTCTCCAAGAACGAGAAGGATCTGAACGATGCTGTCGGTATCCTGGAAGCGAAACTGCGAGCCGATCCGCTGCTGGCGAACGTCAGCGCCGAAGGCGCCCTGCCCCGTCCGGAACTCCAGATCCGTCCGCGCAAGGATCAGGCGGCTCGCCTCGGCATCACGCCGCAGCAGATCTCCGAAACCATCCGCGTTGCCACCATCGGCGATATTGATGCGGCGCTCGCCAAGATCAACCTGGACGATCGCCAGATCCCGATCCGCGTGCAGGCCTCGCTCGACATGCGTCGCGATCTTGCCGCCTTGCGGGCAATGAAGATCCAAACGGCAAGCGGCAGCACCGTACCGCTCTCCACTGTCGCCGATATCGACTATTCGGAAGGCGTCAGCTCGATCAAGCGCAACAACCGCTACCGCGTCGTATCGATCGGCTCGGACCTGCCGCAGGGCGTGGCACTCGACACTGCCTCGGCACGGTTCCGCCAGATCGTCAAGGAAGCCAACATTCCGCCGACGGTACAGCTTGCCGAAAGTGGCGACACGAAGGTGCAGACCGAAATGCAGCAGAGCTTCGTCAACGCCATGTTGATGGGCCTGATGCTGGTGCTGACGGTGCTGATCCTCCTCTTCAAGGACGTGATCCAGCCCTTCACCATCCTGTTCTCGCTGCCGCTTGCGATCGGCGGCGTGGCAGTCGGGCTGCTGGTCACCCAGAATCCGCTCTCGATGCCCGTGATGATCGGCATCCTGATGCTGATGGGCATCGTGACGAAGAACGCGATCCTGCTCGTCGACTTCGCCATCGAGATGCGTCATCGCGGCATGGAGCGTGTCGAAGCCATGGTCGAAGCAGGTCGCAAGCGCGCCCGGCCGATCATCATGACGTCTATTGCCATGTCAGCAGGTATGCTCCCATCAGCGCTCGGCGTCGGCGAAGGCGGTTCGTTCCGTGCGCCGATGGCGATTGCGGTGATCGGCGGCATTATCGTGTCGACCGTGCTTTCGCTGGTCGTCGTGCCTTCGTTCTTCCTGATCATGGACGATCTGTCCCGCTTGCTTGCCTGGATGTTCGGTCGTCTCGTGGGCAAGAAGGACAAGGAAGATCTGGCCATGTCCCGCGAAGAACTCACACAAGCGCTGGGTGCGCTCGAGGGCCGGGTAACGGCAATCGAGACCCCGGAAAGCAAGCGCGGCAAATCTGGCAATGTCGTACGCCTGCCGCCGTTCGCGGCAGAGTAGCCGCTCGAGCCAAGAGCCGGGGCAACACCCCGGCTTTTTTATTAGCTGACATTTGATCAAGCTCAAGTTCTGAACCGCGTCTCCCGGTTATCCTTCCAAATATCAGGTAGGGAACGGCACCCGCCGCGCCACAGGGAGAAACAGATGTCCGGAGCTTTTAAACTGAGCAGCGCGCAGCAGGCGATGCTTGGCGGTGCGTTGATCACCTCCAACCTTGACCGACACGAGCGAGACGCTCTGCTGTCCTGCGCGGTGGCGGTGCGCTACGGTCCACAGGATGTTCTCTTCCGTGAACACGAGAAGGCGCACTACTTCTATTGCGTGCTAAGTGGCTACGTCAGGCTCTATCGCGGCTCTGAGGAACGCGAAGCGGATGTCAGCATCTGCGAGCCGGGCGACAGCTTCGGTGAATGCCTGGTGCTTGCCGGCGACGCATACAATTATAGCGCACAGGCGATGGAGCACGTCATCCTCGCCCGCTTTAATCTCGCTGAGGTCAAGGCGTTGCTCGCTCAACACCCGCGGATTGGCAGCGCGATCGCGCGCAGCCTCTCGCGGCATTTGCTGTCGACCATGGAGTGTCTGGCGCGCGATCGCATGCAGACCAGCCAGCAGCGCGTCGCCCACTATCTGCTGACGCATTGTACGAGTGAGGGTGCGCGGGCTTCCCTGCGCCTGCCGTTCCAAAAGCGCCTGCTGGCACGAAAGCTCGGCCTTGCGCCGGAAGCGCTGTCACGTGCCTTCTCCGCCTTGCGCACATCAGGCGTACGCGTCAGCGGCCGCGCCATCGCGATCGAGGATGTCAACGCGCTGAGGCAGGTTTGACTACAGGCCGCCATGTTCCTTCAGGAAGCTGACGATGGAGCTAACGCCATCGCCACGCTTCATGTCGGAGAATACGAAGGGGCGTGCCTGGCGCATCCGTGTCGCGTCGCGGTCCATGACCTCGAGGTCCGCGCCGACATAGGGAGCCAGATCCTTCTTGTTGATGACGAGAAGGTCCGATTTGGTAATACCTGGGCCACCCTTGCGCGGGATTTCCTCGCCCTGGCAAACCGAGATGACGTAGATCGTGATATCAGCCAGATCAGGGGAGAAGGTGGCGGCCAGATTGTCACCGCCCGACTCGATGAAAACTACATCGAGATCGGGAATCCGCTCATTCAGGCCCGCGATGGCCTGCAGATTGATCGTCGCGTCCTCACGGATCGCCGTGTGCGGGCAACCGCCGGTCTCCACGCCAACGATCCGATCCGATGGCAAAGCTTGCATGCGCATGAGCGCCTCGGCATCCTCGGTCGTGTAGATGTCGTTCGTGACGACAGCCACCGAATAGTCGTCGCGCATGGCCTTGCAGAGCTTCTCGGTCAGCGCCGTCTTGCCGGAGCCGACCGGCCCACCGATGCCCACGCGCAAGGGTCCGTTTCCTGATTTCATATTCTGAACTCCAATAACGGCCGATGATAGCGTGCCGCCTGAAGGGCGACCACCGGCAAATGACGCAGGTGGCGACGGCTGGCCGCGCGTCTGCGGACAAGTCACGATCGAAAGAGCCTGGTCGACTGCGTTTCATGGCGCAGCGACATGATGTCGGCCTGGATGGTCGCCGATCCGAGATCGTCGAGTGTTGAAGCTGCCGCCCGCTTCACAACCGAGGTTATGTCGCCTTCAAGCCGCGACAGAATGGCAACGCCATCCTTCTGCCCGGCCACGCCGAGACGGATACCTGCGGAAACTGCCTGCGAGAGATAGGCATGCAGGAATGCCGCAATCGCCTTCTCCAACGCCACCCCATGGGCACCCGCCACGGCACCGATCGCCACCGGGTAGGCCACATGTCGCGGCAATCGATCGAAAACCTCGTCTGGCCACGCACCGGCGGCGGACAGGAACGCATCGCCGAGCAGCATCGCCTCCTGATGACGCTCGCGCGAGCCAGCAAGCGCTTCGGCGAGCTCCGCCAGTTCGCCGAGCCGCTCCGACTGTCGGTGACAGCGGTGGCTCTCGGCAAGGAGAACCACGTCGTTCCATACAGGCCCACGCTCCATCAGGTTCGACGCCCACGCAGCAAGCGAATGAGCATCGGAGACCAGCCGATCATGAACGGCGCGCTCCAAACCGCCTGAATAGGCGAAGGACCCGACGGGGAAAGCTGGCGAAAGCCAGGTCATCATCCTCAACAACGCATGCAGGTCGGCATCATCAGTCATATCGGATCAGTCGTGCGAGTGATGATGATGCGCTTGGTCATGACCGTGCGCATGGCCATGTGAATGATACGCACCACGTGCCGGCTGGAACGGCTCTGCAACTTCGCGGATCGTCGCACCGAGCCCTTCGAGCATGGAGCGGATCACATGATCACGAAGGATAAGGATGCGGTCTTCCTCGATCTGGGCGCCGAGATGCCGATTGCCGAGATGCCAAGCGAGCTCGATCAGGTGCACGCGATCCCTGCCCCTCACCTCGAAGAGCTTCTCGTCTGCGGCTACAATTTCGATGAGCTCGCCATCCTCGAGAACCAACATATCACCACTGGCAAAAAGCACCGGCTCCTTGAGGTCGAGCATGACCATCTCGCCGTTGTCGAGGTGAAGCAGCTTTCGCCGCAAATGCCTCAGGTCGTGCGGCAAAACCACTTTTCCGATGGGGTTCGAGGAAGGCGTGCCCGCAGGCAGGTAGGAAGTAACGCGTTGCATGACGTGTCCAATTCGCTTGAGACTGCGACCATGCAAAATAGCCTGATGCGATGCAAGAAGGAACCTGCCGGAAAGGCATCTGCAGCAGATGTTTGCGCCCGGAATTCCTATGCAGTTCCTACAAAGGCACAGAGAAGTTTTGAAAGCGCGTCCTGGTCGCGATAGGGAAAGGTGTTTCGCACAAGCTCAGGTCCGAGTGCGGGCTGAAGGCTCAAGGCCTCAGTCTGGTACTGCCGACATCGAACTTCGTCACCGTGCAGGGCATAGGCCGCAGCAAGCAAGATAAGCGTTCGCCACGACCTCCATGGAATGTTCTCAAAATCCTCAATTGCAGAACCAAAGCGGCCCTGGTGGAGTCGGATAATTCCCCTGATCACCCAGAACCACACCGGGGGATATTTTGCCAACCTGAAGCATTCACCGATTTCGGCGTCCGCTTGTTCCAGGTCGCCGAGGTAGTGGAGCATTTCCGCGTGATCGGCGCGAATCTGCAGATCGCTGGGCGCAAGGTCGCGCGCCTTGCCATAATGCGATCTGGCCCCGTCGTAGTCGCGTGAAAGCAGATGGACCAGCGCTGCCGCATAGTGGGAAAGGGCGTCATTGTTGTCGATACGCAAGGCGATCCGTGCGATCTCGTCGGCGCGGCGCAGGTGCTCGAAGTCGCCTGTTTGGGCAAAACTGTAAGTCAGGGCAATGGCATAGCTGGCCTGGGCATAAATCATCCCCGGATCCAGTTCCGTTGCCCTCAAGAAGAAAACCTCCGCCTCGGGAAGCATATGCTTGCTATCAAGCATCCTGCCATAGAGGAAGTTTTCGTCGGCCGACCAGGACGACTGTGGTTTCTTGGCGATCATCTCGGATGCTACAAGCAGCACCTTGTCCTGAACCAACGAGCCTATCTCCGCCGCCACCAGTTCAACGACATCGAAATGGTAACTTTCCGGAAGATCGAAAGCTCGCGACCACATCACAGGCGTGGCGTTCGTATGCAGGAATTTGGCGTTTACCCGGAACGGGCCTGCGCCATGAATACCAATCTTGACCGTGTAGTCATACGGGCGAATAGCACTTCCATCCAGTGCGGCGGAAGCGGATCCAACACGCGAGACATCGAGCCAACGCTGCTCGGTAAGAAGGTCTTCAAGGGAGGATACAACCAGTTCCGCCAAGTCCAGCTGCTGCGGGGCCGTTGACGGCGCGGCGGTGATTCTAACTGCGGTCTTTGCGATTGCTCCGTCAGCAGGGCGCGGTCGCTCCTCTTCCACGAAACCGTTGTAACGTGGCTGCCAGTGCCAAACGCGCACGGGTCGATCGATATTCTTTAGAACCCTTTCGCCGCCATCCACAAAATCCGTCCCAGTCCTCTTGGCGATCTGGTGATAGACGCCATCCGTGATGCTTATGCCGCCGGGGAATGCGCTTGCTTCAATGCGAGAGGCAACGTTCACTCCGTCGCCGAATAAGTCGGTACCATCGACCAAAACATCGGCCAGATTGATTCCAATGCGAAGAACTAGGCGCGACCCTTCCCGCTGGCGCATAAGTTCGCCCTGGATTGCAATCGCGCACTCCACTGCACCGTTCACGGAATCAAATACGGCCAAGGTGCCGTCGCCCATGAGTTTGAAAACCCTGCCGCCTTCGCGCTCGACATTCGGCCTTATCAGCTCTTCCTGCATCGCTTTGACTGAAGCTAGGGTCGCCTCCTCGTCAGCCTCCATGAGACGAGAATAGCCGACTACGTCGGTGGCCATGATTGCTGCCAGCCGTCGCTTGAGGGGCGTCCTTGCCATAAGCTCTCCAAGTAACCAGCGATCGCATGAGCGACAATGACAAGCGTAACACAGAACGACGCGGCGAAGCATGATTTCCGCGGTCGCGTGGGACCAACGAGGCCGCGTGGCGCTTATCCGCCGGCTCCAACTTGTCGTTGCAGGCATTCGCTGTGTAATTCCGCGAATTCGTCAGGCCAGCCGCGCCTCATCGCAATCCATGTTCATTGCGTGCGCGGCCACGGCCTCCTCCGGCAAACGTCTGCGCCAACCAGGATGCAGCCCGTCATTCTCATGCACCACGCGATTTCGACCGAGCGCCTTTGCCAGGTAGAGCGCCTTGTCGGCCGCCGAATAAACAGCCTCGTTGCTCCGTGCGGGCTCGAACTCCGCAATACCGGCCGACACAGTCAGTGCGACCACGCAATCTTCGGCAACGACCGGATGCCCGGCCAGGCGGGCGCAGACCGACTGCACTCTCTCGATCCGCTGCTCTTGTGAGCCACCGACAACGATCGCGCCGAACTCTTCACCGCCCAGCCTCGCCGCGACGGAGTGCCCGCCGAAGGCAGCCGCGAGGATGGCGGAGACTGCCACGATGACGGAATCGCCGCAGGCATGGCCGAAGCGATCGTTTATGGCCTTGAACCGGTCGACGTCGAAGATCGCGAGACAGGCATTTCCATCGACCTGCTCCAATGCCTCTGTAAAGGCACGTCGGTTGAGAAGACCTGAAAGCACATCGGTGCGGCTCAACTGCTCGAACTCCGCGCGCGAGACGCTGAGCTGGTGCATCGCGTGACCGGCTATCAGCGACAGCACGCTTGAGACCGCCCCGCCAATAAGCCACGACAGTAACACGCCGTAGACAACACCATGAGCGAGCGGAACAGGCATCAGTCCCGCCCAGTCGAGCGGCGGCAATAGCAGGACAATGACGATCGACGAGAGCGTCACCGCAAGGAAGCTCATCTTGAGAGCAAACACATAAATTGCGCGGCGATCACGAAAATCGCCAAGCTCCGCCTGGAGTGAAATTCTCATGCGAATCGACCTTCTTGCCCGCCGCTAGGCACATTGCTTAGAGGTCAACTCCTGCTGAGTTCTTAAGTGAACTGTTAAAGTTCGAACGAGTTTGGTGAATTGAGCGGCGGTTGAAAGCTGCCCAAAAACGTGACGCTTTCCGCGATCAATCATCCAGTGAGTTTTGAAGCGTAACAATTTGTTTTTACTTGTGTTTTATAACCACAAACAAGGAGAATGTCCTATTACGGAAAGAACGCCTAAAGGTGGAACATACAAAAATAAAAAACAACCCACAGGAGATTCAGTCTTAACACGCGGCTTTAGGAGCCGCCACCTCGCATGCGGCCGCCCCAAACACTCAAAACAAGAAATAGCGCTGCGCCATCGGCAGGACGGTGGCCGGCTCGCAGGTCAGCAACTCGCCATCAGCCCGCACCTCATAGGTCTCCGGATCGACCTCGATGTGCGGCGTCAGGCTGTTGTGAATCATCGACGCCTTGGAAAGGCCGCCGCGGGTGTTCTTCACAGCGACAAGATTTTTAGCGACGCCGAGACGGCCCTTCAGACCCGCATCGAGCGACGCTTGCGAGACGAAGGTGACAGACGAACTGGTTCGCAGCTTGCCGTGGGCGGCAAACATCGGCCGGTAATGCATCGGCTGCGGCGTCGGGATCGAAGCATTCGGATCGCCCATGGGAGCCGCAGCAATCGAACCGCCGAGCAATACCATCTCAGGCTTGACGCCGAAGAAGGCAGGGTTCCACAGAACCAGATCGGCGCGCTTGCCGACTTCGATCGAGCCGATTTCGTGTGAAAGACCTTGCGCGATCGCCGGGTTGATCGTGTATTTCGCAATATAGCGGCGGACGCGGAAGTTGTCGTTCTCGCCCTTCTCTTCCTTCAGGCGGCCGCGCTGACGCTTCATCTTGTCGGCAGTCTGCCAAGTACGGATTGCTACCTCCCCGACACGACCCATGGCCTGGCTGTCGGACGAAATGATCGAGAAGGCGCCGATGTCATGCAGGATGTCTTCCGCCGCGATCGTCTCCTTGCGGATGCGGCTTTCGGCAAATGCGATGTCCTCGGGGATAGACGGTGACAGATGGTGGCAGACCATCAGCATGTCGAGATGCTCGGCGACGGTATTGACCGTGTAGGGCCGCGTCGGGTTGGTCGACGACGGGATGACGTTCGACTGACCGCAGATCTTGATAATGTCAGGAGCGTGGCCACCGCCCGCTCCTTCCGTGTGGAAGGCGTGGATGGTGCGGCCCTTAATGGCGCCGATCGTATCCTCGACAAAGCCGCTTTCATTCAGCGTGTCGGTGTGGATCATCACCTGGATGTCATAGTCGTCGGCGACCGAAAGGCAGCAGTCGATCGCAGCCGGCGTCGTGCCCCAGTCCTCGTGGAGCTTCAGCGACGATGCGCCCGCAAGCACCATCTCTTCGAGTGCGGCGGGCAGCGAGGCGTTTCCCTTGCCGGCAAGCGCAAGGTTCATCGGGAAGCCGTCGAAGCTCTCGATCATCCGCTCGATGTGCCAGGCACCGGTGCAGGTCGTGGCGAGCGTGCCATGCGCCGGGCCGGTGCCGCCGCCCAGCATGCAGGTTACGCCCGACATCAGCGCTTCCTCGATCTGCTGCGGGCAGATGTAGTGAATATGCGCATCCATACCGCCGGCAGTGATGATCTTGCCTTCGCCAGCGATCGCCTCGGTCGAGGGGCCGACGATGATGTTGACGCCGGGTTGCGTATCCGGATTGCCGGCTTTGCCGATCGCCGCGATGCGGCCGTTCTTTAGGCCTATATCGGCCTTGACGACGCCCGTATGGTCGATGATGACGACATTGGTGATGACGGTATCGACAGCACCCTGCGCCCGCGTCGCCTGGCTCTGGCCCATGCCGTCGCGAATGACCTTGCCGCCGCCAAATTTCACCTCTTCGCCATATGTGGTGAAATCCTTCTCGATCTCGATGAAGAGCTCGGTATCGGCGAGGCGCACCTTGTCGCCGGTGGTCGGGCCGAACATGCCGGCATAGGCGGCGCGGGAAATCTTGTAGGGCATATGTCAGGCTCCTTGGGAGGAAGAAAGGGATGCGCTTGCCGGCAGCCGCGTGACGCGGCCAGCGGCGACATAACTATCGACAAGCTGCCGCTCGGCAGCAAAAGGATGCCATTCCCATCCCGCGTGGCCGAAGCCTGCGAGATCGATGGTCGCCTCGGGAAATCTGTTCATCACTTCGGCGATCACGATCATGCCGCTGCTCGGCACGACGTAGGGCGCCGGGTGGTAGGCAGCGAGCGCCTTGTCCACCGCTTCATGAATCACTTTGTCAACGACCACATGCATCTTGCCAACATCAGCACAGAACGCATTGAATTGACTCGTGTAGTCGTCGCAGAAATCGTCGAGCTCGGGATGCGATACGGCCAGCGGCGCTCGCAGTTCCGCGAACTTTTGCGGATCGCGCACGCTCCAGATCGCCGCCGCCTCACGCACGGCTGGATGCTCCCGCCACGCCTCGGAAGCAAGCATTGCCTTGCCCGGCCGCCCGGTATTGCAGACGGCGACGACGTCGGTGCGCCCCGGGCTCGCTTCGTAGGAGCGGCATTCGTTAAAGCGAATAACGAACGCAGCATCCGCCACTGCGGCCGCCGCCTGTGCGCCGATCTCTCCGTTGCCGACGACCATGATCCTGCCAACCATGTCAGTTGCCCATCGTCTCTGCGAGTTCCTTGAGCTGCTTGGTGCGCGCGTCCGTCAACTCTGCAATGCAGCCTGCTACGAGCATCGGCTCCATCGTGCCGCCACGCGCCTGAAAGCCTGCCGCCTCACACTCCGCATCACGGAAATTCACCCATGCGCGCTGCGCCTTCACCAGTGCCTCTTCGGCACCCCGCATATCCGCATCGAGATCCTTGTCGAGTGCTGCGAGAGCCGCGCGCGTGATCTTGTATTGTGCGTTCAGTGCCTTGTCGCCGGTCTGCTGGCGCGCCTGTTCACAAGCCGTCATGTCAGCTTGCGTGACCGGATTTTTGCAATCAAGATCCTCGGCGTTGGCGCCGAAGGCAAAGACCGTCGCAGCGCCGGCGGCCAGAAGGTGCAGGCTCGCACGCATCGTCTGCTCCCGGCCCACTCTAGAGCTTGCCCATGACCAGCTGGCGGAAACCGTAGACTTCGCGCTTGCCGGAGAGAGGGATGAGCGTCACCGAGCGCGTCTGACCGGGCTCGAAACGTACGGCCGTGCCGGCCGGGATATCGAGCCGCATGCCGTGTGCCTTCTCCCGATCGAAAGAGAGACCGGCATTCGTTTCCGCGAAATGATAGTGGCTGCCGACCTGCACGGGGCGATCACCGGTGTTCGAGACCTCAAGCGTCACTGTCGGCGCGCCGAAGTTCAGCTCGATGTCGCCGCTTGCGGCAATGATTTCTCCTGGGATCATGATCTTCTCCTCACGCAGCCTTGATGGGCCCGCAGCCCTCGGCTTTCAGAACGCGCTTTGTTGACGCCGGGTACTTGGCAAGTTTGGCAGCGGGGCGCGCCGGGCGACGCACAAGTTCGCCGCCGCAATTCGGGCAGATGCCGCCGAGAACATCGGCAACGCAATCGGCGCAGAACGTGCATTCGAATGTGCAGATCATTGCCTCAGAACTGTCGGGCGGAAGATCCTTGTCGCAGCATTCGCAATTGGGGCGCAGCTCCAGCATGGGAACCTCAGCGGATCGGTTCGTGGACGGTGACGAGCTTGGTGCCATCAGGAAAGGTTGCCTCGACCTGGACGTCATGGATCATCTCCGCGATGCCTTCCATCACTTGGTCACGGCCGACGACATGAGCCCCCGCCTCCATCAGTTCGGCGACCGGACGCCCGTCACGCGCGCCTTCGACGACGAAATCGGTGATCAACGCGATCGCTTCGGGATGGTTGAGCTTGACGCCCCGTTCCAGCCGCCGCCGCGCGACCATCGCCGCCATCGAAATCAACAGCTTGTCTTTTTCTCTCGGTGTGAGGTTCATCGTGCATCCATCTGCTTCAACTAGAGATTCCAGACTTTCGGCACCGGCGCTCCATCCCGCAAGGCCGAAATGATCGGGATGAGAATTTTTCTCAAGGCAAAACCATCGGGCGCTGAAAGGCGCACGACAAGCTTGCCGGCCCAGCTGCTGGCGCCGCCCATATGGCCCTCAAGCAGCGGGCGCACTGCACCGAGGTAGGCTTCGGCGCGCGGCCCTACATACAGCAGCGTTGCAAACGCGACCTTGCCTGACAGCACGGCATCGGCACCGGCAAACATTGCAACATTTCCCTGCAGCGCCAGGTCCTCGGCGTGGCAGAGCCGGCCTGCCTTGCGAATACGCCAGCGGTCGCGAAAGAGGCCGCTCTCCACCGCCTCCCCCATCGCCTTCCGGCCAAGCAGGATGGCCTCGACGGCCAGGAATTCGGCATCATCATCGAGATCAACGTCGAGCTTTCGAAACAGCGATGAACGATCGAACAGGATGGTTTCCTGCGGCAACCAGTCCACCCGGGCGTTTGCGCCCGCGGTAATGCTAGTGTTGACCTCAGCCGTTCCTGCCGATGCCTTGTAGATCTTCTCGCAGGCCTGCGTGGTGACGTCGATGCGGGCGCCGGGACCAGCCGTAACGCTCCAGTTCATTCGGTCGCCGCCGGTGAGGCCGCCCGCGGTATTGATGATGACGGCTTCCATGGAGGAATCGAACGTATCCGGAAGCCGGATCTTGCCCGCTCCTTCCTGGTAGAGTTCCTGCAGGCGCGTACGCCCGTCGAGCATCCTCGCAGCCAGATGCCCGCGCCCCTCGGCTCTCTGCGGTCTCGTAGCTGCCGCCGCGTTCGTCATTCCGTCCCTTCCCAATGGACCGCCGGTTGACCCCGGCCGTTTTCATTGAAGTCACTAACTTGCAGAAAGCAAGCAATTCCCGTGCCGCTCCGACACACTCACCACGATCGGACCGGCGGCAACGAGATCCTTCAGAAACTGCCGAGGAAAACAGCATCTGCCCAACAGATAACCACTGGATCATACAGTCAAATGACGACGCGCTTCCGGCGTATCGAGCGTTTCCGCAAGCCCCTCGTGAACGATCTCGCCGCGATCCATGATGTAGACGTAATCGGCAAGTTCGCGGCAGAAATCGAGATACTGTTCCACCAGCAGGATCGCCATCCCGGCACTGTCGCGCAGATACCGGATTGCCCGGCCGATGTCCTTGATGATCGACGGCTGGATGCCCTCGGTCGGCTCGTCGAGCACGAGGATCTTCGGCCGCGTTACCATCGCCCGGCCGATCGCCAGCTGCTGCTGCTGTCCGCCGGAAAGGTCGCCGCCGCGACGTCCAAGCATGGTCTGCAGCACAGGAAACAGGCTGAAGATATCGTCGGGAATATTCTTGCTGCCCCGTGAAAGCGGCGCAAAGCCGGTCTCGAGATTTTCTTTTACCGTCAGCAACGGAAAGATCTCACGCCCCTGCGGCACATAGCCGATGCCCTGCTTGGCGCGCGCATAGGGCGGCAGGCCGTTGAGCCTGGTGTCGTTGAACGTCACCGTTCCCGCCGACAGCGGATGCTGGCCGGTAACGGCGCGGAGAAGAGAACTCTTGCCCACGCCGTTACGCCCTAGCACGCAAGTGATCTTGCCCATTTCCGCCTTGATGGAAATGCCGCGCAGCGCCTGGGCGGCGCCATAGTGAAGGTTTGCATTTTCGACTGTCAGCATCTCAGCGCCCCAGATAATTCTCGATCACCTTCGGATCGGAGCTCACGAAATCGATCGATCCTTCGGCCAGCACCGAACCTTCGGCAAGGCAGGTCACCTTGACGCCGAGATCGCGGATGAAGCCCATGTCATGCTCCACGACGACGACCGAGCGGGTCTTGGCGATCTCCTTGAGGAGGATCGCCGTTTCCGCGGTTTCGGCGTCCGTCATGCCGGCGACCGGCTCATCGACCAACAAAAGCTTCGGTTCCTGCGCCAGAAGCATGCCGATCTCCAGCCACTGCTTCTGGCCGTGCGAGAGGTTGGCGGCGAGTTCGTCGCGCCGATGCGTCAGCCGCACGGTCTCAAGGATCTCCTCGATGCGAGCCCTGTCTTCCGCGGAGAGCCGGTAGAACAGCGTCGAGAAGACATCGCGCTTGCGGTTCAAGGCGAGTTCGAGGTTGTCCCACACCGTGTGACTTTCGAAGACCGTCGGTTTCTGGAACTTGCGACCAATCCCGAGCTGCGCGATGTCGGCCTCGTCGAGTTTGGTGAGATCGGTCTGCCCGTTGAAGAACACCTCGCCTTCATCCGGTCGCGTCTTGCCGGTGATGATGTCCATCATCGTTGTCTTGCCGGCACCATTCGGGCCGATGATGGCCCGAAGTTCGCCGGGCTCGATGACGATCGAGAGCGAGTTCAGTGCCTTGAAGCCGTCGAAGGAAACCGAGACGTTGTTGAGATAGAGAACGCTGTTTGGTTTGACGTCAGGGATCATGTTCGCTTACTCCGCCGGCTGGATTTTTGCATCGATACCCTCTTCCTGAAGCGCGGGCGGGGTCGCCTCCGTCTTCGGCTTGCGGCGCGTGAAGTACTGGCCGATGGTCCCGACGATCCCCTTTGGCAGGAACAGCGTGACGAGCACGAAGAGACCGCCAAGCGCGAACAGCCAGAACTCGGGGAAAAGGCCCGTGAAGATCGTCTTGCCGCCGTTGACCAGAATGGCGCCGATGATCGGCCCGATCAGCGTCGAGCGACCGCCGACTGCCGTCCAGATGACCACTTCGATCGAGTTGGCCGGCGCGAATTCGCCGGGGTTGATGATGCCGACCTGCGGCACGTAAAGCGCACCGGCAATGCCCGCCATCATCGCGGAGACGACAAAGGTGAAGAGCTTGAAGTGCTCGACGCGGTAGCCGAGGAAGCGCGTGCGGCTTTCCGCATCACGCACGCCGACCAGCACCTTGCCGAACTTCGAGCGGACGATGGCGGAGGCAATCATGAGCGACAGTGCAAGGAAGATGGCGGTCGCTGCAAACAGCGCAGCACGCGTGCCATCAGCCTGAACGTTAAAGCCGAGAATTTCCTTGAAGTCGGTCATGCCGTTGTTGCCGCCGAAGCCCATGTCGTTTCTGAAGAAGGCGAGCAGCAGCGCGTAGGTCATCGCCTGCGTGATGATCGACAGGTAGACGCCGTTGACGCGTGAGCGGAAGGCGAACCAGCCGAACACGAAGGCCAGCAGTCCCGGCACCAGCAGAACCATCAGCGCCGCGAACCAGAACTTGTCAAAGCCGTACCAGAACCACGGCAGTTCCTTCCAGTTCAGGAACACCATGAAATCCGGAAGGATCGGGTCGCCATAGACGCCGCGCGAGCCGATCTGTCGCATCAGATACATGCCCATCGCATAGCCGCCGAGCGCGAAAAAGGCGCCGTGGCCGAGTGAGAGAATGCCGCAGAAGCCCCAGACAAGGTCGAGCGCCAGCGCCAGCAGGGCGTAGGTGAGATACTTGCCGAACAGCGCCATGATATAGGTCGGGATATGCAGCGGATTGGTCGGCGCGGTCATCAGGTTGAGAACCGGCACCAGCACGGCGACTGCAAGCAGAATGACGATCGCAGCGACGATCTTATGGTCGAGAGACCGAAGCAGGAAGGCCGTAATCATGCTTCCACCGCCCTTCCTTTGAGTGCGAAGAGCCCACGCGGACGCTTCTGGATGAACAGAATGATGAGGACGAGCACCAGTATCTTGCCGAGCACGGCGCCGGCGAAGGGCTCGAGGAACTTGTTGAGGACACCGAGCGACAGCGCACCGACGAGCGTGCCCCAGAGATTGCCCACGCCACCGAAGACCACGACCATGAAGCTGTCGATGATGTAGCTCTGCCCGAGGTTAGGCGACACGTTGTCGATCTGGCTGAGCGCGACGCCCGCTATGCCGGCAATGCCGGAGCCGAGCGCGAAGGTGAATGCATCGACCCAGCCGGTGCGGATGCCCATCGACGAGGCCATGCGGCGGTTCTGCGTAACCGCGCGCATCTGCAGGCCGAAGGCCGAGCGCTTCAGGAGAACGAGCAGCGCAAAGAACACAGCCATCGAGAAAACGATGATCCAGAGGCGGTTCCAGGTGATCGAGAGCCCGCCCAGTTCAAATGCGCCGGACATCCAGCTTGGATTGCGCACCTCGCGATTCGTCGGGCCGAAGATCGTGCGAACCGCCTGCTGCAGGATCAGCGACGCGCCCCAGGTGGCGAGCAGCGTTTCGAGCGGCCGGCCATAGAGATAACGGATGACGACCCGCTCGATGACAAGACCGACAAAGCCGGTGAAGACGAAAGCCGCCGGCACGGAGAAGGCCAGCGAATAGTTTCCGAGTTCGGGAAATGCGGAGCTGATGTACTCCTGCACGACGTACGTCGTGTAAGCGCCGATCATCACCATTTCGCCATGCGCCATGTTGATGACGCCCATGACGCCGAAGGTAATGGCAAGGCCGATCGCGGCCAGCAGCAGCACCGAGCCAAGCGACAGCCCGTACCAGACGTTCTGCCCGACATCCCAAAGCGCCAGGCTGCGGTTGATCGCGTTGACATGGGTCTGGATAGCACCCTTCAGTTCCTCAGGCGCGGTCGCCATCGCGGAATTCAGGATGGTCAGCGCATCGCGCCCGCCGCGCGCAGCGACCGTATCGATCGCGGCCTTCTTCTCTTCGGCGCTGACATCGCTCTTCAGAACCATGACAGCGCGCGCCGCTTCCATCGCATTTTTGACCTCGGCGTCGTTTTCTTCAGCCAGCGCCGAGGTGAGGAGGTCAAGATTTGACGGATCGGCGTCCTTGAGCAGTCCTTGGGCTGCCGCAAGCCGCGCGCCCCGATCCGCGCTCAGGAGCGTCAGCTGGCTGGTGGCGGTGGCAATCACCGTACGCAGCGAGTTGTTGATCTTGACCTTGGACATATAGTCCGGATCGACGTCGGAAACGACCGCGCCTGATATCGGGTCGGCATAGGTCGGCTCATCCTCGGTGCCGCCCTGCACCAGCACAGGACCGCCGGTCTCGGAATTCACGTAAAGCTGACCATCGCTCAGCAACTGCAGGATCTCGCCGACACGCGGGTCCTTGGAGGCGACCAGTGCCTTGATCGCGGCTTCGCGCTCAGGGAAATCGCCGACGCCAAGCGCATCGATAAGGGGGTGAATGTCTTGCTGTGCCTTGAGCGCGGTCGCAAAAGCCGGCATGGCCAGGCATAGGGTCAAAAGCAAAATCTTGATGGCGCGATACATCGGCTCTCTTGCCTCGGTTATCGTTGGCCTTCCGGCGCAATCGGGAAAAATAAGCCCTTAAATCGGCATCGATCCACCATGGAACCGCCGCCGTCCGAAGCATCAAGGCTGCGCTCCGGAGATGGACCTTCCGCCCGGACAGGAGAGACCGGGCGGAAGTCTTCAGGCGTCAGAGTGACGGGGTGGTTCGCACTCAGGAGCCCTTGCCGCCGCACTTGCCCGAGGCAACGTTGAAGTTGCCGCAGTTCATGGGCTTGCGCCAATCGGAGATCAGGTCCTTGGAGTCCGGCAGGAAGTCGGACCATTCGTCGCCAACGACCGCCGGGGTCTGCTGAACGATTTCGAACTGGCCGTTCGCCTGGATTTCACCGATCAGAACCGGCTTGGTGATGTGGTGGTTCGGCATGACGGTCGCATAGCCGCCCGACAGGTTCGGAACCGTGGTGCCGATGATCGAGTCGAGAACCTTGTCCGTGTCGGTCGTGCCGGCAGCCTGAACAGCCTTAACCCATGCGTTGAAGCCGATATAGGCAGCTTCCATCGGGTCGTTGGTCACGCGCTTGTCGTTCTTGGTGAACTCGTGCCACTGTTTGATGAACTTCTTGTTCGCCGGGCTTTCGACCGACTCGAAGTAGTTCCAGGCAGCGAGGTGACCGACGAGCGGCTTGGTGTCGAGACCGGCAAGCTCTTCTTCACCGACCGAGAAGGCGACGACGGGAATGTCGGTTGCCTTGACGCCCTGGTTGCCGAGTTCCTTGTAGAACGGAACGTTGGCGTCACCGTTGATGGTCGAGACCACCGCCGTCTTCTTGCCGGCCGCGCCGAATTCCTTGATCTTCTTCACTTCCGTCTGCCAGTCGGAGAAGCCGAACGGCGTGTAGTTGATGATGATGTCTTCCTTCGGAATGCCCTTCGAGACGAGATAGGCTTCCAGGATCTTGTTGGTGGTGCGCGGATAGACGTAGTCGGTGCCTTCGAGAACGAAGCGCTTAACGCCTTCCTTTTCCATCAGGTAGTCGACGGCCGGAATCGCCTGCTGGTTCGGAGCGGCACCCGTGTAGAAGATGTTGCGCGAGGACTCTTCGCCTTCATACTGAACCGGGTAGAAGAGGATCGAGTTGAGCTCTTCGAAGACCGGCAGGACCGACTTGCGCGACGAGGACGTCCAGCAACCGAAGACGGCCGCGACCTTGTCCTTTTCGATCAGCTCGCGTGCCTTTTCGGCAAACAGCGGCCAGTCGGAGGCCGGGTCGACGACGACAGCTTCGAGCTTCTTGCCGAGAAGGCCGCCCTTCTTGTTCTGCTCGTCGATGAGCATCAGCATGGCGTCTTTCAGCGTCGTTTCGGAGATCGCCATCGTGCCGGACAGCGAGTGCAGAACGCCGACCTTGATGGTGTCGTCAGCCGCAACGGCTCCGTGGAATGCGGCCGTGGCCGACATGACGGCGCCGAGTGCGGCGCCCGTGATATAGGACTTGAGATTCATCTGGTTGATCCCCTCTTCTTGTTAGACAACAGGCCGAAAACGGAAGTTAACTGTTGCTTAAAGGACTATCCGGTGCTGCACTGCGAAAGCGTATACGTGATATGACGTAGGTGACGGGGCGAAATGTGCAGTTCTGTGCTGCGCCGCACTCTTAAGCCTCGCGTGGTTCCATGTTACGAACGCATGACAAGGGGAACAAAGGGGCTGGCACTAACGCATGGCAGCGCGGCAACGCATCATTCCGGTCAGGCGCGAATACAATCGCTGGGTGGCGAACCAGACGCTGGAGGACTATGCGCTGCGGTTCACCGCCAAGAGCGCCCGGCAGTTCTCCTCGCAGCGCATCTCGCAGACGGCAATCGGTGCCATCTCCTTCCTGGCGCTGGAAGCGATCGGTGGCGCCATCACGCTCTCCTACGGCACGACCAACGCCTTCTACGCCATCATCGTCGCCTCGATCGCCATGCTCGCCATCGGCCTGCCGATCAGCCGCTACGCGATCCGCCACGGCGTCGATATCGACCTGCTGACCCGCGGTGCGAGCTTCGGCTATATCGGCTCCACGGTCACGTCCCTGATCTATGCCAGTTTCACCTTCATGCTGTTTGCGATCGAAGCCTCGATCATGTCCGGCGCGCTGGAGCTGACGCTCGGCATCCCTCTGTGGATCGGCTACATCATCAGCGCCGTCATGGTCATTCCGCTGGTGACGCACGGCGTCCGGCTGATCAGCCGATTCCAGTTGCTGACCCAGCCTTTCTGGATCGTCCTCAATGTCCTGCCCTTCCTCTTCATCGCCGTGATGGACTGGGAGAAATTCGATCTGTGGCGCGCCTTTGCCGGCATTCGCCATGCTTCGGGGCCGCCGGGCACGGTCGCACCTTTCGATCTCGTCGAATTCGGCGCCGCCTCAGCCGTCATATTGGCGCTGATGTCGCAGATCGGCGAACAGGCCGACTTTCTGCGCTTTCTACCCCCGGAGAAGCAGACGAAATGGCGCCACCGCCTCGCGGTCTTCCTCGCCGGCCCAGGCTGGGTGATCATCGGGGCGCCGAAGCTGCTAGCCGGCTCCTTCCTCGTCGTGCTGACGTTCGCGTCCGGCGTGCCGGTTGATCGTGCCGCCGATCCGGCCCAGATGTATCTGACCGCCTTTGGATACATGATCCCCTGGCACAACGCCGCCCTGCTGCTGATGGCTGCCTTCGTGGTCGTATCGCAGTTGAAGATCAATGTGATGAACGCCTATGCAGGCTCGCTCGCCTGGTCGAACTTCTTCTCCCGCCTCACTCATAGCCATCCCGGCCGCGTCATCTGGCTCGTCTTCAACGTGGCGATCGCCCTTCTGCTGATGGAACTTGGCATCTATAGGCTGCTCGAGGAAACGCTCGGCATCTTCTCGATCATCGCCATGGCCTGGCTCTGCACGATCTCGGCGGACCTTTTCATCAACAAGCCGCTCGGCCTTGCGCCTCCCGGCATCGAATTCAAGCGCGCTCACCTCTACGACATCAACCCCGTCGGCCTCGGCGCCATGACGCTATCGGCCGGCATCGCGCTGGTCGCGCATTTCGGCGTCCTCGGCTCCATCGCAGCCTCCCTCGCGCCTTACATCACGCTTGTTGTCGCGCTGATCGCCTCGCCGCTGATCGCCTGGAGTACGAAGGGCAGGTTCTATCTCGCTCGCAAGCCGCGCCACAGCTGGAAGAACCTTACCAACATCACCTGTTCCGTCTGCGAGCATCCATTCGAGCCTGAAGATATGGCCTGGTGCCCGGCCTATGCGGCACCGATCTGCTCGCTCTGCTGTTCGCTCGACAGCCGCTGCCACGACATGTGCAAGCCGAAGGCGCGCTTCAACGCACAGGTTGGCACGGTCGCCAAGGCAGTACTGCCGGGGAGCGTCGTTGAGAAGCTGACCACACGCCTCGGTCGCTATGGCATCGCCGTCGTGCTCGCCCTGACGGCCGTCGGAACCATCCTCGCGATGATCGCCCATCAGGTTTCCTCGGCGTCACCCGAAACCGCCGACGTCGTCAACGGAACGATCCTGGTAGTCTTCTTCGTCTTCGCGGTGATTGCGGGAGTCGTCTGCTGGTTTTACGTGCTCGCGCATGACAGCCGGGTCGTTGCCGAGGAAGAATCCTCTCGCCAGAATACGCTGCTGCTGAAGGAAATCGCCGCGCACAAGAAGACCGACGCCGCCCTTCAGACCGCCAAGGAAACGGCTGAAGCCGCCAACCGTGCGAAGAGCCGTTATGTCGTCGGCCTTAGTCACGAATTGCGCACGCCGCTGAACGCCGTGCTCGGCTACGCGCAGATTCTCGAGCGCGACGAAACCATTCCCACTCCACGACAGTCGTCGATCAAGGTCATCCGCCGCAGCGCCGAGCATCTCTCCGGTCTTATCGACGGTCTCCTCGATATCTCCAAGATCGAAGCCGGGCGCCTGCAGGTCTATTCCAACGAGATCAACATTCAGGATTTCCTGGATCAAATCGTCGACATGTTCCGCCCTCAGGCCCAGGCCAAGGGATTGACGTTCCATCACGACCGCTCACCCGCCCTGCCCCACTTCGTACGCACCGACGAGAAGCGGTTGCGCCAGATCCTCGTCAATCTGCTCTCCAACGCCATCAAGTTCACTGACGAAGGCAGCGTCATCTTCGACGTTGGCTATCGCAGCCAGGTCGCCACCTTCACGGTCAGCGACACCGGCCGCGGCATTGCCGAGAAGGACTTGAGCCGTATCTACGAGCCGTTCCAGCGTGGCGAAGCCGACAGCGTCCGGCCGATGCCGGGCCTTGGCCTCGGTCTGACGATCACGCAGCTTTTGACCAACACGCTGGGCGGCGAAATCTCGGTGAGCAGCGAGAAGGATCGCGGAACGGTCTTCCGCGTTCGCCTCATGCTTTCCGCCGTGCTTCGCGAAATGACGGTCCCGCCACAGGAGAAGAAGATCGTCAGCTACGACGGTCCTCGGCGCACGATCGTCGTCGTGGACGACAATGAGGACCACCGCGAGATGATGCGCGAGGTGCTCGCCCCACTTGATTTCGTCGTGCTGACGGCGGCAAGCGGAGCCGATTGCCTGACTTTGATCGAA
Source organism: Rhizobium altiplani (assembly GCF_001542405.1). Lineage (GTDB taxonomy): Bacteria > Pseudomonadota > Alphaproteobacteria > Rhizobiales > Rhizobiaceae > Rhizobium > Rhizobium altiplani. Next base: position 66,972 of record NZ_LNCD01000148.1, read on the forward strand.
GGCATTCAGCCCGATCTCTTCCTGGCCGATATCTCGATGCCGGGCATGAATGGCTGGCAACTCGTTTCGCGCCTGCGCGCGAACGGCCAGACTGCCCCGATCGTCATGCTGTCCGCCAATATCGGCGACGCCGCCGCACACCGCGATAGCGATGACAGCCACAATGATGCCATCGGCAAGCCTGTCGACATCAAGCAACTGCGTGACAAGCTTGCGCTCCATCTGGGTTTGAGGTGGATCTATGCGGAGGCGATCCCGCCCGCCCCCGCCAAGCACGACCGGCCGCTGGTCAGTCCAGGACACTCCCATGTTCAGGAATTGTTGCGGCTCGCCGAAATCGGCTACATCAGAGGCATCGAGGCAAAGCTCGGCGACCTTGCCAAGGTAGAAGCAAATCAGCCATTTACAGAAGAACTTCGCTCCTATGCGGCCTCCTTCGATCTGAACGGCCTCATGAATTTCCTGCACCGTTTTGACGAGAAGGTAGAAACCCTTGGCTGAGCTCCCGCGCGACATCGTTCTGCTGGTGGATGACTCGCCGGAGGCTTTGGGGTTCCTGACCGATGCTCTGGAGCAGTCCGGATTCTCGGTCCTGATCGCCACGTCAGGCTCGGCTGCCCTGAATATTGTGGAGCGCATTACGCCCGATCTCATTCTGCTGGATGCTGTCATGCCCTCCATGGACGGCTTTGAGACTTGTAGGAGACTGAAAGCCAACCCGGCAATCAGCCAGATACCGGTCATCTTCATGACCGGCCTGACAGAAACCGAGCATGTCGTTCGTGCACTCGAATCCGGAGGCGTCGACTACCTGACGAAACCGATCAATATCGACGAGCTGCGAGCGCGGATCGGCGTCCATCTGCGCAACGCCCGTTCCACACAGAGCGCGCGCGTTGCGCTGGACGCTGCCGGCCGACATTTGCTCGCCGTCAAGGGCGACGGCGATATTCATTGGTCGACGCCACAGGCAACACGCCTCGCCAACGCTGCGATGAATCGAGATGATGCCATGGACACGGTGGTCAGCAGGATTGCCGAGTGGATGAAGACCCGCCCGGCCTCGGCGCGCGAGGGCGCGATCTCGCTTTCGCATGCCGGCAAGGACGTGCTTCAGCTGGCCTTCCTGGGCGCGATCGGTCCGGATGAATATCTGTTTCGCCTGACGGCAAACAACGCGCGGGCCGACGACGAGGTGCTGCGCCGGCATTTCTCGCTGACACAGAGGGAATCCGAAGTGTTGTTATGGATTGCGAAAGGCAAGGCCAACCGCGATATCGGCGAGATTCTCGGCCTGTCGGCGCGCACCGTGAACAAGCATCTCGAACAGATCTATGTGAAGCTCGGCGTCGAAAACCGTGCCTCGGCGGCGGTCAAGGCCGCTCACGTCTTGCATGAGACGTGAACGATCTAGAGTCGGAGAGCGCAGCATTGATCCGTAGGGCGACAAATCAGGATACTGCCCGGATCGTCGAAATCCGCGCCGGGGTATCGGAGAACATCCTGTCCGATCCCTCCAAGGTTACCCTGGACGATATCAATTGGTTCATTGCCAATCCCGGCATCTTTGTCGGGGAAGAAAATGGCGAAGTCGCCGGCTTCTCGGCGGCGGACACCCGCGACGGCTTCATCTGGGCATTGTTCGTGGACGAGCAGTACAGCGGTCGCGGGATCGGGCGTGCCCTGCTTGAACGCGCGTGTCAAACGTTGAAATCCGCCGGCTTCGAGCGGATTCGCTCGACGACGGATCCCGCGACGAGAGCCGAAAGGCTTTACCGACGCGCCGGCTGGCGCCTGATCGGCCATCGAGACGGCGAGCTACTCTTCGAACTCAGCCTCTAGCAAAACTCTCGCGGAGGAAGAGGCAGATCAAACAACGCGGTCGGGCGGCGACCGCCCCTCGAAGAAGGCAGTGACGTTGTCCACCACCTTTATCCCCATGGCCGTGCGGGTTTCCTCGGTCGCGCTGCCGAGATGCGGCAGCAGAACAACATTCTCCATGACTTTCAGCGCATCCGGTACGTGCGGCTCGGCCGCATATACGTCGAGCCCGGCACCACGAATGACGCCGTCCTTCAGCGCGGCGATCAAAGCCACCTCGTCAACGACATCGCCGCGTGCAGTATTGATCAGGAACGCGCCGGGCTTCATTGCCGCAAGTCGACCCACATTCATCAGGTGTCGGTTTACCGCACCACCTGGGCAATGCAGGGACACGAAGTCGGATAGCGCCAATACCTCCTCAATCGTCGGCAATTGCCGTGCCCCGTAGCGCGCCGCTTCCGACGGATCGACCGGTGATCTGTTGTAGAAAACCACGTCCATGCCAAAACCGAAATGGCAACGTTGTGCGAACGCCCTGCCGATGCGCCCGAAGCCGATGATGCCGACGGTTTTGCCGGTGACCTTCGTCCCGATCATGTGCGTCGGGCACCACCCGGCCCACTCGCCGGAGCGGACCTGACGCTCGCCCTCGCCGCCGCGCCGGGCCACTGTCAGTAGCAGCAGCATGGCGATGTCAGCCGTGCAATCGGTCAGCACGTCGGGCGTATTCGTCACGACGATCCCGCGGCCCTTGGCGGCATTGGTGTCGATATGATTGTAGCCGACCCCGAAATTGCCGAGTATGCGCGTGCGCGGCGTCACGACATCGAAAACGGCTGCAGGCAACTTGTCGGAGACCGTCGGCAAGATGGCATCGTACTCATCCATCGCTTGGCGCAATGCCTCCACGCTCATCGCTTCATCGCGCAGGTTCAATGTTACATCGAACCGTTCCGAAAGGATGCGTTCGACGGCTGACGGCCAGCGGCGCGTAACGAGAATGCGTGGTTTGGACATGGTGACCTGTTCCGAATGCTTGGTTGGCTTTCTAGCCAGTAGCCCAAAAAGCCCGATGGGCCAAACAGAAGAAGCCCGGTCTTGCGACCGGGCTTCCAAAATCCGCACAAGCGGGGGATGAACCCTTACTTGGCTTCCTGCGGGAAGTAGCTGTACTTGCCGTCTGGACCCTTCTTCCACTCGTACATGATGTAGCCGGGAAGCTTCGGGTCACCCTTTTCGTCGAATGACATGTCGCCGAGAACGGTCGGGAACGGGCCCTTTGCCTTCATTGCAGCAGCAACGGCTTCAGCGTCGTTGGAACCGGCAGCCTTTGCACCGCCAGCGATCGACTGCAGCGCAGCGTAGGAGTAGAGCGTGTAAGCTTCCGGGTTGAAGCCTGCAGCCTTGAACTTCGCAACGAGATCCTTGTTGGCCGGGTTCAGCGTCGGATCGGGGCCGAAGGTGTTCAGCGTACCGGCAACTGCGTCGCCAGCGATCGATGCCAATTCGTTCGAAACGATACCGTCACCGGAAACCAGCGTAGCTTTGAGGCCCTGGTCGGCTGCCTGACGGATGATCAGACCAGCTTCGGTGTGGAGGCCACCCCAGTAGATGATCGTGACGCCGGCTTCCTTCATCTTGGCGATGAGAGCCGAGAAGTCCTTGTCGCCAACGTTGATACCTTCGTAGAGGGCTTCCGTCGTGCCAGCAGCGTTCAGAGCCTTCTTGGTTTCGTCAGCGAGACCCTGGCCGTAAGGCGTCTTGTCGTGAACGACAGCGATCTTGGCGTCCTTGAAGTGGTCAGCAAGATACTTGCCGGCGATTGCACCCTGCTGGTCGTCACGGCCGCAAGTACGGAACGTGTTCCAGAGGCCGCGCTCGGTGAACTTCGGGTTCGTAGCGGCCGGGGTGATTTCGAGCATGCCGTTTTCAGCGTAGACTTCGGAAGCCGGGATCGAAACGCCCGAGTTGAAGTGGCCGATTACGAACTTGACACCGTCAGCAGCGAACTTGTTCGCGACCGAGATGCCCTGCTTCGGGTCGGAAACGTCGTCGCCGAGCACGATCTTGACCTGCTCGCCGTTGATGCCACCAGCGGCGTTGATGTCAGCGGCGGCCTGCTCTGCGCCCTTCTGGAGCTGAGCGCCGAACGCAGCGTTCGGGCCAGTCAGCGGACCAGCAACGCCAACGATGATGTCGGCCCATGCGTTGCCGCTGAAGGCGACCATCGCCGTCAGTGCCACAGCCGACAGGAGAGACTTTTTCATTCTGTTACTCCCAATTTTTTAGCGGGTTCCGTTCCACTACCCAGCGCATTACCCACTTTACTGCGCCAGGAAACTTGTTCCACTCGGAGGGGCATCTGTCCCTAGATTCAACCGGCTGTCAATGTTTTGCCTTCCAAGAGAAGGGGGACGTCTTTTCGTATAGCCAGTAGTAGTTGTTGACCATCTGATTGGTCCGGCGATAGCGATAGCCGGCCGTCGAGAAGATCAGAAGCAAGACCAGGTCGATTACATAGTAAAAGAGGCTGAGAACCGGTCCATCGAACAGTGCGTGATGCAGGAATTGCATCGCACCAGCAAGCAGAACAGTATAGGCGATTACCAGAGGATAGTTGCTCCAGCTCTCGGCCGCGGCTCTGCCGGCCCTCCATGCCGTCCAGAATCCAATCAGCACGACGACCAAGCGAATGGCGCTGCGCACGCCCGTATCGCTCTCAAAGAAAAGTCCCTGCATATCAAAGTCTCCCCTTCGTCATGCTCAATGACGTCCGCCTTCGAGATAGGCGGCACGCACTTCTGGATTCGCGAGAAGTTCCATGCCGGAACCGCTCATGGTGACCTTGCCGTTGACCATGACATAGGCACGGTCCGACAAGCGCAGAGCTGCGAAGGCGTTCTGCTCCACGAGGAAGACAGTCAGGCCTTCTTCCTTGTTGAGTTTCTTGATCGCCTCGAAAATGCCCTTGACGATCAGCGGTGCTAGACCAAGCGAGGGCTCGTCCAGCAACAGCAGCTTTGGACGCGCCATCAGCGCGCGACCGATCGACAGCATCTGCTGCTCGCCGCCCGAGAGCGTACCGCCGCGCTGGCCCTGGCGCTCCTTGAGGCGCGGGAACATCGTAAAGACCTTCTCGACGTCCTCGTTGAAATATTTCAGGTTGTCGAGACCCGCGCCCATCTGGAGATTTTCCATGACGGTCATGCGCGGGAAGATACGGCGTCCTTCAGGCGACTGCGCGATGCGAAGGCGGGCGATCTCATGCGTCGGCAGACGCGTGATATCCTGGCCATCGAAAACCACCGAGCCCTTGCGCGCCTGCGGACTTCCGCAAATCGTCATCATCAGCGTCGACTTGCCGGCGCCGTTGGCACCGATCAGGCTGACGATCTCGCCGCGATGGACCTCGATATCGATTCCGGCCAGGGCCCGGATGTTGCCATAGTAGGTTTCAACGCCCTGAACGTTCAGAAGTGGCTGGCCAGTCATTAGTGCGAGCCTCCTTCGAGGTTCTCTACGGCTGCAATCACTTCTTCCACTTCCTCGTCCTCGACACCGAGATAGGCCGCGATAACCCGCGGGTCCTGCTTCACTTCATCAGGCGTGCCATCGGAAATCTTCTGACCGTATTCCAGCACGACGACATGGTCGGAAATTTCCATGACCACCGACATATCGTGCTCAATCAGCAGGATCGACGTGCCGCTTTCGCTGCGAATGCTGCGCAGCAGCGCGTTCAGCGCGGCCGACTCGCGGGGATTGAGGCCAGCAGCAGGCTCGTCCAGGCACAAAAGTTCCGGCTCCGTACACATGGCGCGCGCGATCTCAAGCCGGCGCTGTGCGCCATAAGGCAGATCACCAGCCGGGTCATCGGCGCGATCAATCAGATCAGCCTTCTCTAGCCAGTGGCGTGCCAGTTCAACGGCATTCTTCGCCTCTGCCCGATACGGCCCGATGCCCACGAGACCCATCACGGTGAACCCGGACGCCTTCATCAGCTTGTTGTGCTGGGCGACGAGCAGGTTTTCGAGAACCGTCAGGCCGGAAAACAGCCGGATGTTCTGGAACGTGCGGGCAACCTTGGCTTCCTTGGTGATCCGGAAGTCCGGAAGGCGCTCCAGCAAGAACTCCTTGCCGTCCTTCTGCTTCAGCGTGATCATGCCCATCGTCGGCTTATAGAAGCCGGTGATGCAGTTGAAGACCGTCGTCTTGCCGGCGCCGTTCGGGCCGATGAGTGCGGTAATGTCGCCACGCTTGGCTTCAAATGAGAAGTCGTTGATCGCCATCAGGCCACCGAACTTCATCGACAGATGCTCGACCTTCAGCAAAGTATCGCTGGTCATGTTTGTTTCCTGAGGGCTCATCAACCGTGGCCCTCCTTGGTAAAGCTGCCGGAAACTGCCTTGCGCTCCTTGAGGAAGGCTGTCGGTTCACGCGACCCCACGAAGCCGCGCGGCTTGATCAGCATCACGACGACCATCGCCAGGCCGAACAGCAGCATGCGGTAAAGCTCAGGCGTGAAGTCCGGTCCGAAAATCATCTTCAGGAAGGCCATTTCACGCAGCATTTCCGTGCCGCCAACCATGACGATCGCAGCGATCGCGATACCGGTCAGCGAGCCCATGCCGCCGAGAACGACGATGGCGAGGATAACAGCCGATTCCAGGAAGACGAACGATTCCGGGGAAACGAAGCCCTGACGAGCGGCAAAGAAGGAGCCTGCGAAACCACCGAACATAGCGCCCGTCGCAAAGGCCGTGAGTTTCGTCGTCACCGTATTGATCCCGAGCGAGCGGCAGGCAATTTCGTCTTCGCGCATGGCCTCCCATGCACGGCCGATCGGCATCCGGCGCAGGCGGATCGTCACATAAGCGGTCAGCATGCAGAGGGCCAGGATCAGGTAGAAAAGGAAGATCTTGTAGTAGGCCGATGACATCGGCAGGTGGAACAGCTTCGCAAAGCCACCGGCGCTCGCATCGAACGGGATGCCGAAAAGCGTCGCCTTCGGAATGCCCGAGATACCGAACGTGCCTTTGGTGAGATCCGTCCAGTTGATGATGACCAGGCGAATGATTTCACCGAAGGCCAGCGTGACAATCGCGAGGTAGTCGCCGCGCAGTCGCAGCACCGGGAAGCCCAGAATCACACCCCACAGCGCTGCCAGAATACCGGACAGAGGCAGGAGCACCCAGAACGACAGGCCGAAATAGCTGGACAGGAGCGCGTAAGAGTAGGCGCCGATCGCGTAGAACGCCACGTAGCCAAGATCGAGCAAGCCAGCGAGGCCAACGACGATGTTCAGCCCCCAGGCCAGCATCACGTAGATCAGAATCTGGATACCGAAGTTATCCACCCACTTCAGCGAACCCTGCGGACCCGCGACGGCATAGATGAACACCGGATAGAGCAGCAGTGCGACGAGCGCGATCTTCAAGAAATGTGTGTGGAAAAAGCCCTTTTCGGCCGAGATATCCAGCTCGCCACTACGCGCCTTCGCCAACTTGCGTGCATCAAGGTGCGGCCGCAGGAAGACGACGGTCAGGAAGCGACCGACGGCTGCAATCGCTACGAATATAGCTAGGAGGCCCCAGCGCTGAACAATGATGAGTTCGTTGCTGATATTCTGATCGGTCTTCAGGCCAACGTACAGCACGAACATGCCGAACGCGATCAGGGCAGCAAACAGAGCTTCTTTAATACCCGTCTGAACAAGTCCGGCTTTGGCGGGCTTGTCAGCGGAACGTACAACATTTTCCATGACGTTAAACCTTCTCGACTTCCGGCCGGCCCAGGATACCTGTCGGCTTGAAGATCAGCACGAAAGCGAGGATGGCGAATGTCGCCACATCCTTGTACGCGATGGTGAAGTAGGCCGACCACAACGACTCGATCAAACCGATCATCAGCCCACCCAGGACAGCGCCTGGAAGCGAACCGATACCGCCGAGAACGGCCGCGGTGAACGCCTTCACACCCGGTACGAAGCCGTCGTTGAAGTTCACGACACCATAATACATCAGATACATGGTACCTGCGACCGCAGCCAGCGCCGCGCCCATGATGAAGGTGATGGAAATCGTCTGATCGACATTGACGCCCAGCAGCGCCGCCATCTTGCGGTCCTGCTCAGTTGCACGCTGAGCGCGCCCGAGCGACGTATGATTGACGAGGTACCAGAACACCGTCAGCAGCACCACCGTGATAAGGATGATGACGATCTGCTTCAGCGAGATGGAGATGCCGGCGACGTTGTATACAGTGCTGACCAGCGGCGGGATCGGCTTGTTGCGCGGCCCCTGGGTCACCTGGATGAAGTTCGACAGCGTGATCGACATGCCGATCGCAGTGATCAGCGGCGCCAGGCGGAACGATCCGCGTAGCGGACGATAAGCAACACGCTCGATCGTCCAGTTCCACAAGCTCGTCATCAACATTGCGATCAGGAGCATAACCAGCAGCAAAACTGCAACCGGAAGACCCGCAAACATGGAGGTGAGGACGAGAAAAACGATGAGGCCGGCGAAACCGCCAAGCATGAAAATATCGCCATGGGCGAAGTTGATCATGCCGATAATGCCGTAAACCATCGTATAGCCAATAGCCACAAGGCCATAGATGGATCCAAGAGTCAGCCCATTAACGAGCTGCTGGACAAAATATTCCATATACCATTTCCCCTGGATGCAAGCCGGTTTAGCCAACATCTCTTGTTATTAGAGCTTTTGATGCGCCCTTGATTAAGGATTTCATACCGCTTTCAAACCAAAAGGGAAGCGCAAAATCGCAAAGCTCCAAAGTTCTTTGCCGTTTTGGTGAAAATGACTTTTTTGCGACTAACAATTCGCTTTTTTTAACATGTGAAGCCCCAGAAAGCGCTTTTTGACTTTAGAATGGTGCAAACTGCAACACCATCCCGCTTTCGGACAATGCCGCGGCACGGGCAGGCTGCATTCTGTCCCAGAAACTGTCGCTTGAATTTGGCAAGTTTCACTTGGCCGAGGGAATTGCTTATATAAAGGTGAAACGCTGCAGGTGAGCGCAACAAAAAGATCCGGAAGGCGAGCAATGCTCGAAACATTTGAGCGCGCCGCTCTCGAAGCGGGCAAAGCGATTATGAAGGTCTATCGGGAGGGATGCCCGACCGCCAGGAAAGCAGACAACAGCCCGGTCACCATCGCCGACGAGCGTGCCGAGCGCATCATCATTGCACAGCTTGAAGCCGCGTTCCCCGATACGCCGATTATCGCGGAAGAATCAGTGGCAGCAGGAAACGTGCCTGCGATCGGCAGATCCTTCTTCCTTGTGGATCCGCTCGACGGCACACGGGAATTCGTCGACCGACGACGCGAGTTCACCGTGAACATTGCCTATATCAGCGAGGGACGCCCTCTCGCAGGGATCGTTTATGCCCCCGCCCTCGGCGTCGCCTTCGCTGGCGAGGACAGCAAGGCCGAGAAACTCCTTGTCGACGACCGTTTTCAGGTGACACGGCGGACGCCCATCCGGGTGCGTCCGCAACCGGCCGACCGGACGGCTTTGGCAAGCAGATCCCACAACAGCCCCCAGACAGATGTTTTTCTCGCCGCAAACGCGATCTCCCACTGCACCAACATTGGCTCCTCGCTGAAATTCTGCATGCTGGCTGAAGGCCTGGCCGACGTTTATCCGCGCTTCACGCGGACAATGGAGTGGGATACAGCCGCCGGGGATGCCGTGCTGCGCGCTGCGGGCGGCTCCACCGTAACGCTGGACGGGTTGCCGCTGACCTACGGCAAGACGTCTCAAATGCATGACAGCGACTTCGCCAACCCGAACTTCATTTCCTGGGGCGGCGCCAGATCCGCTTTGGAGCGGGCATAACCTCGTCGGAAAAACACGCAAAATCAGCGGGATGCGGCTTTCGCTGTCCACGTCTCATTTGTGGCGCCTAGGATTCTCGGTGAATGACACCACGCCGGGCGCCCGTCCGGCCAATCCCGGAGCCGCAAAACCGTGTCTGACCAGACCAACAATCTCGCCCTCCCCTACATCCTGCCCTCCCAAGCGCAGAAGCATGGGACCCATAACGAGGCGCTGCAGCGTCTCGATGCCATTGTCCAACTCTGCATCGTCGAAGTATCCTCCGCTCCGGCCTCAGACGCGTCTGAGGGACAGTGCTATCTTGTCGCTGAGGGAGCCGGTGGTTCGTGGTCCGGAAAGGACGGCATGCTGGCGCTCCGCCAGAATGGCGTCTGGATCTATATCCAACCCAGGACGGGCTGGCGTGGCTTCGTCGCCGCCCAGGGCCAACTTCGTGTTTTCAGCAGCGGCGCGTGGCGCGCGATATCGCTCGATGATCGCAGTGCTCTTCCTATAATCGGCGTCAACACGTCGCCGGACGCCGTCAATCGCCTCGCAGTGGCCTCGGACGCGAGCCTCTTCGGCCATGCAGGCCACGGGCACCAGTTGAAGGCGAACAAAGCCGCCGTCGCGGAGACGGGAACCCTGCTTTTTCAGACAGCATGGTCCGGCCGGGCGGAAATTGGCCTCGCGGCAACGACGACTTTTCGATCAAGGTCAGCGGCAATGGCGCCGATTGGCTGACCGCTCTGACAATTTCGTCCCGAGGCACGGTGAGAACCCCAGCGAGACCTGCTGCCCGAACGTCCTTGGCCGCGGGAACATCCACGCCTGCAGACGGCAGCCGAACCGGCTTCAGCGACTTCCATCTGCTGCAGGGCGGCTTTTCTCTTGGCTCGGCTCTGCCCACAGGCGCTGGCAATCGCTTGCTTATCCCGGAGACCGGCTTTTATCTCCTGCAATTGACAGCAAGCACCCTCTCCTCCTCCGGGCACGAAACTGCGATCGATGTAAATGGTACGACGGAACTCGCCTCTCTCGTCGGTTCCGCGTCGACCAGCGCAGTACGCGATATTGCCTGCACCGTGGCCGCATTGAACGAGGGAGACTGGCTGGCGCTCCTGCATCACGGAAGCGCACAATATGAGTTTGGAGCCGCAGAGACCGAGCTTTCGGCAATAATGCTCTAGATCGGTTCGATAAACGCCTAGAGCAACCGATAGCGAAGTGCGCGGGCGATTGCCTGCATGCGGTTAACAGAGTCGAGCTTTCGCATCGCGCTCTTCAGGTAGCCGATGACCGTATGTGCGGAGAGATCGAGAATAATCGCGATCTCTTCACTGCTCTTTCCCGCGGCCGACCAACGCAGGCACTCGATTTCCCGGCTGCTGAGGTTCTCCATCGGTTGCTCAACAGGGTTCTGCTGCGCAAACAGCTCCAGAAACTCCATCGCCCGGAAAACCTGCCGCATTGCCTCCTCGCGAGCGAGACGCACGCGCTCACCCGAGAATGCGAATATGAAGTGCCGCAAATGCATGTCATGCAAGGCAAAGGCAAATGTGTCCTTGAGGCCATGGCCCCTGAAGTGCGCCGTCAGCCGGTCGTTTCCCTGGTTTGCAGCCGCGCTTTCGAATGGCGCCTTGTCACAGAAGACAGGCATCGCTGTCGTCTTGAGAGCCGAGACCAGCTTGCTGCAATAGAAGAGGTCAACCTCCTCATAGAGATCAATGAGCTCTTGCGGCCAGTTGCTAGCGAGATAGTTGCTGGCGAAGCCGCTGCGATCCCCGCGCGGAAACTCCGCAAACAAGTAGTGGTTGAATCCCGCCTCGACTGCCATCTCAGCCACGCAATCGTTGAATCGTTCCGAGGACATTTTCTGCCCGGACGCGATCCGCGAAAAAACAGCATCCCCCACGCCGTCGCGGACGGCGCGTTCTTGCTTCTTCATTTTCCTGTCCCTCGGCGGCTAGCTTCGCCTCAGCTTCTTCATTTCGTCGACCAGAATGGCCACGCGCCGCAAAGGAAAAGCAAAGGCACGTATCAAAAGGACACGAAGCAAACCTTAGTTATTCCGGGCACCACGAAAAGAACGGAGACGCGGTCTTGCACTAACAACTATGTTGCGGCGCTTATAAATTGACGTTCGTCAATTGCCCACTAGCCATTGCGCATGGCTCCTATGCGCTCATCACAAATTTACGCAGGGGAAGGCTACGAGGGCGCGCAAATCGCTTCCAGGAAGTCGACGCCTAAACTTCTTATCAAAGTGTTACTATGCGCTTAGGCAATTCTTAAATGTGACAAGCTAGAGTGACGGCCGTGGTCTTGAGTTGTGTAGAGAGTCCAATGACCGAAATGATACGTCCCCGAGTAAAATATGTCATCGGCCCCGATGGCAGCCCGCTGACGATTGCGGATTTGCCACCGCCGAATACCAGGCGCTGGGTTATCCGTCGCAAAGCAGAGGTTGTAGCGGCGGTTCGCGGTGGCCTGTTGAGCTTGGAAGAAGCGTGCGAGCGTTACACGCTGACTGTCGAAGAGTTCTTGTCCTGGCAGTCTTCCATTAACAGCCATGGCCTTGCCGGTTTGCGCACCACGCGTATTCAGCAGTATCGCCACTGACAAGCCCATCCTGGGCAACGATTTTTAGATTCGGGCCGCTTGCATGTCCTGAGGGGGATATACAAACGGCCCGCAATCATTAACGCAGCCTGCAGACGCCCTGCTTTTATGCTGCGACAAGCCTCACCACGAGTTCCCTGCTCCATAGACCACTCGGCAGGAAAATCGGTCGGTGAGCCGGAATTGCTGCCGGCCTCGTACCGGCAGCAATTGTCCCCGCCTCTTCTCATCGAACACTGTATCCACATCGCCCGCCTTGGCGCGGCCGGGATGACATGCCAATTTCCGACCGACAGCTGAATGTTGACGAGGAATGGCAATGAACATCAGGAATGAAGAGAATCCCTCCGGCGGCCGCTACGTTGCAGAGGTCGAGGGCCATCAGGCCGAAATGACCTATTCCCGCGCATCGCCGGCGCTTGTCATTATTGACCACACCGGCGTACCCGATGCGCTGCGCGGCAAGGGCGTTGGCCAGGCACTTGCTCTTCATGCCGTCGAGGAGGCACGCAAAGGGGGATGGAAGATCTTCCCGTTATGTCCCTTCTTCAAAGCGCAAGCGCAACGCCACGAGGAGTGGCGCGACGTCATTAACGGTTAGCCCAATAACGCCAAAAGCCATGTATGACGGACGCGACGGCCCATCATGCATGGCTTTTTTCGAGGCGATCCCAAGGTGCCAACAGCACCCGTTTCCCGCCTTAGGCTCTTGCCCGGACTGCGCCGTCGCGCTCTTCGAGCGCGGCTGCACGTGCATATTCCGCCTGTATCTCTTCGAGCGCCTGTTCAAGCGCCTCTTCCTGCATCTTCAGTTCCTTGATCGAGACCTGAAGATTGTCCGCGCGCTGGCGAGCTGCCTTTGCGAAGGTCGGATAGGCGAAGTGATTCGGGTCGGAAATGCCGGACTTCTTTTCCTCGACGACGATCTGGCTCTCCAGATCCTTCGTCATCCTATCAAATTCGGACATCATCATCTGCAATTGCTGCAGTTGGCGACGTTTTTCGTTCACCTGAAACTCCTTCAGGCGAACTAGGCTCTCACGCGACTTCATACGCATTACTCCAGTGATGCGAGACCCCTGCTCCACTTTAAATCGCCCTTGCCGGCCGCTTTGACGCGGCCTGCCGAAAAAATTTCCGTCGGTATTAACAAAAACCTACCGCTGGTAACCTTTCGTTTACGGGCATCGTTAATGATAGTCCCGATGATTTAAGGGTCGGTAAACACAACTACGCGATTTCCGATACTGTTTCATTGGTGAGTCGAATGAATCGCTTACCGGCCGTTCTTAATGTAAAAGTTAAGATCTGGCTTTGCGAATTCTCGTTGGAAAACAGCGGAATGGACAAAATATTTAATAAATTCGTTACCTCTTGCCAGAGTGAATCAGAATTTGTTAACCATTTCGTGGCAGCTTCCAAATCACGCAATGATGTATTCGGTATCGCGTAGGGGCCAGACCACCTTTCGGCGGCGGTAAAGGGGATAATAATGCGGGTACTACTCATTGAAGACGACAGCGCGACAGCGCAGAGCATCGAATTGATGCTCAAATCAGAAAGTTTTAACGTCTACACCACCGATCTGGGTGAAGAAGGCGTGGACCTAGGGAAGTTGTATGATTACGACATCATCCTTCTCGATTTGAACCTTCCCGACATGTCCGGATATGAAGTGCTCCGCACTCTCCGCCTGTCCAAGGTCAAGACACCCATCCTGATTCTCTCGGGCATGGCCGGTATCGAGGACAAGGTTCGCGGTCTCGGCTTTGGCGCCGACGACTACATGACCAAGCCGTTCCACAAGGACGAACTGGTTGCGCGCATCCACGCAATCGTTCGTCGTTCCAAGGGTCATGCCCAGTCGGTCATCATGACTGGCGAACTGATCGTCAACCTCGACGCCAAGACGGTCGAAGTTGGTGGCCAGCGCGTGCACCTGACGGGCAAGGAATACCAGATGCTGGAGCTTCTTTCGCTCCGCAAGGGCACCACGCTCACCAAGGAAATGTTCCTGAACCATCTCTATGGCGGCATGGACGAGCCGGAACTGAAGATCATCGACGTCTTCATCTGCAAACTGCGCAAGAAGCTCGCAAATGCTGCCGGTGGCGCAAACTACATCGAAACCGTCTGGGGCCGCGGCTATGTTCTGCGCGAGCCGGACGGCGCCGAGTACGCCGAGACCGCCTGATACGTCAGCCCCTTTGCCAAGACTGAGAAAATCCCGTCCTCTGTGGCGGGATTTTTTCGTTGTGACATAGAAAAAGCCGCCCGTGGCGGCTTCGATCGTTGGCGGGCAGTCGCAATTATGCTGCGATAGCGCGGTGGCCGAATACGGCCGTCAGAATCTTGCGATCGAAAGGTTTGAGGAGGAAATCCGTCGCCCCTGCCCGCTTGCCCATCATCAGCTTCTTGAGGTCGGCCTCAACCACGCAATAGTAGATTTTGACGTCCTTGCCGCCTTCCATGCCGCGGATCGCCGAAATCAACTCGAGCGCGCTGTCCATGCCAGAATCGACGATCAGGTATTCTGGAAGTTCCACCTGGCAACTGGAGAGAGCTTCGACAACGTTGGAGGCTTCGCTGACCATGAAGTCGAGTTCGGAAAGGATGCGCTTCCCCACCTTCCGAACGACGTCAGATGAGTCGGCGATCATAAACCTCTGCATGGCTGCTCCTTGCCCCAGCTTCTAATGCGGCTGGCGTGTTACCGGCCAAGAATAGAAACATTAGGCTAAGGATTTATTACCTCGACGGTCGGGTCGCCGTCGAGGTCCCTGCATCAAGCTGCGATAACGTCAGCGGTAAACGTCAGTTCTTCGGCGGTCGCGCTATGCCCGAGCGCCATACCGCATTCATCGGCAAGCAGCACGGTGTAGTAGGGCTGGATCGAGTGGGCGTCGATGGCTTCCTCGATTTCCCCCGTAGAGATCTCCACGAATTTCGGCGGCAGGCGCATCAGCTTGCCCTTCGCAACAATCTTGAATTTTGCGTCCAGTTCGGGGTTCTCAAGCGTGACTTCGATGACACCGCCACGTGGAATTGACGAATAGGCTACCAGGAAGAGATTGAGCAGCAACTTGACGCGGTTCTTGGCGATAATCGCGCGCGGACCAGTCCAGACAACCTCGGTCTTCTTCTCCGCGGCAGCAAAATCCTTCGCCGCACGTTCGGCTTCGCCGGTATCGATCGAAGCCCCGACCGATCCCGAGGCCCCGAAGGCAAGCCGGGCGAACTTCAGACGGACAGAGGCGTTGAGCGCGCTTGTCCTGATAAGATCCATCGCGTCGGCATCGGCGCCGCCCTCGTCCAGAAGCTCCAGACCATTGTTGATTGCGCCAACCGGCGAGATGACGTCATGGCAGACGCGGCTGCACAGAAGCGCGGCCAGGTCGGGGCCAGCAAGGGTGAGGTTTGGATTCTTCGACATCATAGTCTCCAGGAGGGCGGCAGGTTCATTCCGCCGCCTCTTTTGCGTCATTTAAATTGCGCGAAGTTTGCGGCCGTACTCAGCGCCATAATGACACCATATTTGGTAAACCGATTGTTAAGACCATACGCGCAAAATGAACGAAACGCCGGAAACGGCTCATCGTACCGACCATGATGAACGGATAACACCATGCGCGCCCATTTTTTCGGAAGACTCTCCGCCATCTGGCGGCTTCTCGTTGCGCTGACATTTTCGCCCCTCGCGCTTGTCCCAATGCAGGCATCGGCGCAGCAGTCTAACGGCGGCCAGTATTCGATGCAGGAAATCGTCGACGCTGGGCACTCGTTCTTCGGCTCGACCAGTGGCGGGCTGGCCAAGGTGATCGAAGCCGCCTTTCAGAAATACGGCCTTCCCAACGGCTATGTCCTCGGCCAGGAAGGTTCCGGAGCTTTCATCGCCGGTCTCACCTACGGCGAAGGCCAGTTGAATACAAAGAATGCCGGTGAGCATCCGCTCTACTGGCAGGGTCCGTCGCTCGGGATCGACTATGGCGGTCAGGGCACGCGCGTCATGATGCTCGTCTACGACCTGCCCTCGACCGACGCCATCTACGCGCGCTTCGGTGGCGTCAGTGGTCAAGCCTTCGTTATCGCCGGCTTCGGCATGACGCTTCTCAAGAACGACAACGTACTGGTGGTGCCGATCCGCACAGGCGTCGGTGCTCGCCTCGGATTGAATGTCGGCTACCTCAAGGTCACCCCTAATCCGACCTGGAATCCCTTCTGATTGCCATCGGCGCAGCGAACTCTCGCTCGCCGTGACCTATCCGCCACTTGCTCTACGCGTCAGGTCCGCTTAATCATTGGTCCTGACGCAACTCAACTTCTGGAAGCCGTGGCCGCGCCGTGATCGAATATGCTCTCTTGTTCGGATTGGGCTTCCTGGCGGCAGCGTTTCTCGTCTTTCTCGTGTCGCCTGCCGTCCACCGCCGCATCGTCTGGTATACGGAAAACCGTATGCGCGCGACCATGCCACTCAGCCCACAGGAAGTGCGCGCGCAGAAGGATATGGTCCGGGCCCTCTATGCTGCCGAGAACGCCAAGACGACACAGGACCTCGTGCGCGAGCGCGAAAAGTCGCTGGCGCTGCAACTGAAGCATGACTCGCTGGCGCTCGACGCAGGACGGTTTGCCGCCGAGATCGAGGGGCTACAGGCGCAAATCAGCGACATGAGTGTTGAGGCCGCGGAACAGCGCTCGCACCTGCGCAAGGACGAGAACTACATCAGCCAGCTTAAGACGAGCCTCCACATCGCCGAGCAAGCAAGCGCCGCCAAGGAAGGCGAGCTCGACGCTCTTCGTACGCGCCTTAACAAGCTTGCGGAGCAGTCCGACAATCTCAAGATCGATCTCGCAGCGCGCGATACCGAAATCGAGAGCCTGACGTTCAAGGCGAACGCAGTCCGCATCGAGCGCGACAATCTTCGCCAGGACGTGAACCTGCTGCAGAAGCGCGCCAAGGACGCGGAGCAGGCGCTCGCCCAGCATGAGCACGCAGTCATCCGGCTCGAGGACAAAGCGGGGCGCGATGCGGCGTCAACGGCCGACAAGGATACGCTTCTCGGACGCCGCCAGCAGGAAATTACCAAGCTGAAGGAACAGATAAAGGCGGCGAATGCCGAGCTGCGCAAGGCAAACCGTGCATTGCGCAACGCTGGACTTCAGCCCGTGGCCGCAGATGCGGTTTCAGAGGAGCGGGCAACCGAGGAAACAATGCCGACTGAGCTCGACACAGCAGCGATTGCAGCGCGCCTGAGCGACGAAGTGCGCAAGCGCAGCGCCGCCGTCTCGGAACAACTTCTGAAAGCGAAATCCGACACCAGCCACGACGGTGCGATACGTGAAGAGATCGCCGGCATTGCTGCAAGCATGGTTGCATTGACCGCTATCAACGAAGGACCCTCCTCACCGATCCGCGACCTTCTGCCGGATGGCACCGACAATCAGGACGGCGAGCGTATCAACCTCGCGCAACGCGCCGCGACAATCCTGTCCGAACCGGGCTGAACTCAGATCAGCTTCGCTGCCGATGACATGGCAAAAAGGGCGATGCCGGTCGCCGTCGCCACATTGAGGCTGTCCAATCCCTCCGACTGCGGGATCCGCGCGCTTTGAAAACGTTCCAGGAGTGCAGGCGGCAGCCCCTCGCCTTCCGTACCCACGACCAGCGCCATGCGATCGGTTGGCGGTATGGCTCGAATGTCGGTCTCCCCGCGCGGCGAGAGCGTCCAGATTGCAAAGCCACTCGCAGCAAGCCGTGTTAGAACGTCGAGCGCCGTGCCCTTCCGCTCATAGGGAACACTGAGTACGGAGCCGACAGAAACGCGTACCGCCTTGCGATAAAGCGGGTCACACGAAGTCTCATCGAGAAAGATGGCATCCGCCTTGAAGGCGGCCGCATTGCGGAACATCGACCCGGCATTGTCATGGTTGGAAATACCGCAGCCGACAAGGACGAGCGAACGTTCGGGCAATCGGTCGACAAGCTCGGTTCCGACCACCTCTCGCCTGCCAAGGGCCAACACGCCTCGATGGAGATGAAACCCGACGATCCGATCTAGGACGTCCGCCTCTGCGACATAGACCGGCACGTCATCAGGCAGTCTCTCGAGGATTGCAGCGACGCCGTCGACACGGTTCCTGAGAAGCAGCACTTTTTCGGTCGCAAAGCGACCGCCGTGGCTCGCTTCCACAAGCACGCGAAGGACTACCGTGCCCTCCGCGATGAAGCGGTTCTGCCGGCCGGTCAGATCGCGCTCGCGGATGTCGCGAAAGTCAGCGATACGAGGATCGTCCGCGCTCTCGATGGCAACGAGGCGAGAGGCCATTGTCCTAGCCGCCGCTGACCGTCACATCGGCAACAATGCGCCCCGACTTGATATCGAAGATGAGCGACTTCTTGATTCCATCGGCTGTCGCGCCAAAGAACATGATCTGGCCTCCCGAGAGCGACGACGACTGGATGACGAAGCCCGACGGCAAAGTTGCAGTGACCGATACCGGCGCATCGGATGGTACACCGGCAGAAGTTACGGCTGTCGGTTCCTTCGCGGGCGCGCGCATCGCTTTGTAGACAACCGCGCCGAAGACAGCCATAAGGCTCACGAACATGATGACGCCTGAGACGATCTGCAGGCGGATCATCTTGCGCCGGACACGTTCCATCGCCGGATCCAGGGGCTTTTCGTCCTGATCGTCTTCTGGCTGGATATTCGTCATATGTGGCGTTCCGTTCTTTAAATAATTCGGAGAAGAAGCGTCTTGAGCGACCCCTTTAAACAAGCTGCCGGCATTAGAAAAGTCCTCACCGCCGACGAGAACGCCGAAGGCCGTCTTGACGCGTGGATGACCAGACAGCTCGGCGAGGAGTTTTCGCGCAGCCGCGTGAAGGCGCTAATCAAGGAGGGCCGGGTCTCCGTGAGCGGCAAGATCCTCGCCGATCCGCAGAAAAAGGTTCGTTCAGGGGACACCTTCGAGATCCTGCTGCCCGAGCCGGAGGATCCGACGCCCAAGGGCGAGAATATCCCGCTCGATATTCTTTATGAAGACGATGACCTCGTCGTCATTTCCAAGCCGGCCGGTCTCGTGGTGCACCCCGCGGCTGGCAATTGGACGGGCACGCTCGTCAACGCGTTGATCTATCATTGCGGCGACAGTCTTTCCGGTATCGGCGGTGTGCGCCGTCCGGGCATCGTCCACAGGCTGGACAAGGACACCACAGGTGTCATGGTCGTCGCCAAGAACGACATATCCCATCGCCATCTCTCGCTGCAATTCGCCGACCATGGGCGGACCATGCCGCTGGAGCGGGCTTACCAAGCGATTGTCTGGGGCCGCCCTCGCACGCTGACTGGAACGATCGATGCACCGCTCGGCCGCGCCGTCGGCGACCGCACGCGTCGCGCCGTCAAGCGATCCGAGACGCAGGATGCCGACGAGGCGATCACCCACTACGAAGTGCTCGAACGCTTCCATGAGAACCCTGATGCCACGTCGCTAGCCTCGCTGGTCGAGTGCCATCTCGAAACCGGCCGCACCCATCAGATCCGCGTCCACATGGCACATATCGGCCATCCGCTACTTGGCGACACCGTCTACGGAGCAGGTTTCAAAACAAAGGCAAACCTGCTTCCGGATGCCGCCAGGAAGACCGTGAATGCCTTCGGAAGACAGGCGCTCCACGCCTACATGCTGCAATTCGAGCACCCTCGCACCGGCGAGGTCATGCACTTCGAGGTGCCTCTGCCCGAGGACATGGAAGAGTTGGCAGACGCCCTGCGTGCGGAGCGAGAGTAACGCCTTCGTGAAGCGGTGTATGGTCTTGAACCCCTGTTCCGCCATACTTATCTGTACATTGACTTAGTGCGGGCTTGGATAAAGCCGCATGTCCCGGTTTGCCTTTCGACGCAGGGGCGCGTTCCATTGGGAACCGGAATTCAGATAGGAGGGTGCTTTTATGGCCCGAAATAACTTGCCGTCCATTACCGCCGGCGAAAACGGTCTCAATCGCTATCTCGACGAAATCCGCAAATTTCCGATGCTGGAGCCGCAGCAGGAATACATGCTGGCGAAGCGCTATGCGGAACACGGCGATCGCGAAGCGGCACACAAACTCGTCACCAGCCACCTGCGCCTCGTTGCGAAGATCGCAATGGGCTACCGCGGCTATGGCCTGCCAATCGGCGAAGTCGTCTCTGAAGGCAATGTCGGCCTGATGCAGGCCGTCAAGAAGTTCGATCCGGAGCGCGGCTTCCGTCTTGCCACCTATGCCATGTGGTGGATCAAGGCCTCAATCCAGGAATACATCCTGCGTTCGTGGTCTCTGGTGAAGATGGGTACGACCGCCAACCAGAAGCGGCTGTTCTTCAATCTGCGTCGCCTCAAGGGCCGTATCCAGGCCATTGACGATGGCGACCTGAAGCCGGAACACGTTGCTGAGATCGCCACCAAGCTGAACGTCTCCGAGGAGGAGGTCGTTTCGATGAACCGTCGCCTTTCCGGCGATGCCTCGCTGAACGCACCGATCAAGGCCTCGGAAGGCGAATCCGGTCAATGGCAGGATTGGCTCGTCGACGACCATGACAGCCAGGAAGAGGTTCTTATCGAACAGGATGAGCTCGACACGCGCCGCCGCATGCTGGCGAAGGCGATGAGCGTTCTGAACGACCGCGAGCGCCGTATCTTCGAGGCACGTCGCCTCGCGGAAGATCCGGTGACCCTGGAAGACCTCTCGTCCGAATTCGACATCAGCCGCGAACGCGTTCGTCAGATCGAGGTCCGCGCCTTCGAAAAGGTCCAGGATGCCGTCCGTAAGGACGCTCTCGAACGCGCCAAGGCCGTTCGCGTGGTCGAAGCGACCGCGTAGCGCCGTTGCAATTTCAAATCAAAAAGGGCGGGACCGATGGTCCCGCCCTTTCTTTTATCCATTCGACAGGCGCTTATTGGCTGGTCGATACATCGCCAAAAGCAGCCCATTCCTTGATCGCGGCGTTGAACGCCTCGCCGCCCGTCGTACCCTTCTGCATCGTCAGAAGCGCGCGGCGACCATTGCGGTAGGTGATCGGAATATCGATCCAGTCGCGGCTTGAAAGGAGATCGAGGTTCGCCTTGCGCGCATCCGGATAGTCGTTCAGCGCGATCATGTGGAAATCGTCGGTGATCTTTGCCGGAACGGCAATCAGGGCGTCGCCCCGATCCTGTTCGGTTCGCTTCATCGAGATACGCTGAACGCTCTCGATAGCGCCACCTTCAAAGTTCGGCGGCAGCGAGAAAACCACCTCGACGATGTGGCTGGCCGGCAGCGACGCATCGGAATTGCGCTTGAAGGTAAGCTGCGCCGACAGATTGCGTTCTGGAACAGTCACGGTCCCCTGTACGGTCGCTTCCTGCCTGCCATCCGGGCCTGTCTCGTGCTGAAGACTCCAGACGACCGAGCCCTGGATGGCGGTCGGCGAACTCTGACCGATCCGCTCTTCGTACAGGAACATCTTCTCGGAGGAGCCGACAGGCGCAGCTTGCGTGGCTCCAGCCGCCGGCGGCGTCGTCGCGGGTGCGGTGGCAGCCGGGACGGCAGGTGTCGTCGAGGTCGCAGGCGGCGTCGGATCCGCTGCAGCAACGTTCTGCTCGGCTACCGACTTTCCTTCCGCCGTAGGCGTTCCCGGAACGGAGGCCGGACCGTTGTCGACTTCGGTGCCATCGGCAAGAAGCCGCTGGTTGAACTTGTTGTTGACGGAAGCGCCGTCATTCAAGGACGCAACTTCCTTATTTGCCTCAGCTGGCTTCGCATCGCTCGTCTGGGGCGCCGCATCCGGCTTGGCAGGCGTCTGCTCGTTCTTCGCGCTCTGCGAGGGAGCAGCGCTGACGAGGTTTTTCACCATTGACGACAGCGCGTCCTGATTGATCCAGGCAGCGTATCCGCCACCACCGACCACGCCCAGCGCAATGAGGATCGTCACGATGGAGCCAATGCCGAAGCGACGGCGCTTCGGCTCCATGCGCAGGTTCTTACCCTGGAACTTAGCAGCAACAGCACTGTCGAGATCGGCGGCCGGAATGCCATCATCATCTTCGGCAACCACGCCGCGGTTGTCGTATCCGCGAAGCGGCTTTGCCTCCTGCCAATTGGTTTCCGGTACAGCTTTTGCCGGCGTCCCATGAATTTCGGAGAAGAGATCGCCGTCATCGAAATGAGCGTTGATCGGAACTTTCTTGCCGTTTTCGATCGGTGGCAGATCGTCGAAGGCTGCGGCCTCCCAGGAGAAGCCCTCATTCGCGGCAGGCATCTTCACGCCGCCCGGCGTATGGTCGAATCCCGTGATGACGTCTTCAAACGCGCGCGCCGCTTCGTTGGCCGGAGCAACCGGCGCAGATTCCGAAAACTGCCTGAGTTCTTCGAGCGCCCAATCCGTCTGCGCATCCTTGGCCGGAGGTGCAGGCGTTTCCTCTACTGGCTCTGCCCACACAGGATCGAAATGCGCAGCGGCATCCGCTTGGAGCGGCTCCTCCTGGCTGCGATCCACGAATTCTTCCGGCGGACGATCCAGCCCATAGACGGGCTCGACAAGGCGATTGGTCAGGTCGTAGTCGCGAGCAATTGGCTGCAGAACCGGCTCTTCGTGGGGCGGCTCGGTCGGCTCGACAACAGGCTCCTCGACTGCGCCAACATACTCCTCGTGACCGTACTGCTCCTCGCGAGCGACGTCGTCTTCATGAGCGGCCTGCCAATGCTCGACAGGCTCGGCTTCCCCGACAGGAGCGCGCGGCTCTTCATGCTCCCAATGTGCGTCCTGCTGCGCGGTGTGTTCCGGCTCGGCAGCGACAGGCTCCTCATAATGAGGCGTACGTTCTTCTTGATAGGGCGCAGGCTCTTCGACCGGCTCTTCGTAGGCAGGCGCAGGTTCTTCGGCTACCATCTGCTCTTCGTGAACCGGCGTTTCATGCGCCGGCTCGTCGACCACAGCTTCGCTGGCAACCGGTTCGGGAACGGCCGCATTCGGCTCGTTGGCCGCTTCGGCGCTTGCCTCAACCTCAGGCTCTGCGGCTAGCGCTGCATCGTCGACCAGAACGGCTTCTGCGTGTTCGGCTTCGACTTCGCGGATTGCAGCTTCGAGTTTTTCAAGCTGCCGTTGCAGCATCGCTTCCGGTGGGCGCGGCTTCATATTCTCGAGCTGCCGCTGAACAGCACCGCGAGCACGCTCGTAGACTTTCACCCGCATCTCGGGAGTATTTTCAGACAGGCCGTCAACCGCCCGCCGGATAACTGCGATAAAATCCGCCATTCGTACTTTCTCTAAGAGTGCGGTCCGCCCTGCGAACCGCACAAATAATGACCCGCGACCTTAGTCCTCAAACGGATCGGTCACAAGTATCGTGTCGTCGCGCTCAGGACTTGTAGACAAGAGAGCGACGGGCGCCCCGATCAGTTCTTCGACCTGGCGAACATACTTGATTGCCTGGGCCGGCAGATCAGCCCAGCTGCGTGCGCCGACAGTCGATTCCTTCCAGCCTTCCAGCGTGATGTAGATCGGCTCTACCCGGGCCTGGGCAGCCTGGCTAGCCGGAAGATAATCGATCTCTTTGCCGTCAAGCTTGTAGGCGACGCAGATCTTCAGTTCGTCAAGACCGTCGAGAACGTCGAGCTTGGTTAACGCGATGCCCGTGATGCCCGATGTCTTCACCGTCTGGCGGACCAGAACCGAATCGAACCAGCCGCAGCGGCGCGGACGACCGGTATTGACGCCGACTTCGCGACCAACTGTCGAAAGATGCTTGCCGATCTCATCGTTCAGTTCGCACGGGAACGGACCTTCGCCCACGCGCGTCGTGTAAGCCTTGGTGATGCCGAGAACATAGCCGATTGCCGTCGGGCCGAGACCCGAGCCGGCGGCGGCCTGACCGGCAACCGTGTTCGACGAGGTGACGAAGGGATAGGTGCCGTGGTCGTTGTCGAGCAGCGCACCCTGCGCACCTTCGAACAGGATGCGGGCACCGGCCTTGCGCTGGTCGTCGAGGATACGCCAGACCTGGTCGACATAAGGCAGAACCTGGTCGGCGACGTCGTTCAGTTCCTTCTCGAGCGATTCCACCGAAATCTCCGGCAGTCCGAGGCCGCGGCGCAGCGCATTGTGGTGCGTCAGAAGACGGTCGATCTTGGCCGGCAGCGCTTCCTTGTCGGCCAGGTCGATGGCGCGGATCGCGCGGCGACCGACCTTGTCTTCATAAGCCGGGCCGATGCCGCGGCGAGTGGTACCGATCTTGGTTCCGCTGTTGGAAGCCGCGTCTTCGCGGAAGCCATCGAGGTCGCGGTGCAGCGACAGGATCAGCGGTGCGTTGTCCGCGATGCGCAGCACCTCGGGCGTTACATTGACACCCTGCGCGCGCAGCTTCGCGACTTCGGCGACGAAATGATGCGGATCGACGACGACGCCATTGCCGATGACACTGAGTTTGCCGCGCACGAGGCCGGATGGGAGAAGGGCAAGCTTGTAGCTGACACCGTCGATGACCAGCGTGTGGCCCGCATTGTGTCCGCCCTGATAGCGCACGATCACATCGGCGCGTTCCGAAAGCCAATCGACAATCTTGCCTTTGCCTTCGTCACCCCATTGCGAACCGACTACAACTACGTTCGTCATTCACGTCTTCCTGTTAAAGGCGGATTTAACCGCACCCTTCTCAAACCCGCGCATCTATAAAGGTTTGTCACCGGGAAATCGACCCTGTTATGCCGACGAAATCGGCTTTTTACGTGACAAATCAGCCATCATCGGGCTATTGGCCAATCATATCCCAAGGTTGAGAACCACATCGCCGTCATCTGGAAGAATCGCCTGTGCAGGTCGCCGCTTATATTTCTCTCGTCGTCGCGGCACTATGCTGGGGCGGAAACGCGGTGGCGGGCAAGCTCGCGCTCGGGCACGTCAGCCCGATGACGCTGACGTTTCTGCGCTGGTTCCTTGCGACGGCACTCATTGCCGCCGTTTCCGTACCGCAATTGAAGCGCGACTGGCCGATCGTCCGCAAGAACCTGCCGCTGCTCTTCTTCTACGGCATCATCGGCTATACGCTTTTCAACGCGATGCTTTACTCGGCCGTCCAGTACACAACCGTGATCAATGTTGCGATCGAGCAGGCCGGGATCCCGATGCTGATCTTCCTGCTGAACTTCGTCTTCTTCCGCACAGGCGTTTCTGCAGCACAGATAGTCGGCTTCGCCATGACGCTCGGCGGCGTCGCATTGACCGCCGCGCATGGTGACCTGACGACCCTGCTGCAGCTCGGTCTCAACCGTGGCGACGGCCTCATGCTGATCGCCGTAGCCGCCTATTCTGTCTACACGATTTTTCTACGCTGGAAACCGCCCCTTGATTGGCGCACGCTGATGGCGATCCCCGCCCTCGGCGCGACGCTGACAGCAGTGCCACTTCTCATCTGGGAGGGCACGCAAGGTGCTGTGCAATTGCCAGACAACAAGGGCTGGCTGATTGCCTTCTACACTGCCATCTTCGCGTCCCTGCTTGCCCAGATCCTCTATATCAAGGGCGTCGAGGCGATCGGCGCAAATCGCGCCGGGCTCTTCATCAACCTCGTGCCGGTCTTCGGAACGCTGTTGTCCGTGGCGCTGCTTGGCGAGCATCTTCAGCCCTTCCATGTGATCGCGCTTGCGCTCGCTTTGGGCGGCATTGCCATCGCCGAAAAAGGCCGTCCCCAGCGCGCAGTCTCGACCGTCCCCGCCTCGCCTATGGACTAGAGCTTTCAGAAAATTGAAACGTTCTGCCGGAGCAGGTTTTCGACAGGGCAGGAACGATTGATGAAGGACATACCCAAGGTACGTCCGAGCCGGTCGCCGCTGTTCCTGGAGGATCGATGCCCGGCCTCACGGGCTGGCTGAAACGGGCCGCCTGATCGACCGACCGACTCCGTTTGAGCCAACAGAACGCTTCGATTTAACCCCGAAAGGCTCTAGCCGAGTTCCAGGGTCGTCACGCCGAAAATGCTCCTGAGCGGAACGACCGGCGCTGTGCCCCGATACATCCGCGCCGTTTCGAAGACGGGCGCCAAGCCCAGGCTCTCGGCAAGTTCAATGGCCTCGCCATTGTTGGTGGGAACATCGATGAAGACCTTCGCTCCCTTGGCATGCTGCGCCAGAACCGAAATCAGAGCCGCCGCGCTATCCCTGTCGCCTGCAAACAGCGGGCCGATCTTGTAGCCCTCGTAGCAACGGCGGATGGTTCCGTAGCCGCGAATCTTGCCACTCTTGCGCACCACGGCCGAGTGCCTGTCCTTGCGAGTAGCACACCATGACGCCACGAAGGTTGGCCGCGGCGCCGGAAAGATCATCGCGTCATAGCGCAGCAATCCGTCGAGTCTATCCGAGACAGCGTGGGCAACCAGTGTTGATTCCGGCAAGGCAGAGATCACGCCACCATAGCGAACCGTCCGATAGGCCTCTTCGAACCCGGCCTTTCGGTAATTGTCCTGTTGTGCGGGCACACCATCCAGACCGATGCTACGGCCCTCAGCGGACATCATCCCGGCATTCCAAATGGCCTTGCCGTAGCCCCTGCCCCGAAAATCCGGATGGACGATAAAAAGACCGAGGAAAGCAAAATCCTCGCCATATTTGACGACTGAGATCGAGGCGACGGGCACCTCCCCGATCACGCCCACGAAAAATCCCGACGGGTCCGCATCGTGAAAGGCAACCGAATCGTCGAGGCCGGGATTCCATCCCTCCTGACGTGCCCACTCGAGCACTAGCTCCAACTCACCGGGTCGCATCGGACGAACGGTAAACTCCGAATTCATGCAACGTCCCTAATCAGATCGACCGCAGTTGAGAGCCTGCGGGATAAATAAAGATCAAAGTCTAACAGCCGTAAAGCCACCCGACGGCAAAGAAACATGTTCATGGCTGAAGCGATCTGCAGCGATCGTCATGAAGTACGAGCCGAAATTCTTTGCATCGCAACCATCATGGAACAGGGAGATTACAATCTCAAGATAATTACTTAATAGAGCATGAAGACGGGTTAAGAGCCATAAGCTGTTCGAAAATCAGACAGCCATCGCTTTCGCATCAGCTAAGAAAAAAGCGCCTAACCGATGGCGATGACCTCGAGTTCTTGACCGCCGACGCTGACGACATCTCCAACCGTCTTGCCGGTGAGAGCCCTGGCCACCGGGGATACGAAGGAAATCGATCCGGTTTTCGGATCGGCTTCATCCTCTCCGACGATACGGTAGGTCTGCACGCGTCCGTCGTCCCGGCTGAAGGTCACGCTGGTTCCAAAGGCGACGACATCAAGCGAAATCGGCTCAGGGATGACCTGCGCCGTGCGGACTCGGGCAGCAAAGTAGCGCAGATCCCGCAACGGATTTGCCGCCTGTCGACGCCGTTCGTTCACGTCTTCAATGGAGTTCGCGGCATCGTAGGCCTCGCGCGCTTGCTGCAGCTGCAATTCCAGGGCCTTGAAGCCCGCTTCCGTAACGAGGTTCGGATGCGGCGAAATTGGACGGTCCGGCAAAAGTGTTTCCGAAGCAGCTTCGGCACTTTCTTCTTTGACGAAGGCTACACTCAATTTCAAAACTCCGCTTTGTGGTCTCTGGTCTCGCAGCGCATAGGCGATGGGTCGCCACCGCGGTCGATCTTATACCATCTCTTCCACTGGTCACAGCCGCACTTGAAGAACGACTGCCCTTCGCCCTTCCAAACAAGCCATTTGAGCCAGTGATTGCCACAAACCACCCGGTCGATTTCCGCAGACAGGTCGGTCGCCGAGTGGAATTATCCCCGCTTTCCCCAGCCGAAATAGGATCACATTCCCATTCATTACTGTGGAGCCTTTTATGTTTCTCGGTCTCAGTGTCAATCCAACGCAAGCCGCGCGTCGCGCCATACCAAAACGGCGTTCTATCGTCGCCTTCGGGGACAGCCTGACAGCAGGCGCGGGCGCGTCAGACCGAGAGCGGGGCGGAGATGATCGTGTCGGAGAGACCGCGACCGTGCGGCTTCTCAACTTCACTCCCCGCCTGATCGGGCGTGACCGAGGCAAGCGGGACATTCAGGACCGCACTCACCTGATCTTCGCTCGTGAAGCCGCCGATGGAGAACTCCCGTAGCAGGGCACCCCCGACGCCCGCACCGAACGCCACGATGGCCATGATGCCGAGCACCAGACCTTTCCGCGGATAGGACGGCTCGATCTGGGCAAGGGCTGCGGAAACCACGCGACTGTCAGCCACCTGGAGGCTGGCTTGGGCTTCAAAGTCCTGCAATCGCGTCAAATGGTTCTGGTACTGCACCCTCGCGACCTGTGCCGACTGCTGGAGCGCGTAGAATTGTCTCAGGACCTCCGCCGATAGACCGCGCCCGTACCCCCTGGTGCGCATCGGATGTCGTCTCGCCAAACTGCGCATCCGCAAGCCGTAGTTGCGGGAGAGAACCGGCTGCCTGGAGATCACTATGGGATGTGACGAAAAGGTAGAGATTGCGTTTATTCTGCGCAAGCACATCTCTGGCGGCCGTCACCTGATGTTCAAGGATCTTCCCGGCTGAAACGGTGTTCGCCACTTTGGCTTCGACCTGCTTCCTGATGTAGACGGTCGTCACAAGATTCGCGAAACGCGCCCCTTTGTCCGCATCATCCGATGTCACGCCCACACTGATAAGATAGGTCAAGCCTTCGCGGCGAACCCGAACGGCATCCTTGAAAGCCGACAGCACTTCACCCGGCGCCGCATCGCCTGATGGCGTCGGCAGCGAGCCCAGCGGCGGAGAGTAATCGGTCGTTGAAACGGTTGAGAGCAAACTCTGGATCGGAGAGAAGCTTGCCGTCCCTGATTGCCTCCAGCACCACCGCATCGGATTGAATGATACGAACCTCGCCTTCCACCCGGGAATTATCGGTAGGGCCGCTAGTCGTGGCAGCGTCCGGGTCGAGCAGATTCTTCGAACTTGTATCGACAAGAACCAACGACTGGGCGGTGTAGCGAGGTGTGAACGAGAAGACGATGACGAGGCTCAGCAGGAAGATCGGCAGTCCCACCAGCAATATTGTCCGAGCCTGTCGGTGGGCCAATCCAATCAGCATTCGAACGTCTTCGACATCGTTCATGCGAATGCAACCCTTCAACTCGTACAGCCGAATACTCGCTAAGGTTTCATCGCGCGAACAATTATCACAACAAAAAGACTTCACAACCCAAAATAAGACTATTGGATTATCACCCTCTGCATTCGAAGGTGCCCTGTCGGATGGCCGATGACCATCCGACAGCAGTGGCTTACCGGTACGGCTCGAAGAGCCTGTGGATGGCGTCGATTTCATTCTGCCTGATATCGTGACCACCTGCATGCCATTCCGTCGTGACGGAAGCGTGTTGGCTCTCGAAGTAATCCGCCAGGGCCTTCGTCACGGGCGCAGGGCTGATCGGGTCGCGTTCGCCTGCCGTGATCAGTATCTTGCGCCCGCTCAAGGCGGGATTTGCCATCGGTTGGAACGGGATCAACGGATGCATCAGAACCGATGCATCGAACAATCCCTTCTCGATCAACACATTGGCGAGGATATTTGCCCCATTTGAGAAACCCAGGCCGAGCACGTCGCTTGCCTCATGTTGCTTCGCCAGCGCCGCGACAAAGGATGCAAGCTTCTCGGTTGCACGGGCGAGGTCCGCCATGTCGTAGACGCCCTCGCCGGTACGCTTGAAGAAGCGTGCGGCGCCAAACTCCGAGACGTCCCCCCGCGGAGAGACAATCGTCGCCGCCGGCAGCAGGCGCCGCCCGAAATCAAAGAACTGGTTTTCATCCCCGCCCGTTCCGTGCAGCACGAACAGAATGGGCTTTCCCGGTGCACCGGCCTGCAGCCGGTGCACATAGCTGTTATCGGTCATTGTGCGTCCCCTTTAAACCTCAAGCGGCTGCAAGTGCTGCTCGATGAGAGCGCGCAAGTGCTGGTGCTGCTGTGGCAGCTTCAGTGCCTCGCCAAGATGCGCAGTGTCTTCGTCCCGGTTGAAGCCGGGCTCGTTGGTCGCAATCTCGAACAGGATGCCGCCCGGGGTCCGGAAGTAGATCGCCCAGAAATAGTCACGGTCGATGACGGGCGTGACCTGGTAGCCGGTATCCATCAGCGCCTTGCGGACCTCAAGCTGTTTCGCACGATTTTCTACGGCAAAGGCCACGTGATGCACGGACCCTGCACCTGGCAAAGCGCGTGAAACGTTCGGCATGGTTTCCAGATCGACGAGATGCGCGCCATTCCCACCCGGAATAGTCAGGCGCTTGACACCATCACGCTCTTCCTGGACTTCGTAGCCCATGAACTTGAGCAGTTCTGACGTGGCACCATCGTCACGCAAACGCATGGCCACCGAATGGAAGCCACGAATCGCGTTATCCTCGCTGATACCGCCGTGTGTCCAAGGCTGGCGGCTGTCATCCTTGACTTCGACAAGGGCAAAGCCATCACCATCGGGACCGGCAAAATTCAGACGCTTCTCGCCGAATGTCTCCTCAGTCTTCAGGCCGGTGACATTCAACTTGTTCAGGCGATCGCTCCAGAAGCCGATCGAGCCCTGCGGGACCGAGAAAACGGTGGTTCCAACTTCACCGGTTCCCGGACGACCTTGCGCCATCTTCGGAAATGGGAAGTACGTCATGATCGTGCCGGGTGCACCGGTTTCGTCACCATAATAGAGGTGATAAACGTCGGGCGCGTCGAAATTCACGGTCTTCTTGACGCGACGCAGACCGAGGGCGTTAGTGAAGAATTGGTTGTTTGTGCGGGCATCCTCCGCCATGGACGTGACGTGGTGCAGACCCTTGATTTGATCGAGCATTTAAGACCCCTTTCTTGCCCGCCTCGCGGGCTTCGTATGGGGTATAGATGATCGCTCCGGACCAATTGGAATAGCCCCGAGGACCGGAACGCATTGTCTCTTTTTAGTGAACGACAAAAGCCAATCGTTCAGAAGAGTTGGGCGTCGCCGGGGTTCGTGGGCAATTGCCAGTCGATTGGCGCTCGACCGTGCGTCTGCAAAAACGCATTGGCCTTGGAGAAATGGCCGCAACCGAAAAAGCCGTTATGAGCGGAGAGCGGAGACGGGTGTGGCGCCTTCAGCACGAGGTGACGTCTTATATCGACGAAGGCTGCCTTGCGCTGGGCATAGGAGCCCCAGAGCATGAAGACGACGGCATCGCATTCATCGTTGACCTTGCCAATGACGGCGTCGGTGAATCGCTCCCAGCCCTTGCCCTGGTGCGACGCGGCCTGGGCCTCCTCCACAGTGAGCACGCTGTTCAGCAACAGGACGCCCTGCCGTGCCCAATGCTCCAGAAATCCGTGTCGCGCCGGTGTAATCCCCAGATCGCTCTGCATCTCCTTGTAGATGTTGACGAGTGAAGGCGGAATGCGAACGCCTGGTCGAACACTGAAACACAGGCCGTGCGCCTGTCCTAGCCCGTGATAGGGATCCTGGCCCAGAATCACGACCTTGACGTTTGCCAGCGGCGTCAGATCGAGCGCACGGAAATATTCCGATCCCTTGGGAAATATCCGTTTGCCTCCCTGCTTCTGTGCGACGAGGAACGCCTTGAGCTGCTGCATATAGGGGCTGGAAAATTCGCCGGCGAGAGCGTCCCTCCAGCCCTCCTCCAGTGCGATTGATTGTTCATTCATCGACGATCCTCGTCGGCGCTGGGCGCCTTCGGCTTGTCTCGAGCCGGGAATTGGCAAACTTTTTATTGTTCACCGGAGTTCACTATCTACGGACACCTAGTAGATTGAGGTCGAATCGCTGGCGAATTCAAGCGCATCCGGGGCTTATTCAGAATGAAATTCGGAACCAGTGGGCTTCGCGGCCTATCTGTCGACCTTGCAAACTGTGCCGATGCCCTTGATCACCTTGGATTCAAGGTCCGCGACTGCGGCACGGTGCCGACACCGGCGCTGGCGCTTTACGGACTTCAGAAAAAAGCCGCGGGTCTCATGGTGACGGGCTCGCACATCCCCGCCGATCGCAATGGCATCAAGTTCTACCGGCCGGACGGAGAAATCGACAAGACGGACGAAGCAGCGATCACGACTGTCGCGACAGAACTCGACCGTGCCGGCTTTACGTTTGTCCCCCGCAGTGCCGGGATGCAAAACCGATCCGTCGAATGCCTGGCGCTCTTCCGCGAACGGAATGCCAATATTCTTCCCACGGAAGCGCTCGCGGGCCTGAAAGTCGGCGTCTACCAGCACAGCACGGTCGCCCGTGATCTGCTGGTAGATCTCCTGGAACACTTCGGCGCAACGGTCGTGCCGTTTGGCCGCTCGGAAACTTTCATTCCCGTCGACACCGAGGCGGTTTCGGAGGAGACGATCGCCAAGCTCAAGGAGGTCGCAAGACAGCATGGCCTCGACGCCATGGTCTCTGCGGATGGTGATGGCGATCGCCCGTTGGTGGCGGACGAAACAGGGACGCCGCTGCGCGGCGATTTGCTCGGCCTGATCGCCGCGAACTTTCTCGGTGCGACATCGGTCGTGACACCCGTGACATCGAATTCCGGCATCGAAGCCGCCGGTCGCTTCAGCGTCATTCGCACGCGTGTTGGCTCTCCGTTCGTCATATCGGGGATGCAAGAAGCACTCGCGGCTGGCCGGACCCGTGTTGCCGGTTTCGAAGCGAACGGCGGCCTGCTCACCGCGAGTGAATTCGAGGTCAACGGTCACACGCTGAAGGCCCTTCCGACACGCGACTGCTTCGTCCCCATCCTGGCGGCGCTTTCCCTTGCTGCCTCCAAACGGCAGCCTCTTTCGGTGGTCGCCGCGTCCTTCAATCTGCCATTTGCCGCGGCCGACCGGCTTGAGAATTTTCCGGTTGAGATCAGTGCCCGGTTGATGGCCTATCTTCGCGCCGCACCCGCCAATCTCGCGGCGTTCCTGCAGCCGATCGGCGAGGTTGGCAGCGCCAGCGATATTGACGGCCTTCGTGTTACGCTGGCGGATCGCCGCATCATCCATTTCCGCCCGTCCGGCAATGCCCCTGAAATGCGCTGCTACGCCGAGGCGGAAACCGAAACAGCCGCCGCGGCGTTGCTGCGCGCCGGTCTGGAGCGAATCCGCTGGTTGGCGCATCCGAGTTGATAGGCGAAGCAAAGATAGATATTCGAGGACTCTCCATATGACACAGAAGATCGTTCCCGTGATAATGGCTGGTGGCAAGGGCACTCGTCTCTGGCCGCTGTCTCGCGCCGCAGCGCCCAAGCAGTTCATCCGCTTTATCGGCGACAAGACATTGTTCCAGGAAACGCTGCTGCGCGTGTCCGATCCCACGCTTTACGAAGCACCCGTCATCCTGACCAACGAGGAGTTTCGCTTTCTCGTTGCCGAGCAGGCGCGCGAGTTGGACATCGGTCTAGCGGCAATTCTGCTCGAACCGGTTGCTCGAAACACCGCGGCGGCAGTTGCGGCGGCCGCAACGCTCGTGCGTGATCGCTTTGATGAAGACACGGTCATGCATGTTCTCGGCTCCGACTATGAGATCGTCGCTGACGACACCTATTTTGAGTGCGTTCGCATCGCTGCCGCCACAGCCGCCCAGGGCAAGCTGGTAACCTTCGGCATCCAGCCGACCGAGCCGGCAACCGGCTATGGCTACATCGAAGGCGGGAAGACACTCCCGACGGGCGCACGAACGGTCGCGCGCTTTGTCGAGAAGCCGCCGCTCGCCAAGGCCGAAGACATGGTCGCGACTGGCGGCTTCTACTGGAACTCCGGGATGTTCATGTTCTCGGTCTCAGGCGTGCTTGCCGAGATGCGGAGCTATGCCGCGCCGGTCCTCAAGGCTGCGGCCGACGCCATTGCAAAAGGCGTCAGAGATCTAGACTTCATCCGCCTCGACAAGGCAGCGTTCGCCACCAGCCCGAACATCTCGATCGACTATGCCGTCATGGAAAAGACGAGCAACGCAGCCGTCGTTCCCTCGCCGTTCAAGTGGTCCGACCTCGGCAGCTGGGATTCCGTCTGGAAGAGCGGCAGCCGCGACGAGAATGGCAATCTAGCAGCCGGCAACACGACGGTCGTCAACACCAAGAACTCGCTCATCATGACCCATGGCGTGCACCTCGCCGTCCAGGGCATGGACGACATCGCTGTCATCGCCAGCGAGGACGCCGTTTATGTCGGACGGCTGCAGGACAGCCAGGACGTCGGGAACCTCGTGAAGATGCTCGCCGCCGCCCCCACGACATCGCAACTGACCGAGACGCACCCGACTTCTTACCGGCCTTGGGGCGGCTACACATCGGTGCTGAACGGCGACCGCTTCCAGGTGAAGCGCATTTTCGTCACGCCGGGCAAGAAGCTGTCGCTGCAGAAGCATCATCACCGCTCCGAGCACTGGATCGTCGTCAAGGGCACGGCAGAAGTGACAATCGGCGAAAACGTGCAGATGCTCAGGGAAAACGAGTCCGTCTACATCCCGCTCGGCGAAGTCCACCGTCTCGCCAATCCCGGCAAGATCATGCTCGAACTGATCGAAGT
>NZ_LNCD01000149.1 GCF_001542405.1 Rhizobium altiplani
AAGGTGCTTGCGTTTCAATGAGGGAACCGGAACGTGATTGCTGCCCGTACTGTTCGGACACTTGCACCTTTGCTCGTCGCGGCAGTTCTTGCCAGCTGCGGTCATCCAAGCGGAGTCATGGCCCCTGTTGCGCTATCGGCGGCAACGCAGAATACCTCAAAGGTCAGCATGCTGGTCGCAACCACGCGCGAACCTTCCGGCGACCCGGCGACGCTCTTCACCGGCGAACGCAGCCCAAAGCCCTACCTGACGGCGGTTGACGTCTCCATTCCGCCGAAACGGGCCTCAGGCACAGTCCAATGGCCGAAGCGTCTACCGCCCAATCCCGCAACCGATTTTGCGGTGACCAGCGTCAAGGAGATCGACACCGTTCCAGAGGGGCGCGCCTGGTTCCACCAGAACATCCAGGGCGGGCATGCGCTGGTCTTTGTCCACGGCTTCAACAACAAGTACGAGGATTCCGTCTTCCGTCTGGCCCAGATCGTCCACGATTCCGGGATGCAGGCGACCCCTATCCTCTTCACGTGGCCGTCACGCGCGCAGCTTACCGCCTATGAATACGACAAGGAGAGCACCAACTATTCACGCACGGCGCTCGAGCAGGCGCTGCGGACGCTAGCCGCCGACCCCGACGTCAAGGACATCACAATCCTCGCTCATTCAATGGGCACCTGGCTGACGATGGAATCCCTGCGGCAGATGGGTATCCGCGACGGACACGTGAACAGCAAGATTCACAACGTCATTCTCGCGTCCCCGGATATCGATATTCAGGTCTTTGCCAAGCAGTTCGCGGAGATGGGCACGCCGACGCCGAAATTCACGATCTTCGTGTCTCAGGATGACAAGGCGCTTGCGGTTTCAAGTTTCATCACTGGAAAGGTCTCGCGTTTGGGCGCGATCGATCCGACCGTTGAGCCCTATCGCTCGAAACTCGAAGCCGCCGGCATTACCGCCATCGATCTCACCAAGGTCAAAGGCGAAGGCTTGAACCACGGCAAGTTCGCCGAAAGTCCTGAAATCGTTCAGCTGATTGGCCAGCGGATCGTCACCGGTCAGACACTGACGGATTCCAACGTCACGCTCGGCCAGGGACTTACCGCTGTCGTCGGCGGAACAGTGACGACCATCGGTAACGTCGCAGCCACGGCTGTCGCCGCGCCGGTGATGGTGCTTGAACAACCGAGGCGGGCCAAGAAGCGCCCGGTCGACGAAACCCTGCAAGGTGATCTCAAACCACAGCAGTTGACTCAGTAGGCGCTCCCGCGCAACGCCAACTGCTCCAGAAACTGCTCGAGTCCAGCTCAGGCCGTTCTTTGCAATTCTTCTTGGCCAATGATGAGGGTTGCGTCGCTCTACGGTAAGCGATGTGCCGCTTACACATTTTGACGAAAATCCTGCTGGCTGCTATTGAACGGGATTAGCTTCAGGAAATTTCCAACTGCCGTTTTGGATTTCTTCGCGAGGCCGATAGAGGCGCACCATATAGTTCCAGCTCTTCGGCGTCGGGATACAGTTGACGATCTTGCCACCACAGCCGCCAAACTGAATATCGACGCTGCCGTCGGCATTCTTTTTCGACGTGACGTTATTGAGCGTGTAGGTGTCGAGGGCGTTCTTCTCGTAGAAGCCCTGTGCATTGTAAACACTGACTGACCAAAATCCGTCGACGGGCACGTCTTTGACGCTGAGCTTGTAGATGGTTTTCCCATCGTCCTGCTTCGGTACGAAGTTGAGGTAGATCGCGTCCTTCGGGGGATTAGCTCCCCAGGCAGAGGCTGCTCCGATCAGGCGTTGGACCGGGTCGACTTCCTCCTTGGTACCAAATGCCTTGCTGGTATCGGTTACGGTTGCCGCCAGTACCAGTAGGGCATCTCTGACTTTCTTTTGGCTGACCGGGTCCCATTTAGGAATCTCGAATTTGCCGGGGCCACCCGGCTGGTCGACCTTTATGGCATCCTGCAGCTTGTGCGCTCCCTCGACGTCGTTGGCGTCTGCGGGATTGAGAAGTGTACGAACGGCGACAAAGACGTAACGCGTCCCGATCTGATCTCGTGAAAGCGTGTGGGGGCCAGGTGAATAAATGGCGGATGGGGTATACTGGTCTTCGTTGATAATCTGCAGCGACATGAACCGGCCGCCCGAGTCCGGCAGCGAAATCGTCACGGGGCCTGCATCGAGATCGAAGACGGCAGCAGAGTATAGCGTATCGCGATTTTGCCGGACGACATGCTGCTGATCAATCGGAGATACCTCGCGCTTATGTACGAACTTGCCGAATCCTCCGTCCTTCAGTGTCGCTGTGAAATAGAGGTCCGACTCCGCCCGAACGAAATTGTTGACGGTGACGGGCACCTCATCCGCAGCCCATGCCGTGCTGGCAAACATGCTCCACAATGCGATAATCAAGTGCGGTCGCATGGTGTTGACCCTAGTCTTCGTGACGGTGCTCAGAAGTTGATGAGCGGGAATTTACAACACAGCCTAAGTTCGCGCAAACTGCAGACATGCGTCGGAATTGTTTGGTGAGGCGGAATACCGCTCGGTCTGGTTCCGCAGGCTGTTTGTTGATGTTGTCGAAGGCGCGCTCAAGGCGTCCGGTTGTTCCATGACCGTGTCGAAGGCCGCATGATCTTCAAACGGCTTGGTCAGCGGGTCGGGTGACGTCGACGGCACGGGCCGGCCAACTCGTCAACGCCTCATCAAGTTCTGCTCGATCAGGCGCCCCGATACGCCCTCCGAACGTCCGGCACTTGATGGCCGCCGCCATCGATGACGAGCGCATCACATCCTCCATCGCCATGCCCTCGCAAAGCATCAGAGCAAAGGTTCCGTGGAAGATATCGCCCGCAGCCAGCGTATCGACGGCTCTAATGCGTGGTGCCTCGAGATGACGGATAAGGGCGTCATCATCATCGAACCAGTAAGAGCCTCTCTCGCCGAATGTCACGCTGACGAAGGCATGAGCGAAGGTCTCCTTCAACTGGCGAACGATCGACACCGGATCTGATGCTCCCGTCAGTCGTTCAGCGGCCGGTTGCGAAAAGATAATGTGGCTTGCGGCCGGCCCCAGCATCTCGATCACGCCTTCGGGCGCAACGTCGCCATCGAGGATGGCAGGAATGCCTGCTTGCCGGGCCGCAAGCAATGTCTTGAGAGCGAGCTCTGGCCAACGCACGTCGACCAGAACTGCATCAAATGCCGCGATACCTTCAGCGGTGACGGGTTGGACGCCGTGATGCAGCCGCGGATCATAAAACGGTATGATCAGGCGTTCGCCGGCATCATCGATCAGGATTGTCGATACGGCTGAGCGGGCGCCTGCCACGCAACGCATGCCAGCGGTATCGATGCCGCTTGCAGCCAGATCGCCGATGATGCGCTCGCCGGTCTCGTCATCTCCGACAGCGCCCCAGATGCTGGCGCTCCCGCCAAGCCTTGCAACAGCATAAGCGGCACTCGAGGCCATTCCTTCTGCAATCTGCAACATGTCGGTTGGCAGCACTTTGCCTTGGCCGGCAGGAATGACATGGACCCTGAAGAGCGTATCGAGAACAGCGGCTCCGACGCACAGAATACGCCGCGCCGGCTCCAGCTGCTGCTTCAGGATCGTCGATGTCACTTCACCGCACCCGCCGTGAGGCCGGCAACGATCTGCCTTTGTGCAAAGACGGTGAGGATCAATACCGGCAGGGTGACGATCAGGGCTGCCGCAGCAAGCGGACCCCAGCTCACCTGTTCGAACGACAGCATGTTGTAGACCGCGACGGGCAGCGTACGCGTCTCACGACTTGCAAGCACGATGCCGAACACGAAGTTGTTCCAGGAGAAAATGACCGACAGGATAAAGGCGACGACGATCCCCGGCCTTGCGATCGGCAGGGCCACCAGGCGGAAAACCTGCCAGGGCGTTGCCCCGTCTATGCTTGCGGCTTCTTCCAGCTCCATCGGCGTCGTTTCGAAATAGCCGATCATGATCCAGACGACGATCGGGACGGTTACGACCAGGTGAATGATGATCTGTGGCCAGAGCGTGCCGAGCAGGTTCAGCCACTGGAACAGCAGGAACAGCGGAATGAGGAAGGAAAGGCCGGGCGTCATGCGCGCAATCATGATGACGACGGCGGATTTCTCGGCCTTCAGGCGGGCAATGCCATAACCGGCCGGCACGCCGATAACAAGCGCCAGAAGCGTCGCCGCACCCGTCACCAGGACCGAATTCCAGAGATAAAGGAAGAAGTTGTTCTCCTCGAACACCTTTGCGTAATTCGACCAGGCAAAGCGTTCGGGGATGAAGATCGGGGGGAAGGCGCCGTTGTCGATCTCGTACTTCAAGGACAGCGAGATCATCCAGAGGAAGAACAGCACCACCGGCGACACCATCACCAGCGCCACGAACAGAAGTCCGATGCGATCGAGTGCCTTGCGCTTCATCAGCGTGCCTCCCCGTCGGACCAGTTGGCGCGCTGCTTTATCATCAGCAGGATGAAGGAAAGCACAACGATCAGAACGAAGAAGACGACCGCCATCGCCGAGCCATATCCGATGTCATAGTAGGAAAAGGCGGTGTTATAGAGATAGATGTTGATCGTTTCCGACGCGGTGCCCGGTCCGCCCTGTGTCATCGCATAGATGATGTCGAAGCTCTTGACCGCATCGATGCTGCGAATGATGACAGCGATCATCAGGAACGGCGCGATCATCGGCAGGGTCAGGTAGCGAAACTTCTGCCAGACATTGGCGCCATCGATTTCGGCGCTCTCGTAGGGTTCGCGTGGCACGGCGGCGAGGCCCCCGAGCACGATCAGCATGACGAGCGGTGTCCACTGCCAGGTTTCCACTAGCACCAGCGACGGAATGACGCTCATCTGATTGTAGATCCATTCCTGCGGACCGATCCCGACGTAGGAAAGCAGGTAGTTCAGGACACCGAGCTGCGGATGGAACATCATCGTCCAGACGAGCGCGATAGCGACCGGCGTCGCCATCATCGGCATCACGAACACTCCGCGCAGAATACCACGCAGTGGAAACTGCGTATCGAAGATGAGGGCGGCCAGAGTCCCGAGAAAAAGCGGAGCGACGACCGACAACGTCGTGTAGAGCAGGGTATGCCACAACGAGTCCCAAAAGCGCGGGTCAACCGCCAGGCGTAGGTAGTTATCCAACCCGGCAAAGACCTGTGCCTGACCAAGCGTCCAGCTGTTGACGCTCATCCACAGGGTAAAGACCCAGGGAAAAACGATCACAGCCGCCACGACGATCAGCGCGGGAATGACGAAAGGCCAGTAGTTGGGAGCAAACCGACCCGGTTTGCTCCCCTGCTTTTGCTTGGCCTTGGCCGCAGTTGCGGCTTCCATGCTCACCGAAGCCATTATCCCTCGCTTCGTGCCAGCACCGGCTCGAATTGAGCCGTGGCCGTCTTCAGTTCGGCAGCCGGATCAGCGCCGCCGATCATGTTGGTGAGCCCGACGCCATAGATGTCGCGGAACTCGGTGACCGGAATGATGATCGGCAGGGCAAGTTGCGACACCTTTGCGGAACCAGCAACAGCATCAAGCCATGCCGCCGGCATCTTCACGCCTTCGCGCACCTTCTGATCTTCAAGGACCGACTGACGGAAGGGAACGCCGGCGCCGGCCTGGAGCAGGCGCGCACCCATGTCATGGGAAATCGCCCACTGGCAGAAGAGATATGCGGCTTCCTTCTTCTGGCTTGCAGCCACGACGCCGAGACCGTCTCCGGTTGTTGCCGCCGCCTGCGCCTTCGGCCCCTTCGGCATGATGCCGTAACCGACCTGGCCGACGACACGCGACTTTTCCGGGTTCTCGATCGGCGGCGCAAAGCCGACGCCGTCGAGCCACATGCCGATCTTGCCCTGCAGGAAGGCCGACTGGGCTTCTGCCCAGTTGAAGCCGGAGACGCCGGGAGGGGCGGCCTTGGTCATCAGGCGCTGGTAGAGCTTGGCCGCTTCCACAGCCTCTTCGGAATTGGTGCGCAGCTTGCCGTCCGCTCCAAGCGGGCTCGATCCGTAGCCGAGCAACAACGTCGTCCAGACCGGTGTATTGGCGTTCTTCAGGCCACGAGCAACGAAGCCATAGGTGTTGGTCGAGGGATCCGTCAACGCTTCGGCAGCGCTTGCCATTTCCTCGAATGTGGTCGGATAGGAAAGCCCCTTCTTTTCGAAGAGCGCCTTGTTCCAGTACACGATCCAGTAGTCTACCGAGAAGGGCAGGGAGCGCAGGACGCCATCAGGGTCCTTGGCGAAGGTCATGCCGGCGCCGGCAAAGTCGCTCTCGACCAGCGACGGATCAGTCAGCGATGGATCCTTGAGGAAACCGCTGATATCGGCAAGCCAGCCGCCCTTTTCGAACTGTCGCTTCTGGACGTGATAGCTCATATGCACCACGTCGAAACTCGGCTTGCCTGAGCTCAGTTCGATCGTGGTTTTCTGACGCTGCTGCTGCTCTGGCGTCGCTTCTGCATTGACCTTGATGCCGGTCAATTCCTCGAACTCCGGGAGATACTTGATGAGCGTCTCGCTGCGCGGGCTCTTGACCAGATTGACTTCCAGCGTCGTGCCGGCGAAACGCTTCCAGTCGACGGCCGCCGATGCAGAGCGCACGCCCATGAGGCTGCTGGCGCCGAGTGCCGCGGTACCGGCGAGAAAGCCGCGCCGGGTGGGATTGAAGAATGATGATGGCATGTAAGTCCTCCTCTTGTTGCCGCCGATCTCCTCATCGCCGGCTATGATGCAGTTAGATGCGCAGGGCGCGATCCCTGGCGTGGTTGATGTGAGCGGCGAGGCTGTTCACGGCATCCTCGGCCGACCGCCTTTCGATCGCCTCCAGGACCTTCAGATGCTCTCCCATGACAGGACCGACACGCCCGTCGATACGGAAGCGTTCCTGGCTGATCAGGCGCATCTTGATCGAATTGACCCGGTAGGCGTTGGAAATGATCGTATTGCCAAGCGCGTCGATGAAGGCGTCATGCATGCCCCAGTCGACGGCTTGTGCGCGTAGTTCAAGCTCATGGGAGGCGTCGCCACTGGCGATGGCTTCGGCGATATCGCGATGCTGCTTGATGAGCCCGGCAATCGTTTCATCGGAGGCGGAACGGGTGAAGAGCGCCACTGCCTCCTTCTCCAGGAAGAGCCGGAGCTGAAAAGCCTCGCGGATGAGATTGAGGTCGATATGGGCGATCTGCAGGCCGCGCTGCGGGACCGTCTTGATCAGTCCTTCGGCCTCGAGCCGCGGGATCAGTTCGCGGATCGCAGCAAGCGTCAGGCCGGTCAACTCGACGAGGCGGCGCTGGGAGACAAATTGGCCGGGACGCACGTCGCGCGCCAGCAGGTGGCGCGTGAAGCTTTCATACGCCTTTTCCCGCAGCGTCGGCTGCTCGTCCAGTCCGTCCATTGCCTCCCCCTCGTACATGGTGCCTATGCAGCCTTGGAGCGGAAAA
Organism: Rhizobium altiplani; assembly: GCF_001542405.1. GTDB lineage: Bacteria > Pseudomonadota > Alphaproteobacteria > Rhizobiales > Rhizobiaceae > Rhizobium > Rhizobium altiplani. Next base: position 7,465 of record NZ_LNCD01000149.1, read on the forward strand.
GTGAATCGAAGGCAAGAGCAAGCCGCTCCTGTCCCTCGCCAGATATCGAAATGAGTGGTGGGCGAACCGCAAGCCACACATCGTCGCAGGTTTGCCTGGCCACCATGACCTTGACTGCCGGGGTAACCGGATACTTCAGAAGTTCGGCGACAAAATCCTCGACGCGGGCATCGTCCCTGCCTTCTTCCGCCATCAGCTTGACCTCCGCGGGCAGGAAGTTCGCCATTCCGGAGATCGCGCCTTGTCCGCCGAGGCGGACACCCTTTGCGAGGTGGCGCTCATCGCCGATCAGGATGACGAGGTCACCGTGCGCCTTCAAAAGGGCTTCGGTGAACGGCCAGTCACCGGACGAATCCTTCACGCCAGTGACAACCGTTGGAAAGGCCGTCCGCAAGCGCCCGATCAGAGACACGGTCAGGGGCACCATCGTGACCGAGGGAATGTTGTAGACGATGATGTCGCGCGCCTTGTCGCCGAGGATCACAAAGACCGCCGAGAACCATTTGAAGAGGCCGTCATCGCTCACATTCTTGAAGTAGGAGGGCGGGGCAAGCAGGATGTTGCGCACGCCACGCGAAAGCGCGTACCCAGCCTGGGCTGCGGCATCTTCGGCGGCGTCAACAAGCACTCCCATGACGATCTTCCGCGGCTCGATACCGGCATCCAGCAATGCTCCGAGGATACGTTCACGCTCCTGGGTCCCGATCGACGATCCTTCGCCGGTGGTGCCAAAAAGCGTGACACTCGAACATCCCGCCGCAAGGCTTTGTTTTGCCTGCCTAATCATCGTGTCGACAGCGATCTCGCCGCTGATTTCGAACGGCGTGGCTAGCGCAACGGAAAGCCCAAATTTCTCAGTCAATATCCATCCTCCAAGGCAATGTGTTAGATGTAGCAGACTGACATGTTAGCTGTAAATAGGTAATATATGGCAATGGAAATTTCCCCTGCGGCAAGCAGGGCGGGCGGTGGATAATTTAGGCTGTGCTAGGCCAGGCCGACATTCAGGCGCCGTTTTCCTTGACCGCCTCCATGGCCACGAAGGTCGATGTACTGGCGACGAAGGGGAGGCTCGATATCTTCTCGCCGAGCACCAGACGATAATTGGCAATGTCTGATGTGCGGATCTTCAAGAGGTAGTCGAAAGCGCCGGCGATCATATGGCACTCCTCGACTTCCTGCAGCTTGTGCGCGGCGATGTTGAAGGCCTTCAGCGCGTGCTCACGCGTGTCGGAGAGCTTTACCTCTGTGAACGCGACATGATTCTTGCCAAGTTTCTTCACGTCGACGATTGCGCGGAAGCCAAGAATATAGCCATCCTCGATCAATCGCTTTAGTCTGACCTGGCAAGGAGTGTTGGACAGGCCGACCTTCTTTGCAAGATCGGTAATCGACATGCGACCGTCGGCGACGAGGGCCTCGATAATCCTATGGTCGAACTGGTCGATTTCTCTGCCGTTTGCGATGGTAGTCACGACATTGCCTCTGATTTCCGTATAAATTAGGCAATTACATTTCATTCAAGCCTATTTCAAGTGAAATCAACTTCATAGATCTGCTATGTATCAGCCATACCTGATCTGGAGCAAAGACATGACGATCACCAACGATACGGTGGGCACCGAAACCAATGGCGTGCAGCCGCGTGACGCTGCAAATCCTTTCGAGGGTTTCGCGCCGGCGGTCCGACCGCAAAGCGAACTGCGTCGTGCCATTACGGCAGCTTACCGCACGCCGGAGACCGTCTGTGTTCCACGCCTCACAGAGGCTGCGACGCTTCCGGAAAAGGTCAGGCAAGACGCAGCTGTGACCGCTCGCAGGCTCATTGCAGCGCTTCGCGCCAAGCACAAGGGCACCGGCGTCGAAGGGCTCGTGCACGAATATTCTCTTTCTAGCCAGGAAGGCGTGGCACTCATGTGCCTGGCCGAGGCCCTGCTGCGCATCCCCGATACAGCAACGCGCGATGCCCTGATCCGCGACAAGATTGCTGAAGGAGATTGGAAGTCGCATCTCGGCGGTGGTCGCTCGCTCTTCGTCAACGCCGCGACCTGGGGTTTGGTGGTGACCGGCAAGCTCACCTCGACAGTCAACGATCGCAACCTCTCGGCAGCGCTCACCCGCCTGATTGCACGCTGCGGCGAGCCTGTCATCCGGCGTGGCGTCGACATGGCGATGCGCATGATGGGCGAGCAATTCGTTACCGGCGAAACGATCGACGAGGCGCTGCAGCGGGCAAGGCCGCTTGAACAACGCGGCTTCCGCTACTCCTACGACATGCTGGGCGAGGCCGCGACGACAGGCGCCGACGCCGAACGCTACTACAAGGATTATGAAGCGGCGATCCACGCGATCGGCAAGGCATCCGACCGCCGCGGCATCTACGAGGGCCCCGGCATCTCGATCAAGCTTTCGGCCCTCCATCCCCGCTATTCGAGAGCCCAGAGCGCGCGCGTCATGGGCGAATTGCTGCCGAAGGTGAAGGCACTTGCGCTGATCGCCAAGTCCTATGATATCGGCCTCAACATCGACGCGGAGGAAGCCGACCGGCTGGAACTGTCGCTCGATATCCTCGAGACGCTGTGCCTGGACGAGGACCTTGCCGGCTGGAACGGCATGGGCTTCGTTGTCCAGGCCTATGGCAAGCGTTGCCCCTTCGTCCTCGACTTCATCATCGATCTTGCCCGCCGCGCCGGTCGCCGCATCATGGTTCGACTTGTCAAGGGCGCCTATTGGGATGCCGAAATCAAGCGCGCGCAGCTTGATGGCCTTGAAGACTTCCCTGTCTTTACCCGCAAGATCTACACCGACGTCTCCTATATTGCCTGCGCCAAGAAGCTGCTTGCCGCGACCGATGCCGTCTTCCCGCAGTTTGCCACCCACAATGCACAGACGCTCGCCACCATCTACCACATGGCCGGTTCCGACTACTATGTCGGCAAGTACGAGTTCCAGTGCCTGCATGGTATGGGCGAGCCATTGTACGACGAGGTTGTCGGTCGGCAGAATCTCAACCGCCCGTGCCGCATCTATGCTCCTGTCGGCACCCATGAAACGCTGCTTGCCTATCTTGTGCGCCGCCTTCTCGAAAACGGCGCCAACTCCTCCTTCGTCAACCGGATTGCCGACCCCAATGTCTCCATCGACGAGCTTGTCGCCGATCCGGTTGAGATTGTCGCGAGAATGCAGGTGCCCGGCCAGAAGCACGACAAGATTGCGCTTCCCTCCGACCTCTACGGCCAGCGCCGCAACTCTGCCGGCCTTGATGTCTCCGATGAAACATCGCTGCTGGCACTTACAGAAGCACTGAAGGCGAGCGCCACCCTCTCGTGGTCGGCCGCGCCAACCAACCAGACCGAGGCGGGAACTGCCCGCGACGTTCTCAACCCGGCCGACAACCGCGACGTTGTCGGCTCCGTCCGCGAAGCAACCGCAAAAGAGGTTGCCTCGGCAGCCGCGATCGCCCTGAAAGCTGCTTCGTCCTGGGGATCGGTAACGCCGGGTCAAAGGGCAGCACTTCTTGATCGCGCTGCCGACATCATGCAGGCGAGGATGGAGACCTTGCTCGGCCTCATCATCCGCGAAGCCGGCAAGTCGTTGCTCAATGCGATTGCCGAAGTGCGCGAGGCAATCGACTTCCTGCGCTACTACGCCGAGCAGACCCGTCGAACCCTTGGCCCTTCGCATGCGCCGCTCGGACCGGTCGTGTGCATCAGCCCCTGGAACTTCCCGCTGGCAATCTTTACCGGGCAGGTAGCTGCTGCTCTTGTTGCCGGTAACCCGGTTCTTGCCAAGCCCGCGGAAGAAACGCCGCTGATCGCCGCCGAAGCAGTTCGCATCCTGCATGAGGCTGGTATCCCCGACGATGTCGTGCAACTGGTTCCCGGCGACGGAAGGGTAGGGGCCGCCCTGGTCGCAGCGCCTGAAGCCGCCGCTGTTATGTTTACCGGCTCGACCGAGGTCGCCCGATTGATCCAGGCGGAACTCGCCAAGCGTCTGTCAAAGGATGGCAAGCCGATTCCGCTGATTGCCGAAACTGGCGGTCAGAATGCCATGATCGTCGATTCCTCGGCGCTCGCCGAACAGGTCGTTGGCGACGTGATCGCCTCGGCGTTCGACAGCGCCGGGCAGCGCTGCTCGGCACTTCGTATCCTGTGCCTGCAGGAAGACGTCGCTGATCGCACGCTGGCCATGCTCAAGGGGGCGTTGCGCGAGCTTTCGATCGCAAACACCAACCGGCTGGCCTCCGACATCGGTCCTGTAATCACCGCCGAAGCCAAGGACATTATCGAGAAGCATGTAGATGCCATGGGCCGTTCCGGCAGTGCGGTGGAGCGCGTCGAATTGCCCGATGCGACCAGGAATGGCACCTTCGTTGCCCCGACGATCATTGAGATCAACAGGATCTCTGAACTCAAGCGCGAAGTGTTCGGGCCTGTTCTCCATGTCGTTCGCTGGCGCCGCCAGGACCTCGGCCACCTGATCGATGAGATCAATGCAACCGGATATGGCCTGACCTTCGGGCTCCATACACGCCTCGACGAAACGATTGCGAACGTTACCTCGCAGGTGAAGGCCGGCAACCTCTATGTGAATCGCAACGTCATTGGCGCCGTTGTCGGCGTCCAGCCCTTCGGGGGCCGCGGCTTGTCGGGCACCGGCCCCAAAGCGGGCGGGCCGCTTTATCTCGGGCGGTTGGTGACGACGCCACCGATCCCACCGCAGCACAGTTCTGTCTACAGCGACCCCGCTCTTTCGGACTTTGCGAAATGGCTGGATCAACAAAGCCTTTCCGAGGATGCTGAAATGGCGCGCCATCTCGGCAGCCAGTCGGCCCTCGGACTTGAAACCGAACTTGCCGGCCCCGTCGGTGAGCGCAACCTCTATGCGCTTCATCCCCGTGGAGCGATCCTGTGCGCTCCGGTCTCCCCGACCGGCCTCATTCGCCAGCTCTCGGCTGTGCTTGCCACCGGCAACAGCGCGGTTATCGAATGCGATGGGAGCCTCCGCACGACGCTGAAAGATGTTCCCGTCAGCGTCGCGCAGCGGATTTCCTGGAAGAAGGCAAGTGCCGAGACCGAGCCGATGGCTGGCGCACTTGTTGAAGGCGATGCTGATCGTGTCTCCGCCATGCTCGCAAAGATCGCCGCGATGCCGGGCCCGTTGCTGCTGACACAATCCGCTTCGACAGAAGAGCTCGAGCGCGATCCTGATGCTTATTGCCTCAACTGGCTTCTGGAAGAGGTATCCACCTCGATCAATACGGCCGCGGCCGGCGGCAATGCCAGCCTGATGTCGATCGGCTAGGCGGATCGACGAAACCAGATGCTCTCTTCAGGCGCAACCAGCTGCGCCTGAAGAGAGTTTGTTTTCCGTGTACTGCACTCGGGAACTGGCGACCATGGAACGAGTTGTACGCCATTGCTAGTGCTTCGGCCATCGGCCGCCAGTGTCTAAGCCATTCCATGTTAGACCTCCCTGTTAGCCTTCTGGCTGGTCAGTCTGCCTGAGCCTCGTGGCGGTCGGTCATCGTCCAAGAACTCACGATCCAGTCGCCTTCTTCACCGCGTCGATGAGCCCAAACCCTGCGAAAGGCTTTCGCAGATAGGCGATACACCCGGCTTGTTCTGCCTGGATTTTCAGGCGGGGGTCTTCGAGGGCGGTGATGAAAATCACCGGCAGTTTCGATCCTGCCTCTTTCAACTTGTGCTGCAATTCGATTCCTGACATGCCGCCGAGGTCGATGTCCAATACGAGACAGTCGATCAGGATGTTTGGATCGCGACCGAGGAAGGCCTCTGCAGATTGGTACTCAACGGCCGGAAATCCGTAAGCGTAGAGCAGGCGTCCGACGCTTCGACGCAGGCTCGCATCATCATCGACAACAGCGACCGTGCCGCGCAGCTTTCCCACTATCATGCCCCCATTGTGACATTTCTCGAGATACGCAGTTGGCACCCATTGTAGGCGCGTCGTCGAAAACTCGATATTGCCCTAAGGGGAAGGCGGCCCGTCACTTTGCGTCACGTCGTACCTGTCCGTGGTCGAGGCCGATGTCCGCAGCAATCGAGACAGCCTCTGCGAGCGACCTTGCTCCGAGCTTCTCCATCACCTGATGACGGTGAACCTTTACCGTGCGCTCCGATATACCAAGGGCGTAGGCAATTTGCTTGTTGAGATGGCCACGGACAACAAGCCCAAACACTTCGGCTTCGCGGGCACTTAAGCCAGCCACCAAAGTCCTCATTTGCTGCTGGCGCTCATACTCGGTCCTGCGCCTCTCGTACTGAGCCAACGCGTGCTGGATGGTTTCCATCAGGACCGCTCCTGAACTCGGCTTCTCCAGGAAATCTTGGGCGCCTGCTTTCATCGCGTCGACGCCGGCCTTTATGTCCCCTTGCCCCGTAAGAAACACAATCGGAAGCAGCGGTGCGAGCTCGGATAGTTGGTGCTGTACCTGCAAGCCGGATCGACCGGGCATCTGCAGGTCAAGAAGAACGCAGCCCGGCTCGCAGCCTGGAAGGCGGGCAAGAAACGCGTCACCGGATTCATAGACCTCCACCCTGATGCCATAGGCGGAAAGCAGCCGTGCCGTTGCCGTGCGGTAAGATTCATCGTCATCAACGATATGGACGACCGGTTTCATGAGTGTCGCTCCCCGCCTCGGGCAAGCGGGAGCGCCACACGAAAGATTGCGCCACCTTCGGGTCGGTTGGTCGCAGAGATCGTTCCGCCGTAAGTCTCAACAATCGCGCGCGCGATGGAAAGGCCAAGACCCGTTCCTGCCTGCTTTGTCGTGTAGAACGGCTCGAAGATGCTGGAGAGGCGTTCCTGCGGAATTCCGTTGCCCGTGTCGGCCACGCAGAGCTCAGCTTTCTCTTTCACAACTCCTGTTGCCAGCGTCAGGATCCTGCTGTCGGACCCCGTCTCGGTCATGGCATCCATCGCATTGGTCGCCAGGTTGAGGACAACCTGCTGCACATGAACCTTGTCCGCGCGCACCGGCAGCTCTGTCGTCGGCCGCTTTGTCTTGAGCGTGATCCCCCTGCGTTCCGCCTCTCCGTGAATGATACTGATTGCGTTCGAGGTGACATCGTTCAGGTCGAACTCCTGCCAGTCGATCTCGCTTCTTTTCTTGAGCAATCCTCTCATCCGGCCAATGATGTCGCCCGCACGCTGATCATCTGCCTGGATATCGAGAAGGATCTGGTGGATGAGCTGAAGGTCCGGGCTGTCATTTTGAAGCAGCACAGAGGCAGCCTCCGCGTTGTTTCTGATGGCCGACAGTGGCTGATTGAGTTCATGGGCAACGGAAGACGACAACGCCCCCGCCGTCGCAGACTGGTTCAGGTGGACAGCTTCGAGCAGGTGAAGTCGTGACCGGCTCTCTGCGTCCTGGCGACGGCGTCGCTCGAGAAGGAGGGTTGCGATGATGCCGGCCTGCACCAAAACGACACCAAACGCTCCTGTCACTGCCAGCCAGTGGCCTTCCCAAAGGCCCTTTTCCCTGTACATCTGGATGGTGCCCGCGGGCAGGTCCTTTTCCGCCAAGCCCCAACGCTTCAGTTGTCGCGCGTCGACGATGTAGGTCTGGGGCGCTTGAATATCCTTAATCGGCCTACCGGCAATGGCATCGAGGACTAGGTTGCCGACGGTCTGACCCAAGGTTTCAAATGTGACGGTATTGCCGCCGACGACCCCGTAGTTGATGTAGGTCTGGTAGGGGCCATAAACCGGAGCACTGGCCGTTGCAGCAATTTTTCCTATCGCTTCGCGCGGTATGAAATTCCGCCCGGCGTGATCCTTGAAAAGCGTCAACGCCAGTATGATGCTGTCGGCAGGGACCTCGGCTGCCCGTTCAATGAATTGCTCGATCGTCAGGTTTTCGAGGTAAGTCGTTTCGTATGACTTGGAGAATTCGTCGAGGTCGGCGCGCGCCGTTGCCAACCAACCCTGGTCGAACTCAGACGATCCGCCGATGATGTAGAGGTGACGGGCGCCGGGTTGCAGACCTCGCGCCATTTCCGCGGTCTTCAGAATGTCGAATGTCGTGAACGCGCCGATCACGTCATCGGGAAGGTCGATGTTTTCAGAGGTCGAGTTGCCGAAACCGGCCGCCACTATCTTCGCGTCGGGAGCGATGCTTGCCCGGTTTGTCGAAATGAAACTGGCCGACTCCTTGCCCAGCGCGACAACGACGTCCGGGCGACGGATGGCATACTTCTCTGCCATGTACCGCCCCAGTCGCTGCACATGTTCAGCCTCCGGAAACCGCGACAGGTCCAGGAACTCGGAGAACAGATCGATCTTCCCACTGGTTGCTTCAAGGAGCCGGCCTCGCAGTGCTTCCCCGGCAGCTGTGGTCGCAGCGATCCTTTCGTCATATGGATAAAGTATGAGAACCCGCGGCGACCGATCGAGAGACGGGGGCGTAGTTTGCGAGGCAGCGACCGAGGCCGCCAGAAAGAGCGATGCCAGCAACACGCCAGTGCGCAGTAGTCGACCTTCCCCTTTACCCAAGGCCATCGGTCCACCCCCAAAGCCGGAGGATGATAACATCTTATCGGTGAGGTGTCATGCGCCGCCAAAGCCACTCATGGTTGCTCAGATTCCCCAAAGGGCAATATCGCGGAGGGAACGCTTTCGTTAGAGTCGATGCATGCCGGAAGAGAAGGAACGCGCAGTCCGCGCCACTCTTGCCCTGGGGGTAAAAACAATGTTCCGCCAGCTCGTCAACGGGCCACTCCACGTGGCTGCCGCCGTCATCCTTGGGACGTTCGCCTTCGCAATATCCGCGTACGCACAAAGCGATCCCCTACCGTCCTGGAATGATACCGGGCCAAAATCGGCGATTGTGTCGTTCGTGGAGAGAGTGACAAAGCAGGGATCGCCCGAGTTCGTCCCGGAACCGGAACGGATCGCCGTCTTCGACAATGACGGGACCCTATGGGTCGAGCACCCCATGTACACCCAGCTTGCTTTTGCCCTTGACCGCGTGAAGATCCTCGCTCCGCAGCATCCGGAATGGCAGAACGTCCAGCCATTTAAGGCCGTGCTCGACGGCGACATGGAGACACTCGCCGCATCAGGGGAAAAGGGTCTGCTGGAGCTCATCATGGTGACCCATGCTGGAATGACCACATCCGATTTTGAGAAGGTGGTGACCGACTGGCTTTCGACGGCCCGCGACCCGAAGTTCAAACGACCCTACACGGAACTCGTATACCAGCCGATGGTCGAGTTGCTTTCCTACTTGCGCGCCAATGGCTTCAAGACGTTCATTGTGTCAGGTGGCGGCGTTGAGTTCATGCGGCCATGGACCGAGAAGGTCTACGGCGTTCCGCCGGAACAGGTTCTCGGTTCCTCGATCAAGACGCAGTTCAAGATGCAGGACGACACGCCGACCTTGTATCGTCTGCCGGAAGTCAACTTCATCGACGACAAGGCCGGTAAGCCGGTTGGGATCAACCAGGAGATCGGTCGTCGTCCCATCGCAGCCTTCGGCAATTCCGACGGCGATCTCGAAATGCTGCAGTGGACGACAATGGCAGGCGCCCCCGCGCGCCTCGGGGTCCTCATTCACCACACCGATGAGGAACGTGAATACGCCTATGACCGCAAGAGCGAATTCGGCCGCCTCGACAAGGCGCTCGATGCGGCCGCGATCACAGGCTGGACCGTCGTCGACATGAAGGCCGACTGGAAAAAGATCTTCAAGGACTAAGCGGCTCTGCTGTTTGGGAGATCGCTACACCAGAAGTCTCAGACTTCAAAACGGGGCGTGGAAGGTGATGCAACACTACCCCGTTCCAACTGCGAGGACACATCCATGAAACTCGACCGATTGACTACGCTCATCCTGCTCGCAAGCGTGGCAATGAGCTCCGCCGCCTTCGCCCAGGACGCACCGAAGAAGCCGCACGTGCCGCTGGAAAAGACGATTGGCGTGGTCACGCCGACAGGGCCGGTCCCCTCATTGGCGGTACTCAATTCGTCTGGCGCGAAAATCGAAAGCGGCAAGCTCATCCTGACCGGCGTGTCGGCCAATTCGATCGTCTTTGCCGATCGGCCGGTTCGGGCAGCCGGGCATGTGACGACCGAACAATTCATCATGCAGTGGGATGACGGCAAGGACAACTTTGCGGTCGACCCTCCGAACGCAACGGTGTCGGTTCTGGGCGGCGACGGTTCAGATGTCAGCGACGCTGTCGTGACGCTCAAGACCCCTAAACTGGATGGGACGACGCTCACCTTCGATATAACCGTTCTGGAGGGCAGCCTTAATGGTGCCTCCGGACCGGCAGCCCTCTTCATCGATCATTTCGGCGGTGGTGGCGGAGGGTTCGGTGGTGGAGGATTCGGCGGCGGAGGATTCCACGGAGGAGACTTTGCCGGTGGTAGCTTCGGCGGCGGAGGCAGATTCGGAGGAGACATGCGCGGAGGAGACTTTGCGGGCGGTTTCCGGGGGGACGACGAGCATGTCGGCGACACCAACATCAACCGCGTGGGAGGTACATACTGGCAGGCGCCCGTCTATCACGGTGCCTGGTATCGCGGTGCTCCGGTTGCCGCGGGCGTGGTTGCAGGCGCTGCGGTGGGCGCGGCCGCAGCGCGACCCTACTACTACAACTCCTACTACAACGGTCAGCAATGTGGGTACTATCCGTTCCCGCCTTGCTATTGATCCCAGCAAGGGACATGTCACTTTCGTGGCGTGTCCCTGCCAGCAGGAAAGCAAGACTGAGGCCAACGAGCCACAGTTTCAGGCATTCTGTGGCTCCAGCCAGTCCGAATAGCCGTTTCGGCTTGCCGAACTCCATTCCCGTCACACACTGTCGGCTCGGAAGCAATGCTGAGCGGTAAACGAGATCGGGGGACTCTCATGAAAACCATTGACTTGCCTGCGATCGTCATGCTCGCAGTCCTGTCGACCACATCGCTCGGCAATGCGGCTGATCTCACGCCCCTGGCACCCGAAGCGAAAACGGTCGAGACCCGCAGCGGCTGGGAGTTCACCGTGGCGCCCTACTTCTGGGCTGCCGGAATTTCCGGGAACGTGCGCCAATTCGGGCTTCCCGAGGTCAAGATCGATGCCGATTTTGGCGACATTCTCGACAATCTCGACTTCGCGTTCATGGCTACGGCCGAGGCACGTTATGACCGCTACAGCATTGTCGGAGACATCATCTACGTCAAGCTGGGGGCCGATGCGCACACGCCGCGCGGTATCTTCGCCGATAGCGTCGGAGTGACGGCGGAGACCTTTGCAGGCCTTCTGGGCGTGGGCTACGCCATACTCGAAGATCAGAATGGCCACCTCGACGTGTTCGGCGGCGTGAAAGTCTGGTCGGTGGAGACGGACATCTCATTCAACGGCGGACTTCTGGCCGGAGTGGAACGGGATGACAGCGCCACCTGGGCGGACGCGGTCGTGGGCCTGCGCGGAAACTACTTCTTCACCCCCGAAATCTATGTCACGGGATGGGGGCTGGTGGGCGGCGGCGGCGCCGATGTCGACTGGGACGTGGGTCTCGGCCTCGGCTACAAGTTCAACGACACCATATCGGCAGTGGCCGGATACCGCGCCATAGGTGTCAACTACGAGGACGATGGTTTTGTCTTCGACGTCGTCCAGCAGGGGCCGATCCTAGGGGTGGCCTTCCACTTCTAGTGTAGGCGAACGGATCCGCACAGTTCGAGGTATCACCGCAACTGACGATCTTTGTGCTCGCCTTGGGAGAGCCTGATGTCCTGCAGGAACCGGAACAGGGATCCAGCCAGAAAGCAAAGCGACGCGATGAAAAGCACGGCGGCTCCTGGTTCGTGGCGGTAACCCAAGAATGCCACAACAAAACCGAAGAGGAGTAACAGCGTCACCCCGATCCCGGCAAGGACAGCGAGGTGCAAGGCACTGTTCAAGAGCAGCTCCCGCCGCCTGAGTACGCCGATCTCCTGCTTTAGCCTGGCTCGAACGAGGTCAGCTTCATCGATCTCACGCAGGTTTCTGATCCGCTCGGTAACGGTGGAGATCCGATTGACCAGCACGGCCACCATCGCTGCGACGGCGTTGAGCATGAACGCGGGCGCCACCGCGTGATTGATCATTGTTGAAAGCTGATCGGCCTCGACTGACATCAGGTACCTTCGATCTCGGCGGCACGAACAATGCGCCGCTACGGAATGACATTGACGGCGCGCGCAGCCACGAGCACGAGCGTCAACAGAGCAATAGCACTTTCGATCATCATCAGTCCTTTCGCACGTCTTGTCAGCGGCAGCACGTCGGTGGGACTGAAGGCAGCCGCGGTATTGAACGCGAGGGAAAGATAGTCGACGTAGAGCGGTCGCCAGTCCGGCGGGGCTAGTTCCGGTGCCGAGGTCTGGGGGAAAAGCCAATCGGGTCGTCCCGCCATGCTACGCGCGAGACGCGCTGGACCACCCGCGTCGATCTGCCAGTAGAGCAGCGAGAAGGTGAGGACGTTGGTGATCCAGATCGTAAAGGATGACGTCAACAGCGAAACCGATCTCGTCTCGGGCGGATGCACGGTGATGATCCCGACCATGTCGCCAAGCTCCGCAGCGGTATTCCCCGCATAAACACCGGCGAGCAGCATGATCGCGACATGCTCGACCCGCAGCCACGCGGCATTTTCGCTGGAAAGCGTGACAAGGACCATCGGCACAATGGCTGCCACGAGAACCGCATATGATATCCACCGCGGCAGGGCGTAGACGTGATGCGGCAGCACCTCCAGAAAGGCAAACACCCCGAGGATTGCCAACACCGGAGCCCACCGCGGTTCATCATGATCTGCTTGGGTGAAATCGCTCATCGTTCGGCCCTCTGCGGTTGGGCATACTGATGTAGCGGCCGCCATGTGGCGTCCGCTACAAATGTCGTTATTCGCCTGCGCGTCAGTCGTGACCAGTCTTCATTTCGCGGACCTGCTGCATCACTTGCTCCAGATTATAGCTTGCAGGGCTCTGAAGCGGCGGAAAGTCGATGTAGGTCTCGAGATGCTTCAGCCACAACTGCTGGCCGATGGGCAGGATGTTCCAGTCATAGACATAGGCGGTTGATGGTGACGCGATGGCGCCGCCTGTACCGAAGAGCGTCTTCAACTGTTGTCCGACCGAGGTTTCGAACGGGTCGCGCTTGATGTTGACGACCTGCGTCCAGGCGTAAGGCTGCACGCCGCCGATGAATCCAGCCGGATCGTCTGACACCATGGCGAAGTACATCTTCCAGTTCTTGTAGCGGACAGCAGATGGCTCCTTGCCGGAATAGTACAGGAACGACTCGCGCTTGGATGGCGACTTGCCTTCCAGGAAGTCGCGCTGATCGATCCCGTCGAGCGTGGTCTTGACGATGCCTGGATACTTGCCTGCCTCGATCTCTTTTTTCAGGCCATCGCCCTTGGGACCGCCCGCGATATTCACAAACGTCGGCAGCCAGTCCAGCGCCGAGAACATCTCGTTCTCGACCGTACCGGGCTCGATGTGCCCCGGCCAGCGAACCACGAGCGGTGCACGCATGCCGCCTTCCCAGGTGCTGAGCTTTCCGCCCTTGAACGGAGTGGTGCCGCCGTCCGGGAATGTGATCGTCTCGGCGCCGTTATCGGTGGTGAAGACGACAATAGTATTGTCGAGTTCGCCCATTTCCTCGAGCCTCTTCAAGACGTAGCCGATGTTGTCGTCCATCTGCTTCATCCCGGCTTCGTTGACGCCCCAGTCCTTGCCGCCTTGCTCGCCCACCATGTTCAGGTACTTGTCCGGCAGCACGGTGGTGATGTGCATGCGCGCAGGGTTGTACCAGACGAAGAACGGCTTGTTGGTCTTCTTCGGATCATTGCGGTCGAGGAAATCGATGACCTTGGCCGAGATCTCCTCGTCAATCGTCTTGGAGCGCTCGAGCGTCAGCGGCCCTTCGTCCTTGCATGACTGGTTGGCAGGCGACCCGTCGGAGGATTTGCACGCGAGCATCGGACGCGGCGGCGTCAGGCAGGTCGTGGTTTTTGCATCCACAGCCGCCGGATCGTCCGCTATCCCAGGAATGGGCGTGTTCCTGCAAGGTGGCGCGATCCCTTGCTCGGTTGAGGTCTTGTTGATGTCGGGGAAGCTCACCCCCTGCATGGCGTCGAGGTGATAGAGATAGCCCCAAAACTCCTGGAACCCGTGTGCCGTCGGCAGGGATTCGGTCGTATCTCCGAGATGGTTCTTGCCGAATTCCCCTGTCGAGTAGCCGAGATCGTACAGGAACTTGGCGAGGTGAGGCGTGCCGGCCCGCAGGTAGGACGGACTTCCGGGAATCTCCGGCAGAACCATACCGACACGTACCGGCTGCATGCCGGTGATGAATGCGGTCCGCCCTGCCGTGCAGCTCTGCTCGGCATAGTAGGTCATGAACTTCGCGCCTTCCCGGCCGATACGGTCGATATTGGGGGTTTCACCGACCGCGAGGCCTTGGTGATAGATGCTCGGCTGCATCCATCCGATGTCGTCTCCCATGATGAACAGGATGTTGGGCTTCCTCTCCTCCTGCGCATCTATTGTCGCGGTACTCGCAAGCAGGCTGCCCGCGACCGCCATTGCGGTTGTTATCAGCTTCGTGGTCCGTCTCATTTCGAATGCCTCCCTCTGGGGGCCGCCTCGATGACGGCCAAGGTTGGTTGAAAGACGAGTCAAAGCAAAAGAGGGTTTTCTCGGCGGCGCCCAGTTCACTACCCAATGGGCAGGTCTGCTCCGGTAAAGACGCGGCTCAAGGCCGTAGGTGACCCTCGACTTGCAGAAGAGGACTTCCACTCTTCCAACCATTTTCTACAGTGTATTAGAGGACGCAGATATTGCCCTTTAGGGAATCGCCGTGATCAACCGCTGTGCTTGTCAGCGATGGACGCCGACCGCGACGATGCATTCCTTGCGAGCGCGTCGTGCCTCCTTAAGGGGCTCGAGCGCGATCCTGATGTTTATTGCCTCAACTGGCTTCTGGAAGAGGTATCCACTTCGATCAATACCGCCCCGGCCGGCGGTAATCCCAGCCTTGTCGATCGGCTAGGCGGATCGACGAAACCAGATGCTCTTCTGCAGGCGCAACCAGCTGCGCCTGACGAGGAATTGTTTTCCGTGTACTTCACTCGGGAACTGGCGACCATGCAACGAGGTGTGCTTGAGTTCGCGTAAAAACGTCCACCGATCGCGGCCGCTTGCTGGCATGAAACCGCCCGCTCTTCCATGCAAATTAAACTAGCCCCGCCTGTCGGATCCGGGCGTCACCGACGCCAACGCCGAGAGTCTAAGCGGCTGGAGGAGCTGCATCATTGATCAGCTTTACCAAGCGTTTGATTTTTCGGCGGTTTAATCGATCGCAAAGGGCGGTTCAAATCTTGTCAGGAACGTCAATCTCGATCTGGAGGTCGTCGTCCGCTACGAAGTGGTTCGATTGGCTTTGTGTCATCGGGCACGGGAGCGAAAAGCTCCGAGATATCACATGAAAGAGCCGTTGCAATTTTCTCGAGTGTGACCACTGTCGGGTTTTTGCTGCCGCGTTCGAGGTGCCCCGCGTAAGAGCGCTCGATATCTGCCGTAAGCGCAAGATCATCTTGCGAGATTCCTTTAGAAACTCGCAAACGCCGAAGATTCATCGCAACTCTCTGCCGTGCATCCATGGCGGAAAACACAACATTTGACAACTTATGAAACCACGTATTATAGAACTATGAAAGCAATCTAAGCGTGAATCACCGAACGCAGCACATTGTTGCAGTTTGCTAGCACAAGTGGATGGCCTTCATGGAACTACGCCAACTCTCCTATTTCAAAGCGGTGGCCGAGGAACTGCACTTCGGCCGGGCGGCAGCCAGGATGCACATTGCCCAGCCGGCACTCAGCAATCATGTGATGTCGCTGGAAAGGGAGCTTGGCTGCCCGCTGTTCATCCGCTCGACGCGAAGGGTGGAACTGACCAGGGCAGGGGAAACCTTCTATGATCGCTGTGTGCGGATCTTAAGCGACATCGACCTGACCACCGAACTGACGCGGGCAGCCGGCGGCAGCCGCATCCGCCAGATCAGGATCGGCAGCATCTACCCGGCCACCATGGGCATGCTGCCGACCTTCCTTGCCAAGATCGCCCGCAAGTATCCCGATGTCCGCATCCATATCGCCTCTGGCAATACCGGCGAGATCATCCGCGGCCTGGAGACCGGCCAGCTCAATCTAGGCTTCATCCGGCCGGTGGAAAACATCGGCTCCTTGCGCTTCGTCTCGCTTGCGCATGAGCGCTACTACCTGGCGGTCGGCCATGCCAATCCGCTGGCAGCCAGGGACGAGATCAGCATCGATGATCTGCGCACTCAGAAGATCATCGCCTTCAACCGGCAGAACCTGTCGTTTTCGGAACGCTACTTCAATGAGAAGTTCGCCGAATACGAGCTCACCGCCAACATTGCCTTCAGCTGCGATGACACCTATGCGCTGGTGTCGCTGGTCTCTGCCGGGCTTGGCATCGGCTTTGCCCCGGAATGGACGCTTGATCTACCCAATCGCGGCTTTGAGCTGAAGAAGGTAAGCGGGATCGACTTCCGGATCGGGCTTGGCATTGCCTGGAGCAAGGAGGACCCAACCGCCGGCCGTGATGATATCGTCGACATTGCACGGTCGCTGGCAAGGGCAGGGCGGTAAGGCACCTTCTGCGACCTCGTCGGCGATCACAAAAGCGGCGCAATCGAGATTTTATCGACCCGAAGCGGCGCGACTTGGCCGCAGAACGAGCGGAAAGAGCGGTAGCGCTCTGTCCTGTCTCTAGGGGA
Organism: Rhizobium altiplani; assembly: GCF_001542405.1. Classification (GTDB taxonomy): domain Bacteria; phylum Pseudomonadota; class Alphaproteobacteria; order Rhizobiales; family Rhizobiaceae; genus Rhizobium; species Rhizobium altiplani. The sequence continues at coordinate 24,270 of NZ_LNCD01000149.1, forward strand.
ATTGTCGGCGGTTGCTTGCGTGATTATCAAGTTGGCCCCGGCGCGAGGGACGAGCACATTTCGGGCCTCATGAGGACGTCATCGGGACGTAATCGCGACCGCTGTCGATCGTTGTGGGCCGGCCATCGAGAGACAACTCGGCGATCCGTGGCTTTGATTGAGCGATAATCTTGCCCCGGCGGATGACCCAAAGCCTGGTGGGCTTGAGCCGTAATGCCTCAATCGGGTCGGCTGCCTGCAGGACAACAAAGTCCGCGTTGCAGCCTTTCATCATGCCATAACCTTCAAGACCCATCGTCTTTGCAGAGTTCAGCGTAAGGGCGTCGAAGATCTTTTTCTTGTCAGCGATGCCGGCCATCTGCGCGACATGGATCGCCATATGTCCGACTTCCAGCATGTCGCCCGAGCCCATCGAATACCAGGGATCCATCACGCAGTCGTGCCCGAAGGAGACGTTAAGCCCGGCATCCATCAGTTCACGCACACGTGTCATGCCGCGGCGCTTGGGATATGTATCGTGCCTGCCCTGTAGCATGATGTTGATCAGGGGATTGGGGATGACATTGATTTCGGCCTCGGCCATCAGCGGGATGAGCTTTGAGACATAGTAGTTGTCCATCGAATGCATCGAGGTAAGGTGGGAACCGGCAACACGCCCCTGAAGGCCGAAACGCACAGTCTGGGCGGCCAGCGTTTCAATGTGACGCGACATCGGATCGTCCGTCTCGTCGCAATGCATGTCGACCGGAAGTCCACGATCAGCGGCGATCCTGCACAGCGCCTCGACAGACGCGCGGCCGTCTTCCATCGTTCGCTCGAAGTGCGGAATACCGCCGACAATGTCGATCCCCATGTCGAGGGCACGGTTCAGCGACTCGACGCCGGCTTCCGCCCGGTAATAGCCATCCTGCGGAAAGGCAACGAGTTGCAAGTCGATGTAGGGCTTTACCCGTTTTCGAACCTCGATCAGAGCCTCGGCGGTTACCAGACGTGGATCGGACGTATCGACGTGGCTTCTGATGGAAAGAAGGCCCTGGCTTACGGCAAGGTCGCAGTAGCGCAGGGCGCGATCGACCAGCGCCTCCTGTGTCAATGACGGACGAAGCTCGCCCCAGAGCGAGATGCCTTCCAGCAGCGTGCCGGAGATGTTCATTCGCGGCAGGCCGAGTGACAGCGTGGCATCCATATGAAAATGGGGATCGACGAAGGGAGGCGTCACCAGCCGGCCCGTTGCATCGATTTCCGTGCCGGCAGACGCCTGGATCTGATGCTCGACGGCAACAATCTTTCCGCTCTCCGCTGCAATGTCTATCCCGGTGCGGCCATCGGGGAGGTTCGCGTTTCTGATGATCAGCTCGAACATTGGGTCTCCTTTTATCGTTCGCCACGGCGATAGGATTGCATCAGGGCCTGAGGAACGCGCGCGCGGCGGGCCATGACGGCAAGCGCCAGGATCGACAGGACATAAGGCGTCATCAGAAAGATCTGGTAGGGGATACCCTGGACGACGGTCTGCAGGCGAAGCTGGAAAGCGTCGAAGAAGGCAAAGAGGAGCGCTCCGAAAAGCGCACGCCCGGGTCTCCAGGATGCAAAGACGACGAGCGCAATGCAGATCCACCCACGACCCTGGACCATGGTCGGGAAGAAGCTGTTGAAGGCTGACAGCGTCAGAAACGCGCCGCCCATGCCCATCAACGCGCTGCCGACGATCACCGCACCATAGCGTATCCGGATCGGATCGACGCCCTGAGCCTCTGCCGCATGCGGGTTTTCGCCGGTCATGCGAATTGCAAGACCAAGCGGCGTGCGAAAGACGACGTAGGCAAGAAGGAGCGCAATGAGGATGGCGAGATAGGTGGGTGCTGTCTGCGTGAAAAAGGCCGGTCCAACAAATGGCACGGTGGAAAGGCCAGGGATGCTGATTGGCTGGAAGGGGACGATCGTTGGCGGTGTGCCGGCCACGGGGACGATCAGACGGAACACATAGTAACTGAAGCTTGAGGCAAACAGGGTCACGCCAAGACCTGAGACATGCTGGGACAGGCCGAGCGTAACGGTCATCGCGGCGTGCAGGAAACCAAACACCATGCCTGCCAGCGCAGCCACAAAGAGACCGGTCCAAAGGTCAGCGCCATGATAGACCGCAAGCCAGCCGATCATCGCGCCGAAGGTCATGATGCCCTCGATGCCGAGGTTGAGAACGCCGGCTCGTTCGCACAGAAGTGCGCCAAGAGTGCCAAAGATCAGAGGAGTGGCAATTCGAAGGATCGCTGCCCACAAGCCCGCCGATGAGATGATGTCGACAATAACGTTCATCGCCGGATCCTGTATTGGGTGAAGAACAGGGCAACGAGCATCGTCAGGAGCGACAGCGCTACCGTTACATCAGCGATGTAGGTTGGTATGGCGAGGCTGCGGCTCATGCCGTCGGCACCGACGAACATGGTTGCCGTGAAAAGTGCCGCGAGCACGACGCCGAGCGGGTTCAGGTTGGCGAGCATCGCGACGACGATTCCTGAATAGCCGAAGCCAGGAGACAGATCCGTGGTGACGTAGCCCTTGACGCCGAGGACCTCGATTGCGCCCGCAAGTCCCGCAAGTCCCCCGGAAAGGCAGGCAACCTTGACCAGGGTCCGCGTCAGCGGCACGCCGGCAAACGCTGCACCCTGCGGACTGAGGCCAGCAGCGCGTGACTGCATGCCAAAGACCGTCCTCGTCTGCAGGAAATGGATGATGACAGCAAGGACGATCGCAATCAGTAGGCCGATATGGAGCCGCGAGCGCGCAACCAGCTTCGGCAGCATGGCATGATCGACCACTGACTGCGACTGCGGCCACCCAAAGGCCATTGGATCCTTCAGCACGCCGTTGATCAGCATGGAGACAAAAAGCAGCGCGATAAAGTTGATCAGGAGGCTGGTCACCACCTCATCAACAGAGAAGCGCAGTCTGAGCCACAGCGGGATGAGGATCAGTACCATGCCCGCAACAGCACCGATCAATAGCAAGGCCGGAATGAGGATCGGGCCCGGCAGGCCTGCCAGCATGTTGGAGCCGCAGGCGGCGACTGCGATAGCGCCGACGTAGAACTGGCCTTCCGCGCCGATATTCCAAAGCCTCGCCCGAAAGGCCGTCGCGGCGGCAAGACCGGTCAGGATAAGGGGCGTCGCCCGGGTCAAGGTCTCGGTCGCCGAGAGACGTGAGCCGAAGGCGCCAATCAGGATGCGCCGATAGGCTTCCAGGACCGGCGCGCCGGCGATTGCGATCAGAATGCCGGCAAGCAGAAGTGCTGAGACGACGGCAGCGATCGGTGAACCGACCAGGAGATAGACCGGCCGATGCTCGCGGCGTTCAAGGCGCATGTCTGATCTCCGTAGGTGTCTCACTCCAGTCGCCCGCCATCATCAGGCCCAGGCGGCGTGCATCGACGTCTCCCGCGTCGACCGGTGGCGACAGCCTGCCACCAACAATCGCCTGGATGCGGTCAGCAAGCGCGATCACTTCATCAAGATCCTCGGAGATCAACAACACCGCAGTACCCTGCCTGCGGGCTTCAAGGATCCGGGCGTGGACGGCGGCAACTGCGCCCTCGTCGAGACCGCGTGCCGGCTGGGCGGCGATCAAAATACGGGGGCGCTGCTGCAGATTCCTGCCGAGGATAAGCTTTTGCATGTTCCCACCCGACAGGAGGCGGGTACGGCTGCGCGGCGCACCACCTCTCACGTCAAAAGCATCGATGATCTCCCGGGCAAACGTCATGCCTGCCTTGCGGTCCACCATTCCAGCCCGGGAGAAAGCGGGAAGACGCTCGAGCACGACGTTTTCCCATATCGCCATTTCGCCGATCGCCCCTTCCTTGTTTCGGTCTTCGGGAATGCGGCCGATGTCAGCTGCTACGACGTCCGCCACGTCGAGATTGCCGACATTTTTTCCGAACAGGATGAGGTCACCCGCCGTGCGGGACAGCACGCCGGACAACAAGGCTGCCAAGGGCGCCTGGCCGTTGCCGGAAACGCCGATGATCCCGAGCACCTCGCCTTCGCTGAGTTGGAAGTTGATGCTCTTCAGCCTGTCAACCCCGGCAACTCTGGAGGTGATGCCAACGCCTTTGAGGACAACCACGCCGGGTGTCGAGGGTTCGCGAACGGGGCGGCTGACCCGGTGGCCCACCATCAGTTCAGCGAGTTCGGCCTTGCTGGTTTCCGACTGAAGACGCTCGGCGACCATCTTGCCGCCGCGCAGCACGACAATCCGGTCGGCCGCGGCCATGACCTCATCCAGCTTGTGGGAGATGAAGATCACCGACAATCCCTGACGGGCCATCTCCTTCAACGTCGAGAACAGCCTTTCGGCCTCGATATTGGTGAGAACGGCGGTGGGTTCGTCGAGGATCAGGATTCGAGCATCGTTGAAAAGCGCCTTGAGAAGCTCGACCCGTTGTTGCTCCCCGACCGAAAGATCACCGAGGCGCTCGTCAGGATCGACCTTGAGGCCGAAACGATCCGAAATAGAAAGGAGCTTCCTGCGCGCGGCATTTGTACTCGAGCGCAACGCCCAGAGTTTCTGCGTTCCGGTCATGATGTTCTCGATGACCGTGAGATTTGGCGCGAGCGAGAAATGCTGGTGCACCATGCCGACGCCAGCCCGGATTGCCTCGCGGGGCCTCCCCGGCGGCAGCTCACGGCCGTGGATCACTATCCGGCCGGTGTCTGGCACGTAGTGGCCAAAGAGAATGCTCATCAACGTCGTCTTGCCGGCGCCATTCTCTCCAAGAAGTGCGATAATTTCTCCTTCCTTCAGCGACAGCGAAATGTCGTCGTTGGCAAGGTTGTCGCCGAACCGCTTTGAGACACGGGAGATATCGAGCACGGTGGTCATGCAGCCGATTCCGCAATTGGGAAGGGATGTTGCCACCTTCCTTCGGCTTCCAGTCTGAAGGCAAGCGACAGGAGCTGCAGATCGCGGCCGATTGGCGCCATCAGCTGGAGCGGTAGCGGCAGGCCGGCGGCATCTGATCCGAAAGGAAGCGTCAAGGCAGGGACCCCCGAGACATTGGCGAGTGGCGCGAGCGGCGCGAAGGCAGCCATGCGTTCGAAATGCAGCTCGGTGTCGGCATGATCCGATGGGAACGAACCGACCGCAAGGGGTGCCGACGACAGCATTGGGGACAGAAGGCAATCAACCCTGTCGAACAGGGCCCACATATGATGGCTGACGAGAACAGCCTTGTTCAGCGATGCCCACAGGGCGGCGGCAGGCATCGCGCTGCCCTGTTCGGCGACTGCCTGTGTCAGGCGCTCGGCCATTGCCATGTCGAGGCCAAGATCCTGGACCAGGTTGAACAGGTTGACGGCGACTATGTCCTCGAAAACGCGCGCGCTGTCTCCTACGGCGGTTTCAAGATCACTCCACCGTAGACGGACGATCTCGTGGCCGTCGATCTCGAGCGCAGTGGCCGCCGCCTCGACAGCATCCAGCCGGTCAGCGGCGGTTGGAAACCGCACGCCGGTATCCGTCAAGAGACCGATCTTCATGCGGGTCGAAGGGGGGGCCGTCATGGACACATCTGGAAAAGGGCCGCGCGCTTTACCGCTCAACGCTGTGAGAGCGAGCTCGGTGTCCCGGACCGAGCGCGTCACGACGAATTCGCTCGCGATGCCACCGAGATGATTACCGAACGAAGGACCCGCTGGCATGGCGCCCCGGCTGGGCTTCAGGCCAACCAGGCCGCAGCAGGCGGCGGGAACCCGAATGGAACCGCCAGCGTCGGTCGCATGTGCTGTTGAAACGATGCCGGCGGCAACAGCTGCGGCGGCACCACCCGATGAACCGCCAGCAGTTCGCGATCGGTCATGCGGATTTCGACAGACCGGACCAATCGTTGGCTCACTTGCGAGCGACAGCCCGAATTCGGGACTCGTGGTCAGCCCAAACAGGCAAAAGCCGGCCGCGCGGAACCGCACCGCAAGCTCGGAATCCGCATCGCCGGAGTCTCGCTTGAAAAGACGTGAACCGGCTGCAACCGGCAGTCCCTTGAACGGACCGCCAAGATCCTTGGCAAGCGTCGGCACCCCACCAAACGCACGCGCAGTAAAACGGATCGGGGCCGACCGACGCTCGTCGTCGGCCGCCTGGGCTGCCGCCATCCCCATGGTCGCATCAAGATGAGTGATGGCACCAAGACTGGAAAGGCGGGTGGCAGCGGCCAGGGACAGCCGCATCGCCTCCGTTGCGGTCAGTTGGCCGGAACGGATCAGTTCCGAAACGTCGGTGGCGTCTACTGGCCGTTTGCCGGGCATGGATCGGCCGAATTACTTGGGCTGTTCCATGTTCTGCGGCACCTCAAACTTGCCGGCCTTGATGTCGGCGCGCTTGGCTTCCATGGCCGCTTCCGCGTCTGCCGGTGCCACGCCCTTCACAAAGACGATGTCGCTTCCGCCTTCCTTCATCAGGCCGAAGGCCGTGTAGTTGCGGCCGACTGGCTTGCCCGCAGCCACATCGGCAATCGCCGCATTCAGAATGGGCCGGAATCCCCAGAGGGCATTCGCAAAGACGGTGTCGGGATAGCGCGGGGTATAGTCTATCAGTGATCCGACAGCCTTGATCTTGCGTTCCTTGGCTGCATCGGCAGTGCCGATGCGCTCGCCAAACAGGATGTCCGCACCAGCATCGATCTGGGCAAGGCCCGCCTCGCGCGCCTTCGGCGGATCGAAGAATGTCCCAATAAAGGCAACGAGATGCTTGCAGTCAGGATTGACCGATTTGACACCTTCGGCGAAGGCGTTGATCAGCATGTTGACCTCGGGAATAGGCATGGCACCAACGGAGCCGACCACGTTCGACTTGGTCATCTTGCCTGCCAACATTCCCGCGAGATAGGCGCCGTCGTAATTCCAGGTGCCGAAGACGCCGAAATTGCTGCCTTCTTCCTTGCCGCTCGATCCAAGAACGAAGGCCGTGTCGGGGTAGTCGGCGGCCACCTGGCGCGCTTCCTTTTCGACAGCATAGGCTTCGCCGATGATCAGCTTGTTTCCTTGCTCGGCATATTCGCGCATGGCGCGGGGATAGTCGGTCCCGGAAACGCCTTCTGAAAATACATATTCAATCACGCCTTCCTTGGCGGCGTCCTGCAAGGCCTTGTGAAGACAGGAATTCCAGGCGTTCTCGACAGGCGAGGCATGGATGCCTGCCACCTTCAACGGGGCGGCGGCGCGGGCGATCGGCGCCAACCCGCTGACGCCCAGGGCAATGCCCGAGGCCATGAGCGCGCGACGTGACATGAGAAGGTCTTTTGTCATGATTGTTCCCCTTTTTTTACCGTTTGGTTCAAAAACATATGGAGGGGCTAAAAAAGTGTCAAGCGAGGTCCGGGTTTAAAAAATGGGCATAGCCAATCGCGGTCGGCAACATCGTGTGTTGCCGTCGGGCTGGCGGTTCTAGTGCTGCTGATGCGCCTGGGGTTTTCGTTGCGGAGCCAGCTGTTGGACCCACAGACGAGGTGACTTGCCGCCGCGACGCTTACCGGGCCGGAAGGGTCGTCGATGAACTGAATGCAATGGAGCAAGTTATCCTTCGTGCCGGCTCCGCCGTCGCGTCCTCAGCGCCCCCGATCGGCCCATGATGTCGCGGGCGTGCTCAGAAGCTAACGGGCGATGGGATGATGATGCTCACGTCTCGCCGGGAAGGATATGTGATGCCTCTGGACGCCATGACACCCAGATCCGCCCGCCAGCTGGTTTTGGGCCGGGCTGATGATCGACCGCGCCCATTCTCGGTATGGCCGTCCGCCTTGAGGGGGCGAGGAAGCCGAAAAAGAACGTGCTCCCGGTGCTGGACGAGTTTGTCCGTCTCGGCCGGATGTAAAAGCTGATCAATATCGCCAACGTCGCCGCCGGCTGCGGCATCGAAGCGCTGTTTATCACCCAGGATAAAGGCCAGATCGAAAGCGTCTATGGCAAGGGCGACACCGCCAACGTTCTCGGCTCCTGCGTCACCACCCGCATTTTCGGTCTTGGCCGCGCCGAGTTCGAAAACCGCCAATTGGGCCGCGAATGCGCTTGGCGATCAGACGGTGCTGACCCGCACCAAACAATCGTCCGCAAAATTCGGCGAGAGCCGCAAGACTTCGACCGCCGAGCAGCGCCAGAAGCTGATGACCGCCGATCAGATCCTGGAAATGAAAACGGGTAAGATGCTATTGCTGGCGCGATCAAAACCGCCGGCCATGGTGGACGCGATAGTGTCGCACCGGCACCCGGCATATCGGGGGAAGCTGAATCGGAATCCGATGTTGTGATTTAGTCTGCAAGGCTTTCAGTAGGATAGGAACCGCTGCCATTCCCAATCAGCGGGGCCATAACTCCCAATCGGCCGAGGTTTCCCGGCACCGCATCGGCTCCATCTGAATTTCCCGATCGGGAATTTTTCCAAACACAGATCATCCGGCGCTAATGATTTTCCCGATCGGGAAAATTTTACTCGACAGGGCGGCTGATGTGCTGTTATTTTCCCGATCGGGAAATAAAGATGGCAAAACAAGTCAGAAGTCCAGCCGATATCGGCGCCCTAGTACGCAGCGCACGCAAGGAGCAAAACTTGCGACAGGACGAGCTTGCCGGGGTCTCTGGAGTTGGCCTCAGGTTCATTGTGGACCTCGAAGCCGGCAAGCCGACAGCTCAGATAGGAAAGGTTTTGCAGGTTCTGCAAACGCTGGGTTGTTCGATTGATATTCTAGCCCCTGGTGAACGTAGAAAATGACGGTTAGGGTCCTCAATGTCTGGTGGGGTGGTCGCATTGTCGGGCAATTCACCCAAGATAAGCATGGCGATATCGGCTTCGCATACGCTGAAGCTTGGCTTGATGACGAAAAGACGCCTCCACTGTCGGCCTCACTTCCGAAGCGTCCACAACGTTTTTCTCGCCGTGAATGCCGGCCATTTTTCGGCGGCCTGCTGCCAGAAGAAAGCCAGCGTCTTGTTGCTGCGCAGGCGTTGGGTGTTTCACCTGCCAACGACTTCGCGCTTCTTGATCGCTTGGGCGGCGACGTCGCCGGCGCGATTCAGCTTTTGCCTGAAGATCAGGAACCCACCGGGGCAGAACCGATTGCGGATCAGCAAACGGCACCTCTGGATGAGGCAGGAATCGTTCGGATATTGGACGCACTTCCGACACGGCCGCTATTGGCCGGCCAGGAAGGCTTGAGGCTATCGCTTGCGGGCGCCCAATCAAAAGTTCCAGTTGTTCTAGTCGATGGCCAAGTCGCTCTACCGCTTCCAGGCCGGGCGACTACGCACATCTTGAAACCGCCAATTGCGCGCTTTCCGGGGACCAGCGAGAATGAGGCCTTCGTGATGAGGCTTGCGGCCGCAATCGGGCTTGACGTTGCTCCGGTCGAACCGAGGTCCGCGAATGGTCGCCCTTTCCTTTTGGTCGAGCGATACGATCGCTACTATGATGCCGACGGTGTGGTTCGCCGCATCCATCAGGAAGACTTTTGCCAAGCACTCGGTGTGCCACCTGAAACTAAGTATGCAAGCGAGGGCGGGCCGACCTTTAGGGATTGTTTTGAGTTATTGCGGCGGGTATCTGAGCGGCCGGGTCCGGATATCGCAAAGCTTTTGGACGCTGCGATTTTCAATCTCATTGTCGGAAATGCGGATGCCCACGGCAAGAATTTCTCGATCCTTTATGATGATCGAGGACCGCGAATGGCTCCGCTGTACGATCTGCTATCCACGGTGGCCTATCCAGACCTTTCTCCGAAAATGGCTATGCGAATCGGCAAACGCGCAACGCTTTCGGAAATGGACGCCGCTGGTTGGCAGGCTTTCTCGAAGGAGACAGGTGTCGGCTTACTCTTAGTACGCCGTCGGGTGAAAGAACTATCAGATTCCATAGGGGACGCGATTCCCCGATTATCAGAAAATATGTCTCCACTTGCCACAAATGCTGTGACGTTCAATCACGTAGCCGATTCGATCGCAGACCGTGCCAAACTCGTTGCCCTGAGCATCTAACTCAACAGCGCCAACCATCTCCACAGACATAATCCAAATATTGAGTTGCGACCCCGGTCGCAGTGCGCGCGGCCGGCTTGCGGTGAAACCTCCTAAAACCAGGCATAGCTGCAGAGCAGCGTCGCGCGAGGGCATTGCCAAGGTGAAAAGGGTGACGACGTCCCGAACCTGGCCACGCTCAGAGAGGCAGTTCGCGAGCACACGGACGCGTTCCTTGTTGCCACCGACATGATTGATGAAGATCAGCGGGAGGCTACGCCGGGGATGCGCGAGCAGCCCTAGCGGACAGCGGTTCAAACGTCGGCACCTCTTGGAGGACGTCAACGCCCGCGATAGTGTGCGAAAGAGTCTGGCTGGGGGCTGAATGGATACGCTCAACATCGCGTCGCTTGTATTCTTCATCGTGGTGTGGATTGCGATTGAGCCGCTATTGGCTCTCGGGTGGCCACGGCCCAACGATAGCTTGTCCGTGGATATGGTGCGGGTCCGAGCCGCGTGGATGCGCGAGACGCTGACCCGCGACAACAATTTCATCGGCGACGCCGCGATCCTGGGCCACACGATCAATTCCGCGTCCTTCTTCGGCCCAGCAAATCTGATCGTGATCGTCGGCCTCAGCGGCGCTTTGTTCATGGAGCCCAACTACGGAAACGGTAACGGGCTGATCGCTATGTTTGCGGCCAAGGACCCCGCGTGGCTCTTTCAAACCAAGGTATTGCTGATCATCGCCACACTCCTCAGATGACTATCGGATTTCATCTGGGCGGTGAGGCAGCTGAACTACTGTCTGGCCGCAATCGGCGCCAACCCGTCGCGACAAGAAGAGCGCGACATCGCGGCCTGGACCGAGGCGCTCACGCTGGTCCTGAACCCGGCGCTCCGATCATTTAGCGTCGGCGTGAGGTCGTACTACTTCACTGTAGCGGCGGTGCTCGGCACCGGCACCTGGGCCGATGTATTTGGATACTGGTCCCTTTTCTTGTTCTGCGCGGGCCTTTGCGCTTTCGGGGCTCTCGCCCTTACAATAAAGTCGAGTTCCTTCGCGCCTGGCACGCGCGAGCTGTAGGTGTCGGTCCGTGAAGTGCACCCCGATTTTTGCTCAGCGGGAGCTGGAATTTTCCCGGGTTCAGGCTCAGTTCGGCGGGGGTGAAGGCTCGGGGAACGCAGGTGGATTGCGGTCACCATCTCGAAATCCCAAAGCTGTGTGAATCTGGCTGACTACCGCCGCACCTTCGCCCACAGCTGCTGCCACCCTCTTGGTGGAGCCTGCTCTTACATCTCCAATGGCAAAAATGTTCGGTATGCTGGTTTCGAGGGCCAGAGCTGCGCGGCCCACCTCTTGTTCGACGAAGGGATCGAAAGCAGATCCCGTCACGATGAATCCGGCGCGGTCCGTAGCAATGTGCGGGCATAGCCAGCCGGTGTTAGGGTCAGCACCAATGAACATGAAAAGCTGGCGGACTTCGAATTCCGTCTCTCTTGCGGACTTCAAGTTTCTGATCGTCACTGCCAGAAGCGACGCATCCCCCGATAAGGAGGCTACCTCGCACCCGACGTGCATTACGACATTCGGGAGGGCGGCAATCCGCTCAATCAGGTAGGTCGACATCGTATCGGCGAGGTCTCTTCGGATCACCAGATGGAGACGGCTGACCTTGGGGGCCAAATAGGCGATTGCCTGACCAGCAGAGTTGCCGCCACCGACGACGACAATATCCCGGTTCTCACACCACTTTGCTTCGATGGGCGTTGCCCAGTACGACACCCCGGCACCCTCGAAGTCTGAGACATTCGAGATACTTGGTCTGCGATATCGTGCTCCAGATGCAACCACGACCGTTCTCGCCATTATTGCTCGCCGGTCGGTCGTGCGGAGATTGATTAGACCATCGCGCCGACTGCCGGGAACAGGCGGTGACATCTCAGAAATTCTCAAGGGCAGGGCAACTTCGGCGCCGAACTTCAGGGCCTGATTGAGTGCTCGACCGGCCAGGGCTTGGCCCGAGATGCCGGTCGGAAAGCCCAAGTAGTTTTCGATGCGGGAAGAACTGCCTGCTTGTCCTCCTGCGGAACGCTCGTCCAGGACGATAACGCTCAGGCCTTCAGAGGCGGCATAGACCGCCGCAGCCAGTCCTGAGGGACCAGCCCCGACGATCGCAGTGTCGTACACCATCTCCGGGTCCAGCTCCGGTGTAATCCCCAGACAGCATGCTACCTCCGCGTCGGTGGGCTTTTTCAGGACAGTCCCGTTTGGGCAGACCATGACCGGTAGATCGCTGTCCTGGATACCCAGGCGCTCCACCAGATCGTGACCCTCGCCCTCGCTGGAGGCATCGACCACGACGTAGGGATATCCGCTCCGGGAGAGGAAGATTTGAAGGGCACGCAGATCCGATTTTCCGTCGTGTCCAATCAGCACGGTGCCGGAATTCCCGGTGTCGATCAGCGCGACGCGCCGAAGAATGTAGGCCCGCATGATGATTTCGCCGACCTCGGCCGAGCCGATGATGAGCGCCTTGACGTGCGTGGCGTCAAAGGGGATGGCGACGCAACCATGGTGGCCAGCCCGTGAAGCCGCCATAGCAGGCCGTCCCGACAATTGATTGAGTTCGCCTGAGAAGTGGCCCACCCCATGCGACACGATTGCGGTCTCCGAGTGGGAGCCAATTCTCCCGAAGACATCAAGCCGCCCAGAAAGGACTAGCCAAGCCGGGACTTGCCGGTCACCAATCGATGAGACCTGTTCTCCGGGACCAAACGTCTTTGGCTCTCCGCTGGCGAATCTCTTGGCTACTTCTATCTGCAACGGGGTCAGGACGGGAAACAGCTGGGCTTGGCGAGAGTGGACGTCCATGCACTCAACCTCCTGTCTAATAAAACTGCGGAATCGGTCCGACCTGAGGGGTCTGATCAGGAAGGTCAATCATTGTCCCATCCACGTAGCACCAACCCCAGCCTTCCGGCGGATCGTAGCCTTCGATGATGGGATGGCCCGTGCTCCGGAAATGCGCCGTCGCATGCTTGCCTATTGATTGATCGCAACATCCAACGTGTCCGCATTCACGGCATAGTCGCAAGTGGACCCAAGCTTGTCCGATTGCCAGGCATTCTTCACACCCCATGGTCTTGGGCTTGACGGATTGAACGGAGTTCTGATGGCTGCAACGCGTCATTTGAAATCCTATCCTATCGTTGGATCTCAGGTAACATACCTGAGAACGCTACTTTGGACAGTCATACGCAAGGGTTATGGTGAGCGCTTCACTTGCCGTCCATCGAACTGAGCCGGGTTAGATTGCCTCACTCGACCGTGTGCTTCCGATTTGAAACGTAAGAATGCAGAAATTGCGAAAGACGAGCGCTTTTTGGTGAAGATTATGGGCAATCCCACGTTGGCTTTGCGGGTAAAGCCTTGGCCACGCGATTGGCAGTTCAGCACATGGCAAACGGGGGTAAAGTCGCGACGCAGCGCGAAGCGGTGAACATATTTGCCCGCCCCTGGTCGCCGCCTTGACAAGCGTGTGGTTGAAAGTCGCTGCTTGCGGATAAATTTTACTGTTGTTGTTTCGGCTGCCGCGTCTCGCGCGGCAGCCTTCAATTAAAGTGCGCGGAGATCTTCAGCCGCTGTTTTACCCGAACGCCGATCCTGCTTCGGTTCGTAACTGACTTTCTGACCATCCTTGAGGCCTGAAAGCCCGGAACGCTCTACTGCCGAGATGTGCACGAACACATCCGGAGAGCCATTATCGGGGGCGATGAAACCATAGCCCTTTTCAGAGTTGAACCATTTCACTGTACCAGTAGCCAATGTAAGTCCTCGGTTGATTTGC
>NZ_LNCD01000150.1 GCF_001542405.1 Rhizobium altiplani
GCGGCATAATAGGCCGATGTGCCGCCATGACGGATCATGGCGCCGGTGTTGGCAAAGAAGCGACCGGCCTCACCGATGCGGTCGAATGGGTCCGAGAGGCTTGCTGTTGGTTGGACCCGGGCATCGAGGCCATCGATTTGATCGGCATTGAAGACGGTGTAGGCTTTCATGAAGGGGATGGAGCGTTCGACGTCATCGCCGCCATCAGCCGTTTCGGTGCGGATGATCGAGCTGGCAAAGACGACGGTCGTTCCGCTCTCGCCCTTGCGAACCGCGCCGCCAAGTTCGAGCGCCTGGCGGAATGTCATCCAGGTCGAGGATGCGAAGCCGCGGGTGATTGCCTCCGACCAGAGGAGGATGACGTTGATCCCGGAATAGGGTGCGCCATTGAAGCGCAGCGGTCGTGAGACCGGATCGGACGGATAAGCGCTATGCCAGGGTTGGGTCCAGGGACGGACACCCTGTTCGAGAGCGGCAATGATTGTGTCGGTGATGCGGCCGTGGATGTCGGATCGTTGGCTGGTTTGCTGCCTTGTCATGTTGGAACCTCCGCTTGGGGTCGCGACCATCGCGACCTGCTACGGCGGTCCAAAAGCCGGGCTTCAAGCGCTGGCCGGCACCCGAAGGGCCGAAACGCCAGTGGAGGACGGCAACGCCGTTGCGGCCAGTGCGAGCCTGGCAGGACCCAAAGCCGCAGCAGGACGCGGGGGACGCGGGTTGAAGCGGATCCACAGGTTCAGGAGGGAAACACCAACGCGATCGGCGCCTCGGCGTGCTACCCAAGATATCGCGCCCGGCACCGACCGTCCCTGGCATCCGGTCAGGAGGCCATCTTGGCCAGCGATCCTGTGCGACCGCACACAAAGGCCGCACATGTGGAAGCAAACGGAGGCTCGACCGCCGCACTTCTCACGTTCCTCGTCGACCAGATATTGAAGGAAGCGCAGGATCAGGCGCTGCGACGCGCCGTATCGAGTACAATGCGGAACACACCAGGGCACCTTCGGCGCAATACCTTTTTCAGCCTTGCCTTTCCGCCTGGCCGCGTCGCTGAGAACGAATCCGTTCCACACAACGGTTGTTCGCAAAGGCACACGATTCGCGTTCGACGGACGGCCTCACCAGGATAGGCGCATTCAATCTTGCTTGCCACCTGGTCAGACTAAGGTCCAAATGAGGATCAGGCTTCAGTCCTATTTCTTCCGTGAAGAACAAAAGGCAATCTTTGGTTGATCCGAGTCGCACGCGCCCGAGACCTCGACGAGCGACGAAAGATCGAGGGCTTTCCCGGTCCCGCCGACCCGGAAAGCCCTTTTCATGTTTGAGTACCGCGATGTTTAACGGCATGGAACCACACAATGCGACAACGCGACGAAGCGCTTACATCGAACGATTTGTCCATCTGTGATGAAATCCTGAAGGACGTCGCGCAAAGACATTTGATCAACGATCAGAACGACAGAACCCATCTCGCGGCCATTGTCATTGAGATTTACCGCCAGGGAGTACGTGATCCAGAACAGTTATCGCTATTGGCCGATGCGTCCTGCGAAGCGATGCTCGAAATGAGGCGCCTCGATCCCAGCGGCACACCGGCGGCGCTCTAAAACCTCTGAGGTGGACCACCTGTGATCTACCTTCGAGACATTAGGGACAAGTGCACCTGCCCGGCCCGGCCGGCCGGACGCTCGCATGCGATTCGTTTCCATCGAAGAGCTCGACGCCATCGGGCAGTGCCCAGCCCTCATCGCAAACTTTGCTTTGTCGCAGCACCCGGTGGCCATGACGGTATCCGTCGTATTTCCGTATCCAGCAGAGTTTGGCGGAACGATATCCCGCCCGTCATGGTCGCCGTCGTACATGTAGCGTGGCAAATGGGAGCACGACGAGCGCGTCACCGAGCATAGTCTTGCATTCGTCCATTGTGGCAGTGTCACCTATCCTCACACCGCTGGTCTGACCAAGCCAGATCGTGGGGGCTCCGACCACATCGCGATACGCCTTCGTGCTGACGCCTTCCTCGGCCCCTACGAAGCCAACAGCGAGTGCTCCGATGAAGATTGACGCCATGGCCGCCGCTATTTTGTGAGGCACCTGTCACGATGAGCATCGAAACCCACTCGGAACACGAAGGCCTTTGATCAGTTTTCTCCTCAAAGGAGAGCCGCATGCCGACCTATAGCACCGACAGCCCTAGCAGATTGAAATGCCAACTGGCCGAGCTCGATGCCATCTGGCCCAACACAGGTGTTCTAAACGAAGATCAGCAGACATTGATTGATGCATATCGTTCGGGACAAATCGACGACGAAGCGTTTCAACTGCACCTCGCAAATGATCCGGTGCTGGCCAACTACGTTGAGGAATTGTGCCAAGCTGGAGACGACGCTCCACGAGACCACATGGCGGCGCCATAGGTGCGGCCCGACGCCTAACCCCTCGCGCCGGACCGCCAAGTCAGCGGTGCTGTCCGGGCAGGCTGATCCGCCCAGCGCCAACTTACCGGCAGTCCTACTGGGCACAACATTAGAGGTATATTAAATAAGACATGTCGGGACTTTGGTCTGACTGACATGCCAGGAACCAATTCGCGCAGCCACGACATGGACATTGACATTGGAAAGCGCATTCGCAGCCTCCGAGAACTGCGCGGAATCACCCAGGTGAATCTGGCGGTAGCCCTGAACGTGTCGTTCCAGCAGGTTCAAAAATATGAAAAGGGAACAAACAGGGTGGCTGCTCCCACGCTGGACATGTGCAAGGCGTTAAATTTAAGCCCGATGGAAATCCTCGGAGACTATTTTGCCGATGCGGAAGGCGTCCAGGACGTGTCGGGCGAATTGCACGGATTGCTAGAGACCGCCGAGAACCGCATGAGGGAAATCCATAAGCCTCCGGTAGGGTTCGCTTCTGCTTTGACGGGAATCGATGAAAGCGCACTCGTCTGTTACATCGCACGCCCAGGCGGCGACTACCGAATGGCTGCTTTCGGCGGGGGTGCCGGTTAAAGCCTTCTGATAGTACAAGCTGTGAAACCTGAACCGGAAGGCCGGCTGCCAGATATCAAGCGTAACGACTATCGAGATCTAGTCGCGCTTGGGCCAGTTCGCCGACCTGGTAGACTTCCTCGGCGTATGCCTGCTGTTGATCCCGGTTCGCATCCATATCGTTCGCACGCGTGTTCCCCGACCGACAGACGACTGGTAACTGTGCTATCGTTTGGCCTGTTAGGTAGGAGGACACTGCATGATCGCTCGGCGAGACTTCACGTATGAAGAATGGAGCTGCCTCCTGCATCTCTATCGGCACGAAACCGTGGACATACCGAACGATCGGATCCGTAGCTTCAAAGAAGCAGGCCTCACTGAGGAAGTGGTAGACGGAATCAGCCTCAGTCCGGCCGGCAAGCAATTGGTCGCGCACGAGCTACTTCTGGAGCGTCGGAACCGACTCCAGCGATGAGCTACACCCAGACCATAAAGAACTAGTAGGCGCGTTTCGCAACGATCCGCCGTGCTGTGGCGTCATCCTTCGCGAACCCCTCCCTTGACGGGAACCATTCGGCCGCCGGGTCTCGTGGTAGGTCGTGGCGAGGGCATAGGCGAGCGTCTTGTCTCGTCCGTCTCCATGGGTGGCGAAGGCATCAAGAATGCCGTTGATGCCGTCCATCTGCCCTTGTGTTAGTGACGTGCCGAAAACACCGGATGCGCGACGGCGCAACGCAGCGAAATATACCGTGCGGTCGGTAGAGAAGTTCCAGATTTGTCGGGAGAGTGAATATTGCAGTTCCCGCACTCGACTCTCGGTCGGCCGAAACGCCTATTCCGTTAGGGTTTTCTACTAGCGGTAGGTACTGATACCACTATTGTAGTACGTGCGATGGACGGTCGGTTGTGCTCTTATGGGCGTGGCCCAAATTCGGCCTCTGTGACAATGCTCCGAGGTCCGCGAACCCCTGCGGGCCTCACAATTCCCCCAAATTACTTAGTCGTACTAATGCTAACGATGCGTCCCACTTTCACCGTGGAGCAATATTTTCGCATAGCTTGCAAACGTCTCCCGCAAGCAGAGAGGCGCACTGCCATGCTGAACCCCAAACTTAGGCAGTGCGCCTCTTCCTGCGCGGTCCATGTCGCAGGTCGGCTTTCTTCTTGTTCGGGACGAGATAAACGAGCAGCGCAAGACAAAGGCCTTGACGCAGATGCCTCAAAACTTTGCTAGTGCGCGTGCGCCCCAAGTACCGGCGTCAACATCTTGACGTGCGCGTCGATCCGCTCGAGCACGTTTAACGGAACGACCTCGCGCTCCGGCAGCGACCACCAGGTTTGGTTCACTCGCTCAACGGTTTCAGCGTTCAACGCGTCATCGCCCTTGACGCGAAGCTTTTCGCCAATTTCGATCGCATCTAGCAAATCTCGATCAGTGCGCGGTGCATCTCATGGAATGCCATCGGATTTGCCCCCGCCACAACGACGCCGTCAGGGCAATGCAAAAGTTGTTGTCGATGCTGGCTTGGGCCGAGCGTGTCCGGCGATGACAAAATCCAAGAAGCCGCTCGGCCTTGCGTCGACCCTCCGTCAGGTGCGCGATCCGATCATCGAAGTCGAATGTCCCTGTGGCCGGGCGGGCAGCTAGGTACGCGCCGAACTCGTCAAGAAGCAAAAGGCGTCAAGGACCTTTCCCGCCGCTCTTCGGCAAAAGCACCTCCGGCTCCTCGTCATTGTCGCCAGGCGCGTCGGGATTCAGTGCATAGCGTATCGCGGCTTCCAGATCCTTGATGTCCTCGTCCGAAAGCTCGTCGAACAAGGCTCGCTTTCGCTTCGAGATCGAGCCCTTGTTCTGCATGTAGAAATTGACGAACATCGAAGCCCGTCGATCAGGCATGTCGATTACTTCCCTCACCGCCTTATAGGCAGTGTCATAGGTGGCCATGAAATCCAGCTCGTCCCTGAAGTCGATCCGAATGGTCTCGGAAATCTTCGCATAGAGGTACTCAACGAGCTCCGTTGCATCGAAATACCGATAGAGGTCCGACGTGTCATTCGCCACGACAACCTGCTGCGCGTTATTCATTTCCCACTCGATCAGGTTCATCATTGGTCTGGAGAACGACTCCAACGCCGTATCGTAGGACTTCTGATCGCGGACAATCGCAGCTGAGATCGGGAACAGGATGTCGTGCGGGGCGAAGCCTTCCCTCGACAAGACATGGTGGATCAGGAAACGGTGAATGCGTCCATTGCCGTCTTCGAACGGATGCAGGAAGACGAAGGAAAAGGAGATTGCTGCCGCCGCCGCCACAGCATCATCACCGCCCTGCAGCCGCTCCGACATCGACGCCCAATCCTTCATCAGAGCCGGGAGATCCTGAGGCCGAGGGCAAACGAAGTGGACCTTCTCCCGGTAGCCGATAGTCTCCCCGACAAAATTCTGGAAGTCACGGAATCCCTTTGCAGCATACCGCGGATCAACGATCTGGTTCTGAAGCTCGATAAGATCTTTATCGCTCGAGGGGTTAAAGGATGCGGTCTGCCGCAGCGCGTTCGCGAAACGCTCCGCTTTCGGTCCCGTCGCGCGTTCGCGTTCGATCTCGAAGGATGACTTGGTTTCCTTGGTATAGAGGTAGTTCACCGCACGGGCCAGCACCGAAGAGTCACAGTCCTGAACCAGCGCGCGCGCCTGTTCATCGATGCCTTCGGCTTGAAACGCCCTGATCGCAGAGGTCTTCCGGACAGTGACGCAAAATTCCGGTACGCCGAGCATGTTGTTCGTCACACGATGGCGTGGCGAGTTGATACCGACCGAACCTATATTAAGGTCGGGATCGAGAGCTTTGGTGTACAGCACCAGCGGAGCATCCGGGAGATCTAGCGTTTCGGCCGTGAAGTACTCGTACAAAAACCAAGCGCGGCGGGAGAACGCGCCGTTGGGTTCGGCGCGAACCATTTCCTCGATCACGCCGGGGTCTATCGCCTTCATGGCCGCAGCCATCACAGCGGTATCGACAGGTTCGTTTTTCAAGGCGAATTTCAAATGCCCCGCGATCGTGTCTTCGGGCGCATATGGCGTACTATACTTCTCGATGGTCCGGCCGTTTCCGGTCGTCGTTCGTCTTGCACCTGGCCCGCATATTGAAGTCACCGCTGGCGAAGGCACTCGTAATTGCAAATTTTCGATCAGCCACAGCTGTCCGACAGGTGCGTCTGCCATAACCCATCCTCAAGAAACGTTCAGCAATCTTAAAATTCTTTCAGCTTTACGCGCAAGTCTCAAAAAACGTTCAGACGCCTGAAAAGACGTTCAAGATATACCTGTCTGTTAAAAAAACATTCAGCGCCCCTCAAAAAATCGTTCAGCGGGCGCCTGCCCGCTCGAAAAATCCTCAGTCAGCCAAAAATTCTTTCAAGATATCGCCAGAACCTCAAAAAACGTTCAGTTAGACCACTTCGATCTATTGCAGCGCTTGCGAAGTCGCGTCGTCGAAATAACGCGTCGGATCATACGGCACGCCAGGATCGCAACCCCCATGCTCGCATGAGTTCCAATGGCGCAGACAGCTCCGACGGCAGGACGTAAGCATCAGCTACCCTCTCCTTCTGATTTGAGAACCTTCGCGGCAACCCATGCCCCAGCCCGTGAACGGAATAGAATGACAGCTGCAGACGGTCTCCCCGTTTCCATTCCTCGAGAGTGCCCCATGACATCTGTTTCGTTTGCCCGGCCGCTTTGTCCATGTCCGCCGCTTCGAGCCATTGCGAGACCAAGGCGCGTCCATTGAGAGGATTCACGACACCGTCAGCCGTTCCATGCCATACGGAGATCGGTGGCCATTCTTTCGTGTTTGGCGAAACGCTGCGCACCAGGTCACCCCACTGCTGAGGATCTCGCTTGATACCGGACCTCATGCCGCGCATAGCCGATATTGCATCCCTTGCCGCGCCGAACGGCATCCCGGCGAAAATGGCAGCGCCAGCGAAAAGATCCGGATAAGTGGCGACGAGCGCCGAAGTCATGGCTCCGCCAGCAGATAGGCCCGTAACGTAGACCCTGGACCGATCGACTCGATGGTGGCGACATGTGTAGTCAATCATCTGTCGGACCGACATCAACTCGCCACGGTCCCGCGCCACAGCGCTCGGCCGAAACCAATTAAAGCATCGCTGCGGATTGTTCGTCTCGTTCTGCTGAGGATAAAGGAGAACAAAACCCCGAAGTGTAGCGAATTTGGAGAAGCCGGCTCCCGTATCCAGGCTTTCGGGCGTCTGCCTGCACCCATGCAGGACCACGACCAATGGCGGCTTTGCCGGCAATTTGCCGGGTACGAAGAGCTTCATCGTCAACCGTCCTGGATTGCTACCGAACCCAGTCACTTCGCTGAGTTTCGGCTTCGCTGCGACCGGGCTGCGCGATTTTCTGGATACAGTTCGGGTCGGCGTGCGAAGCGCCTTTGCAAGCAGTTTTCGATACAGTTTCTGCGATTTCAGCAGCCTGGAGAATGACTTCGGCAGTTTGAATGTCATCTGAAAACGCCCTCCGTCGGCGTCATCGGCGCTCCTCCCGCGGCGTGAATGGGCGCCGCCACCGACAGACAAGTAAAGCCAGCCTATTGGATCAAAAGCTCTTTCAGAAGACCGAAACGGACAACTCACCTATGCGTTCGATCCGGTCGTGGCTTTCGACGGCCTGCAATGTCGAGGCCGATGTTTTCGTCCATTTCGTGATCGAGTCTCAGGATTGACGATCTACAACATGGCACTACTTGTTCCCTGTTCGAAGGAGGCGGCAATGCAGGACACCGATTTTCTAATTCTCTCGAGAGCCGTCAGGCAGTGGTATCGGTACTACGACGTAGATCCGGACAAAGAGGCATCCAGGCTTCTTAACCACGCAGCAGTGAAGCTTTTCGACCAGGGCCATCGGTCGGTCGAAGGCATCGCCACGGTGTTGATCGAGACCTACGTTGGCCCGTGGCCGTCGACAGTGAATGCGTATAGGTCACCTGATCCAAGAGGTGGACCTCAGTCCCCTTGAAGCTCGCTCACGGCCTGTCGGAGAACCACAGCGCGTAACGCGCTGTTGCGAGTGCGCGAAACTGGATGGCGTAAATCCTGCGGTAGCCGACGCCGCCGGCAGCGACCATTCTGCCGCGCCACCGTCAGCGATCAAGCCGCGCGTCAGGAAGAGGTCGAGTGCCAGCCACCAGGACCGCGTCTATGAACCGGTGAGCGTTCAACGCATCATCGCCTTTGACGCGAAGCTGGCCGCCATTTTCGATCGCATCGATGAAATTTCCGATCAGTGCGCGGTGCATCTCATGGCCGAACGCCATCGGATTTGCCCCCGCTCCGCTTCCGATCGTTTCGCCACCCGCCATTTCCCTGGTGCCATCAACAAAGGCTGCATCCAATCTGTTCCCCGTCAGAACTGCCGTACCTTTCGTACCGATCAATTCGATGCGCTCCGGCAGTCCGGGATAGGCGCAAGTTGTGGCATTGAGCGATCCGATCGCGCCGCCTTCAAAAGACAAGGCCGCCGTCACGAGGTCCTCCGTTTCCATCCTGTGAATAGGGGTCGTGCGGACGAATGCGGAAATTGCTGCAGGCGTGCCCGCATAGTTCAGGAGCAGGTCGATCGTGTGAATACCTTGGGTGAGCAACACACCACCGCCATCGCGCGACATCGTTCCGCGGCCTTCGGCGTCGTAATAGCTTTGCGGTCGCCAGTTGCGGATTGCAGCCGATGCCTCCACAAGATCGCCCAGGCGCCCGGACTTGACGATTTCATCGAGTTTGAGCGCCGCGTCGAGAAAGCGGTTTTGCAGTACCACCCCGAGGAGTACGCCGGCGTCTCTTGCCGCCCTTACGGTCGCTTCGGAGCGTTCGAGGGAAATGTCCAATGGTTTTTCGAGCAGAACATGTTTTCCGGCCGCTGCAGCGCGACGGACGAGTTCCAGGTGACTGCTCGCGGGCGTCAGGATCAGAATCGCCTTGATGGACGGATCCGCGAAGATCGCATCGAGGCTATCGCTCGTCGGGATGGTCGGAAATTGTTCGGCAAAGGCCTTTCGCCGGCCGGACGTCCGGCTGTAGGCGGCCACGCATTCGATACGCTCGGAGAGATCCAGCAGGGCGCGGGCATGATGACCCGCCGCCATACCGAGCCCTATCATCGCGACCCTAGTCTTCGCCATTCTTCGCTCCTCCTTCGCCTTCGCTCCCAGCCGGGGTCTTCTGTCATGCCCGAAGAGACATGGGCGGCATGGACATCTCGATCTCCTATAGCCGCATGCCTGACGCTGCGTCGAAAAGATGACTGTTTGCCGGCGCAAGCGTCAGATTGAGTACCTCACCGGTCTTGATAGAGAGACGCTCGCGCAGCTGTGCGGAGATCTTCTGGCCATCGACGGTTCCTTGAACGAACGTCTCCGAGCCGGTGGGCTCGATATTGGTGACCACAATCGGAATGCCTTGCCCGCCCGGCGCGATGGTGAGGTGTTCGGGACGGATGCCGTAACTGACGGCGCCGCCGCATGCGACCGGAGCCTCATACCCGACAGGCAGATGGATGCCGTTTTCCGTCACGACCGATTGACGGTCCACACCGATCCTTGCCGACAGGAAATTCATCGACGGCGACCCGATGAAGCTCGCAACGAACGTATTGACCGGCCTGTCATAAAGGTCGAGGGGTGAACCGACCTGCTCGACGATACCGTCGCGCATGACGACAATGCGGTCGGCCATGGTCATAGCCTCGATCTGATCATGTGTGACGTAAACGGTCGTGGTCTTGAAGCGGGCGTGAATATCCTTCAATTCGGCACGCATCTGGACGCGCAGTTTGGCATCGAGATTGGAAAGCGGCTCGTCAAACAGGAAGACCTTGGGATTGCGCACGATCGCACGTCCCATTGCGACACGCTGGCGCTGGCCGCCGGAAAGCTGCTTGGGGTAACGCTGGAGATAGTCGGCAAGACCGAGGATGCGCGCGGCATCGGCCACCCGCCTGGCGATCTCCTCCTTCGAGGTCTTGGCGAGCCGCAGCGAAAAGCCCATGTTCTCGGCAATCGTCATGTGCGGGTAGAGCGCATAATTCTGGAAGACCATGGCAATGTCACGGTTCTTCGGCTCGACATCGTTGATGACGCGGCCATCGATACGGATCGTGCCACCGGTAATCTCTTCGAGCCCCGCAATCATCCGCAGCAAGGTGGACTTGCCGCAGCCCGAAGGCCCGACCAGCACGACGAAGGCGCCGTCGGGCACTTCGACGGAAACACCCTTGATGGTTTCGAAGTCGCCATAGGCCTTGCGGACATTCTGGATTTCAACGGAAGCCATGGGTTTATCCTGAATTTCGAGTGGTCGGTTGCAGGCAATCGGCGGCGTGAATGGCCGCAAGCAGACTAAGACCGGTATGGTAGCCGGGGTCGAGGTCAGGTGTGGCGGGCACGAAGTCCACGGGCCCGTCCCTGGTCATGGTCTGGTAGGCGATCGGCGGCGTACCGCGCCAGTAACGCTCGAAGAAAGCGGCATGGGCTGCATTCCAAACCCGCAGGCTCCCGGCACTGCCGGTGCGCATATGGGCAAGCGCAGCTGCCCGGATCGTTTCCGGGAGCGACCACCAGGGACAATAAGGGCTCTGTGCCTGACCGTTCGCAATCGAGACGGTCAATGCGATACCAGGCCCGACAAAACCCTTGTCGAAAGACGAGATAACGATGCGCTCCAATATCTCGATCAGTGCCGGATCGGCATTGTCATCGAGATAGTCAAACGCGAAACCGGCGAACTCGATGCCATGTCCGACATTGCAGAGATCTTCCCCTGGCACATTGCGCAGCAGGCCCGTCGCGGGGTCGAAGTGCCGGTCGATGACATGGGCGATGAAACGATCGGCAAATGCCAGATGAGCCGTATGGCCGAAGCGCTTCAGCATGCCTGCAGCGCCAAGCAGGATCATGCGCGGGCCGAAATCATCGGCCTGGTCGGCGAGACTGTCGAGTGACAGTGGACGACGCTCGTCGATCTGGAAATGTCCGCTCTCTATTGCAGCAATGACCCTGTCGAAATAGGCGAGATGATCGGCAAGGGCAGGCAAATTGTAGCGGCTTGCGGCTGCGACCAGCCCCTTGGCAACGAAGGCGTCTGAATAGGAATAGATCAGAGCCGGCTTCTCTTGCGCGAAGGTGCGGTTGGTGCCATCCGCATAAATCGCGTCCATCGCGCGGTCGTAGCAGAAATAGGCATGGCCGCCCGACATCTGCAAAGCCGCCAGAACATCGTAAAGACGCCGACCGGCAGCATCGAGCTTTTCGGCCAGTGGCGGCAGTTCCCGCTCGAAGAACCCGGCGTGGCCGACCAGTGCTTCCAACCCACGTCCCTGGATCCAGCCATAGGTGTAATCCGGACCGCGCATGCCGTCTTGCACGCCATAATCTTTCAGCGTCAGACTGTTCTGCTTTGTATTCAAGAACCCGCCGCCGAGCACGGGTCGCTGCAGCACCCAATAAAGCGTGCCGGCATTGGCCGCGACATAGGTCTTGCGTGCCTCGTCGAAGAAGGCCATTGCCGTTACTCCTTGAGACCGGTGCTGGCGACGCCCTGAACGAAGTTCCTTCGCAGGATGACAAACAGCAGGATGGATGGGATGAGGACGATGGCGGAAGCGGCGCTGAGGCGCCCAAGATCGACGGTAAAGCCGGTCTGGAAGAGCGCAAGGCCAACTTCGATCGTATAGCTCGACCTCGTCGTCGCCACGATGATTGGCCAGGCGAAGGCGGTCCAGGCCTGGAAGAAAGCGAGCACGGCAAGAGCCCCGAGCGCGCCGCGAAGCAGCGGCAGGACAATGCGGAAGAAGATCCAGAACTCACCGGCGCCATCGATGCGCGCGGCCTCCAGAAGCTCGTCCGGGATCGAATGGATGACATTCTGGCGGATGAGAAATATGCCGAAGCTCATCACCAGGTAACCGAGCAGCAGGCCCCAGACGGAGTTGAGGATACCGAGGCTCTTGGCCTCGAAATAGAGCGGGATCATGTAGACTTCGAACGGCACGATCGCGGTCGCCAGGAACAGCGCAAAGAGGATGTTCATCGTCCGGAAACGGAACTTGCCAAAAACGTAGCCGGCAATCGCCGAGGTCGCGACGATCGCGATCGTCGACATCACCGCGAATGCGATGCTGTTGCCGATCCAGTGGATAAGCGGCGTGTCAGCAAGAACCGTCTTGAAATTGGCGGTCGTCGGGTCGTGCGGAATGACGGTCGGTGGCCAGGCCAGCATTTCCGCCGGCGTCTTGAAGGCATTTGCAACCAGGAAGACGAGCGGCAGCAACATCAGGATCGAGACGGTCAACAGGAACACGTCGATCGCAAGGTTGGTCAGCTTCTTCTTTCGGCGCAGGCGCCGTCCCTCTGCCAACTCGTCGGCAGTCGGTTCGACATGGAGCATGGCAAGTTCGACAGTCATGCCCTGCCCCTTTCTCTCAGCATGGAGAACTGGATCAGCGTCAACACCAGGACGATAACGAGCAGCACGACGGCCTCGGAAGCGGCGTAGCCGACGCGATAATTGCGGAAACTGTTTTCCAGCATGTCGAGTACAAGCACCCGCACCTGGCGCCCGGGCGCGCCTTGCGCATCGGAAGCAAGCACGAAGGCCTGCGCATAAACGTTGAAGCCCGAGACCAGCGTCACGACCGAAACGTAAAGGGTGATTGGCTTCAGCATCGGAATCGACAGGTACCAGAAGCTCTGCGGTCCCGAGGCGCCATCGAGTTTGGCGGCCTCGTAAAGCGAAACCGGCAAGCTCTTGAAGCCGACAAGATAGATCAGCACCGCATAGCCGAGTGCTTGCCAGGAGCACAGCACGATGATGCAGATGACCGAGAGGACCGGATCAAACAGCCAGTTCTGCGCCGGAATGCCGAAGAAGGTCAGCATTGCATTGAGCGGCCCGAGGCGGGCATCGAAGATCCACTTCCAGGCCATTGCGGCCGGGACCAACGACACGACATGGGGAATAAACACCGCGGTTTCGTAAAACCCGGCCATGCGCGAGCGCGTGCGGTGGAAGATCAGCGCGGCAATGATCAGCGCCATCGGGATGGTCAGGATCAGCACCCCGAAGGCAATGATCGTGGTGTTGACCAACGCGTCCAGAAACAGGTGATCGCCCGTCAACTCGCGAAAATTGGCAAGCCCGATAAAGGGCTTGTTCTTCGACAGGATGTTCCACTGGAAAAGGCTGAGCCTCAACGTGTCGGCGATTGGATACAGCCGCACATAGGCGAAGATCGCCAATGTCGGCAGGATCGCGAGGATCGCAAAGAGGAATCGTTTGCGCTTCAGCATTCAGGTGACCTCGTAGACGAACGGCTTCGCACACGGGGGCGCAAACCCCGACCCTTTGAAGCGCCCGGAACAATGCCATGTTGTCCCGGGCGGGCGATGTTGACGAAAACTGCCCGCGACTATTTCGCAAGCAGGCCTTCGCGGTCGAGGATGGTGTCCACTTCGTCGCTCGTCTTCTTCAGGAAAGCATCGATCTTGGCATCGTCGGTTGCGAGCGACGGATCGGCGAAGGCGACGACGAGCTGGGCGGCGACCCGGGTGAGGATTTCCTCGATCGGGCCGATCGAGGGCAGCGTGAAGAACTTGTAGCCTTCGGGATAGTCGACGAAGGCCGCAAAGGCCGGCTGCTTGGAGGTGACCGACGCATAGTCGACGCCCGAACGGTTCGGCAGCCAGCCGACATTCTGCAGCAGCCAGACGAGGTTTTCCGGCGAGTTCGCAGCCATGGCGAATTCCCAGCCGAGCTTGGCCGCGTCCTCGTCGCCGACGACATAGAGATTGGTCGGCAACGCGATCGATCCCGTCGGAAGCGGCGCCGTCGCATATTTCAGGTCGGGCGCCTTTTGGGCAATGTCGCCGATGACCCAGGATTCGCGAATGAACATCGCGGTCTGCCCGCGCTCGAAGGCATCGGCATCGGCCGGCATTTCCGGCGTTACCGATTTGTCGGTGAAGACAAGGTCCAGATATTGCTTGAGCGCCTTGCGGCCCGCCTCATTGGCGAAATCCGTCTTCCATTTGCCCTCGCCGGCAGGAACAAGAATCGCGCCGCCGTACTGATGCATGTTGGTCCAGAATTTCTCGGCAATGCCCTGGCCGCCCCCCGACAGACGCAAGCTCCAGCCGGAAACGGTCGGCTTGCCCGATCCATCGCGCTGGGTCAGCTTCCTGGCATATTCGGTGTATTCTTCCATGGTCTTCGGCGGCGTGGTCAGGCCGGCGGTCTTGAACATGTCGGTATTGTAGAAAAGCGAACCCTGCCCGCGAAAGAGTGGAACGCCGTAGACCTTGCCGTCATAGCTGGCGATATCGGTGAAGAACCTATCGAAATTCTTGGGATCCTTGACGAAGGCGGAAATGTCTTCCGGCGCCTCCGGCAGAATGTCGTTTTCAAGGTAGCGGGTGGCAGTTGAGCCCGAGAGTTCGATGACGGTGGCGCCTTCCTGGCCACCGCCGGTCAGGCCGAGCGCCACCCGCTTCTCGTGCTCGCGCAGGGCAATCGCCTCCACTTTCACGTCGAGGTCCGGATGGCTGGCCTTCATCCCATCGGCGACGTGCTGGTAGAAGGGCGCCATTTCCGGATAGCCGCTCCAGACCGTCAGCGTTTCGGCAGAAGCCGCCGTCATGCCGGCAGCGAACGTGCCGGCAAGGGCTGCGCTCAGGAGCAATACCCGGGTGGAAATCCTGGTCGTGACTGATGCGTTTTTCATATTCTGTTCCCTTGTTGTTATTGACAAAAAGCTCTCATGCAACCGGTTGCGTGTCAAGCTTGCGTGGTTTTTGACGTTTACCTGAATCCCCCTTGCTTCCTCCTCAATTGTCGGTCGCAAGTGCGATCGCGCATCCGGCAAGCGCTTCTGCGGCGCCCGGGGCAAAGCTCATCGGCAGCCCGTAATAGCGGTGCGCCTCATCGACCTCGTAGCCACCGAACCGGAACTCGCTCGCCGGCGGGATGTAACCCGGATTGTCATCTGCAAAACCGATGATGAAGGCGGGCCTTTCGCGTCCGAGCGCAGCACGGATGGACAGTGCCGTCTCGGCAAAGATTTCTCCTGGCAAGGCGACAACAGGCACACCGCCCCAGTCGAGAACCGTAACGCGCGCGGCAATGGGTTCGGGTACCACCGGCGCAATGGTTTTGGCCCAGTCGGCCCAATAGCTGAGCAGCGCTCTTTGGGCTGGTTCAGCGGTCAGAGCCTCAGTCCGCCAGCGTTGTTCAAGGGCAGCGGCTGTTTCTGTTTCGCGCCGCTCAAAACCAAGCGCAACCGTCCCGTTGCGCGCGCTCGTCCGATCGGACATCGGCTGTTCTTCGGCATGAAGCGCAGCTTCGGCGATCCTGCGGCCGACCTGACCGGCCGTGTCGAACGTGCGGTCCTGACTGGCCGAGAGCGTGATCGAGGCATGGGCAGAGTGACCGGTATTGGCGTCACCGACGCAGCCGGTCATGAACAGTGCGACGCCCCCCGGATATGCTTCCTCAAGGGCCTGACGGACGAAATGCGGATAGTCCGCAGTCCAATGGCGATTGTCGGCGCCCAGCACGACCGGATGGCAGGCATAGGCGGTAACAACCGCGATCATCGCGCCGTCCTCGCCGCAGATACGCAGCACCGGCAGGCATGTATCCACCGGCCCGCCGGGGTGGCGCCTGTTGCGGGCGACCCCCGGGTCACTGCCCTGCCCGACCGTGATCCGCGCTGGCCTTCGCAGGGCGGCCGCCTTGTCGATAACTGCCACGCAGGCGTCTTCCAGTCGTTCCAGATAGGCCAGATCGGCGGCGATGCTCAGCCTCCCCGCCATCGAAACCGGGCCCCCGTGCGTGTGAAGAGCCGCCACCACGATGTTTTCGGCTGGGAGCGCACACCGCTTGCGGATCCGTGCGCTCATCGCTGCATCGATGCCGATGACGTCGGCAACGACAACGGCAGTTTCGGCAATCACCACGGCGCGGACCGTCAAACCATCATGGGCGCCCTCGGCTGGCAGGGTCCGGGCCGCAAAGCCGGACATCGGCAAGCCTGGCGTCGGAGTGATGTCGATAATGGCAGCTCCGGCGCGGATCATCGGCAGAATGCCCTTTCACCGCGAACCCAGACCTCGCGGACCTGGAGCGCGCGATCGCCCTGCGACCAGTCGAAGCGGATGAGATCGGCCCTCGCACCAACATCCAGCCCCCCGCGCCCGCCGACGAACCGGCCGGGGTTGCGGGTGGCGAGCAAAAGCGCGTCTGCCAGAGGCAGGCTGGCCATTTCGGCAGCGATCGCGACATTTGCCGAAAGCGGCAGGCTGGCGCCGGCAAGATAGGGAGTGCCGGCGACACCGATCCGACCTTCCGGCGAGACCTCGACCGTGCCGCCGATCGATTGCTCGTAAAGTCCGGCCGGCATGCCGGCGAGCGCCACCATGTCGGATACGAGGAATGCGCGCTCCATGCCCTTGGCACGCAGCATGGCTTTGAACGTATCGGCCGACAGGTGCCAGCCGTCGGCGATGAAGCTGGCCGTCAGGCGATCGTCAGCAAGCTGCGCCCAGATGACGTTCGGATGGCGTGGCAAGACGGCCGCCGCGCCATTGCCAAGATGCGTGGACAGGCTTGCGCCGGCCGCCGCCGCCGCATGGATTTCATCGGGCGTCGCAGCCGTATGGCCGAGTGCGACGAGAATGCCTTTTGCGCTCAGGGCCTTGATATAGTCGATACTGCCTTCCAGCTCCGGCGCGAGTGTCACCATGGCGACGAGATTGCCGGATACCTTCTGCCAGCGCTCAAATTCGGCCATGGAGGGTGGCCGGACATGCGCCAGGGGATGCGCGCCGCGCGGACCATCCATGCTTGAGATCGATGGGCCTTCGACGTGCACTCCCGGCACCATCTCGGCGATCAGCCGGTGGCAGTCGCGGCTCTTGGCGATCACCTCGAGCGCCTGGAGGATCGCCGATTCCGAGGCCGTGACGAGTGTTGGAAGCCAGGTGGTGACGCCGACGCTCAACAGTTCCTCGCAGAGCGACAGCATGATCTTTTCCGTCACCGCGCCGGCATTGAGGTCGAAGCCCCGAAACCCGTTGACCTGCAGGTCGATCAGGCCGCTGGAGAGATAGCTCTTGTCCGTCTTTTCTGCCGGTCGGATCGCGGCTATCGTCCCGTCGAGAATATCGATGCTGATACCCTTTTGGCTGCGAGGATCGATGCCGTCGACGGTGACCATCAGAGCGCCTTCACCCGACCCTGGAAATTTTCAATGAAGCGGGCGTTTGCCTCGTCGCCGCCCGGCGCATTGCCGCTGCGCCAGACAGGCGGCTCGATGCCGCGCTCGGCGAGCCTCGCAACCGTGCGGATGACAAGGCAGTTCAGCGTGAAGGCGTTGGCGAAGGTGGAGACCGCCGCAATGTTTTCACCCATGCCGGGCACGCGGACAATGGCATCGCCGATCGGCACCTTGCAGTCGATCGCGATGTCGACGATTTCGTGCAGGTTCTGTTTTGTCGGGTGGCGGGCCGGATGATTGGGGGAGGTGTTGGCTGCATGCTGGAAAGAGCTGATACCGATCAGGAAGACGCCGCGCCGGCGCGCTTCCAGCGCCGCATCGATCAATGCGGCATTGATCCCGTAAGCGTTTACCAGGATCAGCAGATCGCCCTCGCCGAGGCGCTGATTGGTGATCACCACCTTGCCATAGCCTGGCGTGCGTTCGATCGCCATGGAGCGCAGCGCGCCGTTCGAAAGCAGCGTGCCTTCATCGAGGATGGCGCTGATGTGCATCAGCCCGCCTGCACGGAAGAAGACTTCCTGCGAGGCCAGGTTCGAGTGACCACCCGGCCCGTAGATGTGTACCAGACGATCGACGGCGATCTGATCGGCAAGCTTTGACGCGGCCTGATCGAGCGGCCCCCTCTCCTCTTCCAGCACCCGGCGCATCAGCGCCTGCGTTGCAGCAAAATAATCGGCGCAAAGCGCATCGGCATCAATGGCGTCGGTCTCAGGCATCGGGGTCGGAGTCCCTGTCTATATAGAGGGTGCAGGCCTCATGGTTGCGCAGGATGCTGGCCGGGCAATTGGTGCTGAGTGGCCCATGGAGGGTTTTCGACACCGCATCGCGCTTGACCGCGCCCGGCACGACGCAGAACAGACGACCTGCCCGCAGCAGGCGCGGCACGGTCAACGTAATGGCCCGGTGCGGCACCGATCCAAGGTCGGGAAAGCAATCGTCGTCCACCTGCTGCTGGCGGCAGACCTCGTCCAGCTCGACGATCTTCACGTCCAGAGGATCGTTGAAATCTGCAACCGGCGGATCGTTGAAGGCGATGTGGCCGTTCACACCGATGCCGAGGCAGATCAAGTCGATCGGCGCCTCGTTCAACAGCGATGAATAGCGCGCGATCTCCGCCTCGGCATCCGGCTCCGGCGTGATACGGTGGACCGCGGCAAACGGCAGCCGCGTGAAGACATGGGCGTCGAGCCAATTGGCAAACCGCGCCGGCGCAGCCGGATCGACGCCGACATATTCGTCCATATGAAAAGCCGTCACCCGCCGCCACTCGATGCCTGGCTGAGTGACGAGCGCCGAAAGCATCTCGGCCTGGCTGGGGGCGGCCGCAAACACCATGCGCACGCTCGACTGCCGTGACAAACATCCAACGAGTGCGCCGGCAATGTCTGCGGCAGCGGCAGCCCCCATCTCGGCCCGTGTGGCGAAGCTTTCGACCGTCAGCCGGTCGATGACCCGGCTTGCTTGCGGCGACGGACGGTGAGCGGTGGCAGGGTTCAAATTGGTCTCCACGTCAGGACATGGGAACAGGCATCGCACAGCCGCAATGACGGCGGCGTCCAGTCAAGTTCCCTTTGTTCTCGTTGGAGGGAGAATTCCATGCAACCGGTTGCATGTCAAGCGATTGAGTGGCAGTGTGTGAGCCTGTTGATTGATGCGGCTCCGAACTTCGTGGTAAGCGGAGCGTGAGGGCAAGGGTTTCCGGTCACCATGATAAAGCGTGCCAAGGGCGTTACCATCAGTCAGGTCGCGGATGCGGCCGGCGTGGCGCGTTCCAGTGTGTCGCGCGCCTTCACGAGACCCGGGATGCTGCTGCCCGAAACCGTCGAACGGATCATGAAGGCCGCCGAGGCCCTCGGTTATGTTCCCAATCACACGGCCCGCGCGCTCAGCACGGGGCGGCACGGAAATGTCGGCCTCATCGTCCCCGATATCGCCAATCCCTTCTTCCCGCCCCTCATTCAGGCTGCCCAGCTCGAAGCGGACCGCTCCGATTTCTGCATCTTCCTCGGCAATACCGGCGAAAGCCCGAAGCAGGAAGACAAGCTCGTCGGGCGTTTCGCCGGCCAGGTCGAGGGTCTGGTGCTGGCGTCCTCGCGACTTTCGGAAGACCGTATCCGCGCCCATGCCGAAAAGTTGCCGCTCGTGCTGATCAATCGCGATATCGCGGGCATTCCCCGTGTCCTCATCGACAGCAGCTCAGGCGTGCGCCAGGCTGTCGAGCATCTGGCGAAGCTCGGCCATCGCAGGATCGCCTATGTCAGCGGGCCGGCAAATTCCTGGTCGAACAAGCAGCGACGCGCGGCAATCCGCAGTGCGGCAACACCGGCCGGCATCGAGGTCGACATCGTGGCGGCAGCCCTGCCGAGTTACGAGTCCGGGCGCAATGTGGTCCAGGCGATCCTTTCGACTGGCGCGACAGCCGCTGTCGCCTTCGACGACGTGACGGCGCAGGGCGTTCTGGCCGGACTGTCCGAAAACCATGTCTCCGTGCCAGCCGATTTCAGCCTCATCGGTTGCGATGACGTGCTTGGCGCCGTCACCTTTCCGGCACTCACCTCGGTTTCGAACCGGTCCGTCGAGGCGGGCCGCGTCGCCGTTTCGCTGCTTCTCGACATGCTGCAGTCCCATGCCATACGCGACGTGCGCTGCGTTCTTGAGACCCACCTCGTCTTGCGCAGTACTACCACTGCTGTCGCCTGATCGCTGCCGCAAGACCAGGCCTTGACCAGATGCCTCTAGTGCGCGTGCGTCGCAAGTATTGGCGTCATCATCTTGACGTGCGCGTCGGTCCGCTCGAGCACCTTTATCGGAACGACCTCGCGCTCCGGCAGCATCCACCAGGTTTGGTTCACCCGCTCAACGGTTTTGGTCACCGCCTTGAGAGAGGCAGCCTCCGGCAAGCGCGCACGGTTAGCGAAGGCCATCCATCGTTGCACGCTCATTGCCTTGAAGGAGCGCTCGCCAGCCAGCGATAGCGCCATTGCATCTGCCGGGATGTAAGGAATGGTCGAGAGCTTATCTGGTCTCGCCCGAACAGGACTTATCAGGATCACGAGACACCGCCAAAACAGCGGCGCGTCGTTTCCGGCAAATACAGCATTGCTGTCATTGCTGGATTTCACAGCATCACTTTGACATATTCCGGGGAGCGACCTCGAAGGACTAAAGAGATGGCCAGCCGAAAGGGATCCTATACGACGAGCGATCTTTCGCGGAAGTTCGGCGATATCATCGCCGAGGCGCTTCGTCATCCCGTGACGATCACTCAGCGCAGCAAACCGCGTCTCGTTATCTTGAACATAAACGACTACGAGCGGCTCATTAAGGCCGCCGATGCCCGAGCGATCGGGTCGATCGACACCATGTCCGACGCCTTGTTTGCCGACATGGAGCGTGCGGTCGAACAATATGCTGAGGACGACGAGGTCGGGCGATGAGTGTTCACGACGACATCAGATTGCAGCCGTCATTCGCTATGCTTATCTCTGGCATCGAGAAGCAGGAAAAGGCGAGACGGAGGGACGCAAGGAGCGCCCCGTCGCGGTCGGCGTGCGGATAGCGCGTGCCGATGGTGACGTGGTGTTGTTTTTCCCGATCACCACGAAACAGCCCGAGCGGGACCGGTTCGCGTTCGAGATCCCGGCAATCGAAAAACGTCGCGCCGGCCTCGATGCAGATCGCCCATCTCT
Organism: Rhizobium altiplani; assembly: GCF_001542405.1. Lineage (GTDB taxonomy): Bacteria > Pseudomonadota > Alphaproteobacteria > Rhizobiales > Rhizobiaceae > Rhizobium > Rhizobium altiplani. Next base: position 21,030 of record NZ_LNCD01000150.1, read on the forward strand.
GGATCATCATGGACGAATTCAACAGCGACGTCATCGGTCACTTGTTCTATCTCGAACCGGAGCGGCCAATTGGCCGGTTCAGCAAGGCCTTCTTCCTGCCGATACTGCGCAAACTCATCGCCGTAAATCGCTCTCCGAAGTCAGCCGCCATCGCTAAGACGGCAATTCTCCATTTGAGCCCCTGAAACGGCATCAATCCTTCCGACAGGCAATGTGTTGATTGCGGCAGATGCGGTCATGCACAGTTGGTGGACGCGGAAACGCGCCCATTCTTCGTTACCGATATGGACGACGAACTTCGAATTCGACAGAGCACCCCAAAAGTATCTGACTCAGCAAAAACCGAAGACGTTGCGTTCGTTGCCTATGGCCACGACGCTGCTCAGGCGGCTCGGCCAGCGCTAACCCAGTGTGCCCTGCACCGAGCGCCTTGCCAGCGACCGTGCGATGTCGACGATGTCGTCGCGGCCAGCGGTTGGGTCTTCTTTGTTCCAGGCGATCCCAAGCCCGATCCGGAAGTCGATCCCGCTTACCTTCTTTAACTCAAAGCCGCGATTGGGAAGATCAAGCGTCCACTCCGGTGCAAAGCCGATGCCAAGCCCGGCGGAGACAAGCGACACCAGCGCATAGGTATCATCGCAGCTGAAGGCAATGTTGGCGGTGAGGTCGTATTCGGCGAACTTCTCATTGAAGTATCGTTCCGTGAAAGACAGGTTCTGCCGGTTAAAGGCGATGATCTTCTGAGTGCGCAGATCGTCGATGCTGATCTCGTCCCTGGCTGCCAGCGGATTGGCACGGCCAACCGCCAGATAGTAGCGCTCATGCGCAAGCGAGACGAAGCGCAACGAGCCGATGTTTTCCACCGGCCGGATGAAGCCCAGATTGAGCTGGCCGGTCTCCAGGCCGCGGATGATCTCGCCGGTATTGCCCGACGCGATGTGGATGCGGACATCGGGATACTTGCGGGCGATCTTGGCAAGGAAGGTTGGCAGCATGCCCATGGTGGCCGGGTAGATGCTGCCGATCCTGATCTGGCGGATGCGGCTGCCGCCGGCTGCCCGGGTCAGTTCGGTGGTCAGGTCGATGTCGCTCAGGATCCGCACACAGCGATCGTAAAAGGTTTCCCCTGCCCTGGTCAGTTCCACCCTTCTGGTCGAGCGGATGAACAGCGGGCAGCCAAGCTCCCTTTCCAGCGACATCACATGGTTGCTGAGGGCCGGCTGGGCAATCCGCATCCTGGCTGCCGCCCGGCCAAAGTGCAGTTCCTCGGCCACCGCTTTGAAATAGGAGAGTTGGCGTAGTTCCATGAAAGCTGCTTCCCTGCCTCAACAGCAACTGAGGGATGCGTGATTACCTCGCGTCGCCGAGCAGAACTAGGTATATTATCGCGCAGAATCACTGGCCGGGCACAACCGCGGCAGCGAACGGTATTTATCGGGTTACTATTGCCAGACTACACCAAGCTCCCTCCAAGTCAATACAAAATGTTTGGGGTTTTACAAAATGTCTATATCTGGGGCGCAATGTCGTGCCGCCCGAGGCCTCATTGGATGGTCGCAGACAGAACTATGCGAGGCTGCCGGCGTAGGTCGGGCCACGCTTGCAAACTTTGAGGCCCAAAAGTCAACGCCTTACGATCGGACGCTGCGTGATATTGAGTCGGCGCTGCAGGCCGCAGGGGTGACGTTCCTTGATGGCGATTATACTGGGTCCGGCGGCGAGGGTGTGAGACTTACACAACCGCCATCCACTTCGATCGAAGTTTAAAGAGAAGGGGTGGGAATGGAAGGGTTGTGTTATATACGGCAGCCTAGCTCTTACGGGCGCATCTCCGCCTGTGGATTTTTGAGTACGCCATTCCCCGTGTGATGAACCGGGAAAGGATTACCGGCGCCATCACGCAGTATTTGGCATGAATGCGCCACCGTCCTCCGTCGAGGTTCCGCTAGGTCACCAGGAGATTGATTGATAAGGTTCCGACGAAATGACCTATGAGGCGGAGCGGCAGTGAAGATTCTCATTATCAGTCGGAAAGCCGAGCAAAGAAGACGACAGTTTCAATCGCGGCAAATGCAAAGGCTGGGACTGGATTTCGAGTTTCTCGACGCGTTCGAAGCAAGCGACCTGTCCGTCGACGACTGCCAAGCAGCAGCAAACACCTGGCCGAGTCCGACGCTTCGCGAGGATATCGCCTGCTTCACCTCGCACAGGCTCGCCTGGAAAATCATTGTCGAGCGGAACGAACGAACCCTGATCCTCGAAGACGACGCAGTACTGTCCTCAGGTTTTGCTGACGCGATCAGGACCATCGAGGCTCGGCGCGACAATTGGGACTGGGTCTATGACCTCGAGTTCGCGCCACGCCCGCATATCCTTGCAAAATCAGCAGTTTGGACCGACGGCATGCACCGCGCGACCAGGGTGTTTCAGAACCGCGTCGGCAGCGCCGGCTATGTCATCGGCCCACGTGCGGCTGGGAGAATGCTCGATGATACGAAGACCTACTCCCTGCTCGACGCTTACTTCTGGCATCGCGGCTGGCTGAAAGCCTACCAGATTGAGCCGACACCCGTCATTCAAATGCAATTTCTCGAGGGAACCCCCGACAACTCGGCTTTTGTGCGCAAATCGATAGACCGGGAATATTTGCCCCAAAGCGAGCTACGCAGGAAACTGATGCGGCTTCGCCTTGAAGGTATCAAGGCGAGAAATCTGGTCAGGGGTTGGCTTGGCGGCGAAACGCGCCCGCTCCAAATCGACCGGGCAAGCTTTGCGGCCGATCTCGATATCAAGCCGCCGGCAGTGACGGCCTCCCCCTGACCAGCACCTCTGCCCCAAGCTCTCTAGCCGCGGTCGAAGAGCTCCGGTGCGATAAACCGGAGGACATAGTCCGCATGTGCGGCGCGCAGACGACTTCTCAAACAGATGTCGTTTTGGCAGGTGCGGCAGCAGACCGGCATCCGGAGCCAAATCATCTCTAATCGGGCTAATATGCTTGTCTTTGCACCCGGTTTGTTCAACGATTGTACCAGTCGCGGAATCAGGATGTCGAGTTTAAGGAATTCTGAGCATGTTGGATGTTGATGGACTGACACGCACCAGGCGCTATTTTACGCGCTGGGTGCGGTATCGGCTCGCGGCACCACGAGTCCCCAACCTAGAGCGCCTCCTTCTTGGAAAGACGGTTGTCGTTACTGGCTCTGCGCCCTTCTCCACCAAGCCTCTGGGCTGGGACGATTCATTTCGGGTATTGACCATCAACGCCTCCCAAATTGCTGCTCAGGGCTGGTTGCCTCACCCGCCTGATGTGACATTGATGCAGTTCAATCAGATTGAAGGGCTCAATCCCGCTGCAGTCGAGGTTCGCCGGGTGCTACAGCATCAGAAAACCGGACTTCTTTGCCTTCTCAATTGGCGACATGAGCGGGAGCGGCTCCTTAGAGGACTTGAGGCGTTCGACTACCGTTACAACGAACTGACACTGATCAGCCGCCATGAACGCATTGCCCTGATGCATCGGATGACGGGAAGATTGAACCTGGAACTGGAAGGCGAGGCCAAGTGGTCAAACGGCATTGTTGGTGCGGCTCTTGCGCTGGCGAGCGGGGCAGCAAACGTGGTTCTCACCGGGATCGACCCTCTTTCCAAGGGCCACAAATACAACTCGTTGAATCTGTCTCGCATGCATCAAGAAACAGATTTGGAAGCACTGCAAATATTTCGCGACCAGAGGTTGCCCGTCTTCACGGCTGATCCGAACGTTGCCCAGTCGGTCGGGTTGCCCTTATGGGATCCGCGAACAACCTAGCCTTTTCGACAGCATGGAGCCTCAGCGGTCGCGCCGCCGGGCCAATTTCGTAGCCACGTTGGATCATCCTCCTTGAGACGCTGTTAGGTCCAATCTCGCAGCCACGACAAATATTGTTCCGCCAGGACTTCCCGCGGCTCCAACGCGCCCCGCCAATCACGACCTGAGTGTTCCCGCCACCCCCGGGCAACGGCCACCGCAGGCACGATCTGATCGGATGAATCGATAAGGCAGCGGCCGTTGGCCACCTACCCTTCATTGTGCTCGAGCAACGAGGCACTGCACCCACAATCATGCCGACGGGTCTTTCGTTCGCCTTCCGCAAGCGTTCCCGGGATCTGTCTCCTACGACGCGATTCAGCGAAAAGTCTGCAGCCTATCGGCTTAGAAAGCAGAGTGCGTCGCTCGCGAAATAGACTTGGCGGCTGAAAACAGCTAACACCGTACCATGAACAAGATAGCAGTAAATGTCATCGAGGATAGTGTTCTGGCCTCTGCGAGGCGGACGGTTGGCACCGAGAGGCAGGCTCTTGAGGTACTGGAGCGTGCTTTCGACGATGGTCTCGCCGCTCCGTTTATGCGTGCCATCGAAATGATCAACGGGATCACCGGTCGCGTGATCGTCACCGGCGTCGGCAAGAGTGGTCACATCGGGGTGAAGATCGCGGCCACGCTGGCTTCGACCGGGACACAAGCGTTCTTCGTCCACGCGGCTGAGGCAAACCACGGCGATCTCGGGATGATCAGCACGACCGACGTGGTTCTTGCCTTTTCCAAGGGCGGGGAAAGTGCCGAAATTCGCAGTATCGTCGCCTATACGCGCCGCTTCTCGATTCCCCTGATCGCTGTCACCTGCTCGGAGAAGTCGTCGCTTGCGTCAGCGGCCGACATCATTCTGCTGATGCCGAACGAGGCAGAGGCCTGCCCGCATGGACTTGCACCGACGACCTCGACATTGATGCAGCTCGCCATGGGTGACGCGCTGGCAATTGCGCTTTTGGAAGCGCGCGGTTTCTCCGCCCGCGATTTTCATGTTTTCCACCCGGGTGGCAAACTCGGTGCAAGTCTCAGCCATGTCGCCGATATCATGCATACGGGCGATCGCGTGCCGTTGGTGCGCAGGGGGACGTCAGTCCCGGAAGCCATCTCCACGCTCTCGCGCAAGCACTTCGGTTGCGTTGGGATCATGGAGGACGACGGTCGTCTTTGCGGCATCGTCACGGAAGGCGACCTTGCTCGCAACCTGACGCGCAATCTCTCCGAATTGCTGGTTGACGATATCATGACCCGAACGCCGAAGACTGTGAAGCCGAACGTGCTGGCAACCGCGGCGCTGGCGAAGCTCAACCAGCACAGCATCGGGGCACTGATCGTCATCGATGACGACAACCGGCCGATCGGCCTCGTGCATTTCCACGACCTCCTGCGGATTGGTGTAGCCTGATCAAGTCGAAGTGAAGGCGGTTCGTCTGGGCGCGAGTTTCGGTGAAGACGCAGGATGAACACCGCTCACTTGGCGCGGGCCCTTCAGTGAGACAGGCGAAGGACGAGGTCCACCAGGATGACGAGATTTCGGATCATATCGTTGAGACCGCTGGCTGCCGGGTTTCAAGCCAACCTGTCATCTCATAGTGCCAGGCGCCTGATGGCTAGGTGAATACCTATTTGCCTTCCATCGCATCCCATCGCCGCTGTTTTCGCGTCTTCGGCTTCAGTTTCTTGTAAGTCCTGTCGATGAAACGCAAAAACCTCGTCACATGCATCAGCCGGTCAACGATCGAGCTAAGGTTCACAAGGCGCTCCGACAGCACTTCGTTCGCCGTCAGGGCAATTTCGCCTGGAGAATATTCCGGAAAGTGCGTCGCCAGATCGGCATAAGGATTGGTCCGTTCGCGGCCGATGATGTCAATCTTCCCGCGCCGATACATGAGCCGCAAGACCACCTGTTCATACGTCCAATCGTGAACGTCGAGAACCTGATAGCGTTCACTTCGTTTGGACGAGAAGCCAGCCAGCGTGATCGTTGCAGGCAGGTGAAGGTTGGCGAGCCAGAAGCACAGCGCAAATCCGCTCGTCGGAAGACTTGTCTTCGGATAAAACGGAGCAAACAGGGCCGTCAAATCGAGATGCCTGACGGCCACGCCTCCGAATTCGGATTCTGGGCTAAACTTTTCGCGATCACCAATTGCCAAATTGATGATCCCGAGGAAGCTGTTCTTGTCGAAGTATTGGACGACCCTCGACACTTTACCGCTTTTGACGAGGTTTGCTCCCAACGTTCCGCTTCGCGACACCAGAATGGCGCTGCGCATGAACGGTTCGCTCAGGACCTTGTAAACCTTGTTGAAGAAGATGAAGAGTGTCGTCTCCGGAAACCGCGAGGTTAGCTCGTTGATATCGACCTCATCGCTGTTTGCGACCAAGACGATGTGACTATAGCCGAGAAAAAACGATCGCCATTCCTCCGAGTTGATTTCCCTCGGAGGAGTTGCATTCGTCGCCTCTAGATCGTTGACGTTAGGTCCGCTCATCGTTCAACCGTATGTGTTGTCTTGCTAGCCAAACGCTTGCACCGGAACGGGGCGATCAACGCTCTCGGTTCTCGCATGTTTGCCTGTCCTTGTTTTTACAAGGCGCGCAGGTGCTCCGACATACACACCATAGGGAACAGTTGTCCCCTTCACCACAGTGTTTGCCCCGATCACCGTGCCACGGGCAATGTGAGAACCCGCGAGCACCTTGGCGCCCGCTCCAATCCAGACATCGTCACCAATCACAACAGCCTCTTTCCTGATAGACTGCAAGCGTATTGGCACCGTCGGATCCTCGTAGTTGTGCTCAAACGCAACTATGACGACGTGGGCAGCGATGCGCACATTGTCGCCGATCCTGATTCCGCCGTGTCCCAGCAGAATAGAATAGTCATTGATCGAGACATCATTTCCGATGTTGATGTGCCCACTTTGAGCATCGACGATCACGCCACAACGGGTCGTAAACCTGTCGCCAATTTCTATGCGGCCCCGGCCTCGGAATCGAGGCCAATAGCGCATATTGGGTGCGTTTCCGATGCTGAAGGAGCGGCGCGACAGCATCCAGCGGAGCTTGACAAGAAAGCCGAGATTCAAGCGTCACACCGGAGCGAACCGAGGATCGATGGCGAGCGCCTTGCCGAGCCACTTGTCAGCGTATTCAACCTCCTGCCAGTTTTTGAACCACGGGCCCCCATTGGTGTAATGGACGCCCTTGGGATAGCCGGTGGCTGGCTTTGAACTCCAACCTTCCAGCCAGTTCCACTCTTCCGGAATTTCGCCGATCTCGCTGTCATCGGCCCATTGAAGGCGATGCAGAAACGCACCCGTTTCAGCATTGATCAGTTCCGGCGTCAGCTTGCGAGTGGACGGATGGTCACAATTGAAGAGCATGAACGACGACCAATTCTTGCGTGGGTATGTCGTCTGGACCTTGCCATCCATCTTCACGCCTTCCTTTGGCGTGTAGTCATGATGGACGCATGCAACGGCCTGATCCTCATTCCGATACTGCAGCAGGTCAGCCACGTCTCCAAAGAACAGGAAATCGCAATCGCAAAACAGGGCCCAGCCCTTGTAACCGGCAAGCCACGGCGTGAAGAAGCGCGAATAGGTGAACTCGGTCGAGGCCAGGGGATCAACTGATCGCGTATAAACACCGCGATCAACGAGCTCCTGCAGCTTGATCGGGTGCACATCGACGTCGATCGACGCGTGCTCCAGCAGCGATTCCTTCGCAACCTGGTAGGCAATATCTTCTCGGGAATCCCAACCAATATAGACCGACAGTTCCGCCATACGAGTTCTCCTTGCATTAGGTTCTGTGAAGGTAGACGACGAAGGGTTGCAGACGTCATAGACCAGTACATGGTCGCCGTGAAGGCTTGTCCGGACCAATTCACGGAAATACTCTGTCGGATGGTGTTCGGGGCTCTTACCGCGGCAGCTCGCGTGGTAGGTATTCCGGACGATTGCCGTCGTATTGAAGCCGGCGCCGCGCGCATGGCGATGACACGACCAGAATCAAGGAGAGATTCGACGACGCATGACAGATCGCTATGGCCATGTTCGGTGGCTTTGGCTTCAGGCGACGCGACGCGACAAACCCCTTATTGTCGCGGATGAAAAATGTGCATTCACGTTCAGCAGCACAGAAAGTCCTTTTTCATCGCCGTTTCCAAAGTCCGGCAATTTCCTTCACGTGATCACATTAAGTCAACCCTTTGCATGCAGTCAGCGAAAAGTTGCGGCTGAATCCGAAACCTGTTTACGCCCACGTCGCCACAGCGAAAATTCCGATGTAGAGTACCGCCATAAAGAGAATGAGTAATTTCGGCCGCAGCACGTCGCTCTCCTATAAGCCGGATGAACTGCACCCCAATTCGACCGGACACTCAGAATAACCAGGAAGGCTAAAGCTCGGGCGGACTGTACCTTGTTCTTAGACATGCCTAACCTTGGCAAAGATCCAGGAGATTAGCTAACCCTTAAATATTTGATGGCTGGACGGTAAGCGAGAGGTCGTCGACAAGCCCAGCTTCAACTAGTTTCAGGACGATGGGGTAGATATCCCAGATCGCCGCGCCGACCCTATTGGACACCTCCAGAAGTGATGTTCTGCCGTCGAGCTGAGAAATAACGTTCATCATCAGCCGGACGGTTTCGCCCGAATTCTTTGTGGAAATAGTGGGATAAAGGCCCCGCTTTCCAAGCTGCGGCTCGCCGAGAACGTTGATCTTGAAATGACGATCCTGTTCCGCCGCTAAAATTGCCCCCTGAACGACTCGAATAGCTCCCGCAAGGCCGGCAGGTGAAATAAGATCCAGATTGTCGAGTGACGTATGATATTCCGGATAAGCCCCGTATTTGGAACGCATAATTGAGGCAACTGGCAAATCGATATCGGGAGCGCAATATTGCCGTTCGTCGCTGCCACGGTCCCACCAGGAATAGCGCTCAAACTCGCCAGCGACATGCTGTAAAGCGTGGAGAGCCGCACGATCTGCTAGCGTATTGCCGTCCCTCGAGGGCAGAAAGGAATAGGCGCGGTCGTCGCCCACGCAGGTGATGTTGAAGCCCGCACGCACTCTCTCTTTCATAACCCCTAGATTGTGACTGAGATAGCAAATAGAGCCAATCGTTTCAGGGATAAATACAACGCGAAATGAATAAGGAAGCCTATCTCGTGAGATTAGCCACTTGACAATCTCGGTTGCAACAACTGGACCAGAAAGTTCATTGTTTGCCATGGAGGGATGACAAATGTAGGTGGATAGGAAAAGCTCTTCGACGCTATCGCCAGCTATTAGAACTTCGCCATAATTCAGACTGCCAGGCGCGAGCGTAGCATCAATCCGAACCCGATATTGTCCAGGTTTCAGCGACAACCGCTGATGATGACTGAGGCAAAATCCCCATCGGCGGGAGTAATAGGACGTAACATAGGGTATTGCGTCCGGCTGGTCTGGAAGCGAATAAAGATGCGCTTGCAGCTCGTCCAAGGGCAATTCGCAGTTTACAGGCTCCGAATATCCCATCAGATGGAGATTGTTGATCTTGAAATCGATGATACGATTGCCTTCCGGATCTTCGATGTAGGCCTCTCGAACTTCCCATTCGTCCGGCACGACCCAATCGAAAGCCTGTGTTCCTGAAGGAACGGCATGAGTGGTCAACTCCGGCATTTCCCGCGTCAATATCGCAAGAGTTTGCCTCACGCCGGGTCCGGTGATCGACCGATTTATCGGAAACAGCTCGCAAGCCAAATTGTAGGCAGCTTGGCCCGATTCGCGCGCAGCGTCGGAATTCATTGGTTCAACGATTCTCGCAAGCTCACCGCCAGGCGCGCCACCATGCATTTCTTACTCCCACAATAGCCTGACGCAGTCCTCCGCAGACGCCACCACACCAGGACCCAATCTTCAAATAACCCCACGAGGAAAATTCGTCTCGGTCTTGTACCAACGAAGATGCTGCTCCGCCAGCATATGATAGTAGGCCGGATCGGCACAGGACCTGATTTGCCCGATGACGAAATCGGTATCACCGACTTGCATGTGCTCAGCATCGAGGGCGGTATAGTCGACAATAGGAAACTCCCGAACGATCAAGCCAGGGATGCCGCGCCCGATCCCTTCCAAGAGCGCGGTCGAGCCCAGCGAGACGGTTGAGAATATCATGTTTGGGAGATCCAGTTCCTTTGTGGTCTGCTCGGTGAAGCGAAAACGATGGCCGATCGGGAAAAACTGTTCAAGCCAATCGGCCTCTTCCCAATAGGCCTTCGGCTTAACAAGAACCTGAAATTTGTCCGGCAACCCGGCGAGTGCTCCAAAAAATTTCTGCAACGCCGCCTTATGCGCACGACAATCCAGCGTCGGCATTCGGTTGAGCCGGTGCGCACCAGCAAAAACCACTATGTGAACGGGCTCTCCCGCCGCGTATGAGCGCGCGGTCGAAGCCTCCGAAAGCATGAAACTCGAGTCGATATTGACGATTTCAGAAGTGAGCACTCTAGACCACATCCGCTTGGCGCTCGCCGTAACAGCAGTCACACCGGCCAATGCATCGTGTTTTTGAAAGGGAACATGGCCAGCATTGGAAGAGTGCGGCCACAAACGGATATTTCCGCCAGCGGCAGCGACGGCGTGGCTGATAAGCGCGCCCTCGAAAAATAAATGATCGCAGACATGGGCCTCGCGGGCCGTGGAGGCAGCTACTGCTTTATTGGCATTCTCCCACGCGGCCTTCGACAGCCCTCCAACAAATGTCAGGAAGGCATCGGTAAGTTTGGGAAGTGGATCAGAGGGAGCGAAGATTGAGAATGCCTTGTGGGCTAAGACAACATCGAACGACACTTTGATGGAAGGCGGGTTGTCAACTTCGCTCCATAGATGGATATCTGCTGACGCTGCTGATGCCGGGTCACGCACGGTCCCGACGAGAGCAGCCCGCCCAATCGCACAACGCACCTTGTGGGGATCACGCATTCCATCCGGCTCGAAAACCTTCTCGAATGTTGTCGTGGGGATTTTGGCGTCCACCTTCGAATGCCACCAGGCGGAGTTTGCGACAAAATTCAGTTCGCCTTTTCCGCCGGAAAACCGGTTCGACAGCTCTTGAGACCTGGCAAGCAGAAAACTTCTAGCACCGCGCCGCCTCAGTTCCGCAACCAAAATGAAGGGCTCAAGTTCATTGTATGCCCAGTGATTGAGACATGTTACTCGCCCGTGGTCGATGGGGACAACAATAAGGTTCTCGCCAAACTTCTTATGCAGAAACCGTGCGAGATGACGCATCGGCAAGATAACGCTGATCTCGGTCCAAACGGCAAAAAACCACGCAGCCTCCAGGGCCGCAGCCTCGGTCGGTGAATTTGGCGCCAGTACCCGAGCGAGACGTCGACATATCCTGCCCGATAACGCCAGTGACAGGCGTATACATTCGGAAAGCTCAAAGGCGCCAAGAGCGTAATCGCCGTCGTCATTCAATACATCGATAGCTTTTCTATCCAAAACCACAGACCAGTTAAGCAAACGATCATAGAATTTGGTATCTTTCGCAACTATAATATCCGAAAAAGACGTATTCTTTAGACGACGATCAAAATTTCTACGTCGGAAAAAGTCAGCTATCCTAGATAAAATGGTTCTCATCTTCTTCAACGGAACAGTGGCCCGGCATCGCAATTTTTGCAGAAGCCCACGTTGCCGATGGTACCGACTAATCGTCTCCTGGCCGACTTTTCTCATTGGACTGGATCAAACCTTTCGCTGCGCACAAAAGACGTGCCAGTGATAGGGCAATCCAAACCACTCCATGTCGAGATCAGCATGGCAGAAGTTTTCGAATTTCGGTTCGAAAGACTCAACAAGATCGGCACGGTCTTCGATACAGCGCATGATTTCGCCATCGCGCAGACCGAAATAGTCGTTCGCAATGATGCGATAGCCGGTTGCGTCACTCGCCCTCGAATCTCGGAAAATGAAGTTGGTTTTCTTTGGAAGAGAAGCGACGATCCAACCGCCGGGTTTTAAGACCCTGGCCATCTCCGCGACGTGGGCACCAAACCTCGGGCCGCTAAGCGACATGTAGTAGCAGCTGTTCCATGTCAGCAGACGGTCGAAAAACGAATCCTCGTATGGCAGGGAACCCGCATGACCGGCGCGGATGTCTACTTTCACGTCGTAGGCTTCCATCCGTCTGCGTAGCGTGCTGCAAATTGTCTCGCTGACCTCGACTGCGCAGACATTGAAGCCTAGTCCGCTCAGGAATGGCAGATGTCTGCCGTCGCCGCAGCCCATATCCAAAATGGAAAGGTTAGCATGAGCGCGCGGCATCGTAAGCGCAGGAAATGTCCCCTTGAATATCCTTATCACGCCTTCCGCTGGGTAGGCGATCGGACTATCGCCCGAATAAAGCTCACCCCAGGCCTTTTTTGAATCATAGCCCATTCCAACCCCCATTCATATGAATCTTGTGCGACCGACCCGTCGCTGCGGCCTCACGCGCCCAGCATCGACGCCATAGTTTTCAAACGACCGGCTTCTCGTGCCGGGCGGTCAATATATAAGGATTACTCTCGAGCAACTCGCCGAGAAAATCGCGTGCCTTTCGACATGATTGCGCAACAATCTGTCCGCGTCCAAGCGGCACTATCTTTGACAGTCCGGCGGCGACGGATGCATTGTGATAATGTTCAAATTTTGGAACGGCATTGGGATCGGCAAGCGAGCGGCCACTGTAGACGATTTTCGCAGCGCGCGGCCTACCATGGTCGATAATCGTTCCCATCATCGGGATATCGGAGCGATAGGCGACGCCCAACTCACGTTCCACCCAATGCAGATAGGTAGAGCCGCTATCGAGATTCAGATTGCATATAGTGGCATCGGCCTCGTGGAGCCGTGCCCAGATGCTGCGGGGACCAAAGCAGATCGGGTCAATATCGCGAGTGAGACGGTCAGCTGAACCACCCAGAGCCACGACAGAAAGCATCGGATCCGCGGAACGGCACCCCATTCCGTTTGCAACGAGCCAGTTGCCCAGCCCGGAGGTCGTTGAAACACTATTCTGAAGATCGAAAATGCCATCCTGTTTATCGGAGCTGAACGAATAGGTAAAAACAGGCAAAACAAGGGTCCCGTCCGGTCCAAGAACGGACTCAAACGCCGCGAGCATGATATCGATAAGCTCGGACATATTCGCGGCGCCGGCTACCGGGCCGAAAAACGCTATATTGGCATGGCTGAAAACAGTCATTCCTGCGGTCAGCCCCGCAGACCGCAGGGCTTCAACAATATCGCCCTTAGTAATCATGCTACGCTTTTCAAGTTCTCAACGACCTCGGCCAAACCTCGAATGGTTTGAAGGCGTCGATCCTGAAACGCCTCGGGCGTAAATGTGAAGCCGAATTGCGCCTCCGCTTCGAGTAATAAATTCATCAGCGCCATGGAATCGAGACGCCCCGAGGTAAAGAGATTTTCACCGAGCCTTGCTTCCTTGCCGAGCACGGAAAAGCTCGGATCGATTTGCTCAACGAAGGTACATGCCCATTCGGTCAGGTCTGTCACTGTCGGAACCCTTGCTATTCGACGATGGCAATAGCGCGCACAGGGGCGCCATCGCCTTCCTCAATCTTGAGCGGCAATGCCGATAAGATGAAGTCTTTGGTAGGAATTTGAGACAAATTGACGAGATATTCAAGAATGGCGACCCCCGCTCGCAACAGGATGGTATGGTTGGGAGAGTCGCGCTCGCTTCCGCGGCCGTTACGCGGGTCATCGGGCATAGGTGCATCGAAGCCCACCAGACGAATGCCGTTTTCCACTATCCACTCGCAGGCCTCCTCGCTCAGATAGGGGTGGTCGGTGTAATATTTCAGGCTATCGAGACGCCGCTCCCAATCATAGCGAAACAGAATACGCGATGGGAAATCCCGTCCGATACGCTCAACAAGCATTTCCCGGGTGATTTCGGTCTTGTCAGGAAGATGAGTGAAATCCAGCACCCGAGCCGGGCCATAGTAGATATCGAGGTCGGTATTTTCGATCGTCGCGCCCTTGGGCACAAAGTGACGGGGCGCATCGACATGCGTGCCGGTGTGCGTTCCCAAAGTGATCTTGCGCGTTTCCCGCCCTTCGACTTCGAAACGTCCCAATTGGGTAATTTCCACCACAGGGTGCCAGTGTACGGGAAAAGTCATGATACCCTCCCGCAGAGTCATAGTCAGGTCAATAATCATGTGATCGGCTCCACCAACTCAATAACCGGTCCATGCTCGGACCGGACAAGCGTTATTTTCAATGATCTATTGTTCACCATAAGCGCGAAGGACTCGCTGTGCCCCCCCAGCGCGGATAGCATGGGAAGATGGGGATGCCCGGAGCCCCGCGCGACAAGCGCGATGCACGGGCTGCCCGCCGCGTCCAGAGGTGAGCGCAATATCCAGTTCGGATGATCGCAGTACTCAATCGGCACGAGCCTGGCCTGCAGGGCTGGAATTGGACTCAACAACGACCACAGGCCGGATGCCGCGTCGGGACGAAATCGCAGCGACGAAAGAATCTCTTTTGACGCATCAACATCGAGGCTCGGCATAAGACATGCGAAAAGGCCGGATGCTTCGCTCGCACTGAACCAGACGAAGATGAGCATCAGCTCCGGGTCGCGAAAGACTTTAAGCGGAGCATTCAGCATAACCTCCAGTCGCTTCCAGGCCTCCTGGGTCAGCGGCAAGCAGTCCGGGCTAAGAGTTTGCCATCCGGCAAGAGGCTCGGGGGACTGGAAAACCGGAATGAGGTCTGCTGATTGCATTCCCCCCGTGTGCCCATGGTCCAGAAGTTCAACGGTCATCCCGCCCGGAGCGCCAAGTGATCGGATATGATGCCTTCGCTGGTAACGCTCGAGGAGCGCGAACTTGGTCGGGTGGTTTTCGAGATCGGGTTCGTCAAACCGCATCGTATATCCGAGCATGGCGAGACGCGAGGTGGAACGCTCAATATCCGGGGTATTCAGTGCGATGTGACTAAGGCCCAGGATAAGCATCTCAAATCGTTTCCTCGGCAATCATCTCCCGGAGGTCCTTTCGCCGAATCTTTCCCGTTGGCCCTATCGGAAAGGTCGCGACATAGGCGACGCCGTCTATTTTTATCCTACCGCCTTTTTCACGCATCAGCCTCTGGGCCTTGACAAGAATATCTGCCCCTTGCGGCCGCTGTACCTCCTCCAGGACGAGAATGACTTTCTGACCGAGTATCGCGTCGGGCAGTCCGATCAAGCAGAAAGATCGCTGGTCAAAGAGTGGTGATAGATGAGCTTCTGCCTCGAAAGGATTCACATTGACGCCACCACGCAATATCACATCGTCGCTGCGTCCAAGAATCGAAAGGCGGTTGTCGTCGTAGCTGGCGATGTCGCTTGTCACGAACGGTTGTTGCGGAGTTCTGATCCTGCCATCTTCGAGGTAGCCCAAGAATGCGTAAGGCGTTGTGATGGCAAGGGTTCCAGAATCGCCGGTCGCAATTTCAACTCCCTCCAGAGGGCGACCGACAGTCCCGTAGCACGGCGATTCTGCATCGTCGACCGAAACATACAGAAGCTCCGAGAGCCCATAGGATTGAAGCGGAGCCAGTCCGTAAGTTGCTTCAAATGCCTCGGCGTCGGACTTGAGCATCGCGCCCGTACCGACGAAAAGCCTCCGGAATGCTTTGGGAAGTTGCTTGTCTCCACGATCCAGCTTTGTCGCCAGCGACAACATGGTCGGAGAGAGCCATAAAGCCGATACTTCGTTTTCCGCCACGGTTCGCCAAAATTTGAGGGCAGTCCCTGTAGAGAATGCGGAATCTATTACGACCGCCGCGCCAACTTGAAGTGGTGCAAGAATGCCATTAAATATTCCTGCCATGTAATACATGGGCATGACATTCAAGAAGCGATCGCTATTCGTAATGCTGGTCTGCTTGTTGAATGCGTCCGCGCAAGTGAGGAAACTCTCGGCGGCATGGACGATTCCCTTGGGTGCGCCCGTCGATCCGCTGGTGAATGTGACTGTGAGAGGGGTTCCGGGTCTAACGTCCACTGGCACTTTCTCGACCGCCGGCAAATCATCTAGGCACCAGGCCTCGGTGTTGCACACGGCCTTCCCCGTGGCATTCACCGTGGATTTCGCCCCGACCAAGCGGGCCGCCTTCTCGACGTCGTCAGGGCTTGCATCGGCCGGCTGCATACACAGCGTAATGCCGTGACGCATCGCAGCCAGCAGCAGCAAGGCGGCTTCAAGAGTGTTATCCACTAAGGCGATGACACGATCTGCGGGGTGGATACCCATTTGCCCCAACAGCAATGCCAACCGATCCAATATCGGAACGAGTTCTGTCCCCGCGACTTCACGTCGCCGGTCGCCAGCAATATCGATAAGGATTGGATATTCCAGCTCGCGAAAGCGCTCGAAATAGCGGTCTATCAGTTTCGACATTGCCTACTCAGAGATTTTCCTGCTCGTGCCCGTAATAATGGCTGAGGGTAAAATGATGTTTCGTCGCGCTATGGCCCTTCAACTCGCTGGCCTTCTGCTCCACCAGAGCATCGGGCGCCTCCGACTGGTTCTCCTGGCAGACAGCAATGATCAGCAGACGCGGGTCTACGTCATATTTGAGAGCATACCTTCTAATCACGTGCATATAGCTCGAATGAAATCCGGAATAACCGCACACCAGATCGACGCTGTCATGACCCACTTGATTTAAAAGCGGCCGCACATGCTCTTCCGCCGCATCAAGCAGGCGCATGAGATTGAGATTTACCAATTTGCCTTCACGATGCATCAGGGCCACGAAATGCTCTGTCATCGTGTTTCCGGTGCAGCGGCCCATTCCCTGGAGCGAAGTGTCTACCAATTCGGCGCCGCAGGCTTCGGCTTCCAGCGCATTTGCTACCGCCAAGCCTAAATTGTTGTGACCGTGGAAGCCGAATGGCAAATCCTTAATTCGCTCACAGTACTGCCGGACAGTTCTTGGAACCATACTGCCTGCGGAATCAACAATATAGACATAGTCTGCCCCGGCAGCAACGACATAGCGCGCAGCCTCTTCGAAGACAATTGGAGGCCTTGAATATGATTTCATAAAGTTGACGCAGGCGACAATACCGGATGCCTTGGCCTTTTCGATAAAAGGGACCGCCTTTTTATAGGCATCTATTGAGACGCCAAAACGCAAGAACCCCATTTTAAAATCAATACAGGCATCAAGGTGTTCAAGATCGCATATGCCAGGGATCGCAAACATCCCCCATTTAGCGTCTTTTACCGCTCCCGATGCAGCCGCCATATAGGTCTCATCGGTCTCCCTGGCTTCACCCTGCCCCCTATTGGAGGCATTAAGACCAACGCCGTGTCCAACTTCGATAAAGTCAACACCCGCTTCATCAAGTTCCAGACATATGTCCGCCGTCTGCTTGCGATCAAAACCGAAATTGATCACATACGATCCATCACGCAGGGTTGTATCCAGTAATTTCATTGAGGCCTTCTCAGACAGCCGATGCCAGCGGCTTGGACAGCTTTGGAGCCACTACATACGTCCTTAGTATTGACGGGATCAAGCATTTAACAGTGAGGTGTCCCTTTCTTTAGGTCGTCCGAGCCGAATTCTTGCGGTTATGAACGCGCTCGCGCTCGGCCAAACCGTCGACGAGCCTTCCGTCAGCACAATCGGCACATTTTGGCGACCTCCCCTATGAGCCTGGGACGGCCTCAAGGCTGTACAATTACCGCGACGCCGCGGCACTGGATCGTGCATGGCACTGAAGTTCATCGTGAGCGCGACGAACAGCCCACCTTTTCTTTTGTGAATGAGGCCTCGAGATAAGCTCTATCATTGATAGGAGTGGACCGGGATGGTTGGAGATCGCGCTGATGCCATGCTTGAAGTCATGGATGAAGGCATGCATGAAGCCAGGCATGAGGGAAAGTATCGGCGGATCGAGGTGATCACCGGTCGGCGGCAGCGGCGGAATTGGACTGACGAGGAGAAGGCGCGGATTCTCGCGGAGAGCGCAGAACCTGAAGTGAACATTTCGGCTGTTGCGAGGCGCTGGGGCGTCAATCGCGGCTTGCTGAATGTGTGGCGACGGGAAGCCGGACTAACCTCTCAACGGTCGGCAAAGACTAGTTTGCCGCCTGCCGTGTTCGTGCCGGTGACAGTGGTTGGGGATGGCGCACGACACGAAGGCTCGCCATCGAATGCCCCAGAGGTTCTCGCTGGCCGAATTGAGATCGAGATTGCGGGCGCACGCATGACGGTCATCGGCTCGGTAGCGCCTGAACTGGCGCAGGCGATGGTAGCGGCGTTGCGAGGGCGCCGGTGATCGGAGTTTCGCCAAATGGCGTGAAGATCATGGTTGCGACGCAACCCGTCGACTTCCGGCGCGGCATGAATGGCCTGGTAGCTTTGGTGGCGTCAGCCCTTGCGGCCGATCCCTATTGTGGCGACGTGTTCGTGTTCCGCGCCAAGCGTCTTGATCGGCTTCGCTGCATTTATTGGGACGGATCAGGCATGATCCTAGCGACGAAGTGGTTGGAGGCGGGCAAGTTCGTTTGGCCTCCGATCCGCGATGGCGCTATGCAGATGAGTGCCCAGGAGTTCTCGCTTTTGCTGGCCGGCATTGACTGGACGCGCGTCAAACGAAACGCGGTGAGGAGGCCCTCAAAAGCAGGCTGATCCTATTGGTTTTGCTTGAAGATTCAGACCCGTGTGGTAGGGTCTGTCATGCCGCTTCGACCCGATCCCTTGCCCCAGGATGCTGCGCAATTGACCCGGATCATTCTCTCGCTCGACGAAGAGAATGCCGATCTCAAGGCGCGCGTTGCCTTCCTTGAGCGCCAGCTCTTCGGGACGAAATCGGAGAAGATGACGACGATCGATCCAACGCAGGCAATGCTCGATCTTGGCGATCTAGGCGACATTCCCGTTGCTGCCAATGACGATGTCGCGCCGGTCGATGAAGACAAAACGCAGGCACGGCGATCGCCAGCCCGCAATATCGGCCGTTTGCCGAAACACCTTCCGCGTTATGACGAGCTCATCGAGCCAGCGAGCAAGACTTGCCCCTGCTGTTCGTTCGAACTTCATTGCATCGGCACTGATGTCAGCGAGGCGCTCGACATCGTGCCTGCAGTAGTCCGGGTGAAACGGACGATCCGGCCACGCTATGCATGCCGGGCTTGCGAGAGTGGCATCGTGCAAGCACCCGCACCAGCACGCATCATGGACGGCGGCATGGTGACCACGGCGTTTGCAGCCCATGTCGCCGTTTCGAAGTTTGCCTGGCATTTGCCGCTGCATCGCCAGGCGCAGATGCTGGCCTCCTGCGGCGTCATCATTGATCGCGGTACGCTCGGGGCATGGGTCACGCGGGTCGCCTGGTGGCTCGAACTTCTCTACGATGCACTCACCGCCTTCATCCGCTCGCAGCCGAGGGTGTTCTGTGACGAGACGCCACTTCCGCGCCTCGATCCGGGGCGCAAACGAACCAAGGTCTGCCAGTTATGGGCACAAGCGGTTGACGATCGGCCATGGAACGGTCCGGCGCCGCCGGCGGTGGCCTACATTTTTGCCGAAAGCCGCAGCGCTCGCGAGATCGAGGGGCAACTGTCGTCGTTCGCCGGCGTGCTTCAGGTTGATGGATATCAAGCCTATAAAACCATGGTCAAACGACGCGGCAAGAGCAACGTTGCCCCCATGCGGCTGGCCTTCTGCCTCGCTCATGCACGGCGAAAGTTCGTTGACGTCGTCAAACTGACCGGCTCTTCGGAGGCCTTGTCGATCCTTGCCAGGATTGCCGAAATCTATCGCATCGAAGCAAAACTACGAGGGGAAGATGAAGATACCCGGCTTAGCGGCAGGCGTCGTGAGGCAGCTCCCATCATGAGAGAACTGAAGGTCCATCTCACCGAACTGAGCGACGAGGTGTCGTCGAAATCGGCACTTGGCAAGGCAGTCACTTACATGCTCAACCACTGGAGCGGATTGACAGCCTTTCTAGAGGATGGCCGGATCGAGGTGGACTCCAATGTCGTCGAGCGTTCCATGAAATCCGTGGCTTTGACGAGAAAGAACTCATTATTCGTGGGCAACGAGCGGGGTGGAAAGACCTTCGCTGTCCTGGCATCGCTCGTGAACACGGCAAAGCTTAACGGCGTGGACCCCGACGTCTGGCTTGCCGATGTGCTGGAGCGCATCATCTCCGGCAAAGTGAAAGCCAACGAGATGGAGAGCCTTTTGCCTTGGGCCTGGAAGGCGGAACGCGAAGCGATGACACAGCAGGAGCGACAAGCGGCATGACACAGAACAGCCAGGAGATGACGCCGCGACCGAAGCTCGATGACGACGCATTCGAAGCCTTTATCAGGAGACGTCGTCCGCCATCGCCTATCTGGTCAATGAGCAGACTCGATGGTTATCTTACGGCCCTCATCATCGGCCCCAGGTTCATCGACCCACGGCAATGGATCCCGGAACTGACCGGCCCGGATGCCCTAAACCTGCCGATGGAAACAACCGAACATCGGGCCGTGCAGACGATCGTTGCAGAGTATAATCGGATATCTGCAAGCCTTTCCGAGAGACCGAAAGACCACCGGCCAAGGTTCACCCAGATCGATGATCAGACCCTTGATCCATTTGATTGGGACATCTGCTTTCTCATTGGAACACGACACGCGCCAAGGCTTTGGCAGCCTGTCCTTCGAGGTCATGCCGTCACTGGGGATATCATTGCGCCGATCCGCAAGCTCGGCGAGGTAAAACGGAAAGCGACCCACCAGGATGCTGCTGCCGTCGCCGAAGCACTCGTCAATATCCGAACCTATTTTATGCCGAAGCGGGCAAAGCAGAAGTTCTGACCGAGAGCCAGAAAGCCAGAAACCTATTTAGTCAAATCACGAAAGCCGTGGGCCATTCGTTGCGCTCAC
>NZ_LNCD01000151.1 GCF_001542405.1 Rhizobium altiplani
TACGGCGTCGACTCATAAACTCTGGCACCATATTCTTGTTGCGACGAGCTTTACAGCGGCGAGGTAGTTTTCCGGGCGCTTGTCATATCGGGTTGCGATGCCTCGGAACTGCTTGATCCTGTTGAAGAACCGTTCCACGAGATTACGTTGCCGATAGACCCAGCGCGAAAATACGAAAGAGCCCTTGCGATTACTCTTCGGCGGGATGTTGGCCCAGGCCTTTCTCTCGGCGGCCTTTGCCCGTATGGCATTCGTGTCATAACCCTTGTCGGCCAGCAGGATGTCCCCCTCGCCAAGCTCATCCGTCAGCGCGTCGGCTTCGGCACAATCGGCGATCTGTCCACCAGTCAGACGCAGATTGACCGGGCGACCTTCGGCATCGACGAGCGCATGGATTTTGCTCGTAAGGCCGCCGCGGGAACGTCCCATGCCACCATCGTCTCCATCCCTTTTTTTCCCGTGGCCGCGTGCTGGTGAACGCGGACACAGGTCGAGTCGATCATGACGATGTCGCCATCGTAGGCCTTGGACACCGCTTCAAGAAGCCGATCCCATACCCCGGCTTTGCGCCAGCGGACGAAGCGGTTGTAACAGGTCGTCGGCGGGCCATAGCGTTCCGGAACTTCCGCCCAAGGCGAGCCCGTTCGAAACCGCCAGAGGATGCCATTCAGTACCCGCCGATCATCAACGCGGGCAACGCCGCGTGGCTTGTTGGGTAACAACGGCGATATAATCGACCATTCGTGGTCAGTCAGTTCGTAGCGACGACGTGTCATCAAATGCTTCCCTATTTCGAAGCCTTGAATCACGCCGGTCGATAAATGCCAAGAAATTTTATGAGTTTACGCTGTAGCGGGAGCAGAACATCATCTCGATAAGTCGTTGACCCGGGTCCCATTCGTCGGAGCTGGACGGTGGGGACCTATGCTTTCCTTGTCGCCAGCCCGTGGCGCAAGTCTTCCGTTGTCACACTAAGCGGAACTGGCCGACATTTCTTCCCTTGCCGACAAGCAAAACGCATCCCCGCTTTGACGGGCATTTGTTGCGGACGCAGCTAAGCCGTGTAAGCCTTTAAGATGACGGCCCATCAGACCTTGGTCCGTGGTGGAAAGTGCGGCTGGGTCTAATATCGCTCCATCTCGATTGCTCGTGGCTAGGGGACGGGATAAAGGGAAGCCTAAGCACCGACACTCCGCGAGGGCTTCCCTTCAGTGTTATGCGTAGCCAAACCCGGCTGCAGTACGTCGAGGTGCTGCCTCGGGGATTTGAGCATCCCAAGGTAGCTTTCATTGGACCTCGGCCCCGCTGCAACGCGGGGCATTTTTGTGGAGATGCTGAGAACCGGGAGGAAATTCTCCTCCTCGGGAGTCGTGGACATCCGTCGTCTGGCGTTTCCGTATTTGTCGCCTCAAGAGAGGCGCAATTTGGTCGATCTTTCCGTTAGCATCGCCAACACTAAGAATGTCCTTGGCTTGGTTAAGAGTGGCGGGGCTTACCTCGCCGGTCTTGGTTGCCGAAGCCAGGGCATCCTCCAACGCCTCGTCTCCCAGGAGCGGATCATCAACCGATGGTTCAACACCATTATCGATTTCATATTGCGCATAGGCGATCGCATACGCGGCAATGGCTGTCATGCGCGGGTCAGACGTGTGCAGGTAGGCCTTGTAACTGCGCTTCAGCGAGTTCAACCCTGCCAACTGTGCGGAAGAGTTCTTTTCCTTGGCGGCGACAGCTTTGTCCGGTTTAGACGACTGAGCCTTGCTGCCTGCGTCACTCAACTTGCCTTTGGTTCCTCCTTGAGCTTTCCACCCGCCAGATGTCGGGCCGCCGCTCTTGATGCTGCCGCCACCGTGGTTGCTACCGTTCCCTTGGCCGCCACCATTGCTACCGCCGTTCTCGCCGTCGTCGCCGCCACCGTTTCCGCAGCCATTGCCACCGCTTTTTGCGAAGACCGACAAATCAAAACTGGTGAACGAATCCGGGTCGCGGCAACAGCTACCGGAAGAGCGACCACCGAGGCAAAAGTTGAAACAAGCATTTTTTCTCCGATCCGAATTACAGTCGTCGCGGTGGAGCGACTTGGGTCGGTTCATAGAGGCGCCTCCTAGCTGATAGAGCCTCCACCTATCCATCAGACGTTGGTCCATGGCAGCGCGATCCAAAGAGCGTAAAATACCAATGTCCCGAACGCCATAACGGCTGGGGCGGGACACCAGGGAAGTCTTCGTAAACACCCACCCTGCGAAGGCTTCCCACATATGTCAGCGTCTGCGCGAATGATGGGAGCCCGTGGATATTCGAACAAAAGTGCGCCTGTTATTTATCGCATGGCACGGCGAGATCCCAGTCCCGTCGTTTATTTCGTGAGCGTCAACTGCATGAATGCGTTGCCCTGCTTGACTGCGCTCCGGTGGGACACGCTCTTTGATGGCAATCCACGTGAGCTGAGCAATTCACGTGAGCTGATGCGAATTTACCTTGACCGGAAAGATTAGCAGCACCTTGCCGCCGCCGGGACTCAGCCGGGAGCAGTGACGCTGCAAACCCATCCGTCGAGGCTTCGCTGCAGGAAGGTTCAAGCCCCTTCTCGACCTCCCTCCCGCAATCCAAAGGATTGCTGAAGGCCGCATTTCGATTCCGGCGATTGCCGTCATCCCCTTCATTGCAACGGCTTGTTCTGCCTAAATCGAAAAGCAGATGCCGAGGTAACTGACTTGCCGCCGTACGACACGGCAGTAGGGGTAAATACGACCATCTGAAAGTTGCGGATCGAAGGCCGCTGGGACAGCGATTGCGCCGTCGACCATTAGCCGCGCGCCACCATCCGACAGGTCTTTGACAAGCAATCCAAAACGCTGGCGCCGCCTTTTAGAAGAATTTTGGCGCCGATGAATGTACGCTTCCTGTGAGCCCTCCTACCGTCCATAATGCTCGTGGTTTGTCAAAGCACCGTGCGCATAGGAACGTAAAAGGCGCGTATACGGCCGGCTTTTTAATGTAATCAGTGTCCCGCCGTTGATGTTGAGTGTGCCGATGGCGGTCTGTTCCACCCCAGATGTTGAGGGCATGCCCAAAAATATCGGACAAGCTCTCATTTGGTTTTCGCGAAGAGGAGTATGGGATGTCGACGAGCAATATCCAGCTACTATTCAAAGGCCGCCTCGCCAAATCCGCCAAAGATCGAGGACTGGACCGACAACAGAAAGACTTGGTCGAAGCCTACCGACTGGGGAAGCTTGATGAGAAAGATTTCCAACTGCAGCTTTCGAAAGATCCGGTTTTAGCCAAGGGGGTGAAACAGGTATTGGAGGCCGCGAGCAATGATCACCTGCGCAAATAATGTGATCTCTTTTGCCTGATTTGCGGAACGATTGCGCTACCATCGCGGCTTATCGGATGGCGCTAGCGCCGAGCAGGAGCGGTCGCCTGCGCCAACTCCGTGTCACCGCCGCAAGCGGGATCGCCACGAGCAGCGACCCCAGGGCATAGATACAGATCCATTGTCCAGGCACGGCCTCACTCACCCCAGCGATCTGCGGGAGGGCCAGCCGGCAGGACCTCCGGTAGGATCGTGACGAAACCGGCAACCCCCGGCGGTAGCCTCGCCACGGGTAACCGTCCCAGCTACCCCGTGACGCGGAGGCCTTCGGGCCGCACCAGTTCGCCGACGATGTAGGTGTGAAATTCGCTGGATGAGACAGTATCGAGCTTGCAAAACTTCTTCAGAAATACCGGATCGGAAAAGAATACCTCGACATCACCGGGATAGGAGATTGCCTCGATGTTCACCACAGTCAGCCCGTCTGTGTTCTTGGAAAGCTTGCTCCACAAAAAGCCGGCTTCCGCTCGGCGACGTAGTAAACGACATCCTGGATCAGTCGAAAGGCTTGTCCTGCTTGCCGGGTGAACGGGGATGACATTGACGATGAAGTTCGTAGGAAGGGGAATGATCGCCCTCTCTCCGTTCAGCCCTTTCGCAAGCTGCAATTAAGGAGGGCGGTTCCTAGACGAAAAGACGGAGCACGGCATCAGAACATGGCCATCACCGGCCGAACCGCAGGCCAGACGGTACGGTTTTAGCAGCGCGATCAACGAGATCATTCAGAAACCGCTCCCGGTTTCCATTCTCAAACGCCAAGCCGATTTGAGAAATCCCATCCTTCACCGGTAACCGGTACAACGATTGTCGTGCTTTTGTCGCAGCAATAGATACCTAGGACCTTGATTTGCGGATCAGCCGGTCACGATGCGCCACGTGCTGGCGTTGGATTTCCAGAAACAACCTGAGCAGGTCCTCGGCTTCTCCGATCGGAAAGCTTTGTTGCGACAACTGCTCAATTCGGGATCGTTGCTCCGCAATGATGAACTCACCGCGGCACACATGCCTCTCGACCATCTCGAGTTCGGTTTCGATAGCGCCCATTTGAGACACTATGCACCTCTGTACGCCATCGCACAAACTGAACGCGGCAGGGAGCCGGCGTCGACAGCTCAACCCGCTGCGCACCTTCCGACGCGTTCGACGAGCTTGATGGCCTATACATTTTTTTCAACCGGTCCGGGAAACAGGATAACTCAATAGCTTACGCCGGTCGGATGCGATGGAATATCTCTGCTGGGGCAAGCCAAATCCCTCGCCTTGAGCGGAATCGAACTTGGACCAACGCTTCTGAGAGATAAGCCGTTGAAACCTCCGTCCATTGTCTCGCCGATGTAACAGAGGTGACAGAGGCGAAAGAGACTGTGACGGGCTTCTGCGATCAGCAGAAGAGAGCATTTGCAACGGTTTGGATACTGACTGGCTTTTCGCAGCAATTCATGTCTAGCACGGCGCCATCTATGGTCTCACCAGCTTCGATCAGGTCCAAGGCATCATCGACCGATGCGATTGGGCCCAAAACATTGGCGCCTTCTTCAGAGAAGATACGTTGCAGATCGTTCGCGAGAACATACTCGTCTTCAACAAGAAGAATTCGCTTGCCGCTCAGCAGCGTTTCGTCGGTCATCGATTGCTCCTCCTCCGCCGCCGCTCCAGCGGCATGTCAATAATGCAACGCAGATCGGTATCGTTAAGTTCGAAGCTGGTCTTTGCTCCTAATGTGTAAGATAGCGCCTCTTTGATGAGCTGGCGTCCATATCCACTTCCATGCATCCGGCTGACTGTGATTTCCAGAGGAGGGAAGGTCTCCATCCACTCCAGCACCAACCGGCGACTTCACCATCTGCGTGCCGATGACGTAGTCGAACAAGCAGGAGCCGCTCAAGTTCCGGAAGCCGAGCAAATTGTGCCGTCGGTCTGATAGCGTACCACGGCCCGCTGTCGTCGTTTCGGCATTGACGTTCTGCGGAGCAGCGCGCCTCCTTTCTCGGCTTCGCCCCCGCGACGGGAGAACTGGAGATGACAACACCGTTAGGACGGGTCAGAGGTCTGGGCTAAGCAAGAGGTGGCACAGGCCCATACGTTTTAAAGCAGGCTTCCGGGATAGCTCTTGGAATTCTCACCCCTTACATGATCGGTTGGGAATCTATTTGTTCGGCCGCGAGCGCGATTTCGTGGTTAGTTGATCGGAAGTTTTTGGGTGGGGCCGCCTCTGCTGGGCTTCATCTTCCTCACAACGATCCATATGGACCTCGGGATGAGAACGAGGACTACGTGCACGGCCATATGGGCAAGCTCGCATTCAGCCTTCGCTTGGTCGATGTGCGTGCTGTGCGTATTCGCGATTTTGATGATGATGTTCGAAAGTGCCGCCGGCTGAGGCCACGGAACTTGTCTCATGAAGGCTTCGGTCAGTCACGGCTGTGCAGCAGTGAAGGAATGCGCGGGATTAGCGCGGCGTTGAAGCTACTTGCAGTTTTCGGTCTGGGTCGTCCCGTTCGCTCCGGATGTAGTCGAACCGGAGCTGCTGGGACTGCCTGTTGAACTCGAACCGTTGTTGACGTCCGCGCATCCACTTGTTCCGGACTGGCCCTCCGTATTGGAAGAGCCGGTGCCTGAGGTTCCAGAGCCAGAGCCGGTACCAGGAGCTACCGTGCTACCGTCAACACCGCTTGAACCAGACCCCGAATTGCGGCCCGATGTACCTGTCCTGCCGGAGGTATCAGTGCCAGACGTCCCCGCCCCACCGCTGCTGCCTCCCGATGATTGTGCCATTGAAGATGTGGCAAGACCGACGGAAAGCAGTGATACCGTTAAAGCTTCAAAAGCATTGATCTGCTCCGTGGATTAAGTTGCTAACGGCCCGCCAACCGAGAATGGGAGCCGTGGCTCCCGATCACAGCGGTCAGTTCTCGTCGGTACGTTTCATTACCGATGGGCGGCCAAGCTTGAATCGGCTTGAGCTAATATTCATGTGGTGGAAAGGTCAAAGTCGGGAATTAAATTGGGGTCCAGAGATGTCAAACATTGCTTTACAGGGAGTTTTCGAACCAGCCGACATGCGGATCATCCAGCACGCGTTCGATAGTGTCGCCGCAGAGCCGTGGTTTTCCAAGGGTGTCGGATACCGGGAGGATTTCGCGCGATACGTTATGAGGATGTACCAGCGCGGTATGGTCCTGCCCGACAGGCTTGAATCCCTCTGCCGGGTAGCGGCATGGAATAAGTACCGCTCGGCAAAATCGAACTTCGAAGGCTATCGTTTCTTGATCGTCGAAGATGAATACGTCACCGCACGCGAAGCCAACGATGTGCTAACGGAACTCGGTGCTGATGTCGTCGGCCCGGTGCCGCGGATAGCGGAAGCAATCGACATCATCGAACACGGGCCACAACTCGATGGCGCTATTCTCGACATCAATCTCGGCGGGGAAAGGGTCTATCCGGTGGCGGCGAATCTGAAAATGAAGGGCATCCCGTTCGTGTTTGTCACTGCTTACGAGGACCGAGTACTACCTGCCTCCTTCAGGTCTGCGAAGGTCTTCACAAAGCCTGCCAGTTGGGCGTCGATCGCCTCCCACGTGGCGCATCAACGCGACGTCGGTATGCCGCCCTACCCCGCCGAGAGGTCAATCGGCGCTTAGGCCACGCTTGTTGTGAGCCCGAATATTCGCGGTCATTCCATGGCTCCGCTTTCCGCGCTCGTCGATGGGAACCAAACCACTGTCTGACGGTTTGTCGCGACAAAGGAGGAGGTGACATGAAAGAGGTCGCCTCTGGAGAGAACGGATCACTGAGATGCAGGTGATGATCGAGGGACAGTCACGCTTCCAGCCTTTCGGCTTATCCTATTGGGGTTTCGCAGATCTCAACGAGGGAGTTGGAAGCATGACTGCGTCCTATGATTACCATATCGGCGTGGATTACCACAAAAGCTACAGCCACCTGGTCGTGCAGGATTCTGCCGGGAAGACGCTGCGATCCGGGCGTGTGAAGAACGATCGTCCATCGCTCGGCTCGTTTCTGGAGCGGTATCGGGAGAACAGCCACGCTGTTGTCGAAGCGACGCGCAACTGGATGGTGATGTACGACTGGCTCGACGACATTTGTGATGATGTCGTTCTCGCCCATCCCTTGAAAGGGAAAGCGATCGCCGACGCCAAGATCAAGACGGACAAGATCGACGCGACGGTGCTGGCACATCTTCTTCGCGCCGACCTGGTGCCGGAGGCGTGGGCTCCCGGAGAGAAGGCGCGAGAGCTTCGCATCGCCCTTCGCGAACGGATGTTCTACGTGCGGCTGCGCACGATGACGAAGAACCGGATCGTAACGGTATTCGACCGCTATCCGGAACAGACGGCGCAGTTGAAGAAGCTGGGCGACCTGTTCGGCAAGGCCGGCCGCACCCAGCTTGCCGAAGTGAATGTCTCGCCGATCGACCGTATCCAGATTGATCGTGGCCTCGCCTTCATCGGCGACATCAATGAGCGGGTCAAGCAGTCGGAAGCAACGATCCGGGCGATGACCAGGGCCAATGCCAATGTGAAGCTGCTGAAGACCATCCCCGGCATCGGAGAGTTCTTCGCCCGGCTGATCGATGCGGAGATCGACGACATCTCCCGGTTCCGCACCCCGAAGAAGCTGGCCGCTTATGCCGGACTTGTTCCCTCGACCTATTCGAGCGGCGGCAAGACCTACCATGGCAAGATCATCAAGCAGGGCAACAAGTGGCTGCGCTTGGGCATCCGATCTACGGCATCGTTCATGTTCCGTTCGACCTTAGCGTACTATTTCGGACTGCTCTTGTTCTGACCCCGTCTACTGCCGTCGTCGGTAATGCCACCGCGGCGATGGGGCGAATCGAAGTTGCCTCCAGCCGCATCGGCAACATCATCGAAGTTATTGACGACATCGCCTTCCAGATCAATCTGCTGGCGCTCAACGCGGGCATCGAAGCGGCGCGTGCCGGCCAGGCCGGCAAGGGCTTCGCCGTCGTCGCGCAGGAAGTGCGCGAACTTGCGCAGCGTTCCGCTGGAGCCGCCAGGGAGATCGCCACGCTGATCGGGAATTCCACCGCCGAAGTTGCCACCGGCGCCGGTCTGGTCTCCGAAACCGGGGGCGCGTTGCTGGATATTTCCGAGCACATCGTCGGCATTTCAGCCCAGATCGAGGTGATCGCTCTGTCGAGCCAGGAGCAGGCATCCTCGATCGCCGAGGTCAATGTTGCGATAACGCGCCTCGACCAACTGACGCAAAGCAATGCTACCATGGCCGAGGAGACTGAAGCCGCGAGCTGGACTTTGTCGGGCGAAGCCGATCATCTGATGGATCTCGTCGACCGGTTCGACCTGGGCAACAACAGTGGCCCGGCGGAAAGAATGAAGGCGGCCTAGAAGGCTAAAATCGCTCCAACTCGCGGAACTTAGTCGGTGGTTCGCGACCGTGACAGGCAAACGTGCTGAATTAGAACCCACCATTGCCTGCCCATGCCGTCAACGAATGAAATCTTTGCGCCGCGCGCTCGATTGCGCTTTCGAAGGACCCAGCCGGCACAAGCCCCTTCACTTAGCGGAGATCAGGAAAGAACTTTCGCGGATTTGCGGTCTCATACGGCCCCGTGACCAAAACAGAAGATCCCGAAGCTTCGGGTGCGAAACTTCTTTGGCCGCCGTTTCAAGCAACGCCCATTTCAGTCTTCGGGTTTGCTTTTCCGGGAAGTCTGAGAGTGTTTCCGTCACTTCGAGCAAGTGTACCTTGATGTGGTAGGATAGATCGTCGCCCGCTTTGCGGTAGAAGAACGAACCTAGCGTCTCAGTCGACACGGTGCCTCGTACACCTGCCTCTTCCATCGCTTCTCGCGCGGCGGCAACACTGGGGGTTTCCCCTGCTTCGATACATCCTTTCGGGATGCCCCAGCTGCCATTTCGACGGCTGGCGACAAGCAGTACCTCGATGGCGCTATTCTCAGATGTTCGATAGCAGATCGCACCCGCTTGTTCGATAGGCGTGCGCCAAGATACGGCATCTTCCGGGCGGGCAAAACGGCTTGACGACGATCGTGCCTCTCCCATGTCCCGTGCCCCTGATCCAAGATTGTCGTGGCTATCGTTGCAGGCTTGCCGCTGTTTATGACCGTTCTATGACATACGATCGCGAGCGTGAACAGAGAACATCAGTTGAAAAGCATCTCTTTCATACCAACCTGCGCCGCCTGTTGCGACATTCGTTTTTGGTCAGCCGAGCAGTCACGATCGCGAACACGCATGTGAGGAGCGTCGATCAGGATCAGATTATGACGTCATTGATATCGCTGATCCA
>NZ_LNCD01000152.1 GCF_001542405.1 Rhizobium altiplani
TACGGCGTCGACTCATAAACTCTGGCACCATATTCTTGTTGCGACGAGCTTTACAGCGGCGAGGTAGTTTTCCGGGCGCTTGTCATATCGGGTTGCGATGCCTCGGAACTGCTTGATCCTGTTGAAGAACCGTTCCACGAGATTACGTTGCCGATAGACCCAGCGCGAAAATACGAAAGAGCCCTTGCGATTACTCTTCGGCGGGATGTTGGCCCAGGCCTTTCTCTCGGCGGCCTTTGCCCGTATGGCATTCGTGTCATAACCCTTGTCGGCCAGCAGGATGTCCCCCTCGCCAAGCTCATCCGTCAGCGCGTCGGCTTCGGCACAATCGGCGATCTGTCCACCAGTCAGACGCAGATTGACCGGGCGACCTTCGGCATCGACGAGCGCATGGATTTTGCTCGTAAGGCCGCCGCGGGAACGTCCCATGCCACCATCGTCTCCATCCCTTTTTTTCCCGTGGCCGCGTGCTGGTGAACGCGGACACAGGTCGAGTCGATCATGACGATGTCGCCATCGTAGGCCTTGGACACCGCTTCAAGAAGCCGATCCCATACCCCGGCTTTGCGCCAGCGGACGAAGCGGTTGTAACAGGTCGTCGGCGGGCCATAGCGTTCCGGAACTTCCGCCCAAGGCGAGCCCGTTCGAAACCGCCAGAGGATGCCATTCAGTACCCGCCGATCATCAACGCGGGCAACGCCGCGTGGCTTGTTGGGTAACAACGGCGATATAATCGACCATTCGTGGTCAGTCAGTTCGTAGCGACGACGTGTCATCAAATGCTTCCCTATTTCGAAGCCTTGAATCACGCCGGTCGATAAATGCCAAGAAATTTTATGAGTTTACGCTGTAGGACACAAAGAAACCAACACGCGGAACCAAGCCACACGGCAACACACACAACAGACAGCAGAATTGACCTAAACAGGAACATTGGAGCCCAAATGGGCGGCGGCAAACGCCTTGTTCGGGGAAACATCTAATAATCATAAAGCTGCGATTCGGCAGTAGCCAGCACATCAAACTTGCCAAAATACGGGCGACTCCAAAAGCCATTTCCTTCATCCCTGAAGTGATCAGTTTTTGGAATGAACACGCATTTTCTGAGGTCGTGGCCCGACGACAAGTCGCATCCCAACTGTCGGTACTTGGCCAACACGATATCACGATCGAAACCGTCGTCGAACGGCAGAACTTCGTATGCCAACATTCTTTCTTTTCCGTCGGCGCGAAAGCGATATGCAGCCTCTATATGATCAAGATCTTGATAGGTAACGGCTGACTGGCATGAGTTCCTGTTAGCCACGACGATCAGTAGTTCAGGGTACTGCTCTTCGTCTCGCATAATCTGCTCTAAGAGGCCCTCGGTCGGATCATTAACGCACGGATAGTTGCGGAATTCCTCCAGGAGACTCGCGACCTTCTCCTCGTCGAACCACTCTTGCCAGGTTTCATTTAACTTCAGGAAATTTGCATACTGTTTCTGCGCTTCCTGAAGATCAGCATCAAGAAAACCGTCATAACTCATTCTCTGCTCCCTGACCCTTCGTTGCACAATCTGTTTGCGGGTGCTTTGGACAATATTGATACCTTGAAAGCTTGGGCGCTCGAAACTTGGGAAGTCTGACATGATTAGAGACGATGCGGGCAACCTGTGATATCTGTAAGTGAAGACGTGTGTTTGATATTGGAAAGACAACAGGCCTTATATAGTATCGAAGTCGATCCTTTGCTTCCGTCAGTACATACCCAGCTTCCCTTTTTTATTATTATGACCACATTTCAGTGACCCTTGGGTACGGCAAAAAACAAGCCTCTCTGGACGACATCGATGGGAAGCTACAGTGATGGCAACGGCTGTACAGAAGCTGCCCCCTACACGGCCGAAGGGACAGATCCAAAAGATGCCCTTGCTCACAATGAACATGGAGGCCGTGAGGCCTCCATGACCAGGCAATCAGCCTCTAATGCTTTGCGCGAACGCGCAAGTTGCCGCGTCCCAAAAACCAAGGCAACGTTTACATCAGGATATATCCCCAAGCCACGCCAAGCGGCCACGCTCCTGAGAGCCGCTCGTTCGTCGTTTACAATTGCGTTGTTATCCACATTTTCCCTTGTATTCACACAATATCACCAACCCACAATATTACTTCTATTATATTTCCTACATAGGATACATTCCATTGTTCTCGATTTAAGGCGAACCTATTCTACCTTCGTCCTTTTATTCTTAACTTTAATGCCGTAGCTCGGTTCTTTATTGTTAACACTTTATAGGTGACTTTTTCATTGTTACGCTTGATTCTCGCTTTAAAACCATCTGTGTCACGACAACTCGCAGTAACTTAACCTAGTCAATAATTAGACACAAGCGATCATCTTAATAATTGGCCTCGTCTTATTTTATACAAACTCATCACACAACAGCTGCATAATTGCAGTTTATGACACAATACAAAGGCTTACATAGAAACACCCACACGCAACAACACCACAGGTGAACGTCAGGCCAATATACGGCGACTTCGATCATGCCTTTTTCCCGCGCCCCCATGCTACCACCTTGATCTCGCCGTTCAGATCCACGGGTTCCTTGACAGCGATGAACCACTCGCGCCCGCCCGCCTCCGTAGCAATTGGGCGACCACCTGCGACCCAAGTTCCGACAAAACGTCGACCAGCCACAGTAGTTGCAGCGTCAGCCTCACACCCATAATAGAATTTAAGCGTGACATTGGCTTCATTATCTCCGCCTTCATAGTTTATCCTGGCGTTCTCAATAGCGCTCCTCAGATTCGTGGTCACATTATGGTCAAATTTCCATATGGGCGGTTCCGGCATCTTGAAACCAGCTATTCGATTTAAATCTGTTTTGTGATGAAAAAAGGCAGTTGTGGAGATACCAAGAATTATGAGGTTATAAATAGAGGACCGATCCTGCCTCTCAAACCTCGCAAAAAATTGCGTGGCTTTTAGGCAAGCGAAAGGGAATAACGGCTTTTTAGGCAGCGAAAGCGAATAATTGATTTTTATAAGCGAAGCGCAAGAATGGTAAATTGAGCTCTCAGTGAGAACCAAGAATATATGGGATAACGACAGAAACGAGGTGCCCCTCACCACCATCTTCAAAGGACGTCTTTTACACGTGGACTGAATGCTTGAACCGTTGAGGGCAAATTTTGGTGGGGCCAAAGAGGCTGTTGGAAAATGACTGAAAATGAACATTCAGCCGGCCAGCCAGAGGCGTCGCTTGGTTCGTCCTAGAAGTCGCCGCTTCGTTGCAATCCAAAGGGCACGACTTTTGCGAACTTAACGGGACTGCTAAGTCAACAACTCGTGACATCCAGCGCTTGCTTGGCTCGGCTTGGATTGGCTTGGATTGGGCGCGGCCCAATAAGAAAGAATGACCCTATTCGCATGCAAAGAGTATTGCCCGTTCCCTTATACGAGGGTCGTGTTTCTGTCACTATCACCCGAGAAGTACCTTTTTGCGGAGGCTATAGGTTAAGAAGGATGTGGCTTGTGGATTTATAACTGTTCCGTTGCTCTTGCGGCCAACGGGTTGCTATCGAGGAACTCTTCTCTTCTGTGAAAACCATCAAATGTCCTTGTCTAAAGCGTGGACAAACAAGCAAGAGTGACCCATAGCCGTATGCAAAGAGTATTGTCTCTTCCCTTCTGTGAGGGTCTCTGTCAACGACAAGAATTACCTTTTTGCAACGGGTACAGATCAAGAAGGATCCTTGGCGTGTTTAAGGGTTTTATGTAACGACGTCATCATCAATAGAGCTGGTCCTTTTCTTCAAACTATCGCGTATTCAGTGATGAGCGTTTTGTCTGTTTATTGAGATATCGGCAATTTATCTCCACGCTCTTACAACGAAATTTCAATTTCGATGAGGAAGCTGAAATATCGAAAAGACATGAGGCAATGAGCCTTTACATAGACCAATCGATTTAGCTCTTTGCCTCCCGCGACCCCTGGGTTCCGTGATGTGCGAACTCGCTGCTCCGGGGGCCTATGTACACTGCGTCTCTTTTTGGGTCATCAATCTGCGAAAGCGAGGCCTAACGATTTTTTGTTGAGAAACGACAAAATGACCCCCTGATGTAAACGTTGCCGGGCAACATTTACATCAGGATATATCCTGCCGCCGGCAATTATCACCCCGTGTCACTAACCCTTGGACCGCAGAAAAAGTATCCTGCCGCCGCTCTGTTTGCCGTCTTTTGGACGATCCCTTGGGTTGAGAGTTGCAGCTTCTTTTTTGGCCTGTGGCTATGTCGGCTTTCTTTGTTCGTGCATTCGTGCACTCGTATGATTGCCTTGGCGGGCGGCGGCCGCAGAAAATGCCGGTCCAAGATCTCGAGCAGCTGCTGAAATCGCTCTACGATTCTGCAAAGGGGCACTTTGTGTGCCGATGCGCTCACGATCGACGTCGACCCTTGGTGACGCGAAAGGATTTCGCTTTTGGATAAGGACAGACGATGACAGCCGATATGGAAAACGTCTGGCTTCTCCGAATGATCATAAAATGTCACCGTCTAAAATCCGGTCCAATAAGAATGCCCCCAATCGCCAGCACAGGCCACTCTTCGCTTATAAAACTCTGATCCCGTTTGGCTCCTTTACTAACAAGCCCAATTACCTTCGCTTTGATCTCATTTCCAATTTCTTCTCTCTCGATGTCGTGGGGCGCTGGCGATCCAGTCATTACTGATGATGTCAACTCGCTGGCGGCCACCATCGCCGAGCGCTGGGAAGCATACGAAAACCATTTTGGGCAAGATGTTGAACTCACGTACTTCTATATGAGTCAGGCGGATGCACGTCTCTGTGTCCAGGTTGGCAGCCTTACTCTCGCTACCAAGGTGAGATCGGATACGCACCCGTCTGAGGCGCCGGGGAGTTGCATTGATAAGGGGTATATCTGGTTCATTGCCATCGCCAGCGGCTCGTCCGAGAGTTACATCAACGTTGTGTCTTGGGGGGCCGCGATACGGGAGGTGGACGAGGACGAGGACGGCGAGGACGAGGACGACGAGGACGGCGAGGACGACGAGGACGACGAGGACGAGGACGGCGAGGACGAGGACGACGAGGACGAGGACGAGGACGGCGAGGACGAGGACGAGGACGGCGAGGACGAGGACGACGAGGACGAGGACGAGGACGGCGGGGGCGAGGACGGCGAGGAGTGATCAAGTCGCAGTCTGGCTTGGCATTAGGTGGTGTTGTGTTTGGTCGGTTTTATTGTCGTTGAACTTTGTTCACTTTTCTTACTTGTGTCGCTCGATGCATACCTATCACCCGTTATGGCGGCGGGTTGCTGTATCTCGAATTTGATAAAATCAAATAAGTCAGTTAATTAATGAATAATCAGGGAATTATGGGGTACGAATTCTGCTCTCCGTTGTTGTGCCATTTTCTTTTATCCCCTCCTTTGCACTATTTACACGCCATTAATATTCGACTCTCGATTAAGCGATCTAGCGCATTTGATCTTAATTTAGGTCACGATGCATTTGGCGCGGGCTTTGCGAAGCGCAAGTTAGGTGAAGTGGACCCCGGAATTTGGACCAGCGGCTCCTATCCAACATCATGCTCCATGAGTTTGATTGTTTGATTGCTGGCCGGAGGCGAAAATACCTGCACAAGAAAGCGAGGAAGGATCGTTGGGCGTGGAACTTCGGCATTCGAAGGCCCATGCCGAGGCCGTCCGCGAGGAGTGCCGGGCCTTTCTGGAAGGCAAGCTGAAGACTACAATAACAAAACACCACCAAGGACCGAGCTCAAATCAGAGAACCCGGGAGCAGCGGGGCAGCTATGACCTGGTCCATTAGGTGGTATTTATATATATTACAGTATTATGGAGCAGAATAAAGACGGAGTCCGTTAGGCCTCTGTGACCCAGGGAAACACTCACCAGGGGGCTAAAAGGCCCCGTTTGTCAGCAACCTGACGGAAGCCGTGAGGCTTCCGTTTTCAAGCGCGCAAGTCGCCCCGTCCAAAATCCGAGGCAACGCTTACATCAGGATATATCCTGCCCGCCCGCCGCCTGGCCCTCAAGTTCGCCCGGACTGTTGATTTGCTCTGTTGACGGTGGTAGCAGCGAGAGCTGGCACCGAACTTCTGGCTTAGCGCAGCGCGAGCTTCCGCCGCGGGTGGGCAGGTAAAGGCAAACTCAGGACTGCATCTTCGATCCGAGCCGCAGGTGTGATCGTGCCTCCTTATAAACGTCTTATCGGGTTGCCGCGCTGCCATGCGGGCCAGGTCACGGCGACGTGAACAAGCGCCTTCATCTGCTTGGTGCCGACCGTCTGGTTCAACAAATTTATCGCACAGCTGGCCGTTGATGGAGCAGACGGCCCGAGCGAGGCGTATTCACCAAACAGGGAGCCGCACCGTATCGTCAAAGGCAGAGGTAACGTCTGCGCTGCACGGCGACAAACAAGGGGTCGGAACAAGAACTATTCCCAGCGACACGCGGCCTTTATCAACCAAAGACAGTGAAGTCCTTGTAAGTGAGTGTCTTCCATGAGATTCTTCGATCAATCCCGATGGAGATCATGATGTCCGAAACGATGCTTGCGACACTTTCCAATATTCGAACAGTGGACGACATGGTCGCTGCGTTCCAAGACGAGGAACAATGCCGTCGCTTGCTGGAAGGCATGGTATGGCGAGCTGGCAGAATTTGCCCTGCCTGTGGTTACAAGCGTTCGACAGCGATAGCTGGCCGCGACATGGGCAAGCGCCGCGCGCGGCCAGGCCTCTACCAATGCTCCAGCGGTGATTGCCGCTTCCAGTTCACCGTGACAACGCATACGCCCTTGCATGCCACGAAGCTTCCGTTGCGCACCTGGCTCAAAGCAATGTGGCTGTTGTTGCAGTCGGATAAAGGCCTATCCTCGGTCCGTCTCGCCGAGACCCTTGGCGTTAGCCAACCGACCGCCTGGCGGATCGGTCATGCGCTGCGGCTCATGGTGGCGCGCGAGCACATGCTCGACGGCACGGTGGAAGTCGACCATTTCTATCTCGGCGGCAGACCCAGAAAGCATCCCGATAATCCGCCTCCTGGAAGAGGCCGCAAGGGGCAGATAAAGACGGAGAAGACGCCGGTCATGGCGATTGTGCAGCGACCGGCAGACCTCACCCCAGGTTCCAGTGCGGGCGATGCCCGTGCCGCTGTCGTCACCGGCCTTTCATTGCGTGCTGCTGTACGAGCAGTTGCAACACAAGTTGAACTTCGAGCGCATTTGATGAGCGACGAGGCAAAGGCATTCGTGGCCATAGGCGAAAGCTTTGCCGTACACGAGACGGTCAACCACTCCAGCCGCGAATATGTCCGGGATGCCGCCCACGTCAATTCAGCCGAGGGGTTCAATGCCCGGGTCCGGCGAACCATTGCAGGCGTCTTTCATCACATCAGCCCGGAACTTGCTGACCTGTATTTCCATGAAATCGGCTTCAGATGTCCCAGCGCATTGTTGCCTGCCAAGCAGTGCGGAAAAGCCGAAGCGGCAAGGAAAGCAAGAAGATCCTTTGGTCACGAGTACCTCCTGCACTGCAATTAATGCAAGTGTTCCGTGCTGCTACCGGCCGCCAAATGCGCCGTAGTCATAGCGGAGGCATCACCATCAAATCTGCCGTGGCTGTCTTTGGTTGATAAAAGCCCGACACGCTAAGGTCGAACGGAGCATGAACGTCATGCGGCGTGGCGTAGCTGTGCAGGAAGTCTGAGCGACCGGAAGCCCTCAGGCATCTGATGCTCTGCATCCCAGGTGTAGATCCCGGTCAGATTGATATGTTCCCAGCCCAGCGGCGACACGTGCCTAAGCAGGTGAATCAGGAATCTCGCGCTGCATTTTGCGCAATTGGGTGACTGCCCGTTCGATATAGACTGTATTCCAATGTACGATCGCACTGACGACGAGGTTGAGGCCAGAGGCGCGGAACGCTTGGCCTTGCCTTCGAACGATCGGTCGCGGATTTCGCCGCGCTCGTGGAAGAAGACGGCGCGCTTGAGCTTATGTGCGGCCTCGCCCTTGTTGAGGCCGGCTTGGCAGCGCCGGCGCAATATCGGACTTGAGTACCATTCGATCATGAAGAGCGACCGTTCGATCCGACCGAGCTCCCGTAGCGCCCTTGCGAGCTGGCTTTCCTTCGGAGATGCGGACAGCTTCTTCACGATCGTAGACGGCACCACGGATCGCGTCGTGATCGACGCCGCCAGATGGAGCAGATCATCCCAATGGTCGAGAATCAGAGAGGTGTTGATCGGCGCGCCGATGTGGTTCGACAGCGCCGATATTCATCGCCCTTTTCGAACGCGTGGAATTTCCGGTCCTTGAGGTTGCGAAGCTGTAGGTTGGCATTTAACTATGAGATTCCGCCTCAACGCTTTCAATAAGTTAGCCCGGCACTTAATTTGAGACTTAGCAATTAATTTGAGACTGCCGCTTGGATTTTGGCACTTAATATGAGATTCATTCGCTGATGAAATCTGCGGTGCTTCAGGATGGATGCTCAGTTCCCAGACGAGATTGGCGAAACGCTTTGGAACGAGGCGTGTCGACGCGCCGAGGCAATCCGAGAGTTTCTGAAGCGCCGATCTGGCGATGTAACTTCCGGGGATATGGCGCTGCTTGCTGTCGAACTTGGTGTCAGTCGAGCAACTGCATTCCGGCTTATCAAGCTATTTCGAGCTGGGGGAACGGTGATGTCGCTGGTGGAGCGGAAACCTGGCCGTCCTGACGGCCGCCGGATGCTCGACGAGGGACGAGAACAAATCATCCGCGCCACGATAAATCGGTATTATCTGACAAAAAACCGCCAAGGCATCTCTCAATTGGTTCGGGATATCCGAACGAGTTGCCTCTCGGCCGGGCTGAAGCCGCCACATCGCCGGACGATCGAAGCTCGTCTCCAGGACATCGACCTTCACGAACGCGCCAAACGACGGGGTGAAGCCGCAAAAGTGAAGCGAACAACGGCGGTGCCGGGAGGGCTTACCGCCTCGCGTCCACTCCAGATCGTCCAAGTCGACCATACGAAAGCAGATATCTTTGTCGTCGACGAGGAGACGCGTCTACCCATCGGGAGGCCTTGGCTAACTCTGGCAATGGATGTTTGCAGTCGGATGGTGACGGGGTTCTATCTTACGATGGACGCACCCTCCCGGCTTTCGACCAGTTTGTGCTTGCTACACTCTGTCTTTGACAAAACGCCTTGGTTAAGAGAGCGCGAAATCATTGAGCCGTGGCCCGTCGCCGGCCTCCCTGAGACATTACATGTCGACAATGGCAGCGATTTCAGGAGCCGCGCATTTAAGAGGGGGTGCGATGATGCTGGCGTTGCGATCGACTGGAGACCACCGGGCGAACCGCGCTTCGGCGGGCATATCGAGCGGCTGATCGGCACCCAGATGGGAAGACTCCACTTGCTACCCGGCACCACTTTCAGCAATGCACAGGAGCTTGGCGAATACGATTCGAAGCGGCATTCGGCGCTGACCCTGCGCGAGCTAGAGCGATACATCGCCCTCAACATTGTCGGTAATTACCATCACTCAATCCACCGCACTTTGGGCCGCCCGCCAATCGCGGTATGGCATGAGCACGAGGGCGAAATTCCGCTCCGCTTGCCGCAGGACAGAATGCGATTTTGGCTGACATTCCTGCCCGAGCAGGAGCGTACATTGCAGCCTACCGGGATCCATCTCTTCGGAATGCGCTATTGGTCGGCAGCCCTGAGTGCCGACGTCGGGACTGCAAATCGCCGGCTGCTCGTCAAATATGACCCGCGGGATATGTCTCGTGTGTTCGTGCGGCGACCATCGGGCAACTTCGTGGAAGCACGTTACGCCGATCTTACTTTGGCCCCTGTAACTCTACACGAAGCATTGGCTGCGAGGCGTACTCTGCTGGCGAAAGGGCGACGAGAGGTCAACACCCGCACGATCGTTAGTACAGCGATCGAGCAACGCAAACTGGTGGATGCAGCAGTGAAGGCGACAACGACAGCACGACGAGGCCGCACTCCCACCCGAAAAACGAAAGTGGATGACAGCGGTTGGGGCTCGCTTCGGGGGATTGACTCCAGCAAACCTGTGGCTTTCGACGAGGACATGGAGTGAGCTGGCATGAACACCGAAATCTCCCACCTGACTTTGACCGCGGCGGAACTGCTCAGTGAAGCAGACAGCCAGCGTATCCGCGCCATTAGATCACGTCGCTGGCTCATTTACCCTCGTGCCAAGCAGGTGCTCGATCGGCTGAACCTCTTGGTCGATCATCCACGCGGGACGCGAATGCCGTCGCTCGCCATTTATGGCGACAGCGGCATGGGCAAGACGATGATCATGAAGCGCTTCCGAGACCAGCACCCACCAAGCTTCAACCCACTTACCGGTAGGCTGAAGACACCGGTCCTGGCGATGGAGATGACCAGCCGGCCCGGAGAACGGCGGTTCTACGCCGAAGTTTTGACCCTGCTCGGCGCGCCACAGCGACCGCGAGCCGATATTGCTCAGATGGAGCAAGCGGCACTACGGATCATGGACGCGATTGGCGTGCAGGTTTTAGTGATCGACGAGGTGCATAACATTCTCGCCGGGACCTATCGCGAGCAGCGCATCGTATTAAATACCTTGCGCTTTCTCAGCAACCGCCTGCAGATCTCCCTCGTCTGCTTCGGCGTCAACGATGCCCGTGAAGCCATTGGTGGCGATGTCCAGCTGGCGCGTCGCTTCGACCAGTTCACGCTGAGCCGCTGGGCTGCAAATGAGCAGTTCGAAATGTTAGTCACCTTGATGCTGCGCAATACTCCGTTGCGGCACCCATCGGTGCTAACCGCGAAATCTTTGCGGCGAATACTGCAAGTGACCGAGGGCATCACCGCCAACATCTTCCACCTCGTCAACTCACTGGCCATCCAGGCAATCGAAAGCGGAAGAGAGCGGATTACTGACGAAGCCATTGAGAAATGGGAGCCAGAATTCGACGCGGACGCAGCGTTCGCGTGAAGACGAACTTAAGCGAACAGCGATTGCCGGTAAGGCTGGTGCCGTGCGCCGATGAGCTTTTGTCGTCGTGGATTGCCCGGCATGCAGCATTCTATGCGATCTCTCCCTTGGCCATGCTGCAGCATTGCCTTCGCCCAACACGTTTTTAGCGCACCGTCGCTCTCGGTCTCGGTGTACCCGTCAACGTGCATACACGCGACGCCACGCTAAAAACGCTCTGCAAATGCCGACATCCGGATAATGCCGGCATCTGTGCGGATGAGCCGGAAGTGGTCGCATCCGGCTCACAGATCTCGGCATAATCAGAGGGATTCGAGGTACTATAGGTGTTGGGTAATCACCAGCTTCCGCGCCGGTAGAAACCTGCTTAGTGCAAGGATGGCCGCTCCCGCAAAGCTGAACGCGCCAGCAGCCATGAAAACGGGCAGATTAGCTTGCCGTGGTCGCTAAAAGACCGAAGGTGCCCGTCAGCCAGGCTAGCCCCAGCTCCGCGGGTAACCCGACCAAGTTCATGACAGGCGCAAAAGTTGGAGCGACCGCCTTGATCGCTCCCATCCGCGAAAGCAGCTCCGTCATGATCGCGATTGGAATCGTGATCCGGACAAGAACCCAATAAATTCCGAGTGTTTCCTGCGTGTTACGCCGAATTTGCAATAATACCTGCATGTGAGCCCCCGTTTTGGTGCCCCAATCTGGTAGCTTGGCCCGGTTCGCATTTGTGGTCAAAGATTGCAAATATGTGCAATTTTATTGCACAGGAGCGACTTATGGATATGCTGCGCCAATGGATCGTATCGACCGGAAACTTTTGAATCTAATGCAGCGCGACGCATCGCGCACGAATGTCGATATGGCGGACGGGTCTGTCTCCCTCCAGCTGTCTGCGCCGTATGCAGCGGCTCCGAAAGTCAGGTGTGATTGACCGGATTGTCGCTATCCTGAATCCCGCCAGGGCTGGGCGTGGTATCAAGGCGCTGGTTACTGTGGAACTGAAGTTGCACGGCGAGGCGCATATGCGCCGCTTTCTGGACATTGCAAGCAGCGAAGATGCCGTTTCGCAGGCCTATGCCGTCACTAGTGAAACCGATGTCGTTCTGATGCTGCGCCTGCGCGATATGGAAGAATTCGACTCCCTGTGCGACAGGTTATTCCGCGATGAGACTAACGTTGCTCGCTTCTTCACCATGATGATAATCCGGACAGCGAAAGAAGAAACGGCAATTCCGCTTTAGACATCGCGTTCACAGCATGCACCTTGCACAACGCTCAGATTGATCGCCGTCTTTCCTTGTTTGAAACACAAGGAGATCAGGATGACGATCACTCGTTACGCTACTTTATGCCTGTGCCTTCTCGACGTTCGATGGCCATCTCGTCGCCTTTATCGATGAGATGGTTGAGCGAGATCATGCTTGGAGCACAGTCAAACTCTACCTGAGCTGCATAAATGATGTTGCAAAGGTCATGTGTGCCAAGGACATCGATGTATGCAATCTTGATGAAACCCAAGCTGCCGAACTCGTCACGGCTATGGGATGGATCGCGTCACGCGAGACCTATGCAAAGTTCATGATGAAACGCTTCGTGAGCTTTCTTGCCACTCGTGGCGTAGCAAGGGAGCTTCCGGCTCTGTCGCCAAAAGAGACGGCGCGCTTAGAATTGCAAGCGGCCTACGAAGACTATTTGCGCCGGCAACGGGGATTGAGCGAACGCACGATCATCGATAGTTGGCGGTTTGCCGGGCAGTTCCTCGACTTCCGCTTTCCGGAAGATGCCGATGATCTCGGGAACATATCCGCCGGGGACATCGCCCGCTTCCTGCAAGCGCGTATCATCCAAAGGGGACCGCGCGATAAGACCGTGCCGTCGCATTTGCGAAACTTCTTCCGCTACCTGTTTAAGGCTGGAAAGACGACCACAAATCTGGCGAATGCCGTGCCCCGCGTGGCGCAGCGGTTCGGCACGCGGCTTCCACGTCATCTCTCCCTCGAACAGGTCGACATGATCCTGGATGCGGTGCGCAAAACGGCACCATCCAGCTTGCGTAACCACGCAATGGTGCTGTTGATGGCGCGCCTCGCTCTGCGTCCGCCAGAGGTCGTCGCCATTCAGATCGACGACATCGACTGGCGCTCGGGAGAAATCCTCATTCGTGGAAAAGGCGACAGACATGACAGGCTGCCGCTTCTGCCTGAGGTCGGAAAGGCGCTGGCAGATTACATTAAGCTGGAGCGGGTGACCACATCCCGGTCGCTGTTCGTGATCAGCCGCCCGCCGCACCGCCCGTTTAAGGACGCGCAGGTTCTGAACGGCATATTGGGCAAGGCGTACAGCAAGACGGG
Organism: Rhizobium altiplani; assembly: GCF_001542405.1. Lineage (GTDB taxonomy): Bacteria > Pseudomonadota > Alphaproteobacteria > Rhizobiales > Rhizobiaceae > Rhizobium > Rhizobium altiplani. Next base: position 13,370 of record NZ_LNCD01000152.1, read on the forward strand.
GTTGAAGCCGCCAGCTCCTTATGTTGGCGCCCAGATCTTGCGTCACAGCTTGGCGACCAATCTGGTTCAAAATGGCGCTTCGCTAGAGGAAATCAGCGACACGCTGCGCCATCGCTCCCGAACGACGACGATGCTTTATGCAAGGCTTGACGTTGAAGGTCTGCGCTCCATTGCCCTGCCGTGGCCGACCGAAGGAGGCGCAGCATGAGCACGCTATCTCAAGAATTAGACCGCTATCTTACGGTCCGCCGCGGCCTTGGTTTTGAGCTATGCACTGACGAGCGGATTCTGAGGCGCTTCATTGAATATGCGCAAAGGGTGGGCGCTGAATATGTGAACGCCGAGATCTTCATCGGATGGCGTGGGTCATTCGGTGACGCTAGCCAGTACACGTGGTCGCGCCGTCTCGGCATTATCCGAATATTTGCGCACTGGCTCCACGGTATCGATCCTCGACACGAGGTTCCCTCCCGGGACCTTATCCCGAGCCGTCAACGGCGAAATAAGCCCTATATCTATTCCCCTGCCGAAATCCGGGCCATACCAGGGGCTTCAGCAGAGCCAGCAGCCCGTCCCGAAGGGGACGCCCACCTTCTTCCGGTCGAGGCTATGGAGCTTTTTGAACGGCCGGTCCGCCAAGCCCAAAACGCTCTTTCATCTCGCCGGCGCGAACCCAGGTGTCACCAGCGATCTTGACAACCAGCGCTTCAAATACGCGCTCGAAAGCCTCCTTGGTGGCGTCCTCTGACAACGACTCCGCCTGAGCAAGCGGAAGCAGTGGCCGCATATCGGTTAGCAGCCGCGGATTCGCCAGCTTTGCGAACATTCGTTCTTCGGCCTGGGCGCGGGATATCGATTGGCCTGCAAACTGAAGATAGCGGCTGAACAGCTCGGCAACCAGATTAGCATCAAGCCCTTCGAACACATCGAGGGCATGGGAGAGATCATAGAGATCACGACCCTTGTCGCGCTGCAGGAGAGCCCGAAGCTTCGTGGCCAGCATTTCCTCCCGGGAGAAGGTCGGAATCGCGGCCTCGCCGGCAAACCAGGGATTGTCTATCCGAAGCGGTAGAGCTTGCGGCGGATCGTACGCTTCGATTTCGCGCGTGTTGATTTCGACCTTGAGTCGAATAGGCACGCCGCTTCCGTCTTCCGCCTCTACACGAAAGCGAAATTTAGGGGCGACCGGGCTCTGGTCGAATTGCGCCCGGCCAAGCCAAGGTTCGAGAACTTCCCGCAACCGATCCAAGATTGGGCCGATCGGGCCTGCAGTCGTTCGGACGAGGTCTATATCTTCTGAGTAGCGAAGCGGCTCTGGGAAATGCAGCTTGTTCAGCGCCGTGCCGCCGCGAAAACGCAGTTCGGCAGAAAGGAGATCGTCATTGAAGATATCGATAAGCGCACGGCTGATGATGAGATCCTGTTCGATTTGACGCTGATCCGCCCACGGAACGATTCTCCCCCAAGCGACGATGTTCTGAGCGGGAATCATTCGTCAATCTCCGGCGAGCGGCGCACGATTACATGCCAGCGGTCGTCGCGCTCCTGCGGCGTGGGCGTGAAATCGGGGTCACGCGTCTCATGCCGGTCGAGCTCCGTCCACGGCGCCGCACCGCGCGCCATCAGCGCCGCATACATCGGATCGGAGCGATCCTTATGTCCCAGCCGCTCCAACAGATAACCGAGACGTTGAATGACAGGCCGCTCCGCCGCGTCGGACAGTGCGGCAAGCTGGGAAGGGTCGATTTTTTCGGCGAGATCCATAAGGACCGTCGCGACGTTGTCGATCCCGCCCGCCGCCTGTGGGTAGCGCAGGAGGTCGAGCGCCGTGAGCGCGGGGGATGATATCTTCATTCTGCCTGTATCCGTTTTCCGGTCCTCGATGCCCGGCTCCACTGCTGCAATGTCCTTGCGGTAATAGAAGACGATCAGATTGCGGCCCGCCTTGNACGGCCTGGTGCGTGGCGCCGTGAAGCTCCGCCGCCTTCAACAAGCCGACATAGTAGGGCTGCAGCTCGTGGCGCATCAGGGCGTCGATGTACCATGATGGGGGCGGCGCGCCCCAGGAGGCAAACTGTGGGGGCACCGCAACATAGAGTCCCTGCCGGGGCCTGATCAGAGCCTTGCGGCGTTGAAGGCGCTCGGCGGCATCGAGGAAGGCGCCGCGTTCGACGCCCAGCGCCTGTTCGGCCTGCTGGCGCGTAAAGACTACTTGGCCCGCGGAGAGCAGGCTTGCAATATGAGTTGATAGCGCGGACCGTTGATCGTGAACCATGCGTAACTATCCGCTCTTAGCGCGGATTTTTCAACATGAATCGCACGTTCCCGACAAATCGTTTTCGCTTTTTCGCGCCAAGTGCGGCTTTTCGAACATGATTGATCACCGCATTCTCCCCTGCCGGCGACGATGATAGGTGTTGGGATTCACGATGCTCGTTATGCCGCGCCACCGCCGTGAACAAGAACGATCCGCCAATGAGGCCCTATCTCACTGGTCTGAAATTCCCGTTTGACCTTTTCGATATGGGCATACTGATCGTGGCAATAGATAACCGCGAAAAACGTGCTGTAGCCGCTGTCATTCACATATCCGCGGGTATCGGTGTAAAGCTCGTCCACCTTTGTCTTGAGATCCTTTTCACTTCTGGCGAATTTGTATTCGACAAGTGATTTGACCGACTTGACTGCGAATTCGGGCTTGTATTGTTTCAGCGGGCGCGGAAGGCTAAATTGCGGTATCACGTCGTGGAACGCGTAGTTCAGTACCTTGCCGACTGCGTCATAAATTTCCTTTTCGGTCTTCGGAACCGGGATACCGGCGTCAACCAGAATCTTGCGCGTATTCTCTAGGATATTCTGTAGGACAGCGACCGAAGAAATGTCTTTGCCATCAATCATGGCATCGATCGAATCAAAAATGCCCCGAATTTCCCTGAACGACGGGCATTCCATGTATTCGTCGAACTGGTTGGTCGCTTGTGTGAGCGTATCTCTGTGCTCATTGAACGTTTCCGAAATCTTCCGGCAAAGCAACGGAAGATGCATACGCTCCGCCAATATGGCGACATCACGGTAGAGCTTCTTGAGGTGATCGCTCAGCTCGCCGTCCAGGTCAATCAATTCGTCAGACGGGTCTTCCTCGGCCTCTTCGAGAGATCGTGGCTGCAGGGGCAGTAGCCGCCATAAGACGTCTGACGTTTTGCTGATGGTTGTTCGGATGCTCTCCGCGAGCAGTTGTTCTTCGGTGCCCATAGATCAATTTCCGTTTCATACTGTTCACGACTCTTGCGATGCAGGCGTCCCCAAACCCGTCACCACGGTCCAAGCAAGGTGTGACGTCATGTTTACAAGAAGAGGAAAACAACTGGAAAGTGTCAGGCAGCACTTTCAATCACAAATCGACTCTTTCATCTTACAGATATTGAGCGGCATCTATGTGGGAGATCGCGCCTAGGTGACATGGGATGACACGCGATGAAGTGGGGAGATAGCAAGCGAGATTTTGACACCATCCTCGCGGTGTGGCCGACCCACGATCCCCTCCATGGTTTCTGGGAAATGCACGAACTGGCGGTCGGCCAGGTTGGTGCCCCGAAGTGGCGTGACCGCCGGATTCCGACGCCAGAGGGTTTCGTGAAAATGGATCGCCATTTTGATGCCGGCGCGGCATTCGCGGCGGGCGCGAGTTTGAATGAGCGCTATGCGTCCGAGCTTCAGCATAGCCCGATTGGCGAAGATCTGCGGCGTTCGCTGCAGCTGAAGACACGAAAGGCCCTGCAGACCAAGGAGCGATTGCGATCCGAGGAAGCGCTGATGCTCGCCGAAGCCAGGAGGCGTAAAGCCGCAGTACCGGCTCCCTCTGCATCAGAACTTCAGCTCACCGCGAGGGCTGAACCGTTTCGCGACGCTCTCGCAGCGGCATTGTCGGCATTGACCGGTATTCGGGTAGGAGAGCTACGCGAGAGGGTCGCGATGGGCAAATCCTACGAGGGTATTTGGGACGTGCTTGCAAATGGTTCACTTCACAAGCGCGGTGCCACGCTAATCGAGCGATCGAAGATCGCATCCGGCTTCGATCTGAACCCGACCGAGCATTGGGGAGAGGTAAAGGCGAAAATTCGCCAAATCCTTCTTCCCCGCGCCAATCAGTTGCTGCAGCTCGCAAGCGTCCGGCGTCTGCTTGATGAAGCCCTGGCCCGTGGCGAGCGAGTCCTCGTCTGTAACGGCGTCGTCTTCTGGTATGAGCAGCACGGGCAAGTTGGCTGGCAGGTCAAGACGACCAATAGCGACCAATCTGAAGACGGAACTACCCTTTGGACTGAAGGGACCATCGTTTCCGCGAACCACGGTCGCTTGGTGATCTTGCCGTTCATCAAGGAAAACGGCGAACATGTGAAAGGCCACACGCGAAACGCCCCAAATGATGGTCCTGCTAAGCCGAGACACCCGAGCCAGTACGTCGAGATACCCTTCAAGGTACTGAGTGGCGATCTCATGATCGGGCTATTTGGAGAACTGCCGTACGAATAAATTCGGAGTGTTGATCCATCAGACGTCAGACGGATCGAAATTCTTCCTCCAGCAGACGCCGGGACGGCTTTGACAAGAAAACCACCGCTGATCTCGCCAGGCGCTCGGCGTTTCAATGCGTGATCTGTTCTGCCGTAACGGTTGCGGGAAGCGCAGAGTCTGCCAACGCGGTCATAAACATTGGCGTGGCCGCCCACATCGCTGCTGCCTCGCCAGGTGGGCCACGGTATGATGCGTCGATGACATCGAAACAGCGTTCGAGCATTGAGAATGCTATCTGGCTTTGCCAAAATGACACCAAGGCAATCGATGACGACGTGGTTGAATGGCCGACTCCAAGACTGCACGACATCAAGCGCGATCATGAACGGACAATCCGGTCCAAACTTGGAATGCCGGGAAATGCCGTCTGGTCGGCCCCCGGGATCTGATCGACGGTCCGAGAATATGCGTTTGTCCGCGTTCGATCCCTGACGCAGGCATACAAGGCGGTTCTCGGCCCAATGCTTCAGGATCAGAATCTCGGAGAAGACAATGAAGTCGGGATTTTAATGGTCGGCTCGTCCATGGACGATCTAAGATTCGCCGATCGGGAACCGCCTTGGACCCTTTTCGTCAAGCCGGTTCGGTTGAAGTGGGTGGTGCAAGGGCAGTCCGCGGGCTTCGGTGTGCGCGGCGAAGTCCCATCCGACCAGATCTACGGGCAGATACCAGCGTGGCCTGATGGTTTCTTCGATTTCCTGTCGGCTATCATAATGACGGGAAAGACGTTCGCGTGGCAGAGATCACGAAAAGGCTTTCTGGTTCTCTCGCAACTCTAAAGTCGCGCCGAACCAACATCGGTCGCCTTAGCGTTCGGGGTACTGTGTGGCGCGCTTGCCGGGCAGAGCCGCTGTGTGAGCTTCGCTTGATTGCAAAACGGCATCGCGCACCACTTTTCTCGGTGTACATCTTTCGCGGGTAAATCAACTGCTGGACTGAGTCGGCGGAACAGGACTTCTCGTGCGCGTAGCAAGGATCGTTGTTAAGAATTTTCGGACGTTTCAACGCCTGGACGTCAATGTCGAAAACGATCTCTGCTGTATCATAGGTGAGAACAATACCGGAAAAACCGCAATTCTGCGAGCCATTCAGATCTGCCTTGATATTTCGCTTCCGTCGACGTTGCGTATAGCGCGGCGATTTGGGAGGAACTTCGTATTGCCGCACGTAACGATGCTCCCCGAGGTTTGAACGTTGCCTCATCCACTTTGCTCCCGACTTGGAGCGAAGGAGGTCGGGCGCGGAGATGGCAGGGGTTTCGCAGCGCCCGGCCTCCTTCGCGAGCTCCACGGCGCCTCAGTTCGGCCTGGCGAGCTCCTGGATCGGCAGCTCCGTATTGAACGGGCCAAACAGCAACGCGTCCGCCTGTTCACTTCGCCAAACCTTCAGCCGGCGCTGAAGCGTTCGAAGCAGTTTGTCGGGGTAATCGCCGGGATACTCGGTCTGCAGACGTGACAGGAGTTCACTGCCGGTTCGCCATGGTTCGGCTTCGAACCAATTTCGCAAGTCGGCAGTCGCCTTGACGAGAGGGTCAGGACGCCGCCGTCCTCTTTTGGCTTTTACAATCGGGCGATCTGTCGGCCGGCTAGCTCCGTCTTTCCAGGCAGTCCGCAAACTCGCCAGGAAAAGGTCGATCGGCTGAGCTACCCCGTCAGTGCGCATGGCCGGCGGAGTGTCGGCAAGCGCGGCGAGTCGCTCCTGCAGGGCGCGGATATCGCGCAATAGCAGGACAGGATCGAGCCCGGCGTAGGTTTCCTGCAGACGGAAGCGGACTGCATCTGACGTGCGAGCGTCAGCAACCAAACGCTGATGCGGCGTGGCTGGCGGACTATATGTCTTGCGCACACGCGCGCCGTCGCGCTGCTTCGCGATCAATTTGAACGATGGCTGAAAGAAGTTCACGAACAGCCGTGCTGAACGGTAGAGCTTCGCCAACAGGGCGGCGGCCTCCAGCCCCTCGAATTGACGATATCCGACCATCCTGCGCACCACGGCGCCATTCTTCTGCTCGACAAAGGCCTGGTCGTTCTTGCGGTAGGGACGGCAGCGCGTGAAGACGATATTGGCGGCGTCACAGTAACCCTTCAGCGTCTCGTTCATGAAGACGGTGTCGTTGTCCGTATCCAGGCCGAGAAGCGCGAACGGCAGTTGCTTGCGCAATTCTGTGAGCACGCTGCTCAACAGCGTCTGCTCGCGAACCAGCAGCGGCGCACATTCCGTCCAGCCAGTCGCGATGTCGGTGAGAACAAGGGTTTGGATGAAGCTGCCGCGAGCCGAAGGGCCGCAATGGGCGACGAGATCCGCCTCAACGAAACCTGGCGCCGGATTGTCCCAATCCGCCGACGGTTCTAATGGGAATGCTCCGTCGCAGGGCGTGCGCCGCGGGCCGCCGTCGAGGACGTCCCAAGCCCTCTCGGATTGGTCTCAGCGTCCTGTCGATCGTGGCCGCGCTCATCGCCAGCAATTTGCCGCGGATCTCAGGCGGGAGGTTAAAACGACCGTGCCGTTCCATTGCCTCGACAAGGACGGGCAGCAACGCCTTCAGCCGCTTCCCACAGACCCGGTCAGACGCTTCCCACAGCAATATGAGCGCATTGCGTTCCGCTTCATCATAAACCCGCGGC